>NZ_AUYB01000110.1 GCF_001625655.1 Pseudoalteromonas luteoviolacea DSM 6061 | reverse complement strand
CTAAATTGGGTGGAGTTACAGCATCTTACGTCGAAATCAACCAAAAGTATGATGTGTTCTTTAACTCAAATATACAGGTTATAAAATAGTTACCTGTATAAAAGTGCGCCATTTTTTATTTTAGAAATATTTGGTTAGTTATCTACGATCATGATTCTGAAAGGATTAGGTCGCTGAGACTCAAGTTGTTGAAGCTTTGCGATGGAGCTTTCTGACAGGACGTGCCCTTTAGGTAACAACATAATTCCCTGAGCACTATGCATCGCTAGTCCAAGTTCCATTCCCGGTTTTAACTGCTGAGCAGTAAGAATGCTCATACTACCAACTTTTTCGGTTTCAATTTGGTCTTTTGATAGTACAGACAACAGCGCTTCAACAATTTTTGGATGGTAAAAGCTACCGCCATACATTTTAATAATTTCGAGTGCATTTTCTTTGCGCTCAGACATTGGTCGTTGGCTTTGATATAGGTGCTCGATATAATCTCTCGCTACAGCTAGGATCTGTGCACCAATAGGAATATCTTTTCCTTTTAAACCTTTGGGGACTCCTTGACCATTATACTTTTCAAATTGGCTATATATAGCTTCAGCTACATCGCTCAAGTGCTGAGCAGGCATTAGCATTAACTGTGCTGTAGAAGGGTGGGTTAAAAATACTTTTTTCTTTTCTGCGTCTAGTTCATGAAACGGCTTTGAATATAAAGACGGGTCCATGGCAAGCAAGCCAACTTGCGACAAATATCCTGCCATTCTTGTCATATCAGCTACTTCAGAGCTCAAACACAATGCTTTAGCTAACTGAAAGCACACTTTAGCAATATTTTTTGCTTTGTCTGCATCTAAATAAGGGTTTGCGTTAATGAAATTATAAAGTAACTCTACAGTACTTTTATGCTCTTTTTTTTCGTTTTCATTTGCAGCCTCAAGCTGTTTCAAAACTTGGCGAATTTGCGATGTACGCTTTTCCACTAAGCTTTCTAAGTTTGAATTAAGTTCCTTAAGTTCATCATTTTGAACTTGTACTTTTTTTTGAAGCTCGTCATTTTGCTTTTTAAGTTTACTTAATTCTGCAGCTTTGTTCACTTCAGTAATTAAATGCTCGTTTTTCCATGGTTTTTGAATATAACCATGTATTCCACCGCCATTGATCGCGTTTATTGTATCTTCAATATCTGAGTATCCAGTTAAAAGAATCCGCCTAGAGTCAGGTGAAATTGCTTTTACACTAGTTAAAAACTCAGCACCATCCATATTTGGCATTCTCATGTCAGAAATTATAACGTCGAATGGTATTTCTCTGACCCTTTCCAGAGCTTCAATACCTGACTCAAATAACTCAGCTTTGATGCCGTTTTGCCTCAATAGTCTACCGAGTGACTTTAAGACACTTTTTTCGTCATCTAGACACAAGACTAGTATCGGATCTTCACTCATAAACTTGAACAGCTCCATCTTAGTTAAAATAGTTTTGTTTATAGTTTTAAAATTAGACTAAACTTTAATAAGAAACAACAAAATAGGTTCGATATAGATGATAAGGAAAGCATTAAAGATTTTAATTATAGACGATGACAAATTAATGTTGCGTGCCTTATCAAAAGCTGTATCTAGAAGCTTTTCTGTAGACGAAGTCGTTACTCTTAACGACCCATTGTTGGTTGAAAGCTACCTATCAGACAACGGACCTACTTATGATTTAATTATCAGTGATTACCAGATGCCGGACTTAAATGGAAAAGATGTTCTTAACATTGCCAAGCACTATAGCCCAAAATCAATACGTATTATGATGTCGGGAAACATAGGCGAGCTCTATCAAATAAAGGATGACATCCCAGCAAATCACTTTTTGAAAAAGCCTTTCGACAAAAATGAGTTGTTGCTTTTGAGTGAATTGATTACTCGAACCAACAAAATTGATTGGAATGAAGAGCAAGTAATAAACCTTGGTATGCTACCGTACTTTCCTACACCGAGTGCCAACACAATTTCTCTCATAGAAGAGATACATTCGTTAACTCAAGGCGTTGAACCACAACTTGAATCGCAAATAAACAAAGCAATAGATATATTGAACTGTGAGAACGGCAATAGTTTCCAAGATTTACCCAATACGATAAAGCGCTATATTTCAATTGCATACTTTATCTCTTTAGAGCTTATTCATGTAATTGGTGTAAGTCGCCAAAATGAAGCAATGAATTGTTACTTGACCTGGTCAAGCCAGGCCTATTGTGTTGCAAAACAACGCGACACCGATGAGAAAACTTGCGAGCAAATTTTTGTAATGGTATTCATCGGCTACATTGATTTTTTAATCAATGAGTACTTTGCTCTAAAAGCAGATAATGATTTTTTTAAGCCTCTTGATTTAAGCTCCAAATTTTTATTGCTGTGGGGCGTTAGTGAGCACTTAATCAGTGAAAGAGCTAGGCTCATTTCTGTTTCGGAAAACAATAATGTACAAGATCTGATAGTACGCCTATTTATAAGGCTTACCCCAAATAACAAAGCGATTTCAATTTCATCTATCACGCCTCAGCAAATGAGTAGACCAAATTTTTTTGACGTACTTGAAGACATGCGTGCTAGAAGGCTGGTGCTAGAGGAGGCATAATGAAAGGTATAATTTTTAGATGCCTTGAAGAATTAGTAATTAACACTAAGGGCATGGATGTATGGGAGCAATTACTTGAGAAACATTGCCCCGAAGACCGCGTATATGTCAGTGCAAGGTCCTATCCTGATGAGGAATTAGTTGGGCTGGCTACAAGTGTTTCACAAGCTTTAAACCTATCCATGCCGGAAACGTTAAAGGCCTTTGGTACATATCTTTTTGGTTTTTTAGCTAAGCGCCATACGTCGATTGTCGAAGAGTTTAAAAGCTTTGAACAGTTGATTATCTCCATTGATGATGTAATACATCAGGAGGTACAAAAGCTTTACGAAGAGCCGAACTTACCAACTATCGAAGCGAAAATTTATGATGAACACACAATTCACCTTGTGTATAGGTCTCCGAGAAAGTTATGTTTTTGCGCCGAAGGATTGATCTATGGTTGTGCTGAACATTTTAATAAAACTATAAAAATAGAACATCCTCTTTGTATGCACAACGGTGAGAAAGAGTGTCTTTTGAAGATAACACATTCATAATATGCAAAATTATTACAAAGCCTATCTCAGGGAAAAAGCAGCTAGAGACGAAGTTGAACTTCTTCTAGAAGAGAAAACAAGTAAACTCTATGCCCTAAATGTAGAGCTAGAAAAAAAGCTGACAATACTTCAGCAGCAGCAAATAGCAGTCGTACAATCCGAAAAAATGGCTACGCTTGGAACGCTCTCTGCCGGCGTCGCGCATGAAATAAATAACCCTTTGGCATATCTTACGTGTAATCTCGAAACGTTTGCGCACTACAAAGATGATATAAATAGCTACCTAACCCTAATGAGCCGTTATACAGAAGGGGATTTGACTGACGAACAGTTAATCGACCAACTAAAAACATTGAATCAAGGTATTAACACAAGGGAACTAACTGAAGATCTCGAGGACATAGCCAACGATTGCCAAGAAGGTTGCGGACGAATATCAGAAATAATCAAAAACTTATTGGACTTTGCAAAACCCAAGCAAAGTGACGAGTCAATATTTGAAGTAAAGGAAGTCATAGAGCACGCCATAAAGCTACTAGAGAACAAACTGAAACAAGTACACCTTACATCACTTTCTGAGGAAGGTTTATTTATCAGCGGAAGTAAGTCTAATATTACGCAGGCTTTCATCAATATTTTTGTAAATGCAGTCCAAGCTTGCGAAGAAGCAAAAGAGAAGGGCTTAATAAGCCAGAGCAAAATTACAGTTACAGTAAATCAAACAGAATCCGAATATATAATTGAATTTTGTGACAACGGAATCGGTATACCAGAAGATGACATCAGCCATATATTCGAACCTTTCTACTCAACAAAACCGCTTGGGGAAGGGACCGGTATGGGCTTGGCGGTAGTTTATGGGATTTTATCTAACCACAAGGGAAGCATATCACTTGTCAACAACATCGATAACGGTGTTACAGTTCAAGTAAAACTTCCAAAATCAAAACAGTAGTATTTTCACTCAGCGCCGCTCTTTTTCTTGGAGTATAGACTTTAGTCTATACTCTGTACCCCTCAAATTTTTATTCCAATTAGATCCTTACTGATTCCAATCAATCAAACTAAAAATTTATTTATTAAATTATATAGCCATTAGTTATAGCTTATAACTAATATAAGTTTACGCGCGCGTCAACTTTCGGATTAGTTTAATTTATGTGAAAGTTTACATTTAGATCTAACACAGGTACGAGCCCCCACTAACCAACTGTTATATATGCAATAGTCTGTAATATTTGGCATCAAAGAGATGAATTCGATTCATATATAGGCAAAAGCGATGAATATAAATTAAATTCATTTCCACCCTAAAAAAGCACAACTTTAGTATTGGAAAGCAGGTTTCTGTGTTTATTTTTTAAACAGGCACACATTGACGTGTTTAATTTCTATGTTAGGTTTATTTAACAAATGTTAATCACAATTAATGTAAAGGTTGGTGATAAGATGAAAATGAGAAATCATATTAAAAATGTGCTCAAGTTAAGTACTTTAGCAATTGCAATAAGCACAACGTATTCGAACGCTTATGATTGCACTGGCTTGCCAGAGTGGCAAGCTGGTAGCACATATGTCGGTGGTAACAAAGTCCAGCAAACCAACGTAGCATATGAAGCTAAGTGGTGGAATCGCTCAGAACCGGCAGCTAATTCAGGGCCAGACCAGGAGTGGAAAAAGCTAGGAGACTGCGCAGGTTCGGGAACAAATAACCCGCCAACAATCAGTCAGTTAACCCCCATTGATGGCTCTCAATTTGACGAAAATGACAGCGTTGCCATAAGTGTAAAAGCAGTTGACGTTGACGGAAACGTAAACAAAGTAGAGTTCTATGTTGACAATACGTTAATCGCGACTGATACAACTGGTGTAGCAGACATGTTTGATGCTGTTTGGACCGCAGGTCAGCCTGGTGTTTATCAACTGAGTGCGAAAGCTTATGACGATAAAAACGCAGCTTCTCAGTTAATTTCTAACTCAATTACTGTAAGAACAGGTACACCTGTTAACGAGGCACCTACTGCAACTCTAAATATCAAATCAAAACCAGTAGAACTGGTAGTAGGTAGTAGCGTTGTGTTCTCTTTGTCAGGTAGCGATACTGACGGTACAGTTTCCAAGCTTAGTTTTGCTGTAAATGGCGTAGAAGTTGTATCGACAAATGGCACACCAACAGAGCACACGTGGGTCGCAGAAGCTGATGGAAACTATACTTTCACTCTAACTGCTACAGACGATAAAAATGCAAGCACGAGCGTTAGTACACAACTTACAGTCGGTACTCAAGTCCCAGGCGACCGTGATGCTTGTAAGCCAGCCGGCCTATATCAAACACCAGGTGTTAATACCCCTTATTGTACAATCTATGACGCCAACGGCCGAGAAGAAATGGGTGCAGACCACCCTAGACGTGTGATCGGTTATTTCACTAGCTGGAGAAATGGTGCAAACGGCCAACCGTCATACTTAGTCAATGACATTCCTTGGGACAAAATCACGCACATAAACTATGCCTTTGCGCATGTTGATGCTGGAAACAAAGTCTCAATTGGTGATCCAAACGCTGCTGGTAACCCAGCTACCAATATGGAATGGCCAGGAGTAGCAGGTGCTGAATTAGACCCAACACTACCTTATAAAGGTCATTTTAACCTTCTAAATAAATATAAAAAACAGTATCCAGACGTGAAAACGCTTATCAGCGTTGGTGGTTGGGCGGAAACTGGCGGCTTCTTCGGCCCTGATGGCAAGAGAGTGAATAGCGGTGGTTTCTATACAATGACTACAAATGCTGACGGCTCCATTAACAACGCTGGTATTGAAACATTCGTAGCAAGCTCTGTTGAGTTCATCAGAAAGTATGGATTTGATGGTGTAGATATTGATTATGAATACCCATCTTCAATGAAAGACTCAGGTCACCCTGATGACTTCCCAATCTCTAATGCGAGACGAGCGGGCCTAAACGCTTCTTACCAAGTGCTAATGAAGCGCCTTCGTGAAGAGCTGGACAAAGCAGGGCAACAAGACGGCCATCATTACATGTTGACGATTGCGTCACCTTCGTCAGGTTACCTTCTTCGTGGTATGGAAACGTTTCAAGTTACTAAGTACCTTGACTACGTAAATATCATGTCTTACGACCTACATGGCGCTTGGAACTCACATGTTGGCCATAATGCTGCGTTGTATGACACAGGTGAAGATTCAGAATTAAAAGCTTGGAATGTATATGGTACTAAAGAATTTGAAGGTATTGGCTACCTAAATACAGATTGGGCTGTTAAATATTTCCAAGGCGGTCTTTCAGCTGGACGTATAAACATTGGTATCCCTTACTACACACGTGGCTTTAGAGACGTTCAAGGTGGTACGAACGGTTTGTGGGGACAGGCGCCGCTGCCTAATCAAGCAGATTGCCCTCCAGGAACAGGTTCAGGCGAAAAGAATAAGTGTGGTAATGGTGCAGTTGGTATCGATAATTTATGGCATGACAAAAATGACGTTGGCCTAGAAGTTCCGGCAGGTTCTAACCCACTTTGGCACGCTAAGAATTTACAGAATGGGGTATTACCTAGCTACCTTGCAGACTATGGTTTAACACCAGATACAGATCCTGCAGACCAGTTAACTGGTACATATGCTCGCAATTATGATTCAGTAGCTGTAGCTCCTTGGCTGTGGAACGCTCAAAAGAATGTGTTCATCTCGATTGAAGATGAGGAGTCTATGGGTACAAAAGTTGATTATGTAATCAACAAAGGTCTAGGCGGTATTATGTTCTGGGAGCTAGCTGGCGACTTTGATTACGATGCAGCGAAAGGCGAATACTTCATGGGTTCGAGTATGACAACGCTAGCATATAACAAATTCAAGCAATCTGGTGCTCAGTACGATATTCACAGAGGTGATGTGGCTTTCCAAGTACCAACTGAACAAGTTGACGTTAGCTTTGATGCGAAAAGCTTCCCGGTAGGTGATGATAACTACCCAATAGCACCTACATTTGCATTCACAAACAACTCGAACATCGACTTATCAGGAGCAAAAATCTCGTTCGATGTACCGGTATCGACTTCTGCAATCTTCAAGTCTAACTGGAATGCTCAAGAGAAACTTGGAATGGCAGTAGATGTAAACAATTCAAATGCTGCTGGCAATAACATTGGCGGCTTTGACAATGATTTCCACAGATTCTCTATTACATTAAAGAATGAGTGGGGTAATACACCGAAGTCTTTCGCTCCAGGCGAAACTATCAACGCTCAGGTAATGTACTACATGCCTGTAACAGGTCCGGTTAACTTCACAGCAGAGAAAGATGGTAAGCGCTATGCGTTTAAGTTTGAGTACCCGACTTTACCAGCTGCTAAGCCAGGAGATGGTAATGGTGGTCCAATTACGCATTGCGAAGGTACACCGATTGCAGATATCCCAGTATATCCTACGTTCCCACGAGGCACGCATGCAGGTGCTGGCGACCTAATCATAGACGGTCAAGGCGTTTATAAAGCCAAGTGGTGGAGTAACAAACAACCTTCGACAAGCTCTGATTATCAAAAAGTATGTAGTTTATAAAACCTAAGCTAGCGGGAGCTTGCTCCCGCTTTAATCTGACAAGCAATATTAGTAATAAATAAAAGCTAAACAGCTATAAGAGGCGAGCGCGATGAACGTTCTACAAGGAAAATATTTAACTGTTCTATCTGTTGCATGTACTGCATTCGTATCAACATATACACCTTCTTCAAACGCCCATGGTTTCATGGACTTTCCTAAAGCCAGACAATCAATATGTGAAGCACAAGGTGGCTACTGGTGGCCTGATGATGGAACCAACATTCCAAACCTGGCATGTAGAGCTGCGTTTTTAGAGTCTGGTTATGTGCAATTCGTCCAAGAACATGAATTCGCTTCTCTTATCGCTGATTATAACAATCAAGCAGCTGTAGAAGCTGCAATACCCAATGGCACGCTGTGTGCGGCTGGCTCTAACGAAAAACGAGGCATGAACCTGCCCCATACTGAATGGCAAACTACAGATGTAAAACCAGGCGCTAATGGTGACCTTGCTATTCGATTCAGAGCTACTACTCCTCACAACCCAAGTTTTTGGAAATTTTACTTAACCAAGCCCACATTCAATGCGACTACTGATGTATTAAATTGGACAGACTTAGATTTAATCACTGAAGTCGGAAATGTGAATTTTGTTACAGATCCAGACGGTAAGAAATTTTACGAAATGACTTTAAATATACCGCAAGATAGAAGCGGTAGGGCGATTCTTTATACTCGCTGGCAACGTAATGATGTAGCAGGCGAAGGATTTTATAACTGCTCAGACATAAATATCGTCACTGACTCACAGCCAACAGATTGGTTCTCTGCTGGATACTACGTAAAACAAGGACAAGATGCAAAAGTTACAGATACCGTGTGGGCGCGTGTTTTTGATGCAAATGGTCAAGAAATCATTAAACAATCTCTAAAGATCACAGATGTTAACTCAAATAGCTGGCAAACCGAACTCGCTACATTATTAAATACCAATTATGCCTCTGATATAAAAGTGGGCGTAAAAGACAGCGCTGGTAATGTAGTGTTTGACGAACAAAATTTGTTAAGTAACGAGGTCTTCGTCACTGCTGCATCCAATACTTACAACCTAACAATTCAAGTGCAGCAGCCAAATACACCGCCAACGGTTCATAAACCAGATCCGATTACTATGAACGAAGTATCAGAAACTCAACTTCATGTTCATGCATTTGACGATTATACAATGGACCTAACGTATACATGGGATGTACCAACAGGATTAACCTACACTGGCTCTGGCGCGACAATAACTCTAAAAGCGGGCTCAGTAAATAAAGATACCGTTTACACCGTTGGTGTTTCAGTCTCAGACGGCACTCTATCTAGCAACACATCCACTCAAATTACAGTAAAAGATGTTGCAAATACACCAGCACCATGGAAAGCAAATGCGACTTATGTAGCAGGCGACAAAGTTTCTCACAATAGCAAAGTATACGAAGCTAAGTGGTGGAATAGAGGTGAAGAGCCTGGCACTACACAGGTATGGAAAGAAATTAAATAAGATGTAAAGGTCACTCCAATTCGTTGGGGTTTGGATATAACATGTAAAATAAGGTTGAGATAGTAATGAAAATTAATAATTTAACTGCTGCTATAGGACTAGCACTGATGTCAGCAGGTGCAATTGCCGCACCTTCAGCGCCTCAAATTAGTTGGGAACCACAAACCTACTCTTTTGTAGATGTAAATTTAGAAGGTAACGGTTCTTACAAACAAATCGTACAGGCTAAGGACGTCGTAACAGTTAATATAAAATGGAACTCTTGGAGTGGCACAGGTGGCGACAGCTACAAAGTGTATTTTGATAACCAAGTAGTAGATCAAGGCCCACTTGCAGCTGGCACTAAAGGCGGAACTGTTAGCTTCCCTTACACTAAATCAGGAAGACACACGCTTTATTTAGAAATTTGTGATTCAACTGGTTGTGCAAAAAGCGCTGGCAAACCAATCGTTATCGCAGATACAGATGGCGGTCACTTGCAGCCGCTTACCATGGACGTTGATCCAAAGAACAAAAACAACGGCACCATTCCAGGAATGGTTACAGGTGCTTACTTTGTAGAGTGGGGCATCTACGGCAGAGATTTTGACGTATCTAACATCCCAGCTCAAAACTTAACTCATCTTCTTTATGGATTCATTCCAATTTGTGGTGCTAACGAGTCACTTAAAGAAATTGAAAATGGCAATAGCTGGAGAGCATTACAAAAGGCGTGTGCTGATTCACAAGATTATGAAGTTGTTATTCACGATCCGTGGGCTGCAGTTCAGAAAACGCTACCAGGTACAGACAATAATGACCCAATTCGCGGCACATATGCTCAGTTGATGGCGCTTAAACAACGTTATCCAGATCTTAAAATCTTACCTTCAGTTGGTGGTTGGACACTATCAGACCCATTCCACGGATTCACAACTAAAGCTAACCGCGACACATTTGTTGCTTCAATGAAGCAGTTTTTGAAAACGTGGAAGTTTTATGATGGTGTAGACATTGACTGGGAATTCCCTGGTGGTGACGGCCCTAACCCTGGTCTTGGAGATCCGGTCAATGATGGTCCGGCATATATTGCATTGATGCAAGAACTGCGTGCAATGCTTGATGAGCTAGAGCTAGAAACAGGTCGCAAATACGAGTTAACTTCAGCAATCGGCTCTGGTTACGACAAAATTGAGGATGTTGATTACCAAGTTGCTCAGCAATACATGGACTACATTTTCGCAATGACCTATGACTTTTATGGTGGCTGGAATAATGTGACTGGTCACCAGACTGGTATTTACTGCGGTTCACATTTAAGTCAAGGTGAGTGTGATGGAACTGGCCTAGATGACAACGGTGAACCACGTAAAGGCCCTGCTTATACCTTAGACAATGCAGTGAAAGCACTATTAGCTCAAGGTGTTAATCCTAAGAAACTTGTTGTAGGCGCGGCGATGTACGGACGTGGCTGGGAAGGCGTATTTGATTCAAATACAACAATCCCGGGCAATCCAATGACTGCACCAGGTAATGGTAAATACGCAGGTTCTACAAGCGAAGGTGTTTGGGAACCTGGCATCATGGATTACAAAGCAATTGCTAAAAATCTAGTTGGTGCGAATGGCACTGGCATTAACGGATTTACAGCAGGATATGATGATCAAGCTGAAGCTGCATGGGTATGGAACCCTACGAGTGGTAAACTATTAACTTATGATAGCCCTCGCTCAGTATATGCTAAAGGTCAGTATGTAAACTTGCATAATTTAGGTGGTTTATTTGCGTGGGAAATCGATGCAGATAATGGCGACATCCTAAACGCAATGTACGATGGTTTAACCGGCGGCGTGCCAACAAACAGAGCACCGATTGTATCAGTAGATGCCAATCTAACGCTTGAGTCTGGTAAGTCTGCTGCATTGACTGTCACTGCCAGCGATCCTGAAGGCGCAGCGGTAACATATGCATGGACTGCACAAGGCCTGACTCTTACAAATGCAAATACTGCAACTGTTGGGATTACAGCTCCTAATGTTACTGTCGACACAACGTACTCATTAAAAATCGCTGTTACAGATGACAAAAACGCAACCACTGAAAAAACTGTGTCAGTTCTTGTGAAAGCAGAAGTACCTGCGGGCGCACCAGTGGTTCAACCGATTGCTAATGTCTCTGTAGAAGAAAATAAATCTGTAAACGTTTCAGTGGTAGCAACTGATCCAAACAACGACCCGTTAACGTACACTTGGAATGCACCTGCAGGACTGACTGTGTCGGGCTCAGGTTCTAGCGTATCTTTAGCTGCGGGTGAAGTTGCACAAGACACCACATATACGGTAACTGTTGATGTATCTGATGGAACTTATACAACAACAACTTCTTTCGATGTAACTGTTACTGATGCAGCTTCTAGCGTTGCACCATGGGATGCAGGTAAAGTTTATGTAGGCGGTGATTTAGCTTCACATAACGGTAAAGTGTATCGCGCAAAATGGTGGACTAGAGGCGAAGAACCCGGCACTGCTATGGTTTGGCAAGCTCTTTAAACAGTATTGGGTTGATATTCAGAAACCTTTCTGAATTGACCGATGGACAGGCCAACCCGCTATAAAAACAAAGGTGCTCTGCACCTTTGTTTTTTCTTATAAATATTTCATACTAAATAAATGTCTGACAAACGTATACAAATGTGAAACGCCTACTACTGATAATAGTTTTTATATCAAGTTACGCATATTCAAGTGAAAGATGCTCGTCTGAAAAAAAGATTGGTATAGGCAGTAGTTGGCCGCCTTACGTGATGTACAAAGGAGATACTCCTTTTGGTTTAGACATTGAGATCACCAAGCTTGTATTTAGCAAAGCGAACGTTTGTTTTAAATTTATTCGCCTCCCTACTTCCGCCCGAGGATTGGCTGAATTATATAAGGGTTATGTTGATGTACTCCCGTCCGCGAGCTTCAACGTAGATCGAGCAAACAATGCACACTTTAGTGCACCTTATAGACGTGAAAAAATGCGTCTTTTCACGCGGTTAGATTTACCGCCAATTAAAAGCCTGACTGAATTGTTTGCTGATGAGTATACCTTTGTAACAAACCCAGGTGCATATTATGGAGAAGAGCTCAGGCAGATACTGCAAATTAGCTGGTATCAACAGCGACTAATAGAGGTCGCCAGCGTTTCTAGACGTATTGAGTTAGTCAATAAAAAAAGAATAGATTTTCTAATAGAAGATGAGCACACTGGTTTCTATTATATAAATCAACTTGGATATGATCGGTTAAGGCTGCACTCATATATCGTCAACGATAATGCAATTCACTTTATGTTAAGCCGACTTACATTTAAAGACGCAGAGATTGAAGCTATTAATAGAGCAATAACAGAATCCCAACTTCAAATCGAAGCAATTTTAAGACAAAGATCTAACTCGGTTGTGAAATAAATTGTGGAGTACAATTTGAAAAGAATCATCCTTCCCCTCCTATTATTGTCTAGTGTTGCGTATGCAAACAATGATAAGCCCTTTACGATAGACAACACACAGATATACACAGATTCATCACTATTTTACAGTGAGAAAGATATACGACCTGTAGGTAGTGATTTCAAAGTCAAAACGGCGATAACCATGTCCAATGAAGAGGGGGAGCGGGCAGCTCTTTTAAGCATAGAAAACCTCTCTAGCGGGAGAAGAACACTAGAACCACATCATCTTATGGTTACGTATGCTGATGGAAGCGCTAAAGTGCTTAGCAACTTACCGGAAAAGCTCTCTTTTAAAGCAGGAGAAACCATTAATATCACTGTAAACCTTGGCAAAAACTTGTATCCTGTGATTTCAGTATTAACTAGCAATAACATAAATAGATATCTATGAACCCTTACATTCAGTCTCTTTACACTATTAGTAATAAAAATGAGCGAATAATACTTGGATTAATGAGCGGAACATCACTCGATGGTTTAGATCTCGCTTTATGTAAAATCTCCGGGAGTGGGCGAGACACACATTGCGAAGTAATTGCCTTTAACACAGTAGACTATGATTACGAAGTGAAAAAAAAGATACTGAATGTTTTTGCTAAAACTACCGTAGACTTACAATACTTAACTTTGCTTAACCCTTGGATAGGAGAGCTACACGCTCAAATTATCAATAGTCAAATAACAAAGTGGGGCATAAGCCCCTCTGACATTGATCTTATTGCAAGCCATGGGCAAACCATTTTTCACAGCCCAAAACATTTTCACAATTATTCCGAATTTAACCACGGTACGCTTCAATTAGGAGACGGCGATCAAATTGCGGTTGCTACTGGAATTATTACAATATCGGACTTTAGACAAAAGCACATTGCAGCTGGGTTCGAGGGTGCTCCGTTAGCGCATTACGGGGACTATTTTCTATTTTTCAACCAGCAAAAAAATACGATCCTTTTGAATATAGGTGGCATTGCCAATTTTACGCTGATAAAAAAAGCATCCCCCATTGAGGAAGTGATCTGTTCAGATTTAGGTCCTGGCAACACTATGATGGACCAGTTTACAAAGAAGTACTACGGTCAAGATTACGACTTACATGGTCAAATTGCTGCTTCTGGTCAAATCAATAAGCACTTGCTAGATGCGCTTATGAATATCGACTTTATAAATAAGCCGATGCCAAAAACCACAGGTCCTGAGTTGTTTAATTTAGAACTGCTCGAACATTGTATTGAAATAAGTGAGCAACATGATATTGATAACAGAGATATTATGGCGACGCTTAATCAATTTACTGCTTTGACAATGGTACAGCATATTACAACCACTGGAGTAAAAGACGACTTACGTATATTAGTAAGTGGAGGCGGGGCCCACAATACCAAGCTTTTAGACAATATAAAGCAAGCCTGTAATGGCGACCTAGAAATAGACATTCTAGATTTTAATGGTATTAACGCTGACTCTAAAGAGGCTGCGCTTTTCGCGGTGTTAGCAAATGAATGTATATGTTCAAAGAAAGAGGAAGGAGGCTTAACGCTCGGGAAAATAAGCTTACCCTTGTAGCATTAAGCCATCAGCAGATCTGATTTCCATGCTTTTAATTTAGAAATGATCGAGTTAAATGAACTTTGCTTTTTAAATAAGGGGCTTTCACTAGCGCTTGTGTCTAGTATTGGGTGTTCAAGTTCAACCTGAGCGTCCACTACATTTTTAACACCACCAGTGAGTCCCGTTAAGCTCAACTGTGTCATATACATCCCAGCATCACCATATCCATGCAAAATTAACTCAATTTTACCAGCATTTAGATCGGACTCTGTCAAAGTATAGCTTCCACTAAAACTCTCATCTCTTTGATGTTCATGAGTTGCAGTTGCTTGGATAACGTTACCTACTGCGGCGTCATGAGGTAGCAAGCAATCTAGAACCAACTCAGCACCTTGCGTGTCGAATCGCAGTTCATCAATTGCAGACGGACCACCAGTCGAGAACATTGGGTCGCTATGCTTATAGAGTTCAAATTGAATAGTTCGAGTGTTTGCCATGATCAAAAGTTGAATTAATAATTTACCAGTTAATTGTGCACAATTTTTATTGCATATATATGAACAAACCCCAGAAAACTTTATTAAATTTTCTGGGGCCACTAAGAAATACTAAAGATTAGCGAACGGCTAGCATTATGATTCCCGGTACTACAAAGAATGAACCTAGTACATATCCAAATGCAGCTGTTTTGTTTCTTGCACCCACTTCAGCTAGCTTCTCAGCACACTTAATTGGAATTTCGCGTAAAAGAGGTAAGCCGTAAATCAAGCCTACTGCAAATACATTAAACATTACATGGACTAGTGCAACAGTTAGTGCAACCTCACCAGCAGGACCTGTAATCGATGTCGCAGCTAGCAATGCCGTGATAGTAGTACCAATATTTGCGCCTAGAGTGAACGGGTAGATTTGACGAGTAGTAAATACACCGCTACCAGCTAAAGGAATCATTAAACTTGTGGTTGTTGAAGATGACTGAACCATCACTGTCACTACAGCGCCTGAGCTGATACCAGCTACTGGGCCACGACCAATTGCACCGTGCAGAAGATCTTTAGCTTTACCAACTAACGCTTGCTTAAGTAACTTACCTAGCGTTGTTACCGCAAACAAAATCATTGCGATACCGATAACAACCATGGCAACACCAGCCGCTTTTCCATCTAAGAAGCTTACGCCATCTTTTACAATGCCTACAGCAGGTTTCACCAAAGGTTTAACAAAGTTGTAGCTCTTGATAGATAAGTCAGCGTCACCAATGAATAGGTGCGCAAGGCTTGCAGAGAACTTTTCTAGCAGACCAAACATGATCTCTAGTGGTAAGAAAATCGCTACCGCAAATAAGTTGAAGAAATCATGTACAGTTGATGCTGCAAATGCTCTTTGAAACTCTTCTTTAGAGCGAATGTGACCAATCGACACAAGTGTATTTGTGATAGTTGTGCCTATATTAGCACCCATAATCATTGGGATAGCAATTTGTAGAGGAAGGCCGCCCGCCACAAGACCAACAATAACAGATGTAACTGTAGAAGATGATTGTACAAGTGCAGTTGCTAATGCACCTAATAGTAAGGCTACAAATGGATTAGTAGCAAAAGCGAAGATTTCTTTGGCTCCTTCGGAACCGCCTGACGCAAGTTTAAAACCACCGCTCACTGTACCTACGGCTACAAGTACCAAATAAACAAGAAATGCAATTGCACCCCAGGTTAGTAACTTAGATGGAAATGACTTTTCGTTATATTCACTCATTGATTTATCTCTTTGTGTCAATGCCTAAACTATATGGCATTTTGATGACGTTTTTATTTCAGGGCGCATTTAACCAGAGAAATATGACAGAAATATTTCAGTTGAGTTATTAACGTAATTCAATGGATAGACTGATTGCTCAATCTCTCAAAACTTATCGTTTAATTCTGTATCATATTTACTCAGAGCACTGTTTTTGTTCAGCTTTTTGTACCATTAAGGTTGTTACAATCCTTTACAAACCGTGCTTAAGTAAACAGCAATCATTCTCAACCTCCATATTCTCTACATGATTCAACGTTAGTATTTGAAAAAAATAAATAAGAGGGCGAGTAATGCGTTGTTTGTTGCTTATACTGATTGGTTTTTTTCTCATCCCAGCATATGCTGATATTTCTCCCAATATTGAACCAACAAGTGTGAACAAAGACACGCAATTTGTGCCTATCAACAAATCTGCGCTTTTTTACTTTGACTATAACAATGAATTTCGAAGTGCTTTTGACTTTGACAACTTTTCACAGCAATTTAGACCACTAAACGACTTACACAAAAAGCCCAAAAAAGAGATCTATTCTAAATGGGCATACTTTAAGGTCACCAGAGAAGTAGAAGAGAGTAATTGGATATTATCATTCGGATTTCCAAGACTAGCTAAACTATCGGTTTATCAAAAAACACCCTATGGATGGTTAGATGTCATTAATTTGACCGAAGCAGACCCATTTAGCAAACGCCCTATACAGGACCCACAGTTTTACATTCCTTTAAAGCTAAATTCTGGCGAAAACACATTTTTGATAGAATACCAAACGTTTGCAAATGCACCAGCTAACATTAGATTGCACTCTCAAGACAATTTTTTAGCTGAGTCACATAAAAGTTTAATAACCAATGCTAGTTTAGCAGGTGTTATCGCTGCGATATTATTAATTGTACTAGTTAACCTTTTCTTCAATAGAAACAGCACCAACGTTTACTATGCTACTTGGACCTTCCTGTTTTTTCTTATTGTCATTGATACCGCGGGTTTCACATTCCAATATTTTTGGCCTGATTACAACCGTTTCTCGGGGCAGTTTTCAATATTCTTAATGGCCACCGTGCCGCTGTTTCACCTTCTTTTCGTTCGTGGTTTTTTGCAGCTAAAGCACTATCACCCGTTACTCAATAAGGTCTACTGTACATTTATTTGTGTTTATGCCGCTTTGGTGCCAATTGCGCTTTTAATTGATAGCGTGTACTTTAACCTACTACTCAGTACACTTGTTATACCTGTATTTATTTATACTTGTACTTGGAGTATCAAGCAGAAGGGGCCGGGAATGCGCACCTTCACTTTTAGTTTAATAAACCACTTAGTGTTTCTAAATATCTTTACAATTTTAGGTGCCAGTTACGGCAACCTTATTGACGTGTTTGATATAACATCGTTTATTAAAATTGGCTATCTAATCGAGGTACTCCTATTCACGATAGCATTAGCCCTGCAGCATAAGTCTTTACAATCCAGATTACTCCATCAGTTGCAGCATCAGGTACATGCCCTAAATCAAACTGTGAATACTAAACATAAGGAAGTCAATGACAAAGAGGTTCAACTGAAAGCAAAAGAAGAAAAGCTCTTTACTGACTTGTCCCATGAACTACGAACACCTCTTACTGTGATGAAAATACAAGTGGAATCACTGCAATACAACATAGTGGACAATGTTCAAGATTCCTACAATAAACTGATGACTAAGATAGATGAACTTCATTCGTTTATTGACCAACTTATGTTGGTGACGGATGACAAAGACATAGCAGCGCTCTTAAATAAAGAAACGCTCAATGCTAAAGTTTACCTAAACGAAGTTTTTCAAACATGTATACAAGAGGGCGACCCTAAAAAATCTAAGTTTAGTATCTCCAACTTTGTAGATGATCAATTGCGTATTTCTGTTGATAAACAAACTATGGAAAATGCCATTTTAGAAGTGGTAAAAAATGCGCTTAGGTTCGGGGGTGACAATGTTGAAATATCTCTTACCACAATTCAAGACGAACAAAACCTCGTTATAAAAATTGAAGATTCTGGAATGCCGCTCTCCTATGAGGCACACCAGCAGTTATTTCAACCGCTGTTTAGAGAAGATGTCTCGCGTAGCGCAATGCTTGGCGGAAAAGGAATGGGCTTGGCCGTTTGTAAAAAGATCATTGAATCACACGAAGGTAAAATAGATTCCCACAACAGCTTACTCGGTGGTCTATGTATTGAGATTTCGCTACCGATCGAAGTGACTGAACAACACAGCCATTACGCTGTTAACTAATATCGCCTTACTATAAGCTTTGCGCTATAACTGATGTTAAAGTAAAATCCGTCGTTCAGATTTTTGGGCGTTAAATATGAGTAGTGTAGAGTTTTGGGAATCTAAGTCATTAGAAGAAATGACGACAGTTGAATGGGAATCAATTTGTGACGGGTGTGGTAAGTGCTGCTTACACTCTTTTATTGATTCTGATGACGAGCATTTTGAAAGTACAGATGTCCTCAGAGATGGCGAAGAGCTCTTATATACTGATGTTATCTGCCAATACAGTGATATAAACACAGGCGGCTGCACGAGATATACCGAGAGACAAACATTGGTTCCAAGTTGCGTACAGCTTACAAAAGATAATCTCAAAGACATCTTTTTTATGCCGCTATCTTGCAGTTACCGTCGGCTGCATGAGGGTAGGGGGCTTGCATCTTGGCACCCGTTAAAGCATGACGGCTCTAAAAAAGCGATGCACAAAGCGGGGATTAGTATTAAAGATAAGGTCGTATTAGAGACAAGTGTTAATCTAGAAGAAGACTTTGAAGACCATATAGTAACCTGGCCCGAACACGACGCAGACTAAAACAAAACAGCATGTTTTAAAATTACAAAAAAGGTAGCCTATGGGCTACCTTTTTCTTTTATTTGCTTTCGTCATCTGGAAGCGTGACATTCAGCTCTAATACCGCCAAATCGTCTTCATTTTGCTCAAATTGTACATTAACGGCATTTGAATCCACCTTAACGTATTTACTAATAACTTCCAAAATATCTTGTTTAAGCTGAGGTAAATAGTCAGGGGTGCCTCTTTTCGAGCGCTCATGAGCGACGATAATTTGCAATCTTTCTTTAGCTAAAGAGGCACTGCTTTTTTTCTCTGAACGGAAATAATCAAGTAAAGACAAATTAGCCTCCGAATATTCTTTTTAGTAAGCCTTTCTTTTCGACGTTTAAAAATCTAAAGTCGATTATCTCGCCTAATAAACGATCAATGGCGTCGCTATAGGCTTGTCCTGCATCAGAATCAGAGTCTAAGATCACTGGCTGACCTGAGTTAGACGCGTTCAATACAGAAGTCGACTCTGGAATTACACCAAGAAGGTCAATCGCTAAGATTTCTTGAACATCTTCTACAGAAAGCATTTCGCCTGTTGCGACTCGTTCAGGATTGTAGCGAGTCAAAAGCAAGTGTTCTTTAACTGGTGGCGCACCTTCTTCAGCACGTTTTGATTTACTTTGTAGAATACCCAAGATTCTATCAGAGTCGCGAACGGAAGAAACTTCAGGGTTTGTAGTAACAATGGCTTCATCTGCAAAATACAATGCCATCATTGCACCTGCTTCAATACCAGCAGGTGAGTCACAAATTATAAAGTCAAAATCTTCTTTCAATTCATTTAATACTTTATCAACGCCCTCTCTTGTTAGAGCGTCTTTATCGCGAGTTTGAGAAGCTGGCAGAATATAAAGCTTTTCTACTCTTTTATCCTTAATCAATGCTTGATTTAGGTTAGCTTCACCATTGATTACATTGACGAAGTCATATACGACTCGTCTTTCACATCCCATAATGAGATCTAGATTTCGTAGGCCAATATCAAAATCGATAATGGCTGTTTTATACCCTTTTAGCGCAAGCCCAGTACCGATTGCTGCACTTGATGTAGTTTTACCTACTCCACCTTTACCGGAAGTTACGACAATAATTTTTGCCATTAGATTTATCCTTTGACCAAAGCTGTTAATTCTAAAGATTCGTTCGTTTGGGTAATTTGACACGGATTACCCCAATACTCTCCCTGTAGGGAGTCGCTGATCCAGTAACTGCCGTTTACAGATACTAGCTCAGCTTCCAATTTTTGACAGAAAATACTTGCATTATCATTACCCTGAGCACCCGCGATCGCTCTGCCGCGCAGCGTTCCATAGATATGGATATTTCCATCTGCAATTACTTCTGCTCCGTGACTGACCGCACCAATGACAATTAAATCTCTGTCTTTAGCATAAATTTGTTGCCCAGAACGGACGGTACCATTTATTATTTGTGCAGGAACATAAACTTGTTTTTCAACTACTTCTGTAGCTGTTTGAGTTTTTACTACGGGCGCAACATCTTTGGTGTAGTTCAAAACTGACATGCCTAACGATTTAGCTTTATCATTATGATCTTCGCTACCGTTACATATACCTACTGGATTCAAAGATAAGTCGCTAAGAATGGATTTGAGATCTGATAGGCCAAGAGGCTCATCTTTAATCTCTGCAAGGTTTATTACGATTGGCGCGCCTTTAAAAAACTTAGGCGCTTGAGATATCTTTTCACTCAGTTGCTCTTTTACAACATTCAGATCAGCGTCTAATAACTGCAACACTGATAAAGTAAAAAGGTTACCCTTTAGTTCAAAAGATTGTGTAGACATAAGCGCTCAAATATAACTGCGTACTCTTTATTAAATCTTATTTTGACCCCGTACTGTGTACGTTTGAGAGCAGCAAAACTTTCCAATTATTATATATGTCATGGTATAGTGCTGCTCTAAGATAAGCAAGAATTTATAGGGTTATAATGCTAAGTGCAGTTTATAAAAGTAGTAAAAAAGCCGATACCTACCTTTTTATTGAAAAAAGAGACGATTTCAGCAAAGTTCCAGCGCCTCTAATGAGCACTTTTGGCACCCCCATATATGTAATGTTAGTTGATCTTGCGAAAAGAGAAAGACTTGGGGTGGCAGATTTAAGCTTGGTTAAGGAAAAATTAATCGAACAGGGCTTTTACTTACAGATTCCACCTCCACAAGAAAACCTTTTGGACGAATTTAAAAAACTAAATGGAGCAAAGAGTGACTAAGACTTTAAAAGTATTACTTACTTCTCTGTGTTTTTCAGCTTCTGTAAGTGCAACTACACAAGCTGAATTTGATCTGTACCTAGACAAACTAAAAGCAGAAGCACTACAAAAAGGTTATGAGCAATCGCTCGTAGACTCAGCATTTGCCACTGCCAAATTTAAGAAAAAGGTCATTAAGGCAGACAAAACGCAACCTGAGATCGTTGAAACGCTCGAAACATATCTTCCTAAGCGTGTTCCAGATTGGAAAATTAAACGCGCAAGAGCGTTATATAAAGAAAACAAAGAACTTTTAGATAAAATTGAGGCTGAGTTTGGCGTTCAAGGTCGCTTCATTATCGCGCTTTGGGGCCTGGAAAGTAGTTTTGGGCGTGTTCAAGGCGGATACCCGGTGATTAGCTCATTGGTAACCCTTGCTTTTGACGGCCGACGAGAAGCATTGTACAAGCGCCAATTGTGGGCCGCACTCGACATTTTGCGTGACGGACATGTTGAGTTAGGTAACTTCAAAGGGTCTTGGGCAGGCGCTATGGGACAAACTCAGTTTATGCCAACGTCGTTTAAGTCATATGCTGTAGACTATAACAAAGATGGCCGAAAAGATATTTGGACTACCAAAGAAGATGCATTTGCATCGATAGCAAACTATCTAAAAAGTGTTGGCTGGAATAATAATTTAACTTGGGGTCGACAAGTCAAACTTCCAGACGGCTTTTCTGAAAACTACGTCTTAAAACGAGGGACAAGAAATCATAGCCAGTGGTTAGAATTCTTTAGTAACTCTGAGCGAAGCTTAGAAGCTTGGCAAGCATTAGGTGTTCGTCGCACCGATGGCACAGATCTACCAAATGTTAACATTACAGCTGCTTTAGTTATGCCTGATGATATGAATGGTCGTATGTACCTAGCGTATGACAACTATAAAGCACTAATGAACTGGAATCGTAGTTATTACTTCGTTACGAGTGTAGGGTACCTGTCTGACAGAATCGGATATCCAAAAATTTAGATATAATGCTACTTTCAAATAAAAAAGGCAGCTTAACTACGCTGCCTTTTTGTTGGGCTAATGAATGAAATTAGTAATATGTGAGCTCTTGGGTCTTACCCCAAAAAACACGATAAGAAAAAACGGTATAGCCTATGATTGCAGGCACAACTAGTACTACACCAAAAAACATAAAGGTCAGCGCACTTGGGTCAGCTAACGACTCATAAATGGTTAACTCATTTGGGACAACATAAGGGAAAAAGCTATAAACCAACCCTAAGAAGCACAGCAAAAAAATCAAAGTGCTTATTGCAAATGGACGCCAGCTCCCTTCTTTCTCTTGGCAGCTGAGTAAATTGGCAAGTACTCGATCTTGGAAAATAAACAAAGCAATACATGCAAATGGAATGGGCAGCAGCAAAATAGATAACTCAGTTCCAAACCACTTCTGAGCTACAAAATCATTTATCAATGGGTTTACCATCGACACCGCAATCACACCAATTAGAGAAACCGCGTTAAAACGGCGGCACCATACTAGTGACTGATGGTATATATCGCCATTTGTTTTCATTACAAGCCACGCTGAGCCAATCAACCCATATGCAGATACAACACCAATGCCGCTTAATACAGCAAAAGTGTAACTTTGCGCACTCGTATCAAAAGACATCACATAAAGTCCAAGCATAAACCCCTGTGAGAAAGCAGTGATAATGCTGCCGACTTTAAAGCTAACATCCCACGCATCCCGATACTTTGTCTTAGCTTTCGCTCTAAAATCGAACGCGACCCCCCTTAAAATCAATCCCAATAACATGATCGCGACAGGTAAATACAAGGCTTGTAAGATAACTGAATGAGCGAGCGGGAAAGCGATTAATGCAAGGCCTACTGCTAGTACAAGCCACGTCTCGTTTGCATCCCAGAAAGGGCCTATCGAAGCAATCATTGTGTCAGCTTGTTGTTTGTTCTTCGTAGGCAATAATATGCCTACGCCAAGGTCATAACCATCTAAAATTGCATATACTAAAATGGCCAGCGCCATAAGTGTGCCATAAAACTGCGCCAGAAATTCCGCACTAAGCATATTGGTCACCGCTAACTGGCATGTTTACTTCATATTCTTCAACTTCCACAGCTTTATCTGCGGTGTAAAACAACGTTTTTATATAGGCTGCAAGCAACAATGCGTATACACAGAGATATCCAATAAGAGTATATAAAACGTGCTCCGCTGGTACTTGTGTTACAACCTCATCAATTCTGAGTAACCCCTGTACCATAAACGGTTGCCTGCCAATTTCAGTAACATACCAGCCAGCAAGGGTTGCAATCCAACCAGAGAAAGTCATCGCGACAAGTAATCTCAGTTGCCATTTTGGTAATTCATCGTTTCGGTACAGTACAATACGAGTTGAAAAGGCAACTAAAATCATTAAAAGACCAAGCCCAACCATTATCCTAAAACCAAAAAATACAGGCTTCACTGGTGGATGTGCGTCTGTAAATTCATTCAAACCTTTGATTTCACCCTCCATTTCGTGTGTAAGGATAAGGCTTGCTAAATTTGGTATTGCAACTTCGAACTCATTACTTCGTGTTTGTTCATTTGGCACTGCAAAAAGCAGCAAAGGCGCGCCTTTTTCGGTTTCCCATACACCTTCCATTGCAGCAACTTTTTGTGGTTGATGTTCAAAGGTGTTCAGTCCATGCAAATCACCAACAAAAGCTTGTAAAGGCGTTAATACAACAGCTACGGTGAGTGCAACTTTTAAAGTCAGTTTAGGCGCATGTTTGTGATCATCTTTTAATAGTCTGTATGCACTAATACCCGCTACTAAAAATGATGCAGTAATACCAGAGGCAAGCAACATATGACTTAGACGATAGCCAAATGACGGATTAAAAATAATTTCAAACCAGTCTTTAGGATAAAAAACACCATCGATTATTTCGTGACCGGTTGGCGTATGCATCCAACTGTTAAGTGATAAAATCCAAAAAGCTGAAATAGTCGTACCTATCGCGACAATAACAGTAGAAAGGGTGTGTACCCGAGGGCTTACACGCTTCATTCCAAATAACATGATCCCCAAAAATGTCGCTTCCATAAAGAAAGCAGTCAGAACTTCATATCCAAGTAAAGGTCCTGCTATGTTGCCAACTCGCTCCATAAACCCTGGCCAATTTGTGCCAAACTGAAACGACATAGTGATACCGCTAACAACACCTAAAGCAAAGGTAAGCGCAAAAATTTTTACCCAAAACCGATAAGCCCGGAGCCAAACGGGCTGGTTTGTTTGAATATATCTGACTTTAAAAAAAACCAAGAACCACGCTAAAGCAATGGATATGGTCGGGAAAAGTATATGGAAGCTTATATTAGTCGCGAACTGAATTCGCGACAGCAATAAGGTATCAAGCATGACACACCTCTGTTATTTGCGACTTTTTCAATAACTTGTCCTTGAGGTCGATCACCTTACTTACTGATGAACCTAGCTTCATCAATGATTGCAGTTGTTCAGGTGTCAACCTTTGCAATTCAGCAGACCATTTTGTTACGGTTTCAAGTAGGTCGTGTATGGATTGCATTTGCTCCTGAGCGTACTTTTCTTCTGGTGAATTTGCTGAGTCCAAAATTTGGTCACGCAGCAATGTGAGAGTAGGGTCAATTTCTCGCTTACGTCTTTCTTCAAAAACTTTGTTAGCAAGGTCCCATATAGTACCGTTCGGAGCATAATATTCTTTTCTATCGCCAGGGACATGGTGTACTTTGACTAATTGCCAGGACTGCAATTCTTTAATACCCATGCTCACGTTACCGCGAGAAATTTTTAACGCTTCAGCTATTTGATTGGCAGTAAGTGGATGCTCATTTATTACAAGTAGCCCAACCATTTGCCCAATCGTTCTGTTAAATCCCCAACGACTGCCCATTTCACCGCAATGGAGCACGAAGTTTTCGATTTTTGGTGATAAGTTCATAATTCTAAACGTTCAGTAATTATTGAAAGTTAAATATATAAGGGTATTTGACTCAGATCAACTGAATTTTCAATTTTTTTTGAAAGTTCAACAAACCAATTTGTGCTTTATTTGACACAAATGAGTCAGTACCCATTCCCAGACTGTAATCTAGTCGCTTTTGCTTTGTTTGTATATTGTGAAAGACACAACTTTTACATGTTTTGGTAAATATTGAAATTTGTGACTAATAAATACCCAATTATTGTCAGTCAGACTAATATTGCGACATTAGCGTCGGCCGAAATATTGGTTTTTGCATTGAAACCAGTGCGAATAGCAATGATTGAAGAAGAACGGTCGTGTTATGTAACGTCAAAATTGCCTGCCACTAAAAAGTCACAACAATACACCTTGTCTATCCATAGATCAGTCAAAAGTAGTAACCACAACATGTGGGAAGTGTATTTTGCGCAATAGCATTGAATACAACTATATTAGGGTCACGAATACGACCTAAATACCGTTTAAAACTGTAAGTTAACTACCTTCAGATTTCGCAGTAAACTTTTGAGTAAAGTAGGGTCACGAATACGCTTGTTATGCTTCATAGTTTATGGATAAATAAAAACTCACAAATAAAACCATTTCGTTACCCCCATTTAAAAAACACCATTAATAAAAACCATAAAAATTCAAAAATTATCAAACCAAATTTTTAAAATAAACACACCCTAATAAATTTATAAATAAACATGGCGACCAACAGGAACACCATAATTTATAAACAATATAATAATATCAATAAAACATTTAACCACCCAGTTTACACGACTAAAATTTGGAGCTATCTTGCTTTTCGTCACTGGATAGTGACATGTTTATAAGTAAACACATTTCAAAAGGAAAATAAGTTTGAAAAATATAAAAATGATAACGTTATCTACTATTGCGTTAGCACTATCAAGTCACTTTGTTTCAGCCAAAGATAATGAAAACTATATTAGAATGCTCAGCGAAGGCGATAACTATGTTGTAGACCGCACGCAACCAGAAAGCATTTGCGGTGTGAATGACTTACAACATGTCGAACGCTATGACAATCGCTATGCAAGATTTGGCTTTACACAAAGTTTTGTAGATTCTAATGAACGTTCTGTCGGTGCGCTAAAGTCAGTTGCGTCTAGTTCCGCGGGAAGTTATTGTTCTGGTACTCTGATTTCTTCAAATCTATTTTTTACTGCTGCTCATTGTGTAGATGGCACTACCGTAAATGATGTAGTCGCATTTAACTATCAATTAGCAAACGACACCAATACAGTTAGAGCTCAACAATTCTTCAATATTACTCGGGTAGCCGAAAATGGTAATGATCTACCAGGAAGGCTAGATTATGCGATTCTCGAACTTGAAGGAGCTCCCGGCAACAATTATGGTTGGAAAACACTGAGGAATGAATTTCCTGAAGAAATCATGATTATTCAACACCCTCAAGGACATCCTAAACAATTGGATGCAGGCTCGAATTTTATTATTAATGGAAATAGTGTTCTGCGCAACTAAA
>NZ_AUYB01000109.1 GCF_001625655.1 Pseudoalteromonas luteoviolacea DSM 6061 | reverse complement strand
ATTCATTTCACCTTGCGCGAAAAGAATGCCAGCGCTTCGCGCTGTGTCATAAACCTTTCGCACGATAAAGCTGGGTCCCATCGCGCATCCATGCGCTCACTTCCTCATGCTGCGAAACTTTGTTTCGGTCATTCGTCACCCTTGTGCAAAAGAACTGTACTCACTGCGTTCGCAGTCAGTAGCCTTTTGCACCTATCTTGCGTAATGCAGCTTCGATTGCTGTTATTAGCACTTTGAACCTCTGTGTAACAAGCCTTTGGCTAAAGATAATGTCATAGCTGCATACTTTGACAATGAAGCCCAGCATTGAGTATTACTACCTCTGAGCGTCACGATATTCTCTGTATATGTGGTTGCTCCTTCGTTATTTCCCACTGCAAATACAAAAAAGAGCAGTAAAAGCTGCGCTAATTTGCATTATTTCCAATTGGTATCTTAGTGACCTTGAAATATTGTCATGTATTTATATGTTGAAAAAACTAAGTTCTTGGCCTTGCTTATTCCTTTTTTCACTATTGCTTAATTTTTCAAAGTATAAATTTCAATCGCGCATTATCTTTGAATTGGAATAACTATATGAAAAGTTTACTTAAAGTGTCCTTTTAGAAATTTACGGCATAATTTTTTATCAAAATAATGACTCAACTTGAATTATGTTTGTTTAAGGATTGAAATTAATGAATAAAACTTTCTATTGTAAATTTTTGCTTACAAAATAAGGTGGATCAGGTTAAATTTAAGTTAAATTTGTTGTGTATTAATTCTACAATTGCGCTACATTTTGATTGGAAATTAACCAAATGACATAATAAAGGAACAAGTATGCGTAAATTAAACACACTCGCTTTTGCGGTATTGGCAGGCATGTCAGGTAGCTGTTTAGCTCAAGCTGAAATGATGTCGGTTGACCAAAGTAAAGCGATTGAGGACCAGTACATCGTCGTATTTAAAACCCCTACAGTGCTAAATGCAGCAAATAGTGCAGCAATTTCTAGCTATGCTACGAGCCAAGCTCAAGCTCTGACTACTCAGCATAATGTGCAAGTTACTAAGAGTTTCAATGGTGTTTTAAATGGTGTAGTTGTAAATGCATCTAAGCAAAAAATAAAAGAACTACTTAATAACCCTAGTGTTGACTACATTGAGCAAGACCAGATCGTAACGATTACGCCTATGGTAGATGCAAGCGCAGATCAAGGGAATGCAATTTGGGGCTTAGACAGGGTAGACCAAAGAGACTTACCTCTAAACAGTAACTATCACTATGACTATGACGGTTCTGGTGTTACAGCTTATGTAATCGATACAGGTGTACGTATATCACATGCTGAATTCGGTGGTCGTGCAAGCCACGGTTATGACTTTGTAGATAACGATGCAGATTCAAGTGATTGTAACGGTCATGGTACTCACGTTGCGGGCACTATTGGTGGCGGAGCATATGGTGTTGCTAAGAATGTAAACGTGGTTGGCGTTCGTGTTCTTGGCTGTAATGGTTCAGGTTCATACTCTGGTGTTATCTCAGGTATCAACTGGGTTAAAGATAATGCATCGGGCCCTTCTGTTGCAAATATGAGTTTAGGAGGTGGTGTTTCTCAAGCAGTTGATGATGCTGTAAACACGGCTGTCGCTTCTGGAGTAACCTTTGTAGTTGCAGCTGGTAATGACAACAGCAATGCATGTAACTACTCTCCTGCTAGAGCTGCTGACGCGGTAACTGTTGGTTCAACAACAAGTTCTGATGCGCGTTCAAGCTTCTCTAACTATGGTAACTGTCTTGATATTTATGCGCCAGGTTCAAGCATTAAGTCGGCATGGTACAACTCTGATTCGGCAACGAATACAATTAGTGGTACTTCGATGGCTGCACCGCACGTTGCTGGTGTTGTTGCCTTGTACTTGGATGAAAATCCAGGCTTAACTCCTAGTCAAATTGATTCTTTATTAAGCTCGCGCAGCTCAAAAGATAAAGTAAGCGATGCAAAATCAGGTTCTCCAAATGAGCTATTGTTCTCGCTTGCAGATAGCACGCCTCCACCTCCACCACCAACTTTACCAGAGTTAGATGATGGCGTTTCTGTAAGTGCAAGTGGTGCATCAGGTAGCGAAACTCACTACCTATTCAAAGTACCAGCTGGAAAAGATACATTGACAGTAACACTTTCTGGTGGCACTGGTGATGCGGACCTTTACCTACAGCAAGGACAAAAGGCGACTCAGAGCAGCTATACATGTCGCCCTTATAAGAGTGGTAACGAAGAAGTATGTACAATCAATAACCCAGCAGCTGGTGATTGGTACATTATGTTGCATGGTTATTCAGCATACTCTGGCGCTAGCTTAGTGGCGGCCACTTCAACAGGCAACGGTGGCTGTGGTGCTAACTGTCTTGAGAATGGTGTGCCAGTAACAGGTCTATCTGGCGCATCAGGTAGTGAAGTTGCATACACAATTGATGTACCTGCAAACTCGACTCTCAGTGTTGAGATTTCAGGTGGCACTGGTGATGCAGACCTTTATGTAAGAAAAGGACAAGCTCCAACAACTTCTACATATGACTGTAGACCATACCGTAACGGTAACAGTGAAACTTGCTCGCTAACTAATAATGGTGGCGCAGCGACTTATCACATTATGTTACGCGGTTACAATAATTACTCAGGCGTTACTTTAAAAGGTAGCTACTAAGAGATAGGAAAAGGGAGCTTAAAGCTCCCTTTTTTGTGTTAGTAGACTTTACAAATTAGCCCTTTGAGGTAAAAACCTTCAGGGTAAAAACCAGCAATAGGGTGATCCGGTGCTTGGTTTAGACGCTCCATAATAACTAAGTCGCGTTTTGCATCCAATGCGGCATCAGCTACGACTTTTTGAAACAAGTTTTGGTCCATTAATCCAGAGCAAGAGAATGTCAGTAACGTGCCTCCGGGCTTAAGCAATTGCATGGCTAGCATATTTATATCTTTGTATCCCCGACATGCGCCAGTTAATTGTGCTTTGCTCTCTGCAAATTTGGGAGGATCCATGACGATAGTGTCGAATTGCTTACCTTGTTCTCGGTATTCTCTAAGCAGTTTAAAAACATCCTTTTTGACAAAGTCTACCTTGCTTAAATCTAGGTTATTGTGCTCGACATTTCTTTTTGCGGTGTCTAATGCTGGCTGCGATACATCGACATTGATAACTTCATTGCATCCGCCTCTGAGTGCATACAAGCTAAAAGTTCCGGTGTAACAAAAACAATTTAGGATTGTTTTGCCTTTTGAAAACCTTTCTAGTGCAGCGCGACTATCTCGTTGATCTAAGTAGAAGCCTGTCTTATGTCCATTGATGATATCAACTTCTAGTTTTAAGCCATTTTCTTCAATCAATACTGTTTCTTTTGGCGCGTCACCGTGAAGTGGCCCTGTTATTTTTTCTAGCCCTTCTTTCTTTCTGACATCCACATCCGAGCGTTCATAGACTGCACATTCTGGAAATAGCTCGCGCAATGCTGCAACTATTTCGCCTTTATGCCTTTCAGCACCCGCACTTAAAAGCTGGCATACAAGATAGTTGTCGAATTTGTCAATGGTGATACCGGGTAAACCGTCTGACTCAGCAGCGCATAATCTGTATCCCGTTAAACCGCCTTCATCGATAACATATTCTCGCACTTGAAGTGCGCGGCTCAGACGGCGTTTAAAAAAGTTTTGGTCAATCTGTTCAGACTCATCAAAAGTCCAGATCCGTGCTCTAATTTGAGAGCTTGGGCTATACGCCGCCGTTGCCAAATACTGTCCGTCATGGCTGTATATTTTTACAAGGTCACCAAGTCCAGGTTTACCTTTAATCTTTTTAATCGCTTTGGAGAATATCCAAGGGTGTTTTCTTTTAAGAGATTTTTCTCGGCCGGGTTGTAAATACAGCGCACAAGACATATAAATTCCTTACTAAGTAGAATCCTGTCATTTTAGTGAAGGGGGTTCCAACATACAATGTGAAGGATAAGGTTTAAGTAAAAATGATTGGCAATATGAACGACTTTGAACAAGTATTTAAGGAATTTATGCTTGGAACACCCTTTGCAGACACAGCACACGATCTGTCTCATGTTCAAAGGGTAGTAAAAACTGCAAAACAATTGGCCACTGAAGAAGGGGCTGACTTGGACATTGTGGTACCCGCTGCATGGCTTCATGATTGTGTTGCGGTCGCCAAAAACCACCCTGATAGGGCAAAAGCATCAAAGCTCGCAGCGGATAAAGCAGAGAGGTTTTTAATTGAAATTGGGTATCCTCAAGAAAAATTAGAAGGAATACATCACGCAATCGTAGCGCATAGCTTTAGTGCAAATGTACCACCGACGACATTGGAAGCACAAATAGTTCAGGACGCCGATAGAATGGATGCTTTGGGTGCAATCGGTGTTAGCCGTTGTATGAAGGTAGGTGGTGCAATAGCGAGGCATTTATACCATACTGGAGACCCTTTCTGCTCGGATAGAGAGCCCGATGACAAGAACTATACGCTTGACCATTTCTTTATCAAGCTATTACACATTGAATCACAAATGCATACTCTAGCGGCCAAGAAAGAGGCGAAGCGTCGCACCGAATTCATGCGTAGGTTTCTAGATGAACTAGCACGGGAAATTGAAGATTAAGTATACGAAAGTCAGCGTGTCATTCGTTTTACAAAGACAACAACGAACAAAGCTAGTGAAAAGCTGCCAATGAATGCTTCTATTGTGGCTATGAGGCGAGTAATGCCTACTGGGGTTATGTCGCCGTAGCCCAATGTTGTAAAAGTAACCACGCTAAAATAGAAGCAGTTTAACATCGCATGAAGGTTATCTTTTAAAGTAGCTGATGTATTAATACGAATGGTTTCATCATTATAGTTAATGCCGAGTACGAAGTAACAGAGTGCGCACAAAAGGATCATGCCTAGGCTAAATCTGATAACGTTCTCTGGCTTTTCACCATAGCCACAGAGCATATCTATAAAACTAGAAACAAGCCTTTTTTTCGAATATTTGGGATATTGAGCATGACGCATGCGCAATTCACTGTATGTGTATTTACCAGCCATCTCAAATAAGCCTTGTTGCTCAGCACCTTTTCTTAGTAACCGATAAATCTCTTCACTTTGCAGGTACAAGTCTTGTGCTTCATCATAATTTTTTTGTTTAGTGGCTTCGATGGCCTGGTTTTCTTGAAGTAATTTGTCACCTAGTACGAGGTTGTCTATTCTGGTGGCATTGAGTTTAACCCCTAATATATTTGTGTTTTCGAGTTTACAGCAGTGGAGGTTTGCGTCTCGTAGATCCGCTTTCATTAATGATGCATTTTTTATTGTGCTATTGAATAGGTGAGCACCGTGCAAGTTAGCACGATAAAAGTTGCTGTAAGAAAGATCATACCCATTATGGTCATTAAACTTAACTAAGTTTAACCCTTCAAGGTTGGCCCTTTTTAATTCTAACCCTTGTAATAAACCGCCTTTTTTAGCATAACGCTCAAGCTTTTGGGACAGTTCTAAGCCACTTTTGTCAAACTTCGCGTCGTGCCAAAAGCAATATCCAGAACCCATATCAATTTCTTGGCAACTATGGCCGTCAGGTGAGATATACTGGCATTTAGGTTTGTTGGTCATGATAGCTTATTTTTCTTCCAGATAAGTATAAAGGTAGCAGCAATTCTCAGATTTAAATGAAAAAGCAGCAAATTTTCTATGGAATTCAATTATCAACTCAAATTAAGTAAAAGAAGAAAAACGGTGGCGATTAAGGTGCAACCTTCTGGTGTTAGTGTTTACGCGCCCCACACGATTTGTAAGAACTGGTTAAATACATGGCTCTTATCTAAGCAGCAATGGGTTTTAGATAAACAGCAATCGCTCGATAACACCAGACAAACCGATATTTGGTCTTCTAATACGATTATGGTGTACGGTCGTGAATACGAATTAATGCAAGGTATGGCAGAGAGTTACATAGACCATAAACAAAATAAAGTGCACTTGAAATCAAATGGGCTAATTTGTAAAGAAACAGCGAATGTCGAACTAAAGCTTTTATTTTCTGATGCGTTGACCGAGTACTTACTTTTCAAATTGCCCCAATACTGCACGAAAATGAACGCAGATTTCAAAACTTTGAAAGTGAGATTCTACAAGAGAAAGTGGGGGAGTCTATCATCTAACGGAACAATCGCGTTTAATTGTACTCTTTTAGGTGCTCCTAAATGGGTTATCGACTATGTAATCGTGCATGAATTAGCGCATTATCATGTTATGGCTCACAACCAAACATTTTGGAGCATCGTATCCTGTCACTACCCTGATTTTAAGGATGCAAAGATATACCTGAAAAAATACGGGGAAATTTTGACTACTTGGTAATGATTATGTAAAAAAAGAAAGAAAAAATAGAAAGAGTGGTGGAGGGAGCTGGATTCGAACCAGCGAAGGCTGAGCCGTCAGATTTACAGTCTGATCCCTTTGGCCGCTCGGGAACCCCTCCACATTAGAGCGTTTTAAAGTACAAAGTGGTGGAGGGAGCTGGATTCGAACCAGCGAAGGCTGAGCCGTCAGATTTACAGTCTGATCCCTTTGGCCGCTCGGGAACCCCTCCGAATTGTACTTTGTGTTGATGGTGGAGGGAGCTGGATTCGAACCAGCGAAGGCTGAGCCGTCAGATTTACAGTCTGATCCCTTTGGCCGCTCGGGAACCCCTCCTCAACAACGGCGCTGATAATATCAAAGTTTTTGGCGATGTAAAGAAATGTCCTAAAGTTTTTTCAAAAAATGCCGATAAATTTTCAGACTTTGTTTTTTTTGGCCAAAATCCATGCAGATAGATGATTTGTTACTCAAGGAAGCCCAATTAGGTGTGGCGCTGAATATCAGTGTGCATGCTTCTCGCAGAGGTGACTTTGGATTACTGCTAAGTGCACTTTCACAGGATGCACTCGATTTCAGCCAGTTTGATTTGCCACGCTCAGCAATTGATGAAAAAGACAGCTCTGAAGATGCGTTGAAAAAAGAACTACAAATAGGCCCTCAAAAGCCGCTTGCACCATCAGAATATGACTTTCTTATTGGGCAGTATAATCGCTACTTTGTAAAAGATGGTGGTCTAGAAGATATAAAGTTAAATGAATGTTTGGATCCCGAGCCTTTGCACATTCGCGATGACAGAACACATGTTCCACTTTCAGTTGTCGAAAATTTAGAACCTGCTGTACGAGCAAAACTAGCCAAGCAAAAGCAGCCCGAAGTAACAGGAAAGGATAATGACATCGATGCCGCAGCGTTTTATGACCAGCTTGCTAGTGGCGAAATGCAATCACAATTACGGGTTGCGGTGTAATCAAACGGGAGCATACCAGCCAAGAAATGAACTGATTTTGGCTGGTATATTGAAGTGAGTTGACCTGAAAGACAAACTTGACGAGTTACAAATAAAAAAGTTAGCCGTGGCACTTTTTAAACTTTTTCCCACTTAAGCACGGACAAGGATCGTTACGGCTTACTTTTTTCTCTTCGCATGGGTAAAGTTCGCCATCCAAGTACATCCAATGTCCATCTTCCTTAATAAACCTTGAGCGCTCATGTAACATACTCAATTGTTGGCCTTCTAAGTAGGAGGCTTTAAACTCGACGTATTGAAAACGGTGATCCTTACCTGTATCAACGATTTCCAGGTTGATAAACTCGACTTGATTGGCAAAAAGAAGTATTTCTTCTTCTGAGTGCTCATTGCGCTTTTCCTGAGCGTAAGTTTGCACGATATAATTTGCCTCTTTCATTCGATATGCGCTATATCTTGAACGCATCAGCTGCTCTGCTGTATCAGGGTACTGTTGTCCAGAGATAAACAACTGACAGCACTGTTCAAAGGGTTGAGCATGACCACAAAAACACATAAAAAACCTAAATAATTAATGCGCAAATTCAGACGCAGGCATACTACAAGCTTCTTTAAAACAAAACAGAGTTGTATCAGAGTGGCTGAGACTACGTTGCTGAATTTGTTGTGCAGATAAGATGCCTGGCCAAGTAATAACAGCGGCAAAGTTACCGTTGTTTAGTGCGCAGTCTAGAGTATGCTCTAAGTCTATCAGATCTTTCAGCTTTAAAACTAGCAGCTTGTTGATGTCAATGTCACAGTGATCAAGCATTGATTTTCTGATTGTGTGATCTGGTGCTATCAATAATGTCCAACCAGCTTTTGAATTGCAAAAACCCAAAATTTTCATAAGTTCTAAGCTGGTTGTTGATTCATCGCGAGTATTCACGATATTAAAGCTAGCATTGCTGTGCTGGCTACCTGATCTTGTACTTAATATGGTCGAAGTATGTAACATAGTTTTAATACTGATTGTTTATACAGTATATATACAGTATTTCATACAGCACTAATGATCAAGGTTACATTTGATGTTTTTTTGTTCTTTTTGGTTGTGGTTTATCCCGGGTGATACTAACTTTATGTTTTAAAATGGTTTAATTGATGAATCTGCTCATATAACGTTGCGGCATAACACTGAGCGTCTAAATAACGCTTTGTTGTCAGGTGCGGTCTTACCTCTTTGAGCGTACTTTCAGCAGCGATATTTCCTTGGCTTTGGGCCAAACTTAGCCAGGCGACGCCATGAAAAACACTCTTTGGCACGCCTTGTCCTTTTATAAACAATAGGCCGAGATAGAACTGCGCTTTGTTGTCACCTGACATAGCAGCCAATCGCATCCACTTCGCAGCCAGTGGATACTGTTTTTCTTTTATGTAGTAGAGGCCCTTTTTGTAGGCTTGATTAGGATCTTGTCCTTTGGGCCAGTGATGGTTTGGATCTGGCTCTTGAGTTACAAATTCGAGCACATTCAGCAGTTGTTGCTCTAAGTCACCACTGTAAGCCTTTGTAGATTGACTGTTTTTCATACTCACTTCACTTATTACAACCTAGCCTACAGTGTAGCTGATTTTTACTTAATTTGTCCTTTAAAGAAGCCTATTTGTGGTAAAATCGCCAGCCTCGTTTCCATTTAAAATACAAAGACATGCTAGAAAGACTTTTTTCGCTCAAGGCGCTTCAGACGAATGTTAAAACGGAAGTTGTGGCGGGCCTGACTACATTTATCACGATGGTTTATATTGTGTTTGTAAACCCTGCAATGCTTGCTCAAGCTGGTATCGACCATGGTGCAGCCTTTGTTGCTACCTGCCTAGCAGCAGCCATTGGCTGTTTTATTATGGGGTTTTGGGCAAATTATCCTTTAGCATTGGCACCAGGTATGGGGCTTAATGCATTTTTCACCTACGGCGTTGTACTGGGTATGGGGCATAGTTGGCAAACGGCCTTAGGTGCGGTTTTTTTATCTGGCTGCTTATTTTTACTCTTGAGTATTTTTAAAATAAGGGAATGGGTTATCCAAGCAATTCCTGTGGTACTTAAACGTGCTATTGCTACGGGAATAGGCGCATTTTTAGCATTAATCGCATTGAAAAATGCTGAGATAATCGTATCGAGTCCAGCTACATTTGTGCAGTTGGGTGACATCACCAGCCCAGGCCCTCTTTTGGCAATATTTAGTTTATTTGTGATCACTGCGCTTATGTATCGTGAGTTTAAAAGCGGTGTGCTGATCAGTATCCTTCTTGTGACTTTAATTGCTTGGGGAGCTGGATTGGTTGAGTACACGGGAATCGTATCTGTACCACCAAGTATTGCCCCAACGTTTGGACAGCTAGATATTGCAGGCGCGCTTGAAGTGACCATGTTAAGCGTTGTTTTTGCATTCTTATTTGTAGATTTGTTTGATACAAGTGGAACACTCGTGGCGGTTACGCAAAAAGCTGGCATTGCCGATGAGAAAGGTAATATGCCACGTTTGGGAAGAGCGCTGTCAGCAGATAGTACTGCAACCGTGGCTGGTTCATTTTTAGGCACATCTACCACGACCTCATATATCGAATCTGTATCTGGCGTTTCAGTGGGTGGCAGAACAGGATTAACAGCAGTGGTGGTGGGCGTATGTTTTCTGCTTATGATGTTTTTTGCACCGCTGGCACAAATGGTTCCTGCGTATGCTACGGCCGGTGCAATTCTCTACGTTGCGGTGTTGATGCTGCAGAATCTAAAGCTGGTTAACTGGGATGATATGACAGATGCGATACCAGTGAGTGTTGTGTTACTAATGACTCCGCTGACATTTTCTATTGCTCACGGTATCGCGCTTGGGTTTATCGCATACACGGCGGTAAAGTTAGCCTGTAACAGAAAAGATGAAATCTCTATCAGCGTTTGGGTATTGACGGTGTTATTTATTTTAAAGTTTGCTTTTAGCTGATCACCATTTCTTTTTGGGTGCGAAAAGGACGTCTAGGTCGTCCTTTTCTTTTTCCGCTTTTTTCTTAACAGCTGATGCATTAGAGGCCTTCAATTCGACGCTAATCTCATTCAAATACCCTTCAAGTTGGTTTTTCTTTTCAGTCACATATTCATCGCTGTAGGTTACAGCCATTATTGTCGCGTAGGCTTTTTCAAAGTACTGTCTTGCAGAGCCCACCATATTCGCTGTTTTTGCTGACAACCCACGCTTAATTTGGCTCTCAACGTTAATCCTCAATTGAATCTTTTCAAGCCGTCTGTCTTCTTTGACAAAGATCTGCGTGTCAACTTTTCCCTTACTGTGCTCTGAACGCAGTAAATGTCTCAGCTTTTTGATGCCTTGTACAAGGGCTATCAGCTGTTTGTCGTTATCGGGAAGTGAAACTTTATCGCTGTCACTGAGATTAGGAACATCGTTGTTCATTCGTTCTTGAGATTCGTGCAGGCGGTTTTTTAGTTCTCTTGATGTCGGAGAGAGTTCTACCATTGTGGCTAGAGCGTCATGTATACGCTTTTGAATAATTCTCAGCATATCGCCTGTCATAGGTATATTGGAGCTGTTCAATAGTACATCTTCGGATTCTTCAATAACCCGTTTCTGCTTTGACAACTCTTTGCGTCTTTCTGCTTCTTGTTTCTCTTTATGTTGCTGAATAGCACTAACCCACACTGCAATTACAACCAAAGCAACAATCAATAATATTATGATGGAAACAAACATACCCGAATCTCTACGTAAACTACCCAAGGCGATAATTTTTTATATTACATCAAATAATTGTATATTGGATAGTTTTAATAACAAGGTGTATGTAAATGAATTTGAATACACCATTTTTCAGTATAGTCGTATCTAATACAGATTTCTTATATGATTGCTCAAATGTTACAATTACTATCAGCTACTCAATAAATATGCTAGCCTAGGAAAGGATCCGACTCGGCGCTCTGCGTAAACCGTAAACCAAGTCGCTTATTAGATAACAAATAAAAAAATAAACAATGTTATGAAATTACAACAATTGAAATACATCGTTGAAGTACTGAATCATAATTTGAATGTGTCTGCCACCGCTGAGAGTCTTTATACATCTCAACCAGGCATTTCAAAACAAGTACGTATGCTAGAAGACGAATTGGGTGTGCAAATTTTTGGTCGCAGTGGTAAGCATTTGACGCACGTTACAAGTGCGGGCAATGAGATCATAAACATCGCGCGTGAAATTCTATCCAAAGTAGAAGGTATTAAAGCAGTTGCCAACGAGCACACTTTACCCGATCAGGGTAAGTTAAATATCGCAACAACACATACACAGGCGCGTTATGCTTTACCCCCTGTTATCCAAGGGTTTATGCAAAAATACCCTGCAGTGTCTTTGCACATGCATCAGGGTACACCGCAACAAATATCTGATGCGGCTGCTCGAGGGGATGCGGATTTCGCCATAGCAACAGAAGCGCTTCACCTCTATGGCGATTTGATTATGTTGCCGTGTTATCACTGGAATCGTAGTATTGTGGTGACAAAAGACCACCCACTGGCGCAGCTTGGCAAAAACATCACAGTTCAGGATGTTGCAAAGTACTCTTTGATCACTTATGTATTTGGTTTTACAGGTAGATCTGAGTTAGACAAGGCATTCAATGCGCATGGCTTAGAACCTCATATTGTGTTTACCGCTACAGATGCAGACGTGATTAAAACGTATGTCCGCCTAGGATTAGGTGTTGGTGTCTTAGCCACTATGGCCGTGGATGATATTGCAGACAAAGACTTAGTATGTATTGACGCGAGTCACCTATTTGAAGCTAGTACGACTAAGATTGGCTTTAGAAAAGGCAGCTTCTTACGCGGTTATATGTATGATTTCATAGAGAGATTTGCTCCACACTTGACTAAAGATGTGGTTGAGAAAGCAAGTTTAATGCGAAATCAAGATGACGTTGATGCGCTATTTGAAAATGTGACATTACCAATAAAATAAAGCCGCAATATGCGGCTTTATTTTATTCTAGATACAAAGAAGTCGGTTTAGCATTCTATGATGTTAACCGCGAGGCCGCCACGAGCGGTTTCTTTATATTTAGTCTTCATATCGTTACCTGTATCAAGCATCGTCTTAATAACTTTATCGAGAGATACTTTTTGGTCACCGGTTCCGCGAAGTGCCAAACGAGAGGCGTTGATTGCTTTTACAGCACCCATTGCATTTCGTTCTATACAAGGTACTTGTACAAGACCACCTACAGGATCACAAGTAAGACCCAAGTTGTGTTCCATACCAATTTCTGCTGCATTTTCTACGTGGACTACATTGCCACCCATTATCTCAGTTAAAGCGCCTGCGGCCATAGAACAAGCAACACCAACTTCACCCTGACACCCAACTTCAGCACCTGAGATGGAGGCATTTTTCTTGTATAAAATACCGATTGCAGCTGCAGTTAATAAGTAACGAGTTGCGATCTCAATATCTACTTCTTTGATGAATGTGTGATAGTACATCAATACCGAGGGTAGGATGCCCGCCGCACCATTAGTTGGAGCTGTTACTACACGTCCACCCGCTGCATTTTCTTCATTTACCGCTAGTGCAAATAGATCAACCCAGTCCATTGCACGTAATGGGTCGTTGCTATTTTCTACGTTTAATTTTAGATAAAGGCTAGGTGCGCGTCGCTTAACTTTTAATCCACCTGGCAAAATACCTTCCGTCCGCATGCCACGCTCAATACAAGCTTTCATTACTTCCCAAATATTGAAAAGTTCTTGCTTGATTTCGCTTTCGCTACGCAGCGTTTTCTCGTTTGCCATCATCAATGCTGAAACGCTCAAACCTGTCTCTTTGCAAATGCTCAACAGTTCTTCAGCGGTGTCAAATAGATAGGGAGCCGGGTTTTGCTCTCGCACATCAAGTGCAGCCTGCTTTTCTGCTTCAAAATCTTCATCTGTGACGATAAAGCCACCACCAATAGAATAATATATCTGGCTATGTAGCAGTTCATCGCCTTTGTAAGCTTGGATCTCCATTGCATTAGAATGCTTTGGCAAAGTTTTTCGACGATGGAAAACAACGGCGCCTTGCTTAGGAAAATCAGCTTTATGTTGTTGATCTAAGTAAATTACTTGCTCTTGTTCGATTTTTTCTAGAATTTGAGGAACAAGATCAGCATCTATGGTTTCTGGATCATATCCAGCAAGACCCAAGATAACAGCTTTACCAGAGCCGTGACCAATACCTGTTTGACCTAGTGAGCCAAATAGCTCAACTTTTACCGCAGTAACGTCGTCAATTAATTTACTGTTCTGTAGATCTTTGACGAACAGACGCGAAGCGCGCATCGGTCCGACGGTATGGGATGAAGATGGCCCAATACCGATACTGAACATATCAAATGCACTAATCATAAATTTTACTCATCATTGCCTCTGAACGGGCGCACATAATAACGTTAATTATTGCAGAAGTAACCCGTTATAGGACGGAAAATACCGTTTTACTAGATGATTAAATTAGCGTGCTGGTAAATTTCGTTATAATACTAGCCGTTGCTCCCCACAATAGCCCATGAGGTGTCATGAAACCTTTGATGCTAATGGCTTTGCCCCGAAAATTGGTAGGGTAGCTTTGCCATTGTCTGGGGTCCATTAAGTCACTTAAAGAGAGTGTAAAAACGTTATCTACTTCATCACTTGATAGCACCCATGTGGCATTGTTTTCCACCTTTGCCAGAATCGGAGTAATATGAAATCCACTCAAGGAGCTATGTGTTTCAAGCTCACCTAGGGTAGTAACATGTTTTCGTGAAAGGCTGATTTCTTCGAACGTTTCTCGTAGAGCGGCATCTTGTACTGAAGTGTCCTGAGCTTCTATTTTCCCACCAGGAAAACAAATTTGACTAGGGTGTGCTCTTAGGTTTGCGTTGCGCTTACATAATAATAACTGAGCTTGGCCATCTAACTCAATTAAGGGCACAAGCACAGCGCTTTGCACCCCGACAAACGTTTTGGAAGGGTTTGACGTTACTGAGAGTGTGTATTTACTAATTATATGTTCAAGCTTCATTTAAGTATGGGGAGTATCTTGTTTACTTTATGATAAGTTTCTTGATACTCCGCGTCTACATTTGAATCGGCTACAATTCCGCCACCTGCCCAACAGTAGATGGACTGATTATCGCATACGAGCGTACGAATAGTGATGGAAGTATCCATATCACCGCATGCACTCAAGTAACCTATTGAGCCACAGTATGCGCTGCGACGATGTGGTTCGAGTTCTTCGATTATTTCCATAGCTCTAATCTTAGGGGCTCCGGTAATCGAACCTCCTGGGAAAGCAGCTTCGAGTTGGTCCACGGCATCTTTACCAGGAGCGAGTTCACTGGTAACAGTACTAACCAGATGGTGAACAGCTGGGAAACTTTCGATTTCAAACAGCTTGGGAACATTAACGGTACCGGGCTTTGCGACCTTGCCTAAATCATTTCTTAGCAGATCCACAATCATTACATTTTCAGCTCTGTCTTTAGTTGAATGACGCAAAACTTCGGCCTGTTCGCTATCTTCGACAGCATTTGATAAGCGGGGTAGGGTACCTTTAATCGGTTTTGTTTCAACTTTATTCGACCTGACAGAAATAAATCGCTCAGGTGATACTGACACTATTGCCTTGTCTTCACCAAGGTTGTAAAACGCAGAGAATGGGGCTTTGTTATTTGCTCTGAGCTTTTTATATGCTTGCCACTCAGAACCTGAATATTGGGCTTGGAATCGCTGAGCAAGGTTTATTTGATAGCAGTCACCACTTAGTAGGTAATGATGTATTTTATCAAATTTAGTTGTGTACTGCTGCTTAGTCATGTTTGACAGCCAATCAGTGCGCAATTCAAATGATGGTAATTGAGCAGAAACACCATGGATAATTTCGAGATACTGCTCTAGCCTGTTTGTTTGGGGCTGCGAAACATAGAACCACTGCTGTTTCTTGTTATCGAATATCAATGCATCCAAATATAATCCAGCGACCATATCTGGCAGTGAAATATCAGCAACAGATTCCTCTGGTATGTTTTCAATATAACGACCCAAGTCGTATCCAAAAAAACCTAACCAACCACCAACAAAGGGTAATCCTTCTACTTTATTGGTACACAACTTGGATAATTCTTTTTTTAATAGCTCAAAGACACTCAAATTTTGTAATTGGCCGTCAAGAAGTGCATTTCCTTCGCTCGCTTCAAGGACATGAACTGGGTTGAAGCTAATTATGTCGTAATGACTATTTTCATGTTTTGCATCGCTGGAATCTAGCAATATTGCATACTTATGTTGTGCAAACTGTTCAAAAACTTCCACTGTAGAGAGAGAAATGTCGACCGCAATGCAATTATTCTGTGCATTTATCATTTACTTGACCCTGAAAACTAGCCCGAAACGGGCGAGGAGGTTATCATAATTAGATATGAATCTATAGAGTATAGAAGCGATAACCAATAGCCACATTAATTGTAGGGACAAGAATCACTGACTCGGGGCTTGTAGTCGGTTTGTGATGTTTTTGGCTCAGTGGTGTGACTACTTCGCTTTTGTACTTTTCAAGTACACGTCATTTAGCAGTCCTAAATGGCAAATAAAGGAACCGTCATGAGCATTATCCGTCAGCAAGATTTTATTGATAGCATTGAAGATGCGCTGCAATACATTTCTTTTTATCACCCGCTTGATTTTGTACAAGCTTTAGAAAAAGCATACAACAATGAACAAAGTAAAGCCGCTAAAGACGCAATCGCGCAGATTTTAATAAACTCTCGTATGTCAGCGGAAGGCAAGCGCCCTCTATGTCAAGACACGGGTATCGTTACATGTTTCGTTAAAGTTGGTATGGACGTTAAATGGGACAAAACCGACTTAACAGTTCAGCAAATGGTGGATGAAGGCACACGTCGTGCTTACACGAATCCAGATAATCCACTTCGAGCGTCAATTGTTGCGGACCCTGCGGGAAGTCGCAAAAATACTAAAGACAATACTCCTTCTGTTGTCCACGTGGATTTAGTACCTGGTGCTGAGGTTGAAGTTATGATTGCCGCTAAAGGCGGTGGCTCAGAAAATAAAACTAAAATGGCAATGTTAAACCCTTCAGATGACGTCGCTGCTTGGGTTGAAAAAACATTACCTACAATGGGCGCTGGTTGGTGTCCACCGGGAATGATAGGCATTGGTATCGGTGGTACAGCTGAAAAAGCGGCTGTACTGGCAAAAGAATCACTGATGGACCCTGTCGATATTCATGATTTACAAGAGCGTGGTGCAGAGACAGCTGAAGAGAAACTGCGTTTAGATATCTTTGAAAGAGCTAATAAGCTGGGCATAGGTGCACAGGGTCTTGGTGGTTTAACCACAGTGGTTGACGTTAAGATCAAAACAGCGCCAACACACGCAGCTTCGAAACCTGTTGTAATGATCCCTAATTGTGCAGCAACACGTCATGTGCATTTCACGTTAAATGGATCTGGCCCTGCTGATCTAAAGGCGCCAAAGCTTGAAGATTGGCCTGAAGTAACTTGGGAAGTGGGTGAAGACACGCGTCGTGTTAACCTAGACACGCTTACCAAAGAAGATATCCAAGATTGGAAAATGGGCGAAACAGTATTACTGTCTGGTAAAATTTTAACTGGCCGTGATGCTGCTCATAAGCGCCTGCAGGAAATGATCAATTCTGGACAAGGCTTACCTGAGGGTGTCGACTTTACAAACAAGTTTATCTACTACGTGGGTCCAGTAGATGCTGTGGGTGATGAGGTTGTAGGTCCAGCAGGCCCAACGACTTCGACACGTATGGACAAGTTCACAGATCTAATGCTTGAGAAAACAGGCTTAGTTGGGATGATTGGTAAAGCGGAGAGAGGTCCAGCAACGGTTGAATCTATCAAGCAAAACAAAGCCGTTTACTTAATGGCTGTTGGTGGCGCTGCGTATCTAGTTGCTAAAGCAATTAAGAAATCACGTGTTGTAGCATTTGAAGATCTAGGGATGGAAGCTATCTACGAATTTGAAGTAGAAGATATGCCAGTAACTGTAGCGGTGGATAGTGAAGGCGCAAATGCCCATACTCAAGGTCCAGCAATTTGGAAAGCTAAAATTGAAGAGCTTGATAGCAAACTGAGCTAATCGCTTTTCATTCTAAAGGCGGTATTTCCGCCTTTAGAATTCTTGTTACTCTACTTCCATAACTTTTAGTTGTCATAATCCAGTAAATTCTTCATCTCCCCCGTAATATTTGGTTGTTTATTATTCGATACACTTACAGCGAACGAGTGCGAAGTTTGTTAACAAACTAATTTGATTCCTTGCCGTGTAAATTTATACTTACAACGAACAATTGCTTTACGTTTACGTAAACAGAGGCTTTGGTTTTGATAGGTATTTCTAATTAAATATATTTACTTTAGTAGATATATTGGTTTAATTTGCCTTTTTGTGTTCTAAAGTTAAATTATTTATGCGTGATGGTAAAGGGTAATGCTTAGATCATCTCATTTGCTGGATTGACTAAAGGGTTAATGATAGAGTCTGGCCAATTTCAGCGCTATCTGACACGTTCAGACAATAATCGGAGAATAATCAAAGTGGCTGTATTTAACCAAGTTGAATTTGATAACCATGAACAAGTTGTATTTTGCTCAGATGAAAAGTCGGGCCTGAAGGCAATCATTGCTGTCCATAGTACTAAACTAGGTCCAGCGGTTGGTGGCTGTCGTTTATGGGATTATGCAGAAGATCAAGATGCAGTATACGATGTATTACGTCTATCTAAAGGTATGACATACAAGAATGCAGTAGCTCGCTTACCATTTGGTGGTGGTAAATCAGTGATCATTGGTGACGCGAAAAGCATCAAATCTGAAGAATTGTTCAGAGCTTTCGGTAGACACCTAGAAAGACTAGGCGGTAGTTACTACTCAGCAGAAGACGTGAATATCACAACAGGTGATGTCATGGTGATGCACAAAGAGACCAACTATGTTTTAGGTCTTGAAGGTAAGAGTGGCAACCCTTCTCCATTTACAGCTTTAGGCACATTCTTGGGCATTAAAGCTGCGTACCAACATAAGTTTGGCCATCAAGATTTAACAGGCGTAAAGGTCGCAGTTCAAGGTTTAGGGGCTGTTGCATATGGCCTGTGTAAACATTTACATGAGGCTGGTGCAAAGCTATTCGTTACTGATATTAACCAAGCATCAATTGATCGTGTTGTTACCGACTTTGGTGCAGTTGCGGTGGACATTGACGAAATCTACGACTTAGACGTTGATGTATATGCGCCATGTGCACTCGGTGCGACTGTAAATGATGAAACGATTCCTCGTATTAAAGCAACCATCATTGCTGGATGCGCTAACAACCAGCTTGCAGAGCCTCGTCACGGCGATGTTTTACGTGAGAAGGGCGTTTTATACGCACCAGATTACGTAATTAATGCTGGTGGTATCATTAATGTGTACTACGAAACTAAGCCTGAAGGTTATAATGAAGCCCTCGCTACTAAGCACGTTGAAGGCATCTTTGACACGCTAGCTGAAATCTTCAAACGTTCAGATGAAGAGCAAAAGTCCACGCATGTTATCGCCGATGAACTGGCGCAAGAAATCATCGAGAATGGATTATAATCCAATTTCATTGAAGCTATACTAAAGGGCGAATTCGCCCTTTTTTTATAGTTGTAGAAATGAAAAAAATCGCTTTAAATTCTTGGGAACGTAAAGAGCACTTTGAGTTTTATCAAGACTTTGCTGATCCAAACTTTAATATAACTACCAATTTAAATACCCATTCACTTTATTTTAGAGCTTCTCAGGCTGATCTGTCCTTTACTTACTGCTATCTTTATTGTTTAGCGAGAGCAATAGAACATTGTGATTTTATGCGATATCGCATTGTGGACAGGTGCCCCGTTGAAGCTGAACAGGTAACGATAAGTGGTACATTTTTAAGGTCAGACAATACATTTAGGTTCATCACACTAAGCGACAGTCAGAACATACATGATTTCATTCAACAATCAGAAGAGAATAAAAAGGTTGGATTGGAACAGCCCTTGATGGGCGAAATGTTTTTGTCAAACTGTACCTCAGTTGAACAGGTATATGTATCAATTTTGCCTTGGTTTCAATTTAGTAGCTTTAAACATGCAAGGCATGTTGGTGACAATCTAGGCATTCCAAAAATTATTTTTGGTAAATTAAATGATGACAAAAACAGTCTGCCTGTATCTATAGAGGTACACCATGGACTGGTTGATGGGTACCATATTTCATTGTTCTTAGATGAATTTCATCGTCAAATCATTGCTTTATGCAGGTATTTGGAAGAGGAAAAAAATTTTCATCGACAATAATATTGTGTTATATGCAATTTTTTATTGTGAAATTTTCTTGCTAAGGGATTGATAGATATAGCGTAATTAAAGGTTTGAAGCCAAATGGGGCCTTGTTTTTGGCTGTTTTTTGACTGTAATAAATTGTTAATTAAGTTGCTTTGTGTATGAAAAGTAAGTGATTTAAGTTTTTTTTGGTTGTTTTGTTGTTAATGTGATGTTTTATTTCATTTTATTAGAAATGCGATTACAAAATTAGTTTTAAACATGAAGTTGACATGGGCAAATGCATTTAGCATTATTGCACGGTTGATACTTCTAAAAAGGTATCCGGGGTACTCTTCTAAAGTTAGAGTGCAAAAATTATAAAAGTAACATTACTTAGTTGGTTGGGAACTATGTCTGTTAAAATCAGAAAGAGTCTTGTAGCTTCAGCGTTATTTGGCGCAGCGGCATTTGCAAGCAGCAATGTGATGGCAGATCCTTTGAATGACATACAAAAAGTAGGTCAGCAAACTCAAAAGGCTGCTCAAAAGTCTCAAGAAAAAGTTGATAATATTTACGGTCAGTCAATCGAAATGATTGCAGAATACCGCACTACTGTCGATGAAACAGAACTTCTAAAAGTTTACAACGACCACGTTGCACGTTTGGTTGCGGACCAAAATGCAAACATTGAGTCTCTAGAGCGTCAGATCGCGACAGTTGATAAAACTAAGCAAGACGTTGTGCCTTTGATGTATCGCATGATTGATACACTCGAGCAATTCATCAAAGCGGACGTCCCGTTTGATACTGAAAAGCGTTTAGAGCGCGTAGAAAGACTACGTGAAACACTTTCAAACGCAAAAGTAACTACTTCAGAGAAATACCGTCAGGTATTAGAAGCTTACACTGTTGAAACTGCATACGGTACAGCAATGACTGCTTCTCAAGGTTCTCTAGAAATTAACGGTAAAAACATCAACGTTGACTTCGCTCGTCTAGGTCGTATCGCTTATGTTGCTCAATCATTCGATCAAAAGAATGCATGGGTTTGGGACAACAATGCGAAGCAGTGGCAATCACTAGGTGAAGAATACCTTAAGCCTATCAAAGACATGATCCGTATAGCACGTGGTCAGGCTGCCCCAGAACTAGTTAAACTTCCTATTTTCGGCGCGGAGTAATAAAACATGAAGAAACTATTTAAAGGTTTTGCAGTTGCTGCAGCATTAACAGTTTCTGCTGGTGCCGCGTTGAATGCACATGCAAACACGGAAGCACTTGACAAGATCCTAGAGCAAGTTAAACAGAATCGTATTTCTGAAGGTAAAATTAACAAAGCTCGTGAGCAAGAGTTCTTGTCTGAGCGTGCTGACAAGCAAGCACTACTTAACAAAGCTAAACGTGACCTAGCTGCTGAAAAAGCACGTGGTGAGCGTCTTAACAAGCAATTCAAGCAAAACGAAATCACTCTTGCTGACAAAGAAACTGAGCTAGTAAATGCTCAAGGTACTCTTGGTGAGATGTTCGGTGTTGTACGTCGTTCATCAGCTGATGCTATCGGTTCAATCGAAGCATCGATCGTAAGTGCTGAAAAGCCAGGACGTGCTGAAGTTCTTCGTTCACTAGCTGCTGCTAAAGAGCTGCCAACTACTCGTGAACTTGAAGAGCTTTGGATTGCATTCCAAACTGAAATGACTGAATCTGCAAAGACTTCTACTTTCGAAGCTGAAGTAGCAGAGCTAAGCGGTGACATCAATGTTAAGCAAGTTACTCGTATTGGTAACTTCAACCTTGTTACTAAAGATGGTTACGTTGTATATGACGCAGAGAACAAGTCAATTGTTCCTCTAGGTAAGCAGCCTGCTTCAAACGTTGTTGCAACAGTTTCAGACCTTCTTAACACGTCTGCAAGCAGCTACGTTCCTTTCGTAGTGGATCCAACTCGTGGCGCTATCCTTCGTCTTAACACTCAAAAAGCAAGTGTTGAAGAGCGTTGGCACCAAGGTGACACTGTTGGTTACATCATCACTGCATTGTTAGCGCTAGGTGCACTAATCGCATTAGTACGTTTCCTAGACCTAATGGTAGTTGGTGCTAAGATCAAGTCACAAATCAAGAACGCTAACAACCCAAGTGATAACAACCCACTTGGCCGTATCTTGAAAGTGTACCATGACAACAAGAACCAAGACGTTGAGAACCTTGAGCTTAAACTTGACGAAGCAATTCTACGTGAAACGCCTCGCATTGAAGCTGGTATCAACATCATCAAGATCCTTGCAGCTATCGCTCCGTTACTAGGTCTACTAGGTACGGTTGTTGGTATGATCTTGACGTTCGAATCAATCACTCTATTCGGTACTGGTGATCCGAAGATCATGGCAGGTAACATCTCTCTAGCACTTGTTACAACAGCTCTTGGTCTAATTGCTGCGCTACCACTAATCCTACTTCACGCTATTGTTGCTGGTCGTAGTAAATCAATCCTACACATTCTTGACGAGCAAAGCGCGGGTATCGTTGCTGCGCACGCGGAGAAGGAGAAAGCATAATGCTAGTCCTGGTGGAGACGTGGGAATCTATCAGGGATTTTGTTGCTACAGGCGGCGACGTACTATTCGTTGTCGCAATGGCACTCTTTCTTATGTGGGTATTAATGATTGAGCGCTATTGGTTCCTATTAGTGGAGTTCCCTAGAATGCATAAGGGGATTGTAGCTAAATGGGATGCCCGCCAAGATACTACATCTTGGTACGCACACAGAATCCGTGAAGCATGGGTTTCTGAAGCGTCTGAAAAATTAGATGAGCGTATGTTGATTATCAAAACATTGGTTGCAATGTGTCCATTAATCGGTCTACTAGGTACAGTGACAGGTATGATTTCGGTATTCGAAACTATGGCTACTCAAGGTACTGGTAACCCGCGTTTGATGGCGTCAGGCATTTCAATGGCGACGATACCAACAATGGCTGGAATGGTTGCGGCACTATCAGGTGTATTCTTTAGCACTCGTCTTGAGGCGAGAGCAAAAATGGCTAAAGAAAAGCTAATCGATAGCTTGCCACATCACTAGAGAGAGATATAAATATGGCACGTAAACAGCGTTTTCGTGAAGAAGAAGAAGCAGCAGTAGATATGACACCGATGCTTGACATCGTATTCATCATGTTGATCTTCTTCATCGTAACTACCTCTTTTGTTAAAGAGGCAGGCATTGAAGTTAAAAAGCCAAAAGCTGCACAGGCTCAAACTAAGAAAAATGCGAACATCTTTATCGCTATCCGTGAAAACGGTGAGATTTGGATGGATAAGCGTCAGGTAGATGTTGAGCGTGTAAGCGCTAACCTTGAAAACCTATTGGCTGAACAACAAACTGAGACAGTAATTATCCAAGCGGATAAAGGTGCTAAGCACGGTGTTGTTGTGAAGGTAATGGACCAAATCAAGGCAACTGATGACGGTCTGAAGATTTCAATAGCTGGAGCTAAGTAATGATTCGATTTCTGTTTTCACTTCTTGCAGGTGGGGCAGTAACTTTCGGCTTGTTCTTCTTTATGTCTTACCTAATCTCCGGTGGAGCTGATAGGGCAGACAACCAAAAGGAAGAGATCATAGTCGAGATTATGTCGAATCCACCTGAATCAGACGTGCAGGAGAGGAAGCGTGTACCGCCTCCACCTCCTCCACCGCCAAAGCAGCCGCCTAAGCCGCAGCCGCCACAGCCAGAGACGTCAAATCCTGCTGCTGGAGCTATCGGCTTCAACATGCCTAGCATCAATATTGGTGGTACGGCAGGTGGTCTGAGTGGCCCGGGTGATTTCGGTCGTGATGGTGAAGCAACACCTATCGTTCGTATTGAACCTAAATACCCGCCGCAAGCTGCGCGTGATGGTAAAGAAGGCTGGGTACAGCTTGAATTTACAATCAACGAGCTTGGTGGTGTAGAAGATATTAAAGTAATCGCAGCTGAACCTAAGCGTATTTTCAACCGTGAAGCGCAAAGAGCACTTCGTAAGTGGAAATACAGACCAAAGATTGTTGACGGCAAGCCGCAAAAGCAATTTGGTATTCAAGTTCAACTTGATTTCAAACTTAACCAAGACTAAGGAGTAAGATATGAAGCAAATGTCAAAAGCAACAGCTCTTGCTCTGATGATGTCTCTAGCTGGCGGTGCTTTGAGCACCGCAGCAGTTGCTGCTCCAGATCCTGCAAAGATTGAAGAGCGCAAAAAAGCTAAGACTAAAGTCATGGGTGAGCGAGTTGGTAAAAAGGTTATCAAAGCATTTGACCTTTACAACGAAGATAAAGTAGATGAAGCAATCGCTTTGCTGCTTGAAATCGACGCTTCAGATGAGTTTGATCAGGCAACGGTTAACCGTTACTTAGGTAACCTATATGCTCAGAAAGAAGAGTATAAGACGGCTATCAAGTACATTCGTCAAGCGATTGCTCCAGACGTACTTAACTTCAAAGATCAAGCTGATCTAATGAAGTTGCTAGGTGACCTATTAGTAGGTACCGAGCAGTACGAAGGCGCAAAAAAGGCTTATTATGACTGGATGGACTTTACGGGTGAAGAAGACTCGAAAGTTTACGGTCGTATTGCACAAGCAAACTACGAACTTAAAAAGTTTGCTGATGTAATTAAGCCGGCTGACCAAGCTATTGCTTTAAATAAAGAAGAGCCTAACAAATCATTCTATATGCTTAAGATTGGTTCATATTTTGAACTTAAGCAATTCCAGAATGCTGTTAGCGTTGCTGAGGAACTTGTTAAAATCTTCCCTGAAGACAAGCAAGTTTGGACTCAACTTGGTTCTTTCTACATGCAAACAGAGCAGTACCGTAAAGGTCAAACTGTGATGGAGATTGCATACAAGAAAGGCTATTTTGAGAAAGAGAACCACTACAAGATTCTTGGTAGTTACTACTCTTTGAATGAAATTCCTTACAAAGCGGCTATTACGTTTGAAAAGGCAATCAAAGATAAAAACATTGAGCGCAATAAGCAAAATGTTACTGCTACAGCAAGTTACTTCCACCAAGCGAAGAACATTGCTAAAGCAGCTCAGTACTATGAAGAAGCAGCTAAATTTGAAGATGATGCTGAGTTGTATAGAAAGGCTGGTAGCTTGTTGCTACAAGACCTTCAATATGCAGCGGCAGTTGTTCGTTTAAATAAAGCACTTGAACTTGGTTCTAAGAAAAAGGGTACAATTTACTCTGACTTAGCAGAAGCTTATCTTTATCAAGAAAAGTACAAGCAAGCATATCGCGCGATTGTTAAGGCTCAAGAAGATCCTAAAACACGCAAATTTGCTCGCAGTTGGGCCTCTTTTATCAAAGAGAAAGCACAGCGTAAAGGTATCAGCCTTTAATTGAAAAAGCCCCGTAAGGGGCTTTTTTGTTTCCTCATAAAAGCTTGATTTAGCGCACGACTTTTTGCCGTATTTTGCTTAAACTACCTAGTGATTTTATTCGTTACCCAGTGTCCATTGGCCTGCTTTACAGACTAAATTTCGATTGATTCGATAGTTTCGTGATGGGGATATCATGCTCAAAAGCTTTGTCGTACTTTTTGCTTCGTTCATTCTTCTTTTACTCAATGCATGCTCCGAACAAAAGCAGCAGCTCTCATTTGAGGAGTTTACAGAATCTTCAAAAGCACTTAACTGGTTAACGCAAAACCAGCAAGAGAGACAGCGCCAAGCAAGCAGTGTAATGCCATTTGATGACGCCTATCTAAAAACACGACATGAACTTCTTTACTCCATCGACACTGCAAATTTAACCAGTGAGCAGGAAGATGCATTGGATTATTTGAAAATCCAAGAGCGCTACCCTGAAAGGTTTTTGGTTTGGCCTGCCTATTTTAATGTACTTGAACGTGCGCAAGGTATTGTCACTGATAAGGCATTAGACGAGTGGTTACAGCTGGTGATTGAACGCCTCAATAAGGGCAGAGAGAGTAATATTGTACTAAATCGCTTGGAGCGCAATCAGTTACTAGATTTTCTCGAAACATCACATTATGGCAGTGAGCAAAAAAATGTACTCACACGCTTTTTAAGGGCTTATAAAGTACGTTCTAATATCGGTTTACACCAATTACCTAATGGTAAGGAGTGGTATCAAAGCAAGATGAACTTTTATTTGGGACAGGCTGTTGACCCCAATGAGTTACTGACTGCCTTGAGTAAACAAGCCGAAAGAGTTCCGGGGAAGATTGAAGTAGCGCTTACTTCACATATTAATATATCTAAGCCTGTCGTATTGGAAATGGTTGAACGCTACTGTGATGCTAAAGAAGGGTATAATTGGCGTGATGGATACATTGATATTAAACAGACATTGCTACTGTGTAAGCAGGATATTCCTGAGTCGGTTTATCAATGGATGGTAACAGTTGTTCAAGTTGACGTTGGTATACACTTGTATGCTTGGTCACAACAGCAAGCAATGCATAGGCTTCAATCCCGGTTAGCCCTGAATGACGTTCAAGCCTATGCAATTCTTAAAAATATTGTATTTCATCCTGCCACAAGTATGGCCATCTTACCTAATATTAAAGCTTTTGAAGCGCTTTAGATTGGCAGCTCTTACATCTTTGTGTTGTGGGGTCCTGATTTAACAGCTCCACCTCGATTTCTTTTTCACAATCACAGCAAAACCCAAATTGACCAATATCAATTTGGCACATCGCAGCTTCAATTTGAACTAGTCTTGTGTAGTTTGGAAACTGACTAGGGCAAATTTTGTCATCAATGCTGTCAATCCAATCTGCAGGAGATGTTTGTTCAAGCATTTCAGCAAGCTGCGAGGTCACAGGGTTGCTATTTGTTTTTAAATCTTCAATGAAGCTTACTCTAATATGGGCAAGTTCATCGGCTAACTTTAACTGACATTGGTTTAGTAGATTTTCATTCATGGGCCGGTTCTCCTCTGAATGCCCATTATCTATTGCGGTCAGTTAGATGTTATGATTTGAATCAAGAGACGGAGACTTTGCGTATTTCTCTAATACCGCAACCACATCTGATTTGGACTTTAATCGTTTTATTTCCTCGAAGAGACTGTGCGCTTCCGCGTATTGTAGCTTTAGGTATCCAAGCCACTGCTTGGTTCTAGATGAAAAATATTTTTCGCTAACGTTCTCATCTTGGTGCATAGAGGAGTGTACTATATGATATACCACTTCTTGCCAAGTTAATGGTGTATATTCAACACCCTGCATGTGAGCTTTGATTTTGGTAGCGAGATCGGGGGTAGCTAATGCGCCTCTACCAAGCATTAAATCCTGACATTGGCTCTGTTGTTGACAACGGACGGCATCTTCGACTTGCCAGATCTCTCCATTTGCCACTACTGGAATTGACAGCCGGGCGAGTAACGGCGGAATTTTTTCCCAGTAAGCCGGCGGCCTATAACCGTCACGCTTTGTTCTCGCATGAATTGCTAAGCTCGACGCACCAGCACTTTGCACTGCATCTACGATTTCAGTACTGTTAGTATCATCGTCGAACCCCAATCTAATTTTAGCGCTCACAATGTGTTCCTCAGGAACCGCTTCCCTAACTGCTTTGATGATTTGATATATTTGCTCAGGCTCTTTAAGTAATACCGCGCCACCTTTGCTCTTATTTACCGTTTTTGCGGGACATCCAAAGTTGAGATCAACGCCGTGAGAACCCAGTTTCACAGCTTTTCGCGCATTGGCTGCCAATACATGCGGCACTTGCCCGAGCAGTTGAATTCTTACAGGGGTTCCTGCACGTGTATACCCGCCATTTAACAGCTCAGGGCAATACCGCATGAATACACGTCTCGGCAGGGTTAAATCTACTACTCGAATAAACTCTGTGACACAGAGGTCAAAGCCGCCCAAGTCAGACAGCAATTCTCGCATTTTAAAATCGACTACGCCCTCCATAGGGGCCAATATAAGCTTCATGAGCACTGCACCAAATCAAAATTCGCGCTATTCTATATGAGAAGGAGATAATTATTAATATAAATCTTGCTTGTACTTCTAAAGAAATAGCCCAAGTAGGCACACTCGAAACTCAAAAATTAAAAAACTTTGAAATAAGTTTTAAGGAAATAGGGTCTATTAAACGAACCCGAATTAAAGATTGAGAGATAACACTATGAACACAGTAAAGAAAAACTCACTAGCTTTGACCTTAAGCGCAGCGGTAGTAAGCACGGCGGCACTGGCATCAACAGAAGCTTCTGCAAACCCATTTTCTTATGAAGTGATGACTGCTGGTTACCAACTTGATGCGAGTGAAGGTAAGTGTGGTGAAGGCAAATGCGGTGGAGATGCTAAAAATAAAGAAGGTAAGTGCGGCGAAGGTAAATGTGGCGGCGCAAAAAGCAAGTCTGAAGGAAAGTGCGGTGAAGGCAAGTGTGGCGGCGATGCCAAAGGTAAAGAAGGCAAGTGCGGCGAAGGTAAATGCGGCGGCGCAAAAAGCAAGTCTGAAGGTAAATGTGGTGAAGGCAAATGTGGCGGTGCTAAAAGCAAATCAGAAGGCAAGTGCGGTGAAGGCAAATGCGGCGGTGCAAAAAGCAAGTCTGAAGGCAAGTGCGGTGAAGGCAAATGTGGTGGTAGCCACTAATTAGCTATTTAGCTTTACCGTTTTTAGTTAGGTGTTTTAGCTGTGGGAGTATTGATGAACAAAGCTATTGGTAGTGTTGGTTTAGGCTTACGAAGAGAAATGTTGAGTGAAGTGTTATCTTCACCATCTGGGCAAGTTGATTTCTATGAAGTTGCACCAGAAAACTGGATAAATCTAGGGGGTAAGTTTGGCAATCAATTCTCTAGACTAACAGAGCAACACAACTTTGTATGCCATGGCCTATCACTATCACTTGGCGCGACATCACCTCTTGATATTGAATTTCTCAATGCGCTCAAAGGTTTCTTTGAGCGCCATCAAATTCAATGCTATAGCGAGCACCTGAGCTATTGTTCTGGTAGTGGTCATATGTATGACCTAATGCCAATTCCTTTTACCGAAGAGGCGGTTAAACATACGGCAAAACGTATTCGTGAAGTACAAGAGCGGTTGGAAAGAAGAATTGCCGTCGAAAATGTGTCTTATTATGCGGCGCCTGGTCAGGAAATGTCTGAGTTAGAATTCACACTCGCTGTATTACAAGAAGCAGATTGTGACCTATTACTTGATGTTAATAATATCTATGTCAATTCAATCAATCATGGATATGACGCAGAAACTTTTTTGAAAGCAATGCCGACATCACGAATAGCATATGGGCACGTTGCTGGACACTATGTGGAAGAGCAAGATCTACTTATTGATACACATGGATCTGATGTCTGTGACCCTGTATGGGAGTTGCTCGCAAAAGCCTATGATTATCACGGTATCTTTCCCACTTTATTGGAACGTGACTTTAACCTTCCTCCAATGGACGTTTTACTTGAAGAGGTTACCCAAATACATACTATTCAAAACGCACATAGCAATATGCAAGTGGGGATTGCATAATGTCGTTCGCGCAAGTTCAAGCCGATTTTGTGGCGCATATTAAAGACCCTGAAAACAAGCCTAGTCCAAAAGGTATTGAAGACAGGAGAATGAAAATCTATAGGGAGCTGTTTTTTAATAATATTGAAAGCTTTATCGCTTCTGCATTTCCTGTTTTAAAAAGTTTGTATTCGTCAGAAGACTGGCAAGTACTTGTTCGTCAGTTTTTTATTGAGCACGACTGTAAAAGCCCGTATTTTCTAGAGATCAGTCAAGAGTTTCTTCATTATTTGGAGCATAGTTACACCGCTAAACCATGCGATCCTAGTTTTATGTTCGATCTTGCTCATTATGAATGGGTTGAGTTAGACGTATCTATTTGTGAACGAGATGACAGTGAGGATATTAGGTTGTCAGCGTTAGCGCTGGACACTGCTCTTTTTCTGTCGTCAACAACTCGAAGTGTGCATTATGACTATCCAGTTCATCAAATAAAGCCTGATTTTCAACCTGATACGCCAGAGGGAGGGCCATTTTGCTTTATCGTATATAGAGATTTTGATGAAGAAACGCAGTTTATTTCAATCAATCCACTGACAACGATGCTGCTTGATGCGATTTCTCAAACTCCGGGTATATCTATTACCGAGTTGAGTCACAGTATTTCTGAGCAAATTCCACAATTTACATCAGAGCAATTGGCTATCGGTGCTCAGCAAACACTTGAGCAATTTGTTGAGCTGGGAATAATTGTCGATAAAAAGCTCTAGAATGCTTTATCTACATTTTAAGTTCCACTAAAATTGTGCGCACGTGTCGTGCTACAGCCTTTGTTTTCTCATGGAAACAAGGTTTAAATTTTAGGGGACTAACATGTCTGATAGTGATTACAAAGATCCATTCAACGCAAAATACTTTTTTGCATTCTTAGCCTGTTTTGTGGTGATTGGCTGTTTAAATGCAATTTTAGGTTGGCTTACTCTGGGCGTATAGAGCCTTTTTGGTTTGTTCAACACAAACTTGAGCTTAGATGGGTCACAAACTAATCAAGCATGGCCCATTAATTAACTTAGACTTGGTTTTTTCCTCGAAATTCGCTCAATCTCGTTTCAACTCGATCCTTTCTTGTTATAATCAATTTCTTTCGACTTAAAATCTAAAAACGAACCATTATGACACAAGAAAATACTTCTTTGATCAAAGAGAGCATTGCAACAGTTCCTAATTACCCAAAAGAAGGGATCATGTTTAGGGATGTTACTACATTACTTGCAAACCCTGCCGCTTTCAAAGCAACTTTAGATGCTTTTGTTTCAGTGTACAAAGACCAAGGCTTTGATAAAATTATTGGCACGGAATCTCGTGGTTTTATTTTCGGTGCTCCACTAGCATTGGAATTAGGTATTCCGTTTATTCCTGTACGTAAACCTGGCAAGCTTCCGCGTGAAGTAGTAAGTCAGTCTTATCAGCTAGAGTATGGTGAAGACACACTAGAACTGCACAAAGATGCAATTGAGCAAGATGACAAAGTGTTACTAGTGGACGACCTACTTGCAACAGGTGGTACAATTGAAGCGACAGCTAAGCTCGTCGAACGCTTAGGTGGCAAAGCAACAGATGCTGCTTTTGTTATCTCATTACCTGAGTTAGGTGGTGAACAAAGAGTGGAATCACTTGGTATAAATATCCTAAAATTAGTAGAGTTTGACGGCGAGTAGTATCAATGAGCTATCAGGTCTTAGCAAGAAAGTGGCGTCCTCAATCATTTCACGAAATGATGGGGCAAGAGCATGTAAAGCAAGCATTAATCAATGCACTCAATGAACAGCGTTTACACCATGCATATTTGTTTACTGGTACTCGCGGAGTAGGCAAGACCACCATTGCTAGGATCTTTGCAAAAAGCTTAAACTGCGAGCAGGGGATATCTTCTACCCCTTGTGGACAGTGTGGCACATGTGAAGAGATAGAGTCAGGTAAATTTATAGACTTGATTGAAATCGATGCTGCTTCACGTACAAAGGTCGAAGACACCAGAGAAATTCTGGACAACGTTCAGTACGCACCCACACGAGGCCGCTACAAGGTTTATTTGATTGATGAAGTGCATATGCTATCCAAGCATAGCTTTAATGCCTTGTTAAAAACGCTGGAAGAACCACCTGAGCATGTGAAATTCCTTCTAGCAACGACAGATCCCCAAAAGCTGCCAATTACTATATTGTCTCGTTGCTTGCAGTTTAACCTCAACGCTATGGCGAAAAGCCAGATAGTTGAGCAATTAGCAAAAATATTGCCAAGCGAAAACTTTCAGTTTGAAGATGATGCTCTAGATATTATCGCTAAAGCAGCAGATGGCAGTATGCGAGATGCGCTAAGCTTAACTGATCAAGCAATAGCACAGACTAACGGACAACTAACTGTTCAGGCTGTGCAACAAATGCTGGGGCTAATGGACAGTGCTCATGCAATGTTACTCATGAGTGCAATCTTATGCCAAGATGGTACAGCTCTGATGAGTGAAATCGAAAATATTGCGCTCAAGAATGGCAACTTTACCAGCGTAATTGATGATTTAATTTCTCTTGTTCACATTATTCAACTGACTCAACTTGTGCCTCAAGCTGCGCACATGGGTCAGTTTGACAAGCAGCAAGTGAAGACATTAGCGGAGCAAATTTCACCTCAAACGGCGCAATTATTTTATCAGCTTTTGCTGACAGGCAAGAAAGACTTAAGTTGGGCCCCAGATGCCAAACTGGGCTTTGAAATGGTCATGCTTCGTTTGCTCGCTTTTGAAAATACCGACTTTTCTCAGCAAGCTCCTGTGTCGTCGAGCTCCCAAAACACGCAAAGTTCGAGTAAATCTCGCGCTGGAGCATTGCGTGATATATTAAACTCTAATCAGAATAAAGCACAGACACAGACACAGACACAGACACAGACACAGACACAGACACAGACACAGACACAGACATCACCAGCGCAAGGCTCTACGAGTTCACCGCAGGGCATTATGGCACAGCAACAAGCAGTGAGTGAACCCGCGGCGTCAATGCCTGTTGAGCACAGTCAGCAATCACATGCTGCTGCGCCAATACAGCGCGAATCTGTTTCTGAGCAACCTGCTCAACAAGGCTCTTTACAACAAGTTCAGCGACCAGAACAACTGTCAAACCAGCAACCAGCAATGCCTGCTATGAACCCTCAAGAACAGCTTCCCCCCATAGAGCAGCAGTTCAATGATGTGATGGCTCAAGCGACTGCACAAGGCTTTGATGATCAAAGCCAGTATGAGCAGAATTATGATGTACCCGCAGCACCAAATATTACGACGCAGCAGAGTACTGGGCAACCGCAAGATGTGGGGGCTAATACGCAAACTTTGTATTCACAAAAGCAAGGTGAAGCGCAGTCTGCAATTGCTAAAATATTGCAAAATAGGCAGATCTCTGGAGCTGGAAAACTGCTTGGGGGCAATGAACCGCCAAAAAAGCCTGAGCAGGCAGATGTTAACCGATCATCTTCCGGTGGTGTTGAACCACATAAAACTCTGCCTCGCTCTGAGTTAACCGCAAAGCCAGTTGGTAAGGTATCTGAAACAAGTACTGCAGTTAGCAGTAATCCAGCCGGAGGTGAACGTGTTGAAGGCGCGCCATTGCAGCCAACACTTAAGCCTAAGCCAAAAAAGCAAGATTTCTCAGAACGCTTTAAAAAAGACGAGAGTAAGCTGGCTCCTGAGCTAATTGAGCAGCTTGCTCCTGTGCAATCTCAAAATGATGACGAAGAACATAAGATTGAGATCCCAATTCCGGAAAATTTTGTAAGCCCGATCAGTGAAGTTAAATTTGCGCATCAAAAAGATGATTGGGCAAAGTTGATAGAAGAAATGGAGCTAAGCGGGCGTGTAAGACAGTTTGCATTGCATGCCATGTATCAAAAGCAAGCGAATACTTGCTTATTGACCACTGAATTGAGTCAGCAACATCTTGACTCGCCCATGCTCAGAGAGAAGTTGCAAGAGTCCTTTTCTCACGTACTTAAAGAACCTGTTGAATTACAGTTAGAGTTTGTAGAGCAAGTGCAGTCAACGCCGTTTTTAATTCAGCAGGACATTGATCAGCAACGTTATTTGGAAGCTGTTGACGCTGTAAATTCAGATCCCGTAATTCAAACAATGGTGGCTGAATTTGACGCAACGGTAAATGAAAAATCGGTAAAGGCATTGTAATTAGTTACAATAGACCTTATCTTTTAGCCAATTAATTTTTGAAGTAAGAGAGCACACTATGTTTAAAGGTGGAATGGGCAATATCATGAAGCAAGCTCAGCAAATGCAAGAGCGCATGGAAAAAGCCCAAGAAGAAATTAAAAGCTTAGAGGTTACTGGCGAAGCGGGTGCTGGCTTGGTTAAAGTCACTATGCTTGGTAGCCATAACGTTCGTCGAGTTGAAATCGATGAGAGCTTGATGGAAGACGATAAAGACATGATCGAAGACCTATTAGCAGCTGCTGTAAATGATGCAGTTCGTCGTGTTGGTGAAGAGACGCAAAAGCGCATGTCAGATGTAACAGGCGGTATGCAGATGCCTCCAGGCTTCAAAATGCCGTTCTAATTTAGAATCCCATAAAAATAGCGCCTTTAGGCGCTATTTTTTTGCCTGAAACTTCTGAATACACAATCGATGTATGAAATGATGAAGTTAATCGCTCAAATCTTTGTTGATAACTTAAATCTCGGTTGATTGTGCTAAGCCAATAAACAATTACGTGACAAAGGGGGGTGGCGCTTTAACTGCCCAACTAGAATGCTTTGTACTGATATTTGCGACTTTTTTGTTGGAGTGTGAGCAATATATCTGAGGTGAAGAGATTGGTTATCATTGAATTATGTCCCTGCAAACTAAAAAAATGACAAGCTTTGAAATGGGTGCGAAAAAATTACTCCTAATTTAATTTTTACTCTAAAAGATTCTGCAAAGGCCGCTGATAACTCATATTAGGTCTTAAATAAATTTATGATATTCTCTCATTAAAATGAACAGTTTAATGGCAATTCAGTCGCAAGGTAATTGACTGGAATTGATTGAGTTCATTGTTGTAATTTTTTAATTTAGCCTAAGCTCCAGGCTTTAGTTTACTCCTTATGGGACGTTATATTCTATGGATAGAAAGCAAGAAGAAATTCAAAACCTACTAGCACAAGCCGAACAAGATCTATCTCAGGATCCAAAATTATATGAACGGAAGCTATTCCGTTATTCGTTACTTGGCTATACGATTATTTTAGCAATCACCTTTGTTCTATTTGGGCTTGTAGCGGGAAGCGTTTGGCTCGCTTTTTCAAGTTCCATGTTCTTATTACTATTGTTTAAGAAGAAGTTGTTTATTCCACTGTTCATTATGACATGGGTTTTATTCAAATCTGTATTTATAAGGTGGCCCAAACCAGAAGGCGTGATTATTACTAGAGATCACTCTCCAGAGTTGTTCAATATGATCGATGAACTTCAATGTAACTTGCAAGCACCACATATCCATCAAGTAATTGTTACTCCTGAGTTTAATGCTGCAGTTGCCCAAACCCCAAGGTTCTTAGCATTTGGGTTTATGCACAATACTCTAATACTTGGTTTTGAGTTGTTATTGTCATTAACTGTTGAAGAGGTGAAATCAGTTATTGCTCACGAACTTGCTCATTTGTCTGGGAATCACAGCAAGTTTCGCGGCTGGATATATCGAGCTAGAGAATCTTGGCAGAATATGATGTTCAACCTTGATCAACATAATGGATGGACGACAGCTCCAATTAGAAAGTTTTTCAATTGGTATAGCCCAAGGTTTTCGGCATATTCGTTTGCCTTAGCGAGGCTGAATGAATACGAAGCTGATAATGTTGCTGGTGAACAGTCATCTAACGAAATTGCAGCATCAGCCTTATTGAAGTTACATGCGTATTCAAACTTCATTCAAGATAAGTACTGGACGCCGTTTAGCCAGTCTATATTAGAGTTACCTGAACCACATACATTGCCCTTTGCAGGTCTAGTTAAATTCATGGAGCAGACAGAAGTCTCAGCAGCAGAGGCAAATTCAGCAATCACTTTCGCAAAGAAAGTGACAACAACCAATCAAGATACGCACCCTTGTTTATCTGAAAGGTTGGCCGCGTTAAAAGGTGAAAATGTTGAGTTTTCCCCTACGGAAGGCTCTGCTGCAAAACAGCTGTTTGCTGAACAGATCGACGATGTTACTGCGATGCTAGATGCACAATGGAGTATGTTTAGTTTAGATAGTTGGAAGCAAGAGCATGAGTTTATTCAGGAAGAGAAAAAAGAACATGAAGGGCTTAAAGACAAAGACATTAATGAGTTAAGCAAAAATGAACTTTGGAAGTTGTCATATCTTCAGGAAAGATTTGAGAGTGGCAATGACGTAATAAAGTTATATCAGGCTTTCAATGAACTGTATCCCAATGATGCTCATGGTCAATTTGCATTGGGCAGAACCATGTTGGAGCAACAGGATGACCAGGGATTACAATTCCTAGAAAATGCATCTGAAAAAGATGAGCTGTTAGAACCGTCGTCAAAAGTTGCATATGCGTATTTAATTGATAATGACCGTATTGAGGAAGCAAATATCTGGCTTGAAAAAATGCACAACTTGGAAGGTATATATCGGGAAGCGAGTATGGAGCGTCACTCCATAAGCAGCAAGGACACGATTGAAGCAACAAACCTACCAGAAGAGGAATTAGCTGCGATTGTCCATCAAATAAAGGCAAGCAAAAAAGTAAAGTCGGCTTGGGTCGCGCAGAAAAAAGTAAATAACTTTTCCGACAGCCATGTATTGATATTTGCAGTAAAGGCGAAAAGAGGATTTTATTTATCTGCTAACTTACCAGAAGAAATAATTAGCTCTTTAGAAATAGAGTCTGATAAGACAGTGTTTGTACTCACCAAAGTTAATGATCGACAATTATTTAAAACCGTGATTGCTACAGGTAAACAAGTCATTTAAGTAGGCATTGTTTTACGAGTTTGGGTATGGCTCCGGTCTATTTTTCCTTTTTTTGTACTCATGAAGCGGATGAAAGTGCACTCTGCAATAGCAATAAAGAGAGTTGTTCCCTTTGCTGTATTTTAATTGGGAGCAAGAGTAGTTTGCCCCAGTTGTTTACTATACCCATTAAGAGCCGTATATCGAAAGGTTCCGGCCAAAAACGCAGTATTCACAGGGAGACTCGCTATAGGCAAGCTCCAATAGAAATAGTGACAAATGTGAGTAATCGGTGAGAGAGCCTCGGTTTATTGAGCATACACTCACTTGTAAATTTTGATAACCTTTTACTTTTCATGGCGTAATGCGATACATACCGCTTAACGTTAAGCACTCTATGTGCGATTTTAGATGATTTAAAGACAAACTTCAGTTAAATATGAAAACGTATACTCTTTTCCCTCGCAACTTTTGGCTTATTTTATACTCATCAGCCATCATGATATTGCTTGTTTTATTAGATTTAGTAGGGGTACCTGTAAAATCTTTTGGCATAGTTCCACAAAGTGAATCACATTTAGTGGGTATTGTGACTGCCCCGTTTATTCATGATGGGTGGTCACATCTCAGTGGCAACCTAATAGGTTTGGCTATCAGTGGGTATTTGATGAGCCAACAAAGTTATTTTAAGCGTGCTTCTATTGCAATTATATTCCTCGAAGGCACCTTTGTATGGCTGTTTGCTGGCGATGGAAACCACATTGGCGCATCTGGAGTGGTCATGGGCTACTATGGGTTCTTACTCGGTACCGCCATTTTTAAGCGAAATTTGGTTGGTGTTGTAAGCTTGGCTGCTTTAGTAATTTTGACTCATTACGCCAACATCAGCTTTTTTGCGACCTTATTAGACTTCTCAGAGCAAACAAGCAGTGAAGGTCATATATTTGGCTTTTTAAGTGGGTTGGGGGTTTCGTATGCTTTGAAAAGGGCTGCGTAAAGCCGTTTATTTTGACAAGCTTAAATTTGAATCAAATAGAGCTCAGGTACGCTTGAATTCTTTCATTCAAAGGATGAATCACTTATTATCGCAGTCTAGCAAGTTAAATTTGGTGCCAAGGCACCGACGTTGAGGATATATGCAGTTATCACCTAAATTAGCGGCTTTAGTAGAAGCATTGCGATGTTTACCAGGTATTGGGCCTAAGTCTGCTCAGCGTATCGCTTTTCATTTACTCGAGCGAGATCGGGATGGTGGAGCGCAGTTAGGGAATTGTTTATCGCAAGCTATGCAAAGCATTGGACATTGTGAGTCATGTCGCACTTTTTCAGAGACACCAATTTGTGATATTTGTGAAAGCGTAAAGCGCCAAGATAGTGGTCTACTTTGTGTTGTTGAATCACCTACAGATGTACTGGCTATTGAGCAAACGGGTCAATACACCGGTTTATATTTTGTATTAATGGGTCACTTATCACCGCTTGACGGAATTGGTCCGCAAGAAATTGGATTAGATGTGTTGCAAACAAAGCTTCAGCAAGGAAACATTAATGAAGTAATTCTTGCAACAAATCCAACGGTAGAAGGAGAAGCGACTGCCCATTACATCGCAGAGCTATGTAATAATCTTGGTGTCAAAGCATCGAGAATTGCGCATGGTATGCCGGTAGGAGGAGAGCTGGATTTAGTAGATGGAATGACTCTGATGCATGCATTTTCAGGAAGAAAAGCGCTTTAAGGATAAAAGTTGGGAAGTTTTTAATTTTCAAATTTCTTCTTATTTAACCTTTACCCCCTGCCAAAAGTCTTATAGTCACCTCTAATTTGCAAGTATTTTTGTTTACAAATTGTAAAGTTAGAGGTTGCAATTCTAATAAGGGGAACATATTATTTTACAGTCGGCTTATTTACGGATAGTTACTTTTGATATCTGTAAGAAGGCGGATTGCTGCCTTGGTTAGACTTAAGTCTGTTGCGGTTGCTTAACTCTCGGTATGACAATAATCACTTGTAATATATTACTTTATTAGACACAAACAAGGTAAATTCTGTGACAATGCTTATCGCTGCTATATTGCTTTATATTCTGGCGGTTGCTATTTGCTTAACGGTAATAGTAAAAGGCCATGATTTAAATAGTATAGAGAAAAAGATAAAAAAATTGATAGCAAGGGACTCTGCTGATAGCGAGCAAGTGATCACTAAAAAAGATTACTATCAAGCGTATGAAATAGTAGATGATTTGGGAACTGTGCTAGAATGCAACAACGACATGGTCAAATACGATGGCGTTAAGAGTGTGTTTAGACGCGTTGAAGAGTTTAGAAGCCAAAAACAACCTTTGAGTAAAAGAGATACTGATGAGGTTGAGCAAGAGTGCCAAGCTGATAAAAAGAAGAAAGGGCTTTGGGTGGTAAAGTAGTTTACAAGTTTCATAGCCTTTATGTTGAAATCACATCAGAAACTACACTCTCGCATTTGTTAGAGGGGAAGTTAGGTTTAAGGAATAGAAATGAAGAAGAAAAACAGTTTTACTAAAAGCTTAAGAACCATAACGAAAAATGAACTGTGCAAAATTAATGGCGGTGCAGATATTGGTAAAAACCCTCCTATGAGTACTTGCCAGCTTAAAAATGCCTAATTAGGTTTAGTTGTATTTCTTTATGAATGAATTTTTAGACTTAGTCAGCTGGGTGTTGAGAGCACTCATGTTGATTATTGTCGTTTATATACTTCACTGTTTTAAACAGTATAGATTTAGCTTACTTTTTGGTGGTAGCGATAATCTTAAAACGCGTGCGGATCATGAGCTTCACTCTTGTTTCTTAACTGCGTTAGTAACGACAGTTTTCTTTATGCTGTTTCAACAACTTCTCGATTATATAGAGACGCTACCTATTGAAAGAATGGCATTGCGGCAAATTTATTATTTTATAGCTGCTTGTGCTTCTGCTTCTATCATTATCACCCTCACATTATTACATGCAGTTAGGGGGTGCACTTTCTCGCCAGTGGCAAGGTATGTTTGTTATTTACAATTTATAGCTATGGTGCTAAAAACAGTACAGTTAATTATCTATGGCTATTGGAATATAACGTCCTTCAGGACAGGATATTCTTTGTCAATTTTGACGATCACAATTGTGCAGTTTGTTTTGGTGGCTAAGTATCCATTTAAGATCTTCATGATAAATAAGTTTGCCAAGGAGAGCTAATATGCCATTACTAATAGTTTTGCTGTTGATTTATTGCTTAGTTATTTGCTTTCTACTGGCTATTGTTATTAATGGGCACTCTTTAACTGGTTTCGAGAAGAAAGTTCGTTCGTTTTTAGTCAAATCTAAAGAGGAAGCTGAGGTACCAGACGAGTTGTATAACAAAGCGTACGAGATTGTTATGGACCTTGGTGAAGCTCTAGAAAACGAAAACGATATGGCTAAGCATGATGGGGTACAAATGGCTTTTAAACGCGTTGAAGACTTTAGAGATGATTCTAAAGAGTTTAACTATCAATCCCAAAAGTCCACAGAGACTAAGCCTAACCTTAAAGTGGTAAAGTAATTATCATCTTTGATTGCTCTTAGCATATAGTATTTTAAGCTAATCGCTATATCCTGACCATTACATATACATCTATTAGTCCGCCAGTGTACACATCGTATCAAATTATAATATTGGGTGACTGCAAGCTCTGGTTAAAGCACATATCTTTATATCGTTGCCAGAATAGTTACCGTAAAAAAGTGCAGTTGAAATCCGAGTGATCAACCTGAAGGGTAATTGATATTCACAAAATCATATGATTTTGTCATGTTACCTAGATTTCTACTTAACTAGATTTCTACTTAATTGGACTAAGTTAGGCAAAGTAAGCTTGTATTTTATGTTTAAGAAAGTGACGTTAGCCGACTTTGTTTGTTGAGTTGATCCCACGTTTGTCTAAAAACGGTTGTAAGTCCCTTAACAATATTTTACCGCAGTTTTCGAAGTTTACTTCTTTGCCACGCTTAAACCATCCTAAATGGCAAATAAAAAGTAGGCTCTCTTTTGCAGCTTTGAGAAATTGAGATTCAAAATCTTTATCGTACGATTGGGTCATATTTTGCGACTGGTTGGATTGGGTTGAAGTGGTCGCATTGGGTCTTTCTTGTCCAGTGATCAACCAGCAAGCATGTTTTTCAGTCAACGGGTGTGAAAAAAACTTTTCGATTACTGATAGAGTCGGCTCTCTCTCACCCTTTTCATATTTGCGATAAGAGGCGGTAGGTATATCTAATATTTCAGAAAAACTGATTTGTGACTCTTCTAAGGAAACCCTAAGTTGTTTCAATCTTGTTGCAAAAGATGTTGACATATAACCCAATCCGATCAATTATTTACTCAGTTGACCCAGATAGACTACATTAAATGAATTGAGTTGTCTAATTGGGTTGGGGTTAATTTAATCATTTTTTCTTACATAAAGTTATTTTAACTAGTGTTGGCAGTTAAGTTCTTTACTTTAGTGTTAGTAGAATGATGAAAATAGATATGGATATGTTATGAGTGTAATCTCTAGAAATGAACGTTCGCGCAAAGCGCAAACACAAGATGCTAAACGTTATATTCAAATGACAATACGCAGATTGCGTCAAGACATGAATTTAACACAAGCTCAGCTAGGAAAAAGTCTAGTTACGCCAGTTGATCAGGCCACCATTTCAAATTGGGAATCTGGTAAAACGGAATTATCAGCGTCTCAACTACTAGACGTTATGATGTTGTTCGGCAAGCCTAACTTCCTTATGCTTTTAGAGCAAAGCGATGCTTCCGACATGGCGTTTACAGAGCGAAAATCAGCATAATAACCCTGACTCTGTTTAACATGCCACCGTACTGCACTGGGTTTTGCCGGGTACAGTACGGAGAGTAGTTACCTTGTATGGCACGTTGTGCCGAATATCAGCAAATGTTTCGCAAAAAAATTTAGTTTCCCTCTTGAAAATCCTTTTCACAACACAATATACCTAACCATAACGTTACGAACATAATGACAGTGCCATTATTTAGCACACTATAACGATTAGGGTATATCGAATGTCTGACATTAAAAATAAAGAAAACCATCAGTTTGGAACAGATGTAGGTAAACTTCTTAACCTCATGATCCACTCATTGTGTTCGAACAAAGAGATTTTCCTTCGTGAGCTAGTGTCGAATGCATCAGATGCTGCTGACAAATTACGCTACTTAGCTCTACAAAATGGCGACTTATATGGTGGTGATGCAGAGCTGAAGGTACGTGTTAGTGCTGACAAAGAAGCAAAAACAGTTACTATTTCAGACAATGGTATCGGTATGTCTCGAGAGGAAGTAATTAACTCTTTAGGTACTATCGCTAAGTCTGGAACAGCTGAGTTTTTTCAAAATTTAACGGGTGATCAAGCTAAGGACTCTCAGTTAATCGGCCAATTTGGTGTTGGCTTCTATTCAGCGTTTATCGTTGCTGATGAGGTGACTGTTCGCACTCGCAAAGCTGGCGAGGACGCGGCAGTTGAATGGCAGTCGAAAGGCGAGGGTGAATACTCGCTAGCGGATATCCAAAAAGCAGAACGCGGCACGGAAATAGTGCTTCACCTGCGTGACGATGAAGAAGAGTTCTTAGATGAATTCCGTCTTCGCTCTATCATTACTAAATACTCAGACCACATTTCGATCCCGGTAGAGATGTTTAAAGCACCTGTACCAGAGTCAGAAGGTCCAGACGGTGAGAAAATTGAAGCACAACCTGGTGAGTGGGAAGCAATTAACCGTGCGACGGCTCTATGGACACGTGACAAATCAGAAATTTCTGAGGATGAATACAAAGAATTTTATAAGCATGTAGGGCACGACTGGGAAGAGCCTCTAACGTGGGCACACAATAAGGTTGAAGGTAAAACGGAATACACCAGCTTACTTTACATTCCTAAAAAAGCACCTTTCGACTTGTGGAATCGTGATCGTCAAACTGGCTTAAAGCTATATGTTCAACGTGTCTTTATTATGGATGATGCTGAACAGTTCATGCCGAGCTACCTACGTTTTGTTAAAGGCCTATTGGACTCGAATGATTTACCACTAAATGTATCTCGTGAGATTCTACAAGATAACAAGATCACACAAGCTATTCGCAAGGGCTGTACCTCACGTATTTTGAAGATGCTAGATCGAATGGGTAAGAATAAGCCTGAAGAGTATCAAGTATTCTGGAATGAATTTGGTCAAGTGATCAAAGAAGGCCCAGCTGAAGATGCTGCGAATAAAGAGGCGATAGCTAAATTACTTCGCTTCAGTTCAACAAATACAGATGAGAGCACACAGAATGTATCTCTAGAGCAATACGTTGAACGTATGAAGGAAGGTCAAGATAAGATCTACTATGTTGTAGCTGACAGCTTTGCAACAGCTAAGAGCTCTCCACATTTAGAGATCTTCCGTAAGAAAGGCATAGAAGTGTTACTAATGTCTGATCGTGTTGACGAATGGATGATGGGTCATTTAACAGAGTTTGATGGTAAACAGTTACAGTCAATCACGCGTGGCGATTTAGATCTAGGTGACTTGGAAGACGAAGAGTCGAAAAAAGCACAAGAAGAGAGTGAGAAAGAAGTTGCTGGCTTAGTAGAGCGCATTACAGAGTCGCTAGGAGATAAAGTAAAAGAAGTTCGCTTCACACATAGACTTACAGATTCTCCAGCTTGTGTTGTCGTAGATGACCATGACATGAGTTCACAAATGCAAAAATTGATGGAATCAATTGGTCAGTCTGCACCTGAAAGCAAGCCAATCTTTGAACTTAACCCAGAACATCAGCTAGTGAAACACCTAAATGATGAGCAGGATGAAGACAAGTTTTCACAATGGTCTGAAGTCTTATTAGATCAAGCTTTACTTGCAGAGCGCGGAAGCTTGAAAGACCCAGTAGGGTTTGTGACGCGCTTAAACAAGTTGATGCTTGATTTGAGCAAATAACTGATTAAGTACTAAAAAGCCAGCTAACGCTGGCTTTTTTATATCCAATTAAAGCGCCTTTAAAGATTCAATGGCTGCCTTATAATTTGGCTCAGATGCTAAGTTACCAACCAGTTGCTTGTATTGAATGCGATGCGCTTTGTCCAGTACAAAAACAGCGCGACTTAGTAAGCCCATATCCTTGATTAGTAAGCCATACTGCTCACCAAAATCACGCCACACAGAGTCTGACAAAGTTTTCACCTTGTCTACACCTTCCTGCTTACAGAATCGTTTTTGTGCGAATGGTAAGTCGGTGCTAATGGTTAGCATGACGACATCAGGATAGTCGCTTGCAACTTTTTCGTTGAAATACTTAGTTTGCAGACTGCAAATGCCAGTATCTAAGCTTGGAACAACACTAATCAATACAGCTTTACCCTCATACTGTGATAATGAGACAGGAGTGAAATCTGCATTTACCACTTTAAAGTTAGGAGCTTGATCTCCCACTTTGACTCCCGAGCCTAATAATGTGACTGGCTTGCCTCCGGCAGTTACTTTACCTTGGTCCAGCTGGTTTTCAGGCTGATCGGCATTCACCGAAAAACAACTCGTGGCAAATAACATCGTCGCCAAAAAAGAGACTCTACGCATAACGTATTCCTTTTTAAATTTTTCGCAATTCACGACAGTGTATTATACTGATTTTATATAACCAAGCTTTGGCAGTAATTTGGATTGTAAATTAGTCATGCATTGATTAACATATTTATTCATAACGCTGCTGTGTAATAACTATAATTAGAATTCTTGGGCAAAATTCACCCAAGTAATAGAGAGCTTTTATGTCAACACCCATCCTAATATGCGATGACTCTAAACTTGCACGTAGGCAACTAGCCCGCTCTTTGCCTGATGACTGGGATATAAAAGTTGAGTTTGCAGAGCATGGATTGGATTGTATAGAAAAAATTAAGGAAATTTCCCCTGAAATTTTGTTTCTAGATCTCAACATGCCGCACTTGGATGGATATGGCGTATTGCAAGCTATCCAAGAGCAAGGTTTGAACGTGTTAACCGTAGTCGTGTCCGGAGATATCCAACCGAGTGCTCATCAACGTGTGATGGAGCTGGGCGCGATTGATTTCATACGAAAACCCTGCGACGCGCAAAAGCTTGAAGAAATCATTACCCACCATGGTATTAAAGATAAAGCGATACGTGCTAATTTGGTTCATAAGCTTGGAGAGCAATTAGAACCAGAGATAAGAGATATTTATCAAGAAATCGCTAACGTTGCGATGGGTCAAGCTGGTGATTTACTGGCTAGATTATTAAACGTATTCGTTGAGCTACCCATTCCTAATGTGAATGTCCTTGAAGTCAATGAACTGCATATGGCATTGCAAGCAATTGATGCAAACGCGACGACCTCAGGGGTGTGCCAAGGGTTTATTGGTGGTGGCGTGTCGGGTGAGGCGTTATTGCTACTAAATGATTCAAGCTTCAAAGAAATTGCGTCTTTAATGAAGTACCAAGGGGAGCTGAACCAGAAAGTTGAATTAGAGCTCCTAATGGATGTGAGTAACATTCTGATAGGTGCTATTCTCACTGGATTGTCACGTCAATTAGATATGCCATTTAGTCAGGGGCACCCTGTGGTGTTGGGCCAGCATTGTGAAGTGTCAGAGCTCGTGAAAGCAAACAAATCCAGATGGCAAAGAACACTTGCGATCGAAATAAGCTATGGAATTGAACACCATAATATTAACTGCGACTTAATGCTGTTGTTTACAGAGGATTCTTTGAAAACGCTGAAATACAAAGTTGCTTACCTATTAGACGACTAGAATTATGCCTGCTTCTGATTTTGATATGAATGAAATCCATTGGCTAATGGATATGTTTAACACCGTAGATGTTGGTCTGGTTGTACTAGATAGAGACTATCGGGTGTGTATTTGGAATGGCTTTATGGAAAACCACTCTGGTCTGTTGCCTAGTGCAGTGAAGGATAAAGACGTCTTTGATCTATTTCCTGGCATTGACGAATCGTGGTTTAGAGGAAAAGCAGAGCCAGTCTTTGTGCTAAAGAATCGCTCTTTTACCATTTGGGAACAGCAGCCATATATATTCCGATTCAAAAACTATCGGCCCATTACTGGTAAAGCGGAATATATGTATCAAAACGCAACCTTCATTCCATTGACAACCGTAACTGGAGAAGTGGGTCATATCTGTGTGATTCTGTACGATGTTACTGATGAGGCAATGAACAAGCTTGAGCTTGAAAAAGCAAACAAGACTTTAGAAGAAATGAGCCGAACAGATGCACTTACAAAATTGTCGAATAGAGGGTTTTGGGAAGAGTCTTTAAGAAAAGAGTTTAAACGACTAAAGCGTAATCACGGCTGTAGCACTTTACTCATGTTTGATATTGATTTTTTTAAGCGAATCAACGATGAATATGGGCATAGCGGTGGTGATGAAGCGATTAGACATTTATCAGACTTGTTGAAAAAGACATTACGAGAAACTGATATTGCGGGTCGTTATGGCGGTGAAGAATTTGCTGTCACTTTGGTCGACACCGACGCAGAGGGCGCCATGATATTCGCGGAAAGGTTACGCTGTATGATTGAAAACTCTGTGATTTATTACGACAAAAAAGAAATTAAATTAACGGTAAGTCTTGGTATCGCCAGTTATGATGAGTCATTTAATAAACATGAACAATGGATAGAAGCTGCGGATGCTGCCCTTTATCACTCGAAAGAAAATGGCAGAAATAAAGTGACTATTTACGAGCCTTCTATGTCTCAATAGATAGTTTGCAAATTGAAAGAACCAATACAAAGGGCTTGGAGTTAATTTTTCAAGCCCTTTTGCTTTTGTCAGCAATATTGCATTGTTATTGTTAATGATGTAGAAGCTCGAGATGCCACTGCAAAGTTAGTTTTAGTATATCCTGATATCTTAGACTCACACTCTGGCGTCTATTTTTTAAACTGAGTAACTACATATCTTGACTAAGGCAAATAAAGGTAGAATTAAGCTATGCAAATGAGAGTGGGCAGGGGCGGCTGAACGTGGAAGTTGTATGGGGTCTATCAAAGTGGGAAATGAAGTAAGTAGTATTACCTTAGGATTTTATATTGGGGCAATTTAAAGCCACCTTTGATCCAAGGTGGCTAATTGATTTTACTAGTCGCTTTCAGGTGATTCTAAGGGACACTGGCCTAATAGTGTTATGCTGCCGTCGTCTTCGAGTTGCTCTAAGCGTACTTCAAAGCCCCAGAGTCGATACAAATGCTTCAAAACTTCAATTTTGGACTCTGCCAAAGGAATTTTGTCCTGAGGAACATACCTTAGTGTAAGTGAGCGGTCACCTCTAACGTCGACGTTATATACCTGAATGTTTGGTTCATTATTACTTAGATTATAATGTGCTGAAAGGCTATTTCTGACTTTTAAATAACCAGTTTCATCGTGTATTGCACTTACTTCCAAATGAGGAGAAGATTCCTTGTCCATAATCGTAAACAGCTTAAAATCTCTGATGATTTTAGGAGACAAGAACTGACTAACAAAGCTCTCATCTTTGAAATTTTCCATCGCAAAGTGCAGAGTATCTAACCAATCTTTGCCAGCAAACTCAGGAAACCAATATTTGTCCTCATCTGTAGGGCTTTCACATATCCGGCGTATATCTACCATCATATTAAACCCTAGTGCATAGGGATTGATCCCCGAGTAGAATTTGCTGTTGTATGGAGGCTGATAAACTACATTGGTGTGGCTTTGCAGAAACTCAAGCATAAATGCATCACTGAGCTTACCTTCATCATAGAGGTGATTAAGTATCGTATAGTGCCAAAACGTTGCCCATCCCTCATTCATAACTTGCGTTTGTCGCTGAGGGTAAAAGTACTGAGAGATTTTTCTTACAATACGGATTATCTCCCTTTGCCATGACTCGAGCAACGGGGCATTCTTTTCAATAAAATACAGAATATTTTCCTGAGGTTCTGAGGGAAACTTAGGCAGATTTTCAGTATCTTCTTGTTTATTTGTGGGAATTGTTTTCCAGAGTTCGTTGACTTGGGATTGTAGGTAATCCTCTCTTTCCTTTTGCCTTTTCTGCTCCTCAAACAAAGAAATTTGCTGTGGCCGTTTATAACGATCTACGCCGTAATTCATTAACGCATGGCAGGAGTCTAATAAGTTCTCAACTTCTTCGATACCGTACTTTTCTTCACACTGAGCAACGTAATTTTTTGCAAACACCAGATAGTCAATAATTGACGATGCATCTGTCCAAGTTTTAAATAGATAGTTGCCTTTGAAAAATGAGTTGTGGCCATAACATGCGTGAGCCATGACTAGTGCTTGCATAGGAAGTGTATTCTCTTCCATTAGGTATGCGATACATGGATCAGAGTTAATAACAATTTCGTATGCTAGTCCCATTTGGCCGCGTTTATAGTTTTGCTCAGTTTGAATGAACTTTTTTCCATATGACCAATGAGCATAGCCTATCGGCATACCCACACTAGAGTATGCATCCATCATTTGCTCAGCAGTGATCACTTCGATTTGATTAGGATATGTATCAAGTCGATAGTGCTCTGCGACACGTGCAATTTCGGCCTGATACATTTCAAGCCTTTCAAATGTCCAGTCTGGACCGTCATTTAAAGGGTTATAGGTCATTTGCGCTTCCCCTCTGATTATGCTGCACCTTGCTGTTTTTGGCGGTTTTTCTTGAACAGTTCGCGGAAGATTGGATAAATATCCTCAACCGAACGTATGTGCTGCATAGCAAAATTATTATAAGCTGCAGATAAGCCTTGATACTCTCGCCATAAACTTTGATGCGCCCGAGTCGTGATTTCGATATAGGCGTAATATCTGACCACTTTCAATAGTTTGTTAGCCAAAATATCAGTACAGTGTGGCGAGTCATCAGCCCAGTTATCGCCATCTGAAGCTTGCGCTGCATATATATTCCAGTCACCCTGGGAATAACGTTCTGCGACTATTTCGTCCATTAGCTTGAGAGCGCTGGAAACAATCGTGCCGCCAGTTTCTTGCGAGTAAAAAAACTCTTGCTCATCAACCTCTTTTGCCTGTGTATGATGACGAATATAAACCACTTCTATGTCTTTATATGTACGGGTTAAAAACTGATACAACAAAATATAAAAGCGTTTCGCCATATCTTTTGTTGCTTGATCCATTGACCCAGATACATCCATCAGGCAAAACATAACCGCTTTGCTGGTGGGATGCGGCCTTTTTTCATAGTTTCTGAACCGCAAATCATAATTGTCTATAAACGGCACAGCTGCAATACGCTTTCTCAGAGTTTCAATCTCTTCTTCAAGCTGTTGTATTTTTTGCTGAGGCGGAACAGGCTCAGCTAATAACTCCGCTAATTCCTGTTCAAGCTCTTTGAGTCGAGACCGCTTACCAGCAGTCATTGCTATTCGACGAGCAATGGAGCCTTTTAAAGACCTTACAATATCAAGGTTACTGGGCATCCCATCATTGCAAAACCCTGCTCGATGGGTTTTCATTTGCACTAGTTTATCTAGTTGGCTTTTCTGTAAATTGGGTAATTCAAGATCTTCGAAAAGCAGGTCAAGATATTCATCTTTTGATATAGAAAAAACAAAGTCATCTTGTCCTTCGCCTTGATCACTGGCGTTACCTTCTCCTGCTCCTCCACCCTGTCCAGATGGAGGGCGTTGAATTTTATCACCCGTCGTAAACTGATCATTACCCGGGTGTATATGTTCTCTATTTCCACCTTTACCTTGGTGGAACACGGGCTCACTGATATCCCTCTGTGGAATAGAAATACTCTCGCCACTACTGATATCAGTTACGCTTCTTTTGTTAATGGCGTCAGAAACCGCTTCCTTTATTTGTTTTTTGTAGCGCCGAATAAACCTTTGCCTATTCGGCGTACTTTTGTTCTTCCCATTCAATCTTCGATCGATGAAATGTGCCATAGACCACCCTCCAATCGCTAAGATTACTGTGACTTTCTAACTCTCAAATACCATTCAGAAAGTAACCGAACCTGCTTCTGGGTATATCCTTTTTCCATCATTCGATTGACAAAGTCCTCATGCTTTTTCTGATCTTCGGCTGAAGTTTTGGCATTAAATGAGATGACTGGTAGTAAATCTTCAGTGTTTGAGAACATTTTTTTCTCGATAACCGTTCTTAACTTTTCGTAGCTTGTCCAAACCGGATTTTCACCGTTATGGTGTGCGCGCGCACGTAATACGAAGTTAACGATCTCATTTCTGAAGTCTTTAGGGTTCGAGATTCCAGCAGGCTTCTCTATTTTTTCAAGCTCCGCATTCAGTGCCGATCTATCAAATAGCTGGCCTGTGTCAGGGTCTCTATATTCTTGATCTTGAATCCAAAAATCAGCATAGGTTACATAGCGGTCAAAAATATTCTGGCCATATTCCGAGTAAGACTCTAAGTACGCCGTTTGCAGTTCTTTACCGATAAACTCAACATATTGCGGGATCAAATATCCTTTCAAGTGACTCAAATAACGCTCTTGTATTTCAGCGCTAAATTGTTCACGTTCAATTTGTTGCTCCAGTACATAGAATAAATGTACGGGGTTTGCTGCGACTTCAGTATGATCAAAGTTGAAGACACGCGACAGAATTTTGAAAGCAAAACGTGTAGACAAACCGTTCATGCCTTCATCTACACCAGCATAATCTCTATATTCTTGATAGGACTTAGCTTTGGGGTCTGTATCTTTCAGGCTCTCGCCATCATAGACGCGCATTTTTGAGTAGATGCTAGAATTTTCTGGTTCTTTGATTCTCGATAGCGATGAGAACTTAGCTAGTGTTTCTAGTGTACCCGGAGCACACTGTGCATTTTTAAGTTCGCTATTTTCGAGCAGTTTCTTATAAATCTTCACTTCTTCAGAAACGCGCAGACAATAAGGCACTTTTACAATAAAGACACGGTCCAAGAATGCTTCATTGTTTTTGTTATTCTTGAATGTTTGCCATTCAGACTCATTGGAGTGAGCAAGTATGATACCACTGAAAGGCAGTGCAGAAATGCCTTCGGTACCATTATAGTTTCCTTCTTGTGTCGCCGTAAGTAATGGGTGTAGCACCTTTATGGGTGCTTTAAACATTTCAACAAATTCCATCAGACCTTGGTTTGCTAAACACAATGCACCTGAATAGGCATAGGCATCTGGATCATTTTGTGCGAAATGCTCTAGCTTTCTGATATCTACTTTACCCACAAGAGCGGAAATGTCTTGGTTGTTCTCATCACCTGGCTCTGTTTTCGCTATAGCCACCTGATCGAGAATCGACGGATAACGCTTAACAACTTTAAATTTGCTAATGTCGCCATTGTATTCATGTAAGCGTTTAGTCGCCCATGGAGACATCACAGTTTTAAGGTAGCGCTTTGAAATTCCATACTCTTTTTCAAGCAGTTCGCCATCTTCTTGTGCATTAAATAAACTCAATGGGTGATCATTCACTGGAGAATCTTTGATTGCATAGATTGGGACCTGTTGCATCAAATACTTAAGTTTTTCCGCGATAGAAGATTTACCACCACCTACAGGCCCTAGTAAGTAAAGTACTTGTTTACATTCTTCTAAGCCTTGAGCGGCATGTTTTAGGTACGATACAATTTGCTCAATGGCATCTTCCATACCATAAAACTCTTGAAAGGCAGGGTAGCGTGCGATGACCCGATTCGAAAAGAGCCGGCTTAATCTAGCATCGGTAGAAGTGTCAATCATCTCTGGCTCGCCGATGGCCATGAGCAATCTTTCAGGCGCACTGGCATAAGCTGCCTTATCCTCTTTACAAATTTCGAGAAACTCAGCGATTGTGAATTCTTCTTCTTTAGCTGCTTCGTATCGGGATTGGTAATGCTCAAATATAGTCATATCAAACTCCAATAACCTGTTTTAAAAAAAGCTGGGGTTAAAATGCAAGGCTTAATTAAAGCTTAGTCGTGTTATTGGATATTTGCTTAAAAAATATGAGAATTTAATGTGATAGCGAATTTTTCTAGGCGTAAAAAAAGGCGCTTTTGCGCCTTTTTTATTGCTTAAATTGGTACAGTTATACCTTTGTATTTAAGCTAGATTTCCGTTTGCGAAATCCCAGTTAACTAAAGACCAGAAGCCTTTTAGGTACTCTGGACGAACATTGCGGTAATCGATATAGTACGCATGTTCCCAAAGGTCAACTGTTAAAATTGGTGTTACACCTTCTTCAGTCAATGGTGTCGCTGCATTTGATGTATTCACGATATCTAAAGAACCATCAGCAAGCTGTACTAACCAAGTCCAGCTAGAACCGAAGTTATTTACAGCTTTGTCGTTGAACGCTTCTTGGAACGCTGCAAATGAACCCCATTTTGCATTGATTAGCTCAGCAACTTTGCCTTGTGCTTCGCCACCACCGTTTGGTGAAAGGCTGTGCCAGTAGAAAGTGTGGTTCCAAATTTGCGCAGCATTATTAAAAATGCCGCCTTCAGAGCTAAGAACAACTTCATCTAGCGTTTTGTTTGCAAAGTCAGTACCTTCCACTAGGCCATTAAGCTTAACCACATAAGTGTTGTGGTGTTTACCATGGTGGAATTCTAAAGTTTCTTTAGAAATATGCGGCTCTAGTGCATCAATAGCATAAGGAAGTGACGGTAGTTCGAAAGCCATTTTAATCTCCATTTTTTTGTTGAATTCCCAAAACTGTTAAAAAGTTGCCTTGCTACGGGCACATTTCAGTACGTTTTGGTTCTGTATAGTGATACTATAATTCCTGAGTATTTTACTCAAGTTTTAGCAAACAGCAATGGGCGTAGCTAAGACTTGTAGTGTGAATGATTCATATGCACTATTTTTAACCAGTCTAAAGTGCTTATGAACTGATAATATCGTCATTTGAGGTATATATGGAAACCATTGAAAAGATTAAACAGCAAATTGCAGAAAACCCGATTCTTCTATATATGAAGGGCTCTCCAAAGTTACCAAACTGTGGTTTTTCTTCTCAAGCTTCACAAGCCCTAATGGCGTGCGGTGAGCAGTTTGCTTATGTTGATATTTTACTTAACCCTGATATCCGAGCTGAGCTACCTCATTACGCTAACTGGCCAACATTTCCACAACTTTGGGTTGAAGGTGAGCTGATCGGTGGTTGTGATATCATTATCGAAATGTTTCAAAAAGGCGAACTACAACCTTTAATCACAGAGACAGCTGCTAAATATAAAGAAGCAGCAGAATAACAAAGGTCTTCTTTACTTTGCATTGACCCGGGCAATTGCCCGGGTTTTTCTTTTCCATCTATTACTGCACTCGTACTCGTCTTTTTCCCTTTCTTCTTTAGTTTGTACCCTAACGTCATGAGGCTGACACCAAATCTAAAGGCTGCGGCATTTCTGAACATGATTAGAAAAAATATCAAACATCATCTTTGTGAATAGTTATTCATTTGTTTGCATGTTTACGTTTACGTAAACTGTATCTCAATTTGTTTTTGTTATGAGTTATTTAACATTTGATACCGGTGTCATTTTATTTTAAATGTCAAATTATGGTGAAATATTGCAACTTATTAAATTTTGGTTACAAAAAAGGGTCGTTGAAAAATATTCATGAGTGTGAATATTTATTCTTATTTATGTTGACTCAGTTTTAATTCAGCGCTAATTTTGAATATCTGCCAGTAAATCGTCGAAGTCATTCTAGCTGGCAGTAGTAGCAAGGGGAGGAGTCTATGTTATACGACTCGGCATTAGAAAAAGATAACTGTGGGTTTGGCTTAATTGCACATGCGCAAGGCCAGGCAAGTCACAAACTAATTCGTACAGCGATCACCGGTCTTGATCGTATGCAACACAGAGGCGGAATTGCCGCTGATGGAAAAACAGGTGATGGTTGCGGTCTATTGTTGCAAAAGCCAGATAGCTTTTTTCGTGCAATTGCCGCAGAGAATGGTTGGCACTTAGGTAAAAACTATGCGGTTGGTATGGTTTTTTTGAACTCAGATCCAACGCTCGCAAATATTGCAAAGACAATTATCAATGAAGAACTAGAAAAAGAAACACTGTCAATTGTAGGATGGCGAGTAGTGCCTACTCAGCCGTCGATGCTGGGCCCTATTGCGATAGCTCAGCTCCCGCAATTTGAACAGATTTTTGTGAGTGCACCAGAAGGGTGGCGACCTAAAGATCTTGAGCGTCGTTTATATATCGCTCGGCGCAGAATCGAAAAGCGTATTATAAATGATGAGCAGTTTTATATATCGAGCTTATCAGGTCTGGTTACTGTATATAAAGGCCTAATGATGCCTGCTGATCTGCCTAATTTCTATGAAGATTTGGCTGATTTAAGAATGACTAGCGCGATATGTGTGTTTCACCAACGCTTTTCTACAAATACTCAGCCCAAATGGCCACTTGCACAACCATTTAGGTACTTAGCACACAATGGTGAAATAAACACTATTATGGGTAACAGGCAGTGGGCACGTGCGAGAGCTTATAAGTTTTCATCGCCGTTGCTACCCGACCTACAAGTAGCTGCACCATTTGTAAACGAATCTGGTTCAGATTCATCAAGCCTTGATAACATTCTAGAGCTATTTTTGGCTGGTGGGATGGATATTTTTAGAGCGATGCGAATGCTAGTGCCACCCGCTTGGCAAAAAAATCGCGCAATGGATGATGATCTTCGCGCATTTTATGACTTTAACTCAATGCATATGGAGCCATGGGATGGTCCAGCTGGAATTGTAATGTCGGACGGTCGTTTTGCCGCGTGCAACTTAGACAGAAATGGATTGAGGCCTGCTCGATATGTTGTCACGCAAGATGGATTTATTACGATAGCATCTGAAGTGGGAATTTGGGACTATGAGGCTGATGAGGTTATCGAAAAAGGCAGAGTTGGCCCTGGCGAATTGTTAGTTGTTGATACGTTACACGGTAAAATTTGGCAATCATCTGAAATTGACCAAGATCTTAAAGCTAGACATCCTTATCGCGCATGGCTTGAGCAAAATGTTCAACAGTTGACGCCCTTCGAAAAGCTTGATGAAAAAGATGCCGGTCAGCGTGACTTTAATGATGAAGTACTACTAACTTATCAAAAACAATTTGGTTACAGTAACGAAGAAGTGGAACAAGTGATCAGTGTGATGGGTGCCAACGGTCAAGAGGCAACCGGATCGATGGGCGATGATACGCCGTTTGCTGTGCTTTCTCATGGAGCTCGTTCGCTTTATGACTACTTCAGACAAAAGTTTGCTCAGGTAACCAACCCACCTATAGATCCGTTGAGAGAAAATCACGTAATGTCACTCGCCACGTGTATTGGTAGAGAGCAAAATGTATTCAATGAAACAACAGGTCATGCTAAACGGCTGCAGTTTAATTCTCCAATTTTAACATACTCGGATGTTCAGCAGTTAAAGTCAGCAGACGATGCGCATTACAAAGTGGGCACGGTGAACTTAAACTATGATCCAGCAAAAGAGGGATTAGAGCAGGCGATTAAACGCGTTTGTGATGAAGCACAAGAAAAAGCAGCCCTAGGTTGTGTCATGGTGCTTTTGAGTGACAGAAACATCATCAAAGGTTCAGTTCCTGTTCCAGCTGCAATGGCCGTTGGCGCAGTACAGCAAAGGTTGGTAAACAATAACTTACGTTGTGACTCAAATATTATTGTAGAAACGGGTAGCGCACGTGATCCTCACCAGTTTGCCGTATTATTAGGTTTTGGCGCCACAGCGGTATACCCTTATTTAGCCTACGAGACCTTAGTTTCGTTGGTCGACAAGGGGGTGATAAAGAAATCATATCGTGATGTTACTCTGGCCTATCGTAATGCTATCAACAAAGGTCTATACAAAATTATGTCGAAAATGGGCATCAGTACGATAGCATCGTACCGCTGTTCTATGCTTTTCGAAGCAGTAGGCCTAGCTGATGAGGTGGTTGAGCTCTGTTTCAAAGGGGTTGTGAGCCGAATTAAAGGCGCAGACTTTGATAACTTTGAAGCGGAATCTAAGCTTTTGAACAAACTAGCTTACAGTAAGCGCAAGTTGTTAAGCCATGGTGGTTTACTTAAGTATGTCCACGGTGGAGAATATCACGCGTATAACCCCGATGTTGTGCAATCACTGCAGGTTGCTGTGAAATCAGGTAAATATGATGATTACCTCAAATATGCTGAGATTGTGAATAATCGCCCTGTAACCAACTTAAGAGATTTAATGCAGTTGAAGCTGCCCGAGTCTGGAATTTCAATAGACGACGTCGAACCTGCAACAGAGCTGTATAAACGTTTTGATTCTGCAGCAATGAGTATTGGCGCATTGTCGCCAGAAGCGCATGAAGCTCTAGCAATCGCAATGAATAGGCTAGGCGGTTTTTCAAACTCTGGCGAAGGTGGAGAAGACAAAGCTCGATTTGGTAATGAACGCAACTCACGAATTAAACAGGTTGCTTCAGGTCGATTTGGTGTAACACCCCATTATTTACAAAGTGCAGATGTCATTCAAATCAAAGTAGCACAAGGTGCAAAACCTGGCGAGGGCGGTCAATTACCAGGGGAAAAGGTAACCCCTTATATTGCTAAGCTAAGGTATTCAGTGCCTGGTGTAACTTTAATTTCCCCGCCTCCACATCATGATATTTATTCGATAGAAGACCTTGCTCAATTGATATTTGACCTCAAGCAAGTGAACCCTTCTGCAATGATCTCGGTAAAGTTGGTGTCGGAGCCGGGTGTTGGCACGATTGCCACTGGTGTTGCGAAAGCCTACGCAGATCTCATTACGATTGCAGGCTATGACGGTGGTACTGGTGCGAGTCCTTTGACCTCTGTTAAATATGCCGGTTGTCCTTGGGAGCTTGGTTTAGCTGAAACTCAACAGGCATTAGTTGAAAATGGTCTAAGGCATAGAATTCGATTACAAACCGATGGTGGTTTAAAAACCGGTTTGGATATTATTAAAGCTGCGATTTTAGGAGCTGAAAGTTTTGGTTTTGGCACTGGCCCCATGGTCGCATTAGGCTGTAAATACCTCAGAATTTGCCATTTGAATAACTGTGCGACAGGTGTTGCTACACAAGACGATACATTGAGACAAAGGCACTTTCACGGCTTGCCTGAAATGGCGATGAATTACTTTAAGTTTATTGCTCAAGAAGCTCGAGAAATTATGGCTTCATTGGGTGTTACTAAGCTGACGGATTTAATTGGCCGCACAGAACTACTTGAAGCCCTTGAAGGTAATAGTGATAAGCAACGCAAACTGGACTTGAGGCCTATTTTGGCAAAACCCAACAATGCAAATAATGAAACGTTGTACTGTAGCGCCGAAAATACCTCTCATTACAAAGGTGAGCTAAATGAATCTTTACTTGCTAAAGCGAAGCAAGCCATTGATGAAAAATCAGGGACTTCACTCGTTAGCAGGATTAAAAATACGGATCGCTCGGTAGGGGCAATGCTATCGGGTTACATTGCTGGAAAATATGGGAATCAAGGCATGGCTGCTGATCCTGTATCAATCGAGCTACACGGTACCGCGGGACAATCATTTGGTGTATGGAATGCTGGTGGATTAGAACTTACCCTCGTTGGTGATGCTAACGACTATGTCGGAAAAGGGATGGCTGGAGGAAAGCTAGTGATAAGGCCTCCTTTAGGGTCAAGCTTTAAGTCGCACCAAGGGGCTATCGCTGGTAATACGTGTTTATACGGTGCCACAGGCGGGAAGTTATTCGCTGCAGGTAGAGTGGGAGAACGTTTTGGAGTGCGTAACTCTGGTGTTCAAGCGGTTGTTGAAGGTCTCGGAGACAATGGTTGTGAGTATATGACTGGGGGAGTTGTATGTGTACTAGGGCATATTGGTGTTAACTTTGGCGCAGGTATGACAGGTGGATTTGCGTACTTGTTAGACGAAGATAATGATATCGATAAACGTTACAACCCAGAGCTCGTAGAAGTTATGACATTGGAGCAGCTACCTTCTCACCAAGAGCATTTAAGAGGGCTGATTGCAGAACATCTAGAATTGACAGGTTCTGATCGTGCTGAGCAAATTTTAGCTAATTTTGACTTATACATTCCGATGTTTAGATTGGTCAAACCGAAGTCTAGTGATGTAAAGAGCTTACTTGGACATCGAGCTAGAAGTAGCGCTGAACTTAGAGTGCAGGCGCAGTAGAGGAGGAATCATGAGCGAAAATGTTTATCAATTTATCGATGTTCAGCGTGTAGACCCGCGGAAAAAGCCAATTTCAACCCGTAAGAACTCGTTTGTAGAAATTTACGAGCCTTTTTCCGGGCAACAGGTAGGCTCTCAATCAGACCGTTGCCTAGACTGCGGAAACCCTTACTGCGAATGGAAATGTCCAGTCCACAATTATATTCCTCAGTGGCTCAAATTGATCCGCACTGGGCGAATAATAGAAGCTGCGGAGCTGTCACACAGGACCAACAGCTTGCCAGAGGTGTGCGGTAGAGTTTGCCCGCAAGATAGATTGTGTGAGGGGGCGTGTACACTAAATGATGAATTTGGTGCTGTCACAATTGGCAATATAGAAAAGTACATTACCGATACAGCATTTGCACAGGGCTGGAAGCCAGATATGTCCTATGTTACTTGGACAGACAAAAAGGTAGCCATCATTGGTGCAGGGCCGGCTGGACTTGGCTGTGCTGATATTCTAGTAAGAAATGGTGTCAAAGCTGTAGTATATGACCGTAATCCAGAAATTGGCGGCCTTTTAACATTCGGTATTCCATCATTTAAACTCGAAAAGTCTGTAATGGAAAAGCGCAGAGAAGTGTTTAGCGAGATGGGCGTAGAGTTCAAGCTGAATACAGAAGTCGGTAAAGATATCAGTATGGACGAACTACTAGCACAATACGATGCCGTGTTTGTTGGTGTAGGTACGTACCAATATATGCGTGGTGGGTTGGAGAACGAAGACGCAAAGCAAGTCTATGATGCATTGCCATTCTTGATTGGTAATACTAACCGTGTCATGGGGTATGATGAATCCCAGCAGCCCTACATCAGCATGACAGATAAACGTGTTGTAGTGTTAGGTGGTGGAGATACGGCTATGGACTGTGTCAGAACTTCAGTACGACAAAGTGCCAGCTCTGTTATTTGCGCTTATCGCCGAGATGAAGAGAACATGCCCGGTTCCAAACGAGAAGTTAAGAACGCAAAGGAAGAGGGAGTTATCTTCAAATTCAATGTACAGCCAAAAGGGATTGTGTTGAATGAGCAGGGTAATGTATGTGGTGTCAAGATGGTTGAAACCGAACTCGGGGAGCCAGATACTAATGGTCGCCGCAGAGCACAGGAAGTTGAGGGTTCAGAGCATGTTATTGATGCTGATGCTGTCGTCTTAGCTTTTGGCTTTAAACCACATAACTTAGAATGGCTTGCAAATTATGATGTCGAAATAAATCATTGGGGTGGCATTGTAGCACCTGAGCAAGGCTCATTCACGCACCAAACAAGTAACCCTAAGATATTTGCAGGCGGTGATGCTGTTAGGGGCTCAGACTTAGTTGTTACAGCAATATTTGAAGGCAGAAATGCCGCAGAAGGGATCCTAGATTATATAGATGTTTAGGTGTTTAGAGTAAATCATCACATGATGTGAGAATCTATATTACGTTGCAAACCCCGGTACATTTAATGTATTGGGGTTTTTTCGTTGTGACTTGACCGAGCAATTGAGCGCGATATTGCAAACCTGTCAGTATATTCTATTTATTAGAATGAATTATCCAGTAAATAGCGAAATACTTAGTAGGTGCTGGGTTATAGAATGGCATGCAACAAACACCCTAAAGCAGTGAAAGCGAGGTGAGTATGACGATTAAAAATACAAAGTTGGATTATGGTTGTATCGCAAAATGGCTACATTGGACAACGGCCTTCTTGTTTTTGGCAGCTTACATTGTTGTGTATTATCGCCAATGGTTTACCGAAGCAAAAACACCAGAAAACTGGACTGCGTTACAACTTCATCTATCATTTGGAATCTCGATTATGGTGATTGTAGCTTTACGTATCATTTGGAGAGCTTTGAACAATCAACCACAGCCTGAGCCGGGCACTAAACTTGAACACCTTGCCGCCCACTGCGGTCACTTTTTGTTGTATGCGATAATGATTATTGCGCCAATTACTGGCTACATTGGTACCGGCGTAAGCACTGAGTTTTTCTTTATGTTTGACATACCAAAGTTCGAAAGTACTGCCATGTATCAATATTTAGTTGTTGATGGTCTTGGGTTGACGTTTAGCGAGTTTGAAAGGCCAATAGATTTTATACACAAAGACATTTTAGGCGCTTGGTTGATATGGATCTTAATTGCAGGGCATGCTGGAGCCGCACTGTTTCATCATTATGTGAAAAAAGACAGAACACTGTTAAAAATGACATAGACTAAAATCAACACAAAGCCTTGTTACCCTCATAGTAACAAGGCTTTGGTTATCTAGGCGCAGCCTTGGACTGCAAGCAACTCTTTTGCACTAGCGCGTGTGGTTTCACTGACACTATCTCCACCTAATAATCTGGCTATCTCGTCAATGCGGAGGTGTTCGCTTAAAGGTTGCATCGAAGTATATGTTTGTTCATTATCGACTTCCTTTTTGACGAAAAACTGCTGGTGGCCACTACAAGCAACTTGCGGCAGGTGAGTTACACATATAACCTGTGTGGACTTACCCAGTAATCTGAGTTGTTTGCCGACTTGTGACGCAGTTGGTCCAGAGATACCTACATCCACTTCATCGAATATTAATGTTGGTGTTGTGACTTTATTTGCAATGATCACTTGAATCGCCAAGCTGATCCGTGAAAGCTCCCCCCCAGATGCAACCTTGGCCAGCGCTTGCATTGGTTGCCCTGGGTTTGTAGAGACTAGAAAATCAATGCTGTCCATGCCGCACTCATTCGGGCGTCTGTCACTCTCTTTGACCAACTCAATTGCGAAGCGGCCATTTTCCATAGAGAGTTCATGCATACTCTGGGTAATAAGTTCATTCAATTTTTCTGCATAAATTGCTCTGCTTTCGCTGAGCTGATTCGCTGAAATATGGTACGCATGTAGTGCCTCAGCAATTTCATGCTCTAAATCATCAATGCGGGCATTATCGGAACAAATATTTTCTAGTTCTTGTTTCAGGGATTGGTGATGGGCTGCTAATTGGTCTGGCGGAATCTGATGCTTTCTAGATAGCGCCATAGCTTGTGTGATACGCTCCTCAATTTCTTGAAGTCTTATTGGGTCTTGCTCTACACTCTCACCATAACTACGTATCTCTCGGCAGGCTTCTTCGAGTTGCACAGCAGCCTCACTAAGCATTGAGCTGATACTCTCAAGCGACTTATCTAGACTACTCAATTCAGTAAAGGTTTGTACGCTATGTTGCAATTGTCCGAGTACTGTTTGGTCATCTTGCTCATAAAGGCACATCAATTCTCTTTGACAATTTTCGACCAAAGTCTGTGAATGACTTAAACGATTATGTTCGGCTTCTATTTGCTCGTACTCACCTTCTTGAAGCGCAAACTCATCAAGTTCTTCGACTTGATATTCAAGTAATTGTTTCTTGGCTGCTTGTGCCTGTTGCTGCTTTAGTAGATGCGAGTGTTCTTTTTGCAGCTTTTGATAATGAGTGTACTGTGCTTTTACTGCGTTTAGCAGGTTGTTGTGACCGGCATAAGCATCAAGTAATCCCAATTGATGTTCTGGTTTTAAAAGGAGTTGATGAGCATGCTGGCCGTGAATTGCAATCAACATCTGACCCAGCTCTTTAAGCTGTGCAGCTGTAACAGATGAGCCATTGATAAAGCTCTTGCTACGTCCATTGCGGGTAATGACACGTCGCAGTATGCAGTTTTGTTCCTCGTCATCGAGTAGTAATTCTGAGAGAAACTTCTGTGCTTGTGGTAGGTTACGGATATCAAACTGTGCAGAGATTTCTGCTTTATTGCTCTGTGGCCGAATTGCGTTAGCATCTGCTCGTTCACCAAGACACAAAGATAAGGCATCGATGGCAATGGATTTACCAGCGCCAGTTTCACCCGTTATTGCTGTCATTCCCGATCGCCAATCAATGTTCAGTTCACTGACAATCGCAAAATTCTTAATTTGCAGACTCGTAAGCATGCTGTATATCCAAACAGTAATTTACTGTTAATTTATACAGCATTCTTTCAAAAAGCAACTTTTAATTGGCGACGTCTGCAGTATGACGCTGTAAAGGCGGATCATTCTGTGTTAACTGTTGCTCTTCTTTTTCTATCTCATCACCTTCTTGTGTATCAGGGTTCTGACTAGAATCATTAGATTCAAAAGAGTCAGGTGTTTGAATACGCGAGATCAGAGCGGGTAAAACCTCTGTATAAAATGTTTTGTTGTATGCAATACCTGCTGAAGGTAGCTCGGCTGCAAATAGGAATAACTGTTCAGATAGAAGATCGAGGCTGTCATTGTTTCTACATTTGTTTAACTCCGACCCGATTTGCATCAGCAATAGTTCACTGACTTTCTCTAATCTGTCTAAGTTTTCGTCATTATGTGGTTGAACAACAAAAAAGTTGCCTACGATTGCATTAAATTTAGGTGCATGTTTTGGTCTAATTAGCTTACAGTCGACGTATTCAGAGATTTTTCTCTTATAAAGACTGGTAATATCCTTAACGCGCTCATTAAAAATGCGTTTCTCGGCATCTCGAGCTTTTTGTCGATTGTTTTCGATAACCATGTAGACGCCAAGGATAGTGATGAGCAACACTATCGACACAATCACTATGTAAGTCATGTTGTATTACTTTTCCCTAATATAGAAAATAAATCAGCCCTATTCTGCTTAACAAATTCGCTTTAGTAAAGCCTACTGCCCCAATTTAGTTTTTCTCTAAGAACATGGTAGTAGGAATAACTCGTCGGATGAATAAGTCGGAGCTTTTGTGATGCTTTTTTAATCACCACTTCATCACCCGGGAGGAGTGCTAAGACGACATGGCTGTCACAACTCACTTGTAAGCTCGCTGTATTTTCTGGGCTTAATTTTAGTTTGACTTGCTTGTTGGCATCTACAACCAACGGACGGCTGGACAGAGTATGAGGGAACATTGGTACTAGAGCAACGGCGTTTAACTCAGGAGTAAGAATAGGTCCGCCGCCAGAAAGAGAGTAGGCCGTTGAGCCGGTTGGTGTCGTTACAATTAAACCATCAGAGCGCTGCGAAAAAACGAATTGATCATCAATGAATGCTTCAAATTCGATCATGTGTGCGACTTTATCTGCGTGCAAGACAGCTTCATTCACTGCCAAATTGGCACTTTTTAATTGTGCATGGCGGTAGACTTCAACTTCCAATAAGAAACGGTGTTCTTCAACAAACTTACCACTTAAAACTTGCTCCAATTCAGGTTCAAAATCGTGGGGGTTAAGGTCGGTTAAAAACCCAAGGTTCCCTCGATTTACACCAATAACTGCGACATCAAAGCGTGCTAAGACTCGGGCCGCTCCAAGCATATTGCCATCGCCGCCAACAACAACCGCTAAATCACACTTCTCTCCCAGTTCAACTAAGTCTAAAAGTTGGCCTTCAGCCATTCCTGTAAGTTGTTTGCCCGCGCGACGTTCGACAAAAACTTCATACCCGAGTGCTTGCAAAAATGTATAAAGGCGATGTAAGGTCTGAGCGGCGCCGTCATGGTTTGGTTTTCCAATAAGGCCGATGGTGTTAAATGGAGTGCTCATTTTTAACGCATATCCTTGGTATATAAACTTTCCCAAGATTATCTTAAATTTGAGACGCTTGAAACTTTGAAATTAACCCCAACATAAATAAGTATGAAATTAAGTGCCCGCGATAAACAAGTTTTTTCAGCTGTGATGAGCCTTTACTGTAATGGTGAAGGGGTGCCCGTTGCGTCTAGTAAAATAGCAAAAATGAAAGGGATGGCTATTTGCTCGGCAACCGTGCGCAATGCGATGGCCCGTTTAGAAAATCATGGGTTATTGTTTTCGCCACATACATCTGCTGGTCGTGTTCCTTCAGACCTTGGAATTAAATACTGGCTACAGGAATATTTTGAGTTAGCAACCATTGCGAAATTTTGGCAACCAGATCAGGAACAACTTGTCACTCTAGCGCACTCCTTGAGTCAACATTATCAAGTGTGTTGCGTGGTTGGACTACCACAGGTGAGCAGCCAAAAGGTATTTCGAGTCGAAGTATTAGACTTTGACCGCAAGCACTGGCTCGTACTATTAATTGATAAAGCGGGTCAGTCGCAAAATATTTGCATTAACAAACCTGCAGATAACTCGGATGAGTTGCGTTACCAGTTTGCGCTATGGATGAATACTGTATTTAGCCAACAAACTCTCAAAGAGGGACTACATCGTATGCGGGCTATGGCCCACAGTGCGATGCCAAATTGCCGCGATTTGTTGACTCAATGGACGCGTGAATTGAGTTTACAGCTGGGTACTGACAACAGCATCGTTGTTGGCGAGCGGCACATATACAATAGATTAGAACAGTCAAACGACCTTAGCCTTGGAGTGCCGTTCTTACATCAAGTTGAAGATAAGCTAGCATTTCGCGACGGGGTGTCTGTTTTGCTTGGCACGGAGGTGGACCAAGCTAATTTATCGCGCTATATCATTTTAAGCGTGCCTTATTTTATGGATCAGGAGTACCAAAGTCGTTTTTGTGTCGTATGTCCGGCGGAGGCGCCAATTGAATCAATAATTGAGGAATTTACTCGAATCGAGCAAAAAGGCCCTTGAAACTAAAAAATCCATCCCCATAATTACGGCAGTTGTAAAGAATCGGAGATATACTTTCATGTCTGAGCAGACAAAAGCACCAGAGCAGGAATTAGAAACTGCACAAGAAGAAGTAGTAGAACAAGCTGCCGAAGCGCAAGCACAAGAAGAAGCGCCACAGGCTGAACAGGCTGAGTTAAGCCCTGAAGAGGAAATTGCTGGTTTATACGCTGAGCTTGAAGCTGCAAAGCAAACAATTGAAGGTCAAAAAGACGGTGTTGTTCGCGCTGCTGCTGAAGTAGAGAACATGCGTCGCCGTGCAGCGCAAGATGTTGAAAAAGCACATAAGCTAGCGCTTAAGAAGTTTGCTAACGACTTATTACCTGTGATTGATAACTTAGAGCGCGCTGTTGAGTTTGCAGACAAAGAAAACGAAGCGACTAAGTCAGTCCTTGAAGGCGTAGAAATGACACTGAAGAGCTTCTCTGACGTACTAGGTAAGTACGGTGTAGAAGCAGTTAATCCACAGGGTGAAGCATTCTCTCCTGAATTCCATCAAGCAATGTCTATTCAGCCAAGTAACGACGTAGCACCAAATACAGTGTTAGCTGTTATGCAAAAAGGTTATACACTCAATGGTCATTTACTAAGACCTGCTATGGTTATGGTTTCTAAAGCCGCCGAGTAAATTGCTCATTATGTGAAAAAGCCCGCTTTAAAGCGGGCTTTTTTGTGAACGCTGTTCAAGCTGTGTATTTGTAGTTTATTATTTACCTATAATCTGCAATCAATTTGCAAACAAACGATACGTAGGAAGTATTATGAAAAAAGTTTTAGCGTGTATGTTAGTTGCTTTGACTCTCAGTGGGTGTAAAACGTCTCCAACAGGTAGGACGCAAATAATGCTCTACCCAGAACATCAGATGAATGAGATGGGGCTAGCAAGTTTTGACCAAATAAAATCGAAGCAAGCTGTTGATACCAATCAAGCAAATAACACCTATGTGAAATGCATCGCGGACGCGCTAATCGCGCAATTACCGAATAAATACGCTTCTCAAAAGTGGGAAGTCGTGGTGTTTAAAGATGATAGTGCCAACGCGTTTGCTTTACCTGGCGGTAAAATTGGTGTGCACACAGGGCTATTAAAAGTAGCTAAGAACCAGCATCAATTAGCAGCTGTAATGGGCCATGAAGTTGGGCATGTTATCGCACAACATGCCAATGAGCGGGTTTCTCAAAGCAGCTTACTACAAGCGGGCCTGCAAGTGAGCAATGCAGTGATGGAAATGAACAATATTGAACATCGTAATGCAATTATGCAGGGCCTTGGAGTGGGTGCTCAAGTTGGCATTGCGCTACCATTTAGCCGCGGTCATGAAACTGAGGCTGATATCATTGGACTAGAACTGATGGCTAAAGCAGGGTTTAAACCTATTGGTGCAGTAGAGCTTTGGCGAAATATGGAAAAACAAGGTGGTGAAAGGCCAATGGAATTTTTGTCTACGCATCCATCACCGGACAATCGCATCCAACGATTGAGTGACAACATGTCATCGGCAAACAATCTTTATCGCAACGCCCAGCAAAAAGGCTTAAACCCAACTTGTAAGTAATATCTAAGTAGCAGTGAGGTAGCGCTCTTCATTGGCGTGTAAAGTGTTGCCTCAATGTTCGCTATTCAATCAGCCAAGCTTACTTATAGAAATTCAACCCTTGCTCATCGAGTACAATAAATAGTCGCAAATCTAGTTCTAGTTGATGGTAATCCGGCTCTATATGACAGCAGAGTTTATAAAATGCTTTATTGTGTTCAGCGTGTTTAAAATGCGCGAGTTCATGCACAATCAAAGCTCGTAAAATAGCTTCGGGTGCATATTTTAACTGATTATTAAGAGCGATATCGTAGCGAGCTTTTAACTTTTTACCGTGTATCTTTTGTTGCTGAGTATGAGTGCCTAAAGTGCCTTTCACCATATCTGTGTGTTTGTTAAAACTGACAGAATTGAGTCGCGGAGTATTCTTCAAAAAATGTTGTTTTATTTCAGTGCTATATTGATAAAGTAGCTGTTGATTTTGTAACTGATGCCCCGTAGGGTATTTATGTTTAAAATATGACTGTAGTTGATTTGTACTGATTAATTGGCGAATTTGAGCCTGTAAATTTTCAGGATAGTGCTGAAAGTATTTTAATTCTTGCATTACGGTCTTTAATTGGTGTGTTTTCTCACGTACTCTCTAAGCCAGATTATAACGCAAGGAAAAAAGTAAATGTACAAGGCGAGCTGTTTGTGCAAAGAGGTCGAGCTAGAAATACATGGCCCAATTGAAAGCATTATTCACTGCCACTGTTCTTTATGCAGAAAGTCCAGCGGTACAGCATATGCGACAAATGGATTTATCTCCACCGACTCAATGAAAATCATTAAAGGAAAGAAACTGATAAGGTCATATGCCTTCAAACCAGGCAGGCTGCGTCATTTTTGCAGTATTTGCGCCTCACCATTATTTAGTTCCAATGCAGATCTACCGGATAAATTGAGGTTGCGGTTAGGAATATTAGATTCCGATATAGAAGAGCGGCCGATGTCCCATAATTTCGTAACTTCGAAAGCGAATTGGGAAAACTTGGATGCTGATTTACCTAGGTATGATACTTTTGAGCCAAGTCGATTGAAAAGTCGCTTGAAAAGTCGCTTGAAGTAATCATGGAGTGTGAGTGAAGCCACTCACACTTTAGAGCCTTATTTAGTTTCTTCCAACGCGCAGCAATCAGATGCTCTAGAATTACCACCAAAAGTCATTATGTGTGGCAGGTTACAACAGTCTGATGCGCGAGAATTACCGCCACTGCCGCCAGCACCTACGATGTCATTTGTCTGGGTTTTTGGCAAACGCGCTTTATCCAATGAAAGAGTCTTAACTTGTTTTTTTTGTAGTTTTAGCAACATTTTTTAATCCTTTATTTATTATTGATTTCACTTGTACATTGCATCACATCAATATCTGTGTCAACTACTTACAGCAAGCTACCCTGCTTTGGTTGTTGCTCAGCAGGGAATGGAAGTAAAACCTTGTGCTCTATACCAAGGTCTTGTACAAACTGCCGGGCAAGCAGTGGAGAATCATAATTATCAGCAGTGTGGAAAAACACCATTGGCTCTTTACCTTGCTCTAACCAAGCGCGAATTTTTTTGAGCCAAGGGGCGTAAAAACTTCTATTATTGTCGAGATTAGAGCACCCAACAAACCTAAGCATAGGCCGATGCCCTGTTGCAATCACATTGACTGGCACACGAGGTTTTTTACGCTGAGCATCTATAATGGCGGGTGTGCTTGCTGGCTCACTAAATAGCGGGCGAGTATCCATGATGATGCGATTGATGTTGTGTTGAATCAAGTATTGATTGAACTGTTTTTCGTTTTCATCTTTGCTGAAAAAGCCAAGGTTTCTTACTTCAATACCAATACACATGTCACTGGGTAAAGAGGTCATAAATTGTTTGATCCGATGTAAGTGCTCAGGGCCGCAATTTGCTGGTAACTGAACCATTATCATCGCCATTTTTTCAAACAAAGGTGAGAATAAATTACACCAAGCAAGCGTCTCTTTCTGGCAATTTTGTAAGGCCAATTCATGAGTGATGTGTTTAGAAATCTTAAAAGTAAACCTAAAGTCGTTGGGAACGGCGTCTCTCCATTGCAAAATGGTGTCAGGCTTTGGGTTTGCGTAAAAGCTGGTGTTGCCTTCAACACTATTAAAGATACTCGCGTATTCCCTCAACATGTTACTACTTTGACAGTGTTGACTAAAAAATCGACCTTTCCAGTGTGCTGAGCTCCATTGTGGACAACCTAAATACAGCATAATGTCTTTCATTGATGTTTTTTCTAAGTCTAACAAACTGTGAGTACCTAAAAAAACCAACTTTACGCATATTCATCATGATTGGAGGATGACAAAGCGGTCTATTTTTATATAATTGGCGATTAATTTTGTTAATTACGATAGCCCGTAGGCGAAACTGCACTTTGAAATGTAAAAGCCTTGGCAAATAGGAACGATATGCGCTCTATATACTGCGGAAAATTAAATAAGGACCACGTAGGTCAGGAAGTCGAACTATGTGGTTGGATCAACAAACGCCGTGACTTAGGTGGGTTAATTTTCGTCGACTTAAGAGATCGCGAAGGCCTAGTACAAGTTGTATTTGATCCTGAAGTTGAAGGGTTAATGGACGTTGCAAACACATTACGCCAAGAGTTTTGTGTAAAGGTAACAGGTAGCGTGCGCGCAAGACCAGAAAGCCAAGTCAACAAAGACATGGCAACAGGTGAAGTAGAAATCTTAGGTACTGGCCTTGAAATTATCAACCGTTCAGAGCCTTTACCACTGGACTTTAACCAACAAAACTCTGAAGAGCGTCGTCTTAAGTATCGTTACTTAGACCTAAGACGTTTAGAAATGAGCGACCGCATTAAGCTGCGTGCTAAAGCTTCTAGTTTTGTTCGTCGTTTCCTAGATACTAACGACTTCTTAGACATCGAAACGCCAGTATTAACGAAAGCGACACCTGAAGGAGCACGTGATTACTTAGTTCCAAGCCGTGTACATAAAGGTAGTTTTTATGCATTGCCTCAGTCTCCACAGTTGTTCAAACAGTTGTTAATGATGTCTGGCTTTGACCGTTACTATCAAATCGTTAAGTGTTTTCGTGATGAAGACTTAAGAGCTGATAGACAGCCTGAATTTACGCAGATCGATATTGAAACGTCTTTCATGACTTCTGACCAAGTTCGTCAAGTGACTGAGCGTTTGATCCGCGAAATGTGGCAGGAGCTTCTTAACGTCGACTTAGGTGAGTTCCCAGCAATGCCATATTCGGAAGCGATGCGTCGTTTTGGCTCAGACAAGCCAGACTTACGTAACCCTCTTGAACTTGTAGACGTTGCGGATATCGTAAAAGATGTTGAATTTAAAGTGCTAGCAGGTCCTGCTAACGACGAAAAAGGCCGTGTTGCGGTACTAACCGTCCCAGGTGGTGCTGAGTTATCTCGTAAACAAATTGATGAGTATACTAAGTTTGTAGGGATTTATGGCGCAAAAGGTCTTGCTTGGATGAAAGTTAATGACCGTGAAGCTGGTATGGAAGGTGTTCAATCACCTATCGCTAAATTCTTAAATGAAGATGTTATTTCAGCACTACTTGAGCGCACTAACGCGCAGACGGGTGACATTATTCTATTTGGTGCCGACAAGCGTAACGTTGTAAATGAAGCAATGGGCGCACTTCGTCTTAAAGTCGGTTTAGACAGAGAAATCACTGATTTAAATAAATGGGCTCCGCTTTGGGTTGTTGATTTCCCAATGTTTGAAGAAGACGATGAAGGTAACCTTCATGCGGTACACCACCCATTCACTGCACCAAAAGATATCAATGCTCAAGAGCTTGAAGCAAACCCTGGTGAAGCAATCTCTGATGCATATGACATGGTACTTAATGGATACGAAGTGGGCGGTGGTTCTGTGCGTATTCATAACAATGAAATGCAACAAGCTGCTTTCAGGATCTTGGGTATTGAAGAACAAGAGCAACAAGATAAGTTTGGCTTCTTGTTAGATGCACTGAAGTACGGTACTCCGCCACATGCGGGTTTGGCATTTGGTCTTGACCGTCTGGTAATGCTGTTATGTGGTACTGACAATATTCGTGATGTTATTGCATTCCCGAAAACAACACAGGCTTCTTGTCTAATGACGGATGCACCAAGTGTTGCTAACCCAGATGCACTGACTGAACTCGCCATTGCTGTACAGCAGGCACAAAGCGAAGAGCAGTAATTACGAAACATGCTTGAAAAGGCGGCCCGAATGGCCGCCTTTTTTGTTTTGATACTGGTAATCTATACAGTATTTTGGCATGATGTGGAAAAAATTAAGAGAGTAATGCCTTGGCAGTTTTATTGGGGATAGACCCAGGTTCCAGATTTACCGGTTATGGTGTTATCCAACATCAAGGTGCAAAATTTCAGTATCTTGGCAGTGGCTGTATCAAGCTTGCTGATCATGACTTTCCCATGAGATTGAAAATGATTTATCAAGGGGTTAGTCAACTAATAGAGCAGTTTTCGCCAGATAGCTTTGCGATTGAGCAAGTTTTTATGGCACATAACCCGGACTCTGCGTTAAAGCTCGGGCAAGCTCGTGGTGCAGCGATTGTTGCCGCAACAATGCAAGAAGTGCCGGTACATGAATACTCGGCTAGGCAAATAAAGCAGGCGGTAGTTGGAACTGGTGGCGCAAACAAATCTCAAGTACAGGAAATGGTAAAACGAATTTTAAAGCTACCAGGTACCCCGCAGGCCGATGCCGCTGATGCGCTGGCTATTGCAATTTGTCACGCACACTCTGAACAAAATTTAATTCGATTGGCAGGCAATGCTAAAAAAACAGTTCGTGGAAGGTTAAGGTAATTATGATAGGCAAATTAAGTGGAACTTTATTAGAGAAACAGCCGCCAGAGATCTTAATTGATGTCAACGGAGTCGGCTATGAAGTGCAAATGCCGATGACATGCTTTTATGAGCTGCCAAGTGTTGGGCAAGCTGCTGCGATTTTTACACACTTCGTAGTGCGCGAAGATGCGCAATTACTATTTGGTTTTAATCACAAGACCGAAAGAGCATTGTTTAGAGAGTTAATTAAAGCAAATGGTGTAGGTCCCAAATTGGCCTTAGCTATTTTGTCTGGCATGTCGGCAGAGCAATTTGTTCAATGCGTTAATAATGGAGATGCGTCAACGCTCGTTAAAATCCCAGGAGTGGGCAAAAAGACAGCAGAGCGACTAGTCTTAGAAATGAAAGACAAGCTTAAAGATTTTGGTCATGACTTGTTTACGCCATACAGTGATAACGCTGTGCTGCCGCCACAAGAAGATCCTACTGTGGGTGCATTACCCGCTGACGACGCAATTGCAGCTTTAATGGCATTAGGCTATAAAGCGGCACAAGCTCAAAAAGCAGTGAAAGGTGTTAAGGGTGAAGGCTTAGATGCTGAAACCTTGATTAAAGAAGCTCTCAAATCCATGATGTAATTATGATAGAAGCAGATAGACTTATTGAGCCCGAGGTGCAGGGCAATGAAGAGCAAATAGACCGTGCTATTCGCCCGAAGCTTTTAAATGACTACACGGGACAGCCCCATGTTAAGCAGCAAATGGAAATTTTTATTGAGGCTGCGCGGTCACGTGGTGAGGCATTGGATCACTTGCTAATATTTGGGCCACCAGGGCTGGGCAAAACGACTCTAGCAAATATCGTGGCCAATGAACTTGGTGTTAACATTAAAACCACTTCAGGGCCTGTACTTGAAAAAGCTGGAGATCTGGCTGCAATGCTCACCAATTTAGAGGAAGGTGATGTATTGTTTATCGATGAGATACACCGCCTCAGCCCGCAAGTTGAAGAAATTTTGTATCCAGCCATGGAGGACTATCAATTAGACATTATGATAGGAGAGGGGCCAGCTGCTCGCTCTATAAAATTAGACTTACCACCATTTACACTAGTGGGTGCCACCACAAGGGCTGGTTCTTTGACATCACCGCTTCGCGATAGGTTTGGTATTGTTCAACGTCTTGAATTTTACTCTGTGGAAGATCTGGCAACGATAGTCAGCCGCTCAGCACACTTTTTGAATCTTGAGACATCTGAAGAAGGGGCAAGGGAAGTCGCAAAACGAGCAAGAGGGACTCCTCGTATTGCAAATCGTTTGCTACGACGAGTACGTGACTTTGCAGATGTAAAAGGTGACGGCAGTGTAGACGCACAGATAGCGAGCCAAGCGTTGGACATGGTGGACGTAGATAAATGCGGCTTCGATTATATGGACAGAAAGTATTTGCTTGCCATTATAGAAAAATTTACTGGTGGCCCTGTTGGTCTAGATAACTTAGCAGCAGCGATCGGTGAAGAAAAAGAAACCATCGAAGATGTCATCGAACCTTTCTTGATTCAACAAGGGTTTATTCAGCGTACTCCAAGGGGACGCATAGTCTCTGATCGAGCATATATGCATTTTGACTTAAGCAAAGAATAAGCCTGCTTCAAAGCCACCGTATGCATTTACTGTGGCTTATGTTCCTTCCTTTATAACTTCAATTACTTCGACTTTTCTTATTGGCTTCCCAATCGTAGTTTACTAAATCGCAGGCAAAAAAAAGCCCGCACATGTGTGCGGGCGAAAACAACAAGTTGAAGGAAGTAATCCAGGGAACTGATGAGTCTGTTAAGGTTTTATCCAAAAGTTTCTCATCAAAGTAATAGAACAATCAGACATCTATTACTTAGGTAACTGGCTTTGCATTGCGTTAAGCAGTGCGCTCAGTACAGGGTGTATATTAAAGACTTCAGTGGTGTTTATCAAACTAGAAAAATTATATCTTTCAGATAAAAAAAACTAATGTGAAAATTCGGTGGCTATTTTCTTATGGTTAATTAACGACTCTATTTGTATTTTTATCTTGTTGTTTTTATTGGCTTTGTATTAATTATGCGCAGATTGTGAATATTAGATAAATTGTTGTTAATTGGTATTACCAATCGGTTTTTGAGCATTTATTCGTTCAAAGTGAATAAATTAGGGCTTTTATGCATGTTGAGTAAATATTTAGGCTGCGTTCAGCTCGCTGGAATAAAAATGTTAATTGCATTGGAGTCACTAGAAATAAAAGGACTTAATTATTGATATATCCTTACAGCTCAATAAATAGGGACCAAGGGGCAGATTGTGTCATTTATCGACATTTACGCTAATTTTATAGCTTTGACATTGTAAGGCACTATTTGTGTGGTTAAACTAGCTGAACCTTTTGTCGTGCTTGAAGTCTATCAGTTGAAAGGCGCCATGCCGGGTACACAATATTATTAGGAGTGTTAAAACGTGGAATCGGGTCTAAATTTCATTGATCTAATCTTAGAAGCCAGTGTGCTTGTTCAACTTGTAATGTTGACTTTAGTGGGTATGTCGATTGCGTCTTGGGCGATCATATTCCAACGCCGCGCAGTGATTGCTGAAGCCCAAAGCGACGCGAGAAAGTTTGAGCAGCAATTTTGGTCAGGAATGGATTTAGGAAAGTTATATAACGAAATCACAGCTCGTTCGGGAAGCTCAAAAGGTTTGGAAGCTTTATTTGTGGCTGGCTTTAAAGAATTTGCCAGACATAAAAAGAACAATACTGGTTCGGCAAATATGATTTTAGATGGCACACACCGTTCAATGCGTGTTGCATTATCTCGTGAAGTAGAAAAATTAGAATCAAGCCTTTCATTTTTGGCAACGGTTGGTTCAATAAGTCCTTACATAGGGCTATTTGGTACGGTGTGGGGGATCATGACCGCGTTTATTGCGCTTGGCAATGTAAAGCAAGCTACATTGCAAATGGTGGCACCGGGTATTGCCGAAGCATTGATTGCAACTGCAATGGGCCTATTTGCCGCCATTCCTGCTGTAATGGCTTACAACCGCTTTGCTAAGCATGTTGAAAAACTAGAAGTGAACTACGCCAATTTTATGGAAGAGTTTGCCAATATTTTACATCGTCAAGCTGCCACGTTAGTAGAGGCGAAAAGCAATGTATCAGCCTAAAAAGAGACGCCCTGTTGCAGAGATAAATGTGGTGCCATACATCGACGTGATGTTGGTATTGCTGATTATCTTTATGGCAACAGCTCCCCTGATTACGCATGGTGTAAAAGTTGATCTACCTCAGATGCAAGAATCTGATTTGGTAGAGACGAAAGATGCGCCGCCTATTATCGCAAGTATTGATGCAGAGGGACGTTACTTTGTGTCAGTAGGCACTGATCCTGAAGCACCAATGGACGCAGTGGAAGTTGCTGCAATTATCAAACTTAAATTGCAGCAGAATCCAGATACTCCGGTGTTGATCAAGGGGTCTGGTCGAGTGTCTTACCAAGAAGTATTGTTGTTGATGGACTTTTTAAAAAACGCAGGCGTACCTTCGGTAGGATTAATGACTAAATCGTTTGAGGACAACTAATGGATGCGTTAACAAGCGGAATTATCAAGTCGTTTCTGCTTCATTTTGCGCTAGCGGGGATGTTGTTTGCTTCAGCTAATTTGCAAATGTCAAAGCCTACCGTGATGCAAGTGCAGCTCAATCCAGTCAGTGAATCCGTTGAAGAAGAAAAAGTAGTCTCTGCTATTTCCGTTGATCAACAAGCGGTTGAACGTAAAGTGGCTGAATTAAAAAGACAAGAAGATGCGAAAAAGCGTGCTGAAGAAAAGCGTATCCGCGATTTGGAACGCAGAGCGCTTCAAGCCCGTAAAGACCGAGAAGCGGAAGCAAGACGGATTAAAAAGTTAGAACAGCAGCGACAAGCAAAGCTGGCAGAAAAGCGTAAAGCAGAAGCACAGGCTAAAAAAGCCCGTGAGGTCGAGAAAAAGCAACGAGCGGATGCTGAAAAAGCACGCAAAGAAAAGCTACAAGCTGAGCGTGCTGCAAAAGCGGCAGCAGAAAAACGCAAGTCTGAAGAAGAGCGCTTGAAAGAAGCTGAAGCTAAACGTAAGCGCCAAGAAGAAGAAGCCAAGCGCAAAGCCGAAGCTGCCGAGCAGGCACGTCAAAAGGCCTTGCAAGAACAGCTATTACAAGAGCAGTTAGCTCAAGAACAAGCTGCACGCGCCAAAGTTCGTCAACAACAAGTTTTAGGTGAAGTAGACAAATACAAAGCGCTTATTATGCAGCGTATTCAGTCTAATCTATTGATCGATGAAAAGATGAAAGGTAAGCAATGCCGTTTGAATATTCGTCTGGGATTCAATGGGCTAGTAACACAAGCTAAATCTCTAGGTGGTGATAAATTGGTCTGTGAAGCTGCTCTAAGAGCTGTGCGTATGGCGGATACTTTACCAGTTTCTAAAGACAAAGATGTCTTTGAGCAGCTTAAAAATATTAATTTAACGATTAAACCAAACCTTTAAAGGAAAACCATGTTAAAGCATTTTAAGAACATATTGTTGGTTTTTGCTTTCGGTATGACGACCCTTGCCAATGCGGCACTCGAAATTGTCATTACCGAAGGGGTCGACAGTGCAAGACCGATTGGGGTTGTGCCATTTAAATACATAGGTAATGGGGAAGCACCTTCAGAAATTAGCTCGGTGATTGCTGCCGACTTAATGAGAAGTGGTAAATTTAAGCCTGTTTCTGAAGAGCAAATGCCTCAGTTACCCACGACAGATGAAGAAGTTGATTACGACGCTTGGGTGAGCCTTGGTGTTGAGGCGATTGTAATTGGTACTGTGACACAGCAGCCTGCCAATCGCTATTTGGTAAAGTATGAGCTTATTGACGTGTTACGCGCACAAATTACAGGTGGTGAAACGCGTATGATGAGCAATGGCAAGTTAATGAAGAGCCAAGATCACGTTATGGAAAGCCGCCAAAGTGTGATTGATAGTGATTCATTCCGTTATTATTCTCATCAAATCAGTGATGTTGTATATGAAGCGTTGACCGGTGAGCGAGGTGCGTTTAGAACCAAGATCGCTTATGTGATAGTACGTGAAGAGCAGGATAAGCCATATCAGCTTGTAGTGGCAGATTACGACGGCTTTAATGAGCAGGTGCTACTTCGCTCCAAAGAGCCTTTAATGTCACCAGCTTGGTCTCCTGATGGTAATAAACTGGCATATGTTACTTTTGAAAACCGCCAGTCACAGATCTATGTTCAAGATATTTATACAGGTAAGCGAGAAAAGATCACCAGCTACAAAGGCATTAATGGTGCACCGCAGTTTTCGCCTGATGGCACGCAAATGTTAGTGGTCTTATCAAAAGACAAAGGCGGAGCGACAGAAGTGTACGTTATTGACTTGGAAACCCGCAGCGAAAAGCGCTTAACTAAGCACAGAAGTATAGATACTGAGCCAAGTTGGCATCCAAATGGCAGAGAAATTGTTTATACGTCTGAAAGGGGTGGTAATGCCCAGATATATAAGTTAAATTTAGATACTGGTAGATCTAGACGTGTAACCTTTGATGGCGATATGAACTTAGCTGGTTCTATTACGCCAGATGGTAAACAATTAGTAATGGTAAATCGCACGTTAGGTCAGTACCATATTGCAAAGAAAGAATTTGATTCAGGGCTGTTTCAGGTGCTAACTCGTACGAGACTCGACGAATCCCCGAGTATTGCGCCGAACGGCTCTATGATTATTTACAGTACCCTGCATAATAATAAGCAGGTTTTGGCCCTGGTGTCGATGGACGGTCGCTTTAAAGCGAGATTGCCAGTACTTGACGGGCAAGTGAAGGCACCGGCCTGGTCGCCGTTTTTACAGTAAAATTTACTGGTTAGACTTATAAAGATATAGGAATATACTCGATGCAACTTAACAAAACTTTAAAGGCTTTATTGGTAGCTTTGCCTGTAATGACTTTAGCTGCATGTAGCTCATCATCTGGTGATTTTGACGGTGGTGAAGGTCAGCAAACCAATGCTTCTTCTAACAGCAACAACGACAATGTTGATGTAGGTACAATGAAGCCTCAAATGACTGCTGAAGAGAAGCTACAGAAGAAATATGCTGATTTGCGTCAAAAGCAAATCGTATACTTCGATTTTGACCGCTCTACTGTTCGCAGCGAGTACGTTGAGTTACTACAAGCACATGCTGACTTCCTAGTTAAAAACCCAAGCGTTAAAGTACTAATCGAAGGTCACGCAGATGAGCGTGGTACACCTGAGTACAACATTGCACTAGGTGAGAGCCGTGGTAAATCAGTTGCTAAGTACCTTGAGAGCCTAGGTGTTTCAGATAGCCAAATCTCTGTAGTGAGCTACGGTGAAGAAAAGCCAATGGTTAAATCGCGCACTGAAGAAGCTTTTGCTAAGAACCGTCGCGCGGTATTGGTATACTAATTTAGACAAGAGATGTTATGAAGCCGAAAACTATTTTGGCAGCCATCATCTTTCTTAGCGGGAGCTCCCAGATTTGGGCAGCTCCCGCTACTGTTTATGATGCTGCAAACTCACAGAAATCGCTTGAAGAGCGTGTTGCTGAACTTGAAAAGATGATGAGTAATCGAAATCGTGTTCAAGCAGACTTACAATTACAATTGCAGCAATTGCAAGACGAAGTCAGCCAAGTTCGTGGTTTTACCGATGAGCAAAGCTACAAGCTTGAAAAGGTTTTACAGCGCCAGCGCGAGTTATATCAAGAAATTGAAAACCGCGTCACACAAGTTTATGAGCAAACTAAGTCAGACATTGCAGCAACAACTATCCCAAGTGTGGGAGAACAAGCTGTGAGTAGTAATTTGTCTGAAAATGAGGCTTATGATCGAGCTGTCGCTCTTATCATGAAAGATAAGCGCTATGATGCGGCGATCCCTGAGTTTCAAAACTTTTTGCAACAATTCCCTGAGTCTGTGTATATTCCAAATGCACATTATTGGTTAGGCCAGCTACAATCTATTAAAAGTCAGCCAGCAGAAGCAATAAAGCACTTCACAGTAGTTGTTGATCAATTCCCTGATTCTAACAAGCGTCCAGACGCTATGCTTAAGTTGGGTACCTTGGCTGCAAATGCTGGTGATAAAGAAAAAGCAAAGCAACTGTTTAACGACTTGATCAAAGAGTATCCTAGTACGACTGCTGCAAAATTAGCAACAGAGCGCTTATCTAAGCTTTAGTAAGCTGCTTTGTGTACACTGTGGTCTAAAAATAGGCGCTTAGACATAAAATTTAAAAAAAACAGCGTAATTCAGTTGCACTAGAATTTTAAATAAGTATTATAAGCGCCCGCAGCAGGCGATACGGTATCGACTTATTGCTGCATTGAGTGGGTCATTAGCTCAGTTGGTAGAGCAGTGGACTTTTAATCCATTGGTCGATGGTTCGAGTCCATCATGACCCACCACTTTTGCTTAATTTTGATATGAGCGGGTCATTAGCTCAGTTGGTAGAGCAGTGGACTTTTAATCCATTGGTCGATGGTTCGAGTCCATCATGACCCACCATTAAGCGTAAAATTCCCGAGCGGGTCATTAGCTCAGTTGGTAGAGCAGTGGACTTTTAATCCATTGGTCGATGGTTCGAGTCCATCATGACCCACCATTTTAAGTTGTTTCATATCCTCGAGCGGGTCATTAGCTCAGTTGGTAGAGCAGTGGACTTTTAATCCATTGGTCGATGGTTCGAGTCCATCATGACCCACCATTTAAGCATTTCAATATCCAGAGCGGGTCATTAGCTCAGTTGGTAGAGCAGTGGACTTTTAATCCATTGGTCGATGGTTCGAGTCCATCATGACCCACCATTAGCTTAAACCTGGATATTAGAGCGGGTCATTAGCTCAGT
>NZ_AUYB01000108.1 GCF_001625655.1 Pseudoalteromonas luteoviolacea DSM 6061 | reverse complement strand
GATTGGCGCAAGCGTTTTTTTCTCTTTTTTCTTAATAAATTAATTTATTAAGTTAACCTCAGAATACACACAGCAGAACCACAAGTTATACACAAAAAACTGTGGGTAAAATGCGTTTGGTCTACATAAGGAGAGATTTTTACTAAACAAAGGCATTATTAACTTTAGCGATCACTAAGAGACATTCTATCGCTCTTAGCTATTTCCCATCACACTACCTTTTAATTATGCGAAATTTATAGTCACTCTTTTGTAGAATTTACTTTAATCCAAATTTGAACTTTCTACATAGTTTCATTAATCGCAGCTAAGAATGACCAAAACAAAGCTTTCCAGTAATAGTTGATTCTTCTATACAAAGTGAATAGATAGATTTCAGCTAACCATACGCTGACCTCCCTTTGCTTCAGGGGAGTTAAAAGAGAATAATACCTTAACTTACAAGAATTTCTCCTTAGAATAGTTACATGTGTATCGGAAGAAACCGCTCGCCAATAATATAAAAAGTCATGTCTTAGCAGCACAACCTTTTGAACAATGAGTACATAGATAGATCTGTACTGTTCACTTTAGCATTAGGTTAGACTAATCTTGCCTTAATTTGATGCCACAAACGACCATCAATTGCTAAAAGACCTGAGGCTATCAGCCCCATCCCAATAATATTAATGACATCGAAAGACTCATTTAAAAACAGATAGCCAAGTAAAGAAGCTGAAACAGGCACAAGTAAAGTGACTAGTAACACATTAGTCGCCCCAGCTAACGCCAATATTTTAAAATAAAGTACGTAGGCTAACGCTGTTGAAATAACTGCCAACCCAAAAATTGCACTCCAGATCGATATGCTGATTAAACTCACATTGACAATACCATCCACGAAAATGGTTATTGGTATTAATACTATCGTTGAGGCCGTTACTTGTTCCGCGGCGATAGTCAAAGGTTTCAGGCCAAAAGCTTTAAACCTCCTACCATAAACACCTGCAAATGCATAAGAAATAGCGGCGCCGATAATCGCAAATTGCGCTAATAAGGCACTTTCACCGACCAATGCAGGTACGCCTATCATGATAGCAACACCAGCAAAACCAATCATGACACCAAACAGTTTTAATAGTGTTGGCTTTTCGTCTGGCAACAACACTCCAGCAACTAACACGGTAAAAATTGGAGTCGCGGCATTTAAAATAGATGCAACGCCAGAAGCTATTTGTGTTTGCCCCCAAACGATCATAACGAATGGGATAACATTATTAAGTAAACCCATAACCAAAAATGCTACCCATATAGTTAAGCCCTTTGGTGGACGTAACCCAAATAATGCAGCAATGATCCACAACACAATCGCAGCAATACCGACTCGAAGAGTTACTATCGTGAGTGGAGGGAGAGAATTCACGACAACACCAACAAAAAAGAAAGAGCCGCCCCATAATATAGAGAGCAGAATTAGCATTGCCCAAAGCTTTGCTGTCATCGTGTGCATGATAATGACTTTCATTATAGGAGCGTCCTAAAAAATGTGTGAAGCAGTTAGATTAGCCGTGCTAGATTTTGGAGAACATCCGATTCTTGCCCATAATTGCAATATACAAAATATTGGCTTTTATATTATTACTCGGCAAGAATCAGATGTTATTGTTAACGTAGTTATGATGAAGTGCATTCATTGCAACTGAATATAGAGTCTAACCATGCCTAGACTATCTCAAATCAAAAAAAGTGAGAAAGCGGAAAAGCTTATTAACGTAGCTCGCTATATTGAAGCGCATGCTGATGAAAGGCTTACGCTAACGCAACTTGGTATCATTGCCGGTTTTTCACCTTCTCGGCTGCAACGTTCCTTTAAAGAGCTATTTGGTATCTCACCGAAACACTTTCAAGACGAAGTACGAATGCAAAAGTTCAAACGAAGCTTAAAAGAAGGCGAAAACGTGACAGATGCCATCTACTCATCTGGTTTTGGCTCGATAAGCCGAGTATATGGTGAAGCAACACGTAACATAGGAATGTCTCCGAAGGCTTACCGAGCGGGAGCTCAGGGAGAAACAATTCATTATGCGTGTCGACACACTATACTTGGGCAGATGATTATGGCTGCAACAGAGAAAGGTGTCTGCTCGGTACAGTTTGGAGATACTCAAACAGCCTTGGTTTCATTACTTTCTGCAGAGTTTCCAAAGGCAACGCTAATACATTCACAGGCTCAGAATAAACCTGAACTTGATGCCTGGGTAGCTGCACTCGACAATTATTTATCCCATGGGGCACCTAAACCCGAAGTCCCATTAGACTTAAAGGGCACAGCATTTCAGAATAAAGTATGGAAGTTTCTGCTAAGTATCAAAGAAGGTGAGGTAATGAGTTATGGTGAAGTCGCTGAGAAAATTGGAAGCACAAAAGCAGTGAGGGCTGTTGGAAGTGCTTGCGGTAAGAATCGCATAGGAATACTTATTCCTTGCCACCGTGTATTACGTAGTGACGGAACACTCGGTGGATACCGATGGGGGCTAGAACGAAAGAAAATGTTGTTAGACCTGGAAAAACAAACTGATTGAAAATTGCTTTTCTGATTGCGGTAAAAACCTCATAGGCATACTTACTCCTGACACTGTGCACAACGCAGTGACGATGCACTAAATGAATACCAATGGGGATTAGAGCGAGAAAAATACTATTCTCTATGTAAAAACAACTTAGCTGAATATTACTTTTGCTGATTTGAGTTTAAATAGTAGCAACCCTCCAGTGTCTTTAATCCATGGTATGTGTATTTAAGATAGCGTTCCATACACCAACTAGGCATACAACTCAGAGGCCCAGCATGATGCACTCCAAACAGCTCTAAAAACTAGCAGGTCAGATATTAGCTACTATAGGTAATTTCACCATAAGGGCATTATGGTGTAGGCGTAATGCAGTGTATAGGACCAAAGTACAATGACCGCAAAAAATGCGAGTACATTTACTTTACGCAAGGGCGACGAGGAATCGAAACACCGCTTCGCGGTTTGAGGAGGTGAGCACATGGATGCGCGACGGGACCAAGCTTTATCGTGCGAAAGTTAGCGACAGCGAACGTAGTGTGGGTGCTCTTTTTGCGCAAGATAGTTACAGCGAACGAAGTGAGTGCGCTTCTTTTGCGCAAGGGTGCCGAATGACCGAAACAAAGTTTCGCAGCATGAGGAAGTGAGCCCATGGATGCACGATGGGACCCTGCTTCAGGG
>NZ_AUYB01000107.1 GCF_001625655.1 Pseudoalteromonas luteoviolacea DSM 6061 | reverse complement strand
TATCTCTCTTTTCGCCTAGTTTATACAGATATTTAGAAAATCTTAGCTTTTTGATCAACTCTTTCCTAATAAAGCGTCTTGAACCCTTAACCTCAAATTATCGGGATCAAACGTTCTAGGGCCTGGTTCAAACCTACGTACACATCTAGAAGACTTAGCGCATTCGTCAGTGAGCGATTTCAAAAATGCGACTAAGTTAGCTTGTTGCTGTGCATCCAACTGGGGCGCTACAAATGGAGATAGTTGTAATAAAGCTAGCGCAGTTTGGCTGTTTTCGTATGCATTGACGTTTAATGAGTCACAATTAGGATCATTTTTAAATTGTGCTAACCCACAGGCTCCACCTTTAGCAAAAAAGTCTTCAATGGCGTTGGCTGGGTTTACATAATGAGCGACTACCTGCTCGAGGGATTCATATGCGCCTGAGTGCCCATAAGGAGCTGTGAGCTCTATGTTCAAAAGGCTTGGTACTCTAAATGCAAACATGTGTTGCTGCTGCGAGTCGATTGCAAATCTACCTGTATCTGTATTCTGTTCGTTAAGTCCGATACCATATTGCGGAAACGCTAAATTAAAGAATCGATCGTTAGTAAATCTCTCTCCTCCATGGCAGTTTAAACAGCCAGCTCCGCCTTCTGATATTTGTGTAAAGAAAAGCTGAGCACCGCGTTTTTGAGGTTCATTTAGTGCCTTTAGATCGCCCCGGAGATATTTATGCCAAGGTGTATTGACCATCTTTGTTGCCGCTTGGTATTGGCCAAGCGCCATCGCAATACTGTCAAAAGTGATTAAAGACTCAGCAGGTTGCTGGCTATTAAATGCCTTTCTAAACTCTTGTAACCATGTATTCTTTTCTAAGTCGTTTACACCTGAACCGTAGTTGCCAAGCCTCTGCGCTAGGTGTTCGCGCACAGACTGGTTGTCAAACGCATTTTCAAACGCTGCGCCTCGCATCTCTTCTACAGACGTAACTGGAAACCTTGACAAGGTACTGACCAAATCTGGGCCGGCATGTTCGTCTGGTTGACCAAAGCCAGAGTCGGGAGTGCTAATAAAAGTTGTTTCATTCCCCAAATTGTCTGTTGTCGTCACTCTTTCAACGCGGCCATCCCAAAAAAGGCTCGAGTTAGCTAATCCAGAATTAAAGATTGTTGGTGAGTTTCTGGGTATATTTATTTCACCATTTACTTCTCTTAATGGCCCAACAATATCTGGCACTAGCGCATTGGTCCCGATGGGAAGCGATAACCCATCCGCGCCTCCAAGTCTGGGGTGATGGCAACTTGCACACGCGACAGTTTTTTCACCGCCAAGAGATTTAGTAAAGAACAGTTTCATACCAAGCTGTGGAATAGGTTGAGTTATACTCGGTAGAAAGGAGACGTCTGGGATTGTGTCAGCTAGGTTTTGGGCTGAAATGATTTGTTGAAGCTTGAGGTCTTCTTCACTGAATGTTTGCAGTGAAACGCCGATATGCTTTTGACGTTTGCTACCTTGGTTGTCACCTCTGTGGTCCGGCTTAGCAAGTAGACTTGTGCTGATAGCGCTACACAGTAGCAAGCCAAAAACACCTGTTTTTATCGTTTTCATAAGTTGCCCCTCTTTCATTTTATAATTCAGAGAATGGCAACTTAATGTGCAAAAAGTGTGTAATTGTTAATTTTTTATCATAGAAGTATATCGATCACTTGTTTGTACGTTTGTACCACCTTTCTAGTTCTTTGTGATCTCTCGTCACACTAAGGCCCTGTTTTTGGCAGTCGGCAACTTCCATAGCGAGTACCGCTTCTGCGTTAAGCTCTAGCTTTTGCAATAGTTCACTCAGCGTATTTCGCTCTTGATTAGTAAGTGTGTCCAGTAGTTTTTCTTCTCTCATCTTTAGGTGGGCAACTACTTTGTTGTATATCGAATTTCCTTGTTCAGTTAAAAGAACCGGCTTACTTCTTGATGCACCCTCTTCATATTTTACCAATTCCTTTTTTGCTAAAGCTGCGATTGCTCGATTTATTGAGTATGGGTCTAATCTAGATTGGTAAGCAATGTCTGAGGCTGCAATTGGACCGTATGAGCCTATGTTTACAAGTATGCGAAGTTCTCTTGTGTCTAAATCCGTAAGGTTTCGAATAATTGGGTCTCTGGAGATAGAAAGTAGGTTACTGACGACAGCGACTTGAAACGGTATGTGTGTATCTAAAGCTAGCTGGCTTTGGTCAGATTCGGATAGCTCAAATGCCTTAAGCCGATTTTTAAGTGAATTTTCATACAGATTTTCGCTGGACAATGTACTTCTCCGAGGTTATTGTGTTGCATATGCAACAAAAAAATAAAATTCAATAGGAGCTGATTATGCCTTTAGTGACACCCCTTTCACAAGATCACGACCAAGAAGTGACAGAGCTTGCTAAATTCTTTAACGAAACTTTGGGGTTCTGTCCTAATAGCGTGCTTACCATGCAAATACGACCTGCAATTGCACGAGCTTTCATTAATTTAAACAAAGCAGTTATGGAAAACCAAGGTCGAGTAACGTCAGAGTTAAAGCGTTTTATTGGCTATATCACCAGTGCAAATACTGGGTGCCGTTACTGTGAAGCACACACTATTTTGGCTGCGCAGCGTTATGGCGGTACGGATGAGAGGCTTGCCCAAATTTGGCAGTTCAGAGAAAATGACGTATTTAGCGAAGCAGAAAAAGCAGCGTTTGAATTTGCTCTTGCTGCTTCTAGTGTACCAAATGCAGTAGACGAACAAATACAAACAGAGCTTAAAAAGCATTGGGATGATGGCGAGATTGTCGAAATTCTGGGTGTTATTTCTTTGTTTGGGTATTTGAATCGTTGGAATGATTCTATGGGTACGACACTTGAGTCGGGCGCAATAGATGCAGGAGAGACCCTATTACAAAAAAACAACTGGGAAGTTGGAAAACATCAATAAACAACCTTTACATCTCAACAACAAAAGGCTAACTCGCCCGGGTAAGCCTTTTTATCAGATTGGTAAGTTTCCAATTAATATCGATAAACACTTTATATGATACAAAGTTAAGGCTGAACAGGTATTAATCTTCGTTTAACCATATCGCTTTGCCATTATAGTTAATGGTCTCGACAGAGTTTCCAAAAACGGAATTTATTCCTTGCTCTTGAAAAAATGAGATTTATCAGCTTGAAGGTTTTGATTTTCAGTCGTTAAGCAATACCCAATATTGAGTCGGTTCCGGTCATGAAACACTAATTGGTATTTTTTCATATTCACATGTTTGAACTGATTAAATAGTTTTATTTTAAATCCAACTTGCAGATTCGAATAACCTATTTGGTTTTTTAAATATGACTTGTTTAAATTAGTATATCCACCAGTATATAAGATAAAATTCTCAATAGTGAATTTACTTTAGTACTAGGTTTCCGCCTTCATGCATACATAATTCTCATAAGCTACAGTAAACTCTAATTTATTCTCTATAGCAGCTAAACACTAAACACTGCTACAGTTACGGACTTGTTTTATTAATTACAATTTTTGCATGAGTTGAATGTAATTACCGCAAGTATCATCTAGAACTGCTATTTTTACAGTCCCCGCCTCCTTTGGGGGCATGGAAAATTGCACATCTAATGCCTTTAGCCTTTCAAACTCTCCCTCCAAATCATCAACTTCAAATGAAGTGCATGGTATCCCGGCTTCTTTAAGGGCTTTTTGATACACTCTAGTCGGTTCAAAGGCCATCGGCTCCAGTAATAGTTCCACTCCTAATTGTTCATTTGGAGAGACAACGGTTAACCATTTGTGTTCACCTAAAGGCACTTCAGTTTTTTTGATAAACCCTAGTGTTTTGGTATAGAAATTTAATGCTTTTTCTTGGTCGTCGACAGGAATACTAGTTACATAGATTTTTAACATATTAAGTTCCTTACTCTTAATTATTAGGATAGCCTTATGTTACCTTGGTGCTAGATAAAAAACTTATTCTAGATTGCGTTGTATAGTTTTTGATACTCCTTGGGGGAGTGACCGGTACACTTTTTAAAAACTGAAGAGAATGTTGATGGGCTCTCATAACCGACGTCAAAGCAAACTGTTGTGATAGAAGCGCCGCTTTCAATAAACTCTTTTGCTTTGGAAATCCTTAAATCTCTCAAGTAAGCTCTTGGGGTTAAGCCGTACATCCGTTTAAACACTCTAACATAATGAAAACGTGATAAAAAAGCGGTGTTGGCAAGATCATCGAGTTCTAGTTTCTTCATGTAGTAAAGTGCCATAAAGTGTTTAGATTGCCTTATTTGTAAATACATTTGGCGACTGAAAGGGGCACGTAGATAAAGGGCGTCTATTTCTGCCTCAAAAAAAGTTTTGTTAGTGATTGACATATTTACACCTTTACTTGGCTTTTACTTCATCTTTTTATTTTAGTTTATTAGCGGCATGTCTATCGAGGTAGCGCGTTAAAGGCTGTCTGCTTTGGTCGCTTTAATAAACATAGCAGCACATTCCTGTAGCTTAAAACCAAGGTCCCTTTGTTTCTGTCTATGATGGCAGCGCTGTATTATGTTGGTGATTTGGAATGATGTATCGGAGGACAGTACAAAACTGCCCTAAGCGTTCGGTGCAAAGTGCTCATACCAATAGCTTTCGCTCACCAGATCTTGAACAGACTCTACTCGGTCGACAAAAGTTAACCCGTCTAGATGATCCATTTCGTGCTGGAAAATTCGTGCAATAAAACCAGTGTATATTGTTTGATGTTTTTGACCGTTTTGGTCATAGTACTGAACCTTGATTTTTTTGTGTCTAGGAACAAGCCCACGTAAGCTCGGTACACTTAAGCACCCTTCCCAACCCTTTTCTTTATCTATGCTTGCTTCAATTAATTCCGGGTTAATAATGGCGGTGGGCTGCATTAGTGGTGCGTCAGGGTAACGTGCATTTGGTTTAGAGCACATAATAAATATTCTAACGCTTTTGAATATTTGTGGCGCGGCAATACCGACTCCACCAGCGAGCTCTACAGTACGCATCATCTCCGATATTAGGTTTTGGCATTCATCAGACAAAATATTGCCGACTAATTTCGCCTGCATTTTTAGTATCGGTTGACCTAGATGAGCTATTTCAAATTGTTTAGTTGGCTCGTAAGATTGCTGCATTCTGTTTGCAAAGCCTCAAATTATAAGAGTGGCAATATTATAAACCCTTTGAGTATGAGTTGGCCAAGTTAATATAGAGCACGGCATTCAAACTGTGCTCTATTTTAGGTTCATTCCAGTTTCGTAAAATCTAAAACCAGATTAACGTGTTAAATAGACCAAAACACCATTGTCTGAAAAGCCAACAATATCTGCTTTTCCATCGCCGTTTACATCAGCTACTTGTCTTGGGTGTTTGTCTACAAACCAACCTTTTGTATATACAAATTCGTCATGATGTTTTGTAGGTGCGGTGAAAGTACCGTCACCTCTTGCGAAGGATGTATAAACATCTGCCCCGCCAAATCCGACGATGTCTTGCAAGCCATCTCCATTAACATCTGATAAAACCCGTGGGTGTTTAGAGACTTCCCATTTACCGGCTAATAGCGCGTAATTTGAAAGCACAAACTTATGCGGGGCAAAAGTACCATCACCTCTTCCCAAAGAGGTATACACACCCTCTCCACCAAAGCCTACTATATCGGCTAGACCATCTCCGTTAATGTCTCCAACTTGACGTGGATGACTTTCGACTCGCCAATTACCGCTGTTATACGTGAATGCGTTCAGTGCCACTTTAGCTGGTGCGAACGTACCATCTCCTCTAGAAAGGGAGGTGAATACAGAGTTTGTTCCAAACCCTACTATGTCAGCAAGTCCATCACCGTTTACGTCCGCAACAACTCTTGGGTGCTTTGCGACTTCCCATTTTCCACTATTAACAGTGTATGCATCAATCGCACGCTTAATACTGATCTGCTGTAATGAAAC
>NZ_AUYB01000106.1 GCF_001625655.1 Pseudoalteromonas luteoviolacea DSM 6061 | reverse complement strand
TATCTCTCTTTTCGCCTAGTTGGCCCTTTAAATGTTGATATGTTTAATATATAAAACACTTGAGAGCATTTTACATATTGTGGCTTATTAAGTATCCATTGGGATATCCTCCCACTCTGGATCCACTCCATACACCCAATCTAAAGCGCTTCTTCGTGCACATATAACCCCTTTATCTAATTGATTTTGTGAGTTGTCGTGATTGCAAGCCCAGTGCATTTGGTATAATAAGTCGCAGTTTTTTTGGATATCATAAATAGAAACTCGTGAGGCTTCTTTAATAAACTCACTTGGGTCTGACTTAATAGGAAAATTATCCGCAAGATCGTCATCGCAGTTTTTTAAGTTATCTAGCTCTACAATCCCAAGCGACCATGCAAGCGCTTGCATTGACTCAACCATCCACCTTATCTCATTTTGTTCTTTAGTGCTTATCAATTCAGCTTCTAAAAGTCTCTTTTCCCTATATGTAACAGACTCCCATAGCCCATAACTCTTTAAATAGTCTCTTAATTGTTTAGGATCCGCTCCGTATGCTAGACCAATGACATATGAAAGCGCACAGATCCTTTTGGCGATACTCTCAGCCCCCTGAGGTTTTACCTCAATGAGCTCTTCAATAGTGGGTAAACTTGCGTTTGTGATAATTCCAATACTATCAAGATACGCTTTGTTTCTTTGCTTAATTAATTCTAATTCCATTACAGAGTCCATAGTAGTTATTAGCTGCGTTTATCAATATATATGAATTCTCTCATACGCTTAGGGGGCTTACCCAACCCTAACCACAAAACAGACGTTTTCCATCATTTTTCCGAGTGCGGGTAAAGCTCCAAAACATGCAAATTAGCTCAGCGACAATACATTTTTGAGCACTCTTAGTTCGCTTCTAGGAAAGAATGCATACTCAAAAAAATACGCCCTAATAACATCATATCTCTATGAGCTATAGGACGTAATTTTTTAGTGCCTAAAAACTCTCAACAAACTAGTTGAATGCCTTTGGCTAAGCCAACTTTTTGATTGTTAGTTATTACTTTGAAATGCGATAAGTCAACGTTACATTATGATAAGGTAAAAAGCCTCGAATACCGACATGCCAAGTACCTGATTGAGCATTTTGAATACTACACGTTTCGCGACTCCCCCATTGGTAAGGGCGACAATCGTATCTAAAGAAACGCGGTTTTTTGTTATTTCTTAGATATAAATCGGCCTCTCCAAACCCATCAATCGACACTTCAAGGTTAGAATACCCCTCAGGCACTTCTAACGAGAAACGCTGCCACCAAAACCAACCAAATAAACCTTCTACTTTGCCTTCAATCGTAGGAAATGCATCTTCAGTTTGCAGCTCAATCACAATTGGGTCATGATCTGAAGAGCGGTAACTATGCTCTGCATACAATGACTGCTGATGTTTATCTGATTTGTACTCAACATTGTAATCAAGTGCAACAGGTTCATCTGCATTGATATGCCAATTAGTAACAGCAACGACTTTTTCTGCCATTGATTCACTTGCAAACGCATGGTCTAAGCTCCCCAAACGCCCTTTGAAAACATACGAGTATCCATTGTTTTCAGTCGTTAAAAACTCACTAAGGTTACGATAACCTAAGTTCTGTACGGCTTTAATAGGGTCTTCTTTAGCATACGCGTTAAAATCACCTAAAATAATGGTGTCTTCGTCTTCAACTGTGGTGGGGGAAGTATCTAACCAACTGTTTAGTACATTAACCGCATTGATACGCGTTTGGTTCCAGCAACCTTGTCCATCATTTTGATCTTGGTCAAGCCCTTCGGCTTTACTACAGCTTCCCTTTGAACGCAGATGGTTAACCACTACATTAAACACATCACCCGTAGCTAAGTCTTCAAAGCTTTGCATGACTGGAGGGCGATTTCCATAATCAAATGGCACGACGTCGGTATATGCCGCAACACCGACTTCTTTAACTTTGTTAGTACGATAAATAATTGCAGACATAATCGCGTCTGTGCCAATTTGATCGACCTCAAAGTTTACATAAGCGTAGCTGTTTGCAGAATCGCTAGCATTCAAAGCATCCGTCAACTGCGCAAGCGCACTTTGTGCTCCAAACCCATCATTTTCCATCTCTAAAAGGCCGATTACATCTGCATCCAAATTAATCATAGCATTAACCAATTTGGCTTTTTGACGTTCATACTCTTCTACAGAATCAGCACCACGTTCTGTTGGGAAACCACCGCCAATACCGTCACCGTTAAAGAAGTTTAATACGTTTGCACTTGCAACACGTAAGTTACCTTCGTGTGCAACAGTTGGTCTCTCTTGCCTAATATTGCTTTGAACAAACTGAGGGGTGTTGATTGGGTGTACGCGATATTGACCATAAGCGTAACCGATTGGCCCCTCAATTCCCGTGACTTTATCACCTAACCTAATCGTATTGTAAGCATCCAATTCAGGAGTAGGATAGGGGATAACCTCTGGGTTTTGTTCTGCTGAGCCATCATCTAATGTAATTTCCTTACGTCTATTGCTCGCCTCTACAGCATTTGCATCTGCGCCAGGGTTAGCAACCTGAGTGCCTTGATATAATCTCTCAGTACCCAGTTTTATCTCACCGTATCGCTTCAGCCCGTAAGTGTCGTTTACAACCATCTCGTTAGTTATATTGACTAACATGCCTTCAAAAGGCTCTAGGCCATTTGCTGCGGGTAAGGTAATGTCTTGGCTTATAATTTGAGCATTACCACAAACCGAAATACCGGTTACATTATTAATTTGTGTTTGGCCATATACTTCTTTCACAGTACCTGCAACTTTAACAACCTCACCTGCATTTACTTGCGTAGCGGCGTAGTTGACAAAAATACCTTCTGATGTGAGTACATTAGTGTCTTGTTCTTCTACTTCTTCTTGAAGGAAAAAGCCTTTAAGCTCGCCATCTAGTTGCAGTGAAGAGGTAACCACGCCCTGTACCTGAACCAACTCATCTACCATCGGACTTGAATCAGTTTCACCTTGAACTTGATGAATAAATACATTTACTTCGTTACAAACCAAAGCTGGAGGCTCTACTGGCCCACCAGAGCTGTGCTTTCCAACATTTGAAAAGTCATCTTTATCGAGTGCCACCCACTCGATTGAAGGAACAAATTCATCATTTGGGTTTACGTCGCCAAGAGTTATGGAGCTGTCTCTTACTAAACTTTTATCTTTGGTAGACACACCCTGATCGCTCCACGCAGACCCTGGGTCTACGCCAATTTGACCTAAACTATCTATTACAGTGCCATTTTGCTCTAACGTAATTGCATCATCACCGTTATACCAACTACCATCTTTTTGTTGTTGTGCTTTTAGTCTGAGCTCTTCACTCGCTCTCGCATGGACAATTACATGCGTTGATTTAGGCTCCAGGTCACCTTCCAGAGCTATTGTCATTCCAGAAGTCGCTTTGCCATTGAAATAAAACTTTAGGGCGTACTGACTTAAATCTATAGTACTGTCAGAAGTGTTGTATAGTTCTATCGCTTTATTATAACTGCTTCCTTCAACGTACTCAGACACAATAAGTGAGGCTTGCGCTGGTGCCATCATGCTCGCAATGGCCGTAGCCAAAAGTGTTTTTTTTAACATAGTTATTTTTCCATTTGCTCAAGTTAGGCATAAATAAATTAATATCTCAAACCGCACACTGTATATGAAAAATATTTCATTTGTAATATTTTTGTACAATTATTGATAAATTGTTCTACCTTTCGACTTGAATTAAATAGAAGAGCAATTAAGGGATTTTCAAAACTCTTGCACGAAAATGACACCTTTTTGAAGATTTAAAAACACAAACACACTCTATTTCCAATCAATGAATATACAGAAACACGCTAAAAACCTACCAATGTTAATTTTTAGTAATATGTTATAACAACTCGAACCGCAAACTTTCGGTTTATTTTTTGACCAGCGCCAAAGTCTAGGATAGTGTTTTTAATGTCAAATTATTTGACTAATTATGTATGTATCTGAGAGTCATATATTTAATAAGTAAAATGTTCCAAAAACTCATAATTTAAATATAAGGCTTCATTGATATGCACACCCAGTAGCTATCAGTAGTTTCTAGCTAAACAACATGTAAAAACACAACATTAAAAGGAAATCTTAATGAAACCTGTAAAAAATATTCAATTGTGTATGGTTGCCACCTGTATTTTTAGCAGCGCATCAATTGCACAAGTATCAGTTGAACAAGGTGAAAACTCATCTCTTCAGCAACAGACTAAAGCACAAATTGATATTTCTGTTCAATGTACTGACAGACCGAATGCTTTGCGTCGAGCGCTAAACAAAATATATAACGCTAAAAACGTAACATTCACTATTTCTGGCGAATGTTACGGGCCAATCCAAATCAATCAAGATGGTATATCAATTGTAAATGACGCAGGCATGTCCGGATCGCTTCGAGTTCGGCCCAATAATGCTGACGCTGAAAGCGCAATACTTATAAAGTCCAGTTCTGCAAAGCTCGATAATTTTAATATTGATGTGCCAAACGATGTTGTAGCAGTAACGGCAAAGGCTAACGCGACTGTAGAAATTAATCATATTACTACTAACGCAAAAGCTCACTCAAAAACACCGTTTTACCAATTCATAGTTACAGATAACAGTACAGCTTACTTATCCAATCAATCAGGTAACTCCGTCGGTGTATACAATAGCTCATACACGAGTTTTGTTGAGGATTGTGATCAGAACACAGTAGAGGTTTATGACACCTCTGCTGGTTATTCAAAAAGTGAAAATCATTTTAACTCTGTGCAAGTAGCCGGTAATGGTTACTTTTTAGCTGATGATGAAAGCCACATAAGTACCTTGAAGATTTGGAGTAAGGGCGCGGCAGAAATTAACAATGAAAGCACAGTAGGGGAACTACAAATGGGTGGCCAAAGCCTTTTCGCGGCTTACAAAAACTCTGCAATCTCGGGCCCATACTTTTTATGGGGCAATGTAGTTTTCGAGCTAGAGCATTCAAAAGCATACAACTGGAAAGCGGTGACTAAACCAAATTCAATTATCACTGGAAATAATGCTACTGTTAATGGCGAGTTTTATCCGAACTGGAGCTGGACAGGTCAAGATAAAAAGCTACCTTAATCCGTGGGTATTCATACCTTAGCTTATTCATTTAACTGTGAGTTAAACTGAGTATTTTGTATAATCTGAAAAGAGCGACTTCGCTCTTTTCAAAATAGGTATTTTAGCTAAGATAATCTATGTAAACACAGAGCTTTGCACATTGCTCTCCAAAAGCAGGAGATGCGGTGATCACTGCATTGTGCTCTTGATCTAACCAATCCTTTCCTTTAAATAGGGCAATGTCTCCATCACAAAGCGTGTTCACATCATTTTCTTTTGGCTGCAAAATTGTAGGAGATATTTGGTGCCTTTCTAAAGGGGCGAATTTTACAAATTGCCTTTCTACCCAGCGCTCTCCGCTCCCACCGATAGTTGAGACCATTTTCACTATGCCTTTTTGCTCATGAAAAGCAGGGCTCAATGAGTGCATACAGGGTAAAATTCTCAATCCAATCTCTTTTGGCTCAAACAAAGCTTGAAACATTTCCACCATAAGCGCCACGTGATTATATAAAAGATCGCCATGTGACGTGTCTTTAAATATCGCCTCAATTTCTTTTAAAAGCTCTTCGCTTATCGACCCCTGATATTGAAACCCTTCTTCATGAGCCTTTTTAACATAACTTTGAGCAGCCTGCGTTGCAGCCCAACTAGAAGGGGAGCAGTAGCAGGTTAGCGATGTATTAGAGTCATAAATATTTGAAAATACGCCGGCCACATCATCGATCAAATATTTGGGACCATGAAGAGGCTCTATGGTTTGAGAAGTGTCTAACATAAGGAAACTACTGTTATGTGATAATATTACAACATTACCATTTAATTCGCTTATGCGGAAGGCTCGCCAGTGAATTTATTGCGAATAAGAATTACTAACATAAAGAAAAGTAGTAGAGAGACTACTGATATTAGCGGTCTCCCTTTGCAACTTAATCAATTTTAAAATTGTCCATGGTTCTCTGTAACGTTTCGCTATTGAGTTTCATGTCTTCAAATAGCTTCTTCAACGCAATCGAGGTCTCAAGCTCATCATTAGCAGCCTCTAAAACAGCAGTAGTGCTATTCGAGATGTCCTGCGCAACAGTTGATTGCTGTTGTGCCGCCGTAGCGACAGACGTTGTGAGCTGCTCAACATTATTACTATGCTCACTCACTTGCATAGATACCGAACGCGTCTCTTCAACTTCCTTCATAATTTCGCCAGCCAATTCCGTGTTTTCTTTGATCGCATTCACAACACTTTGACTAATATCATTCAAGTCGTTCAGCAAAGAAGATATTTGTTCCGAAGAATCTTTACTGTTATTGGCAAGTCCCCTCACTTCGTCAGCGACAACCGCAAACCCTCTACCATGCTCGCCAGCTCTAGCCGCTTCAATAGCAGCATTTAAGGCTAAAAGGTTAGTCTGGTCCGCCACACTTCTGATCGAGTCCAATATGGTGTTGATGTCTCCAACCTGTTTTTCCATGTTCGCGGCTAAATCGTTTACATCATCCATGCTGTCTGAAAGCGTATTCATTGCATCTAAATTTCTTTGATTGTCCTCAAGCAGCTTTTTAGACTCATGGTTAAGCTGATCACTCGCGTTGAGTGTGTCCGATGCTGATCGGGCTATTTCTTCACTTGTCGCGGCCATTTCTTCTATAGCTGCAGCAATACTCGACGCCATACTTTGAGTTCGCTGTGCGTCTTCATTCACATGACTTGCAGCTTTGTCCATTTGCTCCCCCAAGTGTGTGCCAACATTGATTGATTTAGACAATCCCAATAACAAATCTTTAAACGCATAAACGGTATTGTGAATCGACTCTGAAATTTGACCCAATTCGTCGCTGGTTCTTAACCTTACATCCAGAGTTAAATCGCCTTCTTTTGCCACTTTTTCTAAGATGCCAGTTAAATGATTTAATTCGTGTTTAAGAGATTTAACCAAATGCAGATTTATTGAAACTATCACTGTCATTGCAAGGAGAAATGAAATGGCAATAAACAAACTTTGGTTAACTAAATCCTTTTTAACCGCTTCTATGTGTGTAACCGTTAACGCCCACTGATTATCTAGCACTTTTTTAACGGCCACTATTTGCTGCGTCGCTTTAGGAAACCAATCGTCACTACTGAGTAAACCATCAAAATTCGGGTCATCCTCATTAACGAGATAATTAATGACTTTATCCAGCTCTTTTGCGCGGCTATCGGACATCGCCTCTCTATACAGTCTTAGCTGTTCACCTTCCAAGGCGGCCTCTAGCTGCTCCTTCAAAACACCAAGTTGAGTTTGAAAATAAGTCAGCTCGCCCCTGACTTTAGCACTGATGGTTTTTTTAGCTAAAACGCCATTTACTTTACCCCTTAATTGCCCTTTACGCTCTTTACTTTTTGCTAAAAGAAACGCCAGTGATAGCTTGGAGGCCAAGTCACGATTACTGATATAGGCTTGCATTCTGGTCGCAGTATCAATGGCGACTTGATTTAGATGACTATAATATTTAAAGGCTTCTTTACCATTTTGACGATCTACCTCGCGCCTCAACGCTGCCTTTCCCTCTAACTCATTGAATAGAAATGGCAGCCATTTCTTTACTTTTTCATCCTCTGCAAACTGGTTGCTGACCATATCTCGTACTTTTCTTTCAGACTGATCTGCTTTGATACGCTGTGCATCAACAAGCTGCTTTTTTTGTGCCGTAGGGTTACCTAAATAACCTGCTGTTAGCCCGCGTTCAATGGCATGATTGTGGGCTACCTTTTCAATTGCATCCAACAGCTTTATGTATTCAATATCCTGATTTGTCGAGTAAAAATCAGTCCAATATTGTGTTGCCACTTTTGCGAGTAAAATAAAAATAAACATAATGAGAGCGAGAGAGCTAATAATGGTAAGCTGCAAAATTGATAAGCGCTTAAGAAAGTGCATCTAAATCTCCAGGGCGTTAACCTTAGTGCACATGAGTACAGCAATGTGCTGATAATTTCTCCTTCATTAAAAGATAGTCAAAATTCCCGTTACTATATAAATTTTGTACAAATTTCGTTATTCAAAATTTAGAGGCACTGAAGTCCCACGGTACTCATGTCACAGATTGACCAAAATCACTTTTTAGGCTTACCACCAGCCTAGTGTTAAGCAAGTAATCAACCATGAGATACCTAAACATCAAATATTCAGCCTTACTCGTGGGAGCGTCATCGACTCATAGCATGGATTAATCGTTAGTACAGACGTGTATAAAATAGAGATGCTTTGCCGTTTTAATCTGATGTTTCATTGCAAAAAAACCCTGCCCCTTGCTGAGCACACTGTTTGAAACTTAACTATTTCTCCCACTATTAGATAATTCTTTAGGAAAAGAAGAATTCACAAACAAATAGTTCAACAATTTACTACCGCTTGACTTGTTAATTTAGCAACAAGGGCAACAAACTCCCGCAGGGTATGTCTTAACTGCACTCCTTTATAAAAAGCATACAGACTAACGTACTGAGCATTCACTCTTTACAAATGCACATAACTCTTTGAATCCGTGTAATATGTCAATGAATTTGATATATTGCGATTATAATTAGAAATTCGTATTTGCCGATGCTCAACAAGTTAATCCTAATTGTATTTTGTCTCGTTGCCTTTTCAGTCAATGCCGAATCACTTCGCGTCACAAATGTCCAATTTATTGAAAATAATAAGCGCCTTAGTCAAGTTCTTATATCTTTTAATCAACCAATTGCTCAATATGGTGAAGTGCCTACAACAAACCAAATAGCATCTGTTCAACTTACTCAAAATATCAAACGACATTGCCATTGGCGGTATCAAGGCAATAACAAACTTAGTTGTGACACCCTAATAGAAACGCCGTCGTACCTGCCGTTAAACATTAAAATCACCAAGCAGTTTTGGGGCATTGATAAAAAAGTTGAAAATGAGTTTGAGTCAAAATGGATAAACAAACGTTTTGCTTTCGAACAACAAACGATTAATGAGCAAAGCCTTTCCATAGTACTCAATACTCCTTTCGAATCTGACCAAAGAGCTGCGCAGGCCATGATTGGGAAAATTCAATTTTCAGTAAGTGGTAACAAAGTAGCATCAAATTCAAGCCAATATACGATTTCGGACAATGGCCGAACTACGCTCGACTTTACTTTTTCCAAACCGATTAAACCTGAAAACATAAAAGCAATTATTCCTAAAGGCTTTAAGGCAAGCTCTTCACACAGTGAGACTGAACAAGACATCGTAATAATTAAAGCGCCCAATTTACCTACCTCCCCAGCGTTTTTGGGACTGTATTGTCAAACCGAACACAATGGGTGGCGTAAAGAACACTATAAGCCTATTCCTGATCGTGTAGATGCAACTTGCCCACCTGAAAGCATTGCTTTTGGCTTTACACATCCGCTTAAACACAGGTTGGATTTATCTGCGATTGTTGAGGGTAGCTTTGAGACATCCCCTATAACGATTAAAAATACTTATGTCGATACAGGACCGTATTTATACAACGTCGCGTTGCGTGGAGACACTGCGTATGAGTTTAATTTATCAAATATCACAAGTGAAAAAGGCGAATACTTTGACAATGTAGGTAAGTTAATAACTTTCCGTACGGGCAAAGAGTCTAGTCATTGGCGGACCCAAGACTACTTAGGAACACAATTTACTTCGTCAGAAAATGCATATATTCCTTTTTACCATAAAAACGCAGTAGATTTAGAAATCAGATATTTTGCGGTCCAAGACACGAGGCAACTACTCCAATGGTTAAACGGCAAAAACAAATCTAACATTCAGACATCATTCGATGTTAAGACCCATAATGACAATAAACTACACATAACTAAACTGCCGGTTTCACACCTTCTCAACAACACAAGCGGCGCCGTTTTTTTCGCTATATCTGGCACAAGTACTGCGGCGCCATATACATCTGACTCTGACAAAAAAAGTAAAGAAGTAATATCAACCGTATCAGATTTTGAGTTAAAAGCATTTACTAACTCAAGACTGTTTGTAAAAGCTATTGATTTTATGACGAGTTCACCAATACAGTCAGAGGTTAGTTTAATTTGCGAGGGAATGAAAAACCCCACTTTTATTGGTCGAACGAGTAAAAAAGGAGAGCTACACTTATCGCGTGATACTTGGTCAGATCTTGTTAAAAGTAATCGTGATAACTGTTGGTTGTGGGCACAAAGTATTAATCAAAAGGCGATGTTAAAACTTGATATAAATGACCAAACAAAAGTTCAAGGAAAAGTCGTTTTTAGCCAGCCTATTTATAAACCAAATAGCCCCATAGATTTTAGCTTGCTAGCTAAAAGACATACTGAGCAAGGGCTAGTCACCATAAAGGGCGACATTAAAATAACGCTGCACAAAGTTGGGAACAAGACATTTAAGCCGATTGTTCTTGATGCTAAATCTGTCTCAGAATTTGGTGTGCACCAGTATAGCCTACCAACAGGGTTACAAAATGAAGGTTACTATAGGATTGAAGCTTCTAATAATAACCTTCAAATCAAAGTGAGTGATTACATCACCATATCTGAATTTATTCCACCCGAGGTTGAGTTTTCCTATTCTCACCCAGCTAGCGTCGGCAATTTAGAGCTCCTAAAAATAAAAGTTACTGGAAAGACTTATAACGGTTTTAAGGCTAAGGACTTTAGCGGAGCGCTCAGTTACAAATACAGCAGTATGTATTCAACACCAAAGGGCTGGCCACTTGACTACAAATACAGTGATAGCAGGGAAGTTACCCGGGCAATTAGAACACACCAAAAAACCACTTTGAAATTGAGTGATGATATTGGTGAATTTAAGTTGGAACTGGCTCCAAACCTCCCACTAACCAAGATAGATCTAAACAGTACTGTCACGTCAGAGTCAGGGGAAAGTCATTTTTATCGTACGAGCCTGCCGTATTTTTCTAGAGAGCATTTCATAGGTACAAAACAAACTAATCATGTACTTAGCATAATCGCACTAGAGAAAGCGGGCAAACAAATAGCCACAGATGCGACTGTATATTTAGCATTAGAAGATGATAAAAAGCTAGCGCTCTGTGCCGGCACAACGCCATTTAATTGTGATATCCCTTTCGCTCATAAAGGAAGGCTAACGTTTGAAATAGAAAGTGAAAATGGCCGATATACATGGACAAGAACACACAATGTCTATTCGAATGAACCAAGTACAAACCCAGCTAAAGCCAGCTTGACCTTAAAAGGGCAAAACCAAGCAACCGTTGGGAGTACATACAAGTTAAACGTGCATTCAGACTTTGCGGGCAAAGCAACAATATTTATAAACGCCGGTGAATATCAGGAGATTACCTCAGCAAAGCTCAGCGAAGGTGAGAACATAATTAGCCTAGATATATCAGAAAAACATTTACCGGGTTTTACAGCCAATATTTACATGCCTTTTAACATCCAACAGCGCAGTGAAATTAAAAACCTAAACGCAGAAGAAGTTAATGAGCTATTTGAAAAATTAACGGAGCAGTTTGAATTTATCCCCGCAAGCCAAAACAATTTTAGTTTGCCGAAAAAGCGCAGCATGTTAGGTACTTTTGCAAGTATAAAGGTCGATGTTACCCATTCGAAGAAGCTAGAGCTTTCAGTTGCTCATCAGACTAATGCAAAACCAAATAGCAATCTAAGTATCACCCTTAATAGTAACCAAGATTCTGACGTACAACTTTGGCTCGTAAATGATGCGCTCTATGACATGACGTTTAAACGTACTAGCGACGTCAGTTTTGATGAACTCTATGACAGCTATTCATATAAACTGCCATTTAATCACTTTTACAACCTTACAAAATGGTCAGTAAATCAAGACGCTTTAAAGTCCCCAGAGCTTTTTAATTATTTTTATTCTCATAATAATACTTATCAAACTCGATATCGCTCTGCATACGCGCCGGCAGCACCTCCACCCAATGGTTCTCGAACTGTTATGGACCAGTCAGTTTGGTTAGATACAGTAAGTGTGAGAGAAGCCACCGCCAAGTCTTTAAATGTACAACTTCCTCAGTTAATAGGACGCTGGAGATTGTTTGCACTGGCAGCAAGTGAAAACAACCATGCAAGGTATGAGGGAGTAATTAATACTTCGTCGGCAATTGAATACTCTCTATATGTGCCACCGAAGATTTTCGACAAGGATCGTGCTTACGCAAGACTCGTAGCCACAAATAGAACTGATCGAATAACTAAAGATAAAATAGACATCAAAATTGGTAGTGAAACAACTCAAGTATATCAATTAGACTTACAGCCCAATGAACGAAATTCATTCAATATCGCTCTCTCGGAACTGCCTTTAGGAAAGCACCAAATATATATTGAGAGCTCAACTGACAGCAGCTATAACCAAACTGCGATATTCGAAGTTATAGACAGTAATTACTCTTTTGAGCGCTCTGTTAAAGTCGATGCTAGCTCAACTCAAACGGTTGTTATACCCAACAACGAACGGGTTACTAAAAGCCATGTGATACCAGCAAACAAGCTATCTCCTGACTGGCATGGGTTATTGAATTATCAAAACAAATACCCGCATCAATGCTGGGAGCAGACGCTATCTAGAGCTGTTAGTTTAAATGACAATCCAGTCTCTAAAATCGACAATAATACAGTTAAAACACTGCTACGCAGTGGCAGTTCACAAAACAGCAGCTCTTATGGCTACAGTTACTTTTCAAATACAAAAACAGACGCTTTTCTAACCGCATACACCTTGCTGTCGCATTACTGGCTTGAGGGTTCCCAATATCAATTTAAAGTAGATCAAACCCTAGTGGAGCGTTTAAAGCAGGAACTTTTGAGTGCGCCAAACTACACTCCTAATGTTGCATCTACCCTCTCAATGCATTCGAAAGGTTGGCTATTATGGGCCCTAGCCGAGCGAGGAGACATTAGTTTAGAAAACGTTAAATATATTAGGTCACAAGGAATTATCGATACAAAAAGCAACTTGCTTCAATTGCTTGCATTAAAGGCTGCTGGAGAGGATCAAGACAGTATCGAAAACGCGCTCCTAAGGATTTTAGACTCAAAGTTTCAAGATAATAGCTTCGCTTCAATTGGCCCAACCGATTCACAATGCTTAGCAATCATGTTGACAGAAAAACAGCCTCTTAGAGATGACATCGCAAAACTGGTCGTTGCCAAACAGCTTGCCACCGGGCATTTTGGCAACACATTAAATGACGCTTTATGCACTCGGGCGCTTAAAAATAGAACGGGTACAACCCCAAGTTTTGCTGAGCTGACTCCAAAAGTTCTAAATGATTTTGTGACCGAGTATAAAATTAATACAAATATCAGAGGTGACTACTATCTTCGAATGACTGCAAGTCGCTCATTTGAAGCTGATACCGCTAGTTTTGGCGGTATCGGTATCACTAAAAGCTATCAAACTCTACAGGAAAATGAGTGGGTAACGACAGAATTAAATGAGATTAAAGTAGGGCAGTTGGTGAAGGTGAAGCTTGTCGTATTTAGTCCTATCGAACGAGAGCATGTCATTGTCACAGACCGTTTACCCAACGCACTCGTCGCGGTCAACCCTATACATCGCAACAAACAGTACACACATTGGATAGGAGAGCGGGCTTTATCAAGTCAACCCATGACTGAGGCAATGCAAAAGGTCGTTTGGCATAGATACAAACTTGAGCAAGGTCATACTCTGTTTGAGTATTTAGCAGAGGCAAGGTTCAGCGGTGTTTATATATCTCCTTCAGCAAAAGTTGAGCTAATGTACACACCCGAAATATACGGTAGCTCAGGCGCAACTGCGTTAGAGGCGCACTAAAAGTGGCTAATTATGTCACTCGTCTTTATTATCGCGCTGTTTATTGCGTTTGCGAATTTTATCCAACTTTGCTCGTTGAGCACGGCCAAATAAAAAGAGTAAACAAATAACCAATAAAACCAGTATTAACGAGAAGCTTCCGCTATGGGTTACCTCAATCAATGTATTGCTCCTGTTAAACCAAAGGAGCTACAAATGTAGCGCTAAAAATGCAAAACTTACAAAAAAGAGCTCAAAACAAATGCATTCTGGGCTCTTTTTTACGTATTAGTCAAAGCGTATTACACTTTTCCAGTCATTCTGTTTAATGTGTCATCTTTGTCTATAAAGTGATGCTTAAGCGCTCCCGCTACATGAAATACTATTGCTGCGCTCAAACAGTAACCAATTATCCAATGTGCGGTCTTTGAGATCATAAAAACAGATTCATTGTAAGGCTCTATTCCGTCTCCTACTAAATTTTCACTCACGAGTGAAAAACCAAATATATCGACTCCATAGCCCCCAAACCCTGAATACAACATACCGCTAATCGGCATCAAAGCTGTGCCAATAAGTAGTGCCCAATGCATCAGGTGTGACAGTTTCTGCTCCCATGTTTTGTGCGAATTGTTCGGTGTGGGGAAACCTTGTATGAGCCGATACATAACCCTTGGTAGTATGAGTAACAAGGCCAACACGCCAAGGCTTTTGTGAATATCATAAAGCGCCCACACTTCAAAGTTTGCCATGTAAATGCCAACCACAATTAAACTCAGCATGGTAATACCGACTAGCCAATGTAAAGTGCGAGTTGCTAGCGTAAATGTTTTATTTGTCATAATTTGCTCCTATCTAAACCCTTTCAAACAAATTTATAGATAGAGGTTTATGAAGCAAAGAGCTTGGTGATAAATGGATTAATTTTGGGGTGTATTAACCAACTCCTCCATTCGTCCCAAAACTTAGTAACTGATTTATATAGATATATTTTTATTGAAGATTAAAAACGCGTTGGAAAGAATACTTTCAAAGTACTTCTAAAGCGCTTTTTCTTTACTTAGTTTAGAGATATTCGTGCTTTTTGACACATGACCCACTAAAAACATCAAACCTTATTAGCCTGTTTTATATACAAAAAAGCGGTATGACTTCTATGCAAGTTCAATAAATTCTCTCAACTTTGCACGTTTACTTTTACTCACTGGAACGACTTGCCCACTACATAAGATGACGTCGCCATGCCCGGAGCGATGGTTTTTTACGGTGCTGACCTTATTTAAATTCACTACAAATGAGCGGTGGCATCTAAAAAATTGTGTGTCATCGAGCATAACTTCTAACTCTTTGAGAGTAATGCGAACCAAATGCGTTGCCGTGGGTGTGCTAATCTCGAGATAGTTACCACTGGCTTGAACAAAAGTAATGTCACTTTGCTGTATCTCTAGGTTCGGATTACTAAACTTAAGAGTAGTAACTTCGGAGATGGCTAACTCTTTAGCTGTATCATCATCAAGGGTTATATCTACCTGTTGCGGCGCAAGTAGGTTACGATGGTTGGATGCCTCCGTCTTTAAATGTCTTTTCGGCGATTTTGGCTCTCGGTCTATTTGCTGCATCATTTTCCAGACTACAACAATCGCAACAAAGGCAATCACATGTTTATGCCAGTTAAAAAACAGGCTTTCTTGCCAATGCATCGCTTCGATAAACACGTCAACAGAAGTGTTAATGAGTAGGGCTATCCCTACGGCATAAAGCCCAATAATTAAATAGTGCAAAATAGGGCGGTCGCGATACTGAGTAGCGTTAAGCGCAAAGCAAAGCGCTGGTGTCATTACCAGCCAAACGCCGAATTCCTTTAAAGACCAGCCGATAGAAGACAGTACATCAACTCTTTCTTTAGCGATAAACAAACTATGCGCTGTACAATTCAGACACACAGCTGCCAGTACTACCACCCAGCCCAATAAGATCAATTGATAGTCTTCAAAACGTTTCAGGTTTTTAAAAATAGATTGCCCCATCTCTGCTCCAGCTTAATCACAACTCGCCAAACTGCTTTTATTTTTACAGCTCACAGTGTACCGATTCAACCTGTAGTTGCAATAAAACTGAATGAATAACATCTCAATGAACGGAAAGCATTTGATAGAATTGCGTTTTGAACAGAGTAGCAACTGCGCCTAAAGGCGCAGTTAACTAATTAGTTAAGTAAAAAGATTAGGAGCTGGCCCAAATTTACTTAAATTTGGAAACACACTGCTCAATGTCGTGTCATCTAAACCCAACCAGTTACCCAATGATGCAGCATATTGGTCTACGGCCATTGTTGGAATTAACCTACCACTGCCGGCATCCAGTTCATGATTAAACTCTGCTTGAGGGATATCACCAAAAATAGTGCCTCCGTTAATTGCTCCACCCATTACAAAGTGGTGAGCGCCCCAACCGTGATCTGTGCCATCGCCGTTTATGGCCAGTGTCCGGCCGAAATCCGATGCAGTAAACAACGTGACATTATTACTTAACCCCATGCTTTCCATTGCATTATTAAATGCGGTCAAGGCACCATCGAGTGCAGCTTGGAGTTTAGGCAGACTTCTAACTTGTTCCGAGTGTGTATCAAATCCACCCATCGCAACGACGAAAATTTGCCTTTTAGTTTGGAGTTGCTCTCTAATCGCTATCGATCTAGTTACTGACTCTAATTGACGGCCAAGAAGGGTAGTTGGAAAAGTTGGGATGTTCAGTGTTTGGCCTGAAATTGCTGTATTGTACATTTCATTGGCTTCAAAAGACTGATTTATCTTAGTACTTAAGTCTTGTTCCAACACATTACTTGTTTGGTGGCCAAGGGCGCTGAAATGCGCTTGAACTTCTTCATTACCAGCAAATTGATTCAGTAAATCAATGGTTGCCGCCTTGCCATCAGTAACATGGTAAGGTGTTGTATTAGTCCCAGTAACCAATAACCCTGCACTGGAAGTTGTCACCGCAGAAAAGGTATTTGCTTCTTGAACACCAGAACTAATTAGTGCGTCATTTAATCGTCCGGCCCACCCATATTGGGCCCCTTCAGCTTTACCAGACATCCAAGTACTTTGCTGGTCGTTATGAGAAAATAACCGAGAAGGAAGCTTAGCAGTTTCAGCCTTTATCGAGCTCGCCGTGACAGGCTCTAACAATGGGCCCACATTTCCAATGATTGAAAGCTTACCGGACTGATACAAATTTGCTATCCCCGCCATTTCGGGAGGCAGCGCAAATTGCCTACCAGAAAACCTTGTCGGTGTGTTAATTGGCACCAAACCTGCCAAATCTCGTTTGGTCGTATATTGGCTTAATAGCGGCTGCCTAATTTGCGCCCACTTATTATAGCTATCAGTATCATATGGAATTATTGTGTCGTGATTATCCATACCGCCATACAAAAACACACAAACCAGAGCGCGATATTCATCGCCTGCGACTTGAGTATTTGCCAATGCCTGTCCCATATTCAATATTGAAGATGCTACTACGCTTGCGCTTGCAGTTTTCAAGAATTTACGTCTATTCATGGTGCCAATCCCTATTTTTGAATTATGTAATCAGGTGAAGACATCACCATTAAAATGGCGAGATGAACTCTTGGTAGATAACCATCGTCATCATCATTAGGCACTTTTGATAAAGCAGCTACCATATTATCTTTGGTTTGCGTACTCATTTGGTTTGCGCACAAAAGTAGATCTAGATAGCTAACAAGTTCAGCCGGAACCTGAGCAATTTGTAAGAGTGGCCCATAATCCGGCTTAAAGCTCTGCAGTGCTTTTTCTAAATCGAAATTTACACCAATCTCATCAAACTCCTCTTTTAATTCATCAAGATCTGCTTCCTGTTGCTGCCCCATCACAAAGTAAGTCATGAAATTTATGTAACCAGGAATGGAACTAGCGTTCGTGATCTGTAGTTCAGGTGCCACAAGACCCATTTCTGCACTTTTACTTCCTGGCGCTTTATATCCAGGGCGAAAGTAGTTAAATACACTAGGAGAGCGATATGGGTGCTGGCCTAAATCCGCGGTTGCGCCGGTTTCCCATAATTGAGGAATATACTTAGGCTCGATATTTTGTACATTGAACGCGCGAGCCCAATGAGTAAAACGCAATATTGGCTCTCTGATTTTGCCGCCTGTATTTGAAGCTACTTGTCTAGCTTCTGAGTCAAACAGAATTGCAGCTAATGTCGCGGTTAAGTCACCTCGCTTATCAAGTCCTACAGAAGACCCATCAGGTAAGACAAACTTCCCAGATTCAAATGCTGCCACCACTCGAGAGACATAGTCAGGGCTTGGGTTTGAGGTGACCAGTCGCTGTATTAATTGCTTGCTAACAAATGGCGCTAAGTTATCATGATTAAATATGTGGTCTATGGCTTGTGTAATTGAACTCTGAGCATCTGTCCCAGAAGCAATGGTTAAGCCCAAGAACGTCTTTTCTTTCTCAGAATGTGACTCTGGAAAGATCTGCATAGGCTTTGTAAATCGTGTATTGATTAATTCCTCAGGGTCATCTTCATTTAGGTTCAAACCTGTGAATACGCGAGCCAACCCGGTTATATCCGTGTTGTCGTAAAGCTCAACCGATAAACCCTCGCTGTTTAATGCCGCAGTGCCGTCTTTATTCAGTGCGACAACACCCAAAGTGAACAATTGCAACAGCTCGCGAGCATAATTTTCATCAGGCATTCGACCTGTTTGCTCATTACCTTTTTCATTACCCATATAAGTGAGATAGTGACCCATAGCAGGGGAGTAGGTCACTAACTCTAATACACTGCGATAATTTCCAAATGCATTTTGGATCAATAAATCTTGATACGCCGCTACGGCTTCGGGGATATCTGTTAACACCTCACCGCCTGCATTTGAGACCACCAATAATTCTGACAAAGCAAAAGCCATTCTTTGCCTAAGTTGGTCTTGGCCTGCAATACTATTTCGCCAAAACGCGAGGGAAGTTTGTTCGATATGAAATAGGTTAAATTCGTCGTCAGGATCATCGGGTGCTGCTGCAACAACCGCTGGTAATACAAGGCTTGCGGGAACCTCTAATTGCGACTTAAACCACTGCGACGCACTAGTGCCTTGTAAAGTTCTTATTTGCTCCGGAGTCGCGCCAAAGGTTGCCTGTTGAATAAACTTAGACACATTTTGCATTGAAGCAAATGTATCGTCTTCTTGTGTGCCATTGTCAGGGCTATCGTTGTCTTGGTCTGTATCGCCTTGGCCTGCATCACCCTGATCAGAGTTGTCGGTGTCAGTTTGGCTGTTGCCATTGTTGGAATTATCTTGACCTGAATTCGAGTTTTGATTTGAGTTATTATTGGTGATATTACTATTGTTGGTTTGTTCACTATCGCCTCCACCTCCACAGCCTACTAATAAGCTGATTAATAAAGCAAAGGCATAGTGCTGAATCGTACATTTTATTGTCATGTCCTGGCCCCATGCTTTTTGTTTTCATTACAATAAGTGTAGAGCCAAATACCCATTTTGTGTTTTACACTTACCATACAATAAGCATACAAAATTGTAAGGTTCGCAATTATTGCCCTGAAATGGGCACCTCAATGTTAAAAACTGCGCCCTTTTGGTTTGGTAGCAGTGTCAATGTCGCACCGTGTACTTGGCAGATTGCTTTAACAATACTTAGCCCTAAACCGTTGCCCGGTTTTGCTCGACTAATATCGGCACGATAAAACCTCTCAAAAACGTGTGGTTGAGCCGCTGGAGATATTCCAGGTCCATCATCACCAATTTGCAAAAGCGCTGACTCTGTATGGCTTTGTAATCTCACCCATACGTGCGCACCCACGTCGCTATATTCAAGCGCATTTTCTAGTAAATTACATATCAATTGAGACAGTAAATCTGCTTCGCCGACACAATAAACATCGCTGACAGTTGATAGCTCAAGTTTACGGCCTGAATCTTCGAACACTGGTTCATAACTCAGTGCTAAATCGTCTATCAATTCAGATAAATTGAGTTTTACGAACTTATCCTTATGCTGCCCAGATTCAATACTGTTGAGGCGCACCAAATTATTAAACGTTGAAATTACCGAGTTTAAATCGTTACTCGCATGGTTAAGGTGCGTTTCGATTAAACTTGGTTCGCTAATATCATGCCGCATACTTTGCAATCGATTAGCAACTCGTGAAAGGGGAGTTTTCAGGTCATGGGCAATTCCAACAGACATGGTTTTCATAGTGCCATGAAGCTCTGTAATATCATCCAACATAGTATTGATACTGTTTACAATATCGTTATTGATTGGGCACTTACGAGATATAGGCAAGCGAGTTGAATCAGGTGATTTGGCGATTTCTGAAAGCACTTTTTTAGTCGATGCAATCCATTTTTGTTTCCTGTACCTTCGACTAAGCACAATACCCAAAATGCACCCTGAAAATATAAATGAAAAATAAACATACAGCTGCCAAACAACCCCAGTTACAAATGCACTTTCATAGCTTTTAGGCTGCAATATAATCACAGTAACTTCTGCATCTAGTTCAATACGGATGGTGAGTAACTCGAATTGCCGTTCGCTATCGAAGCTTAGTAACTGCCATTTAGCGACATTGTCGGCATCAAACTCTAACTCACTACCCAACAATAGATTGTTAGATTGAACAACTTTAAATAGATTATCATGTTCATCTAAACGCTCTAGACTTTCTGCTCGGCCCCAAATTGGACGCTCGTCCAGTTCTAAATCGTCAAGTATCCAATCTAATCCGTGCTCCTGATATTGCTCTTTAAGCTCTGTGGAAAAATCTGTTAGCTCTTCCATTTGAGATTGGTTGATGGAATGAACCGCAAAAAAACCGCCTAAGGCGAATAGGGTGCTACATAACGCAAGCAATAAGCATGTCTCTATTAAGGCGTATTTAATGTCATAGGATTTTAAATATTTAGTCATGGTCAGAAATAATATATCCACATCCACGAATGGTTTTAATGAGTTCAATGGAAAAGGGCTTATCAACTTTGTTTCGTAAACGGCTAACATGTGTCTGAACGAGACTCGTTTTTGGATCAAAGTTAAAACCCCAAACTTTCTCAAGCAACATGGTTTTTGTCACAAGTTGTCCTGGGTTAAGCATGAGGTACTCTAAAATCTGATACTCTTTTTGGTTCAGTTCGAGTGTTAAACCAGCTCTGGTAACCCTTCTAGCTGTGCGTTCTAATGTAAGATCTCCCACACAAAGGCAAAGGGCCTCTTGTTTTAAAGGCGTTCTGCGTGTTAGTGCTTTTAAGCGCGCATAAAGCTCCGAAAAATCGAAAGGCTTTACTAAATAGTCATCAGCCCCCGCGTCCAAACCTGATACGCGGTCTGAGGTTTCACTCAGTGCTGTTAACATTATAATTGGGGTCGTAACATTGCTGCTGCGCAGTATACGAACAGCATCTATGCCATCCATGTTTGGCAGCAATCTATCAAATATGACGACATCAAATTCATTTGACGATACTAGCAACATACCCTGCTGCGCAGTGGCTACGTGATGGACAACTTCACCATGTTGTTCTAGGCCACGCTTAATGAACTCTGCCGTATCTAGATCGTCTTCAACAATCAGTACTTTCATAACATCTTGAGTTATTGTTTTTTACAGTGTAACTGATTAGACCGTAAAGCTGAGATACAATTTTGTATGATTTAAAACTAAAACAGGTCAGAGCGACTCTGACCTGATTACTTAATTGGCTTTTTTAAAAATTAGAGCTTACTAGTGTCTACCTTGAGCGAAGTCAAATGTGCTTTGATTTTCTTATCTACGCTTTGAGACTTGTTTCCACCCAAATGCTTTGCAAAGAATGTTTCCATCGCGATAACCGTAGCCACTTTATTGTCATGCTTTTTAAAACCATGCCCTTCGTCTTTAGCAAGAATATATTCTACATCTCGCCCTGTTTTGTGTAGCTCTCGGGCAATATTATCCGATTCAATTTGCGTAACCCTTGGGTCATTTGCTCCTTGAATTAGCATCAATGGTGTTTTGATTCTATCCACAAAATTAATAGGAGAGCGCGATGCCATATCTTTGCGATCCGACTCAATTAACGGATCTCCTACAGCTTTAAACCAAGTACCTAAGTATGGACGGTACACTTCCGGCCAAGACTCTACTAATGTAATCAAACTAGAAGGGCCAACATAAGAAATAGCAGCTTGGTAAAGGTCAGGTGTAAATGTCGTGCCAGCTAAGGCAGCATATCCACCATAAGAAGCACCCATAATCCCAACTCTTTCTGGGTCTGCAATGCCTTGTTCAATTAAATACTTCACACCATCTGTTAAGTCTTGCTGCATTACACCAGTCCCCCAATTACGCTCGCCTTGCATGGTAAAACTCTTACCAAAGCCTAATGACCCGCGAAAGTTAGGCTGTAATACAGCGTATCCTCGATTTGCGAAGAAATGCGCAAAAGGCACAAAATAGTCGCTGCTATAACCCCAATGATCTCTATGCCATGGGCCTCCGTGAGGTAAAACGATTAATGGTAAGTCCACTTGGGATGTTCGTGGCAGCGTTAAATACGCTTGGATTTCCTGACCGTCCGTCGCGGTATAAGTAATACTTCTTCGCTCGCCTAAAAGACTGGGGTCTACCTTCGGCATCTGGTTAAGTAAATCAATTAGCGTCTTGTTATTAGCTGCATATACAAATTTTCGTTTCGGCCTATCCGGAGATGACACAGAGATATGCCATTGATTTTTTTCATGGTCAATCTTATCCACTAATACATCAGCATCACCATTGAAGTTACTGCGTATGTCCGCCAATGTTTGTTTCGCATGGTCATTCAGAGGATAGTTTCTTAGTCGACCGCCATAATAAGACACAATCAAGGGCTTATTGTCTTCGCCAAAAACAATGTGGTGCAAATCAGATTGGTCTAACGGGTCCTTATGTGCAGTGCTTATTTTGTCCGTTTTCAAATTAATGAGTAGTAATTCTTGTTTATCCCTTCCTTGAATATCAGCACTCATATAGGCCGTGTTAGCCTCTTTATCAAAACTATAAAACTCAAAAGATTCCCCTGGCTCTGTAGTCATGACTTTGACCCACTTGCCGTCAACCAGTTTATGTAAAGTACTTGAATTATCTCGATTCATGTTAGAACCAAGAATAGCTTTACCGTCATCATTGATAAACTGAGCATTGAATCCTAGCTTGTTTTCAAACACATTAGTCATCTTTTTGGTGTTGATATCCAAGTGAAACAAGTCTATTCGGCCTCTATCATCGTGGTTTGCTTCAATGACCAGTACATTTGGATCTGCGCTAAGTTGGGACTCAAGCCCATAGCTTACATCGTCATGCGCAGTTAACCTTGAAACAGAGATTGGTGATCTCAAATCACTTGTAAAGTTCAAGCTGAAAATTTGATTATTTTCATTTCCTTCGTGGTCTCTAAAAATAAAAACCTCATTTTTATTTGCGGACCAACGAAATCCGTCAATACCATCTTTGTAATTAGTAACAGGCAATGCGTCTTCCAACGAACCGTCGTGTGGCACCAAGAATAAATTTTGTGCACCTTCATGTACCCTCATAAATGCGATCCATTGGTTATCCTTTGAAATGGACACGCCATTAATCTCACTTTTATCAAAAATAGCTTCGACAGGAACAAGCGCATTTACTGGCGCCTGAACCGTAGTTGTAGGCGTAGAGTCAGTGGTTGTGCCGCATCCTGTTAGTAACAATCCAGTGCATACTGCCATGCTGATGATTGACTTTTTAATCAGTGAATAATTCTTTGTCATAGTGAGATACTCCGTAATCAACTTAAAAACATCATTGCATGAATATTTATTATTGTAAAACGATAATTTTATGTTTTTTTACAGCAATTAATTTATGTGTTAGTATTCCTCCATACAATTTAAGGAGTAAATGTGCATGTCACCATACGCATATAAAGTTCAAAAACTCAGCAAAACAGCAAGATTAGCAATGCTTAGTATCTCCGCAGTAATACTTGGTTTTATGGGCTTTCAACTACTGGTTAATGGTCAGGTAAGCTACATTGATAGCATCCCATTTATAGGTTTATGGAATGGTGGCGAAGCCAGTCAATTAATACTCTTTATTGCTTCAGCACCTACGCTGCTGCTGGTTCTTTTAAGTATTTATTGGATGAATAAACTGCTTTTAGAGTTTCAACGGGGAGACTTCTTTAGTCATACTTCTTTCCGCTGTTATATAGGGTTTGTCTGGACTAAAATTAGCGCGATCCTGTATGCGGGCATATTGAATTTTGCAATGGGAATGTGGCACTCCGAACTTTATGAGTCAACTGAACTCATTGTAAAAATCGAGTTTGGATACCTGACCACACTGATTTTACTTGCCATAGTTGCCCACTTACTCAAAGCCGCAAAAGAAATCGAAGACGAAAACAAAGAGTTTATTTAAGCATGGATATTATTGTTAACCTAGATGTTGTGATGGCCATGCGTAAGGTATCATCAAAAGAATTGGCCAAAGCGATAGGCATCACAGAAGCAAACTTGTCTTTACTTAAACGCGGTAAAGTGAAAGGAGTTAGGTTTGAAACACTTGCTGCCATTTGCAACTACCTTGAATGTCAGCCAGGAGACATATTAGCATTTAAAGCTCAGGAGTAGCCTGAGCTTTAACGCGAATGATCAAACCCATGTTTGAGCGCTAAAACTCTTATGCAGTTTAAGAGGCTTAAAACATCGGGTGGGCTAAGGCAGTGCAGGCAAGACAATAGTCACTTTGACCCCACCAAGAACACTGTGCTCGGCAAAAATACATCCACCGTGGCGTTCTACTAAATCTTGGCATATTGCCAAGCCGAGACCAGTTCCACCTTTGTAAAGCTCTTTGTTTTTCTCACTTTGGTACATTCGCTCAAAAATCGTTTTCAACTCACTATCATGAACTCCAGGCGAACTATCAGAAAGTGAGAGAACAAGTGCACCGTCAAGCAATGATGCCGTAAAGACTATTTGAGCGGGTTTGGCTGTGTATCTTATGCTGTTTGACAGTAAATTCGTTAATACCTGTGTCAGACGATCAACATCCGCATTTATTATCAATGCGTCGTTTATCTTAATATCTACATCAAATTCGTAGCCATCCCTTTGCAAAATTCGTCCTTTAGCGTCTTGACTCCATGAAGTTAACCAAGGCTTCACAGCAACATGTTCAGGACAAAGCGCACGCTCTTCTAGTTCAGTGCGGGCAAGCTGGTCGATATCTGCAACGAGCATATTGATGTCTGCTATTCGCCTGTGCAGCAATTGGTATGTTTTCTCCGTATCTTCCAGCAAATTATATTCAAGGCCCTCCACCGACATTTTTAGCACACTCAAAGGCGTGCGAATTTCATGAGATACTTCAGCAAGTAACTGTTTTTTACGCTCTAGTAAGGCCTCAGAGAACTCGGCACGATCTTTTATCCTTTGCTGTTTTGCCAAAAAGCTGAATCGCCATTTTATGGTTTGATACATCACTAGTAGCAACGAACATGCCGCCAGTGTATATGCCCACCATGTTTGCCACCAAGGTGTGAGGATGGTGAACTGATAGCTTACATGATCGCCAAATTTACGCGATGACATAGCTCTAACTTGAAACTCGTATTCGCCAGCTCCCAAATGATTGTATGCTATCTCACTCGATTCGGAGGGCTCGCTCCAAAGCTCGCTGCTGCCAAGTAAACGAGTCTGATAAAGTACTCGCTCTGGATTTGCCCAGTCTTTATGGCTTACTCTAAAAGTAATCTGTAAAGTTTCAGGTGAGAATTCGACCACTTCCTCTGATGCGTTCTCTATGGGTGCATGTAGGTGTGTGCCCGCTCTACTCAAAGAAGAAACTTCAAGAATACTGGTCGCTAAATTTGCTGTTAAATCTATTGCTGTTGGGTCAAAGTAGGTTACGCCACTACCTGAACCCCAGTAAAATGTATTGTTTATAAACTCAGCTGTATTTAACGTCGCATCCACAGCCAAATATCCATTTTCATAAACGAATGAATCAACCTGTAGCGGTTGCTCTGAAATGAATAAATCAGTCAATCGAATTCTATTATTACCACGTTCTGTACCAACCCAAAGCTCACCTTGATGGATCTTAAGTCCTAAAACAATATGACTGCTCAGGCCATCATCTACGCGAATGTGGCGCCCAATCCAAGATCCCGCCTGCCATTTTAATGCAAATACCCCTTTACGCGTCCCAATAAACATTGTTCCATCACTGCCTTGCTCAAGGCTATATGCCCAATCACTGGGTAAACCGTCACGTTCTGTAAAGCGGTAAACGACACCTCTATCTACAAAATAGGTGCCGCCGCCATTTGTAACAAACCAAACCTTATTGGTTTGGTCTATGTAAACATCAATCACGTATTCTTGCTGTTCCAAGTTCAAAAACTGCAATGTGTTCTCACACGCACGATAAAGCCCTTTTTCTGACGCAATATACATACAGCCATCAGGGGCTGTGACGATTTGATGAATAATATTGGCCTCTAAACCCATTTGATGCCAAATGTGCAGCGTATCATGACTTCCTAAAACTATTACGCCTTGTCGGCTGCCTACCCAAACACGACCTTCTGCATCTTGTGCAATAGTATGAATATATTGATTGTACAAGCTGTGCGATATACCCATCCATTGGCCTTTATCGAGTACTTGTATCCCCGTGCCGTATTGGCCAAGCCATAACTTATCATTGATATTTGCCATGGCACTGACACGCTCGCGATGCAAACCACTGCGCTTTGTGAGCAATCGAAAGCCACTGTCTTTAATCCGATTTATACCCGCGCCATAGGTAGAGACCCATACGTGCCCTTGTGCATCTTGCATTAGTCCCCTGATATGTTGGTCACTCAAACCATTCTGTTTGTTGAATGCATACACGTGCTCATTTCTAACCTTAAATACACCTTTGCTGTCATCCCCAATCCACAATGTATTTCGAGATTCATCTAGCAGTAACGCCGTCACGTTTAACGAGTCTACACCAGACTGTAAGTAAGACAATTGCTGTACTTTATCGATAATGCACACTCCAGAACCAACAATAGAGAATGCAATTTTTTGTTTTGAACTCGTAGCAAAAGACACATGGCCCTGGCAATTTTTGTCAAAAACTAACTGGGATAGAGCTCCCTCATAAAGTCGATATAATCCGGAACTCGTGGCTAACAAGAGAGTGTTTTGATCGGCTTCCAACTGATTAATAATACCAAAGCCATCTGGCACCATTATTTTGTAAAGCACATTTTGATGATATTGATACAGCTGACTGCCAGTAGTGAAATACACTGTATCTGAAACAATCGCGACATCACTCACTTTTTCTTTGAACTCCTCTTTAGAAACAGTCAAAGATTTAAAATATGCACCATCATAAATATTAATGCCTTTATCAGTCGCCAAGATGAGTTCACCTGATGGCATTTTCTCAATGTCCCAAACACGGTTGTTACTGAGTCCATGGCTATCATTAAAACACCTAAAGTGATTAGCAATATATTGGCAAAGACCCTCTCCATTGGTGGCTAACCAAAGATGACCATCTTTCCCTTGAACTGTTTCGTATACAGAACCCGTTGGCAGGCCTTGGCGAGGAGAAAAGTGTCTGATATCAGACAGTGTATTTAATTCGTATTGGGCTGCTTTAACACGACTCCAATGGTTAAATTGCTTAACTGTGTTATTTATTTCAAAAGAAGCACCTGGCACTTTCTTAATCGACACAGCAATCTCGTTCATATTAAAGCGCGTAACCGGCGATTTTTCGATTGGCTGTACCATATCCAAATCTACTTGCTCAGTGTGCGTTAAAATAGGTTGACCAGTTGGCAAAGTAAGTTCAGCCACATTATCCCAATCAGCTTTTTGGACTGGGCTTGCTGAAATTTCAATCACGGAACTAGCTGAATAAATGTCTTTGGAAAAAGAGTTAAACGCAACTAAAAGGGTAAAAATGACAAAGATAAATCGAACCAACGATAAAGTTCCTAACGAAGAGTTTTAGTGTAAATCTTATAAAAAAGATGCTCTTGCGCACTATTTTTCAAAGTTAACCGCCTTGTGCATGCCTTTATTTACACATCAACAATACGGCTTCGCTTTACATGATATTAAGTGCCTTCAGAATCAGTGCAATACTATCACAATGTCATCTTAAATAAATGCCAGTAAATACGCGTCTGACGCACTTTAACAATAAAACGAAACAGACTATTTCTTCAGAGCGACTCTACCTTCAATACTTTTTTACTTTTCAATGCCAAAGAGCACGATTTCTTAGTGCCTATGAAAAATTACAACCTTGTAAGTTTCGAGAAAGTTTGTCCCCTTAATATCTAGCCCATACACAAAATCAACCAACAAAATTACGAGAAAGTATTAAGGAAAACAAATGAGACAATCAATCATCGCGCTGGCTTCAATTCTAACATTTTGCACTGTGGCCGCGGAACCTGAACAAGACGAGTTGAAATTTGGGCTCGGTGGCGCGTTAATCACACAAGACGAAGGTTACAAAGATGTAGGCAGTGAAACCCAATTTGTGCCCGCAATAGCTATTGAATATGGTGATTTTAGACTTTTGGGCCCTTATGCTTCTTACACCTTTTTCAAAACTGAGCGCTTTGAATTTGCCGCTACTGGTATGCTTCGACTCGATGGCTATGAACAGGATGACAGTGATGTTTTTCAAGGAATGGAAGATCGGGATATGAGCTTTGATTTTGGCCTCGAGGCCGAAATAGATACCGATTTTGGTGAGTTTGGGATCAAGTATACCCAAGATGTATCAAACACTCACGACGGTTACGAAGCAACTCTTTCATATGGTATCCCGCTAAGAGTAGAGAAAGGCCGTATCGTCCCGTATATCGCTGCTAGTTTCTCTAGTGAAGATCTGGCTAATTATTATTATGGCGTAAAGGCTTCCGAGGCAACAGCAGACCGTTCATTTTATCAAGTTGACAGCGCGACGAACTTTGAAATTGGTGTTCAAAGCGACTGGTTCTTTGGCAAAAACCACATGATTAAAGCAGATGCAAGCTACACCTCATTTGACAGCACAATCAAAGATTCACCGCTTGTAGACAAGTCGGGGACCTTCCAAATTCTATTGGGGTATGTTTATGTCTTCTAACAAATACCACCTGAGCCTAGGCAAAACATTCTTCTTTGTGCTTATGACGGGACTTGTTCTTGGCTGTGAGGATAAAACTGATATATCCCCGCAAAAACATGCAGTGGATAAACCCCGACCAGTGACATACGCCAAAACAGTGCCTGCACCAAGCAAGGTTTTTTACGGCAAGATTCAGAGTATCAATGGCTATGATATGGCAAGTTTCAACAATGGCCGTGTTGCAAGTATGTACGTTAAAGAAGGGCAGACAGTAAAAAAGGGACAGTTACTTGCTAACTTATATTCACCTTCTTTAGACGCTATTGTGTCACAGGCTAGCGCCAAACTGAACGCTGCAATCGCAGCGTCAGTAGAAGCTGAGACAGAGAGCAAACGTGTCGCTAATTTATACGTTCAGAATCTTACGCCCATCGCCATGCTAGAGAAAGCCCAAAGAGATGCTCGCATTGCAAAAGAAAATGTACAACAAGCTCAAGCACAGCTAATTCAAGCCAAGAATGATTTACAAGACATTTCTATCTACGCACCAGAAGATGGGTTAGTCGCCAAGCTATACGCAAGAAAAGGACTTTTTGTCGCAGCTAGTGAGCCGATATTAAGATTAGAGCAAGCTGGTGGAGAAAAAGTAGTATTTTCTGTACCCGAGCAAGATGCGGTCAAGTTGCAGGTTGGTAATCGTGTTGAAATATTTGTTCGCTCTTTAAAGCGAAAGTATCAGGGAACCGTTAGCGAAAAAGCACTGCCTCAAGTGGCTGGCCCATCTTTGTTTTCTGTCACCATAGAGCTTGAAAAAGGCCAGTCTGAGCTGCTTGGGTTAACAGCACAACTTAGAATGCCACTAACCCAAAAGCCTGTCTATGCCATAGATTCAGCGGCTGTCAGATTTACCAATGAGGGGCAAGGTTATTTACTAGATAACACTTATCAGCAGTACGCTGTCGATCTTTTGGCATCGCGCCAAGATAAGCTACTAGTGAGTGCTCCACGCAAACTCAATAACATCCCTTTCAGCACAGCACCTGAGCCAACTATTGATTTGAACCTTATGACCGCCAAAGAGAGAGAATATGAGTAGTTCTTTTGATATTAAGGAGCCTTGGTATCAAAATCCAAGGCTAATTTTAGGGCTCACCTGCATACTAGTATTTGTAGGCATCGCTGGTTGGTTTAGTGCAAGTGAACAAGAAGACCCTCAATTCCCCTATAGAAATGGCTTTATAGCTCTTAATGCAAATGGCATGACAATTGACCAAATCAAGGATAAGGCGGTTATACCCATTGAGCGCGTGCTGAGCAAAATTGACGAAGTAAGTACCTTTCAAGCAAGAATAAAAAACGGGTCTGCTACGGTAGACATCGAGCTTAACGAACAAGTTTATAATACCGATACTGTTTGGCATCGTATCAAAAATGACATATCGGCATTGCAAGGAGATATAACGCCTATAAGCGCCCACATCGAAGATCGTGCGCAAGATACACAAGGCATTGTAATCGCCATCACTCATCCTTTTACGTTAAACGAAAAAAGGGCGCTTGCGCTTAAGTTGCGGACTGAACTAGAACAAATTTCTGAAATCAGGTCTGTTAATCTCGTTGGAGATCCACAAGAGCAAGTGGTGATCGATTACAAACTTAGTACCCTTAGGGATACTGGTATCTCACCTTCTGAAATCGCGGAGTTATTCGCTAATCCAGACGGTAGCGCAACGACATTGCGATCAAATGGGTTATCCACACACATCAGCCCGATTGGAAAAATAGATAGCATAGACAAAATAAAAGACATTCAGATAGCACTTGATGACCAAAGCTCAACACCTCTATCAAGCATCGCAGATGTGTATTACAGGACAAATCCAGCGGCTGAAGAGCAATTTTTAATTAATGGTGAGCGGGTAGTAGGGCTTTCGATTTCATTACCAGCTAATTCTGTAAGAGTTACAGACGTTGGTGATAAAATTTTGGATACTGTGGCACAATTTAACAAGCAACATGTGTCTTCGCCTGCTGAAATAATTTTGTTTCAGCCAAAATGGACTGAACAACGCAAGTCAGGGTTATTGATGTCTCTTGCAACTGGTTGCTTGGGAGTTGCTATAATTTTAATGCTAATGATGTCTATACGAACAGCAATCGTTGTCGTGCTGTCAATCCCGGCAATTGCGCTCAGTGCTCTTGGCGTGTTCACAGCAGGTGAAGGGGTCTTCCATCAAATGACCATCGCGGGATTAGTACTGTCACTGGGATTAATGGTAGACAACAGCATTGTCATGGCAGAAAAGATTTTACAATTGGTCGAGCAAGGACAAACCAAATTCTCCGCTTGTAAAAACGCTGTAAAGGGGCTGTACAAACCTCTGGCTACGGCGACAATTACAACTATTGCGGCCTTTCTGCCTATGTTGTTAGCGACAGGCAGTGTTGCTGACTTTATTGCTTCCATTCCTGTTTTAGTGATTCTGTGTATTAGTTTTAGTTATCTTATTGCGTTAACCTTGGTTCCCGTCTTGGCCAAGTTGTCGTTTACGCATAACTCTATGAACTCTCCTGACGAAACTAAATTGAGTAAATGGGGTCAACAACTCACAGAATTCACACTTTCAAGACCAAAAACTGTTACTTCACTCTTTTTAATTGCTTGCGTTGCGACACTTTTCATCCCGAAACAGAGTGGCGAGTTTTTTCCAAAAACCAGTCGCAACCAGGCATATGTTGATATTCAGTTACCTTATGGTAGCGACATAGCGCAGACTTCTACAGTCACAAAAGAGGTAGCCGATACCTTAGCTGCATTCGTTGGTGTGACACGCACTTTTTCTTTTAGTGGTTCTTCTGGACCCCGTTTTTATTACAATTTAGTTCAACAACCGGGAGAAAGTAATGTTGCAAGAGTAGTATTTGAAACCGAAGAACACACAGATATGTCCGCTCTCGTAGCTCAAATGAACAGCCAGCTTGGCAATAAATATCCAAACATCTTGGTAACTGCAAGGGAGCTTGGCCAAGGTCCACCGATTGAAAGCCCAATTGAGCTCAGAGTCATCGGCAACGACCTTAGCAACATGTACAGTGCCGCGGAGAAAATGTTTACTGTATTAAATTCACAGGGTCAAACACAAAATGTCAGACGCGCATACAGTTATGGAGTACCGCAACTGAGACTAAACATAAATGAGCAAGCTTTGAAAATGGCAAACGTGAATAAAAAACAGCTCAGTGATTATGTCTCTTGGCAAGGAAAGGGGCTTCATGCAAGTACGCTGCAATATAAAGCTGAACCTATGGCGCTACTTGTGCAGGATACAGAGTCATCACAAGACATGGAGCAGCTTTTATCATTAGAGGTTATCAATGGGAATGATGAGTTCATCCCGCTGTCGTTTGTTGCTCAAAGTGAACTGGTGGGGATGAAAGGAGTAGAAACAAGACGAAACGGTAGAACAGAAATTAGGATTTTAGCGGATGTAAAAGCAGACCATGACGAAGAAGCAATATTGTTGTCATTATTGCCAGAACTTGACAAGATTGCCAGCGAAAACAACGTTATACTAAAGTTAGGCGGAGAGTTTGAGGAATCGCAAGAGGCCAACGGTGCGCTGTTACTTGCATTGCCATCAGGTTTAATTCTGTTATTTATCGCTTTGATATTGCAATTCAATTCGTATCGCCTGACAGTATTGGTGATGCTTAGTCTACCTTTAGGCGCACTAGGCGCTCCTGCAATGTTAGCTGTAGTCGGCGTCCCTTTTGGCTTTATGTCATTACTGGGAGTGTTGGCTTTGACAGGAATAGTTGTTAATACCGCTATTTTATTGATAGACAGCGCCGTTGAAGAAATCAAGAAGGGCAAGCTGAAAGAAACCGCGATTCAATATGCGCTGAAAACGCGTTTGAGAGCGATTTTACTCACTACAGTAACCACCATAGTTGGCATGTTACCACTGACATCGTCCCAAAGCCCGCTTTGGCCACCCTTAGCTTGGGCCGTGATTGGTGGTTTGATCACTTCAACATTGCTAATGCTCATCGTTTTGCCTGTGTGGATGAACTGGTTAATTGATCCAAATCGGTACGAGCAACGAATTAATGAGTGCAATAAATAAAAGGATAGCAAGAGTTTATGCGTATTTTAATCACTGAAGATAACAATCAACTTGCACAATTCATTCAACAAGCGATTTTACAAGACGGCCATGCGGCTGATATTGCTCACAGTGCTCAGCAAATGCAAACATTACTAGAAGGGTGGCAATACGATGCAATGATACTCGATTTAGGGTTACCGGATATTGATGGTATTGACATCATTAGAGCATTAAGAGCAAAAGATAACCCGATCCCAATATTAATTTTGACAGCTCGCGGGGGCGTAGAAGATAGAATCAAAGGGTTGGATTTGGGTGCAGATGATTACCTTAATAAACCCTTTGCGATAGAGGAATTAAAAGCACGATTAAGAGCAATTTTAAGACGTCCGGTTGAGTATTCTGGCAACTTACTCTCTCGCGGTAATATCGCACTGGATACAAAATCTCGTCGTGTGCTAGTGGACGACGAAAATATCAATATGGGTAAAACAGAAGTCGCGATTTTAGAGTACATGATAAGACACGCAAGCTTAACTGTAAGCAAAGAAGCTATCTATGACGCAATTTACGCATTGGGCTTTGAAGTTACCGACAACGCAATACAAGTTGCGATGCATAGGATCCGAAAAAAGTTAGAGCAAGCAGGCGCCAATACTGAGATTAAAACAATTCGTGGGATAGGGTATATTTTGTCATGAACAATGCTAGCCTCACCAATAAAAACTCCCTCGCGCGTAAGCTATTCGCATTGTTTACCTTTTTAGGCTGCGGTGTATTTGCACTGATAGCGGGTATCTTATTTTTATTCTCAATCAATTTTGCAAATATAGCCGTTGAGAAAAGCATGCATGGAATGGCCGAGGATATCCCAGACACTTTACATTTTGACGAACAAGGCAAGCTTAACTATTCTGCGACAAATATGGCAAAGAAGTGGGGGTATGACGCACTATTCAATAACCTTGCTTTCAAAGTAACGGACAGCGTGTCAGGTGAAGTTTTACTCACTTCAAACCCGCACAGAGCAACATCTGCGGCGCTATTGGCACTACCTAAAGACATGCCTCAGGGCTACTCTTTCTTAAATGGAATTGATAGATATCGTCTTACCGCCGACATTGATGGTACAGTGCTATACGTTGACCTTGCCCGCGATGATATGATTGGTGAACTAGCCAATGAAGCAGTGTTACCCATGCTAGGTCAAGTGCTAACACTCACCATGGTTTCGGCGTTTCTCATTTTTATTCTTGTAGGCTACATCTCGATTAAAGCCGTGGTGAAGCCTGTCAATAACGTTGCTTCTCAACTAGATAATATCGAGCCATCTCAGCTCGACAGGCGGCTTGATGAAACAGGCGTGCCCAGTGAAATGCTCCCGCTCGTTAACGCACTCAATGAGGCAATGGACCGAGTTGAGACAGGTTTCAACGAACAAAAACGATTTGTCGCTAACGCCGCTCACGAATTAAAAACACCGCTAGCTGTGCTGCGAACCCGTCTAGAACTTGCCAATTTGCCAGACAAAATAGGTTGCGAGTTAATGGGGGACATCAACTATATGACGCGCGTCGTTGAACAATTGCTCGATCTATCCCGTGCTCAAAATCAAAACAGTTATTTGCACAAGCCGGTCAATATCTCCGACGTAGCAAAAGACGTTTGTATGCTGCTTGGTCCACTAACGTTAACCTATAAAAAGGATCTGGCTCTCGAAGAGTTGGATAAAGACGCTGAAGTTATTGGCGATCAAGCAGCACTTATTATTATGCTTAAGAACCTGCTAGAAAATGCGCTAAAACATGCTGAGGAAGGCGCACAGGTTATTGTAGAAGTGGCAAAAGACAGAATATCAGTTAAAGACTCAGGCCCAGGTATCAATGAAGAAGATAGAGTTAAACTTTTTGAGCGCTTTTGGCGCAAAGAGCAATCAACTTTAACTGGAAGTGGGCTAGGCCTTGCGATTGTCAATGAAGTGGTTCTTGCACACAATGCTCGGATCGATGTAGAGTGCAAGAACGACATTGGCGGAGCGACGTTTCACATATATTTTTATGACAAGCCGTATTGATTAATCATAGCTATACCGTAGTAAAAGGAAGTTAAATGGATATTAGACTGGCAAACCAAAATGACATCGACCAAATAACCAAGCTTGTTTCTCAGGTATCTGTTGCAGATGTACTGCCACATTTTGACAGTTCAGGACAGCAAGAATATATGAGAAGAGTAATTCCTGATATTGAAACTACATTAAATACTGTCCTCTTTGATACATTTGTCGCAGTAGAAGGAAATCTTATTGTGGGCTTTGCTGCCATACGAGAGAAAAACTACATTACCCACCTTTTTGTCGCTAAGGAAGTTCAAGGACAGGGACTAGGAAAAATATTGCTAGAAAAAATGTTAGCACAAACCTCCGCAAGGCAAATTTCGCTTCGCTCCTCAATTAACGCTCAGCACTTTTATAAAAAGCAGGGCTTTTCGGCTACAGAGCCAGAAGATCAATTTTGTGGTATTAGGTTTATCCCAATGGCGATAGATACTAGAAAATCAAAAAGATAACCATGTGTGGCTACAATCTGCTTTTAATCAATTTAAAAACTAAAATGCATTGCAAAGTGCAATACAGCCCCTAATACGACTTTAATCTTAAAGTAAGCCTCTGATTAATTTAAAAAAGAAAAATGGTACATTTCTTGAGTAGCTCAATGTAGTTAATACAGGAGCTCACTTTTATGAAACACATCGCGATGTATACAGACAGTAAGGACCTTCAAGAAGTCGCAATTCTTATAAGCGAAGCAAATGCGCTGGCTGATGTTGGGCATAAAGTAACAATTATCAGCCATGTAAAATATAAAAATGTTAGAAACCTAAAACCTAATGTATCTATCAAATATTTAGAACCAGAGGGTGTCCTCGGACTATTTAGTATTGCCATAAACTTCAACAGTTTATTAAAATGCTTTTCGATTTGGTATAAATATAAAGCTGGAAATTTGTATACTTTAGTCACAAAGGGGCTGAAACTCGCTCAAGTATTGAAAGCGTTAAACATCGAGCATATTCATTTCGGTTTCAAAGAAACCATGTACCCCGTCAGCCTAGCTAGCGCCGCCTGTGTAGGCGCGTCTATTTCCAATTTTTACAACGGGAGTAGCAGGGGGAAGTTGTCTAAATGGATCTCTGAAACATGTAATCTGTCTTTGCTCGAATTAGAAAAATATAAGCCAAGTAAAGAACAAAACGCGTTCGTGTTGAAACGTGGCCTAGATTTGTCACAATACAAAACAGCCATCAAGAACAAAAGCTCAGTTAAACTAATATTTGTGGGCAATATTGTTGAAGGCGCTGGATTAGAAAACTTGTTAAAAGCTTTAGCAGCACTACCCTCTAGAGCAGAAATTCAATTAGACATCATCGGCTCGGGGCCTATTAAAAAAAAGCTAGTTAACGACTTAATTAGATTACGACTGAATCAAAGAGTGCACTTTTTAGGTGACAAATCAAGAAAATGGCTCTTGCAAAACCTTCCTAAATACAATGCCATGATCACACCTTATGATTCAGACAATGCTATCCCTGACGTACAAAACATTAATTATATTAAAGAGGCAATGGCATGCAGCTTACCCATATTGACATCTAATATTACTACATGTGATGAGCTAACTAGTCTAGGTACTGGTATGAGGTGCCCACCAGGAAGTGTGGATGCGCTCAAGAATATGCTATTAGCTTTTTTGAAGTTGGGCCCCTACAACCAACACTTGCTTGGGGAGAATGCAAGAAAGTATGCTGAAAAACATTACAACGTAAAGCATCAGGCCCGTGCTCTATCCCAATACATTCAAGCTTTGTAACGGAAATTTTGGGCTACAATAATGTAAATGCCCAAATAAGCCTGCTCGGTTAGAAGCATGACCGATACAATATTTGGAGAGCTAAGGAGGGCTATTTCATATCAAGGAGTGAAAATGTCTGACTCTATATACCGAGCATTGAAAGGCCTCAGCAGAAAAGAGAATATTAATCACAACACACACTCAAATTTACCTAACCAATTTGAAATAAAGGTATATTTTACCTATCTAACTAGCATCATTGTCGCGATAATTGTGGCTTTTTTATGGCAACTGACTCAGCTAGAGCCATTTAAGCTTACCTCTTTAATACTTCTGATGCTCGGCTACATTGGCATCATCATTCATCCTGCAGTTGTGTTTTTTCTTCGCAGAAAGGAAATTAAAGACAGTATAAAAAACCCTTTGGCGGTACTGTATAACAACGCAAAAATGAATGACTGCTTTGACAAGAAATATATGGGCTTTTTACACTCCAAGAGTTTGGACGATCTCGAATTTACTTTGCTCGAGGTAAAAGCTGAAAAAACCGCTTTTGAAAAGCGCACAGCATTATTAGTTGGCTCAATAGAGCGAGTTGGTTTTGCACCTGGTGTATTAGCCCTATTGATTTCACTGGATAAGCTTAATGAGATTGAACTTGATTGGGTTTTGTCGATTGCTTATGCCATACCTATATTGTATTTTTTTGGCGCATTTAGCCATATACTCGCGACTAAAATGAACAGACATATCGCTATAATAGAACTAGTCATAGAGAAGAAAAAACATACCAGAGTAAATAGTGAATAGGTTAGCTATAACTCATCACTACATTGTAGGTTACTAAAAACTGCATGAGTCGATTAGGCGAATATAAACACTGGTTTTAATTGCCTTAGTCCCAAAAAGCGTTAAACTCATTAAGTATGACGCAAGCTTATGGCAAATTTGTCAAGGACTTAGCTTTGAAATTTAGGTTAATGCATCTGCTTAAATGGTGTGTACTCGCGACTTTAGCATTTAGTACAAGCACAAGTGCAAAACTATCATTCGCACTCATAGGTAAAACCAAAAACGACTCGTTTTATGAACAGTCCTTTAAAGGATGCCAAGCCTTTTCGCGTACTATTTCTGACTTAACCTGTATCTATGATGGAGCAGATGATTATCAGGATGTAAGAACTCAAGTTCTCATTGTAAAAGAGTACATAAACAAAGGAATTGATGGCCTGTTGATATCAACGACCGACTCTCGATTTTTAGTCTCTGGCGCCTTACAACTTGCGAAAGAAAAGGGCATCCCCGTCATTACATTCGACTCAGATTTACTTGAGCAACATAAAACGTATCGTCTTACTTATGTCGGCACCAATAATTTTGATTTTGGTAATGCTTTAGGGCAAGCCGCCAAAAAGTACAAAAAATTGGACCCACAGCCAATCTGTATCCAATCGGGGCATCAAACGACACCAAATTTAAATAAGCGTATTGAGGGCGTGAGGCATGCATTGTCTGATGGTAGTGTAACTAAATTAAATGGTAGCACCGGTTGGATAGAATATGATCGATGCCCCCTTTACACCATGGGTAGAAGAGATGACTCACTCAACCAATTGCTGACGATACTTGACTATAAACACCCCCCAATATTTATCGCTGTTGCCGGCTTTGCCCAATTTAACACAGACTACACGAGCAAATTGCTGTCGTACAAAAAGCGTATTCAAGAAGGGGATATCACAATCATCTCCGCAGACACCGAGCAAATTCAGCTCAAAGCTCTTAGCAACGGTCTTTCGAGTATTAACATAGGACAAAACCCACATGAAATGGGCAGGTTGAGTGCTGAACTTCTATACCGTTATGTTAAATCGGGAGAAAAACCCCAAAAAAACACTTACTACCTTGATTTCCATTATTGTAATCAAGATAACGTCGCAACATGCACAGTAAATTACTAAAAAAGCGGTTGCCTAATTCGACAACCGCACACGCACGCACCATAACTCATTGTGCCAATGAATATTAGTTAGCTAGATTAATTCCTGATTGCTTAACAGCATTCAAGGTTGCAATTGTGGGCACTTTGAACAACTCGTCCATCATATCTAGCGTGTTGTTAGTGCCTATATCCTTTGGAGAGTTTGACTTACTCTCTCTATAGTGAAAGCTGAGTATATCGGTAAATTGATTCGAAATGGCAATATCAAAAAATTGATATCCAATTTGTGACTTCATCCACTCCAAATACCGTGAGGCACTGCAGCCTTTTAGCAGTAAACTTCCAACAATGGGAGTGTCTATTAGCAAACGACTTGCCGATGTTTCTAAAACTGCATTTTTAATGTCCGGTATTAGTAATAGTGGAAGTAAGTCTGTGACTGGGTTACATGGACCAAATATTAAAAGGTCAGCTTTCGCTATGACCTCAATTGCACCGGATGGTGAAGGCACTTCTTTTGACAAAAATACTTCATGAGGAAAGTCAGCGAGTGCATCAATATTTTTAGTGCCTACAACTGTACTTCCACATTGAGTTATAGCGACCAAATCAGTTGCATAGTCAGACATCGGGTATATACAACTGTTGCTGTTAATCGACTTGCTATAAATGCTGATGGCTTCTGATGGCGTATTGCACATAAGTGACAATAGCTCTAGGTTTGCTGTATGCCTTTCCTCTGCTCGCTCCTTATTAGAACATAGTGACAAACTCATATTTTGCAGCGTTTCTAATTGCGCATATGAAAGCAACGCGCATTTGTTGTCAATATCAAAACTCGCTTCTGGAGTAGCACAAATGGCACTCATGGTTTGGCACAACGGTTTCAATTTTTTCATTATTTGTAGCATCTGTTGGCCTGCGCCAATAAAAACAACGTTCATATAGTCACCCTAGATTCAAATTTACCTAAGCCAACTGAGCATTATGTATGCCAATTCATAGTGGGTTGTTTTTTATGTTTTTTTTGTATTTTATGGTGCGTCTAGTTGCATATTGCAAAGCAATATGAGAAGCGTGATTTTTAGTTTAAAAACAGCAAAGAGGGTAAAAAGTAGAATAAAAGAAAGAGCCCTTACGGGCTCCTATTACAATACCATTGCTGCTATCCAGCCAAATATAAGCAGCGGAATGTTAAAGTGAATAAATGTTGGTACGACTGAGTCCCAAATATGATCGTGCTGACCATCTGTGTTCAGACCAGAGGTCGGTCCTAGCGTTGAGTCAGAAGCAGGTGAACCGGCATCGCCTAAAGCCCCTGCCGTGCCGACTAATGCTACCGTTGCCATGGCTGAAAAACCGACTTCTAGCGAGAGCGGCACAAACAAAGTGGCGATAATTGGCACAGTCGAAAATGAACTCCCAATGCCCATTGTGATGAGTAACCCGACAATTAATATAACAGCTGCCGCGATAGGCTTACTATCGCCTATAACATCCGCACATGCTGCTACCAAGGATGCAACATCTCCGGTCTCTTTCATCACAGAGGCAAATCCCTGAGCAGAGATCATGATAAATCCTATCATCGCCATCATCGCTACACCCTTGGTGAAAACATCAGAGCTTTGGTCCCATTTAATAAGCCCGAACATCGCAAACATCATCACGCCAACTAGGCCACCAAGTATCATTGAGCCACTTACATTTTGTGCCAACAACGAGCAAATAATGGCAATAACACCACCAATAAGCACCTTCTTTTGATCTTCAACTTTGATATTCACTTGTTCATCAGCACGTGCTTCACCTTGATACATTCTGGGTTTACGATAACTAATAAATACAGCAATAACCAATCCAACGAGCATACCAAGCGCCGGAATAATCATCGCATATGGAACTGCAGTGTTAACTATCTCCAAGCCATTATCCGTTAAGTTTTTATGTAGAATGGAATACAAATAAATACCACCAAATCCGTAAGGTAGTACCATATAAGATGTTGCTAGACCAAAAGTAAGCACACATGCAATTGCCCGCCGATCCATTTTAAGCTTATTAAAAATAACGATTAATGGCGGAATAAGAATAGGTATGAAAGCAATATGCACAGGCACTAGATTTTGAGAAGCAATTGCACATCCCATGATCACGACCAAAATTAGCATACTCAAATAGTTTGCTGAGTCTTTGTTTTTACTGTTGACTAAACCTAGTAATTTACTGGCGAGTATTAATGTTAAACCCGATTTTGAAATGGCAACAGCAAATGCACCAAGCATTGCATAACTCAGGGCAATTTGAGCACCGCCAGATAGCCCATCATTAAATGCATTTAAGGTATTCTCTAAACCAAGGCCAGCGGTGAGGCCCGCAGCCAAAGCACTCAGGGTCATTGCGACAATTACGTTCACTCTAAAAAGGGATAGGCCAAGCATTAAAATGACCCCAACAACTACAGCATTCATATTATTTTATTTTTGCCTTTTTTATTATTCGTTTATTTAATAGACCAAGCCTTTTATATTGCTCATTAGAGAGCCTTAAGGTGTTATATCTAGCCAACTCAAACAATTCATAAAACTCGTCTAACTCGCTTTGTGCTCGAGGGAATTTCTGCTTGAGCAATTCAATTGCTTGCTTCGGCGTTAAACTGCCAGATTGTACCTTACCAAAATCTAACAGCCTATTATAGAGTCGGATTTCTTTTGGTTGTTTTTGCCAGTTCCTAAAGTTTAAATACGCAAACCAACCGCCAAAGACCGTTATAAGTATCAAAATCACAGAAAGCGCTGGTAAAAAGTTGTGTTTATTGCCAAACAACGCTTTTAGTAGAGACGATTGCTTCTTGCCGTCAAAATTGAGTACCCACCTTGTCCAGTGAAAATCAAGTTGCTCCAATTGCAAGCGTAACCAATTTATAGCTCTGATATTAGAAAATGACGCTAAGCTTATCCCTAAGTTATCTTTAAATTGTTGCTCTAGCTGAGCTAAATCAGACAATGAACCGAACATTCGATTTGGCGCAACCCATGCGGTTGGATCTAATCTGAGCCAACCTAGTTGAGGCACATAATATTCTACCCAAGCGTGAGCATCATATTGATAAACTGCGTAGTAATTGCTTTGTTGATTATATTCTCCCCCTAGGTAACCCGAAACCAAACGCGTTGGGATCCCTGCATTTCGCATCAAAAAAGCTGCCGCTGAAGCGTAGTGACCGCAAAACCCAGCCTGTGTAGAAAATAAAAACTCATCGACATTGTGCTTTTCAGAAATTGCTGGTGGCGTAAGGCTATATGTAAAATCACCTTCGACAAAGAATGCTTTCATTTTAGTGATAAACTCTTGAGTGCTATTTGTCTCAGAATTCCACTTGCTTGCCAATGCCGAAGCCCGCGGATTAAACCCTTGTGGGAGCTGCGTGTTAATTCCATACTCCCAGCGTGTTAAGCGAGCGTCATCTAAATCAACTGGGGAAACCTCATACTGCACAGCTTTGTTAGAGAGCTTTTTTTGGAAAATCGTACCAAAGTTATTTACATTCATACCTTTGCTAGCGGGCACACCGTCGCCTAATGTAAAAAGCCACCTCGTATTTGATGGTTCTGCGATTACCGAATAAGTAGGCCCCATTGGCTGATAAGTCCTTTGCAACCCAACGCCTTGTAACCTCGACATTTGCCACTTTTTGCCATCAAACTGGTCATGTACTATGGCGCGCCAATAAAAGGGAGGCTGGAACATCTCTGCGGTAGGTAACAGCGCACGAAATGCTAGTTCAGAAGAGCGGGAAAGTTCAGTTATTTCGAAAGGGTCTACATCCTCAGACAAACCAGTGTTCGCTGACTTTGCATTAGGCAGTTGCCAAAAGGGCGGTAGCTTAGGGACCAGAAGCACCATTGCAACAGCCAATGGCAAACTAAATATGAATTTTTTCAGCGAATTTTTGTAGGCAACCTTTATAGGCAGATTGTGAGACACACTGAAAAGTTGTGAGAGATTAAATAACAACAACGCTGCCACAAACGTAAACGCTAGAATGTTTTGCGAAAAAAGATAAAAGCAAGGGTAAGTAAAAAAATTGAGTATATAAGCCGAAGTTGCTTGCTTAGCTGTACTCACTTGCAACATTTTTAAAGCACACGCACCAATCAACATGGCAACAAACATTTCGATCGTGTTTTTAAAACCCAAAGAGAGAAACACGACAACAATCACAGTCACTGCTAATAGGTTGACCACCAGCTTGGATGGGTTTTTAACCGCTCCCATTGTCGTACTGAGTTTGAATATTGTGACAAGCACAATTGATACGCAAAACACATAACCCAAACTTTGAAATAGTAACAGTGAGATTGCGCAATAGATAAGGGAGGTAATCAGTGTATTACGTTCAACTAATAAATTAGCATTCACTTAAAGCCTCCAAACATGCCTTCACATGCACATCTCCGCTACCCATTTTTATATATATAGCGGGAAGACGTAATGCGAATTCATGGCCTTGCTTATCAGCTTCAATTACTTGATAGCTTAATTTTGATAGCTTTGTCTCTTTCGAGCCTTCGACTTTATGAAAATCCAGCACATGACTTATCGATTGCTCTTCGCCTTCATAGTCTTTGACTAGTAGCTCTTGGCTCTTTGCAAAGTGTCTCCATGATATACGGTTTTTACTCATCCCTTTTTGATATTTAGAGAGACTACTAAAATCTTCAAAGCTGTCTGTGCGATTTGACTTAACTCCTGTATCTGTGTCTGCTTCTAAGGTACTTTGGATCTCTAATTCGCATTTTATTGGTGCTGGGTACACATAAAAAACTTTATCGGGGAGTAAATAGCTCCAAACATTCACAAGTCCAAAAGGATAGCTGCTCTGTATTTTGAATTTGCCGCTCTGGTACTTGCCTCTTTTATCCATAAGAAGTTTAATGACTTGATTGTGGGCTTTGGTACTAAAATGCTTGTTTTGAAACTCCAACTTCAAAAACTCAGAGTGATATATGTTGAGCGAGAATACATCTGAAGAAGGTGTTATTCGAAATTTAGCTTGATTGTGCTGCCCTGCAAAATTGCTCGTTATATCCAATAACTCGATTCGAAGACCGTGTAAGTTCATGTACCCATAGAACAGTGCTGATATTTGTAACATCAGCATCAAATAAGATACGCCCAGAATTAGGTTATTTTGATAGTTGATCCCAATCACAAAATTCAAAAGCGCAAAGAAAAGAAACAAAAATCCGCTTTTAGATGGGACAACATAGATATTGTCGTGGCTAAAAGTAATACTATTACTAGAGTGCTTCTTCGCAATAATATTATTTAGCCAGCCTTTATATGCGCCCGATATCATCACATAGGTACCGGAACTCGATTAAATATGCTCTCAACAACGGAGATCTGCTCATTACAGGGAACATTGAGTCGATGTCCTGCTACTGGCCCAAATACTGCCTGAATATCATCTGGCAATACAAAATCCCGACCGGAGATTAACGCGTATGCTCTGGCCGCTAACCCGAGAGCAATGCTTGCTCTTGGAGAAAGTGGATCTCCAAATTCGCCTGAATCTCTAGTAAAACTAACTAAATCGATAATGTATTGAACAACAGGTTCTGAAAGTTTGATAGACATGACCTGTTTTTGTAACTCTGAAAGCTCTTCTGACGACAGCGCAAGACTGAGGTCTTCTAGCTTAAAGGCACGGTCATTGCCTGACATAATTAAGCTTTTTTCTGCTTCTGTGTCTGGGTAACCAAGACTGATCCGAATAAAGAATCTGTCCAACTGAGACTCGGGAAGAGGGTGCGTTCCAGATTGATGAAGCGGATTTTGCGTTGCGATTACAAAAAACGGTTCTGGTAAGGTGTGCGTGGTGCCATCAACAGTTACTTGTCCTTCCTCCATAGCTTCTAAAAGCGCGCTTTGAGTTTTAGGACTAGCTCGGTTGATTTCGTCAGCGAGCAATACTTGGCTAAATATAGGGCCAGAATGAAAATCAAAACTATGCGTTTGGGTATTAAAAATACTTGAGCCGGTTATATCTGCTGGGAGTAAATCACTGGTAAATTGGACACGCTGATAGCTCAATCCAAGTACATTCGCAAGGCCGTGAGATAAAGTGGTTTTCCCCATACCAGGCAAGTCTTCTATCAACAAGTGTCCTTTACTTAATAAACAACACAACGCTAGTTTTAGCTGTTCGTCCTTACCAAGAATAAGCTCAGATAGTTTTGATATAATGTTTTGGGAAGTTTGGTTCATGCAATCATTTCTAATCTTTTCATAACCGTATCTACTTTTTTAGCATTAAACGGTTTAGCTATAAATCCCTTCGCTCCGAGTTCCCATGTGTTTTGCACGTTTTCAAGGCTGTTGTGACCTGAGCACATTATTACGTGAGTGTTAGGGTACTTATCATTTACATACTCCAAAATTTGCGTGCCATCAGTGTCTGGCAACTCTATGTCTAAAAACAATACATTAGGTGCTTTTGACTGGAGTAGGGGTTTGGCGGAAGAAAAGTCTTTTGATTCGTATATTTCTTCGAAACCAAGGTTTTCTAAAATTTCGATTAAGTAGCTTCGTACTTCTTCAACGTCATCGATGATGAGGATTGGTTCTAAAGGTCTAACAAGTTCCATATTGTAATGCTATCTATAAACAACTCGTTTAATACTATGTCATGGCGGCAATGAGAACAATGTTTTATTTACATCTAAATGAATAGTGCAAAGTTGACTGTTACAATCTGTCTATACTCGAATATTGTATACAAGTTAAACGCTTCATAATATAAGCTGTAGTTCCATTATTCCAACGTAAAAAGGGGCTTCACATCATTCGCCACTTAACTGTCACTTTTTATGACTGTTTTGTGATAATACGACTTAATATACGCGGCTAGAGCATTGTGTTCACTCGCAGGTAAAAAGTCTGTGTGCGCTTCTACAAATTCTTGCCCCAAATAAAGGTTCATTAAAACTTCGTTGACTCGAGCAATAAACTTTTTGCTCTGTACGTTGTTGTTACACATGATGTGCCCAATCACAACTTTGGGCGCACCAGCAATATGATATGACTTAACGGGTAACTCTTCGTTATTGCTATATCTATGAAATTCAGCAGGGTAGCTCAACAGGAAATCAACTCGCCCTAAAATAAACATTCTATGGACTGTTTCGTAGTGATCGCTCCCGCCTCTAACAACTAAGTTGTGACGGTCTACTTCTTTCAACTGTTGATCTAAAAAATCTCCATATGAAAAATTATCTGCGATTACAATTACCTTATTCCGAAAAGCCTTAAATAATTCGGGAAGAGACTTTATCTCGCCTTTGTGATTAAGCGCCGCACCCATATTAGGAATATTATTATTGTACGTGTAGAGTTTATGTGACCAATAAAAATTAACTGGTAGACTAAATAGAAATTTGGACTTGCGATGGGTTGTACTTATTTTATTAACAGTACAAGCGGGGTAGTCTGCGTTCTCCATTAGCTTAATAGTACGATTTAAGCTTGCTTTAGCGAACACAACTTTTGTGTCTGGACCTAAATTTGTAAATACGAGTCTATTAGTCGCCCCAGCAATATTTACTGGTTTGCTTTGTGGGTTACTAAAAAGCTCAAAATCTAGTTGGTCATCTAAGTAAATATGTACCTTTTGAGCAGCATGCGCGTTAACACAAATACACAACAGCACAACAGTCATTCGCTGTATTTTGTTAAACCATCCCACCCATGTGTTCCTCTGTATCGTGATGCTCCATAATTAAGTGTAGTGTAAAAAACAAAAAGGTGAACCTTAAACATTCACCTTGCATTTGAACACTTTTTAAAGAAATACCGTAAGTTAAACAGGCGAGTTAGCACTTGAATTGCTAATTTCAATGTGTTTATTCAGCCAACGACTCATAACAACACATGCTGTTAAATCACCAGTAACGTTTAAGGTTGTTCTACACATATCCAAAATACGATCAACTCCGAGAATAAGCGCTATTCCAGATGGCGGAATGCCAAAGCTAGCCAATACCGAAGCTAAAATTACAATGCCAACACCTGGCATGCTCGGAGAGCCGATAGAAGCTCCGACAGTTGTTAACATCAACATGACGATTTGACTATCAGTTAGTGTAACACCAAAAACTTGGGTCAAAAACAACGCCGCTATTACTTGATAAAGCGCTGTTCCATCCATATTTATTGTCGCGCCTAAAGGCACAATGAACTGAACAATGGGCTTTTGAACTTGTAGCTTTTGTTCTGCAATTTGCATCGACAGTGGCATTACCGCTGCAGAACTTGATGTCGAAAAAGCCAATAATTGTGCATCTTTAATTGACTTAATAAAGCTCCAAGGATTAATACGACCAATTAAGCACACAAGCGACAAATAGACTAGCAGCAATATAACAAGCCCGACAATTACCGTTCCAACATAGGCTGACACACCAATTAATGCATCAATACCGATTCGAATTGTAATATCACATAGCAAGCCAAATACAGCGAAAGGAGCTAGGTGCATGGCCCAATTAACGACTTTTAAAGACAAGGATTGCACGGCTTGAGTTAGATCTAGTAATAATAGCTTTTGCTTAACCACAAGCGTTGTTAATGCAACACCTATAAATCCTGCGTACATAACAACCGCAAACATGTCTTTATCTAACGTTGATTGTGTAAAGTTGGCAGGGATCATCGCCGCGACACGTTCAGGAATGCTCATTGTGGTTGCAGGTTCTGATGAAACCAAAGAAGTACTCACCCCCAAATTAGTCAACAACTGGCTATCGACGTAAAATCCTGGATTAAACAAACTAACGACCAATACGCCTATAGTGACAGAAATAATTGTCGTGACTACAAAGTAGGGAAATATTCTTACACCTACTTTTCGCAAAAACTGTGTATCTTGGTTACCTGCTATACCCAAAATAATGGACGACATTACCAATGGAATAACCACCATTTGAATAAGAGCCAAGAACAATTTCCCTGGTAATGCAACCCATTGTGCGACTTGCTCTGCATCCTGTTGACCAAGCAAAGCTGCACCTTTTGGCGAGAGTGCTAAGCCAATACATACACCAAGTGTAAGTGCGACTAAAATCTGTAGCCACAGGAATTTTTGATTGAACAATAAGTTTGTAAAACCTCGCATAGACTTAACCCTCCTTGCTTTGTTTTATCGATCTTAACAAGAGCTAAGTGTGTGCAACTTGACGGCTATCAATATAAGCCCGGTATTAACAACCCATTCGATTTACAATATATTTACCTTTTAAGATTGCCAGCCCTCTCGCTTTACTTTAGACCCGTTAGGTTCATAGCAGGGAGGGGGAACAAATAACCATAGATGAACATAAGGAAAATGATGAAATATAAAACTTTTATTTGCGCAACATTGCTCATATTACCAAGTTGCATATGGGCCAGTGACTTTGTTGAGGGAACTGTAATGGGTGTTGTTAAACGCAGCCCTACGCAAACTAACCCACCTGTATTTATAAATACTTACACAGGGGCAGGTACCGTTAAACACCCCCAAGGTGAATGGTCTGAAGTTGATGTATCAGGGCTTGTACCACCAGACGTTATAGCTGTTTTTTTATCGGGTAATTTACTAATAACGCATGGAAATAAACCAGAGACTTGTAATTTAACTATAGCCTACAGGAATTCGGGAGAAACCCATGAATACGCATACCTAGGTCAAACCATAGAGGCGCATATCGGTTCAGGGCAGAGGTCAGCACACTCAACATGGGTACCCGTAAAAGATGGCAAGTTTGAAATAAAGTGGGAGGCAAATACTGCACACCTAGGAACTTGGCCAAATCACTGCTCATATGGCATAAATCTATCATTGGTATCCTATTTACGCTAAAGATATTCAGTCGATGCTATTCACTTACAGTGTCGACTGAAACAACGCCCTAGTAGACCACAACACAACAAAGTGATTGTAACTCGTCCAGAACAGGGCATTCCATTACTCAAACTGACAAACCGAATCAAGCAATACTAACTAACGACAAAATGGCACCCACCAAGATCTGAAACGCACATTTAAATTAATTGATATATTGCCAATATTTAAATAAACAGGTAAGTTCTTAGTGCTGTATGAATTATATACAGAACTACTAACACAGGCTGTTTATCCGTGACTGATACAACCTGTAAACATCTAATAAATATAAAACAGTGCATTACCCGAATTGAGGGTTCAGTTTTATTACTTTAATTTTTTAAGGAAATAAAATGAAAGTAAAACTAACTAAGAAAAAGCTAAAAAGCCTGACAAATGACGGCAAGTTCTTGTCTGAGGACCTAACTCCTAAAGTCGCAGGTGGTAAACCCACTGACTCTGGATATACGCACTTTTGTACAATCCTAGCAGTATGTCGCACTTACTAACATCAATTAGATGGTAATTTAGTAATAAAAGTGGGCTTGTAATTGTACAAGCCCACTCAAATATTGCAGCTTTTATTAGTACGCCAATAAACTTAACTGGCTATTTATCTTCCTACTAGCTAGTGCCTGACATCCTTAATTTTGGTTTCGAAGAGCTCATGGCTCATACTCTGCATCAGGCGCCAACCAAGGGAAACGTAGTGAATACTCTTCCTTGAAACACACTCCGCGTAGATAGTCTGCTTAGCGAGATTAAGCATTCAACACAGAATATATTGAAACGTTGTTAGTAAGACCACAATCGAAAGGTTGCTTTTGATTAATTAAGGGGGACTATTTAAACACTTCATTGAAAACCATAGTTTTACATCGATACAACGCTAATTAATCTGGCATAAAAAATAACAACTCTAAAAACACTTTATTTTTAACTTCTTATTACCATTATATACACATTCAAAAACTTACTGTACACTCCTTTCTCCGATTAATGACTTTGCTAATTGAAAACACATAAGTCTCGAAAAAGCTTATTAACAATGACGAAACTCAATGGCTCTGGTTTATTAATTGGTCACAAAAAAATGAAAATCAGATTATTATTCAGCTATAAGGATTATGAAATTGAATATTAACAAAACACTTATTCATGCTGCTTGCTTGGCCACTGCGGTACTTTCCTCAACGTTTACTTATGCAGCTCAATGCTCTAAAGAACAAAACAGAGATTCCTATTGGTATGAGTGTGACGGCGTAAAGGTTACTCAAAGTACGCGAGGCTTTTTCAACGATAGAATTACCGAATTTCAAAAAAAAGGTGACTACGTTTCTTGGAGATACTACGACGGTATGCGTAATGTCTCTTACTATTATACAAACAGGGTGTGGGGTAATGCGTTAAAAGCATTAACACAAGGCGCCTTTGATAGCTCAAACAGCAGAATATCCAACTTTAAAGTATATGGTGAACATGCAACTTGGAAGTTCTACGATGGCACCAGGAATACAACCCGATATTATGCGAACAGGATTTGGGGTAATGCACTAATTGACCTTACTCAGCAAGCATCTGGGCGATCTGGTGACAGCATTACAGAATTTCGCACTTATGGTGACCATGCTACTTGGAAGTTTTATGACGGCACAAGAAACCAAACCGCATATTATTCTAACAAGTTATGGGGTAGAGATCTTGAAAGGTTGAGCCAAATAGCAGTGGGCACTTTCGGTAGTAGCGTTTCTAATCTAAACATCACCAAAATTTACCTTTTAGGAGATGTCTATGTTACCTATAAGTATTACGATGGCATGCGAGATAGAACAGCTTATTACTCAAATAAGATTTATGGTAATTCAGAAAAACTGCTAACACAGTATGCCGACGATAGAGACAATGATCGTATATCGAATTTCAGAGTCAGTACAGAGAATGTGCAATGGACATACTATGATGGGACAAGAAGAACGACTAAAAACTATAAAAATAAAGTCTGGGGCGGTACCCCTACACAGCTTTAATACGAGTATGTAAGGTCGTTTTCGCCGCCATCCACCATGGCGGCTTTTTTATAAAAATGGCTAAAAGCTACAAACTGAAGTTACCAACCTCTAAAAACATTAAAAAATTCATTAACATACCCAACCCCAGTTTCGGCAGATTGATACAAATAAAACATAGCAAATTTCCCGTTTAATAAGTGAACAAGGCGTAAGATTGTGCTAGTATTCGAAATAATTTTTATTAACTCTTTTTAGGCTTTATTCATTATGAAAAAAATTGCTTTGTTTCTCGCTATTATGCTGGTTTCTACAAGTGCATCTGCTCAATATTTTCGTGACAGAACTATTGTAGGTGCAGGCGTATTCTACAAAGGAACAAATAGTATTTTATTTGTAGAAATAGATGGTGATAAATCAGCAATGACTGAGTGTGCAACGTCAAAGCGCTTTGCCATTGACAGCTCGATGCCAAACTATAAAGAAATCGTGAGCTTTGTAATGGCAGCCTATATGAAGCGCGAAAATAAGGTCGAATTATTGACTGATACTAAGTGCACTAAGTGGGGAAATGCGCAGGATATACTGGGTATTAAAGTCGGTAACATGGCGTTCTAAATTCCTATTGCACCATTGTTGTGCGCAATGGTGCATATTAATATTGTAATCAACGAACTTTAAAAAATAGAATTATCAATGGACTACAGCAATTTATTAGATGGTATTATTCTTTTAACATGTGGCATTACGATTGCCTTATTTGGGTCTGGCAAACTATTTCCAAGCCTTAGAATTCGAGAAAGCGCAAGCACAATGAAAATAGTTCTAGTTGTAGGGCTGTTAACGTCATTTACAGGTATCGTACAACTGATAAGGTATATGATTTAACTGATGTTTCTTGGGTGCTTAAGTAAATAAGGGCAATTGCTTTCTAGAATTTGGCTTATTGGCAATTTAAACTCAAGTTCACATTGCGCCATGACTGTCGACTGCGACTTCCGCCACCGGTACTTTAAGCTCTGCGTTTCCACGCGTACAAACCTGAATAGGGTTACTGACTTTCACATACAACTGTTCAAAGGAAAGCCTTGAACTTCTCCTTAATAATTCGAGTTCAGACTTATTCGCAAGCTCAATCTTAAATTTCTAATTCAAGCATGCTCCTTGGTTTTTCATTCAAAATTGCTCCTTCACGCACTTGAGTAACCATATCTTTGTTTTTCTAAAACTGTTTTTTAATCTGGCTTGTTATATTAAGTGTGAAAGCAGCAGCGATTAAATATTTTGAGGAAGGGCGATTGTAGCTTTCGTCTCTTTTTCAGCAACTTATTTGTGTCGCGAATGAGATCTATAAAACGTCCCTAATAAATGTACTTTCTTCCAATCACCCGATGGGTTATCACAGCGAATTACTCAATAACACTGCTCATTTTTTGGCTTTTCTTACGAAAAAAGGCAGTAATTTTATTAATTCTATCCAAAGTTGGAGTCCATATGCGCAACCTAAAAGCTATTTTAGCTTCACTGTTAATTATTTCTACTTTTTCAACTGTAGCTGAAGAAGTAACACCTGCTGGTGTTGGGTGCGATACAGATTCTGGCGTTTGCTTTGTAATATTGAAAAGTCCATTTATTGGTGGAACATGCGAGAATAAAGGGCAGATCCGAATGAATCCTGACAAAAAAGGTACTACAGGGCAGTACTCTGCTGCATTAGCTGCTTTTATGGCTGGCAAAAAACTAGAAGTTGGCTCTGTTGGCTGCTTTCAGGGTCATGTAGAGCCTTCATTTTTGTATGTTAGGTAACCGAGCATTTGTCATCTGGAGTAATAATAATGCTACCAACAGGTCTCGAAAACAACAATTGAAGTATCTCCTAGCTCTCAGTTTTTGGGAGCTTTTTTTTAAAAAAACTCTGTTTTAATTAATTCTGGCCTAAGAGATGAAAAGTACACTGCGTTTAGTAGCTGAGAAATGTTTGACCAGGGTGGATTAGAGAAATTAGCAGGTTAAGTTTCTTAGTGAAGCCCTACAATTCTAATGCAACAACAAGCATATTAGTTAATAAATAAAATGAAAAGAATTTCGCTTTTTTGTGTGCTAACGTCTCTAATTGTTGGCTGTCAATCAACAGAAGAAGGTTTTACTAAGCAAGAACTCGCTTTACTAGAGTCGATAAGAGTAACAGCAGCAACGAGCAACTTATCAGAAAGTGAACTGGTAATAGCGGCTTTGGGCACTACCTGCTATAAATCGTATTTACTTCTTACCAAGTATGATTATCACATTGAATCGATCTCAAAGAATGAAATTGTTTATTTTCAACCAAATAAAGCAAAAATTATTCGAGAGTTCAATATCGAATGCCCAAATTCTATTTTGAAATAGAATAGATAAGCGCACTGCATTTAAATGTAAGACAGCGTTAGATTTTGGATTAAAGAAAGAAGCAAATTAGCAGGTAAGTATAGGTAAAACCAATGGTAAAAATTACCAACAAAATAACCTTGAATTTATGTCTATCACATCTTAACCTATACAACTGAGTACAGTAACAGAACCGCTTATTTATAAAGCTTAAGTCCAACGGCTGCAGGCTTTTGCAAGAGGCAATTAAAGTTCAGTTTATTGGAAAGCTGTATGCAGTCAAAATTGATACTCGAGACATTCTGAATTCATCATATCAATCAAGAACTGATTGCTATGTCCGATACTGATTAGTATTGGACATAGCAAGAATATACATTCACGACGTAGTAAAAGTGGGAGACATAATGTCAGAGTCAAGCGCTCAGATTAAATTTAACATAACGTAAATTATAGGATGTTATTATTAATATGCTGAGTGCAGCTAAGTAAATGTTTGAAAGATAAATTTTAAGTATCGTCACCACCATTCTCTAAACAAAATAACGCTAGTTTTGTAAAACAACGCCATCTTTGCCAAGAAGATTTTACATGGAATAATTTGAGAACTGTTTAAAAGCCTACTTGCAATAATTAGATATGTTTTATGAGCGGCTAGTCTCAATGTTACTAGCCACCCTTAATTCATCAATCAATACGATAAATTTCTAAGTCATCAAAATGGATTTCGCTATCAACTTGCCATTTTGTTGAATACAAATAGATTTGCAATACATGACCCGCAGTACTCGGCGCGTTAAACTGCAAAGTTAATGGAGACCAATCTCTACTTGTCGTAATTTTTTGTACAATTGATTTTTTACTGGTTGCGTCGTAAACCATAACACGTCCGTTAGCATCTCCAGAAAAAACTCGCGCCATGGAATCAAGTCGATATGTTGCACCTGGTTCATAGTCAAAAATTTTCTGTGCTACTTGCCACCCGTATGTAGGTTTGTTTTTAACCGTTAAGCCTTGCGATCCGCTAAACGCACTATTGTGGCTTAAAAATACGGTCTCAGGGTTTGACTGCCAATGCCTCCAACCTTCTGGTAATGCGTTTGCAGAAACAACATCGAATGGTTGCCTGTACACTCTGTAGCCTTTAATCAATTGTGCGATTGCACCCATGTAATATCGCTGACCAACCCCTTGTATCGCATTAAACACCTGAGTCAATTTAGCTTCAGAGTCATGATAAATACTTGGTTTAAACTCGGCTAGCTGAATCCACCACCTTAGAGATGTTAAAGATTCAGAAGCGTAGCAATTGTTAACATGCATGCTAAAGTTGTCACAGTGCGAAATCATAAAATCTGCAGTATTTGCAAATCGCTGCATTTCGTCGCGGTTAAAACCAACTCCCGCATTGTAACTACTCATAGCTGCAACCACATCTAAATTCCCATGGCTGGTATCTTCTGTACCAGTCCAATTGTAACCGTCAGCAATCGTGTCTTTGTCGGTAAGTATGCTCCAGTAGCTCCATTCATATTTTTCGACTTGCGTACCTAAGTTATTTTGATAGTGGCCTATATTTAAACTGCTTTTGAAAGCGTTGATTAACTCTTGGGCCATATACCTATGTTGTGGGTCGCTGCCGTCAATTTGCGCAAGCTCTGCATAGGTACGCTGTAATGCTAAATATTGGTTGTGAGGTAAAGATTGACCGGGCTTTCTACTCGATGAATCATCGGCGAACAAGTAAACTAAGTTACCACTTAGCGTACTATACAAGTCTTTTTCCCATTTAGGGAAAGTATTGTTAACCAAGAAATCGTAATAACGATCTGCCAATGGTGTAAAATGGGTTTCTAAGCGCCCCGTTCTAGCCAATTTTATAAATTTGGCCATAGGTGCTGTGATCATACCATCATGTACAAGGTATTCTCGCCACGATTTGACCTTTATATTGTCAAAGTGAGCTGTGCAGCTTTTACGATAGTTCGATGCATACAATCTTACATGCACGTTATTTAGCGGATTAGAAGGCGTTATAAATTCTGCGGTGTGGTTTGTATACGTTTTTGAATCAACATATGTGTTTAAAAGTACTTTTTTATCTGTAAAGTCATAGACTTGAAGTAGCCCTCGCACCCCGGCCTCACAGTTTTCAATTTTCGCATGAAAATTTATCTGATATTTACTATTTGGGTCGTAATGCTCAGTGGCTTTGTGGAGGTTTGTTAACGGTGTTTGAAGTACGTGCCAACGATTAGTCTCTGGCGCTGTTTTTACGGTAAACGCAGCTGAACTTTTACCATCCTCTACTTTATCCACCGTATTTCGAAAGGCTGTCTCTGGCGTAGACTGCCAACGATGCCAATTCGCAGGCAAAGTCTCGTCCTGTTCGTCAGCATTCTCGGCGCCGAAGTTTTGAATAGCGTCAACCGAATAGACCCATTCTCCCCACCCTTTGTATCCATCGTTCCCCATTCCAGTGTTGTCTTTTGCAAGAGCTAACGCTTTATCTACACGTAAGGTAAAAGTGTCTAGATACTTTGGATCTTTCGTTCCCACATACATCTCAAGCAACGCGTCCAAATAGTATGCTTCGGCCCAAGCCAAATTGCTTGAACGGCTGAAACTATCTGGGTATTGCGCTTGGTATTGCTCACTTATTAAGTTAAATTTCTCTACCCATTCGCTTTGAGAGTGCTCAGCACTAGCCCCACCAGCTGCAGCCAATAGTAAAATCGATAGAGAAGCATTTCTAACTATCTTCTTCATAAAGGGTCCTTTTTAAAATAGTCACAATCGAAGTGATTATATTACCCCAAAGCTTTTACTTTAAAAGTGTATCCCCTAGGCGTTTCGTGCAAGTTGTATTAAAAAATTTATTATATTTAATTAGTTAGACTTAAGTTTTGTCTGGGAGCCGCGCCACTTGATGACCTTAATGCCGATAAAACATATAAAAAGTGCCTAGCAGCTCAACACACTAGGCATCATTTGGCTTGATTTTAAACTTCGTAGAGTAAAACAATAAAGTTCATATATTTGAACTACTCATCGCTTCCACTTTCACTTAAAAATAGCTGTGCCTTAGGAGCTTGATAGAATTCGCTTACAGGCGTATTAAACAGGCGACTTCCCAAAAATTGATGAAAATCAGCGACGACCTTTTCCATCGTAACTAACTTACCTCCTCGTGCAAGGGTTGACCCCATGCCTAGTTGCACACGTTCACAAATCTCCTTATCCTCAGCAAAAAATGCATCAACAAACGCTTTTTCAGCTTTGTCTTCTGCGCTTACTTTAACATTTGAAATTCCAGCTGAGCGTACGATACAACGTTCGCTGTCTAAAGGTAAAACTTGAACCCAAGAGAGGCTTTCAGAGGTTAGTATACCCACAAATGCAGGGGGAATAGATATCAGGACATAGTTATCAAACACTTTTGGGTAACTACCCCTAAACCATTTAGTGAGTGTGCTTGACGTATCTTTCATCGCACCACCAGTTAAAGTCCATTCAGAATAACCTGCGATGTCAAAAGCTTGTCGAGTAGGTGTTACTGTTTCTAACGTTGCTTTGTGTACCTTAAATAAATGATAGCTTTCCATGGCATTTTCCATTGCTAGTTTCCAATTTGCATCCCATTGCTCAGATTTGTCTGAACGATAACCATAATTAAATTTAGGTAACTCGAAATGGCGCAAGTAATCATCAATACCATCTAAACGATTTTTGAGCGAACTTGTAGGTTCTCCAAGATGGATGAACAGCATGCCATGCCAACTTTCAAGGTGAAACTGTAATAAGCAATGCGACTGTTTATCTACATTGACACTACCTGTAAATGGAGCGCCTTTAAAGGCACCATCATCAGAATAAGTCCATGCATGATATGGACAAACTATGCTTTTTTCTATATTGCCAAACCCATCATCAAGTAGCATTGTCCCTCTATGTCGGCACAGGTTAGATAGTGCCCTAACAGTACCATCTTGGCCGCGGATAATTACAATGGGCTCGCCTGCTATTGTAAAAGCAAAATAATCTCCAATTTGGTTTAACTCTTGCTCACTGACTATAAAGACCCACTCGCTTTTAAATATCTTCTCCATTTCAAGGTCATATGTGTCTTTGTCTTTATACACAGCAAAAGGCAGTGAATAGGCCTCCTCTATGGGCGATTGGGCAATTTGCTCATAATCGGTCATAAGTTGCGAAGAATACTTACTCATATTTTTACCTGCTAGTTTAGTTGGCTAAAACTCTATTAAGGATTTTGATTTGTATAAATAACAATGATTTAAAGTGAAACACTAAGTATCATCACCATTCAATATACCGTCTAAATCCCTATCCAATGCAGCTTGCCAACCTTTGCCTGGAATTGCGCAGGTAAAAGTTAAGCTATTTCCTTGTCGCGTCCCTATGGCCAATAACTGCTCTTTTGTAAAACGTTTTTCAAAAGCTCTATCACTTCTATAGTTTTTATCAACGTGGTCAAAAAAGTAGCCTCGTTGCTCATTGTCTACAACTCCCAACACGATGAGATCACATTCGGTTACCTGCCCTCCTAAGAGTTTCGATACAAAAGGCGTACTCGCTCGTTGCTCAAATAATAAAACTCTTGGTTTAACCGCTTCTAAAGTAATTTCAGTCAGTGTAATTTGCTGGCCAACAATCGGTGCTAAATCATTGTCAAACTCCATCATGTAGTCCACTAGTCCCTGTCTTGTACTTTCATTAGGAATACCGATTTCTCCTTCGTTAAAGTGACAGCCGTATCTTTCATCTGCTCCCTCTGGGCAGCCTTTTTCACCATTATCAAAAACGCCCCCTTTAAGAAAGTTTAGCAGTTGATCTGTTGCGCCATCATGTAAAAAGCCAAATCCTCGAATTTGATCCCCTTGATGCTCTTTGGTGTGAGAAGGTAAAAATCCTTGACGATCTGGTAAGCCGAACATGCCAACGCGTGTATATAAGTTTCTTAAATGCGGCACCTTTAAAATTTGAATTTCTCCTCCATGTGCTATTTCCCCTCGTGTACCGTAAAACCCTTTTGCGTGATCGACACCATGGCAACCAGCACAATTCACCCCATCGACGTTATCACCATTTAGCGGGGTATCTTTTGCCGCTCCATCTGAGCGCCTCAGCCCATGAAAGAACTGTTCGCCCACTTGCGCAGAGCCTGATAAAGAATTATCTAAGTTCCTGATTGGATTTGGCGGCAAAGCAACTCTAAGCATAAAGTCGGCAAATTCATCCATATCTTGCTCCAACAGTTTCACATCAGGCGTCTTATTATCTGCTTCAACAGTCTGAGGGAGTGAAATATCAAGACCCATCAAACCTTCAAATGCAACAATAAAGTTTTTAAAAGATGTGCGCTCATCTAACGTTTGCTCCACATCATCGCCAAAGTACCCTATAGAACGATCTCCCCGCCAATGCATATGTCCGTGGTTTTGCATCCCTCTTAAAGTCTGTGTTGCCATAGGACCTTTCATCGACGCAAAACCACGTTCATCACCATTTCCGTTGATTATATCTAGTAATTGACAGCTTTCTTCTTCAGGACCAACAAGTAAACATCCCAGCTCTGATAGATTTTGAGTAGGAAACGGTTGTGGATTCTTTTCATTTTTGGCATCTGGATTTCCTAAATTCCAGCTAAGGTGGTCTGTATCACCAAAGATATGACAACTGGCACAAGAGGACTCCCCATTAGACGAAGAGCGATTTGCATCATAAAGCATGTGCCGACCTGCTATATAGTCTTTAGGCTCAAGTGTAGACAAAGCAATTCTCTGAAGTTCCTCGCCATTTTCTAAGCTAATTCGGACAACGCTATTGTCAAACCGGGTAAAAACATACAAAGAATTTTGATCCTCATGCAGCAAAATCCCTACCGGACCACCTTGTACTGACAAGTACCGTTCACTGGCGGTTTTCGGGTCAAACTCTTTGCCCTTGTGATCCCAATAGTCCTCCCTGCTCAACTCATTCGTATCTAAAACCGCTACTTTATTCGAGCCTATGACCGCACTGTACAATCTCTTACCATCGGCGCTCACTTCAAGTTGTAAAGGAGTAGACAAACTATGCTTTTTAATTGGCCCGTTACCTTTTAAATCACCATAGTCTATGTGCCTATTTAAATGCCTCGGAGATACTGAGCCAGTTAATGGATTGATAACTGAAATACGACTTTTTGCAATCTCCCCTTGTACGGTCGAGCCTGCGAATTCACCAGTCCCTTCAAACCGAGTTGCATTATTAGCGTCAGTATTGGATACGAATAATTCGCCAGTAGTGGGACTCACTGCAATATTGAATAGTGTTGTACCAACATGATTAAATCTCGATATGACCTCATGTGTGTCCGTGTTAATTGCGAAAACGTCATGATCGGGTAAGTGAAAACGTATCCCGTTTGAGAAGTTGCGACCTTTTGTATCTTGCCATTGCCCTGAACCACGATTGTATTGAACGATCATGCTGGTCCAAGGCTGGTACTCTCCTTCAATATTGATACCAGGTGCTGTCCTACCACCAGGTAGGTCGCCGTTGGGTAACCCTTTGGGTGAGCTTATTTCATCTAATACTTTACATGGCACCGCACCGTACTCATCATCTTCAAACCCTGGACACATTACCGCTTCATGTACAGCTGTAGTTTGATTTCCAGAATTAAGTACCGCTGCGTACACTGTTTCTTTGTCTTGAGATACCGCAAGCGCCCTTAATGTGTCACCAAACATTGAGACAATTTGTACTGGCTTACCACCTAGGTTTTGGGACAGGTTTTCTGTATCAAATACCCAAATATCAGCGCGTCCTACCCCTGACGTATGCAGTTTGGCGTCTCCTGCGCCTTTTACATCTTTCAAAGCAGGGTTATGTCTTTGTTGACCTCGGTGAGCAGTTGTAATGAACGCTTTATTTTTGGCAAAAACAATATCTCTTGGCTCATCACCCACTAATAAGGTGCGAACAACACGCGCTGGCGAAAGCGACAAATCGACAATACTCACAGAGTCAGACAAGTGATTAACAACCCAAGCCTCATTATTAATCAATGCCACTGATACAGGCTCTAATCCAACATGCACGGTTTGCGATAAAGAAATTTGCCCGTCTACCCCTATAGAAAAAATTTCAAGAGTATTATTAGAGGTATTCGTCATTAGCAGTATTTTGCCATTCGCTGTTTTCGCTAATGGTCTTACAGGAGCAGACTCAAAACCTATATAGTCTGACTTCGTGTCTGGCGGGGTGACTTTTACGGGTGCTACTGGCTCCGCAGGGGCCACTGGTGCTATAGGGGTTTCTGGGGCTTGAGTTTTTGCATTGCCCGGCTCTTTACCCCCACAACCAGCCAAAAACATCAAATATAGAATTCCTATGAACTTTTTGTTTTTAACTCTTTTCACTTTACCTTCCATATATTTTCACATTGACAATTTACAGACTAGATCGCCAAATCATATATTGTCAACATGTAAATCTACTACGTATACTATTGAATCTCACTTAGTGCTTTCATTAGAAATGACAGCTTGATAGTGCATTTTTTAGATTCAATCAAGTTTTGGGGCTTGAAAAAGTGAACTAAACGAAGAGGTTCAGGTAATAGATTAAGATTTCATACTGCTCACCCGCTATGAAAAACCCAGTATATTTTCTTATGTAAAATTTATGGCAGTTCAGAATATTTAGCCAAGATGCTCAGCATATCTGCGAGACGCTCTCGCTTTGTAATTGATAAGTTATTGAGAAGGTTTCTGTGTTTTCGGCTCTTTGCAACCACATGCATATTTTTAGTTGTGCACCTAGTCTTAAGCACTAAAGCTCTCGAGAAACTAGTTTGTGCTTAAGTAAGTCTCGCTGTCGATTACTCACTTTTAATCTGCTGAAAAATTTTCACTCATACGAATTATGTATTTTACTAAACTGAAAAGATCCTTAAAATTAATTCTCTTAAAATTGACATTTAAAGCGCACACTTTGTATACAATAAAAACTGTATTTATTATTTTGGCTAGTTTTTATCTTGAATATTAAAACCCTCAATTTTGTATAATTTTCATTACAAAAGCAGTGCGTACCTATTTAAATCCTAACTCTATCTATTACTAAAGCGTATATGAGCATTGTGAAGTTATATCTATCAAGTTCCATATTAGAAATTTTTCCTGAATTAGGTAAAATAAAAAGCAATGTATAGTCACCTATTTTTGCTACGCTAGCTCATAGAAACTCACTTCGCCAAAACCCGCTTTAATGATATTTTTAGCCATATAAAGTTGTGTAATCAATCACTAAAACATACATGTGTACAAACGTAAAAAAGTAAACAAATTGTAACCATTGATGGGTGTTTTTTTGACCATTCAACTGATATACCTAGTCATAGTTATGCGGAAGTTCATTTAATCAAAAAAAGGAGTTAGTTATGAAAAAGGCACTCTTGGCTAGCGCGTTACTAGCGAGCATCATGAGTTTTGGAAGTCAAGCGTCAGAAGTTACAACAAATGTAGACGATGGCGTACTTAAGTATTCATATAATTTTGTCTACTTAAAGTGCGAATCAGCTTCTTGTAATGGCGCAATTACTCGCTGGCACCCTATCAAGGTTTACTATAAGTTTATCGCCGATATCCCTCCACATTCTGAGGTCAGGTTGTACTGGAATAAAAATGTCCCAGCTGGAATAGCAGCAGGTAAAAGAGTTGCACATACAATCGGCGCAGAATGCCCGGATGGTTCTAATATGACGGCAAAATGGTTTTTAGATAGCGCATTTAAGCCAGTCTCAGCGCTAGCAACTGACTGTGATGGTGTAGAGCACACATATAGTGTACATGAATTTCATTTCTAAAATTATGTAGTCGTTAATTCAAAACGCCTAGCTTACTTAACTAGGCGTTTTTTGTTGTTTACCCAGTAATGATTCGTAGCATTCTACGTAAAGGTTCTGCTGCGCCCCATAATAATTGGTCGCCAACAGTGAATGCACTGATGTACTTTTCACCCATAGAGAGCTTTCTGATCCTGCCTATAGGTATATGCAAAGAGCCAGTCACGTTAACTGGTGAAAGCTCTTTTTCAGTAACATCACGCTCATTCGGAATTACTTTCACCCACTCATTGTGCTCATCGAGAATCTTTTCTATTTCGTTTACATCAATGTTTTCACGCAATTTAATGGTCAGAGCTTGCGAATGGCAGCGCATCGCTCCAACTCTTACACACAAACCGTCAACTGGTATTGGTTGCTTTATCGAACCTAAAATTTTATTGGCTTCAACTTCCGCCTTCCACTCTTCTTTACTCTGCCCTGATTCCAGTGGTACATCGATCCAAGGTATTAAACTACCTGCCAATGGCACACCAAACTGATCTTTCGGTAAAGAGTCAGATTTAAGTTTGTCTGCCACTAACTTATCGATTTCTAGGATTGCGGAAGACGGATTTTCCAATTGCGATTTCACACTTGCATGAATCTCACCCATTTGTGAAATAAGCTCTCTCATATTTCGAGCGCCAGCACCAGAAGCAGCTTGATAAGTCATCGGACTTACCCATTCAATGAGATCTTTTTCGAACAATCCACCCAGAGCAAGTAGCATTAGAGAAACAGTGCAGTTACCGCCGACAAAGGTTTTAACGCCTTGCTCCAGACCTTGCTGTATTACGTCGTTGTTAACCGGATCTAAAACGATAATGCTGTCTGCCGACATTCTCAACGCAGAAGCTGCGTCAATCCAATACCCTTCCCAGCCTGAATCACGCAAAGGTTGGTATACTTCTCTGGTATAGTCGCCTCCCTGACAAGACACAATAATGTCCATTTTCTGTAAAGAAGGAATGTCAAAAGCATTATTGAGTGGTTTAGCGTCCCCACCATACGTAGGACCAGGCTGCCCAGCTTGTGAAGTGGTGAAGAAATGCGCATTAAGATGAGAAAAGTCCCCCTCAGCTATCATACGCTCCATTAAAACAGAGCCAACCATGCCCCGCCAGCCAATAAATCCAACATTATTCATTACATTACCCTTATTTTGTTTAAATTACTCATTGCGTGAGGGGTACGTCTAGACGTCTAAAGTAGCAAAATAAAGCCACCAGCGGTAGTACTTTTTTGAGCAATTTTAAAATCAAGTAATTCAACCCTCCTAGGGAAATGTGAATACGGTATTTTCAATCAGCAAAAGGTTTCAGATTGCTCAAGGCGAGTTAAGTACCTAGGTGAAATATTGAGAAGAAATTACTACGACAAAATTGAACAAAGAAGAAACTGTTTTTGTCATCAGAGCATTGTTTTAAAAACTACTCAAGTGATGTTTGATACCACCTTATAAAAGAAGGTCGTCACAATATGAGGTTCATTGCCTTATGAGAAGTACTTAGACGAAACCATACTAAAATGGTCATTAAAAAACCCCGCATAAGCGGGGTTTGGATACAACATGTAAAGGTTGCGTCCGAGCCTGATGCTGCGCATCAAACTAGAACTCTGTGCAGAAGGTATGTTTATATAATGTTAACATACCTTCTAAATTTGGACAGGATATGCGATAACCCTTTTGTGTTAGCTATTATGAGTCACTTTAATACTATTTTCAAGTAAAAATCTTTCTTAATATTGATCTAGGTTATAAAAAAAATCTAAATTTAATATATGTTTACGCTTACGTAAATGTCATATTTTTCACGTAAAAGTCATTAAAATTATTGAGGTTTATTTTTTCACACTTTTATTGACGCACGTCACAATATTATATTTATTAAATATTTAAATAATTATACTAAAAATAATTGTGAATAATTAATTAATACCACTTAATAAAGGCCTTGTTTCCTAAATAATTGAACTTCTGAACTTTTGCGTGATTAGATCAAAAAACATAACGCAACTCAAGCCACCATGACAAAGAAAATTAAGAACTGGTCTGCCTATAACCAAGCGTTGATACAGCGTGGCAATATTGCTATTTGGCTCAGTGACGACGCGATTCAACAATGGCAAACCGCAGAAAAACACGGTGGGCGTGGTCGTTCAAATAAATATACTGACTTT
>NZ_AUYB01000105.1 GCF_001625655.1 Pseudoalteromonas luteoviolacea DSM 6061 | reverse complement strand
TGTTCTGCCAAGTTTATCTACAATTGTCACTTTAGTTGGTGCACCCGCTGCAATTTGCACAACTTGCATAACAGCATCGGCTGGCGCATCGCTGTCAGGTTGTTGAATAGCAGAATAGACTGTTGGCATTCCCTGTGTCTTTTGACTAAATGCCCTTAAATAAGCATCATAACCATAGTCAGTTGTCACAAAGTCATGCTGATTAACCTGCACAGATGCTGACGTCTTCAAACCCGTTTTAGGATCTGTATGGGTACGAGTTATGTGGCCCTTAGTATTCTGAGCTTCAAATACATAGTAACCATTTTCAGCAACTGACGTACCATCTAAGGTATAAGCAATTGTTTCAGAGCGGCTTTGAGTAGCCCACATTGCATCATTGTAGACCTGCGCCGACTTCGTGATTTTAGTTGGCAACCCGTAGCGGTTGTATTCGTAATCAACTTGCTGGCCGACTCCTGAAGACCCTGAGGTGGTGACTGTTTCTGGCTGTCTGGCAGCATTAAAGTGATTAAACTCTGTGGTTACTGTTGTTTGAGTATCTAAAGCACTTTCCGTTCCAGAATACAGCGTATAAGCATTTTGCTCATTTCTAGCTGTGACTTCAAATGTGGTGACCACTTGTTTGGTTAACTTATTAATAAACCAATTGTTTGTGGTGTGCTCGTAGGTGTTGACCGTTTGCGTCTTCACACTGCCAAATTGGTCCGTATGAACATTTTCTGAACTCAATAAGTTGCCATACAGATCAACCACACGGCCCTTTTCTTCTTTCACTGCCAACTGTGCCTTGGTTGCAAGGTCTCGAGTCACTTCAGAACTAGATACTTTGTATATGCTATAAACATTCTCAATATTGTGCGCTAGGTTATCTGCCCAGTTAACTTGAGAGTGACTTATCGCCTCGCTTTCCACTTCACTTAGTGGGCGCCCATCATGTGTATAGTCATCTGCAACAAAAACAGCACGGTTAACCAGCGTCCCCGCATAAGGGAAGTGTTGGTCAAAATCAGTTTGTGTGGTTACCCCTTGCGTGATATCAGCTTCAATAATACTTCTAAAGCCCATAAAACCGCGGCCTTGATTATTATATACCGCACCGCGATAAGCATACCTGCGTTCAAAATCACCACCAATGCCGTTGTCTTGTTTAAACTCATTCACAACGTACATACTGGATGTAAAGTTTTGATAGCCTGTTTTTGTTTCTGCATCAGCCTTATATAAACTGTTTACACCCTTCATACCGGTTGCAACGGATGAAGAAAGTGGCTTGTACCCCCACTCACTTTTAAGACCCAAACCGTTGGTTACAGAGCCCAATATGTCAAGAGGCCTATAGTCACTAGCCGTATGACCAGTGCCTGTACCGTAATTGCGGCTAATATTGACTTTGCCTTCCACATAGCCTGTCGGTGCGTTTTGTGTATAGCGACAATTCGACCCACCAGGCCCGCTTTCACAGCCATAGTTAAAGACAAGGTCAGGTAAGCCATCACCTTGGGCATCAATAATCGCAGACTCATAAATTGTGCCAATGAGGTCTGTGCTACTTTGCACAAACATGCCGTTTGTTAATTCAAGTTTTGCAAACGCATAAATGCTTCTATCGTAGCGCCCATCAATAGATTTAAACCTGCCATCGCCTAAAGGAATGGTTTCACTATAAATATCAGCACCACAAAACTCAGTTTCGGTCTTATCACGATACTTAGTATGATGAACATTTTGGCACCCTTCCACGACTATGGCGCTGGGAACCAATAACTCTTCTTTTCCATCCGCGTCAATGTCCACAATTTTTATTGCATCGCCATACTTTGGAATGTAAGCGCTAATAAACTCCTCTTTTTGCCCCTGGAAGCCGAAACTTTCAAGAAATACAAAATTACGACTTTGTAAAATTTTCCCGGTATTAATTGGAGACGTAAATGAGCCATTACCTTGGCTGTATCTGACAAAAAGTGCGCTGCCATTGACCTTTGGATTAAACCAACCCAACCAGTCTTTTAATCCATCACCATTTAAGTCAGCAAATCGGTAGAATCGGGTCCAAGTAGAGTCTAGACCCTTACGATAATCGCCTTCATCTCCCCAATCAATTACCTTACGCTCTGAGGTCAGCTCTTTTCCGCTAGGCGTCATTAATAAGATTGAATCTAGCCTGCCTTGACCAGTATCATCTAAATCAAGTGCTACTTTATAAAAATCAGGTATACCATTACCGTCAAAATCTCCTCCAAGATAATAAGACTCAGAAGGTGACATCTTTTGGTTGTGTTTTTTTACATTAAATAGCAGCTGTTTATCATGTACCGAGTATGGGTGAGAGAAATTCCCATTATGATAATAGAGGTTAATGTCTTCCACTTCATAATCAGCCGTTTTCTCATACACCACGAGGTCTGGTAGGCTATCTCCATTCATATCACCTAAATGCAAAATAGATGACAAATTAGGGATCTCAATCCCTGTATTGATTTTTGTTGAGCTACCGTCTTTATTATTTTTGTATAACACAAAGCTCTTTAATGCGCCTACAGAGCCAGCTTCAAAATCATAGTCATCAGTCAGGCCATCAAGATCAAAGTCAGCTGTATCAGACGTACAGTTAACTTTTTGTCCACTTGTTCCTACGTACTCACAATCTGTCATTGAGTGGCGGTTTGCTGTGGTTCCACCTTCTGCGTTGATATAAAAACCAGGCCAGTCTCTCGCACCGTCGCCATTTCTGTCCCCGTTAGGTAAGACTGCAGCAATGCTTTTACCGGTATTAATGTCGACATGGGTCCCCCCGACAGCTATGGCCTTGTCTTGCCAATCAAAACGAGTCATCGGCAAACAGTCACTGCCTGTTTCGCCATAGCAAAGCTCTATTGAAGATAAAAGTTCTACTCCAGATGCATTACTTTGAACATAGTTCAAGTTATATATTCGCGTTTGCTCTGCGTAATACTTAGTGACGATGTGCTTTAAGCGCTGAGTATTTTCGAAAGATATGCCTGCGTGATACTTAAGGGTCGGATCAATCGATTGTTCATATTCAAAATGAACGTTGTGAATACCTGTATGTGAACTGCTGTCACCTGTATAGTTAATTGACGCTAATAATTTTTCATTAGCACCATACTCACGATAGCTATAATGAATAAAGTTGTTATTTGTTGCATCACTTGAATAATCAATTAACCAAGCATAGGTGCCTTTGCCCGTTGCAAAAGGATCTCTTACATCTTTGCTAGATGTAGAACTACCATAGTAGGAAGCACGGCCATTCTTATGTTTGACCTCAAAGTAGCTGCTTGACGAGGTTAAATCACCACCATGTTGGTAGACCCTGTCAAAACTGTCGATTTCAGTCGAATAAACAGCGCCGCTTTGACCATATTGACCACTAATTAAGATTAGTTTTTGGCCATTTAAACAAAGTTTGTCATCCGGTTGGTATCTTGCATTTAGGCTTATTCCCTCTTGTGCAAAAGTCGAGGCACAACGCGTAACCGCAGATCCAGCTGACAACGACCAACCCTTACCCGCAATACCACGTCCAGAGCGGGAAGAATAATTCAGTGACACGCTAGGTTGCATACCCGCACGGCCAGGTGTTAATTCAATAGGGATAGAGTATGTGGCTGCACCACCGCTGACACTTGCGGTGCCTTTGATTGTGCCTACACTGTCTACCAAAGGCGCTGTCGCATCAAAAAATTGCGCATCATCTGGCACTAACGACTTAACCTCAACGCCTACCAAATTTGAGTATGGCGTGCAGCTTTCTATTTGCCCCGTGCCGATATCAACTCTTTTACATGCTTGTAATTTGTATGAGTATTGACCAGGTTCACGTGTAAACGATTGCTGCTGGAAGTTAAACTCAAGGGTTTGCTCATGGTTATTTTCGACCGTGCGCTCTACTAGTTGATAACTCAAGCTCGCGTCATATTCTAAAGACTCTAATACAAATGAACCAAACCCGTCATTCTCAGTAACCGATAACTGGGGTGTTTTAATACCATCATCAGGGTTGAGCGGATCGCTACCGATCAACGTTTCAATGTGGTCACTTAGGTTGTCATTGTCACTGTCGACATTTTTGTTTTGGTCACAAGTCGCATCAACAGTACAGTGGCCGTAATAATAGTAAATTGCGCGCTGCGCAAGCTGTGCATGTACCGCATTAGCTTGTGCGGTATTTAACCAAGCCTCTATAAGTGCTGCTCTTTTGCCACCTTCATCCAAAAACGTGATCCACTGCAACTGCGTTTTGCCGGCAATTGGAGCCGGTGCACCCGATGGGAACAAGCGAGTAACCATATCGGCTACAAACTCGGCATTCGTCATACTGCCTGGCAGCGCTTGCTTCATTTCGTCAGAAGTGAGTAAAGCGGTAATAATCTCTGTTGTTGAGACGCCTTGACTGTATGCAAATGCCATAAAGCTCAATTCGTCTTTGCTTGGTAAACGCTTAAATAGTACATAGTACAATCGCGTGAGAGACTGTAATTGAGGATGCTGTGCACCTGGTTGCCAACCCGCATTATCGCCATTTAATAAATCACGCAGTGGATTTGTTGCCGTGCCATTGATATCGTCAAAACGCAGAGCATTGGCATCAATTGCATTTCTGTCCACGATATAAAGTACAGTTTCACCTAAATCACTTGGATCTGACTTATTTGCCTGAACTGTAACGTGAATGTCGTTGCCTATCAGTCTCACCTGCTCTGTTACAGGGTATAGGAATGAGTAACTCCAAAGTACTGAGCCTGTTTCTGGGTCAAACGAATACAAGGCTTTATCATGGGAGCCCACATATAACTCGCCATCATTGCTTACTTGCGCTCTTGCGGTGATGGCTCCACGTGTACTTGCTTGCCATACTCGATGACCTTCATGGTTTAGTTTATAGAAGCTGTGCCCCGTGGTACCAAAATAGACTTCATCTTGCCATTGCTTAGCACCATTGGTTGCTGTAAATGATTTGCTCAGTACCGCTGGCGTTGTAGCTGCACCGTCAGCGTCAAATGACCACGCTTGAATATTCTGTTTGGTTAGAGCTAATACCGAGTTATTTTGCGTTGTGTAAGCTCGTCCAGAAATACTCTCAACAATTGGGTTGTTGATTGGATCTAAATGGCTATTTGGTGCATCTGCATATACATGAAACAGACCTTTTGGCGCGTTTGTAATGCCATTGAGAGCTTGTAACGTTAAACCACCTTCATAAAACCCTTCAACGACGCTATTTTCTGCTTTTACTTCAATCGTGAAAGCATCTATTCGCTTTGCGCTGCTTGTATTTACGCTATACGTTTTTGCATTGAGCTTAACTCGCATATCTATGCGACCATAAGTGTCGTTAATACCTAAACCTTTGATTCTTAAGCAATGGCCCACGCAAGTTGTGCTGGCAGTCACTCTGGGCTTTTGTGCATAAGGATCTGATGTATCGTTTTTCTTTGCCGTTGAAACCACATGTGTTACTGAACTAATAATCGCTCGTATGTGGTTTACAGTTTGATACGCTCCCTCAACACACACATTTTGAGTGTTACAGCTATGAATTTGATAGGTGTAATGGCCTGCTTCTGGCGCAGATGCGAAGTATTCACCGTCTGTACTTGTCGTTGATTTTAATAGTCTTGGGTTTGCAGGTTTGTCTGCAACACTACCTTGCCAACCATACAATTTATACTGGGCTGTGTACTCATTACCATTTAGCTGCCAGTTTACATAATATGGTGCTGAAAATTGGTGTTTGAACCCTGCGCTAAATAATGTTTTGTTAGGCAGCGGCTGTGTATTGCTAATAGTAAACTCACTACAGGTAGGCGCGGACTCTTGCCTTTTGTCTTGATACACACTAACAGCGCTTACACAAACCTTAGCTAGACGAGCATCGTCTTCATATTGTGTTTGAAAACTCTGAACAGCATTAACAGCTGGTTGTTCGTAGTTTGCTTTTTCAACCAAGTTATTTTCAATATTGGCAATGAATAACTGCCATTTATACTGAGTTGTATTAGCAGTTGCTGCTACGGCGGCAGAATATTTACCGTTGCCCAAAGGGGTTATTGTCACAGCAGATGGCGGACTCAGCGTAGGATACGCTACAGAAGTTTCAAATGAGCCTGATGTTGATACTTTACCTGTATTCGTTGTGCCTGTTACTCGCAACGTGACGTCACCAGATATACTTGCAGGCCATCTGGCATTTAATGTGACGACACCATTAAATTCTGTTGGTAGTGTAATTTCACTCACATTACCCGCTGCGTTTCTTATTTTGCCATCACTGTTTACGGTGTAAGCGGTACCTCCATGGGTGAACGAGTATGCTTGAACTATCGAATCATTTGCGTATAACTGTAAATCAGTTAACGCATGGGTTTGAGAACTAAATCCACCAATTTTAATATCAAAGTTTACATCTGCATTTGGCTCAACGCCTGAGCTGATATTATCAAGTCTAATACCGTATAGCGGCCTAATATAAACTTCTCTTGAAGCGACCGACTTACCGCCATCTTTGTCTGATACATATGCATAATATGTGAATTGCCCATCGCGTGTTGGTGCGGGTATTTGCGAGGTGCAGTTAATGGATGTACCCGCTGTACTACATACCGTGTGTGACACACTTGACGTTGCACAATTTTTTTTCTCGCTGCCTAGATTTGCACTTGGTCCAGAAAATAAGCAGATCACTGCGGTATCAAAGCCGCTGTTATCCGGATCTGTACCTGTTAAGGTTATATTGTATGGTTCATCAATAAACGCATAGGTTTTATTATTAGAAATATTTAGTGCAATATTGGGTGCAGTATTTAACTTTACGTTCGCAGTAGCAAGTGAAGAGAGTAATCCTCTTTTATCTTTAGCTTGCGCGGTAAACTCAACACTTTTTGAGACTATTTTTGTGGTGGAGCATGTGAAACGATTTTTACCAGAGGCTTTTGTGCACTGAGCAAGATTAAATGTTTGACAAAAGTTAGGGTTCTCCACTTCGCATAAATAGCCCTCATGTAACTGGCTACTGGGATCATCATTCAAGTCTTCAAATATGGCAGTAAGTGTCACTTGCCCGTTTTCATTGATTATGACATTTGTGCCAGTATCATTTGCCGTGGTTACCGTAAGTTGTGCCGTCGGTTTAATGTTAGCCGCAATAATGTTAAATTTGACCGATGCTTGCCCAGACACGTTGTGTGCGTCAACAGCTTTGGCTGTATAGGTAACTTCACCCATTTCGCTAGCTGTGGGAGTAAACGTAAGTGAGCAGTTTCCGCTGCTTGAGCACGTTTTGACTAATATGTTATTGCGTTTGATCTCAAATAACCTGACATCGCCCGCTTCGTCACTTACCGAGAAGGTAACGGTTTGCGGCTGGCCTACAGGAATTGTTTTTGAAGAAGACGAGGGCAAAACCAAACGCACTTGCGGCGGCGTTTTTTTAACGACATTAATCTCTCGAAAACAAGAGTTTGTTGTATAAGGGTAAGCTGGTTGACCATTTTTTCGAACGTATATTTTGTGAAACAAATATAACGTTCTCTTCCCCTCTGAGGTGAATTTTACCTCTACCCCTTTGGTGTTAGAGAAGCGACTATTACTAGCAATGGTCTCACCATTTAATCGGTAATATTGACCGTTGTATATATAGGCTCCTGTGTTATCTAGCACACTCGCTTGAGTTGCAACATCAGATACAGAGTTATGAAAATTAACGGTTGTTGTTTCATTCAAAAAAACCGATTGTGGACCTTTAAGTGCACACGAGAAAACTTGTAATTCACTAGGGTCTCTATCAATCGGCTTGTCATCACATGCGCTTGATACTTGAGTAGACTGTACGACAGGCTCGCCAACACCATGCACATCACATTCGAACCCTTCAGCTATGACAGCCGTATTTTTGCTTTCGGCAGTGTCTGACTGTGTTTGCGCAGCTAATTGAAAACAAGAGAGTAAACCAGCAAAGCCTAATAAAATTGACTTTTTCATTATTCCTTATGCTCCTTTACCCAGTTTAGTTTCACTTCTAGTTTTGGCGGTGCTTGCTCATCGGTCGCACTATCATTTGAAAACAACGAGAACATGCTTTGCGCGCAGCTCGATAAACTGTGGCATCCACCCACAGGGACTTCTGCGATTGAAATTGACGCATATTCACGTTCTGAAACACGCATAATCAAATCACTAGAATTAGGCACAGCGGCGATGTTTGCTGTCACACCATACTTAGCCACTTGTGTAGGTAATGTTGTTACTTCATGCGTAAGGTTAAGTGTTTGCTTGTCCATAACATAAAGGTTGCCCTTCATATCAATAGATGCCACGAGTTTCATTGGTGCTTCTGTCTCGCTATTTGCGCTTGAGGCTAGTTCAATCACAACAGGTCGAGAAATCGCTGATGATGAAGTCGTCACACAGTTGTAATTATCGATATTATTGATATCTATTGAACATGTTTGTCCGGTGCCATCCATTTTACTCACACTGACAAAAACTCTATTTGAATCGGCATCATAGTTACCCATATTGGCCACAACACCATCGAGCTGTTTTTCCCAAAGCACTACGCCAGACTTATTAACTAACGCTATTTTTTCATCATGCGTACTGAACATTACACCTTGAGGAAGTGCAACAAGAGACCTTGCGATTACGTCATAACCCATATTTCTAAGTGGCTCGATGTAATTTGTGAAAGGAGTTTGTATAACGTCTCTGTGTTCATTTACAACAATGCCTTGTGACGCATGTAATGCCTGACCAAAGCCGTTGGCTAGCAATGTATAGTTTGTAAAGGCCCAAGGATAAATACTTAAAGAGCCAGATGTAGGCAGGTTTTTGTATATCGAGCCATCGGATCCAACTATCTTTACACTACTGGCATTGTGTACTTCCCAACTTAGTGCACTCTTTTGACCTCGAGTTATTTCTGGTTTGGAAATTGTAAATTGCGAAAGTTGTAAATCGCCATTGGCTATTACGTTTTGATTAACCGCCTGTTTGCTACAGCCATATTGACCACATGCGACCACTCTAAATTGGCTACTACTTTTACCAGATATCGTCATGCTTAGATTGTTGGCATTGCTACCTGCTTGATGCCATACATCACTACCAACTTGTTGCCACACTCCATTCACTAATTGCTCCACATAGTAAAATGAAGCACCATCAGCCTCATCCCATTCAATCAGATAGCCACTATCAGTTTCTTTTAAAGCGACCAGCTTTGAATCGGATGGCAAAAGCTCAACGGGAACAAATAGGGCTATATCCCCCACAAATATGGGCTCTTGGGCTTGCTCGAAGGTTCTCTGGTTTGCTACTGACTCACACGTTAGAGTTAAAAGCAAAATTAAAGTGAATAAATATCGCATTTTTGATTTCTATGAACACAAACTGTCCTTATTGTCTCAAAAATATAAAGAACATAAAACACCCAGCTTCATGTTTTATTAACACCAAAACATGAAAAAACACAACAAAAACTCCTATACCATTGTATTTTAAATTTTTATTATCAATTAATGAAAATTTTAATAGTCTATAAATGACTAAAATTAAGGCAGTTTAATTATATAAATAATGATTAAACAATGTACAGAAATGTAATAGGCAATAATTTATCCATAAAGCTTTATCCTTCTACCGGCTGCATTATTTCAAATGGTAAATTTGTAAAACAAGAAGATACGTTAAAGAGCACGCGTTACTAAGCAGTTATTTGCCCTTTTCTAACAATAATTAGGGTGCTTTTTATCACATCATACAATTCCCCGTTTTTTTCCATAGATCCACCAATTCTCATCACCGTACGGCTTTTATCATGGCCAATTAAACAAGCGAGTCAGGTACTACCCATTCTCGTTGTTTTGGAAGAGGTTACTTGACTAGCACGGTTTTTAAATCTCGAAAATGAGGAGAAACACAATGGCAGGACTCGTATCAATGGCCCAGCAATTTAGTGGCTTACCTATGAAATCCCTTATAGGTGGACCACTAAAAGCTGCAACAGATGCAAATGGCATGATGGCACGTACCCAAACGCAATTTATGCTAAGTACATGCTTCGAAAATGGCGGCGGAGGTGGTGGCGGGGGCGGAGGTAACAACCCACCTCAGTCAAGTAACAGTAAGCTCACCCCGATTATGGTTGAGTTTGAACTTAGCCGCCCAGTTATCACAGCTGAAGGCAAACCAGGAACTGATGCCAAAATCACTTTGAAGCTGCCTTTACTCACGCTTATCCCACTAAATTCGTTGGCTGTAGATGATGTGAAAATTCACTTTGAAATGGAAGTGTCTAGCTCAATGTCGACCGATAATGAAAAAAGTAGTGAGCAAGAAACAGCAGCAAAAGCCGACATTACAGCAAAATATAATGCTGGATTATTCTCCGTTGAAGTACACGGTTCGGTATCTCATAGCAGTAAGTCGACTTCAAAACAAAAAGAGCATTACGAAGCATCAAATAAAGCAAAGTATGAGGTAGATGTTCATGCAGGCCAATTACCTCTGCCTACTGGCGTCACCACGATTATTAACGCCTTCACTAAGAACATAGACCCGATTATTGAGAAAGCATCCTAGAGTCTGGGTTCACAACTAAACTGAGGAAGCTCACTGCTTCCTCATACAAACAACGATAATAAGAGAAACACCATGATCGAATTTCAATCACTCATGAAAGCCATACACAAAGGTGTAAAAGACGCCGCTAAGTCTGTTGAAGGCGAAACGATAGATTTCGTAAAACGGTTTTTTGATGAACACGAAAATGAAGCAGGGTTGCCTCCAAGTTACTCTCCCAAAACATGCACGATGCAATTTCCTAGTCGCTCGGAAGATGGGATCGATACGATTGAAGCACAGGTTCCCCTGCTTGCACTTGTGCCTATATCTTCACCACGCATTACCGAAGTTAAGTTTAAAACCGACCTAGAGATCAGCACTAACGAACACCACAAACTGATGGTTACATTTGCTAAAAACACCCAAAAAACAGGCCTGAGAGACAAAATTATGGGTCCTCATAGCGGCGAAAACACGGCAAATGCGCATTTAGAGATTGTTATGACAGGGCACGAGCCACCAGAGGGTCTAAAAAAACTAATCGAGGGTTATGAACGCGCACTTAGAGCTCAGATCCCTGGGTAACCAAATATCAATAAGGACTCAGTATGAACACTAATATTGCCTCGCAGTTTTCTGGATTACCGATGAAAGCCCTCATTGGTGCACCACTCAAAGCAGCAACGGATGCCAATGCAATGATTGCAAATGCCCAAACTCAGTTTCTGCTCACAACTTGCTTCGAGAAAAGCACAGATGACAATAATCAGCTAGTTCCTACTATGGTTAACTTTACATTGTCACGATCGGTTATTGATAAAAACGGCTCAGTGAGTAGCTCACCAGTGAAAATGGATATTTCAATTCCTTTAATGACATTAATACCGATAAATTCGCTCGCCATAGAGAGACTAAAAGTGTCATTTAACATGGAAGTAAAGAGTTCACGTGAGATTAACAAAGTAGACTCTTTTGATCAACAAGGAAGTAATGTAAGCAAAGTTCGTAAAGCCCCTGAACGTGCTCGTGGGCGTTCGCAGGGCAGACTGCATGGCCGCAAGCAACGCACAGCACAAAACGCCAATGAACAACTTACTAAGCCCAGCCAAGCACATGAATTTGAAACCGAATTACACGGCTCGCTGGCAAAATCCAGTCAAGGCGAGCTACAACAGTCAAGCGCAGCACATGCAAGTTACGAGGTGACCCTAGAAGCAGGTCAACTACCACTTCCCAATGGGATCACCACCATTTTAGATATTTTCTCTAAAAACATGATGCCACTACCAAGTAAAAACTAAGGAATAAAACATGAGTATTAAATCAAAACTTGATTGCCCCGAGTGCAATATGCCTATTTACTTTGAGTCGAATTTACTTTTGTCTGGGCAGTCATTTTCTTGCTCAAATCCAAATTGCGATGTCTCTATCGCACTCACAGCAACCGACAAAGACGTTGTCTCAAATGCATTCAATAAATTTGAACAGATCCGTAACAACGCCACTTCACAAGCTGGCCATCATGAAACATAAACAGCGGTCATAGCTTGCAATAAAAGACCATTGAGTTTAATTGGGGCATCTCTACATCAATTGTTTATTAAAAAATACTAACATGGCTTCAAGCGTCGTTATTCGATGGGGTTGATAACTCAAATGGTGATCACCCTCATCTAATTCAATGTACTTAAAGTCTTTTCCTGCAAGTTTGAGTGCCTTAGCCATATTGCGACTATGCCTAACTGGTACCACCGAGTCCTCACTACCATGAATCAATAACACTGGGTTCTTTATAACTTTAGCGAAATTGACTGGAGAAACATCATCTAGCTTTGCTCTGTCGCCTCCAAGTTGTTTACGCACAATATCTTTGTTAGTAAAACGCTCAGCTTCCCAGTAAATTAACCCCAAATCGCTTACGCCCGCGAAGCTTGCTGCACATCTAAATGTATCGGGGTGCTTAACTAAAGCCATCAGTGCTGCATAGCCACCATAGCTACCTCCAGCAATACACATCTTGTCTTGTTGACTGTATTTATTAGTAACAAGCCAATTTGCTGCATCTTCTAAATCATCTTGCATCGCTTTCCCCCATCCTCCGATCGCCGCTTTGGCAAACTCAAATCCATAACCAAATGACCCTCTAAAGTTTGGCTGAAAGACGATGTAGCCATTGTGCGCAAAAAACTCAGACCAATAGTCAAAGGTTTCATAGTCTCGGGTATACGGTCCTCCATGAGGCAATATGATTGCAGGATATTGTAAGTTTGCTTGGTATGCTCTTGGCAGTGTTATATAGGCTTCGATTTCAATATTATCTCTCGTTTTGTAAACAACCAATTTTTTACCTATGTATGTTTCACCGTAAATATGAGGATATTCTTGGTCTAGATATTGAATTGTATTTTTTCTCGATTTCCTAATAAATAACTGCCAGAGTCAGTTTTAGACTCGCTATAAACAATATAACTATTCCCTCTGTTATCAATGTCCTGAATGGAGTTTTGTGCATCAGGCAATGCTTGGTCTACTGAAGCTTGAAGTGCTTTTAAGTCTTCGTCCCAATATTCTGAGCCAGAAACCTTGGCGACAGCGCCAGATACAGGAGAATAAAATAAGTAACTACCAACATCATAATCAGGGTCATGAGATACCAGCGTTCGTGGCAACATAGGATCTGAAGAATCTACTTTAAATATAGATGACTTATCATTGTGAATTGCTTTGATATAAAAAATATGAGGGTCAATATCAAACCCCAACACCGTAATTTGGTCTTTAGAAAAAGCCTCGTGCTCAAAAACAGTGCGCCACTTTTCAGTTTTAAGGTCGAATAACCGATAATAAATATGCGTATCGTCTACGTGATAGGACATTCTTACATTCCCTTGCCTATCAGCAATCCAACTTTTCACATGAGACTTGTAGCCCTTGACGCGTTTTAATTTTGCTTTTTTTACATTGAGTTTATATACATCAGGCAAGTTTGGCTTTCTGAGATCAATAGATAGAAGCACGTGTTCAGGGTCATTCGAAAGCATGCTTATCACGTTGTCTTTGAATTGTGCATCATGCTGATTTCTACCCGGACGAATAACAATTTTCGTTTTTTTATTCTTACTATTTAAGTCATAACTGAGCAACTCAGTGCGAGTGTATCGAATATGTTGCTCTTTTTCAGTATATGAAACACCCAGTAATAATAAACTATCATCTACCCAGTCAAACCAATTGAGCTTGATATTTAGATTATCAGTTTTTGTCACAGGATATAATTTTCCTGTATTCAGGTCTTTGATTACTAAATACAGTTCGCCTTTACTATTGGCAACATACGCATACTTAGAACCCTGAGGGGAAAGTTTATATTGGCTAACCTTAGGTAAACTCGCAAAAGCTTCTATCGGTAATGCAGATGTGTCTTTAGCCGACGAATCAAAATGTACAATTGCGGCCCCTATTCCCAAAACAAACCATAATAAGCGCATCATAGCGACTCTTTCACTTTTTATAATAATTTTGCCTAAATTACGCTAAACAGCTTTTCGGTTCAATATTGATTGATTCGACTAGCTTACCAGCACAACATTATAAAAGGTTTTAGACCAATCAATTTGAAATTTGATAATAGGAAGAAAAGGAGATTCACACACATGTGAATCTCCTTTTTCTTGTTCAATAGAGGCTATTGCGAAACTGCTACTGTATTATTTGGATGTAATACAGGGCAGTCCCATAGGTGTGTTCTTGTCCCATTGTGAGCAGAAGGTGCATCAACACAACGAGAGGGCTCTAGGACTGTTTTAAGCTGGCTATTAACATATTTAAATGATTGTGTTGGGCTGGTATTACAATCCCAAATCATCAACGTTTCACCATTGCTTGTTGCAAAGTTTCTGTAGTCTAAACATTTGTTATAGTTCATTTTACTTCTAACTTTGCCATCATTGGTGAACAACCATTTCTGATTAGCGCCACCATGACAATCATGTACTACAATATCCTGACCATTGGCTGGATGTGCAAACCAAATATCCAAACACTTACCATGAATTTTTAGCTCTACGTGCTTTTCAATACCTAGAAAGTTGTCATGCCAAGTATGAGGATCAGCAGATTCAAGCCATCTTACCGTCTTTTTCATATCAGCTTTACCGGCACTACTCCATGAGAATAAAAAGTCTGAGCTATCAGGTAAGCACAAGTAATTATCTTCCCATGTATGAGGATCAGCTGACTCTTTAATTTGAGTACAACGCATACCGTCAATGGGGCCTGCGTATGACCACTTCATACCGATATCTTGAGAAGCACAGAAATAGTTGTCATTCCACGTATGTGGATCTGCAGGCTCTACCGTCTGTACACAATACATTCCAGGTACAGTTCCAAATGACTTAAATACAAATGAAACACCACCCACTGACGTATGCTGATCGGTTTGGCTTACCCCCGAGATTGCACTTAATGACAAGTCTTCATGCGCATTGTGACAATTTCCATCAGCCACTAGCAAGCGACCGTTTTGACACTGTTTAAAAACCACTTGTCTAGAAGTACCACCAACTTGCATGTTTACAGATTTACTACTGACCCCTACTGCCGTCATTTTGTGTTGATTTCTCAATGCCGTAATATCAAAAAAGCTCAGCAAACTATTTGTACCTAATGGCGCGAAAGCCAAAGTGACTTTGATATTCTTAGCTGTGTTGGCAATACTAAAGCTGTTGCCAGAGACATCTTTAGGTAAGTTTTTATGATAACCGACAGCGAATTTAACCGCATTGTCGGGCGTGCCTGGATTAACAGCTTGAACAAAAAAGCTCATAATCGGCTGGTCGCGATGCGTATGATGACCATGCTTTATTCTGTCGAGCTCATTGATATCAACTGCAACACCCACCCCGATATTACCTTTATTAACCATGAACATGAGCGACTGAGCACTGTCACGGTTTTTAACTTCATCGGCAACTCGTTTAAGGCTGTTATAGTCGATATCTCGGATCAGGGCATAGACAATTTCTTTTGCCAATTCCACATTATTTGAATTTACACCATCAACTAATGACTCCAGCTGAGAAAGGTGATGCACATTATTAACAGCTGTACCAGCAAAACTTTCTAACTGTGCTAATTTTTGCTGCTCTGATGTAAAGTAAGTGCCCAATTGGTTGATTGACGTAAGGCTTTGTGCAACTGCAATTGCTTGATTTGTAATTGCTCTAGAGTCAACTCCTACTATATCTGTTGCCTGATTAACAACATTTGCGCCCTCTTTTAGAACCGTAATAGCCACGTTCGTGACAGGGCTAGTTACATGATGTACCACATTGGCCACTTGGCTTACAGCGCTTCCCACTGAACCGACTGGGTCTTTGAAAAAGTCACCGATGCTTCCCCAACCAAATGCATTCGCTTGATTAGCAAATACGACCGAACCTGTGACCAAAGAAGCCACCACTGCCGTGCCAACTACCCCTTTTCGTGAACCCATTTTTATACTCCAAAGTTAATGTAATTAGTGACTTCAGGCCGTCCCATTTGCTACTCGCCCGAGTCGTTTAATAAACTACATTAATGAGTTACCCAAAACCATTACAAGGGATTACAGTTGTAAACATAACGATAATAAACAAACCAAAACCCCATACCAATTACCGGTATTTTTATTCTTGCTAAAGTAAATTTAGAATGATGGCGCTATGTCCGATGTTCGTTTCCGCAGTGGATTGTAAATAATTTGCAAATAGCTAAGAGAGTTCAAATTGAATCGATATAGTTGAAGGCATGTCGCTTCCTATTGTAATGCGCTTTTGGCGGTTAATTTAGATAAAACGTTGCCACGTATTTGGGCCTCAGCTAAAACAACACACTTGGATTGCTTATGGGCTTTTCAAAATGAGATCTAAAGGGGGTCACGCGAAATAGACGAAGATACTCACAATCACAAACATTAATGGTTTTGGTATAAATGAGTAAGTAAGACTGGAACGAATCTCTTAAAATGCCAGCGCCTCACTAGGGTTTTTATACACCAAGTAGAACATTAAACATTTAAAACAACAATATTTTAAAAGACCAAGAAAAAATATCGATTAAAAAATACGACCATATAAACACCATTTATAAAGCGCTTAAATTAAAAGCGCTTTATCAAAAATAATTAGTTAGCCTTTTTAACTTCTGAAATCAAGTTATTTTTATGGTAACTAAAGTTTGTGTGGCTAAGGTTACTACCATATACAGCATAAACTTTATCAAATGGAGTTGATATAGAGTTTAAGTTAAATGATGATGTAAAGTCGTTCGTATTTAAATCTAAAGCACTTGCTGTAGTAATAAATGTAGGCTTTTTATTATTGGATAACAAATTATTAGTGACACGACGAATATTTCCATTGTTATCAAAGAACGTTTGCAACATCTGTCCAGTCACAGCATACGATCCTGGCGCGTTGTCAAAGTTATGACTTCTATAGTAGTGTCCCATTTTATACTGGCTACTAATGTTCAGTGATTTTAATGTATAATAAGTATCTCCATAGACTTGATAGTCAGCCTCAAACCGTGCCATTTGGGTATTGGTAGGTAAACCAGCAGAAGTACCTGTGTAGCTCCCATTAGAGAATGCCACATTGTAAGTTGATGGGTACCCTTCATTGGCTAACTTTCTAAAATATTGAAAGCTATCTTTCCCTGTAACCAACAACTTAGCTGCCAACCCTTCAGTCAAACTAGAGTACATTCGACGTGCATTTTTGCGAGCTTTATCACATGAGCTGATCCAAGAACATCCTCTTGCATCCTCAAGACGCCCTTTAATTCTGCCTATCGTATCAGTGATGGTATATGGAATATTGGCGCCTTTGTGGGGGGCATCAATTGAGATATAGTTAAAAAACTCGTGATTATAACGGCTTGACTCCATTAAATTCAGGGCTTGTTTTGCTATCAAACCACCGTAGCTGTAGCCCATCATTGTACTTTGATGGTTACCAGCCTTCATTTGAGTTTCCACAAAATGAACTAACTGCGCTGACTGCGGAATCAAGCTTTCGTCAGTACCCGTGTAGTCAATAAAGACAATGTCTCGTCCAGTTTCAAGTAACGGCTTGAAGACATCTCTAAGGCGATGGTCATACCAATATTTATTGAACTCACCTCCGCTCGCGCTGATACCATCAGCGGTGACATTTAAACCCTTTATAAAATATACTGGCTTATCAAAAACGCCATCTCTAGATTTTACGACGTGAGCTGTAACCGTAGGTAATGGCATACACATGTATTGCATTGTGTCTCTACACTGAGGATATGACGAATACGATAGATCAAGCTGTTGGTCATTTTGTACTCTGTATTGTTGACCGCTTTCAGACTCGATGTATTGCCCATCACTGATAGGATGAGACATGTTGTCATACCATACAAAACTTGTTGTGTAAGTTACTTTACTGGAAGGGTAACCCTCTACAGTACTAGCCAAATTGAATTGAGAGTACAATGCGAGCGCCACAATTGATATTTTTTTAAAACTAATCATTTTTGTTCCTTGCGAATGAACCGCTATAAAATACATGTAAAAAGCTGGTTTTTATTTAACCACCCAAACTGGGACGCATCTGTCGCAATTAAATTTAAAAAGAAAAAAGCAGTAATCAAGCCTAGAAAAATCAAGCTACACTTTATATTCTCCTCAGTAAAATTGAGTTGCCCCGCACTTATAAATAAAAAAGGAGCTTTATATAAGCTCCTTTTTTAACTGGTTTTACTTCCCAACTTTAATGAAAAAATACTGGTAAACTCTATAAGATAGTAGCTGGAGTATAACTTGGAGGTCTATTTTCAATAGCTTTACCGAATGCTTTATTTGGCTCAGTACTTAAAGTAAAGTCTAAAGTTACAGGCTGATTAATATATGTTTCATCAATCCAGCTATTGAGCGTTGTTTTACCATTTACCTTAAGCTCGTCGATGAAAATGTGCTGCTTTGAAGCATCTGGTGCAGTAATAGTTAGATTACCAATTTGTGCATTGGAAAACTGCGGGCTGGACAGCACTAAATCGGCTCTGCCCGGGTATTTAGGATATAGCCCAAGACTGCTGAACACATACCATGACGACATTTGGCCTAAGTCATCTTGACCCGGTATACCATCAGGTGCATCTAGCCAAAGTTGTTCCATGGTTTCACGCACCGTTTGCTGTGTTTTATAAGCGTCTCCAGTATGCAAATACATCCACGGAGACAAAATAGACGGTTGGTTCGATACATCAGAAAATTCAGCTGAGTCACGGTAAAGCACCCAAGTACCATCTGGTTTTCTAAAGTGGCTATCTAGCCTTTGACTCATTTTTTGCTCTCCGCCCAGCACTTTTGCAAGGCCGGCACCATCATGAGGGATCATCCATAAATACTGAGCAGGGCTACCTTCAACAAACAAGTGTCCAGAAAATGGGTCAAATTCACCTTTCCAGCTTGTATCTTTATTTCGTCCTTGGATATACCCCAATGACTCTGTTGCAAAAGGATTATAAATATTACGCCAATATCCCGCTTCATCTACAAATCGGGAAGCGTCTTCACTTTGACCAAGGCGCTGAGCCAATTGCCCCAAAGAGAAGTAGCTGGAAGCTTGTTCAAGGGTTTCAGAGGCACCTTCCCAACTATTAGACTGTTCTGAAATGTAACCCAAGCTTTGCCATTCATCTAAAGATGGCTTTTGTCCGCGGCAAAAAACTGGGCAACCAACATTTGATAAATCAAATTCTGTCGGTTGAGTCGCGGCCTTGCGTAGCGACTTATATGAACCCGACACGTCAAAGTCATTTGCGCCAAAAGCGACAAAGTTAGCGATTGCGATAGTGGATGGATCTCCGCTCATAACACCTGTCGGGCCCGCATTGTGAGTCCACCGGTCCCAGATACCATTAAACTGATTGGCTTGGTTGAATAATGATTGTGCAATATCACTTCCACGTTTCTTATCCAAAAGTGTCACTAATTGCAACTGCGAGCGGTATACATCCCAGCCAGAAAAGTTAGCATATTGCACTGCCTGAGTACCTTTCACAGTGTGTACCTTTTGGTCAAAACCAGTGTACTCACCATTTACGTCAGAAAAGACATTCGGATGAAATAGACTATGATAAAGGGCAGTATAAAATACCCGTAACTTGCTGGTATCGTCTGAAGCAACTTTCACCTTAGACAATTCTGTCTCCCACGCTTTTTGAGATTTTTGACGTACCTCAGCAAAACTCTGTTCAGCCTGTTCCTTCGCTAAATTCTCCCTCGCATTTTCCAAGCTCACGTATGAAATACCCACACGCATTTGTGCTGTCTCACCGTCTTTTAGATCAAGGTTGATCCATAGACCTGAACCTTTACCAATATCGGGCCAACCATTATCTCCATAGCCCATCCCGCCTTTTGACGACTGAGCGTTTTTATCTACAACATCATCTTTCCAGGCACCAGACCCTGAGATGGTCTTGTTGATTTTCGCGACAAAATGGAGGGTGTAATAGTCTCGCTGATTGTACTCGCCTAAGTAACCGCAAAAGTTACCTGAAGTAACATACCCCGTGACTTCTCCTTTTTCAGCATCCACTTTTGCGAACGCATCACCGCTACCTAATTGTGAATAGGCTGTTCTAAATAGCAGTTTAGCGTTGTTGGCGTTTGCAAAAGTAAAGTTTGCAATGCCCGTACGCGTTGTTGCTGCTAGCTCAACATTAACGCCATTATCTAGTCCAACTTGATAAAAACCAGGAATTGCCGTTTCGTCTTCGTGACTAAATCCTGCACTGTAGTATGCATTGATTGGGTCGGTAGCAGGAGAAAACGTAATATCTTTAGTAAATGGCATAACTGGAATATCACCTGACGCCCCCAAACAACCAGTGCCCGACAAGCGAGTAAAAGAGAACCCTTTTACCCGACTAGCTTGATAATTGTAGCCGCCTGGTGAAACAGGTACACGTTTTTTTTCTTCTAATATTTTTTTTGAGATACCCTCTGATTCAGCCAGTAAATCTTCGGTGTAAGCATGTTCAGGTCCAAAGTTGAACATCCCAAACGGAACAACCCCACCAGGCGTCACGTTCCCAGCTTGCCGATGATTGAAGGGACCTTTAGTGCCAATGAGAGGATCAACATACGACACAACATCTGTCACATAGTTTGGTGTATTAGTACTTTGTACTTCAGCAACTTGACTTGGTTCATTTGGGGCTTTTTCGCACGCGCTCAACATCGCGCATGACAGTGACAAAACGGCCAAATGTTTCACTCTTTTGTTATGAATCATTTTTATCTTCCGCAATTTGGATCGTTCCAATTTAACTTTAAACTACTCGAAAAAACTAACTTACAATGCCATTAATTTAGATGCTTGTACAATTTTAATGCGTTTATTTAAAGGATATTAGCGATAGTTAACATAATTATTAAGTTTTATTGTTAATTTTCTTTAAACACAGAGCTTTTGTTTTAAGCCCAGACATTACTGGGTTTTAATGATCCAAGCTTTTAGCTTTTCTTTGACTTTGTTGGCTTCAATTGGTTTCGTGATGTAGTCGTCCATACCCGCATTCAAGCATTTTTGCTTATCTCCTTGCATAGCATTGGCGGTCATGGCGACAATGGGAATTGCTGTATGGCAATCTCCCGCGTTCGCTGCTCTGATGTTTTTTGTAGTTTCATAGCCATCCATTTTCGGCATTTGACAGTCCATTAGCACGATGTCGTAAGGCTGAGTAGGATCTGCTTTAACTAGCTTTTCTATTGCTTCAACACCATTTTCCGCTATTTCCGTAGTTACACCGATATCATTTAAAATCCGTAAAGCAACTATCTGGTTCACTTTATTGTCTTCAACAAGAAGTACTCGCTTATTCACTGCCCACACGTCGTCGTGCATGTCTAAGACGCCTTGCGTTTCATCGACCTCACTCGATGTGTTTTGCTGTACTAAAATGTCACTATTTACAGTAGATAAAGCCATCAATAAGTCATTCATAGTTGCAGGTTTTGAGAAATGACCATCTAAAGCAACAGAGCTGTTTTCAATGGCATCATAATGTTCATTTAATAAATTCATCATGATGAGCTTAATACTCGCATTTTGTTCATGCTTTCGTATTTCTTTGGCCATCGACTCCCCACTCATATCAGGAAGCGCCTTGTTAAAAAATACAATATCGATGTCGTTTGCGTTAAGCTCCTTTAAAGCTTGTCCTGCATTCGTTGTATCTAGAGCTTTGACCCCCCAGCGCGTCAACTGCTTACAAATGGCTTTGTTACTGGAGATTGCCGGATCAACAATCAGGGCTGTTATCCCCATGTTTTTAAAGGAAACCTCTTCTTGAACAGATTTGTCACTTTGGAGAACAATACAATTAAATTCAAATCGACTTCCTGAACCCACTTCACTCGAGACTTGTACATCTCCGTTTAATAACTGACATAGCTTTTTAGTAATACTAAGCCCCAAGCCTGTTCCACCATATTTACGTGTTGTAGACGCATCTACCTGTATAAATGAGTCAAATAAACTAGAGAGCTTTTCTTCAGGAATACCTATTCCTGTATCTTTAATTTGACAAGTTAATAGGCTTTGATTGGCAACAGCAGTGGGTTCCAATTTAGCGGTAATAACTATCTCACCTTGCTCTGTAAACTTAATTGCATTGCTCAATAAGTTAGTAATTATTTGTCTAATTCTGCCTGGATCTGAGTTTACTATCGGTGATGCTATGTCTACTAAATCGACTGTCATGCTGACACCTTTTGACTGAGCAGACAAAGCCATAGATTCACATAAAAGTTCTATAAGTTGCCTTAAATCAAAATCTATAAACTCAAGTTCGAGTTTGTCGGCTTCTATCTTAGAAAAGTCTAATATGTCGTTGATCAAAGTTAATAACGAATGTGCGCTGGTACTTGCAATATTCACCGAATGAGCTTGCTCTGGCGTTAATTCACTGTGCTTTAACAACTCCAGCATGCCCAATACACCATTCATGGGCGTCCTGATTTCATGGCTCATATTCGCCAAAAATTCGGACTTCAATCGAGTAACTTCTTCTGCCTTTTTTAACGCTTTTTCAAGATCCTTAGCCTGCATTTTAAGTGATGCAGTTTTTTCAGAGACTTGTTTTTCAAGTTGAATTACAAACTGCTTCTGCCTGCGTATTTCAGCCTTTTGAAGTTTTGTGCGCAGGTAAATAACGGTAAAAATGATCGATGCAATAGACAACAGATATAAGCAATAGGCCCACCAAGTCTTCCATGGTGGTGGTGCAACGTGTAGATTAATTGACAGTATATTTGAGCCCCAAAGTCCATTGCTATTAGTCGCTTTTACTTGAAAAGTGTAAGTTCCACCATCCAAATTAGTAAAAGAAGCCGTGTTTCTATTACCAATTTCGATCCAGTTATCATCATACCCTTCGAGCTTATAAGCATACTGATTCTTATTAGGTGAGATGAAATCAAGCACAGAAAATTCAAATGAGAAGATGTAATCCAAATATGAAATATAGATGTCGTCTACATATGAATAAGGTTTGTCTAGATCAACGGGTTGGCCCATTTTATTGAACCCAGTCAGCACCAAGTGTGGATCGCTTAAATCTGATTTAAGTGGCTGTGTGCTAAAGTATTCAACCCCACGCTGACTACTGGTAAATAGGGTGTTATTTCTACCTTTAATTAAGCTACTTGGGTAATAATTTAATCCCAGTAAACCATTACGGCTATCAAAATTGCTGATCTTGCCACTGGAAGGCGAAAACTTAGTAATACCTTTATTGGTCGTCAACCATAAATTACCTTGTTTGTCGTCCGATATTGCGCGGATCAAATTACTGGGTAAACCATTTTGCGTACTAAAATGCTTGAAGTTGTTTGTATCTGCTTGATATAGGTTGAGCCCTTGCTGAGTCGCTATCCAAATGCCACCATCTTTCGATTGATGAATATCTTGAACGATACTGCCCAACAAGCTATCTGATTTGTAATTATCACTCACAAATGACTGGAATTTTTGGCTAGATTCATTCCATAAATTGACACCATCGCCTGTTCCCACCCATATATTTTGCGATTTATCTTTATAGATGGTTAATACCTCTGGATGAGATAACCCAAAGGAGCCATCTAAATGCTTGAAATTATTCGTCTTGGGGTTATATATGTACACACCGTTTTTGTATGTACCTATCCATAGGTTGCCGTGTGTATCAGCGGTTAGTGCCCGTATCTCCCTGAATTCACGGTAATGGGCGTCCTCCTCGGGATAAGTAATCAACTCACTTTGCCCAGTGGCTAAATTGAATTTCGCAATTCCTCTATCCTGTGCCAGCCAGAGATAGTTTTGCGCATCTAAATATAAAACTGGCCGCTCTAATAATGTATTGGAACCAAAACCATTAGACTCATTAAATACTGGCGGTGATACAAGTTTCAAAGTCTGCGAAGACACTTCCCATTTCAATAATTGAGACGCCGCGTTTGCAATTAAGATGTCTCCGTTGGCATCCGCAACAATCCCATTTGGCGCACTTAGTTCAGGGCTATTAATTGACTTAAATTTGCGATGAGGAACCAACTTAAAAATACCGTGTATTTCGTTCGTAATCCAAATGGTTTTTGCGTTGTCTTCAAAAATGATTCGTAGGCCATTATTGTGCTCAAGGTCAAGCTGCACAAGCTGACCGTTCACACTCGACTTTCTGAACACACCTTTACTGGTCACAAACCAAATGTAACCATCTTGGTCTTCAATCATCGAGTTAACTTGGCCCAAATGCACGCCATCTAAAACGCCTATTTCTACAAATTCGCCACTTTTGGCATCAAATGAAAAAGGACCTTGTTGTGTACCAACATATAATTCCCCTTTAGAAGTTTTTAGAACATGCCTAATTTCATTGGCACCCGTTGGCGTATCATTTACAGGGTCTGGGAAAAAATACCGGAAGGTGTTTTGTTTTTTATTATATAGGTTCAGGCCATAACTAGTGGCGATCCAAAGGCTGTTTTCATCATTATTTTCTATGTCCCAAATGCGATTATGAGATAGACCTTGAGAGATACTAGAACCTACTTGAATATGTTCAAATTCATTATTCTCGAGATAACGATTTAAACCTTTGTCATAAGATCCCAACCAAATGGTGCCATCCAGATCGTGGTAAAGAGATTGTATTCTGTTTGCCGAAATAGAATTTTCCCGTTTTGGGTCGTGAAGAAAGCTCTCAAACTGCCCTGTCTTAGGGTCATAGCGATTTGCACCTCCTCCCCATGTGCCCACCCAAATATTACCATTTCGATCTAACATCAGATTACCAGCGTCGTTGTGAGAGAGGCCGTTTATATTCTTACTATCAAATTCAAAGAGTGTTACTTTTCGACCGTCATAGCGCATTACACCATTTTCGGCGGTGCCAAACCAAAGAAACCCTTGTTGATCTTGAATGATTGAATAAATTTCAGATGAAGCAAACCCATCTTCTGCAGTCAGCTTTTTAACCGAGTATTGGTTTGCAAGTATTGGAATGTTTCCTAGGCAAGTGCTTGGAATAACAGCCATTAATATCCACGTGGTATATAAAATTACAGAAAGCTGTTTTCCCATAGGCATTGGAGCAACCGTTTAAGGTACCGAAATATAAATACTCGTTTTTATAGGCTAGTTGATATTGTCTACTATTTCTACGCATTTTGTTGTTTATTCTATAAAAATATACCTTCGATTAGCGCCTACAAAAGTGCCTTTCTTAACACCCCAAGTAAATTAAGCCTTTTGTGATGTGAATTCAGCAAATATTAGTTTTTTGCATCCACAGTCTTTTGCTACTTCAATGTCAGCCCTTCGATACTCCTCGCACTAACCGCACTAACTCGAATTAGACAGTAAGTTGGAGAACTTGCTTGGAGCAATTTTGTAACTCAGTCACTATTACAACTTCGTATTTTTGTTTTTCCAAATATGATTAATGTTTGGTATAAATGAGCTTACGTGGAAGCAATTACTTACTTTAGAAACAACCTAGGCAGGCTTAAGTTAGCTTCACTTGTAGTAAAATGTCTATAACACCACACCTACTCCGCTTTAAAATTCATTGCTTTTCTGAGAACAAAGATTTAATTGGGCCAAGCACAAAAGGCTATAAACTTAAATTTATTGGCAGAGTTAAAACGTTTGCATATAAGAAGTTGCCCCATAAACGAGTTAAGGGGCATATTTAGCGGTACGTTTAATGGCGCTCAAACCAATCTATAATTCGAGAGAGCCTTTCAACTAAATTTGTCGGTGTGCCACTGCGAGACAAAGAATGTGTTTCACCTTTGAAGATCACCATCTCTACCGGTACATTGTTTGCTTTCAAAGCGTAAAACCACTCCTGACCTTGACCAATAGGAGTAATCATATCCGCGTCACTGTGGATGATTAATGTAGGTGTGGAAACTTTATTAGCATACTTAAGGGGAGATCTATTCCAATACGCATCAAAGTTATTCCACAAATTGCCGCCAAACTCTTCAGTCATCTGATTTGGGGTATATTCTTGAGTACCAGCTTCTGATATCCAAGAGCTTACACTGCGCTGTGTTACCGCAGCTTTGAAACGGTCTGTTTTAGTTGTGATCCAATTCGTTAAGAACCCGCCATGACTACCACCTGTGATATACAGTTTTTCTGCATCTATCCAGGTATTGTCTGCCAATACTTTGTCAAGGAACTGAATATTGTCTCTGTAGTCAGCTCCCCCATAGTCTTTTCTGACGCCTTTGCTGTGTGCAATACCATAGCCGCTACTTCCACGGTAATTTACATAAGCAACAGCGTAGCCTTTGGCTGCATACATCTGATTTTCATGGAACCATTGGTGCCCCCACATTCCACCTGGACCACCTTTAATATTAAGTACCAGAGGGTATTTTTTGTGCTTATCAAAATTCAGTGGCTTATGAATAAAGCCTTGAACTTTCATACCTTTTTCATTCTCAAACCACACTTCCTCAGCTGCGGATAGGTTTTTGCTAGCAAGCAATTCATCATTAAACTGAGTGAGTCTAACGACTGTTTTTGAACTCAGATCAAAACGGTATAGTTCTGGTAGCTGCGTTGAACTCTCCATGGTAAATACTAAAAATTGACCGTTACTGGAAAGCGTTACATTCTTTATGCTTTTATTACCTTCAATCAGTTTTGTCACTTTGCCTGACTTTACTGAGGCGGCAAATAGTCGATTGGCTCCGTGATCATTGGCTGTAAAGTACAGAGTGTTATTGTCAGGCGCCCAAATGGCGTTAGAGGCATTTCTATCAAAATTCGCTGTAAGATTTTGGGCTTTTCCATTTTTGCCCTTCACTATTACGTCCGCCTGCTCAAAGGTATCTTCATAATGTACATAGGCGATCGATGAATTGTCGTGAGACAAACTTATATCAAACTGAGCTCCTTTATGTTGAGTTAATGCCGTTACTTTTTTAGTGGCGACATCCAAGCGAAAAATATCTGAATTTGAGTTGCCTTCATACTCCAATCCAGTTTTGTTAGCATCAAAATAAATATATTTCCCATCCTGTGAAACAACAGGACCATTTGCGTTCCAATCTTCGCCAAAAGTTAATTGTGTGAGCTCACTCTTATTTATGTCAAATACAAATAGATGCCTGCGCTTATCGCTCAGGTATCCACTGCCGTTACCTATATACTTTGCGTGTTTTACAACAACAATATTAGGCTCTGCACGTTCATTGGTGCTCTTTTCAAGTTCGTCGTCAATCTTTTCCTCAGCTGACTCTGCTTCTGGGCTGACACTGAGAGACAATAGTAATTTATCTCCGGAAGGAAACCAATCAAAGCTCGAAAGATTGTCCTCTAATGACGTTACTTGCTTTGCTTCTCCGCCGTTAGCGGGCATGATGAATACTTGTGACTTGCCATCAACGGCTCGAATAAAGGCAACTTTACTACCATCAGCAGACCACTTAGGGGCATAATCACCTTTGCCCTGCGTGAACTCAGAAACAACTCCATCTTTATTGATTTTATAAATTTGGCTGTTGCGGCCACTCGCATCATCATTTACCGTACTTTTCACAAATAAGGTCATGTCATTATGTGGCGAGATCTGTGGTTCTCCCATAAATACAAAATCAAAATAATCTTGAGGTACTAAGCCGGTCAAGTTTTTATCAGTGGCATATGCGCCTGAGGCACAAGCCATCAAAGCTGTTGAGAGTAGTAAGCTACTAAATGAGTTTTTAGGCTTTATTTTTTTTGTCATACCAATACTTCCACGTAACTGTGCCCAATGCGTCAGGACAACAAGTTGGGGTTAATCTTTTTTCAAGGAACTATTTATTAGAGTTTGCAAAATAGCTGAACTTCATAGCCTATTACAAACAAGCGTGCCCGTCTTAAAAACGCTGTGAATAGCAGGTAAAATCTGGATTAGTTGCATCTAAACGCCTTGCTGCAGCTGTACACATGCATCTCGATTATTCAGCCTTTTAGAACAAGAGTAGAAGCTACCGTTAAAATAACTAAGTACATGAAATTTTAGGGCGATTTCGCTGGATGAAAAAAATCATATTTTTAATCATGAGTTTACATAACCGTTTCATAATGGGAACATATAGTGGGAACATGAATTAGGGATACTGAAAAATGCATATAATTTTAGGTGTATTAGGTGCACTTATAACAATACTGGTTTTATTGAATAGACTAAGTGAAACAGGGTTTGATATTGGGTGGCTTAATCCTTTCTCGTGGCATAGAAGACGCAAGTTTCGTAAAAACCATGACCTTAATCCTGTATTCAAATTAGACTCGCCATTGGATGTAGCGGCTTTACTTGTAACAGGGGTCGTAAAAGTAGATGGAGATATAACCGCAACGCAAAAATCTGCACTTCTGCACGCTTTTGAGTCAGAGTTTCGTGTAGATCGAGCTGAAGCAAAAGATTTACTTACATCCAGTGTGTATTTAATTGGAAATGGACAAGAGTTTTTTTCTAAACCAGCAAAAAGCATTGAACGCTCTTTTGATAAGTTTACTCCTGAGCAAGTTGCTTCAATCATCGGGCTCTTGGATAGAATAAGCCAAGTAGATGGGCCAGCTACATCTATACAAACTCAATACATTAAAAGCGCTGTGAAAGGGTTACCAAACCAGTCCGCAAATAAGTGGTAATTCGAAAGTAACTACCAACATTCGGGTTTGATGAAAGTAAACTTATGCAAAGAGGCACGCAAACAGCGCGCCTCTCTTTCGATTATACCTATATGAAGCCGCGATTATTCAATGAGCGTTTCAAGGTATTTTTTCGCTGTACTTTTAATCGTATCATGGTTATTTACGATATCTTCCACAGTTGGAGATACCACAATATCTGGTTGAACACCCACACCAATTAACTTGCTACCATCAGCCTGTCTCGCTTCTGCACCTGTAAAACTCACAACCAAACGATTCTGACCGCCGCCACCATAGTACACTTGCGTCATGTCACCATTAATACCTTGGGTAACTTCACCAACAACAGGGATATCCAAGTTTTGGAAAAAGGCGAGCACAAATTCATTGCGGCTAATACTATACCGACTACTCAACACTACCATAGGTTTGTTTAGCTTCTTGCTTGTTCCTTGTCTTGATAAATCTAGGTTGAATACGTGCCTTTGCTCATAGTTAGGGTGGTTTGATACGCGAATGTTGAATTCTGGTCCTTCAATTTTTCCGTCATGTATTGCCATCAGGAAATTCTGCCAAGCAAACCAATCATCCGGGTAGTTACGCAAATCAACAATAATACCACTGGCTGTTTCTAGTTTTTCGACCAAACTAGGTAGCTCATCATTTGTGACTTTGCCCAAGTCCAAGTAGTGAATGTTATTGTCCAATACTTGATAAGTTGGCTGGTCAAAATGCGTATACTTGTCGATAGCGCTATAGTAAATATTGTAAAACAGCTTGTCTGTTGTGAGTTGTACTGATGACAGCTGATTATCTTTATTTTTAATGTCTAAGGTTACAACATCTGTTGGGTTTTCTCTGAGCAAGGCTTGACTACTAAGAATATCGCTTTGCGCAGTGATGTTGGCAGATAGAGAGTATGGCACTTTCTCTTCTATCAGTTCACGGATATCTTGGCCATCAACGGCGACAAGTTCATCCCCGATTTCAAGACCTTCAATACCGGCACCTTTGTAAATTAATACAGGCTTGTCTTCTACCATTTCAAACCCAACATCGGGCCACTGATAATGCACCGGAATATCAAGGGAATATAAATTCACGTGATTGTCTTGCAACTTAGTAAGTGAATACTTCAGTGCATCACCAATTTTTTTCCCGTCTTGCGTCAGACAAGCTTTTAGTAACGGTTTTAGTTCCGCTTTCCAATTAACTGGAACATGATGAAAATACTGACCAAAGTGCTCCATCACTCCCCACACTTTGCTCATAGCTCCAAAGCAGTAATAAGGGTTTTCTAGCGTGTCAGGTATGTTGACGTTGTCAGGCGCCTTATACGGAACCCCTTCTTTTGCACTCGTATTTGCTTCAAGTAGCATTGGCACTCGTACATACACACCATTTAGCTGAGTATAATAAACTTGCTGTTGTGGTAAGAATGGTTCTGTATGTAGTTCTCCATAATTTATCGTACTGACTTCCCTATTAAATGAATAATGTCCTCTCTTGCTTGGGTAGCCAAAGTTAATCCACCCAGAGACTTCGCTATTTCGACTTAGTCGCTCTGGTTCAGTCAAGTAATCGTTAAAGGTTACATGAGGCGCAATGTCACTAAATAAATGCTTTAACAGAGTAGCAAAGTCCTGAGATGGGTTCTGATTTATATAATGCGCACCATATTTTGTAAAAGCCTCCCAGTTTGTCGCCTGAACTGATGCACTAGGATGGTAAAATTCAACTAGGTTGGAGATTTTAGAGAACGCTTCAATTCTATCAATTGCGTAATCATTCACCTTATTATCATTGGCATGAACAGTGGTAGCACTAATAAGAAGAGCTGGAACTATTAACTTAATATTATTCATAAAATTTCCTTTTTATTTTCAGGAGAATTTAAAATAACCTCAATTTTTCTAGCTCGTCAATTGACCTCACCTACTTTATGCATAAATTAATCAAAACGAAAAACAAAGTGAAATCACAATATAAAACATACACTTAAAAACAAAAAACATTCAAAGGTGTAGTTAAATAAAATAATCACTGTGACCAGCCAACTTATGTAAAACAAAAAATAAACATAAAAATCATAAAGATATTAAACACCAAGCAAAGCGATAAAAAGATTAATAAAATTTATTAAAACAAAATTTAACCAAAAATAAACAACCCAGAGATTCAGAAATAAATAGTTTTATATTAACTCTGACTTTGCAAAAAATTAGATTCCATAAACCTTTAATACACAGAATAATAAATTCAAAAAACCTACAGAGCGATGCAATTATAATTAATGATCCAGTCATCTAAATTTTATAAAGACAATTTCATCCAGCTCAACGTATTGTTCAGAGTACTTATTCATATTGTTAGAGCCTTAAATACCAAGCGCTATGTCGATGCGATTGTTCTACTAATTGAACTCCTCTTCAATATGTTACGCACATTCTAAAGCGCTCGCTCTCGAGACTTTTAAGTACAACCAAAGGCGCAGTCTAGTTTGCGGATCCTTATGACCTTTACACGGGCATTATCATTTCGCTTGTTTTTTATACATTAGATTGTATATTTTATACTGACAGCGATGTCAAAACACAATTCAAATACAACATGAAAAGAGCTATTAAATTATGAAAAATTTATCAAAAAAGGCTTTATACGCAGCAGTAATTTGCGGCCTATATAACCAAGCTTCAGCCATACAAACAATTGATGAAAACCAATATCAACAACTCATGCCTACGTATCAGGGAGCTGTTGATTACCGAATTTTGTTAGCAGACAAAGTGACTGTAAATTATCACTGTGAAATTATCGAAACCCCTGATGGAGGCTATGACATAGACAGAGAAGGGTGTAACAAACCTGGGCAATTCTACCATATAAATTGGCAAGAAGAGTTCCCGTCAGAAGTGAACCTTAGCGTCATAGGTACACCGTCTAGCAATACAATAGTAGAGCATAAATTGTGGGCTATTGCGTTCGCGCATGCCAGTGCTTCTAGCCGAATTCAAATGCAATATGGGCTAAGAAAGGGCGCAAATGGAACATTTGATCTCACTAAACCATTTGCTACTGGCGAACGCTTTGGTGATTACTTCGAACGACAAATGAACCCAAACTACTTTGTGTCAAAAGGTTTGCAAGAGAGCTCTTTGGGAAAAGATCTACCTGCGGGTGTAGATGAAGATGATGGTGTACTCCAAATTGAATACCCGGGAAGCGCATGGGCTGAACTACAAGGAGTTGTTGGCGGTGGGTTTCCTCTTCCATTCAAAAATCTCGATCCAAGGACGGTACTCAGTTCACACACAGGTCCAGCTAGAAACATACTCGGCTCCTCACTCAGTAGTGGCTTTTATAACGGCTCAGCGCTGGCTATTGTAAGTGGCTCATTGCCATGGAATCAGGGCTCAGATTTATCACAAGACTCAATGCACTTGTTTTTACAGCAATCTAAAGATCCTGATGCACTCTCTATGCTCATGTCTTTTATGTATAATCGCGGCCCTTATGCCGCCAAAGATCAATTACTGCGCTCTCAAGAAATATTCGATCATTGTGTATCAATTACTGAAGATTTAGAGGACGACTGGACCTGCTTTCAAAAACAAAATGATTTTGGCGCGCGATATATTAGACAAATCCCAGATGTCACTAACACTTTAACACTAGCAGCTATACAAGGTAGTACCTACGATTCTCAATTAAGCTGGGATGACATTGCAAATTATCTGTCCTTGCTACAAAACTATGGTTTTTATTCGAAAGTCGTTATAGACAAAGCCAAATCGGCGTCTAAAGCTGTATTCGATAATTTAAAAAGCAATGGCACTATTTCCTATCAAACCCAGTTTGGCCATGTCCTAGAGCAAATCATGGTTAACTTACCTATTTATGAATTAGGCGAAGGAGGTCCGTACGACGAACAAGGTAAAAAGCAATTCTACTTATATAACTACACAGATAAAACGGCCTTAGTTGTCGCCAATAATGAGGCTGCTCAAGCGGATGTCAACGAATTCGTGCTATCTCAAAATCGAATTGCAGTTGATATCAACGGCCAATTTGTTCAACTCAAGTCGAGCGATGGAGCATATGACTGCACCAATGAAGCAAATAACGCACTTGCAGCTTTAAAAGCAACAATAGATGAGACCTATGTATCACTGAGCGCGCAACTCAAGTTAACCTTATCAGAAAACACCTGCTCGTTTGAGCATGGTCCGCACACTCCCCCACCTCCAGTACAGGATGGTTATTGGGATCCAAGTAAACTATATAACCAACCTGGTCAAATTGTTATTGATGCTCTGGACTGTCATGAGTACAAAAACGAATGGTATATTGTAGGAGGTAACGCCCCCAGTAAAGTATTCAGTCAAGATCCTTGGGGAGTATGGCGTCGTATTTCCGAACGACCAAATAGCGCATGTTTAAGTGATAAAAATCCCAGCTAGCACAGCTTTTTTATGCGCTTAGAAACAGACTAAAGTGTAAGATTTTGCTCATACCTTAGCATATAATCAGGGGTCGAACTTGGGCCCTTTTTTTCACGGTACTACCCATTTAACTCTTTTATGTTTTAGAGCTTTCCACAGGTACAAGAAAAGTTCCGTTTATGGCGCTATTTTTCGTTAATTGAATAGAAGAGGATGATCTGAAAACAATATAGGAGGTTGTTTAGCTTTTATCACGAAATACGAAAACTTCTGCTATGTGGCTTTCTTTCGTTCACAAATGAAGAGTGATTGATCACTCTTCAAAATCTGGACGATTAGTAGTGCTTACATGGATCGTCTAAAAAACACCCTGAATTAGACCAGCCACCACCGATTTTTTTAGTCTGACCATCACGCAGAATATCTTTTGCCTGTAACTCTCTAAGTTTCGTTTTTTTCAATTTTAATTTCAGTTTCATTTTAATTTCCTTTTTGTTTAAAACCCAAATCGATTATTACATGAGCAACTTTTAAAAGGAATAGAGCAATATGATTATATTTATAAATTAACATTAAAAACAAAAACGCTACATTTAAGTTTCACCAAGCCTTGAGAAAATCGAACAAAAAAGTAACTGACTGATTTTAAATAACTATATTAAATTTTGAATATTTACTCTCACTTGAAATACTAACAGCCAGTTTGGGGCAATAATTCTAACTATCGTTATAGTATTCATTGTTTTGAAAGGTTATTGTTAATTTTACTCTTTTGTATCATCACGCAGTAACACCTAGGATAGTTAAAAATGCAGGCACTATTCTTGCTAAACAAGTAAATATTTAATTTCTGTCAAGAAACTGCCTGTATGAATGTTAACAACTTACCTGCCGGATATACCGGATACAACTCGCTTTTAAAATCCAAGGAAGAAGAGGTCGATCAATCACAGACGTCCCATACAACTGATCCCCAGAAAGTAGAGGCGGAAAAAGCCAACGCAGAGAATAAAGAAGACACAAAAAGCGAGAACGTACAAACTAAGGATAAGCGAGTACAAAGTATTCTGTCTTTACAGCAACAAATCAAGTCATTGCAACTTGAGTCCGGTGAGCTTAACGATGAAAAACGCACTAAACTGGACGAGCTTAAAAATAATCTTGAAAAGGAACTATCGGAGGTTCAATCGCTAATTCGAAACCAAGCGTCAACTTATGTCAGTGGACTATTCTCAAACTCGCCAAATCAAGGAAGCACTCATAGTGGTATGTTTCTGAGTAGTAAAGCTTAATCATGGCACAAAACAGCATACTGCATTGCAAGAATGCAATTAAGTATAAGCTACCTAAAAGTAAGTAATCCCTAGCTGGGTTATCTTTTTGAAAAAGCGAAAATATAGTCACTAGTAAAGATAAAGAATCTTGTATATTAAAATGCATGAACTTAGAAGAGAGCCTTAATGCGTTCATATCCTTAAAGAATTGAACGTGAAATTACCAGTTAAAGGCCTCTTCCATTGTTTATTGTTATCGAGTACATAGAAACACGGGTAAAAGTGGAAAATACTGTATTTGGACTCACTTTAGCCAGCATGCAGCTATCAAAAAGTAGCACAACACTTGTTAACAAAGAGCCCTCATAGCCTATAAATAGCCTTTGTAGAAACTCCTGTTATATATCTAAACATAAAGAATTTAGCTGTCGTAAAATATTTTACTCAATCGCTTTTCCAATTCCGTATGAAGCTCAAGAATAAAAATATCAACAAACAGTATAAATAGTTTATACACATTATTGCTTCCTCTCGACGTTAGGCAACATCAAAAGATGTCACATAATTGTATTGGATGTTTGTTCTTCGGCTATAATTTTAAAAACCTAATTAATCTTTTGGTAGTTGAGTATGTCAGCGTCACCCAGCTATGAATCAATTTGCCTACCTATAAAGTTCATGAATGCACTGTCGCGTTCTCAAGATCTGAATGAGACTTTAAACCTAATATCATACTGGCTACCCAAAATCATTGAATCTGACCGAGCAAGTGTCTGTTTAGGAAACCGACCAGACGAAACGCTAGAAGTCTATGCGTTGTTCGGTAACAATGCCATCAAAGCGAAAACAATCTTACCTATCCATGGAACAATGGTAGGGAGGGTGTACCAAAATAAGACCCTTGAGATCCAAAATAATTTAAGAAAGTCAGAGGATTTAGATTGTAAAAAGTTACATCAAGGAGGATTAAACTCTTGTATGGATGCACCATTACAGAAGCTAGGCAATTGCTTTGGCACACTAAATATTGGTAGTTTAAGCGATAGTGCATATCAGCCTGAGGATGCAGTCATGCTAGAGTGCATCGCTAACTGGTTAGCAAACTACCTTCACTCTCAAATGGAAATTTCAGTACAGAAAAAGCGCGCCGAAACGGACCCTTTAACCGAAACAAGTAATCGAAGGTGCTTAACCACGGTAGGCAATGAGATGTTTAGTAGATGGAAAATCAAACATCAACCATTTTCTATGATCATGATAGATATAGATAACTTTAAACGTATTAATGACTGCTATGGACATAATGCAGGAGACCAAGTGCTGATAAATTTTAGCAGTGTAGTCAGGCAAGTTATTCGCAAATCCGACCATTTTTTTAGAATGGGGGGAGAAGAGTTTGTCATATTGGTTGAGGGTAACGACAAATCGATATCTAAGTATGCTGAGCGAATCCGTCAAGCAGTCGAAGATATGTCTGTTCAGTATGAGCAAAGCAAGATCAAAATCACAATCAGTTGTGGTGTCACATCTGTGCATCGTGAGGATGATAAGCTTGAGTGCGTTTATTGCCGCGCTGATCAGGCACTCTATCAATCTAAACAAAATGGGCGTAATTTAACTACTGTAATATAATCAATTTACAAATTACAGCTCTCACTTTAAGTGCACTGTTTCTTCTTACCAACCCCCATAGCTCTAAAAACAAATCTACACATATACATCACCTACCTTGGGGTTTATAGAGTAGAAGGTAGGTGATATTTACGTAATCTAAGCTAGCTTTTACTAAACAACACCATAGGCCAACATAGCATCTGCAACTTTAATAAACCCAGCGATATTCGCACCATCTACATAATTGACTTTGCCATCATGCTCACCGTATTTGACGCACTGATCATGAATTTGCTGCATAATATTATGTAGCTTTTGCTCAAGTTCATTTTCAGACCAGGACATGCGAATACTATTTTGAGACATCTCCAGTGCGGAGACTGCAACTCCACCAGCGTTTGCGGCCTTGCCAGGCGCGTAAAGGATACCGCGTTCATGAAATGTGTGAACCGCCTCAGGGGTGCATGGCATATTTGCCCCTTCAGATACAGCTAAACAGCCATGTTCAGCCAATAAACTAGCATCGTCCTCGTCTAGTTCATTTTGTGTCGCACACGGAAAGGCTAGATCCGCTTTGATGCTCCATGGCTTTTTACCTTCATAAAACTCACACTCAAACAACTCAGTCAACACGCCTAAACGCTGTCTCTTATTTGTTTTTATATCTTTGATAATATCTAGTTGTGTTTGCTCAATACCATTTGGAACCAGCAGTGTGCCACTCGAGTCAGATAACGTGAGTACTTTACCACCCAATTGAATGATTTTTTCTGCACAGTACAGTGCAACATTCCCAGAGCCCGAAACTAGGCAGGTTTTACCTTCAATAATCTGGCCGCTATGAATTAGCATAGACTGCATGAAATAGGCATTTCCATATCCAGTCGCCTCTGTTCGGATCAGGCTCCCTCCAAATTCGAGCGACTTACCTGTTAACACGCTCTCAAACTGGTGAGTTAAACGTTTATATTGGCCAAAAAGGTAGCTAATCTCTCGTGCTCCTACACCAATATCTCCCGCCGGCACATCCATATTAGGGCCAATGTGTTGATAGAGTTGCGTCATAAAAGACTGGCAAAATCGCATAATTTCACGGTCAGATTTCCCTTTTGGATTAAAATCTGACCCACCTTTACCTGCGCCTATAGGCAATGTTGTCAGACTATTTTTAAAGGTCTGCTCAAATCCAAGAAATTTAAGCACGCTCATATTTACTGAAGGGTCGAACCTCAAACCTCCCTTATATGGGCCAATTGAATTGTTAAATTGCACTCTATATCCACGATTTATACGGATATTCCCCTCATCATCTTCCCAAGATACCCTGAACGAAACTACTTTGTCTGGTTCAGTCATTCTTTCGAGAATATGCGCTTGTTTATACTTTGGGTTTTTATTAATAAAAGGAATAACTGACTCCGCAACCTCTTTAACCGCCTGATGAAATTCAGGCTCATAAGGGTTACGTTTTACCAATCCATCCATGAAGTGTTCTAGTGTTAAATCATCGTACATATGTATACCTACTTAAATCATATTTTGACTACTCTTTTTAAAAGTAGCTGCGTTCAAACTCTTTCAGTGATATTGATGTTAGCTTAGTTTTGACTATTCCACTTGCGGTATTTTAAGAACACCATGTTCGTAAAAATAGATTAAATGAGCACCTTTTAACCTATGAATAGCAATAGCAACTGCTGCCTTTCTTTAGTCTACATAGAACTGTTCTACTGCTACCACATACCACTGCCTAAAACTTAAATGAGCATTGCTAGCTTTGACCCAGAAGTCATATATACAGGTAATTTAAGTAAGTAATATTTTGATTATATTTAGGTTTTGTTTAAGTGAAGCATTTAAGGGCATATACGCTGTACACCGCTGTCACTTGGAAAATACTCTTGACTATTTGTGAGTAGCTCGCATTCAATCTAGCTATTCGTTGCTGATCATCACCTTTGAGTCTCACAACTTGAAAGTCTCATTAGCCTAAGCGATTTACCCTGTGGCAAAAATACCGTTCTATCGAAAGTTAAGTTGTTCAATTATAGAGTTCCAATGATCTTCTCCTTTCAAAAGCACTGGTATTTACCTTTTCACTGGGACTTTTCTCCGAAGTTGCTCCTGTATTTTTAAAATTGGTGAATTTAGCAAGCATACTTTTCACCTCTAGAATAGCCCGTCATTTATAAACCATTAAATAATAATCAAATACCAAACTTTGATGCACAACAGTTTCAATACCTCCAGCATTACAACAAGAACAAATGGAATTCTCATATAACAAAATATATAAAAAACCCTCCATTAAAATAAATTAACAAGCACCAATAACCACAAATTAAAAACCACTTAAACGTCCTTTTTTTAAATTAAACAAATAAAATTTCAACCATTTACAACAACACTAACAAATACAATTAAAATTAATCCGACACCTCAATAAAAACAAACAAAGATAAATTATATATGGTGTGTATCAATGAATATTTATGCCAATACCTTTGATGTGTGACTTTAGCAATTTAGGGCACCTTTGCTTGAAAAGTATGTATCTATTGCCTTTACTTAAATTTCACTTTGTAGGCAATCTTCAATTCATGTAGATAGGGAAATTTGTATGAGGCATGTTCGCGCAAAATTATCTGCTTTGTTTTTATGCTACACGCTCGGAGGCTGTGGATTAACGCCTCAAGAGGCAGGCGTTGTTGGTGCGATAGCTGGAGGCGGAAGCACATACTTTACTACCCACACTGTCACTGGCGAAGTATACCAAGTATATTACTTGGGAGTTTTCGACCCCATTAATCAAATCTCTCCCACGTTTTATAGAATAACAGTTAGAGGTCAGTCGAACCTATTCAGTGACATGAAGTTTGCATCGGGTTGGGTCCCAGCAGAGTCAATTGATACATTAACCAGCAAAGTTGAAATGACAAATCAAGGGCTAAACGTAGATGCAAATGGTGGCGAACAAATAACCAGTGCTAGGCGAAAGTTTGTATTAATGGGTCCGGAAGGAGTCAGAGAGGGCCCTGAAAATCACCGTCTCGTCATTGTTATGGGATCTTCTCCTCATAATTTCTTTTCTGCTATTGATAGTGCGATGGGGGAATTACTCAGCTTTGAACAAACCAAAGCACATGATCCGGTTAATCGTATGCTGATGGAAGAACTTTTATCCATAGCGCAAGAAAGGCAACTTCTTGAAGGGTTTTGTCGCAACTCTACAAGTTTGTGTACAGAGGGAGCGGAATAATGATGAGAATAAATAGATTTAATCTACTTTTCCCTATTACTGCATTTATGTCTGGATGCTCCACATTGTTAATTGAGGTTGATGTTTACAATGGCCCGTTAAATAGTCAAGCAACCGAACGTCTAGACCAAGTTGCAGCCATGGTTACCGCAGCAAGACCTATGCTTGGATATATCAGAGATACATATAAGTGCGATGACGAACTAATCTCCAAATCATCAAAGAAATCAAAGAAATCAAAGAAATTAGAGTCATGCAGAAGGATAAACCCAATAGAAGTAGATCGTTATCGTACATATCCTAGTTCTGCGAAGTATCTCGCGTATGAAGGAGATATAACTTACTATCTTGCAAACGAAATACTCCATATGTATACCAATGAGCAAGGTGCTTTTCAGACCTTTAAAAGTAACTACAACTTATTGTTCAGAAAGCTCAAGTACCAAGATGGTATTTACGCAAAATTAAAGCCTAACAAGTATGAAGACCAGAGTTTTATTCAAAGTAATTTTTCTAATATTAAAAATGAGTCAAATGAAGTCAAAGCAGTTAAGTCATTTATTGCACCATTAACTGAAAAGGAACAAGCGTTTGAATCGGTGTTTTGTAAACCCAATCAGATGGGGCCCTGCGAAGATTCAAACTTCCTAATCGATGCAGTCAACAAAGATATAAATTTCAAAAAAATAATAGATTCTCTAACTGACAGTCATTTAAAAAATGAGCAGATAAACAGTATTACAGAAAGATTTAAGAATCTCAGCTTGTATTATGATAGTGCTTGGTTAGCAGCTAATGAGAGTTTAATAACAGCAGCTAAAACAGTAATCTCACTTGAAGAGTTGCTACAAAGCAATGAAAATAATGAGCCTCAACTGACGAACGAGGATGTGAGGCTATTAAAAAATGAGTTGCTTTCAGTGCTAACTAGCAATGCAGATTTGGAAAAACTGCAACAATTGAGTGTACCGAAATGTAGCGCTGAGTTAAAAATAAACCAAGATGTTCACCTCTTTTCCATTTGTGTTCTCGCTGCACAGGCTAAGCTGGACTCATTAGGAGTGAAAACTACAGACTTAGATAAACGACTAGCAAAGGCCCCAAACGTAGACCAAAGATTAAACGCTCAAACTGGGGAATGGGATGACTTAAACTTTAGCAGAGGGCTTAAAAGATTAGGGAGCGATACCAGTAGAGGCTTAGAACTGGTTATTAATGATTACAAAGAGCTCCTCTACTCAGGCTGTTATGAAACCGATAGCAAGAGTGAGCATGACCAGTATAATAAGCTTAAACACGATATAGAGTGTGAAAATGCCAAGGATGTCAAACGTGAATTTCAATCTGACTTAAAGAGCTTTTCAGAGAAAATACTCTTTTTAGCAAATAACCTCGTTTTACTTCATGGGAACGCGAACCTCGATGATAGCGAAGAGGAAAAAAATAAAGCAAAGCAGCAAGTTAAAAAGTTTATTGCTGTGCTTCAAGCAATCGGAAATTCAACTAAAGTACTTGCAAATGATATTGAAAGACAAAGCCAATTCACTAAAAGAAACAATGGTGATCATGCAAAATTACTAAAAAATGCCATTGCAAACACAATAAGGTCAGAGAGTTCAAATATCACCGAAGATTTGGCGCTTTGGCTAGATAGTGAAGAACGTTTGAAGCCAGAGTCAAAATGCAACAACAATAATAAGGCTCAATGCGATCTATTAACTAACCTGAAGGCGACATTGAAATCAAAGTGTTTAGCTGTAGAAGCAAACAATTACGTTGTGTCTGTTAATTGGCGCGCTAAGAATATTGTTAACTGCATCGTAAAAAATTACCAAACTCCAAAAGGTAAATCCCTTGAGTTGAAAAGCGCTGAGCAAAAGGTTTTAAATGAGTACCTAACACAGTTGCGAGAAACCACCACAAAACACAACTTACCAGACTTTAACAAAGACGATGAGTTAAGTAGCAGCCTCAATACTGAGCAAGTGTGGGATAGCTTATTGTATCACCTTGCCGTAGAAAGAGTATTGGCAGATAAACGCGGAGATACAGAAAAAGTTAAAAGGCTAAATAAAGCACTGGAAACTGCTAGATATTTTCGCTCAGAGAATTCATTTCTTCGAGCTACTTCAGATGCAATCCGAATGACAATGAGACCGACAACCTTGCTAGATAACTCAGAACTTATGCAAAGAATGCGGTTTTTAAACAGGAGTCTTGTTCAATCAAGTAATGCCATTTTACAAAAGTTAGACAACCAGAATTGGCACAATATTAACCGTGTTGCAGTGAAAGGAGGTGGAGATGTCAACTATGTGGTCGCTAAGGATGATATAGGAAACTGGTATATCAAACAGTACTCCGAAGATAAGAAAGAAATGATTGACTCAATAAAGAATATTGCTTTGTTCAATATAAAAAAATCAAATATTTCTAATTTGGCAGGTGTCATCCCCAATGGGGTAAATCAAGAAACAGCACAATCTACAAGCGAAAAAGTGTTCACATCTTTTTTGCATCAACACACCTTACCATTGAGAGATGAGTTAGTTAAACAAAAATCTCTTTTGGATAACCTAGAAAAGTATGACACTCAAAACGACAAGCTATTTTTAGGATTAAAAGCCGCAAAAACTAAAACAAAAAAGATAATAGACGATACAAAAGCACTAAAGAGTAGCAGTAGAAGCCAAATAGCCAACGGTGTGCTAGAGAATATTTATTTACTGGCCAGGTTCCATGAAGCACTAGGTGAGTGTACTAAGGATGTCACAGTTAAAAAAGAGCAATGCACTGCAATTAAACAGCAAATAGCAAACAAAGTTAGAGTTAGCGTGACGATAATGCGTCAGCATACATCGCAAGTCGAGCCTTTTGTATTGGCGTTCATAGGAGCAGTACAGGAGTAACAGTACAAACTTGATTCATGTTAGCAATACGTTTTCCGGGCTTTGTGTGCCATAGATGCACTCACTCAGACATACTCAGATAGCGACTGGTTGTTCAACCGGTAGCTGTCATTTCTAGGTTGATACAACTGAAAGTCATCATAGCCAACTTTGCCATTGAATGCAGTTCCATGGGCAATGAAAATCCGTAGCGTGCGGATTCATAAAGCTTAAAAAAGGAAAAATTCAATTGATGATTGCTATCACCGATGTAGTAATGCAAGTGTTGGTAAAGGCCATCTTACTTTTCTCATCAAACCAAGCTCAGAGATACATGCCACCTCTCCTACAGGTTTAGACTTAACACGATAGAGGTTTATACTGTTCTCTGCCAAGTAAAAAAATAGACAACAAACTCGCGACTTTAAATTAGAGTGCTCAGGTTTATGGACCGAGAAGCTTGATAGGTTTGCAGAGCAAATCCGATATTATTATCTAATATCGGATTTGAAGCCTTGAAAACATCTGTAAATAGCAGCCAGCTATGAGCAGCATTTATCTCCTAAACAATAATCCCTGGGATCTCTTTTCCAAAGCCAAGGTCAACACCACATGCTTTAGCTGCGGTATGCAATACATCATGTTGATTGAAACCTGAGCCCATATCACTGACTACACCTCGATTTACTCGATCACCGCCGCCTGCAATTAGATAAGCACATGGGTTAGCTGAGTGTTTATCTGCATGTCCCATATCCGAGGTTTCTAACACAATCGTACTATCAAGTATGCCTGCTGCTTTAAGCTTTTGAATCAAATATGCGCTTAAGCTACCCAAGTGACTGCGCATCTCGGTGTAATACGGATAGTTAGGCTGGCCATTGCTCCCGCCATGTATTGCATTGTGATAGTGTCCTTGGAAATTCAACTCAGGAATACGAAACTCAGCTTGGTGATTGCCAAACGCCAATGATACAGAACTCGTCAGGTTACACTGCAGTGCTGCCACCGCGATATCTGCTTGCAAACGCGCTTGCTGACTAAATGTATCAAAGGTCAAAGGAAATTCAGTATCATCAGGAGCTATACCGCAAGAAACGCCTCCGTATAGGTCATCTAATCGCCTTTGTGTGTCTGCAATCGCATCAAGGTGGTCATTCATCCTCTGTATTTCGTACCCTGCAAGCCTGCTCTTAATCGCATTGGCTGCTGACATATGTGCATTCATGATTGGCGTTTTACTATTGCTACCTTGTGCGGTGCCGAACACCATTTTATATACCGTGAAGGGGTTTTCTTGAAACGGCAAGTGATTGCGGTTGTCTTTGGTCAACTGCCCTTGGCCGTTACTGTGAACGCCCAAATTCAGATAGCGAAATGGCAAGTTGGGACCTAACGCATTACCCATAGTGACATCATAGCTGTCACTCCCCCAATTCTGAGCAAGTAGGATTGGCATACGGCCATGTCCTGCATTTGAATGTGACATATTGACCATAAAGTTACATTCATTTTTAACTGCTTCATACCCAGCAGACATAGCACCTAACTGCATGTTGTCGCCGCTTCCGGTGGGGTTCCACAGCGATGCTATTGAGCCACCAGGTATATAAATCGACACTGTTTTATTAGGCAACCCTGCGCTCTGAGCATCCGCATCTCTTGCAAAAAGTAAACCTGATACTAGCGGTGAAGTACGGATCAAGGCGGTAGAGATCCCCGATGCCATAAACACTTTTAATAGTCTACGGCGTGACATCATCATGTTATTTAAATGTTCATCTTTCATTTTGCTAACCTTCTGTATTGTGAGCCGCACTATTCATTTCTGGACCAAGCTTTGCGATAGCGAACAGACTTCAATGAGCCAAACTTCTCTAACATGGCTCTTGGGCTGTTTTGCATCATGGCGTCTGTGAGTGTGTCTATTTCGCACATGTACCCGATTTGCTCTGTTTCAGAGAGGCGTCGGTCTTCTTCACTTGATGGATCGACAGAGTCATGACCAACACCCATGACATAGCGGAACATTTGTTGGGGTAAACAACTTTGCGCAGACGAAAGATCCGCAATAACTGCACCTAATTGTTTGGCCCCATTAAATGCGACAGAATCACTGACTTCTGCGTATTTTTCTGGAGCGAAGAGGACGCCAGATGCATCTATCGCATTGCCGTTGTTATCCGCACTTCTAATTTTGCCCACAGCATCAAAGTCTTCCATCCCGAATCCCATTGGGTTGATGTACTTTTCATGACAATTAGAGCAAGGCTGACCTTCAGTTAAGCTGTGATACTTGAGTCGGTTGGTTGTTGCCGGATCTTGTAGCATGTCAGATAACTCGGCAAGCCTTTGCTCTCTGGCCTCAAAGGTACCAGCTGGTGGATCTGGTTGATCTTGACACAACATGCGACGACGTACGCGTACTGAGCGTAAAATTGGGTGTGATTCTGCAACCTCCGCCCAGCGAGCCATAAACGCCCCATTGGCTAAAATACCACCACGCTCTGTTGTATCTACTTTTTGTAAATCATCACCTGTTATACCCGCAATATTGTAGTGCTCAGCCAATAGCTGATTTACAAAGGTGAAATTTGCGGCATAAAACGAGCTGAAGCTCTCATCCTGTTGAGTCATGATGTATGAAAAGGTTTCATTCATCTCTGCCTTCATAGCAGGCACCAATTGAGCAAAGCCTGGGTACACGTTTTGATCTTTGGTTGCCACTTCTAAACTACCTGTACCTAACCAACTGCCAACAAAGTCTCCAAGCACGGACTTAGCACTGCCTGCAAGTCGATTGGCATGGGCAATGATATTATCTTCATCACGAAGCTCATCACGCTCAGCGGCTTGCCAAAGTTGCTGATCTGGGGTTGAGCCTGTAAACGTGTAAGACAGGAAAGTGGCCATTTCCCACGATGTAAGTTCAAAGGCATCAGCATCTAATTCAGAGTTATCTGGATTGCGTTCCCCTAACTCATGACGATAGATAAACTGTGGTGAAGACAGTAACCCTTCCAAAGCCAGCTTCATTCCGGCTTCAATATCTCCATTATGGAAAAAGCCGGTGGCGATCAGTCTGTAGTTTTGTAACTCCTCTTGCGTTAATGGACGGCGGAATATCTTTGGCGCGAGTTCATCAACCAAACTATTGGCACAATCTTCGTCAATTGCAGCGCAATTTAGAGCGGGTGAAAAGTTATTCTCAGCCACCCACTGTGAAAGTTCTTCAGCTACTAATAAGTAGTTGCTGTAGTTTGAGGGCTGTACACTGGCATGCGTATTATTTATAAAAAAGCCAACCTGAGAATCAGGCGATAAACCATCTGAAACCTCAAAATTAACACCTAACAGGTCTTCCACGGTATTTTGATACTCAGTTTGAGTCAAAATCTTTAATTGTCTCGCACCATAAGCAACAGGCGTTAAAGCTAAGTCGCAGGTCAAAGGTGCAGGCCAGAGTGTTTGTAGATATGCAGCAATATCTGTTGCACACTGTTCGTCACACGCGCTCGGCGTGCCGTAAGGCATCGTTGTGGTAATGATATCTATCATGGTTTGTATATCTCGCTCAGTATTGAGCGCTGGAAATGAGCCTAAACCGCCCGCTTCTGAGCCATGGCAACCTGCACAGCCTGTTTTATATAATTGCATGCCTCTGGCAACTGGGTCTGTTTGTGTGACAACGATACGTTCAATGTTACTTGGCTCTGACGGCACGGAGTTGTTGAGCGCAATTACCTTGTAATCGAACTCGCCTGACTCTGGCAAACCGGATTCATAAAAGTTCGAATTAGATGCCAACTCTGCTGCTGTTTGCCAACGGCCTTCAACACTTTTAAAACGCACCAGATAATTAGTCTCGTTATTACTGTTGTCACGCCAATTTAATTGCGCTTTGCTATCGCTCGAGAGCACACTTGCACTTAATTGAGTAGGCGCAGCGGGTTTAGAACCCATAGCAACAGGTTGGAAATTGTCTTGCTCAGCTGATAAAAATGTGAGGTTAAAGTAAACCGGAACGGCCTCACCAATACTACTTAGGTTTGCGACAACACGTAAAGCCTCTATCCCATAGTCCATATCAAAGGATTTACTGTCGATGATCATAGGCGTTAAGGTACTGACATTAACCCTTCCGGTAGCGAGTTTTGCAACTAAAACGTCTACACTAACCTCTTGGCTAACACCATGTAGACTAATCTCGCCTGTTATACTCTGAGTCATCGAAGTACCAATATCCAGATTGCTCAACAGTGCCTGATCAATCTGAGTGCTGAAATAAGCCATAGGCAATAAATCAGTTTCAAAGAGTAAATCCAAAATCCGGCTGTTTCTGATGTCCACACCAGTAGAAATACTATTTAGATCGACGCCAATCTTAACACTCCCGTCAGCCTCAATACTGCCAGACACAGCAGGAGCCGAGTTATCGATATCTACAAACTGGTTCAGCTCAGCAACATGATCTTTTTTAACTGAAACATAGCTCAACAAGGACTCAGTACTGTCAAGTTGCCATAAGCCCGTCTCTGTTACATCACCTGGTGGTGTAGGTTCTGAATTTGTACAAATATCACCCGTGAGGCTAATTACTACTTCATCGGCCAGTCCATTTTTACTGGCTACAAAACCTAAGCCAAATGATTGATTGGCATGGACTGTATGACCCTGAGAAGTAATCGTACAACCGCCGTCATCACAATTAAAATTGCCATTCCAACTGTTTTGTAGTGATATGCCTTGATTCCATGTTAGCTCAATGGTCCAGTCATTGAGATTTTGGTCTGAGTTATTTGCAATCACTATCTCGGTTTTAAATCCATTGTTCCAATTATCAGGGATTGTGAATGAACACTGTGCGGCCTGAGCCAAAGGCACACTCGCCAGTAAACAGATATAAGTGACTAACTTCGCAAATGCTGGCGCCACAAAACTAAGGCGAGTAAAAGCAACAAAACGTTGTAAATTATTGAATTTCATTTTCTTACCCTCCTATTGTTGAACTTCAAATACTAAGTTAAAGCTCACGGGAACCGCGTAACTGATAACCGATAAACCCGCCAGTGTTTTTAGCGTTTCGATACCAGACTCTAAACCAAAATCTGTTGCGTCTAGCACAATGGGCGTTAGGCTTTGTACCAATATTTTGTTGCTCGTAAGACGTCGAATCACAATGTCTGCATTTACTTCTGCGATGATTCCTTTGAGATTAACAGTCGCTAAGATAGTTTGTTTTTCGGTACTGCCAATGGGTAGCGATGTCACGGTGGCATAATCAACTGAGGCTGAGACTTCGGCTGTTGGAAAGAGCTCTGTGTCGAATAAAAACGCTTTCATTCTGTCATCTCGGGTTTCGTTCCCCGTATCGACACTTGCTAGATCAATGGCTATTCTCGCCTCACCTTCTGTAGAGATAACGCCACTTAAATTTTCAAATGTATGTGCTTCGACTAAATGCTGTTTTTTGGTAGAAACAAAATGCAGGCTTGAGCTTTGGGGATTTAACACAAGTGGTTGAACTATCGGTGTTACATCAGGCTCGGATACCTGAATGCTGATCGGTTCACTCACCGAGTTATTGACACCATCGCTTACGGTTAATTTAACAGAATATATGCCCTCTTCTTCAAAAGTAACTGCTGGGCTTGGTTCGTTTGATGTACTTCCGTTTCCAAAATCCCAATTGAAAGTCAGCGCATCTCCATCTAAATCAGAAGATTCACTGCTGTCAAAGTTGACAATTAACGGCCGCTCTCCCTGTGTAACAGAGGCTGAGGCGACAGCCGTTGGGGCGTGATTAATATTGCCATCTACTGTGCATAAGCCGCCAAGTGAAGGGGTTTTTGGTTCGTCATTTTCGTGCGCTTTTTGCGCATTAAAACCAAAGTCTATACTCTGACCAGGATTGATCGTACCGTTGTAGTTTTCATTAATAATCTCATAAGGGTTAGTACCACTATGTTTACCATGCCAAACCCCCGTCAGCTTGGTGCTGTCTGCAAAGGCCATTAAGACTTTCCAGCTTGATATGGCAACACTCTCGGTGTTGGTGATCGTAACTTTGCCACGAAAGCCAGAGATCCATTCTTGTTCAACCTCAAAAGCACAAAGTGCAGTTTCTGGCTCAGCAGCACCAATCGCCACTTCAATTGGTGCTGCATGGTAGTCAGTATTGCCATCATTTATGGTCAATGAAACTTGATAAGAGCCTGTTTGCTCGAATATATGCTGCGGGTTTATGTCACTGGAGCTGTGGCCATCACCAAAACGCCAACGGTAGCTCACATTATTTGACGATAAGTTTTCTATCTCACTAGAAAAGCTTATTGAGGCAGGTGCTGTACCCAGAGTTTCTGACGCTGTAATTTCAATTTTGACTTCATCAACGTCGTCTTGTGAGCCATTTTCACAAATGCCTGACAACCTTGGTGCAATAGCTTCCTGTCCATTACTTTTTTTAACGTTAAACCCAAAAGACTGAGATGAGCTTGGATTTATATTGCGATTCCAATTGTGACTTTCAAATTGATATGGGTTGTTGCCGCTAAGTTGCGCTCGCCAAGCATTACTTATCGACTCACCTTGTGTAAATTCCAATCCAACTTTCCAACCATTTATGGCGGAGTCAGTTGCGTTATGTATTGTGACTTCTGCGGTATACCCACTTTGCCATTCATTTTTAACTTTGAATTCGCATTGCGCAGCCAAGCTGTGTATGGAGTGCCCCAAAGCCATAAAGCAGAGTCCAATTTTTAACAAACTGCGCTGCTTATTGCTATCTCTATGTTGTCTCATGAAAATTCCCCGAAACATTGCCGTTTGGCATGCTATTTCCCTACTGCTCCTCGCTAAATACGCGTTGACCAGAGCTAACAGGCCGCAATAGCTAGAGCAAGTTCGGGAATAAGGAAAGTTGACAAATTAAGGGGATGACAACATATGTCATAGGCGTGAATACCGATCAGCAGCACAATGAGCATACACAAAAGTATGCTCACTACAGCATTATAAACAGTGGCATTCAGCAACCCCGCTATCTTAGTGTTCACCTTAGACCGGAAGCTTTGCGTCCCTCTCTTTCAAAAGGTTTGCTATTTTAAGCCTGTTAAAGCAAATTAGCTTAAAATTGCAATAATCGCAAAGCCATCACCTCAACTTTCACAGTATTTGCACATTTCACTTTGTTGAGCGCTATACAGCCATACCAAATTATGAGTATTTTCCTATAACTTCTATATAAATTAGTAACTTATGAAAAAGTTGAAATATGACTTTTATTTATACACATCAAAGTAGTTCTCAACTAAATTCGAATTTTAGTTAATAAAAAACCAAAATAACAATATATAAATATAAATATTTAATTTATTATAACCAAGAAAGCACTACAAAATTAATCCCCCCACAAATAATAGCACCACTCTTAATTTGAATTTTTTCAGAATAAAAACCATCATTTAAAACAGCTTTACGCTATAAAAACTTTACCGCCCCATTATCCAAAACACCTTAACCTCTAGTGTTTTACGCTGCCTCCTCACCCACATATCAAAGGCTAAACCCGAGGGAAAAATAAAACCATACTCTTAATTTAAAATTAACTAAAACCCATTAAAACAACCGATAAATATTAATAAACAGTACAAATGTAAATATTAGACTTGCATTCTTTCATCACTAATCTTACCCTGCTATTTTCACCATTTATAAAGTCGATAGTCATATAGGGAAAACTAAGATTGTTCGGATTACTCAAGAAAAAGAATAAAGAACCAACTAAAAAGTTAAAGCCCGAGGGAAAAAGAGCAATATTTTGGGGGCTAGTGACAGAATGGTTTGTTACGATGGCATTGATTGTGAAACAAATGAGTTTAATATCACTGCTAACCCCAAGTTAAAAGAAGGCGGTTACATTTGTACTCTCGAGATTAGTGCACCTAACGAATCACAGGGAATTTTCATTCACTGCTTTTACAGCGGCCACTGGTCGTTTGCAGTTAGTCCTTCTAATGAGGAGTCAGATGAGTTGCCAGCATGGCATATCGAACGTACTTGGGGTAAAACCAACGCTCATTCAGAAACACTTGAAATTTATTGTCCACAAGGCTCTCGAGTCGAAGTTGTTGACCGTATCGAATGAGCGCAACTGACGAAGCAGTTGATAAAAGGATATAAAGCAACAGGCTAGCGGCCTTTTGTCTCAAGTTTCAACCTACTTTTTATAACGATTTTTATGGCCATATGGTGCAATATGAGAAGCTATGAGCTGGAGTTGTTCGCAGATTATTTTCAATTTTACATTCAAGATGATAAAGAGCTCAATGTTAATCTTGCGGATGTTTGGACTGATGAAGCTGTAGCTAATCGGTTAGCTGAGTCTGAAAGTATTATAGGTGTCGGAACTGCTCGTAATATGGACGTTCCAGTTTCCATTCATATCAGCAAGTCTGCTCAAGTTATCGCTGAGGCGGAGTTTGATCTTATTAATCAAACAACCATTCTCTGCGAAAGTGGAATGCTTGTTATTGCGGGTTGCACCGACTACTTCCCCGAGGCAATGCGCATTGAGCTTACTCCTGGTAAATATAATGTTCAAATTGGTTACAAAAATTTAGAGGACATCTCTGAAGATAAATTAGATGGTAATGATAGTTACCATATCTGGTTATCATTACATATCTAATGAGCTGTTGAGCAAAGGCAAAAAACTAACTAAATTACTTGAAGCTATAGTCGCAGGTGACGAGGGCCAAGATTGAGAGAAGCATGACAAGTTATGAATAAGCTCGCGAAACGCATGGCTGCACTCCTTCACCTCTATGCCTCGGCATGCAACTGTGTGCTCCATATTGAGGCGCCATCAAATAAGAGATTTATTCTATGAAAGTAATACTTATTCCAGGAATGGATGGAACTGGTAAGTTATTTTGTCCATTGTTAGATCAATTACCTGCCGGTATAGATACTCACGTCATATGCTTAAATGAATTAATAGCAACAACTCCAATAGAGCAGTCACTAGAAATAGCATCTTTAATCGGTAGTGAAGAAGTTATAATTTTATCTGAATCTTATTCAGGGCTTATAGCTTACCACCTTTCGCTTCTTCCATATCTAAATATTAAACACGTAATTTTCGCAGCCAGCTTTTTAGAAAGCCCATCCTGGTTCAGTCGCTTTCACAACCTTCTTCCTTTAAACTTAGTTCGTTCGAATATAATTCCTGACACTGTTTTGAGCACTCTGTTGTTTGCTCAACGCAAAAACAAAAAACTAGTAAAGTTATTTATCTCTTCTCTTCAGCCTATCAATAACGTAATTTTAAGAGAGCGTCTTAAGGTTATAGCTGACTTGACCCGCCCAAATCGGCGCTTATCCATTCCATGTACTTATGTCCAAGCGAGCAATGATTACTTGGTGTCGAAAAAATCAGTGAATGCATTTAAGGAATTATGTACAAATATAAACGTGGTTAAGGCCGCAGGTGGTCACTTTATAGTACAGAGTAATCCTCATTATTTTTCAAAATTGGTCCAAAGCTTAATTGCCTTATAAAAAATATTTCACCAAGTGGTGAAATCGGCTTGTGTATGCTTCTTCCCACCTAGTTTTCACATGATAATATGTGCTACTTTTTAAAAATAAAAGGAGGAACCTGTAGAAAAACAACTAGAATTAAAATAATGACACCATTATATAATAGAGAAAAAATAAACTTAGCGCCAAAATATACGAACGAAAAATTGACATCAAACAACTCCAAATCGAATTCAACAAAGAAAAATACAAATAATTTATTTACAAGTTAATATTAAATACACAACGCATCATATCTCAGGAGATTAAATTATGCCTATAAACTCAATTTCAGGCAGTTCATGGAATAGTATTTTAAAAATTCAAGAAGAGGCTTATACCGATATTTTACCTGAGGAAATAAATGAGCTTAAAAGTAAATGGATTGCATCTCCGAACACCTGTGCTGTTTACTTAAATAATGACAACAAAATCGTAGCTTACCTGTTGTCTCACCCATGGGGAAGTGAACTACCACCTAAGTTAAATGAAAAGGCCCAAATTACTGATAGCCCGAATTTGTATTTACATGATTTAGCTATCGCGCAACAGGCTCGAGGTAAAGGTATCGCTAAGAAATTGGTAACTAATGTAATAGCCAAGGCCAAATCACAAGGCTTTACTAAAATAATGTTGGTGGCAGTACAAGGCTCTGATACGTTTTGGGCTAAGTTTGGGTTTACGATTACACCTAATGCATTAGTTTGCCCAAGCTATGGAAATAACTCCAAGTTAATGACATTAGAGTTAACAACATGACAAAGGCTTTCAAGTGTAACTAGTTGATGTTGGCTGCCCACATAATTTAGCTAACTGAAATTTACCGCTTAAAACGACTATATGGCGCAGTGCCACGACATTTCCTCTATTTTTATAGACTGTTATTAAAGTGAGTATTCACTAGATGCGCTTATAAGCGCACTCACATGTTTGTTTGGCTTCACCAATTTGATAAGTCCCCTGCTCGCTACGCTCAAGTTTTGCTATAGGTGGCAGGTTCAACCAACTCATCAGGGTGTAATAACTTGTGAAGGTATAGATTAATCATCAAAAAAGAACAAGATGAGTTTAGGCATGGGTGTCAATGTATACCCTATTGCTTGTACATATTTACTGACGTCAGATATTTTTAACTACACTACCGTACACCTAGCGCAGTCCAAATGCTCTAGGTGTACCAACAAACCACCATTATGCTGCACAATTGTCTTTAGCTTGTGGTTGCAACTCCATCAAAACAGCTTGCCATAATCCACTCAACCCCAATAAATAATGTGGCTGCTGGTATACAGGTTGTGTTTCGCCCTTGATAGTGGCAGCTAATGCTGCGATAGCTGCAAGGTTACATTGGTCTCTGTGGTCCATTAACTGCTGTTGGTCCATAGGAAGGAGTTCAATGGGCATATAGGTTTTCCATGATTCGGCCGGCAAGCAATGACTGGAAGGAAACCAGCTCAAAGGACCCGTAGTCTCACTTAATGTCAAAGTGCCATGAGGAAATAACGCAGAGCACTGATGATTCAAAAAAGTAGCACTGCCGTCATCTTCAACTGACGAAAAATTTTGACATAAGACAGACACGGTGAGGTTTTTATTTTTAAGCATCACAGGCTGAAATGCCATAGGCTCACCGCTATATTTGACTACTTTCAATTCTTCGAACCCACCTAACGCTCGACCCAAAAGGTCCAGCGCCGAATATAACGTTCTTAAATTGGCGCCCACTGCATAGTGCATACAGCCAAACCCCTGTTGATATGCGGCAAGTACAGATTTCAAAAATGCTTGCGGTGCATATAGGTCGGCAAAATGTCCATTGACATGAAAATGTACTTGGTGCTGCTTGGCAAGTGCTAGTGCTTCTTGCACAAACGCTTGTTCAACGGGGTGCTCACATAATACGGACACTCCCATTTTAAGCAAAGACAATACTATTGCTTTTCCGGCTTCTCCCGATACTGCGACACACGCAATGTCAATATTGTCTGCTGGAATAGCGTTTACATTAGAGTAGTATGGTACTCCAACCTGCTTGGCAATCTGTTGAGAGTATTCACTTCCTTTTGATAATACGCCGGCACATGAAAAATTCTCTTGTGGAAAACGAGTTAATGCGCGAATGTAAGTGGAACCATAATGGGTTCCACACACGAGTACTTTCATAATATTGTCCTTTTTCTAAGCAATGGGATGTGGCTCTTTATTAACGGGGCGCCCTTGCAACAATTTGCGTAACCTTGGATTGTCTACCCTCTTAAATTGCTCACCAAAGTGAATAGGTTGCATATTGACCCCAATAGCCCGTGCGACTCTAAATGGACTTAAAGCCATGTCTGGTGAGGTGACATCGACAATGGCAACCTCTATGCCTGCCGAATCTAAACGCTGCTTGAGTTGAGTAACTTGCGTGATCACTTCATAAGGCCAGTCATCCAGCGTTTTAGCCTCATTTAGGGGGCGACGCATAAAATCAAATGCGGCGAGCTTGTGCGTATTAAAATAATATGCGGCGTGATCTTCCAGGCTCGTTACTTCACTGACATGATTCGGAATTTTATGCCCCGAACGCATGAGTTGGCACAGGTACGGCATTACATGTCCTTGCTCCAATAATGCCTTGCGCATAGCAACTTTAATATCACCGTGAGTGGCCAGTGCAACTGATGCTGCTGGGGTGCGATAGCCATCTCCTATTGCTAGGCATACGACAGTTGGTACGTGTAAACCCACCTCAAGCAAGTAACATTCGAGCTCTACGCCGAGTTTAGTTAAATCATCTATCATAACCCGCATTTTGCCCTTGTTAAGTGCCTCATAGCACAGTCGCTCACAAGGTAATTGCGCATACCACGTAAGCATCATGGCATCGCGCTCAATTAATTCATAACAGGCTCTAAGCGCAGCATCATCATTGTTTTGACCTGCTGCGAGTCCGTTTGAAGATACTTGACTGAATTGCTCTTTATAGGGGCAAGCAAAATTAAAATAGCTGACCAAAGCAGGAACCCAAACTGGTTTATCGGTCGCTAACCAGCTACCTCGACACCAGTGTATCTTTTGCTTTTTATGCCATTTGTGAAATGGGAAGTTGGGCGTACTATATTGCTTATTGGAGTACAAAACCAAAGTATCAGGGTCCACATAATCACCGTGTAACTGGCTAATAGATGCGTATTTAAAATCACTTAATTGGTATCGCGCCGCTGAATATCGCTCCAGTGCCTCTCCTACCGCACTAATATGTGCAGAAATATGGTCTAACCCCTTACCGGAACCGACTTGACCTGACGCTCTGGGATCAAACTCACCTTCGGTAAACGAGGATACCCCAGCAGATGCGGTGATAGGAAAATCAGGCAAATGTGATGCATGACCTGTGAGCTGACGCACTACCCCCGTGATCGGGTCCACCCAGCCTTCAAATAGGGATTTAAATTGCTCAATGTCTTGTATTTGATTGAGCGGGTTAGCGGCTGATTTTTTGTCGCGCTGCATTGATAAAGCGTGAGTATTAGTGTGGCTATGATCAAAGCCGCAAACTTCACACCAAGGAATAGGAATAATCGCATGTTTTTCTGATTTGTGCGTAATCAGGTTTTGTACATATACATGGGATGACAGCTCACTCGTAGTAAAGCCCCAAAGAATTTTTAATGCCTCCATTGCAAGCTGTTGGCCCGTGATAGCAGACATAGGAGTCAACATGCTGCGAGCTCGCCCGTCACGATTTTTTTTATTACTTTTTTCTAATTCGTGCGCCAATTCACCATGCTGCTCTGCACCTAACTTTCTTAACCTTAAGCAGTTCCAACATGAGCTTGAAGAGGTGTTATTTATATTGACAGCAGGACCTATCCAGCTTTCTAAACCATCTAAATGGCCATAAATGGCTTTAATGGTATGTTGATGCACATATTCCGATACTTTATGTGACCAAAAGTTGGCATCTTTGCCCAAAGTAACAATGGCTAAGTCCCAGTCATTTGAAGGACTGCCTAAGTTTTTGGTATTTGAAGTGAGCGCTGAGTGGCTGATCTGCATCCAAGGGTTACGTTGCTGTAGTACAGCCTTAAATACCTGCGCTCTTGGTTTGCCAATATCCTCAGCAGAGAGAAAACGGTGGCATGTTAAGTCGTCACTCGTGATACTTTCTTTATCTAATAAATGAATGTGGCCTACTCCTGCTGTGCCTAGCTCTTCTAACAAAGTTACAGCCCAAGGTTCTATGCCTACGACCAATACTTTGCAAGGAGCAAGAGAGTATATTTGTTCTTGGCTATGCGGCGTTTGACTTGCTTGGTGCCATGGGCGTAAGAAACGAGTTTGTACTAAACCAGGGGGCCTAAACTCTAGTTGCTCAGAGGCTTCTTCTAATAAACCATATTGGCTAAGCATTTGCAGAACAGCCTGAATACTCGTATCACCATATTCAGGTAGGCGCTTACAGATTTCAGCTTCAGTAAGCTCCCCCTCCAGTAACGGCAGTATTTTCTCAACAAAGTCTGATGTATCTCGACCGTGAATTTGAAAGTCTCCCAAATCTGAACTTAATAACACACCGCTGTTGTTGGGAATAATGCTCGCAGCAGGGGTTAATCTTAGTTTTTTCATAAATTAAACATCCATTTCTAAGGGCATTCCCTGATTTGCGCTCAGGGAATGCCAATCACTGCGTGCTAACCGCCAGTACTACACGGTATGCAAGTTACACACTGAAAACATTGCAAACACTGCGGGGCACATTGGTAACACTGTGCACATTGCGATACACATTGAGTACATTGAGGAGCGCACTGGTAACACTGCACGCATTGAGGTGCACATTGATAACACTGTGTACATAAGTTCATGGCACAAGGGTAACAGGTTTCACACTTGGTAATATGTGTACACTGCTGACAATGTGCCTTTTGCTCCGATTGACATAGAGCGCAAAAATTAACGATGCAAGGGTAACAGGTATCACAATGCGTCACTGGCTCACATTGTTGACAGAAATTAACTGTGCATGGATAACAATTTTCGCACTTAGTAATAGGTGCGCATTGCTGGCAGAAGTTTACAATACACGGATAACAAGTTTCGCACTTGGTGATGTGTGTACATTGCTGACATTGTAAGTTTTGCCCTTGTTGACACAGCGCGCAGAAATTAACAATGCAAGGGTAACAAGTGACACAGTTAGCGACAGGCTCACAAGTTACACATTTGTAGTTGTCATCACATTGTACGCATGCCACACATGGAGTTGGAGGGCCTAACGGTTGATAGCTAGTACCAACTGGCGCACAGGTAACACATTGTGTAGTTGTGCACGGGGCGCATAAAATTGTGGGTGTGATACACGGAGCACAAGGCGTGCAGTAATAACATACAGCACAATCTACGACCCTAGGAGGGTTACAACGCGCTTCTAGCGCTTTGACTTTTGAAGTGAGCTCAGTCACTTGTAATTGAAGTTCTTTTATTGCTTGCTCGCTCATAATACTTTCCTTAAAGTTAATTTAAATGCTGTATTTGGTACCTCATACCAAAAACAACTTGGGGTTGTTGCTTGCCATTTGTGTTCCAAACGTTGCAAACAAAATGCCTTGACCAGACATATTCGTTACATTGCGATATTGCCTTTATTGAACTTTAAATAATGTGTTCGCAGTAACATGCGGAAACTTATAACGGCTGCGTTTACTTGGGTCTTTCCCGTTTGCCAAACTAAAGTCCAAAGTTATATCTTGGGTGTACTGCAGCATATCTAGGCCATTGGATAAATGTTCCAGCCACAGTGTAGTTTTGAATCGAGGCACATCAGAATGTGCTCTCATGAAGGGAGTATTGGCAATATTACCATCGGTTTCGGTATCTACATCCAACACAGTGGTATCGATCACACCTATGCCTTGTTGATATAGGCTGTCTAAGGCTACTTGCAGTACAATATTAGGATTAACATTTGGGTTCTCTGGAATATCGGAACCATATGGTGCTTTAAAGCTGTTGCCACCAGCAGTTGGTAAAGCATTAGCAACAGGAATGTTAGGTGCCCCTCTAAAGCGGTCGTGATGACCAATCGCTAAAATAGAATTCCCATGAGGCACAGAAACCTGTTTAACTATTGTTCGACTTTGCTCTTGCTTTGGTAATGGATTGGGAGTGTCTGGTACCCAAGGTTCAACATTCAATGTTCCCTGTCCTTGAGGCGCAATCACCTGATGTAACCAGCTCCCATTTTCAGCATGCACAAGAGTGTCTTTTTGAGGGCCATCGGCAAAAAATACCCGTTGTGAATAAAAAATAGTATAAGCATCTTGCTCATAATTACCTGCGCGATTAGCTACTTTGCCCTGAATAGCACTAAACGTCATGACTTCGTAGTAAGGAAAGTTTTTTAAAATAAAGCCATTAGGTGCGTTATCTTGCGGAATAGGCATAACATTGAAGCCCCCATATCGCGTACTGACCCAAGTACCGATTAACCTAGCCAACGGGCCGAGTTTTTCAAGGATCTCACACTTGTGGTCGCCACCACCTGCCGCTATCAGCGGTACATTAAAATCAGGAACAAACTGCGGCTGCTGCGGGTTAGTGGCTTTATCTGTACAGTCACTAAACTGTTGAGGAATGCATGTAGCGCAACGTAAAATGGCATTGTGCTCACTTGCAGTGGAACATTGTTTATTAAGATCTTCAAATGCAGATTGAAGCTGCGCGATTTCGACTTGTAATTGCGCGATTGGATCTTGCTTGCTCATGGTTACTATCCTTGCTGTGCATAAATTAACGGTTGATTAATTTTTAAGCTGGATTTTGAGTATATCAGCAAGGTTTTTTTTAGTTTATTACACACCCATTACACAGGAATAAGCATTTATTATTAAAGGAATATATTATTATTTGTTAAAATCAGCGTTAGATGTCTAACCGCGATTCGCTTTGAGCATTGGGATGAAGACTAGTAACACACTTCCCTGCGAGGATGAAAACTGCACAGGCATTTTGAAAATACCCATGAGTTTGGCTTTTCAATGTTTCAAATATTCAATTGTGCTGAAAGCCACCTCATTCCCCCCTAGCCAAACCGTCACCCTAATCAAAGTGACATATCTAACTATAAGAAAAATATACTAATATAATTAATTTTTCATTTTGCACTAAAGAGAAAGATACACTTGTAACGTCATATAGATTGGATGAGCGCTATAGGTAATTTAAAAATCTCAAGGAGCAAAAATATGACTTATGCACGCATCTTACTATTCGCATTATTGGGGGTTTCAACTCCATTCATGGCCGCTAGCAATGTAAAATTTCCGCTACCTGTTGTTGATGAAACGCATAATATTGAACAACACTCTATTGAAGTAAAAGATAGTTGGATGACATATTTAGAACAAGGTGAAGGTAAAGCAGTGGTTTTTGTTCATGGCAACCCAACTTCATCTTATTCTTGGCGTAATGTTATGCCTTATATTTCTGATACGCACAGAGCTATTGCTGTTGATCTTATCGGCATGGGTGATTCGGGCAAACCAGATATAGAGTACACATTTAAAGAGCAATACAAGTATTTTAGCCGCTTTATAAAAGGGCTAGATCTTGATGAAGTAATTTTGGTTGGTCATGACTGGGGCGCGGCAATTGCGTGGCTCTATGCAAAAAGAAATCCTGGTAAAGTAGAAGCACTTGCCTTTATGGAAGGTGTTTTACCGCCGCAATTTCCAGCCGAAAGCTATGAAAGACTTGGTCCTGTTGCTGACTTTTTTAGAGCTCTCAGAGACCCGGTATTAGGGCCAATGTTGGTAATTGAGCAAAATATGTGGATTGAGCAAGCTTTGCCCGCTTCCGTTAACCGCACATTAGGCGAACATGCAATGGAAGCATATCGTGCACCATATCTTGTTCCTGAGTCTAGAAAGCCGTTACTTGCTTGGCCAAATCAACTTCCTATTGCTCATGAACCTGCGCAAGCCGACCGCTTAATGAGAGGAATTAAACGCTTTATGCGCAAAACGGATATGCCAACTTTGTATATTTATGGCTCACCAAGCGTTGAAAGATCACCCCAAGTACTCAAGTGGTATGTTGACAATATTGATGAGCTAGAGACTTCTTATGTTGGACAAGGGCTGCATTATCTACCTGAAGACCAACCAGACGCGATAGGCCGCTCTCTTGATGACTGGCTGCGCCGACTCGACGACTAGCCACCTACCAGCAATACTCACCGCGAAAATAGCCTCCATTACTTAGGGGCTATTTTTTTTGCTGTCATCTACCTTTTTCCTTGTTGCCCATCATTACAGTAAAGGCAAATTAAAAATTGCCATTTCCTTAAATTCAGACGTTATGCCAATAGATATTAAAAACGGTCATCTTTGTGCTCTTTTACTTTCTTTTGTTGTGGGTTAGTTTATTGAGTTCTAACCTCCCCGTTGCTTATAAAGGATTAAATGTGATAGCAGAGTCGCTCAAAATACTTTACATTGTTTCAGCTGCTTACGTTGTGTTTGTGACCATTGCACTGGCATTGATCCAAGGCCGATTAGCAGTAGAGCAACAGATTGCATTATTTATTTTTTGGTTACTGCTTTCCACACCTATGCTGGAATATATTGGCATTGCTTTTAATTATATGCCGTATCCGTTTATCGCATTTGTGCACTCATCTCTACTATTACTTGGTCCAGCAATTTATTTTTACATAACATATAAACCAGAAAAGCATTTTGACTATGCTAAATCACTTCTCCATTTCTTTCCATTTGTAATCTTTTACACCGGAAGGTTGGTAGAGCAAAATGAGATCCCAACACTTTTAGCATTACTGTATTTTTCACATGTGCTCTTTTATCAATTCCTACTCGCTAAATCGACTTGGTTTAGTCATAGTGAAACCAATAACAATCGCGCTCAACAATTGATCAGCCAAAAAGCCATTGTTGTGTTCTTTTTGGTCGTTTCTAGCGCCTACTTTGCCCAAGTAACATTACATAAAATGGGATCTGAGTACTTACGTTTACTTTGGGATTTGAGCAATACACTGACGTTTATTTATATCTTGATGCTTTCTAAAGGGTTTATAGATATTGTTAAAGTTAAGCAGGCAAAACCCATAAGAGTTTTGGAGCTTACACCGGATTTGGCCAACCAACAAAAAAAGCAATTGATAGACCTATTTGAAAAGGAACAGTTGCACCTAAACAATGAACTGTCGTTAAACTGCTTGGCTAAAGAGCTAGATTTGACCAGTAATCAGACATCTGAGTTACTTAATGAGCATCTAGATACCAATTTTTATGAGTTTGTTAATAAATACCGAGTTCATGCTGCAGCACAAATGCTAAAACTCGCTAGTAAGAAGACAAAAGTGTCTGAGCTTTATTTAGATGCAGGATTTAACAACAAAAATACTTTTTATCGCGAGTTTAAAAAGACTTTTGATATGTCTCCTGGAGAGTTCAAAACGAGATTTAGCCAAGCTACAAAGCACTGATTATAAATTAAAAGCAGCTAGCCTTAAGCTATGCTGCTTTTTATAGAAAACAAGCACTAAGTAATTAACGTAGACGTGGGTATACTTCTGGAATCACGACTTCATTTAGCTCTATCATTTGATAGTAAGCCGCTATTTCCTCTTCTGTTAAGTCACCTAACTGTATTTCGACAAACATCTCATACCCATGTGATTTTTGCGTACTTGGCACTGCCCCCAGCTGATAGATGTAATCTAAGTAGTGAATAGGATCTACATCTGAACCTAACAATGCATCTTCTAAAATGATTGGCGTTATACCCGCCTCAATCAGCTTATAGACAGCGTCATACAGTCCTAATTGGGAAACCACACCGGATATCACAGCTTGAGTCTTTCCAGCTGCTTTAATATCAGCAATCACAGGATCAATTTTTTTATAGCTAACCACATTGGGGCTCTTGCGATATTTAGATGTATAAGCCTTACCCTTTTTATTCACATGAAAGCTCGGTATGTAGCTAAATAAAAACTCCTGTTCCGAGCCTAAATACGTAAACCTAGGCTCTGTTGCTGGTTTGTTATCATGCTCCGCCTTAGCTAGGCTTGCATCATCCATATTAAAATTGATCTTCGCCATTTTATGACGGTCGCCCTGATAAAGTTCATCACGTTGTCCCACCGCATAGCGCGGGCTATATACTAATTTGTCTTTGGATTCCATCGATTCAATAATTTCACTGGCTTTTGCCAACTTTACGCCAGCTTGCTGCAAACGTTTAAAGGTAGGTCGCTCGTAAATTTCGGTAGAAAACGTCGCATCACTCGCCAAATATACATCAAAGCCCATTTTCTTAAGCCCTAAAACTGTTTGCATAACACATACATCGGTTTCTGCACCCGCGACTACCACACGAGAGATACCAGCATCGGACCAAGCCGTCATCGCCGCATGAATATCTGCTTCTAATGTTGAATTAAATGTTTGTTTAAAAAAGCTCTGGGTATTTTCATCGAGCGCTTGGGCAATGCGTGTGATATAGGGTGTATACTCAAGCCCCTGCTCAGAATTAAAAGCTTCGTAAGTAATGGTTGTTGGCATATTCAAATCATTGGCTTTTTGCGCTAATTGCGCAATACGGTCAATACTGGCGTGCAACTGAGGATCTACATTTTGGGCTGGTATTTGATACTGTGGATAATATATCTTGACCCAAAAGTCGTCACTATCCATCACATATCCTTGCTGAGCATCAATAATGAGTAGACCCGTATTTTGTGCACTCAAATGGACCTGTTCACTCTTTTTTGTTTCTGATGCTAATTGCAGCCTGTCGTCAATGTTACAAGCGGACAGCCCAAGCGCCAGCGAAATTACCAATAGAGAATTTTTCATAAATCACCTTTTAATTATCCTTGTTTCAAAGTAAACGCACGATTAAATTATGAACAACCATCGATATTTAAACGCTTTGTTAACAAAGTCAATTGAGGATATATCAAGTGCTTAATTTGCTTTTTAGGCTGGCTGTAAGCGATGTATGTGGTTTATGCTGGCGTTGTAGCGATATGTAGAACAAGAAAAAGGAGTTGAGAATAAATGATACGTAACTTTTACAATTGTGATAAAGAAACTGACAAAAATAGCCATGGGGGTGTGGGCTCAATCGATATCTATAGAGCATTTAGGCGCAAAGATTTTACCGGTGCTTGGGACTTTGCACTTCGGGTAGTTATGCCACCAGGAAGCTCCATGGGGGAACATACGCACAGTAATGATGAAGAAATGTATATCATATTGAAAGGAGAAGGCACCATGACCATTGAGGGTGAAACTAGAAAAGTTACTGCAGGAGATATGATTGTAAACAAACCTTTTGGTACACATGGCTTAATAAATACTTCAAGCAGTGAGATTGAGTTACTTATCATCCAAGCAAGTCTAAAGTAAACTAATTTTTCCTTTTATCTACAGTGTAATATTAAAAATAAAAATTTAATTCCATGAAATACTTTAGAAAAATGATTGAGCAGTATATTCCTGTCAATGATGATGAATGGGCTTATGCATGCGAGATATTCGATATAAAACATGTCAAAAAAGGAACGATAGTGCACCGTGCAGGTGACGTGTTTAATGAAATATGGTTTATTAAAAGTGGTTTAGCCAGATCATATTTTAGTGATATGAATGGCAAAGATCATACTTGGCAACTCTACTTTCGCGGAAAAAGTAAACATGGTTTAAATCACTTTATGGACGATAGTGTAAGCTTTTACGAAAAAACAGGATCCATGCTCAATTTTGAAATTCTTGAAGATTCAGTTTTTTATGTCACATCTTTAGAAGCCCTTGATAAATTTATATCTCAGGAGCAAAAGTGGGAGTTATTAGCAAGAATATGGATACACAACACCTATTATTCCGCAACATACAAGCGTGTGCTTTCACTTATGTCCGAGACGGCAGCCGAACGGTATGAGCGTTTACTGGACGAATACCCTTATATCTTTAAACAAGTTAAGTCATATCATATAGCCTCTTATCTTGGTGTTGCTCCCCAAACATTGAGTAAATTAAAAAATGAATCTAGGTGAATGAATTTTAGTATTCCGTTGTCTACCCTGTGTTTTTTCTATGGAGACTAACAATGAATACCTCTAAAAGATTTAAAAGCCAACATGCACAAAGCTTTTCGCTTTACATTGTCAATGTTTGGAATGTAAGTAGTGCCACTGCGCCTAGCGCCATAGATACATTGGAGGCGTCATGATAGAACTTACACAGATTGGTGCACAACTCATCTTTATTGGAGCTGTCTTTTTCCTTGTTGGTTTAATACAAGGTGCATTGATACCAGCAGTAAAAAACGCTCGAATGGCTCTTTCTGGTCACTTGACAGCTGTTCAGTGCGCAATGGCTCTGGCGATCTTTGGTGTTATTTGGTCGCTGGTTGAGTTGCCTTTATATTTAGAGGTTTTTGTGGCTTATGGCTGTACAGTAGGATTTATACTGATCTGGCTCGGAATAACTATTGCGTCTGTAACAGGTGCTAGTAAGGCTCTTCCTATCGCTGGCGCTGGATTTTCGGCGGCCGAAACTACCGAATCGATGGTCAAGATTATGGTAAGAACAGGCTCACTGCTATCACTAATCGCGTGTACTTTGTTGACTTTTGGGTTGTTGCACATACTTACACAGCTGCAATAAATATACATTCAAGCCATCACGCTGCTCTCCCTCAACCTAACATTTTGGGCCTAGCAAAAGCTTTTGCTTAGCCCAAAAACTGTACCCATCGAACTAAATAGGCGCAATGTTCCACTCTAGCAAAGCAATCGACCACGGAAGAGTAGTAGAAAGAGAAAGTTTTTGCACAAATGCAGTGACACAATAAAAGTTTAGTTCAGGAGCTTGCAGCAAACTTTCTAAAAATAAATCAAAGTCTATTTTTCAGACTTATAAATATTGGTTTTTTAATGTTTTTTGGACAAAGAAAAAGCCCCGAAGGGCTTTGGTATCAAAAATGAAAATAGATATTTCGCTCATTTTTAATAGAGCATTTAAATAACTCTTTTAACTTAATTAGTAGAGCATCTTCAAAATTAAAACCTCGTTCAAGCCTATCTAATATTTCTTTTTTGATTTCATTCTCAATAATCCAATCATCCTCTCCTTCACCAAGCATACTACCATTTAACTCTGAAATAATATCCAAAACTCCAATATTACCTAAATGATATATTTGCTTGGAGGTTACGGGAATGACATTTGGATGTTCCAAATTTTGATAGCTCCACTGAACAACCTCATGATGCTCAGCAATATTCTCATCTATTGAATCATCGGTAACAAAAATCGTAAATAAATCAGACATTAGTCAGTATTCCTAATATGAGTTTGTTCTTGTAGAAAGTTTTTAGCTTCTTTACCTCTTAGAGCACCGGTTTTCGGAATATTTCCTGAAGCATCAAGATATGTTTTTCTGTTTATATCATAGATTCTAAAATAATTGTTCTCATTATCCTGCATCACTTTTATGCCTAACTTTTCATTTACAAAGTTTGTTTTAACTCCGTCATGAGAAAGCTCTCCCTTGATTTCTTTTGCATACTTATCAAGAGTCCCTTTTAGACTTCCACTTGCCCAATTGGCACTATGCTTTAAATATGCCGCCAGCCTTTTTTGTGCTCCAGTGTTTGTAGCGTCTGACTTTACCCTATTACTTTCAGTAAGCTTTTCACCACAATTATGCACTAAAATATTTTTTTCTGTTACATAATAAGTATGAAAATCTTGGACAGTAAAGTTATACGCGATATCTTTTCTATCAAGAGACCGTAGCCCGGTAACTAAGTAATGTTCCCCTTGCTCATTTATAAACTTATCACCCAGAGTTAAGTTTATTGTCTCTACCCAGCCTTTATTAACAACGTAAAATGGATGACTATCTGTCGCTTCAACGGTTTGATAAGTTCCGTCATTAGCTTTTATTTGGACTTCATAAATATCTTTGTCAAAAACTACCCAAGTATGAGTCACAGGCTTCCATGACTGCTCTCCTGTGTGGATGTCTGTTGCGAGTACCTTGTCACCTTCACCAATAGACTCTATCGGAACATACCCTTTATCGGTAAGGACCATTGTACCTGCAACAAAACAGCTTTTGTTACAAGGATTACGCCTTATAGTGTTGCTAAAGACTCTGCCTCCAAACCGGCTGGTTATCGCTCCAACGACAACCCAACCAAGATCATCGACCTCGCCAGTTTCTAAGGCTGTCACTAAGTCTTGAGCTGATGAATAACCTGAAACATCAGCAAATGCTTGAGGGGAATGCTTAACTAATTGCTTGACAGCTTCAGTCAAAATTAACTTCCCATACTCATCCGCGTTTTCCCAAAACTCCTTCCCTACTTGAACTAATAAAGACTGACTAGTTCCAGTATCGCCTTGCTGATGGTTGACTCCATTAGATTTCTGATTTATCTGCTTAGTATTTGATGTACTTAAGTTGTAGGTCGTTACCCAATCATCACTACGAAATAGACTAGACCTATATCCTGTTGGATCGACTCCTGCCATCGGGTTATTTAAAATATAGCTATAGGGGTTGATACTTTGGCTATTTTCAGGGTATTGAATATAAGGGTCTACGCTTAAAAAGCGGCCTAAGTTATAGTCATAACCACGACCATTCATGTGGATCAACTCCACATCATCCAAATGCTCGTGACCTGTAAACCCTCTGTCATTTAAGTTTGACTGCAACCGACCAGCAACTGTGTCTCCATAAAATTCATCTCTTGGCTTTCCAAATGGATCAAAGCTACGCTTTTCGTCCAATTTCACGTCGACACTACCACTGGTAATAGCCACTGTAGAGCCTAGTCTATCTTTGTGGAGATAGTTTACTAAACGTCCTGAGCTATTGTGCTCAACTATCAAGTGAGGAGTTAAATAATGCCTAACTCGGTCAGTTACCACTTGATTTGCACTGGTCACAGTTAGTTCATAATCGGAGTCTATGTAGTAAGTACTTTGCCTATTATTTGCTGTGGTTTTTTCCTGCATATAACGCGCCCCATTAGGGCCATATTCAAACCTAATTTTGGTTCCACCACGTTGAATTTCAACCGGTTTATTAAATGCGTTATAGCTTATAGTTAAATTGTCACCGACTTCTAGATTACCATTTGCGTCGTATTTAAAAGTCACCACTGTGTCATCAAGCTTAGTAACCTGCTTAACAGCATTTGGTCCGCCAGTATTTCCTCCGTCATAACGGTAACTCGTTGCATAGTCTGACTTCAACAATATATTGCCGGCAGCATCATAGTCATAATTTATAACACTTCCTGGCAAAAACTCTGGCAATACTAATCCGCTTGCTGTGCGAGTACTCTGTTTCAACCGATGCAACGCATCGTATTGATATGATTCAGCCACACTGGCAACTAGGTCCTCTTTAAGTGTTAAATTACCAAAGCCATCAAACTCAGTGTAATTTTCATTGACTAAAATACCTTGGTCACATGCTGCACTCCCACTAACACAGACTTTACCTATCAACCCAGAAAGCAAATAGTCAACACTTTCAACAATGCCATTACCATGCGTCGTAACTGAATTTGTACCTCTAGCAGTTAGTTTATCGTAGCTATGATAAATATTTGAGGTGTTACCATCTTCAAAAACATGCGGCATACCAAATTTATCAAATCTGTTTACAATTATTTCTCCAGATGGATAACGCTTGGCAAGTAGTTTGCCGCTTTCACTGTGATACCTATTTTTAAACTCAAAGCTTTGATTTACGCCCTCTATCGGCAATGTCACTGTCTTAGTTATAACACGCTCGTGCTCATCATAAGTGTATACCTTGCTGATATTGTTGCTTGCTTCACTCGTAAGTTGGCCCAGTTTATTTGAATCAAATACCCATACAGATTCAACGTTCTCATTTAGTTTACGCCTAATAACTCGTGATAAACCATCATAGTCAAAGTTCAACTTATTATTTTTAGCATCAACCTGTTGGCGTAGCTGACCTAATCCATTGTATATAAAAGTGGATTCACCTGAATTTGGGTCAAATTTCATATGACACCCATCTCAAATTTCATATTGACGCCGATTTGGGAGTGTCCATCTCATCACCCATCTTAATTTACCACAGCACTAAGCAAGTTTCTAAACAGGAACAAACAACTCCTAAAAGTGATATATGCAGCAATTGCTCGGCTATTTTGTCCAATGAGCTATAAAAGCAGGATTTTAGGCATGAACAGCCCTG
>NZ_AUYB01000104.1 GCF_001625655.1 Pseudoalteromonas luteoviolacea DSM 6061 | reverse complement strand
ACTAAATTGGGTGGAGTTACAAATACACCTCATGACGTTTGAGGTTTCTTACATCATCAACGAATCAGCAATTAACATACGCCAACGCCACATGTCACTTCGCGGCGAGTCAATATAACTATATTTGGTCTTACTTTTTAAGCCTAGCAGAACTGGTTGTTGAACACAGTTTGCAGCGCTTCTCATTTGGTATTGCTGATAAAAGACAATATGGTGTGTTGTTGAAATCTGAGTCTATCTCTGTTTATTGAGTCGTCTGCTGGTGTCATCGCACAAACTAATAAAAAAGGGAGTTGAGAACGTACTCTTTGGACTATGCACTATTCCAATTTGATAGTGTACTTTGAGGGTAGCGGCCTTTGGTCAAATTTAAAGACCGCAAATGCAGTTCAACACGGACTGTATTAAATGCTCCAGTTCTATGACGTTCTTAAGAAGCGATATACGACTCTTAAAAATCCTGCTGGCATCAGCCTTGAAATGCTGCGAGATAGGAAGTATGCAAATGTGAGAGGACTTTTACTGAGTCCAAGTTTGAATATGTGCTTCATGAGCTTTATTTCACTCTTGGCGTAAGTTGTTCCTCTCCTACGCTCCAGCATACCATTACCAGTCCTTGCCTTAACTAGTACCTTATCTAAATTGGCAATTTCCTCACCACTGGCAAGAACTCTTAACCAAAGATAGTAGTCTTCCATATACATAAGGTGCTTGTAGCCACCTGAAGCAATGATTTTATGCTTTCTGAAAACACTTGCCATATGATTGATAGGGTTGAGCCGCACACTATGTGCAAGAATATTTGCGGTTGGTACACGTCTCAACTTTCCACTTTCACTTGGCGTTTTGTCAAATTCCTCAATATATGAGCTAGAAACAGCAACGCCAGGATTATCGTTCATAAAAGTAATTTGATCATGAAACCTTGATTTAAGATTTATATCATCAGTATCCACTCTAACGACTAGATCGTAACTACAATGACTCAACCCTTTATTTAAGGCCTCACCTAGTCCAACATTCTGCTCTAGAACAACATCTTTAATTGGCAACAGCTTACGCCACTTTTCAAGAACTGCGTATAATGCATCAGTCAAAGGACCGTCGTGCACTACAACTATCTCTGAAGCTTGCAAACTTTGATCGAAAATACTCTTCAAACAATCATCTAGGAATTCTGGCTGCTCTTTAAAGTAAAGAGAGCATAATACGGAAAAGTCTATATGCTTCAAGACTAAACCCCTTTTCCGAACAATACTGTTTTCACAGTTAAAAGTAGTATTTTCAGATCCATAGCAAACTTTTGGTGCTTGATATAAAAAATATCGTATTTGTGCTTCCACACGGCATCTTGAACAGATGCACCATAAGGGTACTTAACCTGAGCTAATCCTGTGATACCAGGCTTAACTGCATGTCTAAAACGATAGTAAGGAATTTCTTTCTCAAGATCGGATATGAAATGCTCTCGCTCAGGACGAGGCCCAACCATTGACATCTCATTTTTCAAAACATTAAGCAGTTGAGGCAGTTCATCTATTCGAGTTTTACGAATTATTTTTCCAACTTTGGTCACTCGACTATCGTTAGAGCATGCCCATTGCGCACCATTTTTTTCTGCATCGTTCCTCATTGAACGGAACTTTATGACATTAAATTCTTTATTGTACAAGCCAGTTCGGCGTTGTTTGTAAAAGACAGGACCTGGCGATTCTAACTTGATAAGCACCGCTGTGATGATTCCTACAGGAATAGCAACCCAAGAAAGTAAGAATACAAACAGTAAATCGACCACACGCTTTATAAATGCATTTGTCTTGTTTGATAGGATAGAGAAAGCTTTTTGGTACAAGAAGTAACCGCTATGCAACAATTCAACCTCTGTATAACCAAGCTTTCTATCTAGAAAGCTTACTAAAGGTTCAACTCTGGCGCCTAGCTCGGTTGCAGTAATGAGAAATATTTTCTCTTCTTGAGACATATGTTCGCTCTTAAAGTGGCACAACTTTAAGTTTTTGAAGTTTCGAACTGAAAAATCATTTACATGCACTTCAATATTCTGGTGGCGGCTCATTACCTTTTCAATTACATCAACGTAATGTTCAGGGCAATAGATGTATAAAGTATCTAGTCCTTCTGCTCCAGATTCAGTTCTAGCATGACTTTTATCATATTGATTTGATGCATTTGCGTCTAACAGACTATCCCCAGTACCAGCCTGATTTCTATCGACAAGAATGATATCGGCTTCAGGAAGTCCCTTGCATTCAACTTTTTGATTAAAGCTCTGCGACATAATGTGTTTTACTTCTCTCTGATTGGACCTATTAAAAATTAGTCCGCAATAATACCTTAATTGAACTGTCATGAAAACATTAAAAATGTCAAAATACGTAGCCAATTGTTTAAACACGCTACAGTTTGTAATTCCCGCTGAATCTTTAATTAAAATATACATATTTTTCAAATAGATAGACACCTTGTACATAATTCAGACACATTATACTGCAATGTATTTGGAGAACTTATATAGGCGAAAAGTATTACTTTAAAATATTGAAAAATGTTTAAGTGGATGTAAATGAACTATCTAAAAACAACAAAGTGTGAAAATATAAAAAATATAATATAAGAACAAGCTGTAAACACACAAACCAATAAATTAACAAGCAATCAGTTATTAACAAAAAATCAAGGATTATTATAATACTTGTTTATCGGAAACCTCCTTTTCCTTAGCTTTCTTCATAGCCACCCTAAGAATATAAATAATCAGAAAAACCACCGTTAATATCAAGAATAAAGAGAAGTTTCTAAATAAAGAGCTTCTCCCCATATAAGCCACATTACTAATAATAATAATACTTATCATTAGTAAGTAACGATAATTACTGACATTTAATTGGAAAAATGACATTACCTTACCAATAAAAATGCACAGAATGATACTGACAATAACACCGGACTGAAATAATTCGGCAGCAAAGTTTCCACCTATTCCCATCCCTTGGCTAAAGTACTCATCACCCAATACATTGTAACTAATCACATCTCCAAGAAGCCCTAACTCATTCAGCCTTTCCATGTTTTGAGAGCGATACAGCAAAGACTCCGGCGAGAGAGGTGCAAAGACACTAAATTGGCTTGTAAACTTATCTAAATTCTCCATGGTAAATGGCAAAATATAGAAGCTATTGCTTTGGGAGATAAAGAAGTAAGAAAGCAAGTTATTATCGGAAAGCTCAAAGTGCCAGCCTTGACGATAAAACTGTACGAAAAGCAATAAGGAAATCATCAATACAAATGCAAAGAATAAGGTGGTTATCTTAGGGGCTTTATTTGAATAACAGTTATAATATATAAAGTATATAACTGAAGAATAAAGTACAAATGAGCTCCTAACCCCAAGTAACAAAAATGCAATTGCGAACAAAAAGAATAAAATGAAATATATTTTAACTCTAGGCCAAGCTGCATTTGCAGAAACCAAAATTGCGAAAGAGATCACAAAGAGATATCGAGATACATCCACCCAAAATGGTGCGCTAACGCCCTCTGAGTAGTAGGCATAGTAACCAAATTCGCTGATGAACTTGAACTCCATATAGAACTTGATCATTGTACCAGGAAGGAACAGCAAAAAGCACACCCTCCCCATATCAAATGAAAATTGATCAAAGCTTAAAGTGTCCTTTTTAACATCTTGCAGCCTTGAATAAAAAGCTTGGTAAGAGGCGTTAATTAAACTTAAAACAAAAGCATAAAACATAAAAGACTTACTAACTAAGTAGTCATCAATTATATAAACACCAGCAACAGTATGTGCGTAGTTAATATTGGAAAATCCAAAGTAACGACCGCCAAGAATAAAAATAAAGAAACATCCCAAGAAAATAAAGTATAAGCCAGCAGTGCCGCCCAATTTAAGCGCGGTGCAAACACTTCTAATGTACGTAACAGTAAGAACAAAGAAAGTGACTAGGATGTCGACTGAATAACCAATTGAGAATGCAAAGAACATCGCAATGGTTGAAAGCAAAATTACAGCATCTAAAAAAATACTTCTAATATGCAACATAACGAGCCTTGACAAGAATTTCAGAAAGCTTCGTAACAATAAAAGCCGAAATCAAATAGGATGATGTAGCTTCCACATTTAACAGATTTAGTGAGCCCAACATCAACACAAGCAGAACAATTGACACCTGTGCAGCTATACTGTTTTCCTTTGCCATACCTTTGGGTATCAGAATCAACTCACCAAATGTTAAAGAAACGGTTGTTAGTATCACAGCTATAGCAATTAAAAGCAGTTCACGCTCTATCTCAATTCCAAAATAATTACCAATATAAGTATTGAAAAGTGATATAAAGCTCGCCATCACTACTCCGGTGAAAATGGACAAGGCAATATAGAAATAACGCTCTTTATCAGCACAGCCATTTGAAATACGTGATAATAAAATACCTATTAATATCGTTGGAACCATAATTGCGAAGGCAAAGACTTTCAATGTGACATCGATTTGTGCAAAGTTCACTGGTGCAAGGAAGATTCCGCAAGCAACTAAAAACAGCTTATCACTCAACAATGAAGCCGCTTTACTGCCAAAATAATGCTTAGATTTCTCCGTAACACCAACGGCCTGCGTTAGATTAAAGCCAATAATAGGACCCACTTGCTTTTGCAAAATGCAGTATTGCAAAAAATTGCAGACAACAAACACAAGCACATAAATAACAACAAAAGTTGTTAACTCTATAGCTTCGATAAATAAAGTACACAACAGGGCCAGTGACACAAACCGAAAAGCACCTATCATCGTCAGGAAGTGCGACTTGCTCAGTACTATAAACGCATGAGATAAAGCACAGATTTCAAAAACAACGATGCCATAAAGTAAAAACAATACGGGAAGGTTTTCAGCTTCCCAAAAAGTTACTGCATACAAAACGAAAATGGGCGATACGACCATCACTAGGAGTAGCTTTCCACTAAATACATCTCGGCATCGTTGAGCTAACTCTTCCTTTTTAGATGTAAGAATATGCGTTTCAAAGCCAAATCTAACCAAAATAATAAAAAAGGCGACGACACTAAGACCTAGGGAGAATACACCATATGTTTCTATGCCAAATGTTGCTATAAAAGTAGGCACCAATATTAGGACCAGCAGCGAATCTAGCCCCCGATTTATTAGCAGCGACAAAAAATCTAGAACAAGCTTCAAATCTCTAACTCTTTTACTATATTTTCTAAATATTTAATGTCCAAGCAATTGGCAAAACAGTTTTTGGCATTTTGACTCATTGCTTGTTTGGCCGAGTTACTTGCTAACATAAATCGCTCTATAGTCGCTGCAACATTTTCTTTTAAAACTAAACCACAGTTAAACTTATCAACATAACTGCCCATATTGGTTTCTTTTGAAATAAGTACCGGTAGTCCCTCAGCTAAAGACTCGGAAATAACCAATGGCATCGCTTCTGAGCTAGAAAACAGAACCAAAGCATCGTAGTGACTCGCTAATGATCTTCGATTCACAGGATCAAGCAGACCTTTAAAAAACACTGATTTAGACAAGTTTAACTCATCAATACGAGCGAGTAGCTGTATGATAGAAGGGTCTTGTTCTACCATCTCTTCGAACGAGAGATCTTTATTCTCGCCATAACCATAAATATCTAGCTCAGCATGCAATCCACGAGCCTTCAACTCAGCAAGCCCCTCGAGCATTCTGTCAATGCCCTTATAATAAAAATCAACTTTACCAAGAAAGACCAACTTATTTCCGTTTGGCGAATAATCAACGTCTTGAGGTACAAAGTTTATAAGATTAGGGATGTACTTTACTTTGTCTGAACCTTTGATAATCGAATGACTAAACTCTGATTCGTTACTGAAAATAAACTTATCACTAATTTTGAGCATAGCGCTAATTAACGGTTTATAAATCAGTTTCTTCAATGAGGGCTTGTTGAAAGCATTTTCGGTTAAAGAGCCATGCGATTGAATAAATAACGTTGCACCACTTATTTTTACTAGCATAGCTATAAATGGGTACAGCGGGTGATAAATTGAGTGTATTATGACCACATCAAACTTGTTTTTTCTCAATAGCTTAAATAGTTCGATTAACCCTTTATATTGAGTTTGACTACTCTTCGACGCGGTACCTCTGAAGTACAATAATTGAGAGTCATAGTGTAAGCTTTCAAGCGCATCTACGAGCTGGTTGACCATTGAATTTAGGCCACCTACTTTGTAGTTGGGTTTTACATCCGCAATATTAAGTACTTTTCTCATTTCTTTGATGCTAAGTATTCGTATAATTTACTGCAGCCATTTATATTTCTGGCTTCGACAAAAGAAGTGCCAAACAAAGACTTCTCTAACTCTGAACTGTGGCGTGATTTAGAAAAAACAGATGTCAAATAGGCCTCAAACTCTTCATATGACGCGATCTCTGGACCAGTGACAACATCATCATAGTTGTAGTTAAAGCCACGGCTTTCTTGATACTCTTTTTTGTCATAAGGAAAGAAAACTGTTTCATCCCCTACCATGAGGTAGTCAAACATTATCGAAGAGTAGTCTGTTATCAATGCATCAAAATGCTTAAAATAGAAAGAGATCTCTTCTACCGTTGCACTATCGAGCAAGCTGATTGCATCACTTTCTAAAAACTGCTCATAGCCTTTATCTAAGTGGTGAGGGCGGATAAAAATCTTTGCGTTATGCGCCTTTAAAAAGTTGACTAGTTTGTCAAAATCGAAGTCGCTCAAAGGGAAATAGTCTGTTTTACCACCGTCTCTATACGTCGGCGCATATAGAATATTGAAGGTGCCATTTACTCTTTCTTCCACAAGCTGGTTTGTCTCTCTATCAATAGACTTGTCAAACATCTCATTGACTAAGCAGCCAGTATAAATATGCCGTGAGCTAGGCACATTGAAGCTACTTGAATACACTTCTGATAATTTTGGCACTTGTACTGCTAAGTATTTGTTAAAATGGCAGTAATAATATTTATAAATGGCTTTTTTAAATTTGCTTTGGAACTTGTCATTTATAGCGATACTTTTTAGTGGAACACCATGCCATAAATTAACTAGGTTTCGACCAAAAACAGAGAAAGGAATAAAACAAAAACTCTTTGTTGAAAACAACCAATGTTTTGCCGAGTAAATCAACTTAAGGTCTTGCCACTCACTAAAAGAGATAAAGTATTGCCCGTATTTTTCATTTAGCGTTTTTCTCTTATTTTCATCTGCAATAATAAAAAAAACTCTCTCGTTTTTTTTAGCTTGTATCAAGTACTCAAAGAAAATTCTTGAATTAAAGTTGTAGGAATTATTATTGTAAGAAGAGATGATAATCACGTTACCATCTTTTTTCTTAAATAAGTATAGAATGCTTAAAAGTAGGCGCTTTACAAACACTAATGTGAACATCTTCTAACTTCCGTAAAACTCTTCAAAACTAAGCTATTTTTTTGTTTCTTCTTGTGGCCGCAAACAACAGGGCCCCTAATGAAGATACAATAAAGCCAAAGAATGTCCCAAGAATAACAATAAGCGCTCTGCTTGGCTCTGCTTTTTCTTCAGGTAAATATGCTGGATCTACAACCTTAAAAATATACTCTTTACGGACATTTGCGAACATTTTAGTTTTCGTATGTTCTTGCACTAGACTGTGTAAAATTACTCGCATATCAGAAACTTCTGTTTCCTCTAGCTGCGCCATAAGGTAGCTGATACTGACTTCAGCTTCTTGCAAATCACGGTGCTTCATAATTGCATTGATCTCGTGCACAATTGCATCAGCCCACTTTTGAGCGATCAACGGAGAAGGATGCTTTACTGAGACTTTAATCAATGAAGAGTCTTTTTGTCGCGCAACATCAAATATTTTTAAGAATTCTTTATGCGCTTCGTTTAATGATGGCTTAGGACCATACGGAAATTTAGCCTCACGCACCCATTGGTTATTTTCGCTATCAAAGAGCTCAGGGTCATAATTAATTGTATTGTCAGATGGGTTCCAAGACTTAGCAGCAATCAAGTCAGGTAAAATTTCATACTTATCTATGAACTCTTTTAGGAAGGTACGAGACTTCATTACATCAATTGCCATGCTCACTTTATCTGCGGCATCATTATTGGGCATAGAAATACCAGCTAATGATGCAAGTCCGCCCAGTTGACCCGCCAATGCACCAATTCCATCAGCGCCTTTAGTTGCCGCAGGGGAAATCAAAGTTTCTGAGCGATAAATATTTGGTAAACTTAGAGCTATTAATACAGATGCAATTGCAAATAAAACCGTTCCTGCTAAGACGATGAGCTTCCTTTTCCATATTATTGCAAATAGATCTACAAGTCCTAGATCTGCATTTTGGTCGTTGTTCATATTTCTATTTTCACTATCTACACGCACTGTTCAAAGCTCTTATTAACTGATTTTGATTACTGAGAAGGAGATCAAGATTTACTGATAGTAATGATCAATGTTGTCCAGTATCTTCAGCTCGTTTTTTCTATAAAAAACGATACTGCCGACCGAAAACTCTTCATTGATACAATTTAAGATTGGCTCAATACCCTCTTCTATCGACATCACATTGTTATTAGCAATGTTAAGGCCATCCCTAATTTTAGTTTCAATAGCACCAGGACAAAGAGTATTTACCTTAAAGCCATCTTTCACTAGGCCTTCAGAGAGTCTGAGTACCCCAGCCTTACTCGCACAGTAGGAAGTCCAATCAGCATAACTATTAAAGCCAGCTGTCGAAGAAATATTAATAATGTGGGTAGACTTGTTAGTAAGAAGAGCGGCGCGAGAGACCAAGTACGTACCAATCAAGTTTACATTAATATCTCTAATCCATAGCTCAGGATCGCTATCTAATATTCTCGATGAGTACAAAGTACCGGCAAGGTTAATGACAATGTCGAATTGCTTATCTTCAAAGTATAGCTCTACACTTTGCTTTGAAGACACGTCTAACTCGTCTCTCAGAGGTAAATAGACTTCATAATTAGAACAAAGGCTATTATAAATAGCCTTTGCAAGATCACCATTACCACCCGTTAATAAAACTTTTTTTTTATTTTGGCTCTGGGATTGGATGGTCATCGCTCTTCCTTACAAGTTCAAGGTATTCTTCATAAATTTTCTTTTTCAAATTTGTAGAACTTACACCCTTCCCATACGGTAAATAATAAACCTCTACACCTAACTCTTTGAGATAATCGTATTTACCATACCAGTCATCACCAATAACAAACTTATCTATATTCAGCTTCTTAACGGTGTCTGTATGTTCTAACGTATGTTGTGGCACAACAAGGTCTGGATATTTTAGGCCTTCTACAATTGCAATGCGCTCTTCAAAAGGAACCGCAGGTGGCCTTTTGTATGTGCATACCAATTCATCAGTACTTACACCTACTATTAGCTTGTCTCCCAACCCACGACCATACTTAATCATTTTTAAATGATTACTGTGGAACAGGTCAAAAGTACCCGAAACATAAACAACACTCATTATACTACCTTTAAAATATCTGGTAATTACAACCCAAAGGTTATAAATAAATTCTACTTCTAAATTCTTGCAATCGCAGCAACACCAACACCTAACTGGTAGAATATTTGTGTGGCTGTGCTCCACAGTGTTAAGTTATCCGTATGAGACGCATCCATAGGCACGACAATGGTGTCCCCCGCCTCTAGCTCAATTCGGTTATTCATTGCAAACCAGCTTGTTTGGTTCGGTATGAATACGGCACCATTGGCTTTAATTACATATACTTTTTCTTCATCCGCGCGGTCTTTCATACCGCCGCTTAAAGTAATATATTCCTCAATTGACACTCCCTCTTTAAACAAGTGAGATGAGCTGTAGTTCACCTCTCCTATTATAGAGATAGAATCTTGTTTGCCAGGAACATATAAAACATCGCCGTCTTGGAGTCTCAACGCCTCCTGGCTTGTAATAATACTTGGTAAATCAATAACTAACCTTCCAAGAGCGGTGACACTCGCAAGATCTTTTAACAGCTTATCTGTCTCTTCATAAGTTAATGAAGTATTGGTACCAATTGACTTATTAAAGCTCTTTGACGCAATGTCTTTACGTAGTTCTTCTGATAGTTTTCGTAGTTGCTTTTGCTCTTGCTTTTTTATAGCTTCGCGCGTGAAGATAGCAGCCTTGGGCTCAGCAAATTGAGTGATTCCACCGGCTCTGATTAATACCTGATCTAAAGTCTCTCCACGTTTGATGGTGTAAGTACCAGGAAACTTCACTTCTCCTTGAAGAGTCACTTTATAACTATCCTGCCAATTTGGTTGCATAAGCACATTCAAAATGTCTCGACTTTGCAACGCTAACTGGTCATTTTGCGAGCTAAGGTTAATATCCTTCGCCTTTATGTGACGAACCACTCCTCCCTCTAGCAATCTAGTTACTTCTGCATACTCAACAAATGCAGACTCAAGTAAACCGCCTGCAGCTATAATTGCGCTTTGTACAGTTGTGTTTGTCGCTAGCGGATATGTTCCAGGGAAACGTACTTGCCCGTCAATTTCAAAAACAGCTTTGGTATTACCTACAGTAGACTGAAATTCTAGTTTTGCAATAATTGGAGCCAGTAAAGTGTCACGACCAAAAACAGTCTTTGCTTTCTTGGAGTCAGCTTCAAACAGCACCTTCTCATTGAATTGCTTTCGTTCGTAAAGATGCCAAAGCTTTACTTTTTCCTGTAGTTCTTGTTCTTCAATCGTCAGAGCTAAATTCTTAAGCGCCTTCTCTTCTTTTTCAAGTTCATTAAAGCGGCTGAATACATATACTTTATCATTCTTTTGAAGCGAAATAGGTTTACCATTCAACGCATCAAAAATTGAAAACTGTAGCACTTCAATTTGACTAACATTGGGAGTTTCACGAACAATGATTGCATACCCTAAATCTGCTTGAGGGAGTAAATCACTTTTCACATTCTTTACTAATTTGTCGAAAGTTAACCCACTTTCCCACTCATAAAAACCGGGTCTGGCTACGGCGCCGATTAGAGTAACTGAATCAACCACTTCGCTATTAACACTCTTCACCTTCAGCGCGTCCCCACCCTGAGGGATATATGAGACATCATCGTTACTAAAGTCAACTGAGATAACTGACTGCTTAGCGTTATTAACAACACGTTTAATTTCTACTTGCTGAAGAAACGCAGTTTCTTTAAAACCACCAAACATAGTGATGAGGGAGTCAGCGGTCTCACCCTCTTTTAATTCAAAAATAGCAGGCCTTTTAACTAGTCCGCTCACAGTCACTTGAGGACCTACAGAAGGAATAAATACGACATCGCCTGATTGTAATGTCACATCACCGGTGCTATCACCTCTGAGTAAAAGATCATATAAATCAAGTTTTGAAACGACCTTCCCCTTCCTTTTTACAGTTATATTTCTCAATGATGCGATTTCTGATAGGCCACCACTTGCAAATAATGCATGTGTCACATTCGACAGTGGAGAAAGCGCGTAGCTGCCGGGTTTGTGGGCTTCACCTACCACTAAAACACGCAGACTTCTCAATTCTGCTATCGAAACAAAAACTTTTAGACCTATTGATTCAGTGGTTACTTTATGATCAATTAATTCTTTTAGCTCTTTGTATGTCAGCCCTGCAACATGAATTGGTGAAAAATTAGGAATGCTTAAACGGCCTTCTCTATCGACGTATATTTCATGAATAGCGGTTTCTTTACCGTATAAACTAATCGCTATCTTGTCGCCACCGGCAATTACATAATCATTAGGCACCGCAATTTGTTCATTCGGTATAAAGCTCGTAGGTTCTCCGGCGAACAACTCATAACCAAATGGTTTTAATTCTTCTTTAATTGGTTTTAGCGGCTCTTCTACTTCGATAGGTAACAGCGGGTTAATTCGTTCTTCTATACTAGAAATAGGGGTTGCAGTATTTTCAGCGCCAACAGTGGGAATAATGGATGAAAGGTCGACACCATACTGTTTAGCTAATGCCTCTTGTTGTGCTTTAGGTAACTTTTTAAACTGTTCTATTTGCTCAGGTGTAGGTGTAAAGGCATTCGCAAAAGCACTAACCCCTAACAAAACGATTGCTAAAACACGCTTAAAAGACATCAAATTAGTTTCCCGCTAGTCTGTAACCAAAAAAAGATTGCATATTCTACACGAGATCTAGGATGTTGAAAAAGGGCTCAACGCCCTTTTTTTGTCATATCTTTGTTATAAACTGCTGCTATGTGTTAAAAACTGTAAACCAAAGTCAGAGATGTTTCGGTATCTGTGTTTTCTTTACCAGCGTCAACATCAGAGTTATGGGTAATATTGTAACCAACTTTCATTTGCAAAGAGCCATTTATCTTCGTCAATAGTGCGGTTTCTGATACTGTTTTTGTGTTAGTATCACCGTATTCTACTGATACGACTTGAGTGAATTTGGCGTTGTCAGATATTTGCCATTCGTAATCAAGTTTACCTACACCTATGACTTCACTTTCCGTCTCGCCAGCAAGCGGGTTGCCATCTTTATCAACCTCTTGGCTACTATCTTGATACTCAAAACGCTTCACACCTGGACCGATTTCAAAATCCAAGTACATGTTACTTTCGCTGAGTAATCTCAAACCGTAACCAATCGAAAGTACCGTTTCACTGCGGTATGCACCAAAGTAATCCGACGCATATGCCCCATAGATAAATAAATGGCTATGATCTTCGACTAGTTTATAGTTACCTTGTATCGACAAAGAGTATTTTTCATTCGTGCGCTCTTTAGTCTTCTCTCCATCATCATTCTCGATTTCATCTTCTTTAAAAATGCCATCGACCTTGTATTCGTTACGCCAATTCTCAAGGTTGTGCTTAGCTTTAATCTCACCTTTAAGCGTTGTTGTTTCCGTGTTGCCGCTTGTGACAATTGCACCTACTTCACTAGTGATGTCCCACACTTTAACTTCTTTTGAAGGTTTTTCAGAACTTGCCTCAACCGTTGCAGTATAAGAGGACATCGCTGTTAAAACACAGAGAGAAATCAGTTTCATTTTCATTATAAAAGTAACCTTTATATTCAATCTTTTTGTAAATGCACATCCATTTGCGGATATGGAATATTGATACCAGCGTCATCTAACGCTAGCTTAATGTTTTCCAACAAATCAAAGTAAGTTGGCCAATAGTCACTGGTATTAACCCAAGGTCGAACTGCAAAATTAACACTCGAGTCTGCCAATGCTAAAACTGCAATTGTACATGCTGGGTCTTTTAAAACCCGCGACTCTTTATCAATAACCTCTTGAAGCACGCTTTTCACTTGTTTAAGGTCAGAGTCGTAACCAACTCCAATGACAAAGTCTATTCTACGCGTTTTCTCGCGTGAATAGTTTACTATCGCGCCTGACATGATGGAAGAATTGGGTATTATAACCACTTTATTGTCTGGGGTTAAAAGCTCTGTAGAAAAAATTTCTATTCTCTGTACGCTTCCTGATTGACCTGCAGCGTCAATAAAGTCACCAGACTTAAATGGTCTAAGTATTATGATTAAAACGCCTGAGGCGAAATTAGAGAGCGAACCTTGTAGTGCTAAACCAACCGCTAGACCAGCAGCACCAAGAATTGCAATGAATGAGGTCGTCTCCACACCAACCTGTGATAGCGCCATTAAAAGGGTTGCTACAAAAACAATACTGTAGACAATATTGGATACGAAGGTGCCCACTGCTTTATCTACTTTTCGTTTACTGATCGCTTTTTCCGTCAGAGCCGCAGAAAATTTAGCAACTCTGATCCCGATAAAGAATATAACCAGCGCGATGACGCCTTGAATTAGGTAGTGTGACAATATATCCGAGTTGTTATTGATCCAATCCATAAACACTTCCATAAACTCTCCTATGATTTGAGTACAAGCTGTTAAGTTTGAGTATAAAGTATGAATTTTAGCTGTATGGACGAAAATTTCTTCAAATCTATCAAAAACGATAAAAAAATAAAAAAAGGCTTTGCAATAAACGAAAAGTTCTGTAATATGCGCGCCACACCACAAAGGTGTTACACGAAAATTGTGGCGGCTGTAGCTCAGTTGGTAGAGCCCTGGATTGTGATTCCGGTTGTCGTGGGTTCGAGCCCCATCAGTCGCCCCATCTCCCCCTACTTTTTATTTTAAATCTCATTTTTCTTATAAATTTCAAAATATTAGAAATTGCATTAAACAAGTATTCCGATTCTTTCCTCACTGCCTAACGCGTCCAACTCGGGAAAGCTATGTTCTAATGTCCAGATTAACCTCTCTATAAAAGCATCCACGCCAATTTAAAGCTCTAATTTTCCCAGCTCTTAGTAACAGCGATAACAAGTCCGCCCTCTTAGAGCGCCAGATGTGCAGATTAAAGTGAGAAAAGGGTTCCGAAGTAAAATACAAACAGGACCAACAACTTTTAGGCGTGCGCCTGTTTAATAGATAAAAAAATGCCACCTTAAAGGTGGCATTACACACGGGATTATTTCTACTTTGAAATAGAAATTCTTTTTACTTCCAGCTTCTCATTTTGTGACCTTTCAAAGCATAGAAGAGAATAAATATATAACTTGGTATCATTAGGCTATATGCTCCTTGAGCACCTAAGCCTGCAACATTACCAAGTCCAATTAATAATGGACCTAAAGCTCCACCTGCAATACCCATAATCAATAGACCAGAAGCCGTACCGGTCAATCGACCCAGTCCATCAAGTGCTAGAGGCCAAATTGCTGGCCACACCATTGCGTTGGCAAAGCCTAATAATGCGATACACAATAACGGATCTGGCAGCTGAGGTCCACCAAAAGGCACTAACAATAAGTTAGAAATTGCAAAAGATGCATTATCGCCCATGACCACAGCTAAAACAGTGATAATACCGGCAATACCAGACATCACAAGCGCACTTTGCTGAGACATAAAACGAGGAATTAATACAATCCCAATTGCATAACCTAGCAACATACAACCCATTGTATATGAAGTCATTATTGAGTAGTCAGCAATGCCTAAATGCAAAGCATATGAACCAATAGTATCTGCCGCAATAACTTCTACTGCAACGTACAAAGCGATACCAATAACACCTAAAACTAAGTGCGGGTGCTGAAGCGCTTCTCTTAATTCACCTTTGGATGTTTCACCTTCTTCCTCGAATACAAGATCAGGCAATGGTGAGAACTTCGCGAATAAAGCAAATAAAAATATTAAACCAGCAATCGCTAGGTAAGGTGCAATCAAGCTATTTGCCATTGCATCTTTTTGTTCTTGTGACAGGCTCTCTCCACCTTGCACTACACCACTAACAACAACCGCAGCAAATACGATAGGAACAATTACGCCAGCTGATTTATTTAATAAGCCCATAATACAGACTCGAACTGCCGCTGACTTCTCAGATCCCATTTTCACAACATATGGATTAACGGCTGTTTGCAGTACAGTTTGCCCTACACCAATTAGTAACTGAGCAAGTAAAAAGATTTCAATTGCCTGCATTTTCGCAGCGGGAATATATAGCAAAGCAGATAGCGCCATAATCACACAACCAACGGCCATGCCATTTTTATAACCGACACGCTTAATCACCATTGCTGAAGGAATACCAGCAATCGTTACTGCTATGTAAAATGAGGAAATAATAAATGACGCTTGCAGGGGAGAAAGCTCAAGCATCTGTTGTAAAAAAGGCGTAATGGCCCCATTTAGCCATGTAATACAACCCAGTATAAAAAACATAGAGCCAGCCAGTGTCATAGGCAACCAGACACTCTGCTTCGCTTTTTCATTCATATCCACTGTTGCTTCCATAATACTCTTCTTGTTTGCAATTAAAGCTTAATACAATTTTTGTTCGTGACCTATCAGACCACAAACTCTCAAATTTTATTATTTTCTGCCGACGAGCGCGGCTTTCTAGGTCTCTGCCAAAGTAAAGACACTGTCATAATGCTACTTAAACTTAAAATGACAGCGCTGACATTTAACTTTACGTTAAAATCTACTTTATTACTAGTTAGAAATTATACTAAATAGTATTCAAAAAAGGGGCAAACGCCCCTTTAATTGTTTAAAGCAATGTAAATGCCTACTCTAATCCAGTGATACGACTATATTTTTTACCATCTAGACTAGTTCGTAGTCGTACTGCTTTCGGTTCTGTGACTGACATCGGACCTGTGTATTGCTGCCACGAGTTACCTCTGTCTAAGCTTACTTCAATAGTTAAGAAGCGGAATGCACTATTTGCCAACAACTGACCATTTTCTATAACAGCACCAGGTACTGGCAAGTTAATATTCACATCCGATTTAACCAACCGTGTAAGCTCCTTCAAAGCGAGCGTTGCTGAAAATTCCTGCCAGTCAGCCGCAAGCTCTTTTTCATCTCGTACACTGCCTTCCCATTTAGCTTTATGCCAAGCTCGCTCTGCAACAGTCAGAACCCGAGGAAACATCATCGCCATTACTTGTTCTTCAGTACGAATTGTTTCAGTCCACACTTGGCCTTGCATGCCTAGGATGTTTTCCGGTTTTTCGAGCTCAGGCAGCGGACGACCAACTAGCGCCTCTAAATTATCGATAGACTCGCCATTTCGAGTAAAGTCAGCGTTTGCATACACATTGTCAGGCATATACCCAAATGCCTTTTTAGTATCGGTATAACGCGCGGCCCAATAATAACCTCGTTCTTCCGGATGTGCTTCATAGGGGTGATCAAAATAAAGGTGTGTACCGTGAGACAGTATCACTTGGTATCCATCATTCGCTAATCGGTGTGCCCTATCAGCTACTCCCCACTCCCAAATGTTATCCCACACATTTGCTGTAAAAACTTGATTTGGAAATTCATCACGCTTAAATGGGTTCACTCTATCGTACATTAAACCATCTTCCCAGGCGCCAGGTGCAATACCACGTTTAGCGAATATTTTAGCAACGCGCTGAGTAAAATACGGCTTCAGATCTGCAGGTCCCGCAATCCCATTATTGGCGTCTTTGAACAATGTTTGACATGCTGGTGATTTGGCCCAAGAGCCTGCGCCTACTTCATCACCACCAAAATGCAAATTCGTTAAGCGCGTGCCTGCTTCTCGATACATGCCTTGTAGTTCATATGTCACCTTCTCAATAAATGCATATGTTGAGTCCATACAAACATTTAGAGAGTTGTCGGTATAGTTTTGCACGGTTAAATATTCTGATTTATCGTCTAGATCGCTTAATAAGTAAGCTTTAGCTTCTGCCTCTTTACCTTGCTCTTTTAGCTTGTAATAACGGGCTTCCATCGCTTTGATTGCAGCACGAGCATGGCCCGGCCCCTCTATTTCAGGGATAATATCGATATGCCTAGCTTTTGCAAACTTTAGTAATTCAACAAAGTCTTCTCTAGATAAGTAGCCATTACCAGAGCCTGATTTGAACGGACCTGTTCCCAATTGAGTTAATAGACAGTCGCGCTCCTGTAAATCAAAACAACGATAACCACCAACTTCTGATAGCTCTGGAAGGCCAGGGATCTCCACTCGCCAACCTTCGTCGTCTGAAAAATGCCAGTGGAACTTATTAAGCTTATAGCGAGCCATTTGTTCAACAAGTTTAAATAGCGCCTCTTTACCATGATAATTACGCGCATTGTCGTAATGCATGCCTCGCCAACCGTAACGTGGCGTATCTTCAATTTCTACATTGGGCACTTTGATTACATTACTTTGCGCTACCGGAAATAGAGCTAACAGGCTTTGAATACCGTAAAAAACACCTGCGTTATCAACACCAATAATCTCTATTTTTTCGTCGTCAACCTCGAGTTTATAACTTCCTGAGGCTGCCTGATTACGACCATAATCACCCGCTTCAACTTTCAGATATATAGTTGGTGTTTTGCCTGCTTTTATATGATCTGGCTGTGCATCAAGTGACAATCCATAAGCCTTTAAATCTTCGCCGAATACGGCTACTTCTGACTTAAGCCTCCCTGCAAAACGAATTTGCCACGTGTTATCAATCTCAGCAACGCCGCGATTAAAGTCAACAGTATATGGCTTTGGAATAATTCGTTTGATGGCCGCTTCTTTGTCAACTTTGACATTATTTTGGTTGTGTTCATATCTCCATTGAGCATTTGCCAAAGGCGAATAATCAAGCGGATCATTGTGGCGTTTCAATTGATTCTCGCGCGTAAATGGTGCGACAAAGCGTGTCATATCTTCAGTATTTGTATTTGCAAAAATTACCGGCGATTGTCCGTTTGAAACAATAAAAGCGCGTGGCATAAAGTCGGTGTATGCAGCTATCCAAGCAGCCGCCTCAAATTCTACTTTAAGGGATTCATTTGGTGCTAAGCCCGCAAAACTTTTCGTTGGAATCAGCCTATGTAAGTCACCGTTAATATGCTCAATCTTCAAGCCAGCCGCTTGATTTGTTTTGATTTTACGTACGGAGTGGATATAAATTTGCCAATCATTCTTCCCCTTTGGAAGGGCAATATTTGAATTATTTTCGAGAGAAATAGAGCCAATAAAACTGCCAGCACCGCCATGGAAATTATTTTCAACTGCAAATGTGAGTTGCGTATTTTGCGCAAAGGCATCTAGCTGTGGTTGGGAAAACGCTGCATTTGCACCAAACGATGTTGCTATCAACGTTGTTGCAAACACTTGCGTCAGCATGTTTTTTCTAAAATTCATATCAGCTCCTAAAGACTATTGCCCTGAAGTCACATTTTAGCAAAAGCTTGTTTGTGCTGCTTTGCACACGTAATTGTTCTATTAAATGGTATAGCGTATTCGCTACCAAACATGCTTTTGCAGGCGTTCAGAGAGTAGTACTAACCAACTTATTGTTAGTTTTTCATCATATCGAAGAAAAAATGACAGCGCTATCAAATTTTAAAAAAGCCCGTTTATTCCACAAAAAAACCTGCTCAAGCAATGCTCAAAGCAGGTTTTTGAATTGGATTTATCAAAGTTTTACCAAATTTTGACCCTGTCCTCAGGTTTGATATACATACCGTCGCCCTCTTTCACTTCAAAAGCTTCATAGAACTGCGGCATATTCGATAAAATCCCAATCACTCGGTATTGACTCGGTGAATGAGAGTCCGTCATTAAGCGGTTTCTCAGCTCTTCATCACGGTACTCTCTTCGCCAAATTTGGCTCCACCCCATAAAAAACCTCTGCTCCCCTGTATATCCATCAATGACAGGTGCAGCTTGCCCATTTAATGACAATTGATAAGCTTTGAAGGCCACCGTCAACCCGCCGAGATCACCAATATTTTCGCCCAAGGTCAGCTGACCGTTTACATTGGCATCATCAAATGGCTTGAAGTCATTGAATTGCTCGATAAGCTTTTGGCCACGTGTCTCGAATTGAGTAAGATCATTTTCAGTCCACCAGTTACGAAGGTTGCCATCACCATCATATTTTGCTCCTTGATCATCAAACCCGTGACCAAGCTCGTGCCCAATAACAGCACCAATCGCGCCATAGTTTACTGCGTCATCTGCATCTAGATTAAAGAATGGTGGCTGAAGAATAGCTGCAGGAAACACGATCTCATTGTTTACTGGGTTGTAATAAGCATTAACAGTCTGTGGCGTCATGTACCACTTAGAGCGATCAACTGGCTTACCTACCTCACTAATCATATCTTGGTAAGCCCATTGATTGTAACGAACATAGTTACCCACTAAGTCATCAGCACTAATCTCTAAACTCGAATAGTCACGCCATTTATCAGGGTAACCGATTTTAGGCGTAAACTTACTAAGCTTTTCTTTTGCTGCTACCTTGGTATCGGGACTCATCCAAACTAGATCATCAATAGATTGCTCAAAGCCGGAAATAAGGTTGTCAACCATGGTAGTCATGCGCGCTTTAGCTTCAGGTGGGAAGTACTGCTTAACATAAATCTTCCCGAGCAATTCACCAAGGACATCGTTACTGGCATCAACTGCCTGTTTCCAAATAGGCGCTTGCTCTTCAACACCGCGTAATGTCTTACCATAAAAACCGAAGCGTAAATCTACCAGTTTACGCTCGAGCAGTTCAGCATAGTTGTTTGTAAAATGAAAGGTTAAGTAATCTTGCCAGACACTCACATCACTCTGTTTAATAATGTTGGAAAGCGCGATAAAGTAACTTGGCTGAGAAACAATAACTTCATCCAAGTCAGCGCCAAGCGTACTTAAATAAGCCTCAATATCAAAATCAGTAAGTTGTTTATTGAACTCCGCTACATTGAGCTTATTGTAAGTCTTGGAAGCATCTCGACTATCTACACGGCTCCACTGCACTTGAGCGATTTGGGTTTCTAAGGCTATAACAGCTTGAGCTGCTTTTTCTGCCTGCTTTTCGTCATAACCGAACTCAAACAACATATTCGTGATATAGGTTTGATATTCTGAGCGAATATTCACAAATTTTTCGGTATCTTTGAGGTAGAAATCTCTATCAGGTAAGCCTAAGCCAGATTGGTATAGGTACAGAGCATTCACGCTTGAATTTTTAGCGTCGTTGTTCACGTACCAAGCCATAGGCGTTGTTCCACCTTGCATTATCAATTGCGCCATCAACTTAGGAAGCTGTGATTTGTTTTCTAATGCACGGATCGGTGCTAGATAGTTATCTAGTGCCGCGACACCTAACTCTTCACGAGCTAGTTCATCAGTATAGCTCTTATAAAATGCACCTAATTTGTATTCATCACTGCCAAGTTCAGCTTTATTGTTACCAGCCGCATCTTCTAAGATAATACGCAGTGCTTTTTGTGATTCATCATAGAGTTCACTAAAAGAGCCATAATTGGATTTGTCCGCGGGGATCTCAGTTCTCTCAAACCATTTGCCATTTACATGATAGTAAAAATCATCCTGAGGGCGTATTGAGTGGTCAATGTTTTCAAGTTCAATACCTGAACTAAGGGTTTGTTGTTGAACCGTTGATTTTGGTGCTTCTGTTTGTGGCTGCTCGCTACAGCCAACCAGGCCAAGCGCTAGGGCAACACCAAAAGCTGCGATGGATTTGCGCATACTAATGACTCCATTATTGATATACACAAATCATACCTTGCTAAATCAGGTTTTTACACATAGCTGTGAAAACAATTGTAAGCGCTTATGAAAATGTCGCCAACGCTTCAATGATAGCAACATTAGCCTTTGGAAAATCAAGGCTTGTCAGACCTTGGTAATCAACCCATTGGCTAGGCTGTCCCTCAAGGCCTGTTGGTTCACCTTCAAATTGGTCAACAACATGTACATGTAAGCAGACTTGCTTATCACCATAATCGTGCTCGATGGTCGTCAGGTGCTTTGACCCTCGCACCTCAATACCTATTTCTTCAGACAATTCCCGCTCTAATGCTTGCTCAACACTTTCTTGCGACTCGACTTTACCACCAGGAAACTCCCATAAGCCCCCCTGATGCTGCGTTTCGCTTCGTTTACATACAAAATATTGGCCTCGCTTAAAAATGACTCCAACGGCCACATTCACGACTTTTTTAGTCATGTTAATTCCTCAAAAAAAAAGCGACACAAGGCCGCTTTAGTAGTGTTATTCAAACTGCTTAGCTAAGTTTGCCGCAACATTGCTTATACTTTTTACCAGAACCACATGGGCACGGCTCATTGCGACCTACTTTCGGCTCTGCACGCGCAGCGACTGCTGCTCCTTGTGGTGCTTCACCGCCAACCTTTTCTGCTTCTTCATGCTGGTATTGTTTAGGTACTTGCTCGCTGCGACGATGTTGCTCTTCTACTTTTTCAACATCTTCCTCTGCACGCACCTGCACCTTACTTAGTACACCAACAACGTCCACTTTTAGTGTCTCAAGCATATTAGAGAAAAGCTCAAATGATTCACGCTTGTACTCTTGCTTAGGGTTCTTTTGCGCATACCCACGTAAATGAATACCTTGACGTAAATGGTCCATCGCAGCCAAGTGATCTTTCCAGTGTTGATCCAAACTTTGTAACATGACCGCTTTCTCGAAGTGACGCAGTACTTCAGCACCAACCAATTCTTCTTTTTGCTTGTATGCTAATTCAGCTTCTTCGACAATTCGCTCTCGCAAAGACTCTTCATACAGTTTACTGTCTTCTTCAAGCCACTTTGCAATTGGCATCTCTATCAATAGATCCGCCTTCAAGCGTTCTTCTAGACCAGGAATATCCCACATTTCAGCCAAGCTCTGTGGCGGAATAAAGCGATCAATAATGCCATTTACAACATCGCTGCGAATCGCATTAACTGTTTCTGAAATATCACCCTCTTCCAGTAGTTCATTTCGCTGTTCATAAACAACGCGGCGCTGATCATTTGCAACATCATCGTATTCAAGCAGTTGCTTACGAATATCAAAGTTACGAGCTTCAACTTTACGTTGAGCATTTTCAATCGCACGGTTTACCCATGGATGCTCTATCGCTTCACCACGCTGCATGCCCAGTTTGCGCATCATCGTTGTCATACGCTCACCAGCAAAGATGCGCATTAATGCATCATCCATAGACAAATAGAAGCGGCTTGAACCGGCATCACCTTGACGACCAGAACGGCCACGAAGTTGGTTATCGATACGGCGAGATTCATGTCTCTCAGTACCAATGATATGTAATCCACCAGCCTCTAGCACTTTATCATGTAGCTCTTTCCACTTGGCTTTTGCTTCTTCGACTTGTGCGTCTGTTGGGTTCTCAATTTTGGCTATATCATTTTGCCAGTTACCACCAAGCACGATATCGGTACCACGACCCGCCATGTTTGTCGCAATAGTCACATGGCCTGGTAGACCCGCATCAGCAATGATGTCAGCTTCTTGGGCATGGAATTTCGCATTTAGAACATTGTGCTCGATTTTTTCTTTACGCAAGAAATGTGATAAATATTCAGAGCTCTCGATTGAGATTGTACCAACAAGCACCGGCTGTCCACGTTTCTGACAATCTCTGATGTCCTCTAGAATCGCTTCAAACTTTTCTTCTTGAGTTAGATAAACTAAATCAGCACGGTCATCACGGATCATCGGTTTATTGGTAGGGATAACAACTGTATCCAAGCCATAGATTGATTGAAATTCGAATGCTTCTGTGTCCGCCGTACCAGTCATACCCGATAACTTGTCGTATAAACGGAAGTAATTTTGGAAAGTAATTGAGGCCAAAGTTTGGTTTTCATTTTGAATACGTACACCTTCTTTTGCTTCAACCGCTTGGTGCAAACCTTCTGACCAGCGACGGCCCTCCATCGTACGACCAGTGTGCTCATCAACAATGATCACCTCATTGTCCTTAACAACATAGTCTACATCTTTTTGATACAGCTTATGCGCTCTTAAAGCGGCATAAACATGACTCAATAGCGTGATGTTACCCGCTGAATAAAGCGAATCGTCTTCTTCGATTAGGCCATGCTTAATTAAAAGTTCTTCAACATTAACTTGACCACGCTCAGTCAGGTGCGCCTGTTTAGACTTCTCGTCGATAGTATAATCACCATCGCCCTCAACACCCTCTTCGTCTTCTTTCTCTTGTTGAACTAGCTCAGGTACAATTTTATTTATTTGCGCATACAATTCAGAGCTATCTTCCGCTGGCCCTGAAATAATTAATGGTGTTCTCGCTTCATCAATTAAAATTGAATCGACCTCATCCACGACGGCATAGTGAAGTGGGCGCTGTACACGCTCTTCAATGCTAAACGCCATATTGTCGCGCAAATAGTCAAATCCAAATTCATTGTTAGTACCGTAAGTAATGTCTGCCCCATACGCTTCTTTCTTCTGCGCAGGCATCATACCCGGAATATTACAGCCAACAGTCAACCCTAAGAATTCAAACAATGGGCGGTTATTCTCTGCATCACGCTTAGCAAGGTAATCGTTCACCGTAATTACGTGAACCCCTTTACCCGTCAAACCATTTAGATATGCAGGTAATGTAGCTGTGAGTGTTTTACCTTCACCTGTACGCATCTCAGAAATACGCCCTTGGTGAAGTACCATGCCACCTATCATTTGGACGTCAAAGTGACGCATTTCAAAGACACGTTTTGATGCTTCTCGAACAGTAGCGAATGCTTCAGGAAGTAATTCGTCTAAGCTAGTTCCCTGCTCAAATCTTTGTCTAAACTCTGCTGTTTTTGCTTTTAATTGTTCATCAGATAGCTTGCTATACTGCTCTTCTAAAGCATTAACTAAAGCGACCGTCTTGCGTAAATTTTTGATCATCCGGTCGTTACGGCTACCAAAAATTTTGGTAAAAATTTTAGTTATCATGTTTAAACCATTTCAATCTTATATTTGTAAGCCCGTGCATTCGCGTATTCCCAAAAGGCTTACTAGTCCTGTTGGCGACAAAGTCGAATTTGTGCAGTGTGCCGAGTTAAATTTATACCCTATCATACCAGACTATGCGCATCTGCAAACCACCAAAGCGAAAACTGTTCCTATTTAATAATTTATGGAGCAGCATATGGTTTGAAAACACGCGAGTATTCCAGCGTTCTTCCTGAATTATAGCGACGGGATATGACGATAATATTCGGTAATGAGCTTAATATGGGGGTTACAGCTTCAGAGTTCAAGTGTATAGCGTTCAGACAACAACGTTCTTCTACAGATTGTACTTTGTAAGGGACTATTTATCTTAATATGGCCGTTATATAATGAAGTAACCGCAGGCATCACAATACTCTTCGTCGGAAGAGTGAAAAGCTAAATTAGTGATGCTGTATGTATCGTATAGAAGAGCAGGCCATGGCAAAAAATAGATTCAACCCTAAGCCTCTGTCGGAGCTGGCACCGAAGTGGTCTGATAAACTTACTAACTACGTCGAAAAATCTCAGGATATCAATGCACTGCAAAGCCCATTAGAAGAAGCTCTGGGGCCAATATTAAGTAAAAAATGTCGCGTTGCCAATTATGCGCAGGGCACGTTGTTTATAGAAGCTGCATCAGCTACGCTTGCAACGAGGTTGGGTTACTTAAAAATGGAAATACTCTCGGCTTTTAGGCAGTCTGGTCTTCATGATTGTGGTCAAATTAAAATAACCTCCAACCCTGAAGCTCAGCAAAGATTGCAAAAAGAGCTCAAACAAACGCCACAGAAAACACCAGAAAAACCGGGGTTAAGCCAAGAAACGGCCAATCAATTGTCCCAGCTTGCCGAGGCTGCCCCCCCAGGGTTAAAAGAAAAGCTCCTAAAACTTGCCAGCCACCGCAGAGAAAAGAAATAGCTAAGCAAAGATTAACTAAGGCAAAAAAAATGACGCTACCGCGTCATTTTTTTTAAACTGCTGAAAGTTGCTGTCCTGCTTCCAATCCAGGGGCTGGCATTGTAACAGGTTCATCAAATGTCACCCATTCCCACGCACTTTCATTTGCCATCACTTCTCTTAGTAGCTTGTTATTCAAGCCGTGACCTGACTTGTAACAAGTAACTTTACCCAGAATGTTATGACCAGTCATAAACAAGTCGCCTACACAATCTAAAATCTTGTGTTTAACAAACTCATCTTTGTATCTCAAACCATTTGGATTAAGCACTTTAAAATCATCTAGTACGACAGCATTGTCCATGCTACCACCCAAAGCAAGATTATTAGCATGCATATATTCGATGTCTTTCATGAAGCCGAATGTACGTGCTCTACTTATTTCTTGGGTAAAACTTTGGGCCGTGATATCTAAGCCAATACGCTGTCGGCTAGCATTGATAGCTGGGTGGTCAAAAGCGATCTCGAAATCAATATGAAAACCATCATACGGTTCAATCTCAGCCCACTTATCACCTTCCTCAACACGTACCGTTTCTTTGATACGGATAAAGCGTTTAGCGACATTAAGCTCGGCAATACCACCTTTTTGAAGTAAGTATATGAATGGTAATGCACTACCATCCATAATAGGCACTTCAGAGCTATCAAGCTCGACAATTAAATTGTCTATACCTAAAGCTGCCACAGCAGCAATTAAGTGCTCTGTAGTCGATAAGCGAACACCATCTTTATTGGTCAAACAAGTACATAATTGCGTATCACCCACAGCTTCAGGGGTTGTCTCAAAATCGACAACAGGGTCTAGATCTACGCGACGAAATACAACACCTGTATTTGCGCTCGCAGGTCGGAGAGTGATCGTGACCTTTTCACCTTTGTGCAAACCTACACCTGTGGCTTTAACAACTTCTGCAATTGTACGTTGTTTAATCATATATTCGCCCACTTTAAGTTAGATAGACGGCGGAGTGTATCACAAAATGAGCACCCTGCCAATTGTCTATTTTTTAATCTGGTTTTAAACTACTTCTTAGTCTGACTGCTTTCTTAAAAATGCAGGGATATCGAAGTAATCACCTTTCTCTTTTTCACCAGTTTCTTTTTCAGGTGACTCTGAATCTTTGGGCGATTTAACGCCCTGCATGCCAGCAACACCAGCACCAGAATCTTTACCTGTTGACGTTTCTACAGGCTTGTTACCAGCTCCACCGAAGCTAGGGATGGTATCTTCACTGATGTGGCTAGGACCATGCGTGCCTGTGCTGGCCTGACCTGAGAAACCTTGCAACCCTGTATCAACAATACCGAACTGAGGCTTACGTTCACCACCGAGTCCCGTTGCAACAACCGTTACTCGCAGCTCGTCACTCATTTCAGGGTCAATCACTGCACCTACAACTACCGTTGCATTCTCAGAAGCTAACGCCTTCACATGATTACCAACAACTTCAAATTCTTCAATGGTGATATCCATGCCAGCAGTAATGTTAACTAAAATGCCTTTCGCACCAGTTAGATCAACATCTTCTAATAGCGGGCTTGAGATTGCCGCTTCAGCCGCTTCTTGTGCACGATCAGGTCCTGAAGCAGCAGCCGTCCCCATCATTGCCGTGCCCATTGCTGACATCACAGTTCTTACATCAGCAAAGTCCACGTTAATCAAACCTGAACGAGTAATCAGTTCTGCGATACCTTGTACAGCACCGTAAAGTACATCATTGGCTTTCGCAAACGCGTCTAATAATGTAGTACCTTTGCCAAGAACCTTCAGTAACTTGTTGTTAGGAATTGTAATAAGTGAGTCTACAATTTCCGACAATTCACCAATGCCATGATCGGCAGCCGCCATACGCTTTTTACCCTCAAGGTCAAAAGGACGAGTTACAACGGCAACAGTCAAAATACCTAATTCTTTAGCTACTCTAGCAACAACTGGTGCAGCACCGGTACCTGTACCGCCACCCATGCCTGCGGCAATGAACACCATATCCGCGCCTTCAAGGCTAGCTTTTATCGTTTCAACATCTTCTTCCGCGGCTTTCTTGCCAACTTCAGGGTTTGCCCCCGCTCCCAAACCTTGGGTTATTTGCGTGCCCAACTGAACTGTTACATCTGCTGACGACTTTCTTAGCGCCTGCGCATCTGTGTTAGCAACAATAAAGCGCACACCTTCTATTTCTTGTTTTACCATGTGCTCAACGGCGTTGCCACCGCCGCCGCCAACACCAATTACTTTAATTACGGCCTCTTCGCCGTGTTGTTCCATAATATCAAACATCTTCACTCTCCGACTTGAGCTTTAAAACTCACCTTGGAACCATTTAGTTACTCGGCTCCACCAACCATCTTCGGCATCAACTTTCGCCTTTTGTGCATTTTTGGCTTGCAGCGTTCGGCCGTATTGTAACAAACCTACCGCCGTTGCATATGCCGGATCATCAACATAATCAGTTAATCCTGTGATCCCAACAGGTTTTCCTATCCTTACCGGCATCTGAAAGATGTCTTCTGCCACCTCCAGTGCCCCTTTCATTTTGGCGCTGCCCCCTGTCAAAACAACACCAGCCGCTATCTGATCTTCAAAACCAGAGCGACGAATTTCTTCTTGAACCAGCTCAAATAACTCTCTAAATCGCGGCTCTACAACCTCCGATAAAGTATGCCTAGACATAATTCTTGATGGGCGACCACCTACACTTGGCACTTCGATTGTTTCTTCAGCACTGGCCATTTGGCTACTTGCAAACGCGTATTGTACCTTCAAAGACTCAGCATGTGAGATAGGTGTTCTAAATATTTTTGCAATATCTCCGGTAACTTGATTACCAGCAACTGGAATTACTGCCGTATGACGCAAGGCTCCATTTACATAAATAGCGATGTCCATGGTACCACCACCTAGATCAACGACAGCCACACCTAGCTCTTTTTCATCTTCAGTCAATACTGAATAGCACGACGCCAGAGCCGTAAATGTTAATTGGTCAACATCTAACCCGCAGCGCTCAACACACTTTTCAATATTTTTCGCCATGTCATTCGAGCACGTAATGATATGTGCTTTGGCTTCCATTCTCACACCGCTCATACCTAGTGGGTTCTTAATCCCCTCTTGCATGTCGATACTATATTCTTGTGGTAGTGAGTGCAGCATCTTACGTTCAGCAGAAATAGGCACCGACCGCGCAATATGAATCACATTGGCAATATCGTCATCCGTAACTTCTGCATTATTAATTGCAACAACACCACTTTCATTTTGGCATTGAATGTGTTTTCCAGAGATCCCTAAGTAGACCGAACTAATGCGACAGTCCGCCATGAGTTCGGCTTCATCAATTGCACGTTTAATCGAGTCAGATACCAAGTTAAGGTCGTTTACGCCGCCTTTATCCATGCCATGTGCAACTTGGTTGCCAACGCCAACAATACTTAATTGATTATCTGGTGTGATCTCACCCACAGTGGCAACAACCTTGGCAGTTCCCACATCTAGCCCTATCACTAAGTTTCTTTCTGCTGACTTGGTCATGCTTTACTCTTTTCTATATTCTCTTGAATCTGAGGGTATCTCCAACTTACCGCCAGTCCCGTATCATATCGCAAATCGATCACATCGAGCAGAGCGCCTTCAGGGCGTTGTAACAATGGATATACATCGATGAACCTTTGCACTCTTTTTGCTTTTTCTTCTCGACCTAAATTAAGCTTAATGCCATTTTTCAACCATAGCTGCCAAGCAAATCGCTCTGACAGGGCCAAGCTTGTTAATTCAAACGAGTTTACAGCTAACATTTCTTTCAACTGTAAAAATGTCTCCCATGCTTCTTTTTCGCTCCCTTCTGGACCATAAAGCTGGGGTAACCCTTCAGGCAGCTTGTCGCTACTTGCTTGAAAAATAAATCCGCTTTCATTTAACAACGAGTCACTGTTCCAAAACGCCACAGGAGTGTGCTCTGTGACATAAATCTGAATTGTATCTGGCCATTGCTTGCGTACCGATACAGAAGCTACCCAAGGCAATGCTTTTACCGATGCCTGAACTGCTTTCACATCAAGCTTAAAAAAGCTTTTCAGATCGGTTTCACTAATGGCCGAAATTATATCTTGCTCACTGGTATAAAACGGCTCACCTAGCACTGTTAAAGTTTTAATTTGCGCATCTCTGTGCTCGACTAACCAGTCACTGACCCAAAAAAAGCTACGTGACAAAATCAATAAGACACATATGAAAAAGCCCACACCAAGTATTACGGACCAGTTCCAGGTCCTTAAATTTAAGATGGCTTTCTGCAGATTTTGGCGCATCTTAAACCGTTTGCTCCAAAATACGAATAACTAACTGGTCAAATGTCATGCCTTCAACTTGTGCAGCCTTTGGTACCAGTGACGTCTCTGTCATACCTGGGACTGTATTTACCTCTAACAGATAGAACTGACCATTTGCATCTTGCATCGCATCCACTCTGCCCCAGCCTGTCGCACCAACCAACTCAAAAGCATGACTTGCCATAACCTGTAACTGCTCTGTAAAAGCAAGGCTTATATCTGCTGGGCAAATATACTCGGTTGTACTTTCTTTATACTTAGCCTCATAGTCGTAAAAACCACGAGGAGTACGCATCTCAATAACTGGTAATGCTTTTCCATCGAGCACTGCGACCGTAAATTCACGACCTTCAATCCACTGCTCCACCAAAACTTGGCTATCAAATTTAAAAGCATTATTGAGCGCTTCGGTTAGCGCTATGTCATCATCTGCTCTGGCCATCCCGACACTGGAGCCCTCATGGCTTGGCTTCACCATAACAGAACCCAGTTCCTTAATAATGGCTTGCGCATCAAAACCACTTTGCTTGTCTACTACCGCATATTTAGCAGTGCTTAACTTAGCCGACTGAAATAAGTGCTTGCAACGAATTTTATCCATTGCTAATGCACTGCCTAATACGCCACTGCCTGTATACGGTATCCCCATAAACTCTAGTGCGCCCTGAACAGTGCCATCTTCTCCCCCCCTGCCATGCAAAGCGATAAATACTCGCTCAACTTTCAGAGACTTTAATTCCCATATGTTGCGCTGAGCAGGATCAAAAGCAATAGCATCCACACCTTCTCGTTTTAAAGCATCAAGCACCGCAGTCCCCGATGCTAAAGACACTTCTCGCTCAGCTGAGCTACCACCCAGTAAAACAGCTACTTTACCAAATTTGCTCATAAACTTTCTGACCTTAGTTTTTCTAGAGATAGCTCTGTTGCAGCCAATTTTTTAACTATTTGACCAATGTTGCCCGCGCCCTGTGTAATCACTAAATCGTTGTCTTTGACCACATCAGCAAGGACGCTAAACAACTCGCTATGCTCGGCAATATGAATAGGCTCAACACCTCTCTGCCTTAAACTACGACATAAAGCTTTACTATCTGCTCCGACGATAGGGCTTTCACCCGCACTGTAAACATCCAGCAAAATCAATTGATCGACTTCAGCTAAAACCTTTACAAACTCTTCGTATAAATCTCGAGTACGAGTGTATCTATGTGGTTGGTAAAGCATCACTAAACGCTTGTCAGGCCAACCAGCACGTGCAGCTTGTATCGTCACTGCCACTTCCGAAGGATGATGACCATAGTCATCAACCAACATCACACACCGCTCATCATGAGTGAAAGTGCCATAATGTTGGAAGCGACGCCCAATACCTGCAAACTCTTGTAAAGCATTTTGAATCGCAATGGTTTCTATATCATGATCTTTAGCAATTGCTATCGCTGCCGTGGCATTCAGCGCATTGTGCTTACCCGGCATATTCAGCTGGATATCAATACTCGAGCCCGACTTATGCACTACAGTAAAACGACAACTGCCCACATCTTGGATATAGTTGGTCATACGGTAGTCGGCATCTTCACTTTCACCATAGGTAATCGTAGGCCTTGCGAAACGGGGTAAAAGTTCACGCACAACAGGGGAGTCTATGCAAACCACAGCTAAGCCATAAAATGGTAAGTTGTGAATGAATTCAATGTAGGTATCTTTAAGCTTTTCGAAGTCACCACCATAAGTATCCATATGGTCAGCTTCAATATTTGTAATTACAGAAGCCATCGGCTGCAAGTGCAAGAAAGATGCATCACTCTCATCAGCTTCCGCAATTAATACGTCACTTGTACCCACCTTTGCATTACTGCCCGCACTATTAAGCAAGCCACCAATAATAAATGTTGGGTCGAGCTTTGCCTCAGCGAAAATACTCGCAACTAAGCTTGTGGTGGTCGTTTTTCCGTGGGTACCTGCAACTGCAATACCATGCCTAAAACGCATCAACTCCGCTAACATCTCAGCTCTTCTCACAACTGGCGTACGCGCTTGCTTGGCTGCAACAATTTCTGGGTTTGTCAGATCAATCGCACTGGATACAACCACCACATCAGCATCTTTAACATTGTTTGCATCATGGCCAATAAATATCTCAGCACCAACTTTCAATAACCTTTGCGTCATCGCGTTTTGAGCAATGTCAGAACCTGTGATTCGGTAGCCCTCATAGGCCAAAACTTCAGCAATACCGCCCATACCGGCACCACCAATCCCAATAAAGTGAATGGTGTTAATTCGTCTCATAGCTCGGCGATACTTATTTTCTTTCACAATTTTCTCTTTGACTCGTAAGTTCTTTAATTATTTCAACTACAGTGCTCGTCGCTGACAATTGAGCACATAATTTTGCTTTTTGCGACTTTGCTTCAATAAGTGTTGGGTCACATAAATAGGGCTCTAACAACGTCACCATATTTTGTTTATTTAATTTCGATTGGGGCATGATTAGCGCAGCCCCCTCATCGACCAAAACAGTTGCGTTTAACGTTTGATGATCATCAACCGCGTGAGGCAAAGGCACAAATACGGCCATTTTTCCCGCAGCCGCAACTTCACTCACTGTAAGTGCTCCAGCACGACAAATTATAATATCAGCCCATTCATAGGCTTGGTCCATATTTTCGATAAATTCATCAACTTTATATGCGAACTGACAATCACGGTAAGCTGTCGCGACAGATTGCGCATTTCCTTTCCCACTTTGGTGCCAAATAGATAATTCTCTATGGCCAAGCTCTCGCAACGTATCAAAAATACTCGGCAAATTCTCATTGAGTACTTTTGCCCCCAAAGAACCGCCGACAACAAGACAATTCACACTTTGCTCGATAGGCTTGGGCCTAATTTGAGTCACAGAGTTACGAATAGGATTCCCCACCACATCACACTTGGTTTCCGGAAATGCCCCTTTAAACGCACACAAAACACGGTTAGCTAGCTTTGCCAACAATTTATTGCTCATGCCAGCTACTGCATTTTGTTCATGAATTACGAGTGGCACTCCTGACAATTTGGCTGCAACACCAACTGGCCCAGTTACATACCCACCCATCGTTAAAACAACGTCAGGTTTATGCTTGGATAAAATTTTTTTGGCTGCAAATACAGCTTTCAAAATCATCATCGGAGCTTGAAACAATCTTTTTAGCCCGTTGCCTCTGAGGCCTTTTACCGTAATAAAATCAATGTCAAAGCCATGTTTGGGTACTACCTGCGCTTCCATTCTATCGGCAGTGCCAACCCAAGAAACTTCCCAACCAGCATCTTTTAATTGCTGGGCTACAGCGATCCCTGGGAAAATATGACCGCCCGTACCACCAGCCGCAACCAGTATTTTCTTTGTCATCGTTTACTGCCTCTTGATGTTGCTTGCCTGGTCGACATTTTTGTTTCGAAATCTATTCTTTGCAGCAACCCGGCTGCTATCGTCATAACCAGTAAACTGGAACCACCATAAGATACAAAGGGTAAAGTAAGCCCTTTAGTTGGTAACATACCTGCACTGGCGCCCACATTCACCAAAGTTTGAAACGCAAACCAAATACCAATACCAAGCGCTAGATAACCTTCATACTCTTTGTTGGATTTCAAGGCCTGCTGGCCTATTACCAATGCCCTAAACACTAAAGTACCTAGCATTAACAGCACACATATTACACCTATTAAGCCAAGCTCTTCTGCAATCACAGAAAAAATAAAGTCATTGTGTGCTTCGGGTAGGTATTGCAATTTTTGTACACTATTACCCAGCCCTTGACCAAACCAACCACCTTGGCCATAGGCCATCAGTGACTGGACTAATTGATAACTTTTACCAAATGGATCTTTCCAAGGTTCTAGAAAACCCACGACCCTCGCCATACGATATGGTTCGAAAATAATTAGCATGATGACTAAAAACACACCGGTCAGCATCAATGCAAAAAACTGCCAAAGTTTCGCGCCAGCAAGAAATAACAACCCAACCGTTGTGACAAAAATCACCACAACAGTACCCAAGTCGGGCTGCATCAATATTAGAAAAGCGTACACAGCAAAGACCACAATGGGTTTTGCAAATCCTTTAATATTCTCTTGCACTTCCTCACGCTTACGAACTAAATAGCCTGCGATATAGCTGATAAAAAATAGTTTTGCCACCTCCGCAGCCTGTATACCAACCGGGCCTACGGGGATCCAGCGTTTAGCACCGTTAACTTCTCGGCCAATCACCAGTACAACAACCAGCATAACCATACCAAAAAGTAACAAATAAGGATTAAAACGCTTCCACCACATCATTGAGACTGAGGTACTTAACCAAAACAAAAACATTGCCATAAACAAAAACATGCCATGCCTGACAATAATATGATAAGGGTTATCATAGAGGCGCTCAGCAACAGGCATTGAAGCACTTGTTACCATCACAAAACCGACTCCAATTATGCACAGCATTGCGTACAGCAAAGGCAAATCGAATAGAGAGTCGGAACTTTTAGATTGGAATACACCTTTTAAATTAAGCGTAGCTATCATTAGAGTTCCCCTACCAATTTAGAAAACTCTTCACCCCTAACCATGTAATTAGGGTACATATCAATACTCGCACACGCAGGTGCCAGTAACACAATATCACCCGCTTTGGCTTGCTTACTTGCCTCAGATACAGCTTCCTGTAACGTCGCTACCTTCATGCTGTTGTCATGCAAAGGAGTGAATAAATCAGCATCTTTCCCGAAGCATAAAACTGCCCGACAATGCATCCTAAGTGGTGCATTTAGTGGTGCAGTATCTGCGCCTTTTGCATCCCCACCTAATATTAAAATAATTTTCTCACACTCATCAGATAAGCTTTCCAAGGCCGTAACCGTTGCGCCTACATTGGTTGCCTTTGAATCATTGAAGTATCTTATGCCACTAATTTCAGCAACCAGTTGGCAGCGGTGAGCCAGCCCATTAAACTGACCAAACCCCTTTTCAAATGCTTGTTTGTCAATATCAAAAGGACGCAGTATCGCCATTACTGACAGGGCGTTAAACTGGTTGTGTTTACCTGGAATAGATAAGCAATTTGCAGGTAAAAAAGCTTCTCCTAGTACACTGAAGAACTCCTGACCTGAGGAGGTTTCAATACAGTAATCAGCGTTGCTTAAACCTACACTCACAACATTCTTGTGTTTCTGATAAGTTTGCTCGTCATCACGGTTGTAGACCAGTAAATCGGTCTGTTGGTGAATACGTCTTTTAGCCGCGCAATAAGCATCAAAGTCAGGATACCTGTCCATATGATCTTCAGTAATATTAAGGATCATTGCGCTGATGCACTGTAAACTTTGGGTTGTTTCCAACTGGAAACTAGACAGCTCCAGAATGATAAGATCAAGCTCTTGATCCAACAAATCAAGCACCGAGGTGCCAATATTTCCACCTAAACCAACTTTAAGGCCAGCTGCTTTACACACCTCGGTAGCCAAACTCACTACGGTAGATTTGCCATTAGAGCCAGTTACGGCAACAACAGGCTTGTCATTCAGGCGAGCAAATAGTTCTACATCACCAATGACCTCTGTACCGTCAGCAATCGCTTGAGCCACATATCTATCGTACAGCGGGATCCCTGGGCTGATGACAATTAGGTCAGTTCTGGTTAAAGCAGCTTCAGCAAGCGGTCCAAATACTGCTTCGCATTCAGGCACATTATGGGCGAGCCAATCAGCACCAGGTGGCACTGCACGCGTATCGACCACCTTTGGTGTAATACCATGCTGTACCATAAAACGCACAATCCCAAGCCCGGTTACACCCAGGCCTAGGATCGTAATATGTTGCTGCTTGAGCTTATCTAAATAGTTCATTTATCTAATCTTAAGAGTCGCCAAACCGGCAAGTACTAAAATAAAAGATATAATCCAAAATCGTACAATTACACGCGGCTCAGGCCACCCTTTTAACTCATAGTGATGATGAATAGGTGCCATTCTGAATATTCGTTGGCCACGTAATTTATAAGAGCCAACTTGTAGAATAACTGACAGCGCTTCCATAACGAATACACCTCCCATAATCACCAGCACAAGCTCTTGTCTAACAAGAATTGCAATAATACCGAGTGCACCACCTAATGCTAACGAGCCCACATCCCCCATAAAAACTTGTGCAGGATATGTATTGAACCACAAGAACCCTAGACCAGCACCAACGATAGCTGTACATACCACAACCAGTTCACTGGCCAATGGTATATGAGGAATGTGGAGGTAATTTGAGAAATTCACATTACCCGTTAAGTACGCAATAATCGCAAGAGCGGCAGCAACCAAAATTGTAGGTACTATCGCCAAGCCATCTAGGCCGTCAGTTAAATTCACTGCATTTGAAGTGCCCACGATGACAAAATAACTCATCACTAAGTAGAACAATCCAAGCTGAGGTAAAACATCTTTGAAAAACGGTACCACCAGCGAAGTTTCAGCCTCTGAATTCGCGGTGTAATACAAAAAGGCCGCCACTGAGATAGCAATTACTGACTGCCAAAAGTACTTCCATCTAGCAATCAATCCCTTACTATCTTTCCTGATCACCTTTCGGTAATCATCAACAAATCCAACAACACCAAGCGAGCCAATAACAAATAAGGTTACCCACACATATTTATTGCTTAAGTCTCCCCACATTAAAGAGCTGGTAAAAATTGCAGCTAAAATTAGTAGTCCACCCATGGTAGGCGTACCAGATTTTGATAAGTGGGATTCTGGTCCATCATCTCTTACGGTTTGCCCTATTTGCATACGCTGTAGCGCACGGATTAACTTAGGTCCAAAATACAGAGAGATCAGTAATGCTGTTAAAATCCCCAAAATAGCTCGTACAGTCAAGTACGAGAAGATATTGAAACCACTGTAGTATTGCGTTAAATACTCGGCTAACCAAACTAACATTATAGGTCCCCATCTACAGAATTTTTGTGGGCAGCTATTAGATCTGAAACCAATAGCTCCATTCGTGCACTTCGGGATCCTTTCACTAATACTGTACACTTTTGTGATTCATTACGAATAAACTCAAAGAGCGCTTCGAGCATGTGTTCACGTGTCGAAAAATGACGATTAGGTTTCTCAAAAACCTCACTGGCATAGCGGCTTAACACACCCAAAGAAAACAGCGCATCAATACCTAAGTGGCGCGCATATTCACCGACTTCTTGGTGGTAAGCTCTAGCATCTTCGCCAAGCTCCGCCATATCGCCAAGTGCCAGGATCCTCCTACCAGGCATCTCTTTGAGTAGCTCAATTGCAGCTTTCACTGAACGTACATTGGCATTGTAAGTATCATCAACAACTCGTAAGTCTTGCGACACATCAATGACATTCACCCGCCCTTTAACAGCGTCCATATCCTGCAATGCTGTGGCAATGTCTTCGAGCGAAGCGCCAAGAGGCATTGTCACAGAAGCAGCAATCACCGCATTCATTACATTATGCTTACCTGGCAGGGCTAGCTTTACAGAAATAGAGGCAGTTTTGGTGCACAACTTAAATGCAGCTCTTCCAGCATCGTCCAAGCTTATCTCTTCTGCCCAAACATCATGTTGCTGCTGCATTGAAAAACGCTTAATTGACTGAGTAGAAAGGTTATCCTCCCACATATCAGCAAAATCGCTGTCGTGATTGATGATCGCAACACCATCTGGTTTTAGACCACCAAATATTTCTCCTTTGGCCTGACCAATACCTTCAATTGAGCCAAACCCTTCCAAATGAGAGGGAGCCACATTACACACCACAGCCACATCGGGTTTCGTCAAGCCACTGGTATACGCTATTTCACCTATGTGGTTTGCACCTAGTTCAATAACCGCATATTCATCGTCTTCAGACAATCGTAGTAACGTCAATGGCACACCTATGTCGTTATTAAAATTGCCTTTAGTTGCCAGCACTTTGCCACGCCTTGAAAGGATAGCCGCAGACATTTCCTTCACGGTGGTTTTGCCAACACTTCCCGTAATCGCAACAGTTTTTGGCGCAACTTGTTGCATCACGCTCTGGCCTAACTTGCCAAGCGCAATACGGGTATCAGTGACGATAAACTGTGTAATATCGACGTCTACAGGACGAGACACAATGGCAGCAATTGCGCCTTTTTCTTTTGCCTCAGCCACAAACTTATGGCCATCAAAATTAGCACCTTGTAACGCTAAAAAAACTTCATCATTGGTTATTGTTCTTGTATCTGTATTTATATTGGATACAGACAAGTTTTGCCCACTAAAAGGGGCCTCAAGTACTTCTGCAAGCCAAGAAAAATCCATCTTGATCATGCACTTTCCCCCTCTAAAATTGCTTTAACTAAGCTTCTATCACAAAAGCTTAATTTCTGATTTCCGATAATTTGATAGTCTTCATGTCCTTTGCCAGCAATCAGTACGACACTATTTGCATCCGCATCTTCAATGGCGGCTTTAATGGCTAAAGCTCTATCAGGTTGCACAACAGCATACTCAGGATTACTGAGCCCAGCCTTAATATCATTAATAATTGTTAATGGTTCTTCACTTCGAGGGTTATCACTTGTAATAACAATCTTATCGGAAAATGCTTCTGCGGCTTTGCCCATGAGAGGACGTTTGCCTTTATCACGATCTCCCCCGCAGCCAAATACACAAATAACTCTGCCGGGGACATGCATTTGTAATGCTTGCAGTGCAAGCTCTAAAGCTTCTGGCGTATGAGCATAATCAACAATACAAGTAGGTTTATCTGAGTACATAAACGCTTGCATTCGGCCGTCAACAGGCGCTAACTGCGTGGCTGCGTCTCGCAAGTGTTCTAAGCTATATCCTTGTACTAATAAGCTAGCGAAAGCGGCAGACAGGTTGTAAAGGTTAAAAAGGCCAAACAACGGAGTTGAAACTGATACGTCTCCCCAAGAGGTTTTCAATTCGAAAGAAATACCATTTTTGTGAAATTCAACTTGATCGAAAAACACAAACTGTTCGCATTGGATATTATGAGGCAACTTACCAAACAAGACACATTCAGCTAACTCGAATTCATTTAACCATTGCTGTGCGTAGTCATCGTCGATGTTTAGTATTTTGTGTTTTGCTGAGCTCTCTGTAAACAAACGCTTCTTTGCACCCGCATAACTCTGCATATCACCGTGATAGTCAAGATGGTCTCGACTCAAATTGGTAAACACCGCAACATCAAAGTTCACCAACTCGGTACGACCTTGAACAATACCGTGAGAAGATACTTCCATTGCTACCTGTCGATACTGCCCTTGTAATTCAGAAAAAATACGTTGTAAGTCAACAGCTGAAGGCGTGGTATTGTTCAACGGTGTCAAAGCAGTCGGATTGCCATAACCCAACGTACCAATCACGGCACTAGCATTGCCACATAATGTTGCCAGATTAGCGATCATCGCCGTTGTGGTCGACTTCCCATTTGTACCTGTGACTCCAACTACAGCCATTCGTTGGCTCGGTTGCTCATAAAATTCAGCCGCAATCTCGGCTAATTTACTTTTCAACAATGGTACTTTAATTACTTCTACAGCAAAACTACCGATGTCAGCCTCACTGTCTGCAAGAATGCACACCGCACCATTCTCAATAGCGGATGCTATAAATTTATTTCCATCAAGCTGATGTCCACTGATCGCGATAAAACAATCGCCTTCACATACTTCGCGGCTATCTAAGCGCAGTGCTTGCACTTGGGGAGTAGCGACTTTAATGCCAAACTTTGCAAGTACGTCGGCCAGATCACGCATCATTCTTAGACTCCGATATATAGGCAACCCGCTCTTTGTCCGGAGCAACATTTAACATTCTCAGCGCATTTGAAACTATTTCTGCAAATACCGGCCCAGCGGTATCACCACCATAATATACGTCCCCGCCTGGTTCATTCACCATGACGACAACTGCAAGTCGAGGATCGCTAGCGGGTGCAACCCCTGCAAAATAACCCACATACTCATCACCATAGCCACCAGCTATTGCTTTTTTCGATGTTCCCGTCTTACCAGCAGCTCGATAACCATCTACTTTTATATTTGAGGACGTGCCACCTTTTTCAAATATTGACTCCATCATGGATACTACAGCTTTCACATCTTGCTCTTTGAACAATCTTTCACCTGGCTGAGGCGCCTCTTGTTTTAATATTGTCAAAGGTCTAGAAATTCCACCTGCTCCCAAAGTGGCATAAAGGCGCGCAACCTGTGCAGTGCTCACAGAAACCGCATATCCATATGATAATGTCGCAATCTCAAAATCGGACCAGCGTCTATTTGGGTAAAACAATCCTGAACTCTCACCAATCATGAGAGTGCCGGTGTCTTCACCAAAACCAACCTTTTGATACACGCCAACAAAGTAATCTTTTGGTAGCAATTGACTGATTTTGGCTACACCCATATTACTCGAAACCTTCAAAATATCTCTGAGCTTCATTTCGCCATGATTTCGCGTATCTTTGACAAGGCTTCCTCCAAGTCTCATCCATCCTGGAAAAGTATTGATTGTATCTTCTGGCTTGATAACACCATGGTCGAGACCAGCGAGTATCGCTAGTGGCTTTAACGTCGACCCAGGTTCAAATAAATCGGTAATCGCGCGATTTCTGCGTTTATATGGCGCAGCATTGCTCATGTCATTGGGGTTGAAACTTGGACTATTTACCATTGCCAATATTTCACCTGTATGCACGTCCACAACCATTGCTGAGCCGGATGTTGCTTGATAGGTCAATACTGCCGACTTCAGCGCTCGATAAGCGATTGTTTGAATTCTCAAATCGATACTAAGGTGAATATCTTCTGGGGCTACGCGTTCTTCTTCAGATAAAACTTGAACTTCGCGGCCCTGCGCATCTTTACGAATTGTTCTAAGCCCTTCGGTTCCTGTCAGTGCCTTATCAAAGCGCTTTTCAATCCCCTCAATACCGATCCCATCGATATTGGTGACTCCTAATATATGGGCTGCAATTTCACCACTTGGATAAAACCTTTTCGATTCATCCAAAAGGTGAATACCGGGTAGACGCATTTGTTTAATATATTTTGCTACTGCAGGAGTAACCTGACGTTTTAAATAGACAAATCGCCTTTTTGCGTTTCCACGTAGCTTTTTATTGACCTGCTCAGAAGGTAGCTGAAGCACATCAGAAAGCTCCCGCCAACGAGCTTGTTCTTTATAAAGTGCCTGCTTTCGTTCAGCAAGCAACACTTCATTGTCAGCCAATGCAACGTGATCCTCACCGCTTTTTCTTGCCAGTCGCAACACTCGAGACTTAAGCGCTTTGTCTAATGCCAATGGATCAGCATAAACACTTACTACTGGTACGCTAACTGCTAACTCTTTGCCATTTCTATCAAAAATCATCCCTCGCTGAACATGCAGCTTTTCCATTCGAACCGTACGTTTGGCATTTTCTGCTCGTGCTTTGTCCGGCTCAATAACTTGCAAATAAGCAGCTCTGGCTATTAAAGCCACAAATACCGACACCAACAAAACGCACACTAAAATAAAGCGCCAAGCTATGAGGTTTTGTGAGGGCTTGCTTTTTGTCTTCATGGTAACTCTATCACCTGCTCTTCTTTGCTCGTAGGTCGCTGCATCTTCAGCTGCGCTTTAGCAATTTCTTCTATTCTCGCATGCTGAGAGTAAAACTCCTCTTCAACGAGCAAGTAACGCCATTCAAGATCTAATTCATCTCTTTGTTGCAGTAACTTATCTTGCAGTATCAGCTGTTGACGAGTTGAATGCGTTACCTGCACGACCACCAATGCTGATATAAACACACTTACAAGCAACAAAAACGTCAGCTTGTTCGCCAAGATTACTTGGCAAATTTCTAAAAATAGCTGAGGTTGACGTTGCGTTGATTTAGCCATTTAAAGCTTCTCAGCTATGCGTAAAACCGAACTACGTGATCGAGGATTGGCATCAATCTCTGCTTTGCTTGGCTTGATTGCTTTGCCTATCGCTCTCAGTGTCAGGTTTTTATTTAACTGTTCGTCGGTAAGTGGAAGACCACGAGGTACTGCTTCGCCTTTGCTTTGCTTTTTAATAAATTGCTTTACAATGCGGTCTTCTAGAGAGTGGAATGAAATTACCACTAATCGACCGCCTGGTTTCAGTACTTTAATTGCTGCAGATAAAGCTGTTTGAATTTCTTCTAACTCGCTGTTGATATAAATTCGAATAGCTTGAAACGTTCTAGTAGCAGGATGTTTATGTTTATCCTTTACAGGCACTGCTTCGTCAATAAGATCTGCAAGCTGTTTGGTCGTAGTGATCTCAGTCTCTACACGCGTTTCAATGATTTTATGGGCAATTCGTCTAGCAAACTTTTCTTCACCATACTTTTTAATAACATGAACCATGTCTTCTAATTCAGCCTCAGCTAACCACTGCGCTGCGCTGCGACCTGCTTGAGGGTTCATACGCATATCCAAAGGGCCATCTTTCATAAAGCTGAATCCGCGATCGGCATCATCAAGCTGGGGTGAAGAAACTCCAATATCCAGTAAGATACCGTCAACTTGACCAGTCAATCCAGCTGCTTCTGCTACAGTCGCAATATTGGAGAATCGATTGTGAGCGATTGAAAATCTGTCGTCTTGCGCAAATTTTTGTGCAGCTTGGATAGCCTGCGGATCTTGATCAATAGCCTGCAAACGACCTTGATCACCCAAGCGCTTCAGAATTTGTCCTGAGTGACCACCTCGACCAAAAGTGCCATCGATATAAATGCCATCCGGCTTTATCTCTAGTGCATCGAGTGTTTCATCCATTAACACTGAGATATGTTCTAATTCTGAACTCATAATTGTGAGCTACACCTGTACTCTATAAAGAAAAACCATCAAGATCTGAACTCTCTTCTACGTCACCGCTGCGCTCAATTTCTGTATCGAGACGCATCTGTTCGTTCCAACGAGCTTCATCCCAGATCTCAAACTTATTTAAAAGACCAACCAACATGAGCTTTTTCCCAAGGTTGGCGTAATTGCGCAAAGAAGGGGCCAGCAAAATGCGACCATTTTTGTCCAATTGGTACTCTGTCGCATGTCCTAATAACATACGTTGCCATCGCCTAACACGTGGATTTGTGTTCGACAACTTGTGTAAACGTGCCTCGATATCTTGCCACTCAGAGAGCGGATATACCCACAGGCAGGGTTCATTGATCGCAATGGTACATATCACAGTGCCCATATCTTCAGACAGCAGTGATTGGCGATACTTCATTGGTATCGAAAAGCGCCCTTTGTCGTCCAAGCTAATTAGGTTTGCACCGCGGAACATACCTAAACCACCTCAACGAGTGAGAAATGTACATTTTGATCCAATTTGATCCACTTTCACCCACATTCTACCACAGTTGACAAGTCTAGGGCTTGACAAGCCTTTTTGTCAAGCTAGATAAGGGGGTTAACACCTCCTTAAATCCAGAAAAAATGAGGGCTTCAAAGAAGTTTTTGAAATGTGTGGGAAAAAATGGGAAGACTTAAAAAGTCACAACCTATAAATAAAAAATTTGCGTTTGTGTGAAATTAAATGAACAAAAAATAAAGAATAAAATCTAATCAGATTTTGGTAAAAAGTCCCAAGTATCAAACTATCAATTATGCAAATTAACGCGAAGTTTGGTGATTCGTGAACACGCGGTTATGATGTACATGTATTTACAAATTGAGACTTAATTATTCTTTATTCGACAATAAAACAACGCTTTTCTAGGTTGATGCTGTTACTGTCTTTACCGGGTTTCACACTGATACTGGCGTTATTATTTGCACAACGCGCAGACATTTTGCACATCAAAGAGCAGGATGCGATATTTTATGCCAATCAGATTGCGACTCAGCAGCGTGTAGAAATTGCAGACACACAGCAATTGCTTGGCCACCTTGCAGCAAACAAAGCATTGCTAACAACCTCAAAACAACCATGCCCGCAATTGCTCCAACACGCAAAATTACTCAATCAAGAGTTCGCAAACTTTGGGTTAGCTACACCAAATGGTCGTGTGTTTTGCTCGCTTCACCCGCTCAAAGATCCGATTAGCATCGCAGATCGCGCATATTTCTTACAGGCTATAAGAACACGTGATTTCAGTATCGGAGAGTATCAACAAGACCGCAGCATACACTCAGCAACACTCAACTTTGCGCAGCCTGTCTATCAAGATGAACAACTCCAAATGATCATCTTTGCTGTGCGTCAGCTTACAAATTGGAGTGAATCTTTATCTCATTTACCGCTGCCAGTCGGTACTCGAGTCATGATCGCAGATCACTTCGCACAAATAGTTGCAGAATTCCCCTATTCAGACAAATCACTAGGCCGTGCAGTAAGTGAGGATTGGCCTGCTAACCTGTCTCCGCGAGCAACTATCTTGGAAGATGAGAGTAACCACCATCATGTTTACTTGCGCCTGCCACTACATCAACCTCAGTCAGAGCTTAGTATTTACTTTGACTTTCCGTTTGATGACGCTTTACATGAAGTAAATAGACAATTTGGATTGATACTGCTCGCATTCTTAATGGCAGTATGCTTTTTGATATGGCTTGGGCGCCAACAACTTAGAAGCACATTGCTGCTTCCGCTTCATGATTTTAGCGAAGCCATTGGCGCACTTGCACACGGTAAAGCACTCAAATTAGATCAAAAGAACATGCCCAAAGAATTGGCGGATTTAGCAGCTCACTTTGAAACCATGGCTGGCATTCGAATCGATACTGAGCAAGAATTAAATCGCAAGCATGCTGAGTTAAATACCTTAATCAATGCTTTGCCGGATGACTTTTTACGCTTGGACAAACAGGCAAATATTTTGGACCAACATGGTCTCCGTGTCACAGGCAGACGCACTTTAAACGATATCTTTCCAACACATATCAATATTCGAATTAAGGCGGCGTTAGTTTTGCTTCAAGAGAAACCAACCACCGTATTTGAATATGCTGTAAAGGAAAAGAATCAAAGCAAGGTATATGAGATCCGCATTCACAAAATTGCTCAAATCGATGAAGCCATTTTGATCATGCGAGATATAAGTAAGAAAAAGCAACAAGAAGAAGCACTTAACCTCGCTGCATTGACATACAATAATAGTAGTGAATGCATGGTGATCACTGATGCACAGGGTTATATCCTAGACACTAACCCTGCTTTCACTAAAGTAACTGGCTATGCACAACATGAAGTGATTGGTAAAACCACCTCAATATTGAGTTCTGGTAAATACGACCCAAGTTTTTACGAACAACTTTGGCGCTCTTTGCTGTCTACTGGTAAATGGCAGGGCGAGATCATTAATAAGCGTAAAAATGGCGAGCTATACACTGAGTGGCTCACTATCGATACAGTATACGATGAGCATGGTGAAGCCTATCGCCGAGTGGGTATTTTTGCAGATATTACCGATAAGAAGCGCAAAGATGAACAATTGTGGCGTCAAAGCCATTTTGATGAACTGACGGATTTACCAAATAGGACAAGTTTGAAAAAACAGCTCAATACATTATTTGGGCTAACAAATCATAACTTTGCTGTGCTGCTCTTGGACATAGATCATTTCAAGGATATCAATGACACTTTAGGCCACTATTACGGCGACCTTTTACTTGCGCAAATTGCACAAAGGTTAAAGAAGGCCACAGAATCCGTTGCTCGCCTGACCCGGATTGGTGGTGATGAGTTTGTACTCGTTTATGATCACTGTACAGATCAAACTCAAGCGATCGAACTGGCAGAGAAAGTTCTATCCGTAATTAAAGCGCCGTTTACGCTTGCAGATGAAACTTGCTATGTGGCAGCTAGTATTGGCGTGGCATTAGCTCCCCATGATGGTAAAAACACAGAGCAATTGTTAAAAGCGGCAGATCAAGCCATGTACAAAGCCAAGCAACTTGGTCGAAACGGGTTCGCACTGTTTAGCTCTGATTTACGAGAACAAGCAGAACAACGTATATTATTACTCAAAGATATGCGCCAAGCGCTATGTGCAAATCAATTTGTCATGTACTTCCAGCCCATTGTGACAATGCAAACTATGGAGATCACCAAAGCAGAAGCACTGATCCGTTGGCAGCACCCAACAAAAGGCATCGTCAGCCCTGCTGAGTTTATACCGTTGGCCGAAGAGACCCAATTGATCCACCAACTCGGAGAAATTGCATTCACTCAAGCGGTCGATGTACTCAAGCAAACCCAGCATTTTAAAAATAAACTGCAATTGAGTATCAATGTATCTCCTGTGCAATTTAGCGCGAAACATACCACATTACTGGCTTGGCAAGGTCAACTCGCTAAGCACCAGCTAACGCCCGATATGCTCGTACTGGAAATCACAGAAGGGCTTATGATGCAAGGAGAAGGGCGCAGCCAAAAAAGGCTTACAAAGCTCATTCAACAAGGCTTTGCCATCGCGCTAGATGACTTTGGAACAGGTTATTCATCATTAGCATACTTAAAGCAAATGGATACCGAATTTATCAAAATTGACAAACGCTTTGTCGATGGCATTGAACACAATGAAGAAGACCTAGTACTTTGCGAAACAATGATTTTAATGGCACATCAACTGGGCTTGAAAGTTATTGCTGAAGGCATCGAGACAGCGACACAACACGAGTTACTCAAACAGGCTGGGTGTGACTTTGGACAGGGTTATTTTTACAGCAAACCTCTGCCTGTTGAGATGTTTATCGATCATTTAAATACACGAAATAAACAGGCTTAAAATGAAAAAGCCATTCATCTGAATGGCTTTGATTGTTTGGATTGAACAGCTTCTATTTATTCGTCTACACCCAATGCCGCCATCATCTTATTCGCAATGTCAACATGGTGCTGTAGCGTAGAAAATTGCTTTGTTACACCTTCTGGACCAAACGCGTATACAGGGACAGGCGCAGCTGTATGAGTACCCGTTCCCCACACTACGTTTTGCTGCGTCGCTACGACACGTGCAATTTTACCGGTAAAGTCTTCTGTGCCGTATACGTAGAAGTCAGAAAAGTCTTCAAAGTGTGGCAAAGGATGTCCATCATCATTGATTTCGTGAGACTCATGAATTGTAGCAGCTTGCTCAAGCGTGACAGTGTAAGGTGTATGCTTGGTAATCGCGGTTTGCCATTGCTCAGCACTGCTGTTTGCGAAATTATAGTCTCCGTCAACGTCACCCATGATGTCATAGAACGTACCCTCTTGGTTGTATAGCGTATCAAGTAGGCTTAACGCTCCAAAATTGAACTTTGGTTTGTATAGTGAATCCCCCATACCATCACCCGGCAATGCAACTGCTTCTGGCGTGTTATGATCTGAGTAACTAAAGCCAAAGCTGCCAGTCTCATGGTCAGCTGTCACAACAACCAAAGTATCGTTGCGATCTTTAACCCATTCGTGAACTGCTTCAACGGCTTCATCAAATTTAAGCAACTCGTTTAACATCCAGCCGGCATCGTTTGCATGACCAGCCCAATCAATTTGACCACCCTCAATCATCAAGAAGAAGCCATCCTCATCTTTAGCAAGGATATCTAACGCTTTAACGGTCATTTCCTTAAGGGAAGGCTGTGTACAGCTGTTTTCTTGCTGGCACTTTCTGTAAGCAATACCATCGTCCATGCCCGAATTTGCGAATAAACCTAGTAACTTGTCACCTTCAACATTCATTAACTGGGTTTTATCGAATGCCAATGCATAGCCATACTGATCTTGTGCTTGAACAACGAGGTTGTCGCTGTCTTTGCGTTTAGACTTTTTATAAACACCACTTGGCATACCAAGTTCTTCAAGCTGCTTTTGTACAGCCTCATTTGTTGCAACGTCTTGAGGCAAGAAAACACGTGCGCCACCTGATAGCATGACATCTACATTGCCAGAAGAGATTAATTCTGCTGCTATTTTATCTTCATAAGAACGGTGTGGTTGGTGTGAAGCAAATGCCGCAGGTGTCGCATGTGTAATACGAGTATCCGAAACCAAACCTGTGGCTTTGCCCATCGCTTTGGCTTTTTCTAGGATAGTTGCAACTTTATTGCCCTGAGTGTCTAGACCAATCATCTCTGAGCCAGCAGAAATGCCTGTTGCCAGCTGCGTTGCAGAACACGCTGAGTCAGTTACTAAGCTACCAGATGGACCATGAGGAGCATTCAGTGATAGCCCCAAATGCCCTGCATTGGCAAATTTCGACAGCGCAGTTTGGTTATTTTTGTCTTTGTAAACCGAGTTTGGCGCACGCTGTGCGTATTCCTCAAGTAAACCAACTTGCTGAGGGCCCATGCCGTCACCAATCATTAAAATCACATTTTTAACTGAAGTAACAGGTGTAGGTGGTACTTCTTTTACCACTTCTTTAACTACTTCAACTTCTTTGATGACCTCTACTGTTTTTGTATCATCATCGTTACAACCGGAGAGCAAGGCCGCAGACACTGCGAGCGCAACAAATTTCATTTTCATGCGAATGTTCCTAAAACGTAATCAATTGTGAGCAGCCGCAAGTCTACGTACTGAAAATGACTTTTTTATTTCAGGAACATTTCATGGTGATTACATTTTTATTCTTACATTATTGTATTTAAATGGATTAAATTTCGTTTAATGACCTGTAATAGACAGATTTAGTGCGCATTTTTAGTTTACAGAAGAAAGTCTAAATAACAGTGTATTGACGGATATTTGGTGAGTATAGATAAATTGATTTGTGATTGAATTGCTGTAACCGCTCAGACTTTGACTGAGCGGTTACAAAAATATGTGAGTTGGCCTATAAGCCGGGTTCTGTCCCTCTTACGAGGTGATAATCATTCGTCTAGGCCTAAAATCGCTCTTAGGCTCAAGCAACCTACCCGGTTCCGATGTGGGCCACACCATAAGGAACCCTATTTGGTCTTGCTCCGGGTGGAGTTTACCTTGCGACCAACTGTTACCAGTGGCCCGGTGCGCTCTTACCGCACCCTTTCACCCTTACCAACCGAAGTTGGCGGTCTTCTCTCTGCTGCACTTGTCGTGGGCTTACACCCCCCAGCCGTTAGCTGGCACCCTGCCCTGTGGAGCCCGGACTTTCCTCCCCTTGATCATTTTCGTCACAAGCAGCGATTATCCGGCCAACTCGCGGCGCATTATACCTATTTCTGATCTAAAACACAGCGGATTTTTTGGCTATTCTTCTCTTTGCGCAATAATGGCTTTGTATAACGCGTTCTTTTTAAGCCCAAAGTACTCAGCAGCAACACCACATGCCTTCTTCAATGGCATTTCTGTTTCTAATAGCGAGATCAGCTTTTGAGCTTCAGGTGTGATAGCTGCTGTTTCTTTGCCTTTACCTGGTAACATAAGTACTAATTCACCACGTTGACGCTCAGGTTCATCAGTCAGGAAAGTAATCAACTCACTGACAGGGCCGCTAAAAAACGTCTCATAGGTTTTTGTCAGCTCTTTGGCGAAAACGACCTGTTGCTGCGCACCCAAAGCGTCTGATAAATCGTTCAAACTGGCCATAATACGGTGCGTACTTTCATATATGATACTGGTTATTCCAGACTCATGTGCAGAGGTGAAAAACTGCTGCCGAGCTTGGCTTTTTGCCGGTGTAAACCCTAAGAATTGAAATTTATCCGTTGGTAGCCCTGAACAACTAACCGCAGCAATGGCAGCACAAGCCCCCGGAACTGGCGTTACTTGAGCACCAAGTTCACGGCATAAGTTCACCACTGCATATCCAGGATCGCTAATAAGGGGAGTACCAGCATCTGACACCAAGGCAATATCTTTGCCTTCATTGAGCCAATCTAAGATCTGCTGCGCTTTTTGTTTTTCATTGTGATCATGCAACGCAAAGGTTTTTGCTTTAATATTAAAGTGACTGAGTAACTTTCCTGTATGGCGAGTATCTTCTGCGGCAATTAAATCCACTTCAGCCAAAGTTTTCAGCGCCCGTTCACTGATGTCTTCTAGATTACCAATGGGCGTCGCCACGATGTAAAGGGTGCCAATTTTGTTTAGGGTTTCGGCTTTTGTCATTGAGCTCTCCAAGATCAGTCAGTAAGATATTCACATATAAAGCAATGAGTGAAGGTATACGCGTGCAACTGAAAAAAATAAGTCTAATTATGGCCATATTGTCGGGGTTATCTGCTTGTGGCACAACCCCTAATAGCACTCAACAAACTGTCAGCACGCAAACTCAGGTTAATACAGCACCAGTTGTGCAAGATATGGACGCAGTGGCACTGTTAGCTCGAGCACTTGAAAAGGATGGCGCCACTCGTATTCAGTTGCTTTACAACGCGCGCGAAGCCGCCATAACAGAACAAAACTGGCAAGTGTTAGAACAGGCCTGTATTGAGCTAGAATCAAAAGCCAGTGTGGATCATGTTCAAAATAAGCTATACGTGGCGCTTGCTCGCAAAGAGTTAGGTAAATACGAAAGTGCGCATGAAATATTGCAGAGCGTTAATGAAAAGCTCAAGCTTTCAGAGCATAAGGCCTGGCATCAATATCTTAAGGGCAGCATTTTTGCGTCACAAAAGCTGCCTAAAAAAGCACTCGTTCACTATTTTCAAAGTGCAGATATCGCGCAACAAAATACACTGGCTATTGCAGGTCTAGATGCTGAAATTTGGGCAGCATTACAACAACTCTCTTCATACGCTCTAGAGCGCTTTGATCGCGGCTCTGTAATCCAACAAGGGTGGGTAAAGCTGGCCAAATACCACCAAGTATATCTCGGCTCGACGGTTCAATTACACCAGGCTATGAATAACTGGCAAAGACGTTATAAAAATCACCCAGGCAGCTTTATTATTCCCACCAAAGTGAAGTCAGATATCAATTTAGCCCCGTATGAAGCCACAAAGCTGGCAATCCTGCTGCCGCAATCTGGCAACAGTGAGCGATTGGGGGCTGCGTTAAAAAATGGTTTTCTCGCTGCAATGGATAGAAGTAAGATCTCTGAAATCCATTTTATAGATGAAATGGATAGCGCAGAGTTGATCGAAAGAAGTCTTCAAGAAATTCAAGCCGATTTTATTATTGGTCCATTGCTAAAGTCTAATGTTGTCAAAGTTAAGCGCAGTGGCTTTATCACAAGTTCTCCCGCAATTTTCCTCAACGAAGTTGATGCATCAGAAGCTGACCGAGTGCACTCTGAGCATTTCTACTTTGCGCTCAACCCTGAACATGAGGTAGAGCAAGCGATGGTGCACTTTTTAGCAAAAGGCTATCAAAAACCTATGCTACTGGCGCCAAATACCCCAGCAGGAAAACGATTAATAGCTCATTTTGAGCAACAGTGGCAAACATTCAGTGAAACAACTCCTGAGATTGGGTTTTATTCTAACACTGAGGACATGGTCAAAGTTATTACTGAACTTTTAGAAGTGGATAGTTCTAAGACGCGTATTAAAGAGGTACGCAATTTATTTAGAAGTGAAGTTGAAAGCGAGACCCGCTCAAGGAGAGATTTAGACGCAATTTATATCCTCGGTGATGCAATCGAAACGAGATTGCTCAAGCCCTATTTGGACGTGAATGTCAGCACATTCGCAGAGCGCATTCCACTTTATGCAAGTTCACGAAGTTATAGTAAACAAATCGACAAAACAGACAAAGGCGACCTTGAAGGCCTGTACTTCACCGAATTGCCATGGATGTTGCCAGATGCGGTAAACGAGCGCAATCTGCGTGATACTTACTCAAGACTATGGCCGGAGCAAGCCGATATTGAGCAGCGCTTATTTGCCATGGCGTACGATGCACTCAATCTTATTCCTGAGCTCAAACAGCTCAGTCGCATACCGGGCAAAGAGTTTGAAGGGCTCACTGGTGCACTAAGTATTAAAGAAGCCAATCAAATTCACAGAAAGCTTATTTGGGCGCAATATCATAAAAATAAAATTCGCCTAGTTAGCCTAGATGAGCGTCCACCGACGCCGTTATTTATGCAAAATACGGAGTAAGAATACAAACTAATGTAAGCGTAGTGCAATAGACAAGGACACTCAGATGTTAAAAGGATTTTTTAGTAATACGCGAGAAAAAGGACAGCACTTTGAAGTAATTGCGGAACAATATTTGGTTAAACAGGGTCTTAAGCCTGTAACTCGCAATTACTTATGCCGTTTTGGTGAAATTGATCTGATAATGAAAGATCTCAATACATGGGTATTTGTAGAGGTTAAATACCGTAAAGCAACAACTTATGGTGGTGCAATCAATGCACTGTCAGTTAAAAAGCAACAATGTCTAAGGCGTAGTATTTATCAATATACGCAAGATTTTGCCTTGCATAATCCCGCGCTACGCGTAGACTTTGTTGCAATACAGGGGAGTAGTCCCCACGCTATACAATGGATAAAGAACGTTTTTTAATATGCAAGAATCTATCAAAGCCATCTTTACCGAGAGTATACAGGCACAAATCGCTGCCGGAGAAGCCGTTGCAGAGCAATTAGAAGCTGCGGCCTATGTCATATCGCAAACACTCATTAATGGAAATAAATTAATTTGTTGCGGTGTGCCCAGCAGTCATATGCTTGCTGAGCATTTTGCCAGTTTACTTATCAACTTCTATGAAACAGAACGACCTTGCTTGCCAGCTTTGACGCTAAGCCAGTCTAATGTCAATTTAAGTGGTCAGGCACCTGGTACGCACCATGAGCTGTTTGCAAGACAAATTAGAGCTGTGGCGCAAGAGGGTGACTTACTATTTGCTATTGCGGTCAACGGCAACGAGAAAGAGGTTATAAGTGCGGTTGAGTCAGCCCTAACCAAAGACCTAAAGGTCATAGCCTTAACAGGCAATGATGGTGGAGAGTTAACCGGTTTGTTAGGCCCAAATGACGTTGAGATCCGTATGCCAAGTAAGCGTGCGAGTCGAATACTTGAGTCTCACCTATTTACAATACACTGCCTTAGTCAGCTTATTGATAATATTCTTTTCCCTCAGGATGATTAGTATGTACTTTAGAGCCATCTTGTTACTTTCAGCTATCTTATTTCTTCAAGGGTGTGCTGTTGCTGTAGTAGCTGGCACTGCCAGTGCTGTCTCTGCTGCAAATGATAGACGCTCCATCGGTTCTCAAATTGACGATAACAGCATAGAGATAAAAGCGACACTTGCGTTGAAACAGATTCCACGCCTCGCTAAACACGCAAACATTAATGTTGTCAGTGTCAACGGCACGGTGTTGCTTACAGGCCAAGTTGCCAATGCAGAAATGCGCTCAGAAGCGACCAGTGCAGTCAATAAAGTAATGGGTGTTAAGCGTTTACTCAATCAAATACGGATTGGAAGCAATATTGGTCTTTCGACACAAACTCACGATACTTGGCTAACATCAAAAGTGAAAACCCAGTTACTTGCCAACGATAATGTCAATGGCAGTAATATCAAAGTAATAACCGAAAACTCTGAAGTATTTCTAATGGGTATGGTCGACAAAGACGAGGCTGATAAAGCCGTTAATATTGCGCGTAACATTCATGGTGTTGAAAAGGTAATTAAAGCCTTTGAATACCTTTAAGAAAAAATAGCCAAAAAAGAAAAACCTGCATTTGCAGGTTTTTTATTACTTGATTACGCGTAAGTGAGCACCCTTTTTGGGCTTATCTTCACTTGAGCTCGGCTCTTGCTGCTGAGACGGTGACGTCTCTTCTTCAACAGTGGATTGAGCCTCAGACTCTTCAATGTCTTGAGTATACTCTTCTTCTATATTGGATTCAGAGAAGATTGTACCTTCGCCATTTTCCCTTGCATAAATAGCAAGTACAGCACCAACAGGTACAAATACCTGCATTGGTTGACCTGAAAAGCGAGCGTGAAAGCTTAATGCGTCGTTATCCATTGTGAAGTTATTAGCTGCACTAGGACTCACATTCAGTACAATTTGCCCATCTTGAACAAATTGTACTGGTACTTGGACCTGCGGATAATTTGCATTGACCACAATATGTGGCGTGCATTGATTATCCACAATCCAATCGTAAAACGCCCTAAGTAAATAAGGTCGGTTAGATGTCATTAGCTACGAATCTCGCGCTCAACATCAGTCAATGACGCTTGGAAAGATTCACGTTCAAATAAACGTAACATGTAATCTTTCAATTCGCTTGCACCACTGCCGTTTAGCTCAATACCAAGTTGAGGTAAACGCCATAATAGAGGCGCCATGAAACAATCAACCAAGCTGAACTCTTCACTCATGAAGTAAGGCGCTTCACCAAAGATAGGCGCTACAGCAAGCAATGCTTCAGTAAGCTCTTTTCGAGCACCCTCTGCATCATTTCCAGTCATAATTCTGTCTGCGAGGCTGTACCAGTCGCTTTCAATGCGGTGCATCATTAAGCGGCTACGGCCACGCATTACTGGGTATACTGGCATTAACGGTGGATGCGGGAAACGCTCATCCAAATACTCCATAATGATATTTGCCTGATACAAGCCTAATTCGCGGTCGATTAGGGTTGGTACAGTACCATATGGGTTAATTTCGTGCAGCGCTTCTGGCAAGTTGTCCTTTTCAGCCAGATGAATATCAACACTTACACCTTTTTCTGCTAAAACGATACGTACCTGATGGCTATACATACAGTTTGCACCAGAAAAAAGAGTCATAACTGGGCGCTTGTTGGCAGCTACGGCCATGCCTACCTCCATAAAATAATCACAAAGTAATCAAATCACTTTAAACAGCAATAGGGGCCTACGCCCCTATTGCCTATAATCACCATTGAGTGTTCAAATTAATGAACGTCTCTCCAGTACTCTTTCTTCAATAAGAAAGCTAAGATGAAGAAGATTACCAAGAATCCGAGCACTTTGATACCTATTGCCTCAGATTCTAACCGCGAAGGTTCACCCACATACGCTAAAAAGTTAGTGAGATCTCTTGCTGCTTGGTCATATTCGTCGTCACTCATCTCACCGGAGCCGTCAGTTTCGACACCCACAATTTTGGTTACAGTTTCACCATTTTCAACCACTTCTTCAGTGATCGGAGTCGGTAACCCCTGTAGTTCCTGAAGAACATGAGGCATCCCCACCAGTGGGAATACAACATTGTTTACGCCAAAAGGCCGAGACTCATCTTTATAAAATGACTTTAAGTAGGTGTAGATATAATCAGGTGACTTAACACGTGATATCAATGTAAGGTCAGGTGGCGCAGCACCAAACCACTTCGCAGCATCCTCTTCAGACATAGCATTAAGAATGTGCGAACCCACTTTAGAGTCATCAAAAATTAACGTTTCTTTGCCTATTTCAACAGGTATACCAATGTCACGAAAAGTACGCTCGTAACGCTGATACTGCATCTGGTGGCAGCCCAAGCAGTAATTCATAAACAACTTGGCGCCACGTTGCAAAGACGCATTATCCCTCAGGTCAATGTTAGCATCCATCAAAGGAACTGTTGGACCTGCTGCCATTGTTAAGGTTGGCAACAATGCGAATAAACCGATCAATAGCTTTTTCATCATTTCGTCAACCTCGTTGGTAGTGGCTTAGTTACTTCGTTCTTGGAGTATACATATAGCAATACGAAGAACATGAAATACGTCACAGTACAGATTTGAGACAGAATCGTCGAAAACACCGTTTGTGGTGTCGCACCTGCCCAACCCAAGATTAAGAAGGTCACAACAAACTGAGCAATGTTCAATTTGTGCCAAATACTGCGATAACGGATTGAGCGAACTTTACCTCTGTCTAGCCACGGTAACAGTGCCAGCACAACAATCGATGCGCCCATCGCCACTACACCAGCTAGTTTATCAGGAATAGCACGTAAAATCGCATAGAAAGGCGTAAAATACCACACAGGGAAAATATGCTCTGGCGTTTTAAGTGGATTTGCAGCTTCAAAGTTCGGTGCTTCTAAGAAGAAACCATTCATTTCGGGCATAAAGAACACAACCCAACAGAACAAAATTAAAAACCCAGCAACTCCCAAAATATCTTTAACCGTGTAATACGGGTGGAATGGGATTGCATCAACCACATCTTTCTTGTTGGTGTAATACTCATGGAATTTAAATTTAGGCTTATCTTCTTCTGCTACGGAGCCTTTCTTACGTTTAATCTCAATCCCATCAGGGTTATTTGAGCCCACTTCGTGTAGGGCAACAATGTGTAAGAAAACGAGAATAACCAACACTAAAGGAAGCGCAATCACGTGCAGCGCGAAAAATCGGTTTAACGTTGCACCAGAGATAACATAATCACCTCGGATCCAAAGCGTTAAGTCCTCACCAATAACAGGAATAGCACCAAACAATGAGATGATAACCTGTGCGCCCCAGAATGACATTTGCCCCCAAGGTAATAAGTAACCCATAAATGCTTCAGCCATCAACGCAAGGAAGATAAGCATTCCAAATAGCCACAGTAGCTCTCTGGGCTTTTGGTAGGAACCATAAATCATTCCGCGGAACATATGCAGATACACGACAACGAAAAAGGCCGATGCTCCTGTGGAGTGGAGATACCGCAGTAACCAGCCATATTCAACATCACGCATGATATACTCTACCGAGGCAAACGCACCTTCAGCAGAGGGCACAAAGTTCATCGTTAACCAAATACCCGTCACAATTTGATTAACTAACACCAAGATGGCCAAAGAACCAAATAGATACCAAAAATTAAAATTCTTAGGTGCAGGGTACTGTGCAATATGCATATTCCAGACGCGAGTCATTGGAATACGATCATCAATCCAATTAACCACTGAACTCACAATGCCACCTGATTTTGCAGCTGTATCTACAGCAACTGTTTGTTCTTCGATTTTATCAGCCATTACGCAACCTCCTCTTCTTCACCCACTAAAATAGTGGTGTCATCTAGGAAGGTGTATGGCGGTATTTCTAGATTCAAAGGTGCTGGCACGTTTTGGAAAACTCGACCAGCCATATCGAACTTAGAACCATGACACGGACAGAAGAAACCATCTGTAGTGCCCTCGACTTTTTCGCCAAATCCACCGTTCATAAATGTTGGAGAACAACCCAAGTGGGTACAGATCCCAACCGCAACGAATATCTCTTCTCGTTGAGAACGATAACTGTTCTTTGCCGAGTCAAGCTGTTGAGCTTCATCGGAATTTGGGTCACGAAGTTGACCTTCGTGTTGTTTCATTTGTTCTAGCATTTTTGGTGTGCGATAGATCACCCATACAGGTTTACCTCGCCACTCAACACGAATTAATTGTCCAGGCTCAAGTTTGCTAATGTCCACTTCTACAGGAGCCCCTGCAGATTTAGCACGCTCACTTGGATTCCAAGACGCAATAAAAGGAACAGCAGCTCCAGCCGCACCAACGCCACCTACGACAGAGGTAGCGATAGTTAAAAAGCGACGTCGGCTGTTGTCTACAGGCGCATTGCTCATCCACTTATCTCCACTATGATCCTCAACACTTGCTATATTGAGAACATCAGTTACAGCAGGTTAATTTTAAGATATTTCAAAATAGACGCGATCATAAGTAAAATCCCTATATGTAACAGGGTTATTACTATTCCACTTTAGGTGCTATTAAAGTGATAATTACTTCAAATAACAGCCAAAATTAGAAACGACAGGTTATGATATGACGTCTTGCTCTACGATTCTCTGACCAAGATCAACCTCTGCCTAAATCAACAGAAAATTAATTGGTTCAAATCGCGAATAATTTACTTGCCATGCAAGTGTAGCAAAAAATTTGATGGTTAAACGTTCAACAATATTAATTTTTAGAGTTTTTTGAAAGTTTATTAAGTAGCGGAGTGGAAATTAGCCATTGGTGTGGACAGCTCAAATGCAATCATAACCTTTCGGAAAACAAAAAACCCAGCACAAGGCTGGGTTTTTGCAAATTCTGAAACGTAATAAATTAACGTTTTGAGAACTGTGTCTTCTTACGTGCTTTCTTAAGACCAACTTTCTTACGTTCAACGCGACGAGCGTCACGAGTAACAAAGCCAGCTTTACGTAGAGTTGGACGTAGTGACTCGTCAAACTCCATTAGTGCACGAGTGATACCGTGGCGGATTGCGCCAGCTTGACCAGTCATACCACCACCTTCAACAGTGATGTAAAGGTCAAACTTCTCTGTCAGTTCAACTAGCTCAAGTGGCTGACGAACAACCATGCGAGAAGTTTCACGACCGAAGTACTCTTCGATAGAACGCTGATTAATTACGATGTTGCCAGTGCCTGGGCGTAAGAATACGCGAGCACTTGAACTTTTACGACGACCTGTACCGTAGTATTGATTTGCCATGATAGTGCTCCTTAAATGTCTAGAACCTGAGGCTGTTGTGCCGCATGGTTGTGCTCGTTACCAGCGTAAACTTTAAGTTTACGGAACATTTCACGACCTAGAGGACCGCGAGGTAACATGCCTTTAACTGCTTTTTCGATGATCATTTCAGGCTTTTTAGCTTGAAGTTTTTCAAAGTTAACAGACTTAAGACCACCTGGGTAACCAGAGTGAGCGTAATACATTTTGTCCTGAGCTTTGTTACCAGTTACAGTAACTTTCTCAGCGTTGATAACGATGATGTAATCACCAGTGTCAACATGTGGAGTGTACTCAGCCTTGTGCTTACCGCGAAGGCGAGAAGCGATTTCAGTAGCAATACGACCTAAAGTTTTACCTTCAGCGTCAACTACGTACCAGTCACGTTTTACAGTTTCTGGTTTAGCAACAAACGTTTTCATTTATAAAATCCAAAGTTTTCAGTTAAAACCACAGGTAGTCAGAGGACTACCGCTCTACTAATGGTGCTTCAACCCCTTCGAGTTTAAGACTTTTTTGCCGCTCAAGTCGGTGGCTAAGCCGACGAGGGCTATAGAACGCAACGTGGCAGGCCGCGGATTATAGCAAGGGTAGTTAGGAAAAACCAGCACGTGGCTGATTTTTCCGCCAGAAATATTAAGTGATTATGCCAGGTGTTCTCTGGAAAGGTATTCTAATGACTGCATCTCTTGTAATCGACTGATACAACGCTTAAATTCGAAGTTCAAAGTGCCCTCAGTATAAATCTCATCAATAGGTGCCTGTGAGGATATAATCAAGGTTACATTGCGCTCATAAAACTCATCCACTAGCGCAATAAAACGCCTTGCAGCATCATCATTCGACTGGCCCATCTGTTTCACATTAGAAAGGATAACAGTATTGTATAAGCGGCTTATCTCCATATAGTCTACCTGTGAGCGCGCCGTTTCACATAGCTGGGTAAAATCAAACATCGCAATGCAATCTGACACTTTACGGGTTTTAATCATCCGCCCTTCAATCTCTATTTCCGCATCAAGCACACCAGGCTCAGGTGACAATTTATCAAAATACTCAAATAAATTACTGTCAGCTTGTTCGTCCAATGGGCTGTGAAATATTTCTGCAGACTCCAACGTTCGCAAACGATAATCGATACCGGAGTCTACATTCACCACTTCTGTGTTTGCTTTCACTAAAGCAATGGCAGGCAGGAATCGAGCTCTTTGCAAGCCATTACGGTACAACTCGTCAGGTACAATATTTGACGTTGCAACTAGCACAATGCCACGCTCGAACAGTGCTTCCATGAGCCCACCTAACAACATGGCGTCCGTAATATCTTGCACAAAAAACTCATCAAAACAGATGATGTCTGTTTCAGATTTAAAAATATCTGCCACCACATTCAGTGGGTTTTTCACTTCATTTAGTTTTTTCAACTCATCATGGACTCGATGCATAAAGCGGTGAAAATGCACTCTCATCTTCCTATCGCTTGGTAATGCCTCGTAAAAAGTATCCACTAAATACGTCTTGCCTCGGCCTACTCCTCCCCAAAAATACAGGCCCTTTACCGGCTCAACATGCTTTTTACCAAATAATTTTGCAAAAAAGCCCGTTGGCTGCTCTGGCTGAGCAATCAAGTCTTCATACAATCTTTGCAAATGCTTTACCGCATTCTCTTGCGCACTGTCGTATTGAAAGTCATCTCTTTTAAGGTCTTGTTGGTATTTTTCCCAAGGCGTCATCATATTTTTTATTGAACTGAGCAGTTTTCTTTGTCGAGTATATTAACACGCATCCATTCTCAGCGTATATTTAAGCTATCGATAGATGTGGTATTTTTAGCAAAGAACATAGGTGGCTTTCACCTTATACAGGAGTATGTATGACAACAATCGCATGGTTGGGTTTATTGATCATCGTAGCGATCTGCGCATTTTTCTTAGGTTCACAGTTCACTAAGAAACAGTTTAAACACGAAGAAATAGAGCAACAAGCCAAACAGGCAGAACAGAATTTGGAGCAGTATCGCCAAGATGTTGCGGATCATTTAGCCAATACCAAAAAGCTGGTTGGCAAAATGCAAGACAACTACAGTCAATTGCTTCAGCATGTAGAAGAGACAAATCAGTTGTTGATCGAAGAAAAGCGAAAAGCGCCAAGCGAACCATTTTTCTCAAAAGAAACAACGGAACAGCTACAAGCATCACTGCGTGCAAGACCCGAGAAACGCCGCAGTGAAGAGTATGCTCAAAATAATCCACCGATGGATTATGCAGAAGGCGAAAGTGGTTTATTTACCGGAGATCGTTCAAAAACCGAGCAAATAAATACGCCTTGATGAACTTTTTTTTGACCCCATAGTCTGTAGAAATAATTACCGAAAAAATTGAGCAGGGTTCACCCTGCTCATGGACTTAATCAGCTTAGTGCGCTCCAGAGAAGGCTATAGCTATACATTTTATGGCTAATTTGTGCATTAAAGTTGAACCATCGCTGTAATATAGGAGAATTTCCAGACTATGAAATTAAAATTAACTTTATTATCCGCAGCGCTTTTATCTTCTAGCTTGCTTTTAATCCCCACTTCCTCTGAAGCAAAGCTACCCGTTGCGGTTGATGGACAACAACTTCCGACCTTAGCACCAATGTTAGAACGCGTAACACCCGGTGTTGTAAGTATTCAAGTTTCAGGCGCAAAAGAAGTACGCCGTCGTGTAGACCCCTTCGATTTCTTTTTCGGCAACCCGGCACCAAGAACACAAAAGCGCCCATTTAGCGGATTGGGTTCTGGTGTAATTATTGACGCAGATGAAGGGTATGTAGTCACAAACAATCACGTTATTGACGAAGCCGACAACATCGTTGTGACTCTGAAAGATGGACGCGAGTTTAAAGCTAAATTAATAGGTGCAGATAAAGAGTCGGACGTTGCCTTGTTACAAATCGACAATGATGACTTAACTGAAGTTAAACTCGCCAATTCTGACAAACTGCGTGTGGGTGACTTTTCAGTAGCCATAGGTAACCCATTTGGTCTGAGCCATACTGTAACCTCCGGCATTGTCAGTGCATTAGGTCGAAGCGGGCTAAACATCGAGGGCTACGAAGACTTTATTCAAACCGATGCAGCCATAAATCAGGGTAACTCAGGTGGTGCACTGGTAAACCTAAACGGAGAGTTAATCGGTATTAATACCGCCATATTGGGCGCATCAGGTGGCAACGTAGGTATCGGTTTCGCTATCCCATCCAATATGATGAAAAACCTCGTTGACCAAATCATCGAATATGGACAAGTCCGCCGAGGTTCGCTTGGCATTGTTGGCCGTACCCTCAACGCTGGCCTCGCAGAGGCTCAGGGCTTTGATGTCAAACAAGGCGTTTTTGTACAAGAAGTCACGCCTGATTCAGCCGCTGCTGAAGCAGGTATCAAAGCAAACGATGTAATTACACGTATTGATGGTGACAAAATTGAAAGTTTCGAAGAGCTTCGTGGCAAAATAGCCACATTAGGTGAAGGGCGTGAAATTGAAATTAGCATTCACCGAGATGGCAGAAATCGTACTTTAGATGTCAAACTGCAGGGTCAAAATGAGCGTCAAGCGCAAGCCGACCGCATTCATCCAAGCTTAAGAGGCGCCGTTTTAGAAAGCAGCGAGCGCAATGGCAACCAAGGTATCGTGGTAGTCAGTGTTGAAGAACGCTCACCTGCTGCCCGAGTTGGCCTACAAGAAGGTGATGTGATCATGCAAGTGAATAGACAAAGAGTGACCACGGTTAGAGATATGAAGCGTCTTATTGATGATATTCAAGGTAACATCGTACTTGGGATCAAACGCGGTAGAGACTCTGTATTCTACTTAATTCAGTAATCCACCCAAAAAATTTTCAAGATTTTCGCAGCGGCACTTGTCGCTGCGTTGTTTTATGTCATCATATCTTTTATAGCAAACAAACGTGAATAATAATAAACCGTGCTTCAAATTATCAAAACTGTGTTGCCTCCAATTACGGCAGGACTGGGAATTGCCCTCCTCATCCTATGGTTGATCCCAGAGTTTAGAACCAAAGCGGGTAATCTCAATGTGCCTTACACTGTGCAGCAGATGAGCTTTGCCAATGGTGTAAGTAAAGCGGCGCCTGCCGTCGTCACAATTTTTTCAGAAAGCTTTAGCCAAGTACCTAGGTTTAAACGACAAAACCGCATACAAGAGTTGGGTTCTGGCGTCATTATGACCGCTGATGGCTACATTCTCACCAACTACCACGTAATTAATAATGCGGATCAAATTATGGTATTGTTGCCTGACGGCAGGCAATATTATGGGGTGCTTATTGGCTTCGATACCATTACTGATCTGGCTGTACTGAAAGTTAACGAAGAGCATTTACCTGTTATCCCTGTCAATGATAACGTCGCGCCTAGAGTTGGAGACGTCGTGCTTGCAATCGGTAACCCCCTTAACCTCGGTCAAACCATCACTCAAGGTATCATCAGTGCAACAGGTAAACAGTCTTTGACCGATAGCCAATACAACAGCTTGCTACAAACCGACGCTGCTGTAAATGTTGGTAATTCAGGCGGCGCATTGGTCAATTCCAATGGGGTCTTAGTTGGTATCACTTCTGCTCAGTTCACTACCCGTTATAATATCGATATTGAAGGCATTTCTTTCGCAGTCCCATACAGTTTGGCGAAAGACGTCATGACAAAAATTATTGAAGATGGAAGAGTTATTCGAGGTTATTTAGGCTTTGTAGGTTCAGCTGTTGGCAATGATGGACAGCTGATAACTGACGTGTATACACCGATAATGGGCCTTAGGATAAGCGAACTAGACCCACTAGGGCCAGCCTGGCAAGCAGGAATGAAAGATGGTGATATCGTCACCAAAGTAGCAGGCAAAGGGATCACAAACCCGCAACAGACCTTGCGCACGATTGGCAATACTGAACCGGGAACGGCTTTGGAGTTTGAAGTTAATCGCAATGGTGAAGTATTGATTTTCATGGTGGAAGTCGCTGAACTAGAAACTCCCCTCTATTAAAAAAAGCGAGCTTAGCTCGCTTTTTTTAATTATGTTTACGTTTAATATTAGCGCCCAAACGACTCAGCTTATCTTCAATTTTTTGATAGCCTCGATCCACGTGATAAATACGGTCAACGATCGTTTCACCCTCAGCCACAATACCTGTCAGGATAAGGCTCGCTGAAGCGCGCAGATCCGTAGCCATCACCTGAGCACCAGATAAGTGCTTAGTCTCATCACATATTGCAGTGTTGCCCTCTAAACGAATGTTTGCACCCATACGCTGTAATTCAGGTACGTGCATAAACCGATTCTCGAATATCGTTTCAGTGATAGTTGCACTGCCATTGGCAACAACATTCAATGCCGTAAATTGAGCTTGCATGTCTGTTGGGAAGCCAGGATGAGGCATAGTTTTGATGTTTACCGCTTTAAGCTCTCTGTCTTTCATGCTTACAAAGATGCTATCGTCACTCACTTCAACCATGGCATTGGCTTGGCGGAGCTTTTCCAAAACAGGCTCCAAGCTTGAGTGATCCGTGTTGCGACATAAAACCTCGCCCTTACTCATTGCAGCGGCAACTAAGAAAGTCCCAGTTTCAATACGGTCAGGGAGGATTTTATGCTCACACCCAGCAAGTGATTCAACCCCTTGAATCTCTATACGACTTGAACCTGCACCACTTATTTTTGCGCCCATAGCAATAAGGCACTCTGCCAAATTGATTATCTCTGGCTCTCGTGCCGCATTTTCTAGGACAGTCGTGCCATCTGCTAATGTAGCGGCCATTAACAAGTTTTCAGTTGCACCTACAGACACCGTCTCCATAATGATTTCGGCACCTTGTAACCTTCTTCCTGTTGGTGTTTGCGCATTAATATAACCATTTTCAACGCTAATTTGAGCACCCATTTTTTCTAGGCCAGAGATGTGCAGGTCAACTGGTCTTGCCCCTATTGCACAACCACCAGGTAACGATACTTGTGCCTGACCAAATCGGGCTAAAAGAGGTCCTAATGCAAGTACCGAAGCACGCATTTGCTTAACTAATTCATAAGGCGCTAAGACTTTATCTACAGTAGAGCCATCAACTTCTAACAGCTCTCCTCGCCATGAAACATCTGCGCCTAGAGTTCTTAATAGCGCTTCTGTTGTCACAATATCGCGAAGTTGTGGCACGTTGCTAAAAGTACTTTTGCCATCAGCAAGTAAAGCTGCAAATAAGATAGGTAGAGCCGCATTCTTGGCTCCAGAAATAGTGACTTCACCGTTTAAAGTGGTGCCACCTTGGATAACAAACTGATCCATTGTGGCTCCTACTTATTGTGGCAAAATGAATTTTTGTTCGCGCTGCCACTCGCTGGGAGTAAATGCTTTTATACTGACCGCATGCATGGTGCCGTCTTTGATAACTTCCATCAAAGGTGCGTAGACCATTTGCTCTCTTTTAACACGTCTTAATCCATCAAAACACGCTCCAACCGCAATCACTTCATAATGACTACCATTGGCTTTCACTTTTACCTCATCTAAGGTCAAAGATTGTTGTAATACCGTTTCGACTTGACTAGTTTCCATTGGACTCACTCAAATAAGTTCGTGACCTGCCCCAATTCCATTAAATTTTGTAATTGTTCAGGTCTGTTCTTTAACTCAAGGCGAACGCCTTGTCGTTTCAATTTGCCTAAAGAGTGAATTAACCAAGCTAAACCCGCGGTGTCAACCCTTGAGACCTCACAAAGGTCAAAATAGAGCTCTGACTGCGCATTTTCTAACAATTGATTAAGAAGTGATTCATTTACCAGCGTGTCACGGGTCAATTCACCCGTGACAGAAATCGTATCCTCAGTTACTTTTTTAAACTGCAGATTAGGCATTACCATCGTCCCCTCTAAACTGCACTGGCAACTTACTTTTCTTGTCTAAAAGCGTGATTACGTGTTCAATGCCTTGTTGGCGTAAAATACCATGAAGCTCGCTTTGTTTTGCATCCAGTAAACTGATCCCTTCAGCCATCATATCGAAAGCACGCCACTCACCATTTTTGTTTTTGCGCACTTTAAAATCAATTTTTATATCAGGCTTTCCGTCTTCCACAATCTTAGTTTTAACTGTAGCAACAGATTGAGAACCTATCGCACGTGGGGCCTCAAATTCAACTTTCTGATCTGTATATTGTGTAAATACTCCTGCATATGTCGCTACCAAGTATGCTTTAAACACCTCTATGAACGCTTTGATATTCTGAACGGCTTGTGCCTTTTCCTTTTTGTCTTTAATCGTGCGAACTTTTTGAATGTAGCTTCCGAGAACACGGTAAGCGGCATATTTATAATCAATGTACGGCAATAACTCTTGCTCGACGATCAATCTCAAATGCTCTTTGTCTTTTGTGATAATTGCTTGATCACGCGCTACGCGCTTAAACGTATTATCAGCGACTTGTTGAACCATTTTGTATGGGTCACTCAAATCAACGCTCTCAGCTTGTGCGGAGTGTGTCCAAATTGACAGCGTCAATAGCGAGAAAATAAAGAAAACATAGTTTTTTAACATGATGGTTTACTCGCTACCTTGATTAAACAAGAATTGTCCAATTAGCTCTTCCAAAACCAAAGCCGACTTTGTATCTGTAATTAAATCACCATTTTTCAGTGCTTTACTTTCTACACCAAACAGGTCATCTAAATCCATCTCATCTTGATTGACGACTTCATTGCCCAAACAAGATTGTTTGGCTGAGTCGGATGCGATGACGGGTGAAATACCCAAATATTGCTCACCGAGTATGCCTGACGTAAGGATAGAAACTGACGTTGTATCAGAAAACTGACATTCGTATGTTTTATCAATGCTCATACTCACTACTGGTACAAATTCTTCAGGGTGGATCTGTATGCCGTCAACTCTGCCTATTACTACACCACCCACTTTGATCGGAGCGCGAGTTTTCAACGAACCGATGTTGTCAAACTTAGCCTGTAGGGTATACGTTTCGCCATTTCCACTAATGCCCGCATTAGCAACCTTCATTGCAAGCATAACAAACGCTGCAACACCTAGAGCTACAAATAAGCCCACTAATATTTCTATTTTCCGTGTATTCATTTCCAAAAACCCTTAACTAGAAAACATCACTGCTGTTAGAACAAAGTCGAAACCTAAAACAGCCAGCGAAGAGTGCACAACGGTTTCCGTTGTTGCTTTGCTGATCCCTTCAGAAGTTGGAATACAGTCATACCCTTTGTAAAGTGCAATCCACGTCACAATCAACGCAAATACAAAACTTTTAATTAGACCATTCATTATATCTTGTTGCAGAGAGACCTGAGATTGCATGATCGACCAAAAGCTACCAGAGTCTACGCCCAACCAATCTACGCCGACCAAATGAGCACCTAAAATAGCAACCGCCGAGAAAATAAGCGCTAAAAGCGGCATACTGATAAAACCAGCCCAGAACCTTGGCGCGACAACTCGTTTAAGAGGATCAACAGCCATCATTTCAAGGCTCGAAAGCTGCTCGGTGGCTTTCATTAGTCCAATCTCCGCAGTTAAAGCACTACCAGCGCGGCCAGCAAAGAGCAATGCAGTTACCACAGGGCCTAGCTCTCTTAATAAACTCAAAGCAACCAAAGGACCTAAACTGTCTTCTGCACCATAACCGACAAGCACCGTATACCCTTGCAGAGCTAGCACCATACCGATGAACAGGCCAGACACCATGATAATCAGCAAAGACTGATGCCCTACCATATATAATTGCTTGATTAATAGCGGCGTGCCCTTGCGCAAATTTGGCACATTCAATAATGCACCCAATAACATTTGAGTTGCTCGACCAATAGAAGCAAAGCGACTTAGCGTCTTGTGACCTAGTTTTTGAAGCAAATCTATCACTGTGTGCCTCCGCTCAATAATTCTTCCTCGTAAGGTGCGGCATTGAAGTGGAAAGGCACAGGACCATCCGCGAGCCCCTGCAAAAATTGTTGCACAAGCGGGGAGCTATGAGCCAACATTTGTTCTGGCGTGCCGCTGCCTATCACGCCTTGTTCGGCAATGATCACCACGTGATCAGCGATACTCAGTACCTCTGTCACATCATGCGTAACAATCAGTGAAGATAGCCCAAGTACTTCATTCAATGATTTAATCATGCGCACGAGTACACCCATAGAAATTGGGTCTTGCCCAGCAAATGGCTCGTCATACATAATTAATTCTGGGTCCAAAGCAATTGCGCGTGCAAGCGCCGCTCGTCTGGCCATACCACCTGACAACTCAGATGGCATTAAATCACGAGCCCCTCTAAGGCCTACAGCCTGCAACTTCATAAGTACTACGAGTCGAATCAAGTCTTCACTCAATTGTGTATGTTCACGAAGAGGGAATGCGACATTATCAAACACTGACATATCGGTAAAAAGTGCACCACTTTGAAATAGCATACTCATTTGCTTACGCGCGTGATATAGATCTGCACGTGACATTGCAGGTACACTGGTACCTTGGAATGTGATATCTCCACTGTCGGGGCGTAGCTGCCCACCTATCAGACGCAACATGGTGGTTTTACCAATACCACTTGGTCCCATGATGGCTGTAATTTTACCTCTCGGTACGGAAAAGCTCATATTTTTATATATGACCCGATTACCCCGAGAAAAGGTTACGTCCTTGACTTCAACGATTGACTGCGACAAGTCGCTCTCCATATATCGATTTCACCAATTGATGAATGATACTTTTTTTTGTCACAAGATGGAAAATGCAAATTGGTAAAATTTTGTAATTGAATTTGTTAAAGCTCTTCACAAACCCGAACAACACACAGTTACATGAGTACTTACACGTTTCAGATACGAGATTATTTATACATTTGATATTGCATTTGATAATATTTGTCGCACTTTAATTAAGTTACTCGGCATAGGCTTCATGGTTTTATCTTTTGTCATTCTTATCTTGGGTTTTGTAGCGCTAGTTTGGAGCGCGGACCGATTCGTTTTTGGAGCAGCGGCATTGGCTAAAAATCTCGGTGTCCCCACCTTGATTGTAGGTCTTACAATCGTTGCTATGGGATCTTCTGCACCGGAAATGATGGTAGCCGCACAAGCTGCATTGTCAGATAAAACAGACACAGCTGTGGGTAATGCCATAGGTTCAAACATTGCGAATATTTTTTTAGTACTTGGTATCACCGCTCTACTACGCCCCTTGGCAGTGGGCTCAGGCATTTTGAGAAGAGAAATGCCATTATTGGTGATCGTATCTTTTGGGGCTTGGTACATTGTAAGCGACAATTACTTTAGCTTTGTAGAAGGTGCCGCTCTGCTAGTCGGCTTTGCCGCTTTCATATTAAGTCTGATTTACATTACAAAGAAAAGTAGCAGTGCCGCCGATGATGACCCACTGGTCGCGGAGGCTTGTGATGAAGTACCCAATGATGTCCCAACTGGAAAAGCTGTATTCTGGTTAATCGTTGGGATGATAATACTGCCTATTAGCGCAGATATCCTAGTAGACTCAGCTGTAGACATCGCCAAACTTTTTGGTATGAGCGATTTGCTGATCGGCTTGACCATCATCGCTATTGGTACGAGCTTGCCTGAACTGGCAGCTTGTATTGCAGGTGTGCTGAAAAATGAGGATGACCTTGCGTTAGGTAATATCATCGGTTCAAACATCTTTAATATTCTTGCAGTGCTATCTATTGCAGGCCTGTTAAACCCAGCACAACTAGACCTGAATATTTCAGGCCGAGATATATTTGTCATGTTAGGTGCTACTGCAGCGCTTATTTTAATGAGCCTCAATTTTAAGGGCAAAAGACAAATCAACCGCTTTGAAGGGGGCTTACTATTGGCAGCTTTCATTGGCTATATGTATGTGATCATTTAGGTGTAAAAAATGAATAAGCCGTCATTTGTCGAAACCGCAAAACGCGTATTAGAAATAGAACAACAAGCGTTGAAAGAACTTGAGCAATTTATCAATGATAATTTTGTTGCTGCGTGCAATTTAATGCTCAGCTGCGAAGGCAGAGTCATTGTTATTGGCATGGGTAAATCGGGGCATGTGGGCAATAAAATTGCGGCAACTCTCGCAAGTACAGGTACACCTTCTTTTTTTGTACACCCAGGTGAAGCCAGTCATGGCGATTTGGGAATGATTACGTCTGAAGACGTAGTACTGATGTTATCTAATTCAGGAGAAACAGGGGAAGTCGTCGGCATAATCCCAGTTATTAAGCGGATTGGCGCAAAGGTTATTAGTATGACTGGTAACGAACAGTCTACGATGGCTCAACTTGCAGATATTCACCTGTGTATCAAAGTGTCTCAAGAAGCCTGCCCTCTTGGCCTTGCACCAACGGCCAGTACTACCGCAACACTCGCTATGGGAGATGCGCTAGCTGTCGCCTTACTTGAAGCGAGAGGCTTCACCGCGGATGATTTTGCATTATCTCACCCCGGCGGCAGTTTAGGCAAAAAGCTATTGTTGACTCTAAACGACATTATGCATACAGACAAAGATGTGCCAATTACACTTGCCGGTAGCTCAATTAAAGACGCGTTGTTCGAAATGTCCGCAAAAGGGTTAGGCATGACTGCAATCGTTGACCAACAAGGCAAACTATGCGGTTTATTCACAGATGGCGATCTACGCCGTGTGATAGAGCAAAAAATCGACTTGCACAATGACACCATTGATTCAGTCATGACTATCTGCTGTACTACTGCTATGCCAGACATGTTAGCCGCAGAAGCGCTTAACATCATGGAAAAGAAAAGAATTAATGGCCTGATAGTGATAGATATAAACAACCACCCCATCGGTGCCCTAAATACTCAAGACTTACTACGCGCAGGGGTTTTATAACATGCACTTTAGTGAATTATATCAACCGATAACACAGCAAACGAGCGACAAATCAAAAAACATTAAATTGCTCATTTGTGATATTGATGGTGTTTTTTCAGATGGTCGTATTTATCTAGGTAATCAGGGTGAAGAGTTAAAGGCGTTTAACACCAAAGATGGCTTTGGCATTAAAGCGCTCATTGCCTCTGGTGTTGATGTGGCTGTTATTACTGGGCGACATTCAGAGATAGTTAAGCAACGCATGACTAGCTTAAATGTTAAACATATTTATCAAGGTCAAGAGAATAAAGTCGCCGCTTATGAGGAGCTCAAAGCAACACTAGGCTTAGAGGATGCACAAATTGCATACATCGGCGATGATGGTCCTGATATTCCAGTTATGAAGCTGGTTGGCTTTGCTGTTGCAGTAGCTGATGCTCACCCGCTGGTAAAACAATTGGCAGATTACACGACCATGTTACCCGGTGGATTTGGGGCAGTTAGAGAACTCACAGACTTGCTCATGCTTAGTCAGGGCAAAGAACTTATCACACAAGGCAGCAGCACATGACCAACTTGCGGGTCATTTTACTCATAGTATTTGGCGTCATCATGCTATGGCTATGGTACCCATATCTTACACAACAGGACAAACTCGCTACACCAAATGAAGAAGCAATAGCGAAGCCCGATTACGTTGCTGTCGATTTGAAACAAACGTCTTTTGCCGAAAATGGGCAATTGAGTTATCAAATCACAGCTCAAAGAATGGAGCTCTATCAAGAGCTTGGCTTCAGCCATTTTGAAGAGCCGATTTTTGTATTACATAATGGACAGCACAATTGGCAACTGGCAGCTAAAGAAGCCACGCTATATGAAAACGATACTCTCATATTAGAAGGCAGTGTAACCGCCACTAATCTTATGCCAGCGGCAATGATCACCCATATCAACGCAGATAATTTACGCCTTGAAATTGCCAACAGAATTATGCGTTCTGAGCAACCAGTGGTGATCACAGGACCTAATGTAACTATTACAGGCAAAGGCCTGATAGCCGACCTCAATACAGAGGTCATTGAATTAATTAACCATACTGAAACGATTTATGATAAGCAATAAACTGAGCGCCACACTATTATTTGCATGTTCTTTAGGCCTTCTGTCACAAGCAGTCGCTGCCAATACATCTCCTGAGCAGGTTATCATCAGTTCAGGCAAGCAACAGGCGCAACTACAAACCAACATTGGCGTTTTTGAAGACAACGTAGAAATTATTCACGGCAAGCGTAAAATCACCGCTGATAGATTAGAAGTACATCGCCGAGAAGAGTTAGGTGAGAATAAGCAACTGTTAGTTGCTACAGGTAACCCCGCAATATTTCAGGAACAACAAGCCGATGGCAGCATTCTCAAGGCCAGTGCTAAAGAAGTGCGCTACGATGTTGCGAACAGAATGCTAACCATCAAAGGAAGTGCGGAAATCAGCCAAGCAGGGCAAAAAATCTCGGCTCAAGAAATCCTCTATGATATGGATAAACAATTGATCAGCGCACAGCGTTCAGATCAAGAAGGCAAACGTGTAAGAACCGTTTTGTTACCTGTCGACGATAAAACTGAGTCAAATAAGGAACAACCGTGAGCACACTCAAAGCGATAGCCTTAGCAAAAAGCTACAAAGGTAGGCAAGTAGTAAAAAATGTCGAGCTGAGTGTCAAAGCTGGCAGTATTGTGGGTCTATTAGGCCCCAATGGAGCAGGGAAAACCACAACCTTTTACATGATAGTTGGTTTGGTTCCTAGCGATAAAGGCAGTATTCAGATAGATGACCAAGACATTACCTTACTGCCTATGCATAGCCGAGCAAGATTGGGAATCGGTTACCTTCCTCAAGAGTCATCTATTTTCAGAAAGCTCACTGTATATCAAAATCTAATGGCCATTTTAGAAACGCGCAAGGAACTGAATAAGGCCCAGCGAGAAGAAACATTAAATGAGCTTTTAGATGAATTTAATATTCAACATATACGCACTAGCCTAGGAATGGCTTTATCGGGTGGAGAGCGCAGACGAGTAGAAATTGCACGCGCTTTAGCCGCAAATCCAAAATTTATTCTATTAGATGAGCCTTTTGCTGGTGTTGATCCAATTTCAGTGATAGATATAAAGAAAATTATCGAGCATTTAAAAAATCGTGGCATTGGCGTACTGATAACTGACCACAATGTAAGAGAAACTTTGGATGTCTGTGAAAAGGCATATATTGTTTCACACGGTGAATTAATTGCATCAGGTAGCCCTGAACATGTTTTAGCGGATCAAACTGTCCGAGATGTCTACTTAGGCGAACAATTCAGGCTATAGTTAAGAATAAGCGTAACAACAAAAAGGATTGTTAGAGATACATGAGGCAATCGCTACAGCTGCGCATGGGGCAGCAATTAACAATGACACCACAACTGCAACAGGCCATTCGTCTGTTACAGTTGAGTACGCTAGATCTCCAACAAGAGATACAAGAAGCGTTGGACAGCAATCCTTTATTGGAAGTAGAAGAAAACGAAGCTGAGTCTTTTGAAAACAGTCTGAATAAAACAGCCGAACAACAAAGTACCGAAAAAACAGACTCGAACTCGGATGATAGCCTCGATACTCCATCGAGCGAATACGAACAAGATACTGACACAGCACTAAATAAAGAAACCTTAAGTGATGAAATGGCAATGGATGTCACTTGGGATGAATATATTAGCGCAGCACCTGTAAGCTCATCAGGGCCGATGCCTGAAGATGAAAGTGTATATCAAGGTAAAACAACGGAAAGTCTTCAAGAATACCTAATGTGGCAACTTGAATTGACTCCGTTTAGTGCCACAGACAGATTAATCGCACTTTCGATTGTTGAAGCAGTTGACGACTCTGGCATATTAACAGTTCCCTGTGAAGATATAGTTGAAAGCTTAAACGTAGACAATGATCAGGAACCAATTGAATTGGACGAAGTAGAAGCCGTCCTCAAGCGAATCCAGCTTTTCGATCCTGTTGGCATTGCGGCTCGTAGTCTACAAGAATGCCTACTAGTGCAATTGAATCAATTTAGTGCAGATACACCTTGGCTAACTGAAACCAAGCACGTCATAGAAGAATACATCGACCTCTTAGCAAATCGTGATTACCGTACTATCATGAAGAAGACTAAACTCAAAGAGCCAGAGCTCAAAGAGGTTATGACGCTTATTCATAGCTTAAATCCGAAACCTGCCGCGAGTATTGTGCAGGAAGAAGCAGACTATGTGATCCCAGATGTTTCTGTAAAAAAAGTAAAAGGTCGCTGGGTTGTGGAACTGAACCCAGACTCGATGCCCAAAATTCGCGTCAATGATCATTACGCTGCCATGTCTCGCTCAGTTAAATCGAGTAGCGACAGTCAATTTATACGGTCACATTTACAAGAAGCAAAATGGTTCATTAAAAGCTTAGAAAGTAGAAATGAAACATTATTGAAAGTAACTAATTGCATTGTGCAGCAACAACAGGCATTCTTTGAACATGGCCCTGAGGCGATGAGACCAATGGTTCTCAATGATGTTGCTGAAATGGTTGATATGCACGAATCGACAATCTCTCGTGTAACGACACAAAAATATATGCACACGCCTCGCGGCATATATGAATTGAAATACTTCTTCTCGAGCCACGTAAGTACTGAGAATGGTGGTGAATGCTCATCCACAGCGATAAGAGCACTCATCAAAAAGCTAATCGCTGCTGAAAACGCTGCTAAGCCTCTGAGTGACAGCAAAATAGCAGATGTATTAGCTGATCAAGGTATTAAGGTGGCAAGACGTACTATTGCCAAATACCGAGAGTCTTTGGCTATTCCACCGTCTAATCAACGTAAGAGCTTGATTTAGACGTAACAAAAGAAGGAAAAATGCTTATGCAACTAAATTTAACTGGTCGCCATGTAGAAATTACCGATTCATTAAGAGACTACGTAACGAGTAAGTTTGCGAAGCTAGAAAGGCATTTTGATCACATAAATAATGTACATGTTATTTTAGATGTCGAGAAACTCATACAAAAAGCAGAAGCGACACTTCACGTCAATGGTGGTGAGCTATTTGCCTCTACTGAGCATAAAGATATGTATGCTGCAATAGATGGCCTAATTGATAAGCTTGATCGCCAGGTTATCAAACACAAAGAGAAGCTAACTCGACACTAATCATGAAACTTAGCGCACTTATTTCCGAGGACTGCAGCAAAGCTGCAGTCCTTTTTAATAGCAAAAAAAGAATTCTCCAATATATTAGCGAATTGGCACATCAAAAAATCCCTGACTTCAACCAACATGATATTTTAGACGCGCTATTAAACCGCGAAAAATTAGGTAGCACAGGGATAGGTAAAGGCATCGCAATTCCACATGGCCGATTAGCCGGCCTTGAAAAAGTCCTAGCTATCATCCTCGTTAATCAACAAGCAATTCCATTTGATGCCTATGACGATAGAAACGTGGATATATTTGTCGCACTCATCGTACCAGATGGTGAAAATAAGCAACATTTAGAGACCTTAGCCACCATCGCTGATAAACTAAAAAACAAGGTATTTTGTAAACGTATTCGACAAGCAACAAATGATAAAGAGCTATATCAAGTCCTTGTTGAATTTGACAATTAATAGGAATTAATCGTGGAACTCATTATTATCAGTGGTCGCTCTGGTTCGGGTAAATCAGTTGCATTGAGAGTCTTGGAAGACTTAGGCTATTACTGTGCTGATAATATTCCTGTTAACCTACTTCCAGCTTTGGTTCGCAGTGTCTCTGATGGCTATGACAAAATTGCTGTCAGCATTGATGTGCGTAACCTTCCTAAGGAACAACAAGAATTTCACGATATTTTAGGGTACTTGCCAGGGTTTGCGAATCCAAGCGTATTTTACCTTGATTGTGACGACCAAACACTCATCAAACGATTTTCTGAGACTCGGCGTTTACACCCATTGTCACTCAACGATTTACCTCTGGACTTGGCAATTAAACAAGAACGTAATTTGCTGGATGTCGTTATTCGCCGTGCTGATGTGACCATAGATACTACAGAGCTTAGCGTTCACCAACTTGCAGAAAGTGTCAGAGAGAAAATTCTTGGCCAAAAAGACAAACAACTTATCATCACATTCGAGTCTTTTGGGTTCAAACATGGTATTCCTAAAGAAGCAGACTACGTGTTTGATGCGAGGTTTTTACCCAACCCGCATTGGGAGCCTGAGTTAAAGCCACTTACAGGCTTAGATCAACCCGTTAAAGATTACTTGTCTAGCCACAGCATTGTGCAAAAGTTTATATGGCAAATTCAGACATTTATGCAGACATGGTTGCCACATTTAGAGCGTAACAACCGTAGCTACCTCACTGTGGCAATTGGTTGTACTGGTGGCCAGCACCGCTCAGTTTATTTAGCTCAAACACTTGGTGAGCGTTTCAATCGCACTCATGCGAATGTAAAAATTCGCCATCGAGAGCAAGAATAATGGCTAAAAAATGGGAAGATACATTTCTTATCCGCAACAAACTGGGTCTGCATGCTCGTGCCGCCACTATCCTAGCGCAGTTATCGACCCAATTCGACGCTGATATTACTCTATATCAAGGAGATAAGAGCGCACCAGGTGACAGCGTGCTCGCTCTTTTACTATTGGAAAGTAGTCAGGGAAAAACAGTGCGAGTCGAGTGCACAGGACCCGATGCACAAGGTGCATTACATGCTATTGGCAATTTAATCGAAGAAAAATTTCATGAAGCTGAGTAAAGTGTATTTTGCTCTATAGTTCACTCATTCGTAAAACGACGCAAATAAGATAGAGCGTTAGTTTTCACTCGTATAGAATAAATGTTATTTAAACAGCTATAATCTCTGTATAAAATAAGTTATATGTAGCTTGGGGTTAAGTAACTTTGGTGCGATGTTAAATTGCGCAACCAGCGTAAACAGCAAAGTGTTCAGCAATACGCTTCTGCTTATGCGAACACTGCACGGCAAAATAAATGCGGCTGATACCAGAGCATCAGAGTTTAAAACTCATTTTAATAGCACACTGAAATATACTTTACTGTCCACCAATTGAATTTAGGAAGCCTATGCCAGACGTCGTTGAACAAGACTATACACTGGAGCAATTGCAACAAGTCACTAAAGCTATAAACAGTGGACAGTTTGTTCAAGTTAGGCAGACCCTAGCAGAGATCCCTCCTTGCGATACCGCATTACTCCTTGAATCTTCACCTCTTAAGATTAGATCTACACTTTGGAAGTTAGTTGATCCAGATATTCAAGGGGATGTTTTAGAAGAGCTCTCGGAGGATGTAAGACTTAGCATTATTGCTAAGATGGAGCCGGAGCTAATCGCTGCAGCGACTGAAGATATGGATGACGACGATTTAGGTGAAGTTTTAAGAAGCTTACCTGATCCAGTTTATCAAGATGTTATCAGCGCGATGGATAGCCAGGATAGAGCCCGTGCCACGTTAGCTCTTTCCTATGCAGAAGACTCTGCCGGGGCACTCATGAATGGTGATACTATCACCATCAGACCGGATGTTTCACTCGATGTGGTGCTGCGATACTTGCGTTTAAAAGAAGAGCTGCCACAAGGTACCGACGATTTGTACGTCGTTGACAAAGAGAATCGCTTTTTAGGCTCATTACCTTTGGGAGTTTTGCTTACCAATCCGCCCGATAGATTAGTAGAAGAGTTAATGAATGAGGAACGGGAGACCATTCCTGTTTCAATGAAAGAAAGCGACGTTGCACAACTTTTTGAACGTCATAATTGGATCTCTGCGCCTGTTGTTGATGATCAGAGCCAATTACTTGGCCGTATTACCATCGATGATATTGTTGATGTCATCCGGGAAGATGCAGAGCATAGCTTGCTAAGTATGGCCGGCTTAGAAGATGAAGAAGATACCTTTGCGCCCGTGTTAAAAAGTAGCCAAAGGCGTTCTATCTGGCTTGGAATCAATTTGCTTACAGCACTGCTTGCAGCCTTTGTGGCGAGCTTTTTCGAAAGTACACTAGATATCTTACCAATACTTGCAGTACTCAATGGCATTGTACCTAGTATGGGTGGAGTCGCTGGTAGTCAAACACTGACCCTCGTTATTCGTGGTATTGCTTTGGGGCATGTGAATCAAACCAACCAACGCTTTTTGCTTGGTAAAGAGTTCGCGATTGGCGCTTTGAATGGTATTTTGTGGTCTCTACTTATTGCCGGTGTTGTCGCATTATGGCAATGGGACTTTAAGCTCGGTGCAGTTATCGCCTTCGCAATGTTCATGAATTTAGTTGCGGCAGGTATCGCAGGAGCGAGTATCCCACTCATTCTGAAAAGAATGAAAATAGACCCTGCCTTAGCTGGCAGCGTGGTGCTTACTACTGTCACTGATATTGTTGGAATTTTTGCATTCCTGGGTACTGCAACTTGGTTTTTACTCTGAATATGAGCCAGAGTAAAAACCACTAACTAGCCTATTCTCCAGCTATTTGCATGCTTTCTATCAAAATAGAGCCGGTTTGCACTGCTCCTCGCAATTCTACATCAGCTCCGATAGCTTGAATATTGTGGAACATTTCTTTCAGGTTTCCTGCAATGGTGATCTCACTTACTGGATATTGAATTTCTCCATTTTCAACCCAAAAGCCTGCCGCACCACGCGAGTAATCACCAGTTACAGTATTTACGCCTTGTCCCATTAATTCCGTCACTAATAAGCCAGTCCCCATTTCTTTTAATATTGATTTCAAGTCTTCATGGGTGTGTTGAACTAACCAGTTGTGTATACCTCCAGCATGCCCAGTTGATTTCATCCCCAGCTTTCTCGCTGCGTAGCTGGCTAACAAATAGGTTTGTAGTTCGCCACCAGTGATGATCTCTCGGTCTTGTGTAAAAACACCTTCACTATCGAAAGGGCTAGAAGCGAGCCCTTGCAGCAAATGTGGGCGCTCTTGAATATTCACACATGAGTTAAAAATTTGTTTACCCAGTGAGTCTAGTAAAAAGCTTGATTTTCTATATAACGCACCGCCACCAATGGCAGAGACTAAATGGCCAAATAAGCTGTTCGCGATGTCAGCGCGAAAGACCACAGGGACTTTCATCGTTGAAAGCTTTTGGCTATTTAACTTGGCTAAAGTAGATTCAGCAGCCTCAACGCCAATTGTTGCTGCACTTTTTAACTGGGAGTGCTCTCGAGCTATACTAAACGCTGAATCGCGTTGCATCATATCGCCCTCTTGGCCAATCACCATCGTACTAACGGTATGACGCGTACGTGGAAACCCAGCAAGAAATCCGTGGCTATTTCCGTAGACTCTCAAGCCTTGGTGAGATGCAATACTCGCCCCGTCAGAATTTACAATTCGCGTATCAAACTCTAACGCGGCTTTCTCAGCTTCCACACACCGTTGGATAGCATCTTGGGGGTTTAAATCCCATGGGTGGTATAGGTCAAGTTCTGGAATATCTTGCGCCATCAACTCTTTATCAGCTAAACCGTTACAAGCATCATCAGCAGTATACTTAGCAATCTCAACGGCCTTTGCAACAACCGACTGCAATGCTTGCTCACTTAAATCAGCAGTTGAAGCAGAGCCTTTGTGGTTACCAACGTAAACACAGATCCCTAAACTGCCATCTTGATTGAATTCAATAGTATCAACTTCACCCATCCGTGTGCTGACAGATAACCCAGAGGTGCGACTCATGGCGGCTTCAGCTGAGGTTGCGCCAAGCTGCTTGGCTAAAGTGAGCACCTCAGAGACTGCACTCTTCACTTCATCGATTTGCTGGAAGATAGACCCAACTTGGTTGTCATTCATGCTGCTATTCCAAATACTTGTATTCACTACAATCCTAACACATGAGGCATGATTTCGCTGGGTAAGATGACAGTTCCTTACACGCAAACCGATATTTTTTTCTGCTTCTTGGTATAATCAATATAATTGTAATATTCAGTGTCTAAAAAGTTATGGCAAAAAAATCAGATAACCACATTGAAGATGAAGAAATCATCTATGTATCAAAAAGCGAGCTTAAAAGAGATGCTCAGCAATATCAACAACTTGGTATCGACATTGCGGAGCTAGGTAAGAAGCAAAGAGACAAATTACCTTTAAGCAACGAACTGCTTGAAGCCATGGCACTAGCCGACAAGATCCGTGGCAAACACGACGCCTATCGCCGCCATATGAACTATATTGCTAAAGTCTTACGTACAACGGACAATGTTGAAGACTTACAGCGCGCATTGGACACCTTATTAAATAAAAATAATCAAGCCGAGGTGGTGTTAAATCAAGTCGAGCGAGTTCGAGAAGAGGTCATTTCCCAAGGTGATAGTAAAATCAATGAGCTACTTGATGCGTACCCAAGTATGGAGCGACAAAAATTACGTCAATTAGTACGCCAAGCGAATAAAGAGTTAAAAGCTGAAAAGCCCGCAAAGGGATACAAAGAATTGTTTCAATATTTAAAAGACGCAATTTTAGATTAAAAAAGGAGGGATACCCTCCTTTTTTATTTATGCTGTACCGCCAACCGTTAGTTGATCTATCTTCAAACTTGGCTGCCCTACTCCAACAGGAACACTTTGTCCATCTTTACCACAAATACCAACACCTCTATCGAGGGCTAAGTCATTGCCAACCATAGAAATATATTGCATTGCTTCTGGACCATTTCCAATCAAAGTTGCGCCCTTGATAGGCTGCGTCACTTTACCATTTTCAATTAAATAAGCTTCGGATGCTGAAAAAACAAATTTACCAGACGTTATATCAACTTGGCCACCACCAAAGTTACTGGCAAATATGCCTTTTTTCACCGAACTAATAATCTCTTCTTGAGTGCTTTTACCTGGTAGCATGTAGGTATTCGTCATACGTGGCATTGGTAAATGGGCAAAAGACTCACGACGAGCATTACCCGTTGAATGAGTTCCCATCAGACGCGCATTGGTCTTATCTTGCATATAACCCTTCAACACACCATTTTCAATCAATACATTGTAACCTGCTGGCGTCCCTTCATCATCAATATTGAGAGAGCCTCGGCGATTGGCCAATGTACCATCATCGACTACGGTACAAAGCTCAGACGCCACTTGCTCACCAACGCGGCCACTAAATGCAGATGCCCCCTTACGATTGAAATCGCCCTCTAGGCCATGCCCTACAGCTTCGTGTAACAGTACGCCCGGCCAACCTGCACCGAGTACAACTGGCATTGTGCCGGCCGGTGCATCAATGGCTTCTAGATTAACTCTCGCCATTCTCACCGCTTCATGAACATAGCTCAGCCACCTCGGCTTGCCGTCCACAAGCTCTTTAAAATACCCGTAATCTAATCGAGCTCCGCCTCCTGCACTGCCTCTTTCTCGTCGTCCATTTTGCTCAAGCAACACTGAACAATTCAAACGCACGAGCGGCCTGATATCAGTAGCGAAAGTGCCGTCGCTTGCTGCAATGAGGACTTCTTCATACACCGCCGCAATAGAGCACACTACTTGCTGTGCATCCGGCGCAATATCGCGAATAGCGGCATCTGCCTCTCTGAGCAAAGCAATTTTTTCCTCATCACTCATACTCAGCAAGGGCTGCACTGGCGCAAATTGAATTGGTGCGGTCCGTTCAGTAAACACTTCTACAGTTTGTGACTCTCCACGCGAGGCAATTGAGCGCGCCGCCTCTGCTGCTTGATTCATTGCCTCTAAATTGATTGCATCAGAATAGCTAAAGCCAGTCTGCTCGCCACTCACAGCTCGCACACCAACGCCTCGTTCAATGTTGTAACTACCTTCTTTAACTTGCCCATCTTCAAGGACCCAAGTTTCATGGTAGCTTGATTGAAAATACAGATCGGCATAGTCCACTTGATGTTGATGTATATAATTAAGCGTCTGCTCTAGCTGCTCTCGTGTTAACTCACTGTTAGTCAGCAAGTTCTTTTCAACTTGATTCATAAATAATTGCTCTTAAATCGGTTATGCATTGAGACTGGCATAGCAGCTCTGATCTTATCAATTTCGTTTAAATCGATACGTCGCTGTATTGGCTGCAAAGATAATTCGCTGTTTTCCAAAACTTCGCCCCATGGCGATATTATGACACTGTGGCCATAAGTTTCTCGCCCATTTTCATGTTTGCCCACCTGTGCTGCTGCAATAACAAAACACTGATTTTCAATTGCTCTCGCTTGCAGTAAAGGTAACCAGTGTGCACGCCCCGTTACCGTCGTGAATGCGCTCGGAACCAGTATAATATCAGCGCCTAACTCCCGCTGCATTTGATAAAGGCCAGGAAAGCGCACGTCGTAGCATACACTTAAGCCTAGTCTACCAAATGGACTATCTACAACTTGGATCTCACTTCCCGCCTGCGTAAACTCAGATTCGCGATAGTGCTTTGATGAATCAGCCACATCAGCATCGAATAAATGTATTTTATTGTACGTGGTAACCAACTCCCCCTGAGCATTAAATAGACAGCTTGCAGCGAAATAGCGCCCTGTACCAGAATCAATGGGCATTGTTCCAGCAGCTATCCATACCTGTTTCGCTTGGCACAAGCTAGAAAGCTCTGATACCCAATGTTTTGCTTGTTTAGATACCTCATGGGACTCTTGTCCATCTCGGCAAAAAGCTAACCAAGCCTCCGGTAGACAAATTAATGTGGGCTCTGAAATCGAAAGTCGATCAAGCTGCATGGTCAGATACTCAAAATTTTCTTCAGGTTGTCTTTTGGAGCACATCGGCACAACAACAATATTGACGTTTTTACGCATCGCTTTATTCCAAATATCTTTTATTTGTTTCACATTTTTTGAACGGCCAAGACAACCCTATTTAAAATGCGCCCTCCGGCGGTCCCTGCTCTTGTTTTGTTTCGTTCTTTGCCTGCTCAGCCTCTTGCTTTGTCGCTGACTTTGTATCGTCATGACTAATCTCTGAATTGATATCCTGCGCTTCAACAACAACCTCAGCGGCGCTTTTTTTAAAAGACTCAGTATTGCTAACTGCTTGCTCAGAAACGCCACTGGGATAAGAACTGGTTGCCGTCTTTTGATTTAGCTCTGACGGAGCGGGGCTCTTTTCTTCGGGATTAGATGTTCCCTCGACAGGCGGCTTTTTAGCTCCCGGCAAAGTCACTTCTCGGCTCTTACGATCTACTTCAGTTACCACAGGTTCTTTCATAGTCCCAGTCACTTTGAAGTTGATCTCCGAAATAACACGGGCAGAGTGGATCACTTTATCAATAGCCAGTGCAGCCAAGCCCGTTACGGGGTTAACCATCCAGCCAACAATAACTGGCAAACTTGAGGTAACTTGAGGCGCGATGGCTAAATCGTAGTTAATTTCCTGCGTTTTTAAATTTGCATAGCCAGAAATGCTTAAATCCGCTGGCACACCATCCATTTTGGTATCTTGGGTGTAGGCAATACCATTTTCTAATTGCAGGCTGCCTTCCATTTGGTTGTAAAAAAAGCCTTTGGCAAATACATCTCGAAAATCTAGTTTTAATTTACGTACTAATGAATCTAGGCTCAGCAAAGAAAATACACGTGCGCCTTGGTCACTAATATCGGTTAAGTGTCCTTCACCTAAACGCCATTGTATTTCACCTCCAAGACTCGTCCATTGAAAGTCATAAGGAGCAGACTGCCATTGTAAATCAAAATCTATATTTGCTTGAGAATCCTTAACGGTGGATGTGACGTCAAACTCTTCCATTAAATCACCAAAGTCAGCACTACTTAGATTTCCAGTAAATTGAGATGTTCCATTTTGCCAGCTTCCTTTCGCTGTCAAAGTATGGGTGCCTTTATCAACACTTAAATTGGTAATATTTAGTCGAGTACCATCGCCAAATAATGCTAGGTTAACTCTATCTAACTGATAACGATTCAATCGACAGTCATCACAACCAAATTCAATGGCAGGAATAGCCGCTAACCAAGTTTGATCTGGCTGTTCTGTGCTAATGTCAGCTGGACTCTCTTCCTCATCTGCTTTTTTGGAATTCAAACGTAAGTAGTCTGCTTGAATTTGAATTGGTTTTTTGGCGTCATCTGTTGGGATCAGTACTTGTGCCCTAAGTTCCTTGCCAGCTAAGCGCATTTTTAACGCTTGCTGCTCAGGTGTCATGCGCATTTCAAAGTCATTGAAGAGCAAGCCCCCCACATCAAGCTGCCCAAGATTAGCGCGGATCTCATTTAATTCAGGTAAAATGTTTGCACCCTCGGAGCTCGATTGAGTGCTTTTCTCAATAATTCGATCAATAAAATTAAACCAAGGTTCAAGCTCTAGTTCTGGGTGCTCTATCGTCACCACAAAGCCCGATTTATCTAAACCGCGGTTTTGCTCACTCACAACCAAATGTGCTTTATCTAATTGCCCACTCTGATTGTCAAGGATCCCATTAAAGTAAAGAATATCACCATAATTTGCGGTAATGAGGTTAGAGATATCATCCCCCCTTACTTCCCCCGACAATAAACGAGTGTCTTCCTGTGCTTTTTGATAAGGGGCAGGTAATTCAATCGCAGTTCCGTTTAAGTTAGATTGGAAACTCGCCAAATAATTAAACCCAGCATCTTCAAAATTCAGCGTAACATTGGTATCTAGTTTGGTTTCACCTTCAATAAAATCATCCATAATGCCATGCCCATACGGGAGTAACTTCTCACTTGAAATCATCATGGATGTATCAACGCTAACCAAATACCCGTGTTGATCTCCATCTCCTTTTACCGAGAAAGACATAGGCATAGCTAACCACGATGCCACCCCCTCTGAAAAAGATATCTCATCATCATTAAATTGAAGTATTCCAGAAACCTTTTCTAATTGCATACCCGGCTGACTGAGGTGAATGGTGTTATCATCGAAAAGTACACGCCCGCGAGCTATAACATCCAAACTTTCTAAATCTATTTCTAGCCCGACAGCACCTGATACCTGCCCCTGCCCTTGCACTACGTCTAACACGTTCACCAAAGGATCTGCGATAGGCGTTTGTGCAAAAAATGGCAGTAATGAAGCTGCTTCTATCGTCTGATTAATATCCACCGTTAAGATATCTGCTTGCTCTAAATCGGCTAGCCGCACAGCCACATCACCTTGAATAGTTTGATTCGCCAGCTGCCCAGACTGTGTGGTAATGTCCATACGTTCATTGATGAAATGCAATAACACATCGGCGCTATGAATGCTTGGCCAATCTGGTGCAAATAGAAATTCGGCGCTTTGGATCTCCGCCAACACTTCAAATTGACCATGAGTACCGCGGTATGGAAAGTCTTTCAAAGGACCTGAAACAAGCACCTGTGTGCCTTTGTTTTGACCAGCTAAGATCCCTTTATTCAAATAACTGACAAGGTTAGTATGCATTAACTCCAGTGGGAAATAGCGCCCAGCAATCCGAGCGTCGCCACCATATGCTTCAGCATATAAGTCCAGTTCAGGCTCTTCAAACAAACGCGTATGAAACTCTAAAGCAACACTTAAATCTGAATTACTCACCCACATATTGTCAGATTGGACATGCCAGAACTGCTGCTCATCCGCCCAAAAATAAATGTCGCCATTTAGCTCATCAACTGCAATAGGCTCAATAAAACGAGGACCAGTGACAAGCTGCTGCCGATGTGCATTGACACTCACCACGCCACGGTCGGCTAACCAGTGAAATTCAACGCCTAAACCTGCAAACCCAGGAGCCAACTCAGTCTCTTGCCAGCTGAGTTCTTCCATAATTCCCCAGATATTTAAACCGCTAGACTTATCCCATGCTAACTTTGCCTGTGACACTTGGCCTTTAACATCACTTTTGACCAATTTATTAGCCCACTCGTACCGAGTTAATGACAAGGCATCAATCACCAGATCCACATTAAATTGTTTGAGCCAAAACTGACTTTTTTCATCGCGCCACTCACCTTGCAATAGCACAGGGTCGTATACATGCGCACCATGACTGAAGTAAATCTCAGAGCTGTTTAAACGCCAATTAGAACCTTCTCGATGCAATTTAATTTTGCCGCCATCAAGCCCTAACTTATTGTCCTGACTATCACCTTGCCATTTCAAATAACTTGGCTCAAATTGGAGCAAAATGTCATCCAATTGCCCCTGTTTAAGCTGTGCCCAAAGCTGCCCATTTATACTTGCGCTTATCACATCGTTTGATTTATCTAAATGTTCATCAATTAACTTCAGTACATCAAGCTCTCTTGCTTGAAGAAAGATCTCACCGCCAATTCCCTCCAGCGTTTTACCTTCTAAACGAACTAAAGTATCGAGACTCCCTTGAGATAAATTAGGTAAAACCAGACGCCCCTCACCATGATGCGCATCTTCACTGTTTTGCCAAACCATATCTTGGATGAGCACAGAATGCTGTTTTTGCGCTTTAGTGTAGAGGTGTATTTCGCTATTTTGAACAGAGAAGTGACCAGTATCTCCAAGAAACAAGCCTTCTATTAGAGCTTGCTGCTCAAACTCCCCAGAGTTGCTATCAAGCTTCAACTTGTCGAGATAAACATGGGCTTTGAAGCCATCGAGCACAAAGTAGTTGGAGATCAATTGCCACTGGCGAATTGATTCAACCATATTCACTTGTAAGTTTGTACTTTCAATTTGTACAGAGATAGGAGAAGCTTGATTGTCTTCAAAACTAACATCTTTAAGCAGTAAAGCTGGGCCTGTCCCTTGCCAACTTGCACTGATTGAACCAATGCTTAATTCAACATTGAGTTGTTCGTAGATAAGAGACTCAATGCTGCTTTTATAATCATTTGCATAGGGTAACGTTAGCTTCAACAGCGATACAAGCACAGCAAGTGTTACCAAGGTCACGGCGAACACCTGCCAAACTTTTCTCACACAAAAGAAGCATATCGTTTTGGCTTGCATATTGCCCTACATCATTACTACATCAAACTGCTCTTGACTGTACAAGTTCTCAGTTTGAATACTGACCTGCTTGCCTATGAATAGCTCCAACTCTGCTAAGTTGTGATACTCATCATTAACCAGTGCTTCACTGACGGCTGCAGACGCATAAACCATAAATTTATCAGCATCATAGGCTCGATTGACTCGTACAATTTCACGGAGAATCTCGTAGCAGACCGTTTCAACAGTCTTTAACGATCCCCTGCCTGAACAAGATGGGCAAACATCACACAGTATATGCTCTAAGCTTTCTCTGGTGCGTTTACGCGTCATTTCAACCAAACCAAGGGCTGATAAGCCATTAATGTTTGCCTTAGCTCTGTCTTTCGCTAGTGCTGCTTCGAGTGAGTGCAGTACCCGCCTTTTGTGCTCATCTGAAATCATATCAATAAAGTCTATGATGATAATACCGCCTAGGTTCCTTAACCTAAGCTGACGAGCGATAGCTGAGGTCGCTTCCACATTAGTATTGAAAATAGTTTCTTCTAGGTTTCTGTGACCAACAAATGCGCCTGTATTTACATCAACGGTCGTCATTGCTTCGGTTTGATCGATGATTAAATAGCCGCCAGATTTTAGTTCCACTTTGCGGTGCAATGCTTTTTGAATTTCAGCTTCGACATCGAACAAATCGAAAATTGGCCTTTCACCCGGGTAATACTCGAGCGTGTTAGACAGCTGTGGAACGAACTCCTCGGTAAATGACTTCAGTTGTTGATAGGTCAATTTAGAGTCAACACGAATCCGTTCCATGTCTTCACCCACATAGTCACGTAATGTGCGAAAGGCGAGGGTTAAATCTTCATGTAAAATGCTTGCTTTACTGGTTTTACGTCGCTTACTAACAATCTTTTGCCACAGTTTTTTTAGGAATTCAGCATCATGTTTTAATTCTGCCTCAGCGGCGCCTTCGGCAGCAGTTCTTACAATAAACCCGCCGTTTTCATCATTGTACTCAGCAACAATGCTCTTCAATCGACTGCGTTCTTCTTCTGTTTCGATTCTTTGACTAACACCTACATGGGTTGCGTCTGGCATAAAAACTAAATAACGCGAGGGAATTGTAATATCCGTTGTCAGGCGAGCCCCTTTGGTGCCAATAGGGTCTTTAACAACCTGCACCATAATAAACTGACCTTGCTTTACTAGCTCTCTAATATCCTGAACTTTTTTTACTGGTTGTTCATCAACATCTTCTTCGATAGAAGCACTGCTTACGATATCTGAAGCATGTAAAAAAGCGGCTTTTTCTAAGCCTATATCTACAAAAGCAGCCTGCATTCCAGGTAATACTCGACTCACTTTGCCAAGGTAGATGTTGCCAACGATACCGAGATTCCCGACACGTTCTACCTGAACTTCTTGTAAAACCCCATTTTCAATTAAGGCTACGCGACTTTCACTTGGCGTCACATTGATCAATAATTCGCTACTCATCTTGGCCTGCCATAAATGCTTGAATTAGTTCATCTGTTTCATATAAAGGTAGTCCGACTACTGCGAAATAACTACCTTTTAGCTGACTGACAAATCGTCCTCCTAAACCTTGGATACCATATCCACCGGCTTTATCATGGGGCTCTCCACTTTGCCAATATGCTGTTATTTCTTGTTCTGATAACGTTTTAAATGTTACCTCAGTGTTTACGGTAGTACTCATTACTCTCTCACCATCTGCTAACGCTACAGCAGTCATTACTTGGTGTGTATTGCCAGATAGTAGAGTCATCATCGCTTTGAAGTCCGCCAAATCTTTCGGCTTGCCAAGCGTTTGACCATCAGCTACAACAATTGTGTCACTGCCTAATACCGGCCTATCTTGATAGCCTAACTTCACACCACTTTGTGCTTTCAAGCGTGCTAAGCGCTCTACATAAGTACTTGGAGTTTCATTTGAAAATTTTGTTTCATCTGCATCGATAGAAAATTGTTCAAAATCGTAACCAAGTTGGGTGAGTAGTTCCTTACGACGTGGAGAAGCGGAAGCCAAATATAATTTTATAGTCATTAACGGATCCTAAAATGCCTTCGATACTTTCTTAGCAATAAGAAAATCCAAGGCCAACAACACATACCTATCAATGCCGGCCACAGGTAGGCTGGATCAAAGTAAATATCTAATAAAAAGTGATTCAACCAAAACTGCAGTAAATGATAAAGGGCTAGAAACAAACCAATTAACATAGCTTGTTGCCACAGTGAAAAGTTACGTAACTTTTGAAAGTTGCTCACTGTAATATAAATACATACAGAGTAAGTTAAAGAATTTATACCCAAAGGCGAGCCAACAGCCAAATCCATGATCAAACCTGTGCACCAAGCCCAACCGATATTGACTCGGTGTGGAATAGCAATAGACCAATACATTAGCACCAACAGAACCCAGTCAGGCCTAAATGGTTCCAATGAAAATGGCAAAGGCATGAGTGCCATAATCAAGGCTAAAAAAACACTGAATGCGACAAGGGAAAAGCTACGACTCATTGACTGCTCCTTGCTCACCTTCGCCTAAAATAACAAGCAGGCGAATGCGGTCCAGCTGTGCAATCGGTTCTGCATATACTTTAGCAAACGGCAGCCCCTCATCTCGATCAATTTCAGTGACAACTGCCACAGGATACCCTTCAGGGAATCTCCCACCTAAACCAGAAGTAACTAAGATATCGCCAATCCGAATATCCAGGCTATGAGATACATGCGCCAACTGTACTAAGTTAATTTTACCAATTCCTTCAATTACCATACTGACATCATTGCGCAAAATACGCACAGGCGTGGCATGGGTGGTATCTGTCATTAAAAGTACGCGTGATGTGGTTGTCCCAACTTGGGTAAGTTGGCCAACTAGTCCGAGCTCGTCAATAACAGCTTGTCCTTCTTCAACACCGTCTATCGTCCCCTTATTTATTACAACCTGATGGCTGTAACGATTTGAACGCACTGACAAGACTTGGGCAATTTGACGGGCATTAGATTGACGAGATGACGCACCTAATAACGCCCTCAGTTCGACATTTTCTTTCAGTAGAAATTGATATTGCTGCAGTTGCTCACTTTGTAGTAGCTGTTTAGAGCGCAATGCTTGGTTTTCTTGTAGTAGCTGCTCTCGAGTATTTAAGCTTTCAGCCCCTACATTGAAGAGCTCATAAGGTACATTGGCCGCATACAACACAGGGCTTACTAGCGTATTGAGCGTGGTGCGCACAAACGTACCGCCAGATGTGTACCGGTCCCCAATAATTAGCATGATACTAAGCACAACTGCGACGGTAAGTCGCAGTTGTAGAGATACACTTCGGCCAAACAGTAAATTCATCAGTCGTAACTAAAGACGTCGCCACCGTGCATATCTATCATCTCTAGGGCTTTACCACCACCTCGAGCTACACAGGTTAGCGGATCGTCAGCAACGACAACTGGAATACCAGTCTCTTCCATAAGTAGACGATCTAAATCTTTTAATAATGCACCACCACCTGTCAAAACCATACCATGAGCAGATATATCCGACGCGAGCTCAGGTGGAGACTGCTCAAGTGCAACCATAACTGCACTCACAATACCCATTAGTGGCTCTTGCAAAGCTTCTAAAATCTCATGAGAGTTTAATGTAAATGAACGTGGTACACCTTCCGCTAAGTTACGGCCACGCACCTCAATTTCAATCGGGGTTTCACTCTTAAATGCAGAACCAATTTCGTGTTTTATATGTTCAGCCGTTGCTTCACCGATCAAACTACCAAAGTTACGTCTAACGTAGTTGATAATAGCTTCGTCAAACTTGTCACCGCCAATGCGAACAGAAGATGAATATACAACACCATTTAGAGAGATAATTGCTACTTCTGTAGTACCACCACCAATATCAACGACCATAGAACCCGTCGCTTCTGATACTGGCAAACCTGCACCAATTGCCGCAGCCATAGGTTCTTCAATTAGATATACCCCGCGCGCACCAGCTCCCATAGCTGACTCACGAATTGCTCGCTTTTCAACCTGAGTTGCACCACAGGGAACACAGATCAACACTCGCGGACTCGGGCGCATGAAGTTGTTGTTATGAACCTGCTTAATAAAGTGCTGAAGCATTTTTTCTGTTACATAAAAGTCGGCAATAACCCCATCTTTCATAGGACGAATCGCTTTGATATTGCCGGGTGTTCTACCTAACATCTGCTTTGCAGCAGTACCAACAGAAGCAACACTCTTCGGCCCACCGGCCCTTTCTTGACGAATCGCGACCACTGAAGGTTCATTCAAAACAATACCTTCTTCTTTTACGTAAATTAGGGTATTCGCCGTGCCTAAATCAATAGACAGGTCATTAGAAAATAATCCGCGTAGCTTTTTAAACATGAGGCTGGGTAACCTTAAAGAATTCTTTTAACAAAGCCGTGTCGAATTGCGCCACGGCTGAAATATTTAAGTCTACAAAGTGCAAACTGCACTTTAACTGAATACACTCACTTCGAGTGTATTAATTTATCTTTCTCGAACCAATCTAAAACCAATATAATTAGCTCTAAAGTCTGGTGCTAAAGCCAAACGAGTTGAAACCCTCGCTAAGCTCGGAGCAAAGTTCCACGCTCCACCCCTAACTGTCACATCCTCTTGTGAAGCACGCTTTTGCGTCCATTCCCATACGTTACCAACGGTATCGTATAAACCATAATTATTCGGTGAAAACTCACCAACTGGTGCAGGGCTTTTATTCGACCAATCGCTACCACACCAGCCACAATTTGCTAGCCCGCGGCCAATTTCATTTCCCCATGGGTACTCTGAACTTGTACCTGCACGGGCAGCATATTCCCACTCAACTTCATTGGGAAGTCTGTATTGAATGCCTTTTTCACCAGATAGCCAATTGGCGTATGCTTTGGCATCTTCATACGTGACACATACAACGGGAAAGTTGTCAGCTTGTTCAAACCCTGGTTTGTCCCAGTTGTATTCACTTTCCCAAATAGGCTCACCATTTTTATAGTGTGCACAGCCAGCGCCTTTTTCAGCTTCTGTTTGATAACCTGTACTTAAAATAAACTGTCTAAACTCAGCAACGGTGACTTCTTTGCTTTGCATTGCATAAGAGTGGCTCAGCACTTTTTCTACAACAGGGCGCTCATTTGCCAGTCCATTTCCAGTTAAATCACCCATCTGGAAAGTGCCGGCTGGGATAATCACCACTTTGTTTTCAACAAGGTTTGGCGTGACTTTTTGCTTTGTCGCAATAGGAGTGCTCTGTTGCTCGCTTTTTGGCGTCGGTGCAGCAATCGACTCAGGCTTTTTTATCAGCTTAGCATTGATCGTTCGTGCTCTGCGCACGTCAATCTTCGCTTTGTATGACTCATAACCTAATTTACGGATCTCAATATCATAAGAGCCTAATGGGACACTAACGACTAATTTAGTAGAGCCGTAACTGACACCATCAATAAACACTTCATCGTCGTAAACGTTTGAGCGTAGAGTTAAATCAACTTGCCTATCTTTTGGAGATTGTTGCAATACTTGTGACTTTATTTCTGGCTTTGGCTGCAACGTCGTAATACTTGGTACACTGCGCTCTGCACTTTCAACGTCATCATTAAAAGTTAGCTGACTGTCACTAAAAGTTGTTGGATAGCTTGCTTGATACCCTACTGCTAATGGCGTGCCATACTCACTACAGAAACGATTGTCCAACGACAATAAGCCGCATAAACGGCTATTATTAACGTCACCACGCATTGTGACGCTTAAATTCACGCTGTAATTACCCTGACCACTAAATGCACTACCCACCACATGACTGCTCACAACCTGAACCTGTGCACCCGCCATATGACGTTTCGGTTCAACAATTCTTTGTTCGGTTAAATTAGCAAAAATTTGGTCAATGAAACGCTTAGTCGCTTTTTGTAAACCAAGCTGCTGGCCTCGCTGCTCACATGCAGCTAAGGTCTCTGTGCGCTTACAGTTAATGGTATGCTCAACCTCTAACGTACCTTCTCTTGTGAACTCATTGCGAAGACGCTCAACTCGTGCGGTACTCAGCTGATCTCTCAAACTTGCAATCGTATTGACAAGCGTGTGTTTGCTGACGCGAATTTGCTCAATATCCTTGCGGTGCGATGCTATGGCCGCTAACTGCATCGCGATGTCTTCTTTATTCGATTTATGGTCGGATACTGATTGCTGATATCTCAGTTGAGCAGAAGAAATGTCAATTGACGGATCATCGATTAAACGACGATATAAATCATTCATTGCATCTAAAGCTTGGTTCTTTTCTTTATCAAGCTCACTGGAATTTTGTCTTAATAATTCTAGCTGAGCCTGTAAACGGGCTTCTTCAGCAACATGCTTATCTAAAATCTGAGTATATCTGTCTAACTCAGCTTGTTTTTCAGAGCGCTCTGACTCGATAGCTGTCACAGTCGCAGTATCTTGTGCCCAAACACTTACAGACAATAAGGCGGCAGAGACAAAAAGAGATAAAGGAGCAATTCGCATATATTCCATTCCCAACAGCGGCAGTTGTTTTGGTCTTTGTTATTTTTGATGTTTTAATGCTTAATGCTATGTACTTACGGAGTAAAACACAAGCTTTGCACAATTAATATCTGAGTTTACAACTATTAGTCACGTCGTTACCAGTGTTCTCTGCACATTTTCATGAAATAATAACCTCAAAGCGCTTATTTATAGAGAAATCTAAAATCTGATGTTCAATTCCAAGCACCTAGAGTCACCAATTCAACGTATTCACCACCCAATGCTAACTGCTAAAAAAGTGGAACTTCTTGTTAAAAGGGATGACCTTTTACACCCCACTGTACAGGGGAATAAATGGCGCAAATTAAAATACAACTTGATTGAACTCAAGCAGCAAAATTACCGCTCTTTACTAACATTTGGCGGACCTTTTTCAAATCACTTATACGCGACCGCCATGGCATGTAAACTATTCAACATCCCTGCACATATCATAGTACGAGGACCCCATTTAGATGAGCAAAACCCAACTCTGCGTCTTGCAAAAGCTTGTGGTGTAAATTTACATGCAGTCACAAGGTTAGAATACCGACAGAGATCTGACAATGCTTACTTGCAAGACTTAGCAAAACAATATCCCAATACCCACATAATACCCGAGGGTGGGAGCAACAAATTTGCTTTATTAGGTTGCCAAGAACTGGCCCAATCCCTTCCTGATAGCGACTATGTTTGTTGTGCAGTCGGCAGTGGAGGAACACTCGCAGGACTATTAAATGGTTTGCCTAAAATAACTCAAATACTAGGTTTTTGTGTCCTAAAAGGCGCTGAGTATCTTACTGAGGAAGTTTGTCGCCTAAACCCTGCTGCTGCCTTGCAAAAAAACTGGCAGTTACTGCATCAATTTCATGGTGGAGGTTACGGCAAGTTTAGTAAGGAGCTTTGGACATTCTGCCAGAGTATGAGACAAAGCCATAAACTCCCTTTAGAACCAATATATACGGGTAAAATGATGCATGGTATCTGGCAGCTTATTGAGCACGATTACTTCCCTAAGCATAGTAGAATAGTAGCGGTTCATACTGGCGGGTTGCAGGGCCTAGATGGTCTTCGATATCGTAAATTAATTTAAGCTATTCTCAAGCTCAAGTAGAGGGGCACTGAAGTAATACCCTTGCGCGCCATCAACCCCTAACCGCTTGATACAATTGAGCTCATCTTGCGTTTCAACACCCACAGCATACACAGGTACTTGTAATTTTTTAGCTTGATTCACTATTTGTTTAACGACTGCCCGTCGTTTAGCACTTGACTGAATATCATGAATTAATTCAAACGCAAGCTTTACCCCAACAATATTATGCACCTTTTGCAGCGGTACTACGTCCAAAGGCCCGTTTACATGGTCGAGCACAATGCTTGCCCCTAGGGGAGACAAGGCATCAAAAAACTGCTCAAAATAACTACGATGTTGATAGTAGTCACAAATCATAAGTTCTAAAGTCACATCTTTAGCTCTACCAGACGCCCTTAAAATAGCGATAAGCCAACTCAAAAACTCACTGTTTGACCAGTTCACAACATGCAAATTTACACTCACAGTGAACCCTTTTGGTTCCTTACTGAGCACTTTTAACGCTTGCTGTACAATCGATTTATCTAGCTCAATTAAATGTTCACTGCGATGAATTTTGTGAATAAACTGACCTGCTGTTATTAGCCCAAGCGTCTTATGTCTCACCCTCAGTAATGCCTCACTTTGAATAACGTCTTGAGTCTTAAAATCAAACAGCGGCTGAAAAAACAGTACAAACCGCCCTGCTTTTATATCATCAATGACGTTCGACTCCGCATCCAACAAACTCTCCGCTAAGGTGCGATTTAAAGGCAGCATATGAATGTGTTGCCAAACATGGTTTTGCGCCACACTTAATGAGGAACGAGCGATTTGATAAACCTGAGTTTGATCAGCCCCCTCACTATAAAAGCATGCTCCACACTTGACTGCGCTTCTCGACAAATCCCCACGAAATGCGAGTAGCGCTTGGTAAACTACTTCGTGTAAGCGTTTAACCGTTTGCTCTACTTCATCTTTACTCAAAGAAGATAAAGTCACGGCCAACGCACCTGATGATAAGTACTTAGCTGAACAGTAGCGATATTTATTGAAGCACTTGGCCAAGGTCACGCTAAAGTGACTCTGCGGTTCAATATGTTTTGGTAACTCACAGCGCCACTTAAACATCGCAAACATATTGACTTGTTGACCGGTGCTAACAGGTAAAATTAGCTCTTGTGCGCTCGGGGGAATAGATTTATGCCCGATGTTTTCAGCCTTGAGCCCTGCGGTACTATTTTTCGATCTAAACCTAAGGTTGCTCTTCAATGTAATCATTAACCCAGCCAAAAATAACGCAATATTGAGCCAAACACTGATAGTAAGCCCCTTCAAAACGGCCTTATTCGGATAGAGCACTAATTGCTGCTGGCTCAAATCTATACGGTACTGACTCGAAAACCAAGTTAGCGGGAATTGGCTAGGCGGCTCTGGAGTAAACCCAAATTTCAACGCTTCTTCGTGCACATCAAAACTGTCGACAGGTTCAACGTAGTTTGACAATTGAGTCGTCAAGCCCTTTGCATCGTCTGATATCCAAGAGTTTGTCATGTGTATGACACTCAAATTCCCAAGCAGCGCTATTACACACCACGCAACCAAGAGTATGTACCCTCGTTTATACGTGTTATCTATCAGCGCGAAGTGAAGCATAATTTCAGACTATCATTGATGATTCTGTCTAAAGTTTTGTTCAATCCATTGCAAAACTCAAGGCAGAGCGGCTAAGAATCAGCAAAACTGCTGATATAGCGTGTAATATAGTTGAGTAGACCCAAGCGTACTCGAAATATCAGCTTACAAATCACCTTCCTTACTCTGCATGCTCAGGCCATCAATAGCTAAAACAATAAATTTTACAACTATTTTTTAAATGCTAGATACCGACTAATAACGAGCGCTATTCCCGTATATTTTATTTTCGCCACAACCGTTTTTTGCCTATCTTGAAGCGCGATAAACTCACCCTGTTCACATTCAATCTTTAATGACTGTAAACATCAATGCCTCTTTGCAATACTTCTTTCCCGTCAATAAACTTCATTACCAGACTTTGCTCGAACAATTCACCGCCTTTTACTGGGGAGGTTTGAATATACACAATTGTTTGCAACCGTTTCAAAGCTTGAAATCATCTCTTCACAACAAATTAAGCCAAACTCCAGCATCGCTAGATTTGCAAAAGCATCAGACCTCTTTTATATCTCCAAGCCGCGTATGGCTCGACGCACTTGAGCTCCTCAGGGAGATATTCTGAAACAAAAAAGCCCCCAACAACTGGAGGCTTTTCAAGCTCAATAATGATAGACGACTAAATCAGAATGGAATGTCGTCATCAAAGTCAATTGGTGGCTCCATCGGATTTGAAGCACTGCCACTGCCCTGCTGTGGAGCGAAACCACCTTGTGCTTGTCCACCTTGTGGTTGGGCATTTTGAGCCTGACCACTAAAATTATTGCTTGTCTGCTGTGGCGCACTTTGTTGCGGAGCTTGCTGCTGAGGAGCAAAACCGCCCTGTTGCGCTGCAGGCTGGCCATATTGCTGTTGGTTGTTTTGCTGAGGTGCAAAACCACCTTGTTGCTGACCGTATCCGCCTTGGTTGCCACCTGACTGGTATTGACCACCTTGCTCATTGCGACCGCCAAGCATCTGCATCTGACCGCCCATATCAACCACAATTTCAGTAGTATATTTATCTTGACCGCTTTGATCAGTCCATTTGCGAGTCTGTAAACGGCCTTCAATATATACTTGAGAGCCTTTACGTAAGTATTCACCAGCAACTTCAGCTAGTTTGCCAAATAACACCACTCGGTGCCATTCAGTACGCTCTTGAAGTTGGCCAGTGTTTTTATCTTTCCAACTGTCTGTTGTTGCGATACTGATATTTGCCACACCGTTTCCGTTTGGCATATAACGTACTTCTGGATCTTGGCCTAAGTTACCAACCAAGATTACTTTGTTCACACCGCGTGCCATGGCACCCTCTCCTCACACAATTACAAACGTTTCCAAGTTTCATCAATCTACGAAAATGCATTTTCATTCGCACATATACGAACAAAAACACTATTTTTACAGTTTTAAGAAGATAAAACTTGTTTCGCTTGGTTTAAATCAAATTTACTTTCATCCACTTTTAGATAAGCGCGATTTTCTTCACTGACCACAGTCGCCTCTAGCACGCCTGGTAATGTAACCAGTTTATCAGCAAGTGCCTGTGCATGCTGAGATTTATTGAGTTCCGTTACAAAGCTCAGTGCTTTACTACGTGGAGGGACTTGCATGCGCCATGCAATAAACAGCCATATTACCCCAATTCCTGCCGCCGCAGCAAATACAGAATTCACCTCGTAGTTTTGCGCTAGGTAGCCGCCTAAGACCCCACCTAAGAACGCCCCCAAAAACTGACCTGAAGAAAACACACCCATCGCAGAGCCTTTTTGTGTTGCCGGCGATATTCGAGAAACCAGCGCTGGCATTGTCGCTTCTAAGAAGTTGAATGCGATGAAGTAGACCGTCATAGCAGCAGCAATACCAATCAGGGAGTTTGATAGCCAAACCAGCATCAAAGCACTCACACTGAGGGCAGCAATCGCGGCCAAGAAAACTTGTTTCTCTTTTTGCTTTTTAATCGCCACAATCATCATAGGCGCCATCAATACAAAAGCCAGTATTAAAACAGGGATATATATCTGCCAATGATCGGGGGCTGCTAAGCCTTCTTCAATTAGCTTCGCAGGCAACACAACAAACAACGTAGTCAAAGTTAAATGCAACATTAACACGCCTAAATCTAGCCGCAATAGTTGAGGGTGCTTGATTAAATTTTTAATATCCGCGATAGACGCAACAGTGTCACCTTTTGGCGCTTTATGGATCGCGTTTGGCACAATAAACAACACAATAGCGATACCAAGTAAAGCGAGCATTGCAGTCAGCCAAAATACACCTGAAATACCAAATGCAGCTGCAACCATAGGACCTAGCAACATGGCAACCGCAAAACTTAAGCCAATACACATACCAATCACAGCCATAACTTTAGGCCGCTGCTCGTCGCGACTTAAATCGGAAGCTAGCGCAAGTAATGCACTCGCAATCGCCCCCATTCCCTGAAGGGCTCGACCAAACGTGACCCAATAAATCGAATCTGCTAGGGCCGCAATTACAGAGCCAAGGGCAAACACGACTAACCCGACAATGATAATTGGCTTTCGACCAAACTTATCAGATAGCCACCCCATAGGGATCTGCAACAACGCTTGCGTTAGACCATATGCGCCAATAGCCAAACCTATCCACAGCGGTGACACATCTTCTAATGATGTACCATACACCGCTAATACTGGCATCAGCATAAAAAGGCCTAGCATTCTAAATGCAAATACACCGGCCAGAGAAAATGCAGCACGTTTTTCAATTTGGTTCAAAGATTGATTGGACATAGAGCATGTTAGTCAAACAGTAAAAAATCGCGGCTAGTTTAACAAAAACTCACTGCAACTGATATTTTTTTAATATTCCTTTGAACCGACCTGTTTTTTGCAGATTTTGATAAGCTTGATTCAATCGTTCAAGTCGCTCTGTTGAGGTACGTCTCTTGCTAAATGCAAAATAGACTGGCGATTCATTGATGACAAGTGGTGCGACTTCGATAGTCATAAAGTCGGGGTGATTGTCGGACTGAAATACGATATTAAACTTTTCTTCTAAAAAGCCAGCAATGCGACCATGTTTGAGCAAGCTCAATTTAGTTTGGTTATCAGGTACAAAGATAAACTGGGTCTCGTTTTTTTTCAGCTGTTTATAGCGATCAGTAAATTGCGTTCCATAAAACGCTCCTTGCTGAATTGCAACAGGAACAGGAAGTGAGAAAAGATCTTCCATTGTCTCAACCTCATATCGCCGCTGGGCGTTCATTGCAAAAACAATCGTTTCCATACGTTGTGGACCAATGAAGTAAGCGTAGTCTTGCCTTTCTAGCGTTTTTGTCACGCTTAAAACCAGATCGATATCCCCAGTCTCAAGCATTTTAAGGGAGCGCCCCCAAGGTATACTCACAAACTTATACTCACAGCCGGCTTCGTCAAGTAACGCTTTGGCAAAGTCCACATCCATACCATGCCAGCCTTTTTCTTCATCTAGCCTAGATTGTGCTGCATAATTCTCAAATCGCACGACCATCTCACAGCCCCAAGCGGGGGAGAGAAATAAAATACCTAACAGCAAAAAGCGCACATAAACAGCTCTACAACCCATCATTAAGGTAAGTCTAGTTGGTCACATTGCTTTTTTCACTTGTGCCCCCTAAACCAGTCCATCCTGTTCAACCAAAAGTGAGCTAGTTCGTAATATGACTCGTAACAAGGGTAGAATAACAGCAACTTTGATGTATACTGTATGAGTATACAGCTACCCATAGCTTAGTTTGTACATCAATTATTATATAAAAAATGTATCATTCAGACTTTTAATCAGGGCTGTATCGGCAAGACATAATCGCAAGCCGATGCAAAGATACCCGAGCAATTGTTACAAGCACACAAGATTCATAAAAAGGCCACTATGGATAAAATAGAAGTAAGAGGCGCGCGCACGCACAACCTCAAAGACATCTCTTTGACAATTCCAAGAGACAAGCTGATTGTGATCACCGGACTCTCTGGCTCGGGTAAATCGTCGTTAGCATTCGATACATTGTACGCTGAAGGTCAGAGACGTTATGTCGAGTCATTGTCTGCTTATGCCAGACAATTTTTATCTTTGATGGAAAAGCCGGATGTTGATCACATCGAAGGGCTTTCACCTGCAATATCTATAGAGCAAAAATCGACATCGCATAACCCACGCTCGACAGTGGGCACCATCACCGAAATATACGATTACTTACGACTCCTATTTGCGCGGGTAGGCGAGCCTCGTTGCCCTACTCATGACTTACCGTTAAAGGCACAAACTATCAGCCAAATGGTAGATACAGCGTTAGCGCAACCTGAAGGTAGCAAGCTTATGCTGCTTGCCCCGGTGGTAAAAAACCGCAAGGGTGAACATGTAAAACTGCTTGAGCAATTGGCTAGTCAGGGCTTTATCCGAGCTCGCATCGATGGTGAAGTTTGTGATTTATCAGATCCGCCAGCCCTAGAGTTACACAAGAAACATACCATTGAGGTAGTTGTAGATCGTTTCAAAGTCAAAGAAGGGCTACAACAACGATTAGCCGAATCATTTGAAACAGCACTGGAACTTGCTGATGGCATTGCACAAATCGCCAGTATGGATGACCCAGATGCTGAAGAGCTCATTTTTTCTGCCAACTTTGCCTGCCCAACATGTGGCTATGCAATGACTGAACTCGAACCCCGAATGTTTTCATTCAACAACCCCGCAGGTGCTTGTCAAAGCTGTGATGGTCTGGGAGTACGTCAGTATTTCGATCCTAATCGCGTGGTACAAAACCCTGAGCTCAGTCTAGCTGGCGGCGCTATCAAAGGGTGGGATAAACGCAGTTTTTATTATTTTCAGATGCTTAGCTCCGTAGCAGAGCACTATGGCTTTGACCTAGAAATCCCATTTGCTGATCTGCCGAAGTCTGCACAAAAAGTGGTATTAGAAGGCTCTGGTAAAACTAAAATTGCATTTAATTACCGCAATGATCGCGGTGACTTAATCACTCGTAATCATGAGTTTGAGGGCGTGTTAAACAACATGAACCGCCGCTACCACGAGACAGAATCAACCTCTGTACGTGAAGAGCTAGCTAAATACCAGACCAGTCAAGCTTGCCCTAGCTGTCATGGTTCAAGATTACGAGAAGAAGCTAGGCACGTTTTTATTGGCTCAACCAACTTGCCAGCCGTTACCACTATGAGCATTGGTGAAGCCAGCCAGTTTTTCCATGATTTAACTTTGACAGGACAAAAAGCACAAATCGCTGAAAAAATCCTCAAAGAGATCAGAGATCGCTTATCTTTTTTAATTAACGTAGGGCTCAATTACCTCTCACTGGAGCGCAGTGCAGATACGCTATCAGGGGGTGAAGCTCAACGGATAAGACTTGCAAGTCAAATTGGGGCCGGCCTAGTAGGCGTTATGTACGTCCTGGATGAACCTTCAATCGGGTTACATCAAAGAGATAACGATAGATTGCTGAGTACATTAACTCATCTTAGAGATTTGGGTAATACCGTAATTGTGGTAGAGCACGATGAAGATGCAATCCGCGCAGCTGACCATATCATCGACATCGGTCCAGGGGCAGGCGTTCACGGCGGCAGTGTTGTTGCTGAAGGAACCAGAGAAGACATTGTCGCAAATCCTGATTCATTAACTGGACAATATTTGTGTGGCACCAAAGAAATTGTAGTGCCACCAGAGCGCCATCAACCATCTGACAAATGGCTAGAGCTATTTGGGGCTACAGGTAACAACCTCAAAAATGTTGACTTAAAGATCCCATTTGGCTTGATGACCTGTGTTACTGGAGTATCGGGTTCTGGAAAATCAACGCTTATCAACGATACTTTATATAAGCTAGCACACCGTGCTCTAAACGGTGCGACGGTGTCAGAGCCTGCGCCACACAAAGACATTCAAGGTTTAGAACATTTTGATAAAGTTATCGATATAGATCAAAGCCCAATCGGTAGAACGCCTCGATCTAACCCCGCAACCTACACCGGCATTTTTACTGCAATTCGAGAATTATTTGCAGGGACACAAGAAGCCCGTTCAAGGGGTTACAAAGTCGGTCGATTTAGCTTTAACGTAAAAGGCGGTCGTTGTGAGGCGTGTCAGGGTGATGGCGTATTGAAAGTGGAGATGCACTTTTTACCAGATGTATACGTACCTTGTGATGTTTGTCATGGTAAACGCTACAATCGCGAGACTTTAGAGGTGCTTTACAAAGGTAAGAATATTCATGAAGTGTTAGAGATGACTGTCGAAGATGCCAGAGAGTTCTTTGATAAAATCCCAGCTATCAAGCGCAAGCTACAAACCCTCATGGACGTTGGTTTGTCATACATTCGTTTAGGGCAAGCAGCGACAACGTTATCTGGCGGTGAAGCACAACGAGTGAAACTAGCCAGAGAGTTATCCAAACGAGATACTGGCAAAACACTTTATATCCTAGACGAACCCACCACTGGTTTGCACTTCCATGATATTCAACAGCTTTTAGTTGTACTTCACCGTTTACGCGATCACGGCAATACCGTAGTGGTTATCGAACATAATTTGGATGTGATTAAAACGGCAGACTGGATTGTAGATCTGGGACCTGAAGGAGGCTCAGGAGGAGGGCAAATATTAGTCTCAGGTACACCTGAAGAAGTCGCTGAACACACTCAGTCTCATACTGGTCGATACCTTAAGCCTATGTTATAACTAGTAAGCTATGGCAGTAAGCGATACGTTTACTGCCAAGCACTACTTAAACATCAGGGACTAAAACAACAATGATTCAAGCCGCCTTGGTCACGTTTAAAGACACGACAAATAAACTAAGCGCCCCTTTTGAACGTTTTTGGCATAGCCTTAATACTCCTCAAAGACTCTACTTCTCTGCATTGTTCATCAGTATTGCAGTTATTCTCTTTACTAATGACGATAATCATTCATGGTTTCATTTGGTCGCAGTACTTGCACTTGTTGCCATGTTATTAGAGTTTTGGCCAAAGTTTTTAGTGTTTTGGGAAAGCTTACCAGGAAAAGCGGTGATCTTGCTTTTTTATGCCTTTATTGCAAACTATGCATTGGTCCAAGCAGCGGGGATGATCAATGATATAACCGGCGTGAGCTCCGACCCATTACCTTATAGTCACAACCTTAGTGTATTACTTTCTCTACCCACTTGGTTTTTCATTACCACCATCGTTTTATTAGTTTTGCTACAGCTCGCCCAGCCACTTTACTTATTGGTATTGGTACTACTTCGTCCATTTGGTCTGCACCGCATGTGGCAACCCACCGACTACAAATACCCAGTTACGACAGGTATTTTACGTCTTGTTTTTAGTATGCTTATTTTAGTGCAAGTAGCGACACTTATTTCTCATACCGGTTTGTCCGGCGGTGTGAACCAATTTCTCAAAGGTTGGTTTGAGATCATCGTGCGTCCATCTGATTTTGAAAAATACTTATCTAATGAACAGAGCAAACCCGATGGCACGAAATTAACAGAAGCAGAGCAAGCAGAATTACAGCAAGCACTCGATGACCGTGAAAAAGAACTCAACAAGCTCAAAGCTGAAATCTCCGTCACCAGTGACAACACAGCGCAGTATGAAGCACAGCTACAACGCATTCTAAGGCACTTTATTTATGAATACGAAGCAGACTCACGCTCGCGGTGTGAGCATGCTCAAGGGACACGCATTATAGAACTGAATGACTATGAAATACTGCAAATCACCAAGCTAAATGATGATAACAGCGAATCTAGTTACCTTTACGAAGTTGTTCCTTGTATTTCTGCAGCCCTTGGGCATCAGTTTAAACCTGCAAACTGATAGAGTTCACATGAGTACACGCTTGTGTACTCGCCTCAAGCTAAAGTAAATGACCTTCCAGTGCTTCACGCTCAACCAGACTTAGAGCTTGTGATGATTTAGTTTCAAAGTCATATCGCACCATGATGGTACGCCCTTCTGCGCAACACTCATTGTGTTGCCATGCTTGTTGCAAAATTACAAAGGAGCTGTTTCCAATCTTTTCTATGGCCGTTTTTATTTGCACTTCCTGACCATAAAAAAGTTCACCTTTAAAGGTAACTTCAACCTTCGCGACAATCAATTTCCAGTTATGTGGATTTAAATCAGGTGTAAAAATTTTGAAAATAGGTGCTCTGGCAGCTTCAAACCATACCGGTAGTACGGTATTGTTTATGTGGCCAAGTACATCTGTTTCGCTAAAGCGTGGCATGATTTTTTCTGCAAGCATAATAACTCTAACAACCTTTGAGGAATGAAATGACTGATTTTATCCGCGTATACGACAATGCACTGAGTGCAGAGTTTTGTGACCAATTTATGCAAACCTTTGATAAAAGTCCACATTTAGCTCAAGGCCAAACATCAGGTGGTGTTGATTTAAATAAAAAAATCAGTCAGGACTTATATCTCAACAATCACCCTGAATATCAACAACAATTGCGCGAAATTGAACAAGCGACTTCTAAGCATTTATTTCAGTATGTTGAAGAGCACTTTTTTATGATGTTAGGAGCATTTGGCCTAAACGTCTATCACCCAACCACGGGTAAGCCTGTTAACTTGACTGTCGATAACTTTGAAGAAGTGGGCAAACCTCAATTACCAGTGCTCACTCAGCAGCTATTTAGATTAGGGCCCATTCAAGCTCAAAAGTACCCAGTAAACAAAGGCGGATATCCTTATTGGCATAGTGAAGTTTATCCCCAGCTGCATCACAATGAAGCATTGCACCGTGTATTGCTCTTTATGTTTTACCTCAATGATGTTGAAGAAGGCGGAGAAACTGAGTTTTTCTATCAAAATAGAAAGCTGGCCCCCAAAAAAGGCAGCATGGTTATTGCGCCTAGTTATTTCACGCACACACACAGAGGTAACATGCCGCTGTCTAACGATAAATATATCTTAACTTCTTGGGTATTGTTTCAAAGGGCTGAGCAGTTATATGGCGCACCGCCTCAACATGCAACAGCATAAACTATCGTCGTAACTTTCGGCTCTGAATAAATCCATACCAGTCTTGCATCAGAGCCTCAAAGTCTTCGAAACCGCACCCAGCGCTCAAGCCATCTTCATCAAGCTCAAGAAAATCATCTTCATAGCGTGATAAATCAACATCATTTTGAAAAAGAGAATGTGCTTCAAATAATGCTTCATCTTTCGATAAAGTTAACCTCACCTCTTTACCTTCTAATTTCAGTTCTTCGGTACTGTGTTTAACACCCTGTAACTGTTCAAGAAAACTCGCGACCTCTGTTAAAGGCAACTCTTCATTGAGCCAACGCCCGACCAATGCATGCTCTTGAGACATACGCACCTTAAAACCCGCGATTGGGTCTTTAATAAACTGATATTCCATACAACTGACAAATAATTAAAGACAATTGTAAAGTATACCTCAAACCCTGTTTTAAAGTGCACCGTCAATCTCAAAAGCAACCAACAATGCAAATATTTCTCCAATTCGTATAATGCACGTTCAACTCACTAAAAAGTAACTCCATGACGCCAATCGAAATTTTATTTCCACTGATATTCCTTGTACTAACCGGTTATATCTGCGGAAAAACTGGATTTATAGCGACCAGTCAACTAGAAGGGCTTCGTAGGTTTATCTTTTACATCGCCATACCTGTATTTTTATTTCTCAACATGTACCAAGCTGATCTAGATAAAGTTGCTTCTTCTCTGCTACTTATCGCGTTCTATACGCCTGTGGTGCTGTGCTACCTATTGGTGTTTGGATTAAAGTGGCTCATCCACAAACACGCAAAAGCAGAAGCTGCAATGTGGGGGCTTAGCGGTACTTATTCGAATACTGTGCTCGTTGGTTTACCTGTGATCATTGCAGCTCTGGGGGCTGAAGCGGGTTCTTTGGTATTTATGATCATCACATTTCACAGTGCTCTTTTATTCGCATTGAGCTTCATTCTGTCTAGCAATAGTAAAGGGTCGTTTTTCAGTGTACTCAAACCACTATTTATCAATCCCATTGTGTTGAGTATCACAGCAGGTTTGTTGTTTAACGCGCTCAGCGTAGCTTTGCCGGAGTTATTTATTTCAGGGCTAGAATGGTTGGCTAAGCCCGCCATCGCAGGCGCTCTATTCGTACTGGGAGTGAGCTTAGTGCAATATTCTCTTATCCAAGCTTGGAAGAGTGCTTTACTACTGAGTATCACCAAACTTGTAATGCTCCCTTTGATGGTATTTGGTTTTGCAACTTGGTTTGGCTTATCAGATACGCACACAGCAGTTTTAACCTTAATGGCAGCCTCGCCACTAGGCGTCAATGCTTATTTAGTCGCTAGACAACAGCAGTGTGCACAAGCCACACTTGCAGCAAGTGTTGTAATGTCCACACTACTTAGCCCATTAAGTATGAGCGCATGGTTATACGTACTTATCTAAAAAGTCGTGAATAACCAAATAACATTATTTGAAGAGGGATGCAGGCTTAAGATCCGAATTAAGCCTGCGCTAGAAACACTTACTCTAATATAAGCGTAAATTCGCCCTCGACTTCCTCTTCAGATCCAGTCGTTTTAGTGACTGTAAAGTAGAATTCACCGTTAATATGTGACGTCGTGTTTTGCAAGTCCAGCGTCAACATCCCACTCTCAGAAGATGCATTTAATTCAGGATAAGCTGCCGAAAGGATAGCAGCCGTGTTGTTTTCATCGAAAAAGCGGTTTAAGGAAACCAATAACCCATTTGTTGTATCATTAAAAGCAAATCGCAACTCGAAGTCACTGCCCTCCTGTTGCGAGAGTAAACGAATGGCGGTTGAGTCAGTACTTGTAAGTTCTTGATTGCTTGCAGAGTATGCCTTAACGTGCGTAGTGGCAATAACACCACACACTTCTTTGGTTTGTATATCGCTATAGTTTTGAAAACTTAAATTTAATGATCCAAAGCTTGAAACTTGTTCTGAGCTTTTCTTTTTAAATGTACTCAAGCCAACAATATCGCCATCACATTTTTGTACTATCGAAAAGCGACTCTCTTGTTGAAATAGCTGAGTTGTACGCACACCTGTTGGGCATTCAGTTTCCAAAACACTTTCATTTAATTTGATGCTTTGTAGATCATTAAACCCACAGTAATCAGTACTAACTGTCTGCAAGTTTTGCTCTGCACCATTTACAACGAAAGATCGGATAAGAGTCAAATCGACCATGTTATAACTATTATCCGCTTGATTTATTCTAAAGTTACTCTGATGAGTTTCTATCCATGTACTGCCAGCGATCAGCACAGAAGTATCAATTTGAGATACTTCTTCACCCAGCTCTTGCGCTGGTATAGTAGGCACCACTGATGTATTTAAGTCCTTAATATTCAAAGACGCATATTGATTTTGGAAACCAAATGTTTGTTTTGATTGTCCAGCTTCTAAATCAACGCTCACTTGAACGGTACCTTGTGAGTCTACACCTGGCGCAATGAATGAGATGGTGTCCGTCCCCTGCCCTGAAAATGAAATATCTTGATTTAAATACCTGACAGTCCATTTAAACTTTAGTTCGCTCGCGCCACTTCCTTTGGTATTTAAAGATAAACGAACCACCTCACCTTCATTGACCGTTAAGAAATTTGGTAACGCTTCATACGTAATATTTTGTACTGTTGGCGTACTTGGTGTATCACCAGATCCACCTGAGCCACAAGCGCTAAGAGAAAGCGCTACCACAGTACTTAATACTAACCTACTGATCACAGATCTGCGTTTACCTATTTTATATTTCATCGAGAAGTCCCAAGCAAAAGCGTGGCATATTATTCCAACATACCTACATTCTCAATATAGAAATGTGAATTATTGTAAAAAGCAGGATTATAGAGATACCGAGAAAAAAGGAAGGAATGGCGACAGGACTAGGCGGTATGCTCGTTTCATACCACCTACCTTTAAGGACTAACATGTTGAGTATAAAACTCGTTAATCATGTGATGAATACTTAGCCGCATCAATGATAGCCCATAGGTGCGCAACCGCAGCAATCACAGGGGGTATAACCAAAAACCATAATGCGTACCCCCCGACTGTAATGATTGCAAATATAATGGCCGCCAATAAGCGACCTTGCACCAACTGACCTAAACCCGGAAAAAAAACGCTACATATCGCTGCAATTACATTACCACCAGAACCTTGTCCTGCCATAGATACCTCTCTTAGTTGTATTTCTATCACTGCCGACATCCTTATGTCAGTAATGTGGTAGATTTTCTACTTAAACAATATATCTAATACTGCAAACACATTGTGTGCCAAAGTCATTAAGCTAATAAAATCAAAAACTTAAAAACAAACCTTCATATAAGCATTTCAGTTTTTTGGTGTAAAACACTAACTTTTAGTGTTTTTCTTAGTTATATTACTTGAAATAACTAACTGCACTGTCGCGCAAGACTACCGTCTTTGCATTGAATATTTTGTGCTGTAGTCTTTCCCGAGCAAACCAGATAATTCAAATAACAATAACAGGATTTTAGCATGTTAAACAAATTAACTAGGCCGCTAAGTCGCCTCGTTGAGCATTATTTGCCTGACCCGTTTGTCTTTGTCACCCTACTCACTTTGTTTGTAATGGCAATGGCGGTCGTTTTTACACCATCGACCCCAGTTGAAACCGTACAAATTTGGGGGCAAGGTTTATGGAACCTGCTGACTTTTGCAATGCAAATGCTCTTTGTGCTGATTGCGGGTTTTATGCTCGCAAACACACGGCTGTGTGGCAAATTATTAGATATCTTAGCCAGCTGTGCAAAAACTCCAACCCAAGCCATTATCTTGGTGACATTAGTTTCAATGATTGCTAGTTGGTTAAACTGGGGCTTTGGCTTGGTTGTAGGCGCCTTGTTCGCAAAAGCACTAGCCAGAAATATGGCTGTTGACTATCGAGTACTGGTTGCCAGCGCATACTCAGGATTCATCGTCTGGCATGGAGGTTTAGCAGGCTCAGTGCCTCTCACTATCGCATCAAGTGGACATTTTGCCCAAGAGCAAATAGGAATCTTACCTACCAGTGAGACCATATTTTCTTATTTCAATTTGATTCTATTAGCTTCGATGTTGATTGTTTTGCCGCTTCTAAATCGCGCTATGCTTCCTCCTAAACATGAACAAGTTTTGGTAGATAAAGAAAAACTAGCGGAGGTACCAAAACCAACGCCTAACACACAACTGACACCGGCCGAGAAGCTAGAAAATAGTCGCTTACTCGGTGGGCTGATCGGATTACTTGGGTGTGGTTATTTAGTCCATTACTTCTTGATACAGAATGGGGGGCTTAATCTGAATATTATCATTGCGACCTTTATGTTTTTGGCAATTTTACTGCACGGTTCTGCCGCCAATATTCTGCACAGCCTACAACAAGCCATTAAAGGTGGAGCAGGTATTGTCATTCAGTTCCCATTCTATGCAGGCATCATGGCTATAATGGTAAAAACGGGGCTGGCGGAGCAAATTTCTGCGGGATTTGTATCAGTGAGCAGCGCTCAGACCTTACCCTTTTGGAGTTTTTTAAGCGCCGGGCTAGTCAATATTTTTGTGCCCTCTGGTGGAGGACAATGGGCAGTACAAGCCCCCATTGTTATTCCCGCTGCACAAGCACTAGAAGCAGATATTGCGCGCGTGGCTATGGCTGTAGCATGGGGTGATGCATGGACAAACCTAATTCAACCATTTTGGGCTTTGCCAGTGTTGGCTATTGCGGGGCTGAAAGCACGAGATATCATGGGATTTTGCCTGCTCCAACTCGTTGTCACAGGCATTATTATTGCCGTTGTATTGAGTTTTGTTTAACTCGACAACACTTTTACTGGCAGGCTCAAGATGACATTCTCGGAGTCAGCGAAATGCCACATAACGGCAATATGACCAACAGCCACCAGCACATATAAAGCAGCAGAGACCACTTGACCATACCGGTCAAGTGGTAACAAGTGCGTTTGATGACGCATTCGCCACTCTAACAGGATTTCAATACTGCCTATAAAGATGAAAAATGCCAGTAGCATAAGCCCATATACATAACTTACCCAAAGACCTAACGCTAAACCTCCTAAACAAGCCAGTAGACCAATCCAAGAGCGCATTGAAAAGCTGATGCTTTTTAATACATGTCCCCCATCCAGTGGCAAAATTGGCAATAAATTAAATAGATTTAAAAGCGCGCTCAGTACCGCAACCCCTGCAAAAATTTCAGCCCCCGTTGCGTAGTAAAGCACCACCCCCAGTATTGAGGTAAATAACCCGAAAGCAGGGCCCATTAAGGAAATGATTACATTTTGCCAACGCGTACTCATTTTATCTTCACTCATAGCAAGGCCACCCACAAAGGGAATAAGATAAAAGCCTTTGGTTTTAAGACCAAAATACTTCATAGCCCGCACATGTCCGTATTCATGAACAACCAAACAAGCCACCAGCATCAATGCGAACTGCCATGAAAATAGCCACGCATATCCGGCAACGGATGCTCCAATCAAAGCCGCTTTAACTACTTTCGCACTTTTAAATAATTTAAACCCTAGAGCAGCTAAGCCGAGCCAATTTCCCTTGCGATCTTCGTTGCCATTTGGCACTTCAACCCATCGCCATGGCGACTGATTAATTGCAACCGCCAACAAGTTTTGAGAAAGCTGCTCGGTGTTTAACTGCAACTTGCTTTGACCCAGATCTACCTCTAGGTGATGCACATTATCCTCATCTATCGGTATTGACTGCTGTTCTTTAAATACTTGGACCACGTTATGACGATTTACTATCACTGATACCGTCATGCCATCAATTGGCAATTCAATTCTGACCATTGCACGTATAATTAAGTAAAGTTTTTTCTATTATCCTAAATTCAGGGTTTCGATTGAAGAGACAATGAGTGAATTATTGCCAACTTGTACTACGCTTAGTGTGTTGTGCAAGCAGAGCCTGTTACGACCTCTTTGTAACTAAAGCGTGATAGATTGTGAGTGAGTTAAGCTTCGCGTTGCCGACACAAGCATAGACTTCTACTGTGAAATTAGCCCTAGGGATAGGAAACTATGAAAGATCGTAGCCGACGTATACTGGTCGTTGATGATTCACAAGCAATTTTAATCGTAATGCAGGCGATATTATCTGAGCTAGACGTTGAGCATGTCACTGTCGTTAATAGCGCTGTAAAAGCACTGGAAAAAATGCGTCAATCTACCCATCAGTTTGACGCTATATTTACCGATCTAAACATGCCAGAAATGGATGGAATGGAATTTATTCGCCACTTGGGGGAACTACGCTACCCAGGCGGCATCATTATCATTTCTGAAATGGAAAATAGAATTATTGATCTTGCGGCCAATTTAGCTAGACAGCACAATACACACTTGATTGGTAATATCGCAAAGCCCGTCCAGCTTATTGATGTAGAAAGGACATTGAAAAAACTCGATAGCTTTGTGGGAGTTGAGGAAACTTACGAACAACCAATCACCGAGGACCGTTTACTTGAAGCGATCAGCCACCATGAAATAACTCCTTTTTATCAACCTAAAGTGCATAGAGGCACCAAACAAATAAAAAGTATTGAGGTGTTGGCCAGAATCGTGTCCAAAGAAGAAGGGCAAGTGATGCTGCCAAAACGCTTTATCGGCGTAGCAGAAGATTTAGACCTCGTAAACTTGCTGACCTTTCAGCTTTTCGAAAAGGCAGCCAATGAATTTCAGCGTATCCGCAATGAGTTAAACTACCCATTTAAATTGGCTTTTAATCTCTCCCCTATTCAACTCAATGATACAAGTTGCCCCGATAAGCTGGCTTTGATTCTAGAATTGAACCGTTTAAAACCTCAGGAAGTTATCGTAGAGATAACGGAGAACCAGCCAATTATTTCCAATGTCCAACTTGAAACAATAAATCGCTTGCGTCTGCGCGGGTTTGATCTGGCGCTAGACGATTTTGGCACTGGTTTCACTAATTTACAGCAGCTCAAAACGCTCCCGTTTACTGAAATAAAAATAGACCGCTCGTTAATTACTTATATCGAGTCAGATCGATTCTCTCAAGTGCTAGTAGATAGCCTAATCGATATTGCACAAAATGAGCATCTTGATATTGTCGCTGAGGGAATTGAGCGCATTGAGGAACTACAGTATTTAGAGCGCTATAAGTTCAGCCTGCTCATGCAGGGGTATTTAATTAGCCGACCAAAAGCGCTCAACGAATTTATCCGTTGGATCCATTCTTGGCAAAGAATGATTAACTCAAATCCATAACTAGAAATGAAAGTGGACCCTATCAGGGTCCGCTTTCAAGCTTTGAACTAGCTTTTATCACTCGTCTTTGGCTTTGTATCTGCCTCTTTTTCAGGCTCGTTTTCAGTCACTATTAAATGACTATGATTATCCACTCGTTGCTGCCATTTCTGCTTAGCCGCAGCCTGCATGTCGCTGGTTTGCTCTCGTTCATCAACGATATCCATCCCCATCAATGACTCAAGTAAGTCCTCTAGAGTAACAATGCCTTGAATATCGCCATATTCATCAATGACCAAGGCAATGTGAATACGCTTTTCAAGTAGGGTTTGAAACAGTGTCGGTGCAGCCAATGTTTCGGGAACCGTATAAAGTGGCTTCATCAGCTTACTAATTTTATACTCTTCACCTAGACGGTGATAAGCCAGCATAATGTCATTTTTATGCACGAAGCCAACGATGTCATCACTATTTTGATCAAACACTAAAACACGTGAAAATGAAACTGAGCCGTGTTCCGCTAAATAGTCATGTACAGACATGTCTTTGTGCACCTTAAATAAAACAGTGCGCGGTGTCATCAAGTTTTCAAGTTTGGCATGTCTAAATTGTAGTAAGCTACGAATTGTTGCTGACTCTTCTTCTTTTAGGGCACCGGCCTGTGACCCCATCTCCGCCATCGCTTCTATTTCTTGGCGAATATAGATGGACTCATCTCCCTTTTTGCCAATCAGTTTTGTTAACTGATCAGACATCCACACAAATGGTTTTAATAGCCTAACTAGCCAAACTAATGCGAAGCTCACACTCGGAGTTAAACCTCGCCAATACGTCGCACCTAATGTTTTAGGAATGATTTCGGACAACACTAATACCAATAATGTCATCACCGCAGAAGCTAGACCTACCGCAGCATCACCAAAAACCACTGCGGCTTGAGCTCCCACTCCTGCGGCACCGGCCGTGTGTGCTACCGTATTCAGCGTTAAAATCGCAGCAAGCGGTTTATCAATATTATCTTTCAATTTTTGTACTCGCGATGCCAGTGCAGGATTTTGCTGTTTCATCATTCCTACGTGGCTGGGAGTGATACTTAACAGCACTGCCTCCATCACAGAACATATAAAAGAAATCGCAATAGCTAGTAACATGTAGCTAATTAACAAAAACAAGGTCTACTCCTCACGTAATAACCGTTTACTTATATCTTAGCTGTACGGCACTTAATCGCACAGCGCCTATTAATTCTTATTAATATGTTATATTAACGCATATTTTACCTACAATAGGCGCACACTATGAAATTAAAATCAGCGGTAACTTTACTATTTTCCGCAATAGCTACGCAACTGAGCGCAGCGCCAATCGATCCGGCAAATATCCAGTTTATAGGCCCAATTGGACAAAATATCCAAACTAAGCCTCACCACACAGGTCACCAGTCGGCAATTGTGGGTAACCTCCTTGGAAAGCTTAGTAGCGATGCAAAATCACTGGATGTATTTGGCCAAACCATCAAGTGGCAACCTTTTGAAGATGTAACTGCATTAACGATGGGTGGTTTGCAAGCGCTAAAAATGGAGTTTTCTACCCCACGCTTTGTTCAAGGTACCTTACAAGTAAGTGGCATTGAAAAAGGCCATGTATTTTTAAATGGCCAACTTCTTGATAGCAAGTCAGATTATCAGCTAAATGCAGTAACTGGTGATCACCAGCTCCTCATCATTGCAGAACAAGTCAGTGACTGGAAAAAAGTAACAGTGGAATTCAAGGGCAAAGAAGCCCACGACACACTTACTTTCAACAACAAAGAAACCAAAGCTCTGTCAGCAAAACAGCTTTTTGATTCCCCGACTATCAGTGCGATTTCTGTTTCTCCTGATGCAAACTACTATGTTGCAACTACCCAACACTATCAAGATAATCAAGGAAACAAAGCACTAAACGACACCACTATCCACAATGAAGATGGTGACGTTATTTACCGACTACCTGGTGTGAATGCAGGGACAGTACATTGGCGTAAAGATGCTAAAGAGCTCGTTTTTGTTCAAAATAAGCAACTTAAAACGCTTAACATTAAGAGCCTAAAAGAAAACGTCATTGCTGAAGGCCTAGCCGGTGCCAGCGGATTCAAGTACTTCAACGACAATAGTTTAATTTTTACTTGGACCAAACAAGCGCCGAAGGGCGATAAAATAGTTAAGCACCTAAAAGGTCTTGAAGATCGCTGGTCTTATGCCCGTAATAAGAGTCAGGTATTTCTAATTGATATCAGCACAGGCCTGATTCAAGCGGTAACTGAGCATAATTTAAGCCATAGCCTAGAAGACTTTGATAGTAAAAACGGACGCATTCTTGCTTCTCGTAATCCGCAAAATTACTCAGCGCCCTATCATGGTGTCACTGAGCTTGTTGAATTTGATATTAAAAATAATAGCCACAAAGTGATTGGCCAATATGGCACCTTTAACGACGCGCGTTATGGTAATGATGGGATATATATCTCTGCCGGTGCTGAGTTCAATAATGGTGCAGGTCGTGTTGTGGCAGACGGAGTACTAGCGAACAACTACGATACACAACTTTATTGGACCAATAGTGATGGCGCGCAAGTCAAAGCCCTTAGCAAACAGTTTGACCCTTCTATAGATTCATTTAAAGTGCTGAATAATGGTGACTTAATACTCAAAGTTACAGATGAAGATCGCAAAAAGCTGTACTTCTATGACGAAAGCAAGGCCAAGTTTAAAGCGTTAAACACTAAACTAGATGTGGTTGATAGGTATAGCATTGCCGACAAGCGTAGTCCGATTGTTTTCGCTACAGGTACTACAGCTTCAGCACCGCAGAAGTTGATTCAACTAAGCGTTAAAAATAATCGTGCAAAAACGCTATGGGATTCTAAGCCTATCGCATATAAAAATGCAGAGATCGCGACATTAGAAGAGTTCAACTTCACCAATTCAGCAGGTACTGAGATTAAAGGCCGCGTGTATATCCCACATGGCTTAGATAAGTCCAAACAGCACCCTGCGCTCATTTATTACTATGGCGGTACATCACCGGTGTCACGTGGTTTTACTGGTCGTTATCCATTTAATTTCTGGGCAACAAATGGCTATGTGGTTTACGTTCTACAACCTTCTGGTGCAACAGGGTTTGGCCAAGACTTTTCAGCTAAGCATGTCAATGATTGGGGCAACCGAGCAGCAGACGACATTATTGAGGGGACTAAAGCCTTTCTAGATTCATATCAGTTTGTTGATAAAGATCGCCTAGGTAACTTAGGTGCGTCATATGGTGGCTTCATGACAATGACACTAGCCACTAAAACAGATATGTTTAGTGCTTCTATCTCACATGCTGGGATCTCAAACTTAACGTCTTATTGGGGTCATGGCTGGTGGGGTTATCTATATTCATCAGAAGCCTCTAAAAACAGCTACCCGTGGAACAATATGAAGTTATACAGTGAGCAAAGTCCTGTATTCAATGCCGATAAAGTTAAAACGCCACTTTTACTGATCCACGGTGATGCAGATACCAATGTACCTGTTGGCGAAAGCCATATCATGTACACTGCTTTGAAATTACTCAATCAAGACGTTGAAATGATTGAGTACAAAGGCGCCGATCACCAAATTTTTGCCCGCGACCGCCGCTTCCAATGGTGGGACACTATGCTGGCTTACTTCGACAAACACCTAAAAGATGAGCCACAATGGTGGCAACATATGTACGGTAAATAAGAAGAGATAGCAGCACTAAAGTGCTGCTATTTTTTTATGTGCAAATAATAAATAGCTAAAACTATTTCATTATTTTTAATAAGTGGTTATTAAGCGCACGATTTACTGTCAATTTTCATTAGAGTTTTTATATAAAAATAGATAACTTATGGTTCTCAGCCGAGAATTCTCGGTGCTAAGATATATATTAATTATTGAATAAGTTTCGAAACCATGAGCATAAACGTATTATTAGTCGAGGACGACGAGTTATTGGCTAAACGAGTCGAAAGCCATTTTGCACAAACGGAATTTCAAATCACCGTAGATAATACCGGTGCTCGCACGCTTGAACAGGTTCAGGAGCAAGCACAGACCGGTAATCCTTTTGTGATGGCGATCATAGATATTGTATTACCAGCCACTGACGGCTTGCAGCTTGCTAAAGAGCTCAACACTTTAACTGATCTTGGCGTGATAATGTTATCTAGCCGAGACTCTCAAGCAGATAGAATTGCAGGGCTCGCCCAAGGTGCTGATGACTATGTATGCAAACCTGTAGACCTTCTGGAACTAGAACTACGGATGCGCGCATTATATAAGCGCCTTGCAGGCTCCAAAGGTGAAGATGAATCGGAAGAGTTCATCGAATATGCTGACTTTAAGCTGCATCCAGATAACCGCACACTGATCAACCCTAATGGCGATGAAGCTCGACTTACAGAGGCCGAGCACAAAGTGCTAATTTGTTTAATCGCCAATGCGGGTAAAGCCACTTCGCGTGCAAAAATATCCGAAGATATTGGACAACCTGATTGGAGCCCGAGTGACCGTACCGTAGATGTCCTTATTGGCCGACTACGTAAAAAGCTCGGAGATGAGAAAGATCAAAAGCGCATAGTGACAGTACGCGGTAAAGGCTACATGCTGTCGACTTAGTTCAACCAGTTAGCTGAGCAAGTAAGCGTTCAAACGCTCGGTAGCTCAGCGCTTCTTTCAAGTCATTTAAAGTAATTTCTTCATTGCCGGATAAATCCGCAATTGTTCTAGATACCTTGATCACACGGTGATACGAGCGCGGTGACAAATGCAGTTTGTCGGTGGCTTTCGCCAAAAAAGCAGCCACGGATTCAGACAACCGACAATACCTGTCAATCTCTTTGCTTGATAGCTGCGCGTTTACTTTGCCTTGCCTTTGTAGCGCCAAACAACACGCTCGTTCAACCCTCAAACGAATAGTCTCACTGCTTTCTTCAGATGCGGTTGATTGCAACTCTGTGGTACTAAGTCTCGGCAGTTCTATTTGCAGGTCAATACGATCGACAAAAGGCCCAGATACTTTGCTCAAGTATTTAAGAACCTGTTCAGGTGTGGCACGTTTATCCGTATGGCTGCCTGTCGGACTCGGGTTTAGCGCTGCTATCAACTGAAAACGAGCAGGAAAATCAACTTGCTGTGCTGCACGTGAAATACTCACCATACCGGTTTCCATTGGCTCACGTAAAGAATCCAAGACCTTACGTTCATACTCTGGGAGTTCATCCAAAAACAAGATGCCATTATGTGCCAATGAAATCTCGCCTGGTTTTGGGTTTGACGAACCGCCAACCAATGCCACGGCCGAGCATGTATGGTGAGGTGCACGAAAAGGCCTTTGCCGCCAATTGTCAGGATTAATTTCTTTACCAATAATTGAGTAAACGGATGCTGTTTCCAAAGCTTGCTGCATCTCCATCGCAGGCATAATGGTAGGCATTCGCTGCGCAAGCATAGACTTGCCAGTACCCGGTGGGCCCAAAAAAAGCACGTTATGTCCGCCAGTTGCTGCAATCTCAAGTACGCGCTTTGCAGCCCCTTGCCCTTTAACGTCATTCATATCCGTATTTGCTTCTAACGTAAACACCGCAGAACATGGAGTCTCTTCATCCCATGGCAAAGCCTGCTGCCCACATAAGTCAGCCCATACTTCTCTCAAACAGGTAACAACTTTACGGCGGCTCATAGAAACTAGCCGAGCCATCATTTCATTGGGTTTTGGGATATAACAGCAGTGATGGAGATTTGTCGCGGCAATTAACGCGGGGACCAATGCTGTGATCTCTCTAATCTCACCGTTTAATGCCAACTCCCCATAAAACTCACACTGCTGAATCTCTGGATTTTGAATTTGACCAGAAGCGACTAAAATGCCGATAGCAATCGCTAAATCATACCGCCCGCCTTGTTTTGGCAAATCTGCGGGAGCTAAATTAACGGTAATACGCTGCTCAGGGAATAAAAAGTGGCTATTGCTAAGCGCGCATCGAACACGTTCTTTTGATTCTTTGACCGAGGTCTCCGGTAACCCAACAATATTAAAGGCTGGCAAGCCATTACTGAGGTGTACTTCCACAGTTACTAATGGCGCGTTTATGCCGACTTGAGCTCGCGTATAAGTTTTTGCTAATGACATTCCTTGTCTCATTCCCCTGGCTACAAACTCTAGGGTTATCTATCACATTCTGTTTTAAAATTTCGTATTAAAAACTTTAAACCTTTTATCCGATCCAGCTTGTTAGTCCCTGTATTTAAAAACATGGAGGACCAATTTCCAGCGTATTGCTGCCAAACGTAACATGAGAATACTGATCATTGCGCTCAGCATAGTGATTTCAAGAGATAAACCTAGATGCGATAATTGTGTGTACACTACCCCACCTAAAATACAGGTTATCGCATACAATTCCCCCTTAAGTAACATAGGGATTTCATCCGCTAAAACGTCGCGTATGACACCCCCAAAACAGCCAGTCAAGACACCCATAATAATGACAGTCGTATCTGGCATACCAATACTCATGGCTTTTTGCATGCCCATTACTGCAAAGAACGCCAAACCAAACGCGTCGGCGGTTAATAGCAATTGCATGGGCACAGTTCTTTGCCGATTGAGCCACCAGATACTCACCGCAACCGCGGCAAAAATTGCAAAGAAATAACTGCTGTCGTGCAACCAAAATACCGGAGTATCTAAAATCACATCTCGAATGGTACCACCACCAATGCCAGTAACAGTCGCTAGCACCACCACACCGAACCCATCCATATGTTTGCGGTGTGCGAGCAACGTTCCTGAAATGGCAAATACCATTACACCTAACAAATCAAACCAATGGTAAAGTTCTGTCATACAAGTCACTATGCATCCATAAAAACTAAATGTTAGCCGACTTTTCAGCCTCTCACCAAGCTTAATTTATTGTTTTATTGACAATAAATATGAAATACCCACATGTACTCTACATTTGGTTTTTCGGTACACTTGTATGTTTACATTTGAATTCAGCTAAAGATAAAAACAAATTAAGTGTAAATTAAAGCATCCATGCGTATCGCTCTTATTTCAGCAATCCATCGCCTCAATCGAATACTAAGTGGGTTACCCATATACGGACAGTTTGGCCACCCTCCCGTTCCCACACAATTCGCCCTAAAACTGGTCAATAAATAAAAAGTAGGGAAGAGCAATACGGTTAGCAACATTGATAAATATGAGTGACTATAACTACACAACCACCAGTTATAGCATCTCATCCGCAAGAGAATGTATTTGCTAACTGCCGCTAAAAGTATCAATTAAAATGGGAAGCATTCTTACCAATTCAAAATCAAAATTCACATTAAAAATAATTAAATTAATAAGTTAGCGAAAACCATGCATCATCAGGAAGTGTAATGAATTAATTAATTTCAAACTTTTTTGAAGTTATTTTAGGCGTGTAATTTAAGTGGGTAAAAAACACACGCCATATATGCGATGAGAGTATCACGCTTGCACTTTTCCATCATAAAAGAGTACAACTGGCTCAGAGTAGTTCGGTACGTCATCATAGCTAAATACAGCATAGTATTTATCTAAGTTAGGGTTACCAAAATTATCCAACGTATATTCATCTTTCCCCCCATACAATTTTACTCCGTCAAAAGGGGAGCGAGGGGGGTGAAAACGATTACGCACTACAAAACAACCCACAAAGTCCTCATCATCAGGGTTTTGCCAAGTTAATTTCACCACCCCCCCTTCGACTTGAGCAGTTAAACCTTGAGGTGCTTGTAATGGGTTCTTACGACGATTGATATAGCCAATTTTTAACTCTGCGGGGTGTTGATCCTGACATGCAGTCCAGTTGATCAGCGCATTTGTCGCCTGCGACTCAGAGGTTGCACGAATGATAAAGTAAAAGGGTGTATGAGCCTGATGAAGTCGCTCTAGCGCTTGAAGGCTATAACTATCAAAAATAAAGTGGTGTTCGGCGCGCTCTTTGAGTTGCTCGTTACTCACTTCATATCCAATATATTCTATTTTTTGCCTTTGTTTTACAGCTTGAAAGTCCACATCTTGAAGCTCCACTAGCTCTATGGTGAAGCGCATATCTTTAGCACTGGCAATGCTATTGCAGCTGCGTAACGTAAGGCACGCATGTCTAAATACAGTTTTCTCAACTGGTAGGTCGGCATTTAACTCAAACGCCATTTGTCCATATACTATCTCGCCTGCTTCATCAAAGCCCGACGCAAGTCGATCTGGTAAAACGCGATCTTTGAAGATGGTATTGCATCTTGTAGGACTCAAAGCCAATAGCTTTTCAGGCACTTGGTACACCAACTCCAAATTCGGACGATAATGTAGCCCACTACCAAATGGTCCGTAACCGATGTCAAATTGCATCACTTGCGAATCATTACCCAGAGGGAGCTCCTTAGGTCCCTGCAACCGCAAAAGCAAAGAGTTTTTTGCAACTAACTCAGTGAGTAACGTACGTTCCACACCATTAAAAAGCCACTTCATCCAGATCCCTTGAGTCATTTTGTCTGACTCAAATGTCTGCCCAAGCGTGTGTAAAGGTTTGGCTTCATTCACCTCTTTGAAATCATAAATATCAGAAATACTATCCGCGTCCAAAATCGCCACTGACCACTCGCCATATTTTTCTATTTTAGCTGCGACTCGGTTCATCGGATATAAAAAGAATTCAGCTCGCTCTATGTGCGATCCGCTTGGCAAACTACTCAGATCAAATTGCACAACTCCTAAACTGACGCCACGCTTTTTATCTACCCCAATGAACATTGAGTTATATCCAAAATGTTCTTTGTTTTTGCTCAAATAATTTTCTGACAAGTAGCCCACCAACTCCCTTGAAGGAAATAAGGTACGCGCACTTTGATGGCGTGCTAAATGGGTCTTTAACCTAAGCTCAGGGCTAAATGGCGATTTAATTTTTGTGACCTTATCTACAGCGCGGATATTATAAAAGTAGCTTTGGCCGCTTGTTAGTTGAGAGTCTCTAAAAGACAAAGACTTAGTGATTGCAATTAGGCTCTCTTCACCACAGGGACTCTTATTGTTTTCACTTCTGTAAAGTTCAAAATATATGTCATCTCGATCGACATATTGCCATTCCAGTTCTACCCCTTCATGGTCCACCGATTTGATAGTAAAATTGGCCACTCTTTGCGGTGCTAGTGGTGAGTAATTAATGGCTTCACTCAACGCACATAACACAGCGGGAATATTTTCAGCGACACTTTCAGACATGTTTTTCATGTAGTCTGGAATATTGCGGGTTCCTACCTCAACGACAGTTGCAATGATGCCTTTTCTATAATAGTACTCTCGGCCGCTACCATGAATAAGCTGCGCAGGCGGTTTGCCGCGATGAATACCATATTGCCGACCTGTCACTTTTTTGATCTCATGGTTCATGTTAGCGCATAGAATATTGAGATCTGCACCTTCAATTTCTACTTCATGATTAAACTTATGTGCGGGGAAAAATACATTACCTTGAGAGTGATAATCTAGCGCAATACGAATGTTATCATGGGCTTCCACAAAGTCTCTGATAGCACAAGTTTCTGGTTCAGAGAAAGCATGTGGTCCCCCATACGTGTTGGAGCCCGTATTTTGATTGCGCATAAACTTTGCGTCAAAGTTGCGATTTAGATCCACCCCGAAGGTGCCATCACCATTATTGCGACGATTTTTACGCCAAAACGAAAAATGATTACGAGAATACTCGAACCCATCTGGATTTAAACAAGGCACCATATACAGAGTGTTGCGTGTAAGGGCGGTCTGTAACTTTGGATTAAATCGATAGTTGTCTATTACATACTGGATGAATTTGAGAGCCAGTTCATTACCAATCCACTCTCTCGCATGAATCGAGCCTGTGTATAACAGTGCCGGCTTATCATCTGCATAAGTAACATCCAATGACACCGTCACTAACATGATCGGTCGCCCTTCCCAAGTCTCTCCAATGCTTTGTAAGCGAATTAAGTGTGGATGTTCATTCATGGCTTTTTGCAGCGCATCGATTGTGTCTTGGTAAGACGCATATTGAATTTTCATGTAGGTGGCTCTCAGTCAGGCTCATAGCGACAGCTCGTAGCTGTCGCATAGTTGAATTATAGGGATAAAAGTACTAGTGGATTTGCGCTACATGGCTTTGCCAATGCTCGACAATCTTCTCGAGCTTTTTATCTTTGAGATTTTTTACAGCACAGAGCTTTTGTGGATCTGTATTGAGTGCCTCAACCACACCATGGGCGCCAAATGTGGACATAATGTCATCCAACATTTTTTCACCAATTCCTTTTACACCACTCAAAATTTCTCGGATCTGCTCCTCGTCAAAGGTCGGAGCTTGATAACTGTTTAAATCAACACCAAGCTCATCGCTTGAAGGAACTGTCTGTAATATTTTTGCTTCTACTGCTTTGGCTCTGAGCACAAAATTATCTTGCAGGTTCCATACTTCACTTGGCCACTCTTCGCCATGCTTTAACTCGGTATCCAAGATCGGAAAGTGATGCTCATCTATTTGGTTAAAAATTTCACCCGAATCTTGGCTCGGCGTATAAGATGAAAATCCGATATGACGCATTGTTCGCAACATTCGCGAGTCAATTTTACCGAGCTCCTCCCAATTATAGAGAGGAATAGATGGCTTTCTAAAATAACCATCTGATAACAGCCACATTAGGTACTGGCCAATCCAATCTCGAATATAGGGGAAAGCAGCAAAAGCGGTCGCACACTCTAAGATCCTTAATTTTCCATCCTTACCCAATGCGATATCGCATGCCCAATACTCAGCATTAGCAGCTTTAGAAGCCGCTGTCGCCAGCTTAAGTACGGACTTAGGTACAGCTTGATAGTCCATACTGCCACCTTGACTGGTATTCGTCAGCCACTCACCTTCAGGGGGACGACGCCAAAAAGCACAAACAGGTTTATGCCCTATCAACATGACACGTATATCGGCTTCCATAGGCACAAAATCTTGCACATACACTGGGTAATAACGCTTTTCACCAAGCAAGTTCATTGCTTCCTCAAAGTTGTCCACTTTATGTACAAAATAGCCGCCGTAGTTTGATGGGCCATAAGAGCGCTTAATGATTTTGGGGTACTGTGCGTTAGACAAATACTGCTGTGCTTTTTCAGGAATATAGAATATTTCAGTATTTGGAGCAGGGAGCTTATACTTTCGGCAAAAGTGCGTCACATTTTCTTTCGATTTATTTGAAAATTGGCTATCTAGAGAAGGTAAAAAGCGTACTTCGGGTAAAGCCCGCGCTATTTCTCTAAAAGCCTCGTAGGCTGTCGCAGGAATATTTCCAATCAGTACGTCAATTTTCTTTCTCTTTACTTCAGCAATAAAGCGAGCCTTATCATTACCCCAGTGATATACCACAGTTTCAATCTTATCCGGCCAACCTTTAAAGTTAGACTTGTCAAAGAAACGCAGTACATAGTCCAGATAAAGTAATCCAATTTTCGGGAGTTTAGTTTGTGTTGTCATAAAATTAAGCCACCTTGGCTGATTGGAATGAAGTTTTCTTTGCCACTGTTTTTTCGATCAAATTGACCATGGCCTGGATCTTTGCTTTATTGAACATGAGCCCAAGTTGTTCTTGTTCAGGTGTTGCAAATGCGGGGATGGTGTTGACTTCAAGCACCACATATTGCTCTCGTTCGCGATCGTAGATCAGATCAACTCCGGCAATTTCCAATCCCAACGTCTTAGTTGCATGCAGTGCTAACTCTATGACCTCGTCATTAGCTTCTCGGACAAACACCGTGCCGCCGCTGGTTACGTTGGTTTTCCAGTCATCCTTTGGCGCTTTCCTGCCGTAACATCCAACAAACTCACCATCAACAACATCTACACGAAAATCAGTGTTGTCGTAATTGATAAAGCGCTCTACGTAGAAATAACGGAGATCTGTACGACTCAAAAATGGCATGATCATATCGAGTGCTTGTTCACCTTCAATTTTCACGATACCTACACCACCCCAACCATCCGTGGGCTTGTAAACCAATTTGCCACCAAAATCATGTAGCGCTGCGCGCAATCCAGCCATATCATTTTTGTGACACAACCTATAATCCGGCGTACAAATTCCGTGACTGTTAAGCAAATGTGCGGTGCGAAATTTATCTTCCGCTAGCGCGAATGAGCGATAATTGTTTAAGGTAGGAATCGTTTCATTCAAAGTTTCGTATAAATAGAGCTGATACTGAGTCTGCTGACCTGCGTTGTAACTTAAAAAAGCATCCAATTGCTCCATTGCCACACCATTACACTCAATTCCACCATCTCGCGCTCTGGCATCACGTAAGTTAAGGCCTGTACTGGCTAAGATCCCACGCTCGGCTAGCGCGTGCACCAACTGCTGTTCAATTTCTTTTCCTCCGCCATTTTCGTACATCCAAATACCAACATGAGGCGCCTGCGATACGGCTGTCATAGAATATCTCCTTGGTTCTAAAATAGGTGCTTAATTATTGAACGGTCATATTAGTTAAGAACATCTGTGTGACAGTATTTTGATCCTTTTAATGATCTGAAAACTGTTCATAAAAGCTTCACTGAACTGCAACCGAAAAACGCCACGATGAGGCCAAACCTTAGCAGGGAGAAGATTAAGATGAATCTGGACTATGCAGAATTAGCAGAGTTAATACGCTGTAACTCGCACAGTAAAAATAAGATCGGAGTGGATCAACATGGCGAGCAAATGATCGCTCTCATTGAACCATTGGGGTTTTCACTAACACGATACCAAAGAGAGCATATCGGTGATCATTTACTCTTTCGCTCAGCGCGCGGTAATGGAAAACGGATTCTGCTACTTGGGCATTTAGACACGGTATTTCCTAAAGATACATTTACCGAGTTTCGAGAAGACGATCACTATGTTTACGGCCCGGGTGTTTGCGATATGAAAGGTGGTAACTGGGTTGCTCTCAATGTACTGAGAAACCTAAAGGTGCAGTTTGGTCACTTAGAAAATATCGATTGGTTACTGGTGAGTGATGAAGAAATTGGGAGCGATGACAGTCAAGCTTTAACGCGGAAAATAGCCAAACAGTATGATGCTTGCTTTGTTTTTGAGGCAGCAGGTAAAGAACATGAACTGGTGGTTGCGAGAAAAGGCATTGCGACCTATCACATCACTGTCACGGGAAAACCAGCCCATGCAGGCAATCACTACCGTGATGGCATTGACGCCAATTTCGCTATGGCTAATATGTTAATGGAAATGACATCATTAACTGACCTTAAAAAAGGCAGCACAGTAAATGTTGGTAAAGTGCAAGGCGGAATTGGCGCAAACACGATTTCGGGTAAAGCTACAATGCAAGTTGAAGCACGATTTACCAACCAAGCTGAGCAACAGCGCTTATTAGAAGGTATCGAAAACATCTGCATGGCAATTGAAATAACAGGTGTCACCGTCGATGTCCAAGGTGGGCTACAACGTACGGTTATGGCACCAAACGATGGCCAACAAAAACTGTTGGACGCGATTAACCAAATTCTTGGCCACGACCAGCCAGTTGAACACCGTGGTGGTGTATCAGATGCAAATACAGCAGCTTCAACAGGCACGGCAACGCTAGACGGATTTGGCCCTTATGGAGATGGCGATCACACCATGAATGAGCGAGCGCTCAAGTCGAGCTTTCAATTACGAATTGAGCAAATGACGGCCATCTTGTCACGCCTGTGCTACCGTACACAGCAAGTCAAGCAAACCGCCGGTCATATATAATTGAGCGAGGTCAGCGCTGGCACTTTTTACAATAAACAGTACTGCGTTGGCCTAAACGAACTTCTTGTAATTCAGAGCCACATACCACACATGGTTGACCTTTACGTCCATATACGAGTAACTCTTGTGCAAAATAACCAGGTTTACCATCACTTTGCGCAAAGTCTTTAAGTGTCGTGCCGCCTTGTAAAATTGCAGCAGCTAAGGTGTCTTTAATAATGGGGGTTAATTTCTGGTACCGCGCCAAAGATATTTTACCTGCTTCTCTTTTGGGATTGATGCCAGCTTTAAACAACGATTCATTGGCATAGATATTACCTACACCAACTACAACATGGTTATCCATTATAAATTGCTTAACAGCCACTTTTTTGCCTCTACTAGATTCATATAAGTGCTTAGCATCAAATGCATCTGTCAGCGGTTCAGGACCAAGCTTGGCAAAAACAGCATGCTGCTCGTCGGGAGCTTGCCATAAAAACGCACCAAATCTTCGTGGGTCATTGAGCCGTAATGAGAGCCCATTCTCGAAGATTAGCTCAATATGATCGTGCTTTTTTAGTGGCTCTGACTTTTCAACTACGCGTAGACTTCCTGACATACCCAAATGAAGAATAGCAGAGCCAACTTTACTCTCTAATAAAAGGTATTTAGCTCTTCGATGCACCACGTTAATTGTTTTACCAGATAAGAGTTTGACGTCATCTGGCACTGGCCAACGTAAACGACCATTGTGGATACGTACTTCAGTAACTACTTTTTGTTTAATGTGGGGCTCAATCCCCTGTCGACTAACTTCGACCTCTGGTAATTCAGGCATAACTAAACTTCTATTGGTTTAAATAACTGCTGTGCTTGTTGCGGACTCAACTGCAACCAGCGTTGACTCCTTTTGGCAAACAAAATGTACTGACCATTTAGCAGATATAATTGGTAACTAAGCGGTAGCTCCTCAGCAGCTAGCCAAAATGTTGCCACTGATACCGCTTGTTCGGTGTTCACTTTAGGTGCACTGATCATCTCCAGTTCGCTGTTCTGCCAGAGCTTTATAATCCCGATTAGGTCTTGCTCAGTATAAAGCTGGCTGCCATCGTGCGGCAATTCAGACTCAATTCTCCATGATGTGCCAATACGCTCAATTTTGACACCAGGGTACGCTAACGCGAGTATAAAACTCTGCTCAGGGAGTATAAGTACTCTGCCTAGCTCCTCTTCAGGCGGATTAAGCTTGTGATGCAACCCATTTAAGAAAAAGATCATGATGAGCATGGAGAAGATCACCACATTATTCCATGCTTTTCGGCTCAAACCCATACAGGCTCCAATGATACTAATTGTTCTGATATTTAGATCACCCTACTATACCTTACTCGTGGTATGACAACAGCTTCAAGCTAAAAAAACCCGACACTTTATAGCCGTATCAAAACCAATAAGACTATAAGCTAAGATCCAAAATACCGCTTTGATGCTGTATTAATGTGATTAAATTTTGCTAAAATAGGCAGCAAAATTTTTGAGGAGTCCGTCAATGGCAATGTATGTAGTGGGTCATAAAATCCCAGATTCAGATTCAATTTGTGGTGCAATTGCACTTTCTTATCTTAAAAACCAAATCGGTGAAGAAGCAATCCCAACACGCCTTGGTGATGTATCACCTGAAACACAATTTATTCTGGATCGTTTTGGCTTTGAAGCACCTGAGCTGAAAATGAACTACGCAGGCGAAGACGTATATATTGTCGATCACACTGAAAAAACTCAAGCACCTGATGACATTGATGAAGCAACTGTTGTTGGTGTTGTAGATCACCACAAACTAGGTGACCTAACTACCTCAACTCCACTAGAATGCTGGATCCGTCCAGTAGGCTGTAGTAACACCATTATCAAGATGATGTACGATTTTTATAGCGTAGAGATCCCAAAAGACATCGCAGGCCTTATGTTAGGCGCTATTCTTTCTGATACTGTTATTTTTAAATCTCCAACTTGTACAACTGCAGACATCAAATGTGTTGAGGTCCTAGCTGAAATTGCAGGCATTGAAGACTACAAAGCATTTGGAATGGAAATGTTTAAAGTTAAGTCAGCTGTTGAAGGCACACCAGCACGTGATCTTGTAATGCGTGATTTCAAAGACTTCAATATGAATGGCAATCTTGTGGGTATTGGCCAGCTTGAAGTTATTGACCTATCAGTATTTGACACAATCAAAGCCGACCTTGAAGCAGACATTGTGAAGCTGAAAGAAGAAGGTGGCCGTCACTCAGTACTATTGCTACTTACAGACATCATGAAAGAAGGTTCTCAAATGCTGATTGCCTCTGATGATGAGGGCATCATCGAAAAAGCTTACGGCGAAACACCTGAGCAAAGCCGTGTATGGCTAGATGGTGTATTAAGCCGTAAGAAGCAAGTAGTACCACCACTACAAGATGCATTTGCATAAACAAATTTAAAAAGCCGGGATTTCCCGGCTTTATTAATTAATGCACATTCAACCAGGTATTTTTGCCGTATATACGCGCGTGATTGACACAGCGCCTCATCGCCACCACCAAATTCAGTTAACGCTGCCAAACGAGAGCTGCACACTATATTGTGAACAAGGTATTCTAAATGGCGCGCATATCATACCTAGCAATTGCCCCCATCAACTTAAGATGGATAAAGGGTGGGTCATACTTATAGAGCCACACTCAGACATGGGCCAGCAGCTCAATCAAAATTACTGCTCAAATCAAGCCAATCTGCTACACGACGAAATACTCCAAGTGGATCATAACACCCCCTTAAGCACTCTAATGGATGTGCTAAGGCTTGATTACAGCAAGCAATATACTGCGCTGGATCCCCGTATAGCTTTGATAGTGGCGCAACTTGATAACAGCTTTAAACATGCAACTCTACTTGAACCCAAGCACTGGCGGGCATGTAAAATAGCAGCACAAACTCACCTCTCTGAAAGTCGTTTTTTGCACCTGTTTCGTGAGGAAATGGGCATTGCATGGCGGCCTTATTTACTTTGGAAACGCCTCATTTGTGCAATCGGCTACTTGCGGCAACAGCAAAATATTACGGTGGCTGCCACACACGCTGGCTTTTCGGACTCAGCGCACTTTAGCCGCAGCTTTAAAAAGCAGTTTGGGATCAGCCCAAAAGAAGCTTTGCGGCGGGTTGAGAGGTAACTCGACACCTCCAAATTTTAAGCAATAAAAAACCCAGCACAAGGCTGGGTTTTTTTAATCCGAAAAGCGAAATTATTTGATTTTCGCTTCTTTGAAGATCACGTGCTTACGTACTTTAGGATCGTACTTTTTGATCTCCATTTTTTCAGGCATGTTACGCTTGTTCTTGTCGGTAGTGTAGAAATAACCAGTACCAGCAGTTGAAACTAAACGGATCTTATCACGCATGATTTAAGCTCCTTATACTTTTTCGCCGCGAGCACGGATATCTACTAATACCGCGTCGATGCCTTTTTTATCGATAATACGCATACCTTTAGTAGTAGTGCGTAGAGTAACGAAACGCTTTTCGCTTTCAACCCAGAAACGGTGTGTTTGTAGGTTAGGTAGGAAACGACGCTTAGTTGCGTTGCGCGCGTGTGAACGGTTGTTACCAACAACCGGGCGCTTACCTGTAACTTGACAGACTTTAGACATGTCTATGTATCTCCAATAACTTCGCTCGAGCTTAATTTCCCCTTAGGCCTTACACTGGTGTGCCCCGGGTAAAATCAAAGGGCGCTCTTTATACAGCATCTGCAGGCAGAGATCAAGGATCTGATGATATCCTAGTCAGCTCATGGGTAAATTTGATAGCGGCCAATTATAATGATCATAGGGCCATGTGGAAAGTAAAAACTGCATTTAAATTAAACTATTTTATAATTTTTAGGCTAAATAAAGGGTTGCGGGCTAAAAAGCACCCACTAATCGCTCAAAGTAAGCCCATTCCAGCAAATGAAGAATGTCGATTTCCAGCCACAATGATGTGATCTAACACTTTGATATCTAAAAGCGACAGAGCTTTTTGCAATTTCTCCGTCAAAACTTTATCTGCGTAGCTCGGCTCACACACTCCAGATGGATGATTATGTGCAAAAATAATCCCCGCAGCATTGTGCTTTAACGCCGCTTTTATCACTTCTCTCGGATAAACTGATGCAGCATTAATTGTACCGTTAAATAATATTTCATCTTTAATCAACCGGTTTTGACTATCGAGATACAATGCCATAAACACCTCGTGCTCAAGACCCTTTAATTGAATGCTCAGGTAATCATAGACTCGCTCAGGTTTATCAAAGCATATTTCGCGGCAGCAACCCTCTTTCAGGTAGCGTTTACATAACTCCAAAACGGCTTGAAATTGCACATATTTTGCGTCACCCACCCCTTTAAGTTTAACAAAATCATGTTGAGAGCTGTTAAATAACCTCTGTAGAGAACCTCGTTGATCCAAAAGTGACTCTGCAAGCTCAATGGCATTCATTCCAGTAACTCCGGTTCGTAAAAAAATTGCCAACAACTCTGCATCACTTAAAGATGCGGGCCCTAAAGCCAATAATTTTTCCCTAGGCCGAGACTGCTTAGGTAGTGCATTCATTTGCATATCAATTCCTTTAAACATCTTCACTCTGATGCGCCACCTCATATTTATCACTTATGATGATAAAAAAACCGCCCACTGGGTGTGTAAATTTTCAATTTCTACGGCTTCGCACTGCGAACATTTCAAAACTGACCATTGGCTATGATATCTTAGAGACTGTTTGAGTCGTGAGAATTGTTGAAAATGAACTTATCGGGCAAAAAAATTGTTTTAGGGATAAGCGGTGGGATTGCCGCTTACAAATGCGCAGAGTTAGTAAGACGCTTAAAAGAGCGTCAGTGCGAAGTCAAAGTTGTTATGACTGACTCCGCGAAACATTTTATTACCCCGCTTACTATGCAAGCAGTATCTGGTGAACCTGTGTCAGACTCCCTGCTAGACCCAAATGCAGAAGCAGCCATGGGGCACATTGAGTTTGCAAAATGGGCAGACCTTATCCTTGTAGCTCCAGCAACGAGCAACATGATTGCTAAGATGGCCAGTGGTATTGCCGATGACCTCCTCACGACACTTTTACTAGCAACCCCAGCTAAAGTTGCTGTAGCACCAGCAATGAATCAACAAATGTATGCACACCCTGCAACACAACGCAATTTGGCAACATTGGCAAATGACGGTATTGAAATTTGGGGTCCAGGGCAAGGCGAGCAAGCATGTGGCGATATAGGCAAAGGACGCATGCTGGAACCAAATGAATTGGTCGAATTGTGTACCTCTACTCTCCTTCCAGCTGCGCAACCTTTGTTGGGTAAAGTAGTTACAATCACAGCGGGCCCAACAAGAGAAGCACTGGATCCTGTGCGCTACATTAGCAACCATAGCTCTGGGAAAATGGGCTATGGACTCGCACAAGCTGCGCAAAAAATGGGAGCTACCGTTAATCTAATATCAGGCCCTGTGAAACTAAACGCCCCATCAAACGTACAAGTGAGCTACGTAAATAGCGCAATTGAAATGCGTGATGAAGCAATTCGCTTAGCTATTGAATCTGATATTTTTATTGGCTGCGCCGCTGTTGCTGATTATCGTGCCGCAGATATCGCAGAGCAAAAAATAAAAAAGCAGGGCGATGAAATGACACTAACATTAGTTAAAAACCCAGATATCATTGCTGAAGTCGCAGCTTTGACCAAGGACCGCCCGTATACAGTGGGTTTTGCGGCAGAAACACAGGATGTTGAACAATATGCACGAGGCAAACTGAAGAATAAAAAACTCGACATGATTTGTGCTAACGACGTATCACAAGCAGGCCTAGGTTTTAACTCAGATAACAATGCTTTAACTTTATTTTGGCAAGATGACCAAGTTTCCTTGCCGACTTCAAACAAAAATGAGTTAGCACTTACTGTCGTCAAAGCAATTGCAAGTAAACTTGATTGAGTTGATGTTAAAAGGCTGGAAAGAAGCTGAATAAAACATTAACATAGGTCCTTACTTAGTATGGACCTAATAAAAATACACCATACAGACCAGAATAACGATAATTATTAAAGGAAAGTTCATGCCAGCGACCAAACGCAGTAATCGCAAAGAGCAAATACTTCAATCTCTTGCGCAAATGCTTGAAACTAGCCCGGGTCAAAGAATCACAACTGCAAAGTTAGCAGCTGAAGTTGGCGTATCTGAAGCAGCCTTATATCGCCATTTTCCTAGCAAGGCACGCATGTTTGAAGGACTCATTGAGTTTATTGAAGATACACTACTTTCTCGCATTAACTTAATTTTAGAAAATGAAAAAGATACACAAAGCCGTGTCTATAATATTTTAACGCTACTTTTGACCTTCTCTGAGAAAAACCCTGGTATTACCCGTATTCTAACAGGCGATGCACTGCAAGGTGAGCAAGAACGTTTAAGGGAGCGTGTTCAAAGCCTGTTCGAGAAACTTGAAACTCAATTTAAGCAAGTCTTGAGGGAAAGGAAATTACGCGAGGGCAAAACCTTTAATATTGATGAGACCGCACTGGCTAACCTATTCCTCGCCCATGTAGAAGGCAAGATGAATCAATTTGTTCGCAGTGACTTCAAAGCTAAACCGACGGCGACTTTCGCTATCCAATGGCAAGAACTACAACGTATTTGGTTATAAAAAAAGCGGTGAAAAGCCGCTTTCATCGATTTTTCACTCCCACACAACGCAGCATGATTTTGTTTGCCTGTTAAAAGTGTTACAAAGAAACAAATTTATAATACAAGAACAGATAAAATCATGAAGCTTGCATACTCGCTCGTCGCGGCAGCTTTGTTTTCTGGCCAAGTAATGGCCAACAAAGCGCCATTAAAATTTGACGATGTTTTCGACTTTAAATACGCACATTCAACACAACTTGCTGAAGATGGTAAATTTTTAGCCTTCAGTGCCAAACCATATCGCGGTAATGCTCAAGGCCAAGTTTATAACCTCACAAACAATACACTAATTACCACTGTTGAACGAGGCACCAAAGCACATATCAATAGATCGTCAACTTGGGTTGCTTTCACTCAAATTCCGACTCTGCTTGAATCAGAAACAGCGACGAAAAAAGAACGCAAGGCACTAAAAAATAATTTAGTTTTGGTCGATACACAAACAGGCCAACAACAACTATTTGAGCATGTTAAAGATTATCAATTAAGTGATGATGGCCGTTGGTTGGCTTATCGAGAGGATATCGAAAAGAACAAAGCGGAAGACAAGCCTAAACAAGAAAAGTCCGCGATTAAGGCCGATAAGAAAGACAAGCCACTGACTTTAGTTGTATTAGATTTGCACACTAAAAAAACACAACGCTTTGAAAATGTAATTTCTTACGGACTAAGCCCTGCAGAATACGGAGTCTTGTTTAGCCAACACGATTCTGTAACGGCAAATAATCAAGTGAAATACCTCGATTTAAGCACCCAATCAGTGGATGCTTTGTTTAATGAACCAGGTGTTACTGTGAGCGCTATCGCATGGCACCCCTACTCCAGCATCGTGGCATTTAACCTAAGCAATTATGTCAATGAAGATAAGCGCCGTCGCAGCTACGATGTGACTCTTTGGGATGCGAGTACCAATAAAATCACTAAAATTGAGAACCCCAGCGGCTGGTACAGTGCCAAAACGGCAAAATTGAAATGGTCAGAGCAGGGTGAAAGACTGTACTTTGAAAATAGACCATTGCTCGACAACAAAGTCGAGGCTCAAAAATATCATGACGAAGCTTCCCTACGTGATTTTGATACCATTCGAGAGCAGTCAGGGCTGAAACTTTGGCATAATAACGACCCTGAAATCAAACCGCGTGAACAGCATACGTGGAAAAAGACCAACCGAGACCGCCAGTACCAAGCGGTATACCATATAGAATCTCAAAAAGTCATACAGCTAGCCGATGAAACAGTGCGAGATGTCACACTCAATACTGAAGCAGACTTTATGCTTGGTCGTAATGACCAACCATATCTTAAAAAGATAATGTACGATGGCTTTTATGCTGATTACTATGCTGTAAAAGTGAGTACAGGAGCCAAAGGTTACATCGTAAAAGACAGCCCTAACCGCCCCAGCCTATCACCAACTGGGCGACATGCAGCTTACTTTTTACATGATCAGCTTTGGCTGAAGGACCTGCACGAACAAAAAGAGCACGCTGTAAGTAAAGCAGTACGCAACGCCATTTTTGCCGACGATAGACACGATTATCCAGAGCCAAACCCGGGCTATGGATTTGCAGGCTGGCAACTTGATGGCAGCAAGCTATATGCATACAGTAAATACGATATTTGGGCATTTGATAGCAAGAGCGGTGAAGCAAACAGGCTGACACAAGGTAAAGAGTCCAGTACACAATATCGTGTAATTAAATTGGACAAGAAACAAGTAGGGTTCGAAGCAAACGAAACCCTCTACTTATCAGCGCACAACTTGGAAAACAAGCAAACCCATATCGCGAAGCTTAATTTGAAAACAGGCTTGCTCACCACTGTACTAAAAGGCGATGCTCGTTTTGACTTAGTAAAAAAAGCTAAGCATGCTGACAAATTGATATTTACAGAGCAAACATATCACCAGTTCCCTGACTTTTGGCAAACCTCTAGTCAGTTTGACACGCCTCAAAGAGTAACTCATTTGAACCCACAGATCGCTAATTTTGCTTGGGGTCAAAAACCAGAGCTAGTGCAATATCAAGGTTATAATGGCGAGAAGATGCAAGGAGTTCTGATCAAGCCAGCCAATTATGTACCTGGCCATAAACTGCCTGTGGTTATTTATTTCTATCGCTATATGAGTCAACGCATGTATGACTTCCCAAAAATGGAGCTAAACCATAGGCCTAATTTCCCGATGTTTACATCAAATGGATACGCTGTTTTCCTACCTGATATTCGTTTTGAAATAGGTAAACCTGGCCCCTCCTCTACGCAGACACTGATTAATGCTGCGCAGAAATTGGTTGATATGGGCGTTGCGGATAAAAATCGCATCGGCCTTCAAGGCCACTCTTGGGCTGGCTACCAGAGCGCATTTGCCGTCACACAGACAGACATGTTTAAAGCCGTTGTTTCTGGCGCGCCAGTATCGAATATGACATCAGCATACAGCGGTATCCGACTGAAAACGGGTTTGGCCAGACAATTCCAATACGAATCTGGACAAAGCCGTATTGGACAGCCACTAACAGCGGCACCAGATCTATACATTGAGAATTCACCAGTATTTTTCGCTGATAAGGTGAATACCCCAATTCTGCTTATGTTCGGAGATAAAGATGGTGCGGTTCCGTGGCAAGAAGGCATCCAGTACTACTTGGCCCTACGCCGCCATGATAAAGATGCCATCTTTCTACAGTATGAAGGTGAGCCGCATCACTTGAAGAAATTTCCAAATCAGGTCGATTTCTCAGTAAGAATGATGGAGTACTTTGACCACTACTTACGCGGTATGCCAGCAGCGGAGTGGATCAAGTCAGGCAAGCCACACCGTCCGGAAGAGTAACTTTTAAATCGTCCTCCTTCAGTGAGGGCTGTGACGCAAAGAAAAAGCCGCTTGTAAAAGCGGCTTTTTCATTAATGGTGAGTTGGCTTTTTGTTATTTGGTTTTCGCTTGTTTTTACCCACTCGAGGCTTGGTGTTTGCTTGATTAAACTGGCTAAAACCAGTGTGTTTAGTGAGCGCCTTATTACCGCGCCTACTACCACTTTTACTATTTCGCTCACGACTGTTTTCATCTGGCACCAAGCACTCTGGACCGCGTCCAATCAAGTGTGCTTTGCCCATTTCTTTTAGCGCTTCACGGATCAAAGGCCACCCAGCTGGGTCATGATATCGCAAAATAGCTTTATGTAAGCGGCGTTGACGAGCCCCTTTTGGTACTGGGACTTGCTCATGGTTATTTTTAATATTTCGCAGCGAGTTCATCTCAGTGTGATAGATTGTGGTGGCATTTGCCATCGGTGATGGGTAAAAGTTTTGCACCTGATCTAGCTTAAAGTCATGGGCTTTAAGCCACAACGCCATATTCACCATATCTTCATCCGTTGTACCTGGATGAGCTGATATAAAATAGGGGATTAAATACTGCTTTTTACCCGCTTCTTTGGAGTACTTGTCAAATAACTCTTTGAACTTATCGTAGGTGCCCATACCTGGCTTCATCATTTTAGATAAGGGCCCAGTTTCCGTATGCTCTGGTGCAATTTTTAGATAACCACCAACGTGATGCGACACTAACTCCTTTACATAACGAGGGTCCTCAATTGCTAAATCATAACGAACGCCTGACGCAATGAGGATTTTCTTCACCCCCTCAACATCACGCGCTTTGCGGTATAGCTCAATTGTGGGTGTATGGTCTGTATCCATGTGCTTACAAATATCTGGATAAACACATGATAAACGTCGACAAGTACTCTCTGCTTTTTTGCTCTTGCAACGTAGTTTATACATATTGGCAGTGGGTCCACCCAGATCTGATATTACGCCAGTAAAACCAGGTACTTTATCGCGAATTTGTTCAATCTCTTCAATGATTGATTCTTCGGAGCGGCTCTGAATAATGCGTCCTTCGTGTTCGGTAATCGAACAGAAGCTACATCCGCCAAAGCAACCACGCATAATATTAACCGACGTCTTGATCATGTCATACGCAGGAATTTTTTCGTCCCCATAAGTTGGATGAGGAATTCGCTGATAAGGCAAACCAAACACGTGGTCCATCTCTTCTGTTTCGAGCGGAAATGCTGGTGGGTTGACCCATACAGAGCGATCCCCATGACGCTGGAACAGCGCTCTTGCACAGCCGGGATTCGTTTCTTGATGCAAGATACGTGATGCATGGGCATACAATGGTTTGTTAACACTCACTTGTTCGAATGCAGGTAATTTAACGTAAACTTTTTCCCAAGGCTTTAAACGCGGAGGCTGAACGGTAATTGGTTTTGCAAGGTCAGCTTTTAAATCAATGCCCGCTTTTGCAAACTCAGACTTGCTGCACCCCATATCATCAGCGCCATAAGGGTTTGGAATAGGGTCAATCTTTCCAACTTTATCAATTGCTGTCGAGTCGCTACCTCGCCACCCTTCTAACGGAGATTTGCGGATAACAGCGGTACCACGCACATCCTGAATGGTGTCAATCATTTCACCATTGGCAATACGGTGTGCAACCTCGACTAATGGGCGCTCCGCATTGCCATAGATAAGAATATCGGCTTTTGCGTCGAATATTACGCTACGCCGTACTTTTTCTTGCCAGTAATCATAATGCGCAATTCGACGCAAACTCGCTTCAATGCCCCCAATGATGACAGGCACATCTTTATATGCTTCTCGACACCTTTGACTATAAACAACCACAGCACGATCTGGACGTTTACCACCAAGGTTTCCAGGGGTATACGCATCATCATGACGCATACGTTTTTCTGCTGTATAGCGATTAATCATCGAGTCCATATTACCCGCTGTAACACCAAAAAATAAATTTGGCTTACCCAAAGATTCAAACGCGCTTTTATCCGACCAATCAGGTTGTGCAATAATACCTACTCGGAACCCTTGTGCTTCCAAAACCCGCCCAATAACAGCCATGCCAAAACTTGGATGATCGACATAGGCGTCCCCTGTGACAATAATGATATCGCAGCTATCCCAACCAAGCGCATCCATTTCTGCTCGGCAAGTTGGCAAAAAAGGCGCTGGACCGAAACATTCAGCCCAATACTTTGGATAAGAAAATAACGAGCGCTCAGCTTGAAGTGGTGCGGCTTTTGATGTGTTCATAGAGTGACGGCTCTGAGTAAAAAAGATCCAGATTATATCTTAATTAGGTAGAAAATTCCCTGCCATCACAACTTTTAGAAAAAATAATGAAAATGCTATTTAGAATGCAGCTATTTAAGCGTCAACTACCTTTTATCCTTAATATGCTAATAAGAAGTAAACGAGCTTATTAATTTATTTATAAAACAACGAATAACACAATAAAAGCCAGTTTATTCAGCTACATTTTATGTAAAAAATAATTGAAACTAGAGTGGTAGTTGTATCATCGATATAAAGTCGCTAAGGTAGGTATATGTGGTGAAAAATAACCCAACTTTTTGCCGCTGATACAATTAACTTATAAAAATAGAGGGAGTTTGATATGAAAATGATACCAATATCACTTGCAATTGCTCTACTTGCAGGGTGTAACTCAACAACATCTACGGAAAACCAAAGTGCAACTGCAGATCAAAACACTACTGCGGACAATGGATTAATTTGCTCAAGAGAAGCCAGAACAGGAACACGTTTCGGTAAGCGTACATGCCGTACCCAAGAACAGATTGATCGCCAAGAGGAAGAAGCAAAGCGGATGCTAGATTCTCGAGGTAATAACACTGGAGCACAAGGTGGCCTTTAATTCTATCTAAACTTTGATAACGAAGTTAGTGAGAAACTCACCTAAAGGCTAATGTTTGTATATACTTTTTTCGTAATCAACAGGCAACAAAAAGCAAACCTAGAGGTTTGCTTTTTTAATGGCGTTTATAAAGTAAGCTCTACTACCTACTTTATTGCTTTGATACTTAGAATCTAAATGTTGCGCCAGCGAACAGGTAACGACCTAATGCATCGTATTGACCTGGGTACGTATTACCGTTTGCTTCACCTGCTGGACCATTTGGCACAAGTGGTGGTGTTACATCAAATAGGTTGTTAATACCCGCTCTAAGTGTAATGCTGTCTGTAGCATTCCACGTTGCAGCTAAGTCAAAGTATGTCATAGCTTTAAGCGTAGTCGGACCATCTGAAACAACGTTATTAGCATCTTTAGTGTATTCATTCACCTCACCATAGTAACGAACTGTTGCTGTAATATTTGCATCCCAAGGTGTGATCCAAGTCGTTGCTAAGTTCTGACGTAGTTCTGGTACTGGCACTTCACAGGTGTTTCTATCCCAATAACCAGTACAATCATCAGCAGGGCGACCTGGGTAGTTCTGAGTAGAATACTTATCTAACCAAGTACCCTTAAGAGAGAAGCGAAGAGAACCTAAATCGTTGATATCATAACGGTAAGTAATATCATAATCGATACCTGAAGTTTCGATGAAACCGATATTTCTATCTAAAGAAGTAATGGCATTTGTACCAATCCAAAGGTTACCATTGTTAGGATCACGAGAAATCGCCGCACATGAATCAGCATTACCAGCAACACACTCTGCGTGAACATCACCTTCTGGTACTTGGGTAATCGCCTTTTCAACAGAGATATCAAAGTAATCTATAACAATATCTAAACCTTCAACAAACTCAGGTGACCAAAGAATACCGTAAGAGTATGTATCTGACACTTCAGGCTCAAGTAAAGGGTTACCACCATTTACAGCATTGTACTGACCTGCTGGGTTCGCAGGAACTCTGCCATATTGGTCAGCTGTCACACCAGTTTTAGCACAATCAGCTTGTGACATTGTAGGAGATGCACCACTACAAGGGTCTACCCAGTTAAATAAGCCTTGAGCCGTTGGACGGAATAACTCACGAATATTACCAGCACGTACCGCACGTTGGTAGCTCGCACGCACACCTAAGCTATCGCTAAAGCGAACGTCAAATGCTGTTTTATAAGTGTCTGTCGTTTTACCTGTTGAGTAATCAGAATAACGATAAGCAAGTTCTAGCGTTAAGTTGTCAACAAAGCTTGTATCTTCTAAAAGAGGAATATTAAGCTCAGTGAAGAACTCATCTACATCATACTCACCAGCTACAGGTGCAGTTGGACCACCTTGACCCGCACCATCACCAATTTGGAAGTTGCGGTCTGGACGAAGTACTAGCTCTTCTTTACGATGTTCCAAACCAAGAACAACACCAAGACCAGTAGAAGTGCCTGGTACCATAATGCCGTATTCAGTTAAGTCACCAGCCACATAACCACTGACTTGCTTAGACTTGGTTTCACCACGAGAATAAAGTGGAATGATTAGGTAATCTAACTGCTCTTGAGTAACTTTGCCTGTTTCAAAAATATTCCAAGGCACACAGTTCGTGTCATAACCTTCAACAACTGAACGACAAACAATGTTACCATCAGCATCTTTAACAGCGTCTAACGCTCTTGCGATGTTAGTGATAGACAAGTCATTTTCATACGTTTGAACATAAGATACTTCACCAAAGTTCACGTACGCATCATACGTCCAACTATCGTTAATTTCACCTTTTACACCAAACACATAACGTGTAGATGTGTGACGTCTATCGTCTTGACGAGGACCACCCTCAACATTACGCTTACCGATGAAAGCGCCTTCAACAAGTGCGTCTGCTGCTAAACCACGATCTGTACATAACACTTTAACTTGCTGCGCTGAGAAAAGCGGGTTATTACAGTAAATATTCACACCGTCAGGGAAAAATGCACCAGAAGGCGCGATTTGCGCAACAGTACGGTTATCCATGTAGCTTAATTCAGTATAAACGGTCGCATTGTCATTCAGGTCATAGTGACCAATCATGCCCATTGTTTTACGTTTATCAGGACGTTGGAAGTAGTTTAACGGACCGTAGTTGAACAACGTACCATCACGAGGCACAAACTCGTCGCCAGCTACTTTAAAATCGAAAGTATCGAAGTCTGTAATACGACCATCTGGAATGGTGCCCGAACCAAAACATGCACGATTACCATCTGCGTCTAAGTTCATAGCACAAGCACTGAAGTCACGGCTGTCTTGCGTAATAGCGTCAATTTCACGATAAGTCGCGTAAGCAACAACGTTACCACGACCGTCCGCAGTATTCGCACCAAACATGATAGTGAAGTCTTCTGAGCGACCATCTGTTACGCTTGACTCTGGGTTTTCAAAGCCACGTGCAGCAACAGCGGCTTGCATTTCATCGTGATCATTGTTGTGTTGGTACATACCTGTCTGGTATTCAAACTGGAAGCCTTCAAAGTCATCTTTTAAAATGAAGTTAACAACACCTGCAACCGCATCAGAACCATAGGTTGCCGATGAACCACCTGTTAGTACATCAACACGTTTAACAAGTGCTGCCGGAATTTGGTTCAAGTCCGCGCCGATACCACCTGCTGATGGAGAACCAGCTGGTAAACGACGACCGTTTAATAGAACCAAAGTACGTTCAGGGCCTAAGTTACGTAAATCAACCGTTGCTGTACCCGTTGCACCATTCGCTGTACCAGATGTTTGGCCTGCAAATACCGCTGGCATATCATTTAGGATATCTTCAATACGTGTGATACCCGCAACTTTGATATCTTCCGCCGATACGGTCGTTACTGGACTAGCACCTTCAAGCGCGATACGTTTAATACGGCTTCCGGTTACCTCAATACGTTCAACCTTGCCTTCAGCACCGGCCTCTTCAGCGACTGCTAATTGTGAAAAACCTGTTGTTAAAATAGAACCCGCGATTAACGAGGTCTTGATCGATTGAGACAGTTTAGAGTATCTCATTGATATTTCCTTATTAAAAAATTACGTTTTTTTTATAGTACATGTGAAATATCTTCATCCCACGTTATAGAAGTTACTAATTTACCCACCTACAGTCAACAGCATGTAAATAGGTACATTGCATATATTACGGAAAAAAACTTGTAACTTTATAAATAAGAAAAGAAATAACCCAAAAAACAAAATCTTGATTATTGCAAAAAATAAAAATATTAATATCGAGACACTAATTTATAAAAAAATTAATATTTAAAAAGGGGAAAAATATTAAATTAAAAAATTAATATTTATAAATAAAAAAGAAGGTGCAGCGAGTGCTAACACCTATTGTCGGAATACCTTTAAGTGTTTTGTGCTAAAAACTCTAATAGCTCTTTTTTAGGCATCGGTTTAGCAAGTAAAAATCCTTGTACTTCATCACAGCCTAAATCTTTTAAAATTTTTGCTTGAGCTTGCGTTTCAACTCCCTCTGCGATTGTTTTTAAACCAAGATGACGGCCCAGAGAAATCACCAGTTCAGCTATTGCTCCACTATCCGTATCAGGAATATCCTTCACAAAAGCGCGATCTATTTTTAAACGTGCCAAAGGTAGTTGTTGAAGATAACTGAGAGAGGAAAAGCCTGTGCCGAAATCATCAATAGCCACTTCAACACCAAAAGACTTTAGCTCGGTTAGTGTCTCTATAACTGTGTTAATCTCATCCATTACCACACTTTCAGTCACTTCTAGCTCAATCTTGTTTGGTTCTACACCGTGGTTTAAAATAGTTTCTTTCACAAGCTCCGCGTAATTACTTACCTTGAACTGGGGCACTGAAACATTCACAGCCACACTCAGATCGAGCCCTCGTTCGGTAAATTGCTGTTGTAATTTGCACGCTTGTTCCAACACCCACTGTCCAATATCAACAATTAAGCCTGCATCTTCTGCCAGCGGAACAAAGATCCCTGGAGAAATATAATCCCCATTACCAGATGGCCAGCGTAATAATGCTTCGCATCCAATGACTTTGTTTGAAGAAAGACTAAATTGAGGTTGATACCAAACTTCCAGCTTATTTAATTCAAAGTCTTGTCTCAATTGGCGAATCAAACCCAGTCGCCATGCCATTTTTTCTTCTAGATCGGGTGTATATCTATCAAGAACTGTTCGCGCCTGCTTAGCTTGATTGAGCGCAATATAAGCCAACTTTAAGGTTTCTAAACCAAGTGGATGAAAATCTGCTTGATTACATACGCCGATATGGAAGTGCATAGTCAGCACATGCTCTCCAACTTGGTAGGGAACTGTAATGGCTTCTATAAATCTTTGTTCATCAAAAGTGTGCGAGGGTAACAATAGTCCAAAAACATCTGCCCCAATGCGAGATAACAGCTGGCATTCTGGAAACTCCAGTCGCAAACGCTCTTTGACCGCAAGCAACAATAGATTACCAACCTCCTGCCCCAAACCATTATTAATATCAGAAAACTGAGCAATATCGAGTAGCACAAAAACCAGCCCATCATTATCAGGTTGATAATATTTAGCGATGGAGTCTACGAAATTTGCTCTATTTGGTAGTCTAGTGAGAGTGTCTTTATATGCAACATCTCTTAATTCATTTATTAATTTAATATTGTCAACGCCAACACTGACATTTGCTAGAAATATCTCAGCAAATTGCAATTGGGCAGCACTAGGTGAGTGATCTATTTCAATATAAATAGCCGCTCTGCGACTTTTACCTTGTAATAAAAAAGTAATATCGTGTTCAGTATGTTGATGAACTTCTCGATCAAAGCAGTTTTGAACCTGCATTATAACTCGACCGTTGTCTAACTGTTCTAATCCGTCTCCAAAAAACTCAACGTAATTTTGTGTACCACCAAAAATAATTACTCGTGAGCTACCCGTAATCCCCGCAACAATGCCATTTTCTGGCGCGCCGATAATTTTCGCTATCTGTTGCACCACAGCTTGGCTGAAAGACACCATATCTGTATGACCCAGAATAGCTTGTGAAGCCTCTAAGATATTTGTTAACGCAACACTTTGTTGCTCAAGTTCACATATCTGTTGATATGATCGTATTGCAGTCATCAATGAGGTAACGAGCTTTCCTCTTGTCAGCTCCGTTTTCATTTTATAGTCATTGATGTCATATTCACGAATAACTTTTTCTTCAGGGGCATAGCCTGGTTGGCCTGTGCGCAGAATAATTCGCACAGCATGGTTACCTATATCCTCTCTGACTTGTTTAACAACATTTAGCCCTGCATCGTCGCTTTCCATTACAACATCGAGAAGCAACACACAAACGTCTGGGTTGTTTTTTAACGCTGTCACAGCTTCCTGACCTGAGTAGGCGTGATGAAAGCGTAAGGTTCTTCCCCAAAACTCCACACCAGATAAAGCCAGTTTGGTCACTGAATGGATCTCTGGGTCGTCATCCACAACCAATACATCCCAAAAGCCAGTATCAACCTCTTGGGCCTCGTGAGACACTTCTTGATCTGCAAACAAAAAATCTTCTTGCTCAGACGCCATCATCCACCTTATGCTAAATCACATCATTATCTGCAAGAGCAGCTTTCTCTATGGTTCATCTTATAAAATATGATAGATTTTTACTATCACGATCCGCATCCATTAACACCTAAGTAATATTATAGACGATGTTCAAATACTTGCGCTTGCTTCATACGCAAATAAAACGACAAAGGTGGCGTTGTGCAGCTATTTAAAACAACTCTTAAATGTGCAGCTTTTGCTTTTGTTTTCATACTACTTGCTATAAATGCACTGCCAACCACGTACCAAATATCAACAACAGTCCCTTTCACAGAGCAATCGGCGCAGAGATCTGAATTCATGCTTTCGACCAAGCAGTGGGTACAGGCAATTAACGTTCTACAGTCAAGTCATATCAATTTAATTTCACTCGAAAATAGCGAAAATGTTGGCGGTTTTGTAGCATTTGAACACGCAAGAGGAAAAGTCGACGCGACACTTGTCTCACGTCGAAACAACGAAGTGCAATTTCATTTGCGCTTTAATGAAGAGCACCAAGCTCGGTTGCAAATAGCATTGCAACCGACCTTAAATCAAGTCACTATAAACGTAAATGGCGAAGTACTGACTCCCATTATTGGTAGCCTAATCGCATTGCTTACCAAACATTACTTAACGCAAATACTCCAAACCGCAGCAAACGAAATGAGTTCTGAACTTCGGTTACAACAGGTAGAGTCTTAAAAAATGACTATAAAGAATGCGCAAGCTCGATCCAGTTTGGCTTTACTAATTGAAGAAAAGCTCGGCTACGCCATGACAAAGCAAGTTAAACCTGTTTCCACTAACAGCCGTTATAGTCACACAACTTCGCAGAATAACTTCTCTATTCAAAGCCCTCACGGAACATTAAAAAGAGCTTTAAAACGTAGCCAACTGCAGCGTATTCAGCGCCAACAAAACATTGAAAGCATTATGGGCATGTCATTAACCTTATGTCCTGATGTTACAAGCCGAGGTAGGCCTGATCCTGATTGGCTTGAGCATTTCATTACACTCGCCGAAGACATTGCAAATCAAACAATGCAAAAGCTCTGGGCAAAAATATTGGTAGGTGAATCAATTGCTCCTGGCACATTTTCCATAAAGAGCTTACAAACTCTCAAGTTAATGACGCAAAGGGAAGCTGAAGCGTTACAAAAGTGTGCATCCCTCTGTGGCTACTTGGAAAAAGAAGACAGTTATCTCATTATTCTTGGATATTACAAAAAGCCTTCAATATTAGATTTGCTGCGTAAAGGCAGTACAGAGACCATGAATTTGTCACAGGCTGGCTTAAGTTTTCCACAAATCCTAACCTTGATGGATATCAATTTGATGTACAGACAAGAGATTGAATCTGCCAGCTTACAAAAAGGACAGTCATTAACTCTGGTATATCAAAATAAAAGAATAAATTTTGAAGCGAAAAGTAATGACTTGGTACTGAGCTATTATAAGCTGACTCAAACAGGAGATGAGTTAAAAAAACTAATTAACACACCAGTGAATAAGGCTTACAAACAACTTCTGAGCAAAACATTAGAAGAAGAGTTCAACTTAGTGTGGGAATAACAAAACAGTCATCGGCCTCATAGAGCAAGAATAGATGAGACCGATAACCTGACTTTGAATCTTATTGAGTCGATTTAGAAGTGTACTTGTAACCCTGCAAACGGACCTGATGCATCAATATCAGAATCAAAATCGTCAATGTCATCAAGTTCTAATACAAGAGAGCGATAGCCCGCTCTTAACGCCACATCAACCGCTAGGTTATCAATAAACTCCCATGCAATGCCAATTTGATAGTCTTGAATTTTACTATCATCAATGGCCAGTAAGCTGCCCTCTGCAAACACACTCAATCCAGTCAGCGGGAGTCCAACTTCTGCACGTAAATAGCCAAGGGGTACGAAACCTGAAAAATCCACAGTTTCTGTTACTTGGGCGCCGTTTACTTCACCAGTTACAGTAACGTCTGCATCAAACTGTTTCGCATTGATACCAAAGTCAAAAGATACCAGATCATTGTCAAACAACTCGTAATACAGGATGTAGTCAATATGGCTTAAATCCGCTACTGTATTTGCAGTTGTACCAACAGTGAAGTTACTACCACCGAACTCGAAGGTGTCTGTCAGAGTTGTATTACCTGTTAACTCAAGTTCAGTGTACTTCAATTTAACATTTGGCACTAAAGGAACTGGGTGTTCCAATGAGGCGTATAAACTTGTGTATGTCTCATCTTCAAAGTTAAACTCTTGAAGGTTACCTTTTTCTGCAAAGCTACCTTCCGGTTCACTTTGCCAACCTTCGGCTCCCAAATACAAACCTAACAAAGTATCAGCATGTGCTGCAGGTGTAAGGCAAGCCAAAGACAACGCTGCCGCTAAACAATACTTTTTCATTTTTTTATCCTTGCGCTAAAAGTTCACTGAGTTCTATAAGAGCCGCATTCGCTCTTGAAATATAATTAGCCATCACTAACGAGTGATTAGCAACAAATCCAAAACCACTACCATTTAAAATCATCGGGCTCCATACTGTCTCTTGAGTTGCCTCAAGCTCCCGAATAATTTGCTGTAAGCTAATCTTAGCATTCTTCTTTTCTAATACATCGGAAAAGTCATGCTCTACTGCTTTTAAAAAGTGTATAAGCGCCCATGTGGCACCGCGAGACTCATAGAAAACATCATCTATTTGCCACCAAGACGTTTTTACTATTGTTTGCTCCATACCTGAAGTCGCTTGCAAAGCCGCGCTGTCTCCGGCTAGATCTGTATTAATACGCTCTTGCCCTACACTTGCACTTAAACGCTGGCTCAAACTTCCCAGGCGTTTTTCAGCTTCTTTTAACCAACCTCTTAAGTTGTCAGCACGCGCATAAAATTGGCTACCGACTTCAGCCTGATTAGCAATTTGAGTCTGATATTCACGTAAGTAATTTATACCTACTTGGTATTCACCTTCTGCACTTGGTAAAATCCATGCAGTCGAACTGATATTAAACTTTGGCTGCGCCTTTTTTAAGCTTGGGTGCTCAGTAGATTGTGACTGCGATCGACTAAAGTCTTTTCGCATTGACAATGCCAAATCCCGTGACATTTCTAACACACCAAATTCCCAAGCTGGCATATTGTCCATTATAACACTCGGTGGCAGCACATCATTTGACAGGTACCCACCCGGCTTATCTAGCAAAGTCTGCATCACCTCTATTAGAGTGTTGGTTGTTACATAGCCAGTTACAAGCTTTGCATTTTGTTCTTGGGCTTGTGCTTTTGCTCGCTCAACAACATCAAACTGCTCAGGTTCAAAACTCCAATACACCGCAAGAATATATCCAATCAACAGCAATCCTGCGAGTGCAGAGAATACCTTGCCCTTATGTTCGTTCATCCTATCTCCTAATGATGATGGTGTGACTCAGATGAAAACGCATCTTTTAGAGAAACAACTTTAATTTCATTTTCAACTTTCTCACCATTTGAAAAATATAGTGTGAGTTTACGGGTTTCGCCTACTTTTAACTTTACTTTTGGCTCAAAGCCCATCAGGTGGTAACCACCAGGTTTGAATTCTACTTGTCCATTTGCCGGTACGACTAGCTTTTTGACTGGCTGCATTTTCATCATGCCATTGCTATGTATATGCTCATGAATTTCAACACGGCCCAGTCCTTCAATCTTTGCTTTTACGATGGTAACTGACTCTTTCGTACCATTATTTATGGTCATATAACCAGCAGTTGACTTTGCGGCCGGTAAAAACGCGCGAATTTTTGCGTTTGAAACCTGAAGACTTGCTGAATTATGCTGGGCGTGTTGATGAGCACCATGTTGGTGACCATCATGTTGATGATTATGCGCAATGCCATAACCAGAGAAAGAAACAAGCGAGATAAGTGCAACAGTTCTAAGCATGATTGGATTCCTATAATTCTGACTAAACCAGTATTGGATATGCTAAGTATACCGTTGTTATACACTGAATTCACAGCAAAATACTCATTTCATAACCATCTACCTATGCCCTAACACAATGACCACTCATCACTAATTAGCCACGCGAATATAATCAGCAAACACAGCGGTAAAGCAATTACGACTGATCCGAATAACAGCGCTAACACTAGCCCAATGAGCACTACTAAACCAACACCCAGTATTCCTATACTGAGCAACGCAACCACCGCAAAAAACACTAAGATCAATGCCAAAAACCCGCCAAGTTCCATTCCTACCCAACTCATTTCATAAACGAATTCAGGCATGCTTAGTACTGCAACTGGAGCAGAAAGCCAGGACATTGCTGACAAAGCCAGCAACAAAAATACAATAGCAACTGCCGCTTTCATAATTTCTCCTACCTGTCATCTGACAAACACAACCAACCTATCCCATAACCAACAATACAAAGCCATGTAAATTTCAATGCGAGTAATACAAGCAAAACCCTCACTAGCCATACCGGTAAATCAAATCGCTTAGCAATTTGAATACAGACTCCTGCCAGCTTTTTCTTTGGCGCTTTTTGGAATTGAGATTTGTAATATTGCGAATCCATGTGGCCTCCTAATTAGCTGTTGTCGTGCGTGATGAAGCAGAAGCCAGCTTTTCCTTTAAAGACTTCAGCGTAGATTCTACCTTTTCATGTTTGAGCAATTCATTAAACGCACTCTTTGTTTGATTTGTTTGTGTTTCCGTTGCCTCAAAGCTCTCAACTTTCGACTCTGCTTTTTGCAACTTCCTCTCCAACAATTCAAGTTGAGCAGCGACTCCTTGGATCACGGGGTTGTGCAATAATTCCTTGATTTTTAGCCGTGCCAAAACGGCTTGCTCTTTCACCGGTTGCGTTGAATTTGGTCGGGTATTTAGGTGAATTTTCTCTTTAAGAGTCGCAATGTCACTGTCCAATTTTTCTATCGCCGAAGATAACTCACTCAACTGATGCTGCGCATGGTCAAGAGATTGCTCACACTTGTGCTTTTCTATGATTGCAGCTTTGGCCAGATCTTCTCTTTCTTTTTCCAGTGCATACTGGGCTTTGTCATACCAATCTTGTGCTTGGCTAGTTTGATGTTTAATCTGTCGCTCAACCGTTTTCTTTTCACAGATAAGTCTTGCTGACAACGCTCTGCACGAGTCCAAAGCGTCTTGTAGCTCTCGATAAGAGCATTGGCGGGATTTATTCGGGCACTCTGATTTATCTAAAAGTGCGTTGAATTCCGATTTGATGAAATCTTCAATACGATTAATTAAAGCCATAACATGTTCCTTTAAGACATATAATGACTTTAATATTCCAATCATTGTGCCAAAATAAAAAGTAAAATAATTTCAGATAGTTAGCAAAAAACCATGAAATTCATTTAGTTCAGAAGCACAAAGTATTAGCGAAATTGGCCAATAAGTAGCTTAATGGCCAACACCAATTTAAGTGTTTTCAGGTACAAATGTCAGCGCTTTTTCCATAACATTAATATCAGCATCTTTTTTGTGCCCGTTTTCAGAAAGGTGACGTCTAAACCCTCTCGCACCCGGCTGATTCTGAAAAATACCTAACATATGCCTTGCTATGTGCCAAAAGTTCGCACCGCGGCTCATCTCTTGTTCAAAATAGTCATACATACTGCGAACCACCTCATGACGAGTTTGGCTAAATGGCTTATCACCATAGAGCTTTTCATCTACCTGAGACAGTAAAAATGGGTTGCTGTATGCTTCCCTACCGACCATAACCCCATCAATGTGTGCTAGATGATGCTCACATTCTTCCAGTGTTTTAACGCCACCATTAATACTAATATGAAGATGGGGGTAGTCCTGTTTTAGTTTATATACACGAGGATAATCGAGTGGCGGGATTTCACGATTTTCCTTAGGGCTTAAACCTTGCAGCCATGCTTTTCGAGCATGAATAATAAAATCATCACACCCGATCTCATGTGACGCTTCAATTAAATTGGTCAAAAACTCATACGAGTCTTGCTCATCAATACCAATTCGCGTTTTTACTGTAACTGGTATAGATACTTCGGATTTCATTGCAGCAACACAATCTGCCACTAATTTGGGTTCAGCCATCAAACATGCACCAAAACGACCGTTTTGCACACGATCTGACGGACACCCAACATTCAAGTTAACTTCATTGTACCCATACTCTTGGGCTCGTTTTGCACACTCTGCCAATGCTTTAGGATCAGAACCGCCTAATTGCAACGCAACTGGCATTTCATGCTCACCAAAAGCTAGATAGTCTCCTTTACCAAAGATAATTGCACCTGTGGTAATCATTTCTGTGTACAGCACCGCATGTTTGCTTAATTTACGATGAAAAGTACGGCAATGCCTATCCGTCCAATCCAGCATCGGTGCAACGGAGAAGCGGCGAAACGCCGAATCGCTTATGTTTAGTGGGCTAACGCCTGATTTATCTGAGTTTTGCATACAACCTCAATCCGCCTCAACCCCCTTGAATTTGACCGAATTAGACACTAAAACCACCCTCTATAGGGCCGAAAAGATCAATATCTTGGGGATTAGAAATGGCATCGTTTAGAATTGAAAAACGAAATTAAAATCTGGCGAAGCACGCTAAAAATGCATAGTTCGCGAGAAATCCAAGGGCGTAATTATACACAACGAAAGTAAATTTTTCAGTAAAAATGCCACAGCAAAAATGTGAAGTGCTCTACAGGGTATAAAAAACGAGAAAAGGCGAAAAAGAGGCTTTTAAAACTCCTATAGTGAAGGAGCAAAAACACGATAAAGCAGCATACATCTTGAACATTCTTGCTGCTCTCATGCGGTCATATTTGATATCTATAATTAGGTTGAATATTCGGTATCAGCACAGAACTCAAGACGTAACATATCCATCATTTTACAAGTTCTTTATAGCTGTCAAACTTGGTTTTTATCATTAGTTTTACAGAGTAAATAGCAATAACCATAAACGCCATAACGTTAATGAACATAACCGAAAACTGGTATAGCGGTGATAACCCATTAAAATCAAAGTACCCCCTCGCTACCAGCTGCATCATATGTAATGACACCGAAAACATTGATAAGTAACCTATGCTTTTTGCCACTCGGGAAAATAAGCAGCCCCTAATTGAGTGCAGAATATACAAAGTTGCCATAAATGAGGCCATAATCACCAGCTTGGAAAAGTAAAAAACACGTCTGAGTGCAAATTTCTCCATTGGGAGAGACATAATGTATGCACTGGTTTCCACACCAATGAAGTAGAATAGAAGCGTGCATAAAGCTGTTAAAAAGCAAGAATGGAGCTCATGATCATCTATCGTTTTTAAACTATCTTTTCCACCAAAAAATAAACTAAATCTATGCTTCCAAAATTTAAGTATTAAAAAGCAAATGATAAGTAGCTCAAAAAACCTAATTAGCCATCCCAAATTGTAGAAAAATTCATTCATGTCTTACCTTCCGCGACTCCTTTCAATTCTGGATTATACTGACTAGGATGCCTTATTGTAGCCTGAATCAGCGACTCTCATTGCTTGTGGCGGTTCATAATGGTCTGAACTTGCACTTCCGCCTTTCACCTTTAATAACTGCAGATTAGACAATTGTTTCAACTTAACTTTTTTTAGTTTCATTGCGTTAGTTCCTTATAATAAAATTATTCATATAAAATAACCACCTTTTTTACATAAAGGCAAACAAACCTAATACAACCTTAACATTGAGTGAACTGGCACTAGGTTAGGATTTAAAATATCGAGCCCACAAACTCTAGTGCTTGTGAGCTTAACAATGTGATATTCAGAATTGTGCAATAGCTGGGGGAAATTGTCTAATTTACGACCCATAACCCTGAGGGTTATTTTTCTGCCAGTTCCAAGAATCTGCCATCATCTCATTAATACCCCTTTGTGCCTTCCAGCCTAATTCTTTGTACGCTTTCTCAGGCTCAGCGTAACATGCAGCAATGTCACCATCTCTGCGAGGTTTAATTTCGTAAGGAATAGCTTTGGAAGATGCTTTTTCAAATGCTTTAATCATATCTAAAACAGAATATCCATTACCCGTGCCTAGATTGTAGATGTGCACACCTTTGTCTTTAGCCAGCTTTGACATTGCTTTGAGGTGCCCTATGGCCAAATCAACAACATGAATATAATCTCTTACACCAGTGCCGTCTGCTGTATCATAGTCATCACCAAACACACCTAGACTGGCAAGCTTACCAACTGCAACTTGTGTAATATACGGCAACAAATTATTTGGGATGCCATTTGGATCTTCACCAATTAAACCTGAGCTGTGCGCACCAACAGGGTTAAAGTAACGTAGAATAGCGACTGACCAACGAGGATCTGACTCAGCCAAATCCTTTAATACCAGCTCCACCATTAGCTTTGATGTTCCGTAAGGGTTCGTTGTGCCACCAGTGGGAAAATCTTCCTTTATTGGCAGGCTAGTAGGGTCACCATAAACGGTTGCAGATGAGCTAAATACAATCTTAAATACGTTCGCCGCACGCATTGCATCTAGCAATGTTAAAGTGCCTTGCACATTAGTTTGATAGTACTCGATTGGTTTTACTACCGATTCTCCAACTGCTTTTAAGCCTGCAAAGTGAATTACTTGTTCAATCTGGTGCGCAGAAAATACAGAATCAAGAAATGCTCTATCTAAAACATCCCCTTGGTAAAACTTCACCTCATGTCCTGTGAGTTCGGAAACTCTTTCCAATGAAACCTCAGAAGCGTTGGCTAAGTTATCAATTACAACAACTTCATCACCTTGATTCAAAAGTTCTAAAACGGTATGAGACCCTATATAACCTGCACCACCAGTTACTAAAACAACCATGTTTACCTTACTAATCTATATAATTTACTTGTACAATTTTCGCTTTTGACTGAATGTGTTCGTGAGGATTCACTGACGACATACAAAAGCTAGAGTACCCTCATTATAACTCAGCCGAGTGATGTTTGCCGTACAATAATCCTGTAGATTTCTCCATAAACTAACTCGCTTGGGTTCCGATATTGTGCGTGTGAATATGCGGCTACCAATAGCATAGGCTACGGTGTCTGCGTCAAGCCAAGTGTAATCTCGTACTTTTGTAGGTAAGGCAAAAAGTTTGCTGATCGATTGTAATTGGTTGGAGTATGTTGCAAACCAATGCGTATTATTTTCTGTATAGGTAAAACTATATACGTCTTTTTTTGCATTATACGCTAGGCTTCTACCAATATCGCTCGCCACCCGCTTTGGCAAATGTCCATTTAAGTCTGTAAATTGCAATGTATGTGGCGTCCCTAAAATAAACATCATCACATCCGTGTTTTTACCCCAAACGTGATACCCAACTGGCTCTAAATGTTCAAATATTCGTGACGGCGCCACTCTATCATCACTTGGGTAAAACCACAGTTTTTGCTCTCCTGATGGTTCAACAACGACTGCCGATACACCGTCACCATGTGGGTATAGCGTAGGAGAATATTCAGAAACAGGCGTATTTGTTAAATTGACATGGGCTTTTTCTGTAAAACTATAGAAAAATAAATCCGTCTGAGTTTGTTGTTTATCCATTAATTCTTTTGTGTAGTACACGCCTTTATCCGTCACTAGCGGCTGGTTGTGATAAGCATCAGGCGTTGTTAGCGGCTTAACCACAAACCCGTCCTTTGACTCTTTAGCGAGCCAAATCTGACTCTTGGGCATAGCTGCATATGCAGTAAACATCGAAAAAAAGCAAATCACGCTCAGTGCCTTGAGAGTTTTAACTATCATTGTGCATCCTTTTTATTTTTGATCTTACCTAGGACAAGACACAAAAACCAATAATTTGTCAGTTCAAAGAGTAACTAGATCAAATTGACGCTTTAAGCGCTTGCGAATTTTTCCTCTTGCAGTAACATCGAAAAACGAATAGGCAATTGAAAACTATTATTTTCATGCCTAGCAGGCATCAGAATATGAATTGATAAGTTCGTAAATAACTACTTCTGATAAGATCTCTTTTTGATTTCTGGATAACTTTCATTGAGGTTTCAATGTCACAACAACACCCAATCATAGCGATTACAGGAAGTTCTGGTGCGGGCACAACCACCACGACTAACGCCATTAAGCATATTTTTCGAAGCCTTGATGCCAAAGCTGCGTTTGTGGAAGGTGACAGCTTTCACCGTTATACGCGCCCTGAAATGGACAAGTTAAAACGCGAAGCACTTCAAGAAGGTAAACATTTAAGCTATTTTGGCCAACAAGCCAATGATTTTGAAGCACTGGAAGAGTTGTTTGCCAGCTACGGAAACACAGGAAACGGCAGAATACGTAAGTACTTACATACTTTTGATGATGCTGTTCCCTACAATCAATTACCCGGTACATTTACACCGTATCAAGATCTCGAACAAAATACAGATATGTTGTTTTACGAAGGACTTCATGGCGGTGTCGTTTCAGAACAACATAACGTTGCCAAACATGTTGACCTACTCATTGGCATGGTGCCAATCATCAATCTTGAATGGATCCAAAAACTAATTCGTGACACCCATGAACGAGGGCATTCTCGAGAAGCCGTCATGACATCTATCGTCCGCAGTATGGATGATTATATAAATCATATTACACCGCAGTTTTCACGAACTCATATTAATTTTCAACGGGTTCCAACTGTCGATACTTCCAACCCTTTCAGTGCCAAAGACATCCCTTCTTTAGATGAGAGTTTTGTAGTAATACGCTTTCGCGGTATTGAAGATGTGGATTTCCCATATTACTTGCAAATGATTGAGGGGAGTTTCATGTCTAGGGTAAATACTTTGGTAGTCCCTGGTGGAAAAATGGGGTTAGCGATGGAGCTGGTATTAACTCCCCTTATCAAAGACTTGCTAATTAAAAAGCGAGCTTATGAAAACTTAGCGCCAACTGATTTACCAATTTAATTTGCGTAATCCTTACAGGGATCAGTACACTAGCGATTAAATTTCATAAATAAAAAGACACTATGATAAAGGTGCTTGTGGGTTCAAAAAACCCAGTAAAAATAAACGCAGCAAAAACTATATTTCAACGTTATTTCCCTGAAAGCGAGATCCAATGTGAAGGTCTGCATGCGCCAAGCGGTGTGGCAGATCAACCACTAGGTGAAGATGATACACTCGCAGGTGCAGAAAACCGTGTGGCCTTCTTAAAAGCTAATCACAGCGCAGACTATTATTGCGCCATGGAAGGAGGCGCAGCTAAATTTGCCTATGGCGCTGCTACATTTGCGTTCGTGGTAATTGCAAATCATACACAGTCGATTGTTGGACGAAGCTGCAACTTACCTTTGCCAAATCAAATATATGACGCACTAGAACAGGGTGAAGAGCTCGGCCATGTCATGGATCGCGTTTTTAACACCACTAACATCAAACAAAAAGGCGGGGCGATAGGATTGCTAACAAATAACTTAGCAACGCGGGAAAGCTCTTATACACAAGCCTTAACGTTAGCGATGGCTCCATTTATTCATCAAGAGCTCTACAAATAATGAAATACACACATATACTCTTCGATGCTGATGAAACGTTGTTTCACTTCGATGCATATTTAGGCCTCAAAACACTATTTGCTCAATATGATATTAATTTTAGCCGTGAAGACTTCACTGAGTACCAAAAAGTAAATGCGCCATTGTGGATACAATATCAACAAGGGGAAATCGACGCATATACTTTACAGGTAACACGCTTTACACAATGGGCGAATAAACTCTCTGTTTCACCAGAAACATTGAACAATGGCTTTTTGAATTCAATGGCTCAAATCTGTGCACCACTACCAGGTGCCAAGTCACTTTTAACTGCTTTAAGTCCTAATACTTCTTTGAGTATTATCACCAACGGTTTTAGTGCATTACAGCAAAAACGTTTGGACAAAACCGGCTTTAGTCATTTTTTTGATCAGGTTGTCATATCCGAACAAGTTGGCGTGGCTAAACCTGATCCTCTGGTTTTTGAGCATACTTTCGATCTGTTAGGCAATCCAGATAAAAGCCAAGTATTAATGGTTGGGGATACACCTAAAAGTGATATTCTGGGCGCCAATAGATTTGGTATAGACAGTTGCTGGTTGCAACATGAGGGAATAACTTGTCCTGAAGATGTTAACCCAACCTATCAGGTTACTTCACTTAGCGCACTACAGACTCTACTGCTTAGTTAGAGTCTGCAGTGATTAGAAGCTATAGCTGACGTTGACGTAGCACTTCAAATAGGCACACACCTGTTGCTACTGAAACGTTCAGGCTTGAGACGGTACCAACCATAGGGATTTTCACAAGTAAATCACAGTGCTCTCTCGTTAATCGACGCATACCATCGCCTTCAGCGCCCATGACAATTGCAATTGGCCCTTTTAAATCAGACGTAAAGATCTCACTCTCGGTCTCACCAGCAGTACCTACAACCCATACGCCCGCATCTTTTATTTCACGCAGCGTCCTTGCAAGGTTAGTCACTTGAATAAGAGGCACGGTCTCAGCGGCACCACAAGCCACTTTACGCGCAGTCCCATTGAGCTTGGCTGATTTGTCTTTTGGCACTATCACGGCATGCACACCAGCGGCATCAGCGCTACGTAAACATGCACCTAAATTATGCGGATCCGTTACCCCATCAAGTACAAGAAAAAACGGTGCACTATTCGCGTCAATAATGGCTTTTAGGTCATTTTCGTTTAAGACTCTTGGGGCCTTCACATTGGCTATAATGCCTTGATGCTGCTCCCCTTTGGCTTTATTGTCCAATGCTTTTCTTTGCATAAATTGCACTGAGATACCATATTTGCGCGCTTCATTAACAACCGCACTTAATCGTTTGTCATCTCGCCCTTTTAAGGCGTAGATTTCTAAAAAGCGCTCTGGCTCTTTTGCCAAAATGGCTTCAATAGAGTGAAAGCCAAAAATTAATTCATTACTCAAATCTTATGCTCCAGCACTGTTCTTTTGTCGCTTACGGGCGTTTTTCCCAGGTCTTTTCGCTTTACTCGCTTTTTTACCTGTCGTCTTTTTAGCGGTCTTTTTCGCGCCTGAGGCGCTCGTTTTCTTGCTTTTTTTCAACACACCTTTTGGTGTGGTTTTCTTACGTTTTTTCGCTTTTTTACTGTCTTTTTCTACGTTTTCTTCCGATTTGACAGCCTTACCGCCTGGTATTTTTCCAGCTTTTAACTGAGCTCTAACACTGCCATTTGCGGCTTTCTCTGGTTTAGACTTTTTGCGTCTGCGCGCATAGCGATCCGGTTCAGCTTCGTCAGCTAGCGCAAGGTTGATTCGCCTTTCATCTAAACTGACAGATGCGACGACCACACTTAATTTATCACCTAAACGATAAACGGTCTTACTGTGTTCTCCAATGAGGCAATGCTTCGCTCCATCAAATTGGAAATACTCATGACCTAAATTGCTGACATGAATCAAACCATCAATTTGCAACTCATCCAAGCGCACGAATAAGCCAAAATTAGTCACAGATGAAATCACGCCCGAAAATTCATTGCCCACATGATCTTGCATAAACTCGCATTTGAGCCAATCGGCAACTTCACGGGTCGCATCATCGGCTCTGCGTTCAGTCATTGAGCATTGCTCACCAAGCTGATCAGCTTCATCGTCAGAATAGACATAAGCACCAGAAACCGTTTGTCCCTGCTGTGCTAAAATCCCTTTGATCGCACGGTGCACAACCAAATCAGGATAACGTCTAATCGGCGAAGTAAAATGCGCATAGGCTTTTAGTGCCAAACCATAGTGGCCGATATTGTCTGGCTGATAAACCGCTTGCTTCATAGAACGCAATAACATCGTTTGGATCAGTTCTGTTTCTGGTCGCTCTCCTAACGCATTCAGAGCTTCGGTCAACTCAAGAGGCGTCGGCTCATGTCCGATAATACTCTCGATGCCTAAGTCTTGTAAAAATTGTCTGAAGTGGCTAAGTTTTTCTGGATCTGGCTCATCATGAACACGATACAAGCTGCTTGTATCATGTTTTTCAAGCAGTTTTGCGGCAGATACATTTGCCAAAATCATACACTCTTCAATGAGCTTGTGCGCATCGTTACGTACTACGGGTACAATAGACTCAATTTTACGATAAGCATTAAAAACAAATCGCGTTTCTAATGTTTCAAATTCAATAGCACCACGTACTTGGCGCGCTGACTTCAGCGCCATATACATGTTATGTAACTCGGTTAAATGAGGCACAACTTCAGCGTATTCGTGTCTGAGTTTTTCATCACCCTGCAAAATGCTATGTACTTTGGTATAAGTCATGCGCGCATGGGAATTCATAACCGCTTCATAGAAACGATATCCAGATAAACGCCCAGCTTCAGAAACGGTCATCTCTGCCACCATACAAAGCCTATCCACTTGTGGATTCAAAGAGCACAGACCGTTAGAAAGTACCTTTGGCAGCATGGGTACCACTTGCTCTGGAAAATAAACTGAATTGCCTCGTTCAATGGCTTCTTTGTCTAGAGGGCTATCCTTTTCCACATAGTGAGAGACATCCGCAATCGCAACCCATAAACGCCATCCACCAGCGCGCTTTCTTTCACAGTAAACTGCATCATCAAAGTCTCGCGCATCTTCACCATCAATCGTCAATAGTGGCAAGTTGCGCAAATCAATGCGGCCTTGTTTGTCTCGTTCAGCAACATGCTCTCCATGTTTACTTACTTGATCTTCAACAGCTTGTGGCCAAATATGCGGAATATCGTGATTTCTTAGGGCGACCTCGATTTCCATGCCTGGCGCCATATGATCGCCAATAACATCGGTAACCTTACCCACTGCGTTCATCTGTTTGCTTGGACGCTGGGTAATGTCTACTTGTACCATTTGGTTGTGACGAGCGCCTTTTTCACTACCTGGCAAAATGACGATATCTTGGGTTATACGCGGATCTTCTGGCACCACAACCGCCATGCCATGTTCGACAAAATATCGTCCAATAATTGGCGCACGCTCTCCTTCAAGTACTCTCACAATGCGCGCTTCGACTTTGCCTCCAGAGCCTCGACTAGCTGCTTTGGCAAGTACTAGATCTCCATGCAGCACCTTATCCATTTGATGCTTAGTTATAAACCAATCTTTTTTCTCACCTTCCACTTCTAAAAAGCCAAAGCCATCACGGTGTCCAATCACCTTGCCTTTTACCAAACCGTCATCGCATGGAATGACGTAGCATTTAAATTTGTTGAAGTGCAGTTGACCATCACGCTCCATCGCACGCAGTCGTCTTTTAAAGGCAATTTGCCTCTCTTCTTCAAATACATTCAGAGCTTGGCACAACTGGCTAAAGCTGGTCTTTTTGGTGCTGGCTTTAATGTGTTCTAGAATGTATTCGCGGCTTGGTACCGGATTGTCGTATTTATCTTGTTCTCTTGAGAGATAGGGATCCTGCTTTGGCATGCATTATCTGTTTAAAGGAGTTATAGCTATATTCTAACGCAAAACAGCATAATGACCTAACCCCTAACAGCGCCATTTTTAAGATTAAAAGCTTATAAAAGGTACTGGATGACATCTCATTATGCTATCCAGTACCCGCGGGAGAACCTCTTTTAGTTCAGTTAAAACTTACCCACTAAGTTTAAAAACCACCCTTTAGAGTCGTAGTCTAAATCGGTCAGGTCATCCGAAAAATTAGTAAAGTTATAACCAATACCCAGCTTCATGTGTTCACCAACATGGCGGTGAACGGCTAACAGCGCGCCAGAGCGACTATCCTGTGCAAGGTCAACAGCTAAGTTTCGCCACTCTATGGTTGCATCCCAATGATGCATCATATGGTAATCCGCACGGAAGACACCAAGTGTCGCAGTAGAATCAACCCACTCTCCCGCATCTCGGCCTAGCCTTACTTCACCCACTCGCTGAGCTAACTTAGTGCCAAGCCGCCAACGTTCGGTAAGTTGGTAATCTACGTCAAGCATCCATACTTTACTCCGTTGCTGCGGTGTGTTGTCTAGTCCAATGCCGCTAAGTTGCGATGCTGGTGCTAAATCTTCAAGAAATGTAAAACTTGCCAAGCCTGACCAAGGGCTAGTGCCAACAGGACGATATGCAATACCAAATTGCGCTTCGGTGTAGTCGCTATTAAGCGCACCTGTTGGTTGGCTATCAGCTTTGGAGCTATCACTTTTTGCCCAGTCAAATCTCAATTGCGCACGCCAATCGGTGTTAATTTTGGCCTGCACATTTTGTCGCGTTAACCAAGAAGTGCGTGTTTCTTGACTATTTTCGTCCTCTCTATATTCCAAAGCACCACGCCACTGCCAAGTATCAGTTTGGTAACCAAGAGAAAAAGTGGTGACGTCCCGGCTTATTGTATCTTCCCCTTGTTCTAACTCACCGACTTCAAACCCAAGGCCTGCTTGCCAGCCCGCCGCAAAATGATGTTCGATACCATAAGCATGTGTGAGCCCCGTCTGTGCGCTATCTTGCAGCCAGATTTGCTCTGCATAAACGCTGGTTGCTGAATTAAATCTATGCCGTGTACCCGTTACCCAATTCTTTTGCTTACCATTGGAAAATACGTCACCGCCATCCGGATCCACGCGATATTCAACATATACATTACTATCTTGATGGTATTGCCAATTTGCGCCCAACTTACCGGCTTCGCCTAAGTTACCGTCAGAAAGCTCTGCATTAATCGCAATGTTCTCCGATACTTGGATCTCAGCGCCAACACCCATTCGATTATTCGCATCACGCGTATGCGCTCGTGTCAAAGTGCCCTGCGCATAAACATAAGGCTGCCAATATTCAGCTTTGTACTCTAATTGCACGACAGCATCTGTGCGCAGCCCCTGATCCGAAAACTCACTTTGTGCGTTGCTTTCTACTTGGCGCTGCGACTCTTTCTTTTCTTGGCGTATACCAGAGCTAACTAACCAATTGTTATTGAGTTTATAAACATAACCCAATTCAGCTGCTTCTCGACGTTGTTGGCTTTGTGCATCTTGCACGTCGATTTTTATGTGTAGTGCATGACTATCATTCACTTGCCACTCCCAGAAAGAGCCAAATGAACGGGTGTCAACAGGACTGATTTTCCCTGTAGAATTGAAACCAGCCTCAAGCTGTTGCCAATAAAACTGGCCTTTGCCTTGCTCATTTAATCCAAGGTCGCTCAGTTCAAAGGCGCTTTCAATATGTTTAGCTTGGGCTCGCTTACCCACATCGGATGATTGCTGCTCGGCAAAGTTAATTCCGCCATTAAAAGAGTTGAGCGCATTGCCAACCCCTTCCGATTGAGACACTTCGAGTTTAACGTAAGCACTGTCACTTGCTCGGTACGTTGCATCAAGTGCCAACAGCTTGTCATCAAACGCTGCTTGCTCTTGATGACTAATTGTCGTGCCTAGTTGGAATTTATCATTTAACCAATGACTGAATCGGGCACCGTAAGTCAAGTTATCAAGCCCATCTATACCTGGTGTATATTCATATTGGGCTATCAAGAAAACAGGATTGCTATCAAGGCTTGCTGTTCGCACTAGAAGATCATCTTGTTCAAATGAAGACAACGGACGAGTCAATAGTACGCGCCCTTGTAATGCATCAATATCATAATCTTGCCCTGGGGCTAAGTTCCTTCGAACCAGTACCAAGCCAGTAACTTTGTCTCGCACTTCAATAGCAACTTGCTCTGAGCCCTGGACAATATCTTGGTGTTGTAGGTAATATAGCGAACCGCCTGTAGCACGGTGGGACTCATATGCAGCTAGGGTTTCAGCTTGCGCTGCAAACACCTGTACTTGAGTATTACTCTCGCCATCTAAATTCACGCTCTCACTGTCGTACCTAGCTTGCAAACCATATAAACCTCGCTCTACACGTGCCAACTCTGTGTCACTGATGCGTGTATGGAAGTTACCCCATAATATATGGGACTTTGATTTTTCTACCTTTAAATATACTTTCCCGTTACTCGGTGCATCATCAATAACGGTAGAATCATCACCATATTCTGTCGGATACTGCTCTTCTTCTAGGCGACGGAACAAGCTTTTTGGGTCTTTTTCATGAAGCCCTGATAGCAGCTTGTTAAGTGGTTGCTCGCGTGTATCGATGCGTGCAGTCACTTGATATTCATCTTGCCACTTTCCAGTGATATACCCACTTAAGCGCCCTTCAGCAAACAAGTTGCCATCACGGTTGTGGTCGCTGCTCAAAAGAGACACCGGACCATTGTGACTATTTTGTCCTATGGTCAAGTCAGCCATCGCCACATAAAACCAGTCACTTGTTGGTAAGGCTAAATCACGATGAATTAAATGGCCTTGCCCCTGCTCGTTGAGCAAAGCAACTTCTGCTCGATGAAATCCACTTGCCACAATTTGCTGATGAACAAATTTCCGCTCGCGATTAACCGCAACAACACGCCCTAAGAAATACACTCGATGATGTAAAGGAACTTGTCGACCATAAAGCGTTAATGTTCCGCCTTGCAATTTAATGTTTTGCTTTGCGAGCATAGATTGCCCGTAACCAGACATTAAATAGCCGTCTAGTTTAGCCTGTTCAATGGCAAAACGGGGTCTAAAGTCTGCCTGAGCTAGGCTCGTTTCATCAAAACGACCTTGCTTGTTATACACTCTGAAGCGATATTGCAGACTCATGCCCAGTAAGTTACTCGGTAAACGCCAACGCCCTGACAATGATTCATCAAGCGCCACTTTGGCCAGTACTCTTTGACTATTGGGTGCCAAGATTTGTACTTCAGCATAATCAAAAAAGCTGTGGTAGTTACTGTAACCTTTGAGGTTTAACATCAGCGTATTACCGGACTTAGTCAAGGCATGCTGAATATGTAACTTGGGCAAAGCATTTAAAGGGTCATACTTGAGCTGCAAATCAAAACCGGCCAAATTCATGTCTGCACAACGTTGATTGTCTGCGTTATTAGTACCATCTTTAAGGTCAAACGCTTCACCATCTAGAGTGATATTTAATGGCCTTTTATGCTCAATTTGGTTGCCACACAAATTCGTGCGCACCGGCGGATCAATCGTTTGAGTGCCTTCGACTATGCGTGTTTCGGTGTAAATCGCAATCACTTCTACGCGGCGGTTTCTTGCCATACCATCAAGTGTCGAGTTACTGGCGATAGGCTCACGATTGGAACGGCCTTCGGTTGTGGTAGCAGAGTCTGTCAACCCAAGCTGTTCTCGAAAATAGGCCGCAACAATATTAGCCCTATGCTCAGATAGCCCTTGGTTTGTTTTGTAGATCTTTTTTGCATTGGCACTTAGTCGCTGAGAATCGGCGTGACCAATAAAGTGTAATTTAATATCTTGCTTCCCCTGTAAGGCACCAATGATGCGATCCATCTCAAGCTTTGTTGTGCCTGTTAAATAGTGCTTACCAGATACAAACCGAATCGCAGAGTCCTTAACAAACTCAGCAGATTTATTCTCTTTAATAGTGCGATCTAATTTCACTATTTTCGCTTTAGGCTCAGATAAACCACTAAATACAAAATGCTTTTGAACTAGAACTTGCTCTGTATTAACTGGCATTTTGACGACTCTTTGAGCACTTGTAAGTTCAGATTGCGTCAACGCAGTACTTGTGGCGGACACAGTTAACGCAAGCGAACAAAAAGCTGCTACGGGAGAAAGCATAAAGCGACTAGTCATTGCTTACTCCTACCGCTCTGGTGGCAGGGATTGCAGGGATATAAAATGGGATCATTTCAGTTTCAATAGTAATAGATAATTGGCGCTTTGAAGCATTTACTTTCAGCCAAGCTACTAAATTATTTAGTTTTTTATCGGCTTTTTTAACGTGCTCTTCTTCAGTCAGTTGATAAGCAACACGTAAAATTGTTGGGGTTTGTTTAAGTACATCTAGTAACTGCAACATCTGTCGCTGGTGGTTTAATTGGATCTCATCATCAGCAAACAGTTCACCCGTTACTTCTATTCTGGCTACCCTGTGAATACTCGCCGCAAAATTAAGTTGTTGTGATTTACCACGTGTCAAACGTACAACTCTTGGGTTTTCTGTGATGACACGATATCCAGACGGTAAACTACGCTCATCCAGCTTAACAATAAAATTACTGCCTCTCGAAGCGTGTGGAATATCTGCACAGGCTAAGTGATAGCGACCATACTGATCTGTTGTGATCCAAAGGCCTTGAGCCGTCGCTAGGCGTACTGCGGGTAACCCCAATTCACCATCATCTTGGAAACCATTGCGATTACGATCGTCAAAGACTTTACCGCTTAAATCACTACAGTCGAAGATTGGGTCTGGCACAACCTGAACCGCTGCAGTGCCTATATTAGACACTCTATTACCCCCAGACTGATACAGTCCGCCAACAAACTCAACCCAAGCTTGGTTAGTGTATTTGCCTTCGCTTACACCACTGCCTACAACAGCCAACAACTCAATGGACACAGACTGCTGTGGTTGCAATGTATGACCCGTCCAACGTAGTTGCCGACCTGTCTGTGTTGGGTCGAGTATTTGGCCATCCAGCCTCGCACTACCTTCAACGTACTTTAGGCCCGCTGGAAGTTGGTCTACAAAAGTAAGTGGTGCCAATAACTGCTCAGATTGATTAGTCAGCTTAATGCGATAAGGCACAATTTCGCCAACAACAACATCTTGTTTTAGCGCTTGTTTGCTTACGCTCACCAAATCATCACCAAATGCGTCGAGTGGGATATGATTGTTAACTACATTGCCAGATGGCAACTTTGGCTCAATGTAAAACCTTTGATAGTACTGCGTCGTATGCATATTTTGCAGTACTTGATCGGAATGCTCAGCACACAGGTCTGGATCATGCTCCGGTGCATCTAATGTCGGAACAGTCTCTTCCACGTAAATAGTAATAGGTAGTTCGCGCGCGCCCACTCTCAAAGTGTTATTACACACAGGTAGTAGTTCTGAGCCCTGTGACTTGTAACCATTTGGTGCAGTTACATGCAGCTCATAAATACCCGCAGGTGCTTGCGCAAATAACAGGAATTGATAGTAACCATCATCGCTGGTGGTTTGTTCAACATTAGCCTCGCCACCAACCAAATGAAATTCTGGTATAAAACCTTGTGGGCCCGTTATCTTAATCTTGGCACCCGTTATTGGTTGGCGTAACTTTGAGTCGTAAATGACGCCAGATGGGTCTACAGGCAATGACTGATTCTGAACGTTTTCTCCAGCACTAACACGCAAGTTTAAGATCGTGCCTTTCTCTGTACTCGCATCTGGATCATCAGATACAGGTAGTCCATAGATCACACCGCCTTTAGGGTGTCTGAATCTAACCTCATAAGTGCCGACAGGTAAGCCATAGAATGTATATTCACCATTCTCATCAGATTCAATAGTCGCTAAAGGCTCTGCATCTAGCGGGTTACCCTCACCCGTCATAGGATCCGGAAGCAATTCAACAATCCATCCACTTTGACCATTGCTGTCATCCTTTTCTCGGTTATGGTTTTTGTCCAACCAAACCAAACCGGAGATACTAGCGGGGTCCATAAGTTGCTCGCCGAAGTTATAAGAATGAGCTTTGGTTACGTGGCGCTCAATGTGGATCTGCGAAATTTGATCATCACCAAGTACACCTCCTATATTGCCCACACTATCTAGCCCATCTTGGGTATTTTCTGGTTGGAATTCAGTCACTGTGAAGCCACTGGCTGATGATAATGGCAAATCAGCAAACTCATAACGACCATAAGCATCTGTGCGTATCTCTCGACTTACAGGTTGATTATCAAGGTCGGCACCTTCAATAACCAATTTCACGCCGCTGAGGCCCATCTCATAGGTATCTTGTGTACCATTGTCATTCAAATCAACATACACTCTTCCAGCAAGATCACTGCCACGTTCCGCAAAGTTGTAGCCCGATGCTTGCTGTCCTAAGGCGATTATGATGTCTGTAAATTGATCTTCACCAACTTGGCCGCCACCGTTGCCTAGTTGCTCTTTGCCATCCAACCAAGCTGTTGGCTGAGTTTGTTTAATGTGGTAGGTACCTGGGTATAGATAATTGAACTCATAACGACCAAGTTCATCAGTCAAAACTTGAATATCAACCGTTTGATTGTCCAATGTCGTGCCCGTTAAACGCACTTTAACGGCAGCGATACGTAACGGCTCACCATTTTCCAGCAAACCATTTTCATCTGCGTCAACCCATACTTCCCCACTAATTGAAGCGGTCGGTAATTCAGCGAAATCAAAATACCCATATTGTTTGATTTCTCTCAGTACACCAACTTCTATTGAGTCAACCCCCTTAGAATTTTCAATCACGACACCACTTTTTGACTCGCGGCCATCTAGGTAAGCACTTGGCTGTTGGGTTTGAGAAACTATGTAGCCATCAGAATTAGACGGTGGTAATTGTGAGAATAAATAAACACCTTGCTCATTAGTAAGAACACGGCGCTCCACTGGGTTATCACTGTGGTCACGCCCGCTCAGCTTTATCTCATTACCTGCAATTACAGTTTCAACGCGATCTGAATAAAGGCCTGAATCTGAAGTATCAAGGAATACACGCCCACTAACAGCAATACCAAACCCTTCAGTGAAGTTTTGTGCTGTGAGCTCTGCGCCTTGTGTGAGTACCAACCCTGATATTTCATCAGACTGATTTGAGCCTTCAAGCAAAATGCCATTTTGGAATTCATAGCCATCTACATACAACGCAAGCTGAGTCTGTGTGAGGGTGTAACCTTGACCATCACTTTGTGGTAGCTGTGTAAATTCAAACTGTCCACTGTTCGTTGTGGTTGTCTTTAGCTCAATGCGTTGGCCATTTAAATCGTAACCAGTAAGACTGATTACATTATTTTCAATCGCTTCGTCTTCGCTAGATAAGTAGCCATCCGAGTCCTTGTCCACAAACACTGCACCACTGATCCTGCCTCGATAAAGTTCTGCAAAATGATAGCCTGACCGCTGTTCACTGACACCAAGATGCACAGTAAACATATCGTTGTTATCTTCTACTACAACACCATTGATTGATTCAGCCCCATCTTTAAACTCTCTGGGTTGCTGCTGAACAATTACATAGCCCGAGTTGTCACTCGCCACCAAGTTAGCAAAGGTAAACACACCTTGATTGTTGGTCTGGGTCTCTAACTCCAATGCCTCACCATATTTTGTCGTCCCAGATAAGGTTAGCGTGATCCCAGTGATACCCATCTCATCAGCCGACCAGATACCACTAGCATCGCTGTCAGCAAAGACCAAACCTCGAATTTCACCATCTGTGTACAACTGCTCAGTGAATATAACCTCTGATGATGTAAGGGACTCTTCGGCCAATGTCAGCATCACTTCACTTTGGGAGCCAAATTGATCTGGGGTTGACCCCCTATAATCCTGACCTTCAAGATAATCAGTCTCACCTTGTGTGATCCTA
>NZ_AUYB01000103.1 GCF_001625655.1 Pseudoalteromonas luteoviolacea DSM 6061 | reverse complement strand
GATTTAGTTGCGCAGAACATATATCGTAAGTCGATATTGGTACTGACATGGCGCTGCGAGCCTAGCTCAAAAGCTTTTTGAATATAGTCAGAAAGTTTAGTTGTGACTTTCCCTTCACACGTTCATTTGTATACATGTCTGGTCCTGGAATATCTGTCTGGTGGCCAATGAGGCCAGCCATAACCCTTACATTAGAGCGGGAGACTCGTTCTAATTTGAGTGCAGACAACAATTTTGTATTGACGAAGGTAGAAGATGCCACCCTTTACCCCTCCAATCGGAACGTTCCCGGCAGCATATTTCAAAGGCTTCGACTTCACTCTGCTCAACAAATGGATAAGAGCAGCTCCCACCTTTGGTTGCTTCAAGCAAACTGTTATATCGACTGCGGTACGCTTTAAAGTAAGCGGACTCGCCATTATCTTTCCTGATAGAAATAGCCGCTAAGATATATAGAGCTTGGCTCAACGCTGAAGTGTATGACTAGAAATATTGAGGTTCTTAGCAATATTGCTCAAACGTACTAACGCACCCGCCAGCAGATCATTGTTCATTTCTCGCTCGCTATATTGATCTTTTAAATCAACTTTAATCGTCGAAGTCTAACTTTTCGAGCTTTCATAAAACCGATAGTTAGCTTATAGCTGCTCTGCAATTTCGGTAATAAAACGGCTGGGCTGTTTAGGAGATAATATAAATGCTCGTTTCTTCGCTCTCGTCAAAGCTACATAGAATAACCGCCGTTCTTCTGCATATGGAAAAGCCTCAGATGCTGGCAAAAGCGCTTCGATAATTTGATCTGTTTTCTGTGTCGACGGTACGCTTGTATCGAGCCCAATGATAATCGTGTAATCCGCTTCCCTACCTTTTGCTGCATGAAATGTCATCGCGCTGATTTGCAATCCATTAAACTGCGACTTTTGCTGCGCTAGATATTCTTTTGATGGAAGCTGCTTATGGTATCGCGCCAAAATCATAACTGTACTACGTGGTGGAGCAAACATCTCAAGTTCAGCAAGCTTTACCTGTAATGCATCATTTTGATCTTGTGCCTCTATCACCAATGAAGGGCCGTCACCAATAATCTGCGCGCGCACTTGCTTTACTATCTGTTGAGGGTTCTGACAAACAAAATCACTGGCCAAATCTAATAGATCTTGAGGGTAGCGAAATGTCTTATCCAACTGCATCACTGTCGAAGGGCCAAAATGCTGAGAAAAGTGAGTCGTCAATGATAGGTCAGCTCCACTAAATCGATAGATAGATTGCCAATCATCCCCCACGGCAAATAAATGGCCACGCGCACGCTGCGTCAATAGCGCGTTAACCAATTCAGCCCTCGCAGGCGAAATATCTTGGAATTCATCGACCAAAATATGGGACCAGTTGCTTTTAAACTGTTCAGCTTTGACATACTTAGTGGCATGACTGATCATGTCATCATAATCAATCGCTTGCTCGTTATTGAGATACAACTGGTACTCAGTAAGTAGTGGTCGAAATACAACTAAATAATGCTCAAACTCAGCTTCAATATGTTGTAAATTGCCCAAGCTACGCGCTTGCTTATACATGCCAATCAGATCACTAAATTGTTTAACTAATCTAGTTAAATGTGGTGATGAGAAGTCAACCCGAGTACTCCCTCTGTCCTCATTGAAATTGCTTTTTAGCAAAGTCAGTAAATTGCGATGAAAAGCGCTATCCTGACACAACGACTGAAGCGTCTCATGAATAAATTGACGCTTTTGCATCTCATCATTACTTAATTGAGAAAGCTTAGGCGTTCGCCCTTCGACTTCTGTTAAAATGTAAATGCCTAAACTGTGAAAAGTTCTACAAGCGACAGACAATTGGGCACTAGACAATCTCGACTGCATCTCCTTTGCTGCTTCTTTGCCATATGCAAGCATTAGGACTTGTGAGGCATCCGCTATTCCTGCGGTTGTTAAATAGCCTGCTTTAGCTATCATAACGCTCGTTTTGCCCGTTCCAGCGCCAGCAAGTAATAGCTGTCTCTCATCTACGACAACGCATGCGCGTCGCTGTGCGATTGTTAATGGTTGCCCAGCAATATTATCAAAAAACGCCTCATAGTCATTCAGTTGTTTAGTGATAAATGCTTCTCGAAAATCATCAATATCCTGACGTTGCCAAGTGTGGATCTCTTCAAGTGTATAACGGGTTTGCGCTAAGTAGGCCTCTAGCCGGTGATCTAACGACCAAGTAAGCCAATGGCCAGAGAGCTCCTTTGCCTTGCTTTTAGCGGTTTTTAACAAACCATGAGACAAGTAGCGCCGCTCTAAAAGCGCTTCTAATTTTGAAATGCTGTTTCTAAGCCTTGAGATATGTGCATTGAGCCAAAGTTTCTGCAATTCAAATTGAGCTAAGGCGATATCACAATTTTTAATACGAACCTTTACCCGACCGTCAGGCATAAAAATTTGCAATTTAGGGGTAATTTTACCTTCAAGCATAAGTGGAGGCTGCTGCTGCATCTGCCACGTATATAACTTTTTTGCCTGTTTTCCTTCAATCACAATCCCCTTAGTGGAGATAGTCATTGCGGTTATCCCATCGGTTATTCTTGACAGAGTATGAACTTTAAACTGCATGCAAATTTCATATTAATCTTGGTGTTACGAAGAGTTTAGGGGAATCCGTGTCAGCTGTCATGCGCTATCAGATAAGTACGTCAATTTACTCTTTTAAGAAAAGGGAATTTGTACATAAAAAAGGCCGGGAATCCCGGCCTTATTTCGCATTTTAGTTTAGCCAGAAATCTTTTCTGAACTTAATACCAAATTCGCTTCTGTCGTTGCTGCGCATTACGCCAACAAAGCCAGATTGCTGCAGACGGCCAACATCATAAACTTCATTAAAGATGTTTTCGCCGTAAAGAGTGACTTCTGTATCGCCTTCACTGTTTGTGTAAGAGATGTTGAAACCAAATAACTCACGAGATTCAATGAACTCATTAGGGTTGTTAACTGATTGGCCCTGCATATCTGAACGGTATGAGTAACTTGCATTGACAGCTACGGTAGCGCCAGATTCCATATCAATGAAATAAGATGGCGCAACCATCACTGTCCAACGAGGCGTCAATGCAGGTGCGTTACCCACTGTAATACCTTGTACACCCTCATCAACATGCGTTATTTCAGAGTCCAAGTAACCAACTGAGCTGCGAATGCTAAAATCATCAGTAACAGCAACCGTAGTTTCTAGTTCAATACCTTGTGCGCGAGACTCACCCGCATTTTCAATGTAGGTATTAAACCCATTTGAAGGGTCGTTGAATGGCAGTGCTAAATCAGTGTAATCAGTAACAAACAGGGCTAGCATCATAGAAACTCTATCATGTACTTGTCCTTTGAAACCAATCTCGTAGTTTAATGCTTTAGTTTCATCAAATGAAACAAACGCATCCGCACCACCAAATGGGCGTGGAGGGAAACCACCACTTTGATACCCTTTTTGGATTTGTGCATAGACATTCATATCTCGGTTTAACTGGTATGCAGCATTCACATCCCAAGTGACTTCGTCAAACTCTGCAGTTGCGCCTTTGGTGAAGTAGCCAAAATCAGCAAATGCGTCTTTCTTGTCTTCAGAGTAACGTAAACCACCACCCAAACTTAGCTTCTCTGTAATATCAAAGCTTGCGTTAAAGTAGGCCGCATATGAATCTGTTTCTTGGTCGATACGAAATCTACCATAGTTACCTGGTGTGCTAAATGGACTGAACACGTATGGTTGTGACTCAGTAAAGCCATCTTCATTGAAGTAGTATAAACCTGAAACAAAGTCCCAAGTATCGAAAGTACCATTTAACTGAAACTCAACAGACAGCTGATCTGCACCACCTTCTTCAGGGAATTCAGATAGGTGCAATGGCGATGCATCGTCGTCAAGCCCACCAGTGTAGTCCGAACCACGCTTGCTGGTAATAAACTTAACGGCATAAGTATCATTTACCTGCCAATCAGCTATCACAGATGCGCCCCAGCCCGAATAATCTGTGCTTTCGATACCTGCTACAGTGGTACCTAGGTCATCTGGGTTTTTAGGCAATAAGCTTTCGTTTAAAAGCGGAAAGTCACCATTGTTTGGGTCATTAGGGTCTAAACCACCAGTTAATTCAATGGTATATGGCGATTGGCCAGATTCGTTGTCTACGGCATCTACAGCAACATTTAAACTAAAGTCGCTGCTTGGTTGCCATTTGATGGCCAAACGACCACTCATTTCTTGCTCTTCACCAATTTCTTTTTCTGGCGCTTCAAGGTTGATCGCATGCCCTACCCCCTCACGCTCTTTGTAAGATGCGTTTGCTGCAAAGCTCCACTCATCATTGATCGTTTGGTTAGTGTAGATATCAGCGCCAATTCTGCCACGTGAACCAACTTTTGATTCAACGCGAACAACATCTTCTGCACCAGGCTTTTTAGTGATGATGTTAACAGCACCGCCCAGCGTGTTACGGCCATAAAGCGTACCTTGTGGTCCACGTAATACCTCAACACGTTCAATGTTCGGCAAAGATAGGTTGGAGCCCATTTGACGACCAAGATATACACCGTCTACGTACACCCCAACACCCGGATCAGTAGTAATAATATGGTCTTGTAAGCCAATACCACGAATGAATACAGACGCATGCGCAGCATTGCCCACACCGTATCTTGTAATATTTAAGTTTGGAACAAATTTACCTATGTCATCTAAGTTACTCATATTGCCTTTTTCAATGGCATCAGCACCAATAGATGTGATCGCTGTTGGTGTTTCGAACAGACTCTCAGTACGTTTACGAGCCGTCACTTCAATTTTTTCAAAAGTGTTCTTTTTTGCTTGTGCTTCTTCAGCTGCAAAGGAAGGTAAGCTCACTGCCGACAAAATAGCAGCGCTTAGTGCAGATAGACCAACGCGTGGTAAAACTGTTCTCATATTTTCTCCAAAGGAATCGCCGTGTGTAAATTCAACCTGAGGAAGGTTGAAGCTTATGCCCAAATAAAAACAGGCATAAAAAAAGATGCGCAATACGCATCTATTTCCTCTGGAAGGCCATTATATGTGTTTAGTGTATGAATTGAAATAAAAACTTCATAAATATTTTCATATACAAATTTATTACCTAAGTAAAACCAAATAAAAACATAAGAATCACACGATATAACACAATAACGGGGAAAATAGACCAGAAAGAATTGAATATACGGGATGAATAGGTTTGGCAAATAGTTATTACAATCGCCAAAATATTTAAATTTAAGGAAGTGACAGATGTTACATCTGTTGAAATTCAAGAAAGTACATGAGCTTTAAAAATACATAAAAAAATCCCGATGAACATAATAGCTCATCGGGATTTCTTATTTGGTGCGAATGGGGGGACTTGAACCCCCACGAGCATAGCTCACCACCCCCTCAAGATGGCGTGTCTACCAATTCCACCACATTCGCATATTTTTTAGTTTGGTACGTCAGAATTCTCTTCTGTAGCAGGTACATCAGTAACAGCTGGAACTGTAGTCGCCGCTGGCGCTTCCAAGTTTTCCCACTGGTCTGTTTGTTTAATTTGACCTGCTGTAAGGTTACCTAATGCAATACTAAGAACAAAAAATACTGTTGCTAGTACTGTTGTAGTTTTCGTCATAAAGTTGCCAGCACCTGATGAACCGAATACCGTAGCAGAAGCACCTGCTCCGAAAGACGACCCCATATCAGCACCTTTACCTTGTTGGATTAGAATCATTCCGATTAATGCTAATGCAACAACTAAATAGACAACCAAAAGAATCTCGTACATTTACTTATCCTTTTGCACTCTCACAGATAATTTTAAAGGCTTCTGGCTTAAGGCTTGCGCCGCCTATTAAACCGCCATCAATATCTGCTTGTGCGAACAATAATTCACTATTACTTTCATTAACACTGCCACCATATAAGATTTGCAGTGATTCTGAGATTTCAGCATCATAACTTGAAACTAAATCTCTAATAAACTTGTGTACCGCTTGTGCTTGCTCAGGAGAGGCTGTTTTACCAGTTCCGATAGCCCAAACAGGCTCGTATGCTATCACAGAGTCATTCAGTGATGCTATACCTAATTTATCGATTACAGCTTTAATTTGTGCCGCAACGACATTTTCAGTCTGACCTTGCTCTCTTTCTGACTCTGTTTCACCTACACATAAGATAGGGATTAGTTTATCAGTTTGGGCTTGCTCAAACTTATTGGCAACGTCTTCATTTGACTCACCATAAATACTTCTTCGTTCAGAGTGACCAACTAATGTGTAAGTCGCGCCCAACGCCTTAACTAATGAAGCTTGTACTTCACCTGTATATGCGCCTAACGGATGCTCTGATACGGTCTGCACACCAGCTTTTACGCCAGAAGCAACTACGTTGCTTAAAAGTACAGTTGGCGGAATAACAACTACTTCAACATCGTCATTATTGATGCTTTTAATTGTGCTGGCAATATTTTGAACTAGCTCTAAAGAGCCATTCATTTTCCAGTTACCAGCTACCATTGGCTTTCTACTTAACATTCGATACTCCGCGTTAGAAAGCGGACGAGATACTAACGCCACTCGTCCAAAGTTACAAGAAAAAAATTACTTTTTAGGTTTAATTGCTCACTGATTCAACAACTTCAGCAATTTTATGCGAAAAATCCATGACCTGCTTTTCTTGTTCCGCTTCAACCATAACTCGCACAACAGGTTCAGTTCCAGACTTGCGCAATAAAACGCGGCCTTTACCGTCCAGCTCTTCTTCAACCTGTTTGACCATTGATTGAACTGATGCGTGGGCAACAGGGTCTGTGCCTTTTGCGTATCGAACATTGATCATGTTCATCGGGTATTTGGTAAAGCCGGCACCGAGATCTTTAAGCGTTTTATTTTGAGCGACCATTGCAGCCAACACTTGTAGGCTTGAAATGATACCGTCGCCTGTTGCAATCAGATCTAGATTCAGAACATGGCCAGAACTTTCACCGCCGATATTCCAGCCTTCTTTTGTTAATAGTTCAAGCACGTAACGATCACCAACTTTACTTCTCAAGAATGGTATATCTTGCTCTTTGAGTGCATTTTCTAGACCCATGTTAGACATAACGGTGCCAACAACACCGCCTTTCAAAGTGCCGTTAAATTTCGCTTGAAGTGCTGCAATGTATACAATGTCATCGCCATCAAAGACACGGCCATTATGGTCGACCATCATAACGCGGTCACCATCGCCATCGTATGCGATACCTACATCCGCTTTATGCTCTAGCACCTGACGTTTCAAAGCATCTACGTGTGTTGCACCACACTCTGCATTGATGTTCATGCCATCTGGTTCACAAGCAGTTGTTATGACTTCTGCACCCAACTCTTGCATTACAGAAGGTGCAATGTGATAGGTCGCGCCATTGGCACAGTCTAGTACGATTTTAATACCTTCTAAAGAAAGCTCTTTAGGGAATTGGCTCTTACAAAACTCAATATAACGACCACTTGCACTATCAAGCCTTCTAGCTTTACCCAAATGCTCAGATGGTACACAAGTCATTGGCTCGTCAAGCATCGCTTCGATTTCTAATTCAACATCGTCTGCGAGCTTTTTACCATTGCCTGCAAAAAATTTAATACCGTTATCGTGATATGGATTGTGAGATGCACTAATCACAATCCCAGCTTCAGCTCTGAATGTCTGAGTAAGATATGCAACAGCTGGAGTTGGCATTGGGCCAAGCAACACCACATCAATACCTGCAGCAATAAGGCCTGCCTCCAGGGACGTTTCAAGCAAATAACCTGAAATGCGAGTATCTTTACCGATAATTACTTTTTTAGTGCCAGATTTAGATAAGACTTTACCAGCCGCCCAACCTAATTTTAGGGCAAACTCAGGTGTAATAGGAAACTCACCCACGAGCCCTCTTACACCGTCTGTTCCAAAATACTTTCTTGTTGTCATTTAGTTACTCCATGGTTTGCTGCAGACCATACCTGCAGCACATCACTGGTTTCTCTTACATCATGAACGCGTATGATATGCGCACCTTTTTGAGCACATAATAAGGCACCCGCAAGGCTTGCAGCCAAACGTTCACTTGTATCCCGATTTAATAAGTTTCCGAACATTGATTTACGTGACAAGCCGGCCAAAAGAGGCAGGTTTAAATCACTAAATTGATTAAATTTTCCCAACAGTTCAAAGTTGTGAGGCAAAGACTTTCCAAAACCAAAGCCTGGGTCTAATATAAGTCTTGAGCGCTCTATACCTACACGCTCACATGCCGTGATCCTCGATTCAAAAAATGCTTTTATGTCATTTATCAAGTGATCGTACTTTGGATCTAACTGCATGGTCCTAGGTTGACCCTGCATATGCATTAAACACACTGGTACGTCGGAAAACTCCGCAGCAACTTCTAAGCACCCTTCTTCTTGCAATGCTCTGACGTCATTTATTATGTCTGCACCAGCTAAGACAGCTTGTTTCATTACCTCAGCTTTGCTCGTATCAATCGATATTACACACTCCGATTTAGCACGAATAGCTTCAATAACGGGGATCACCCTATCAAGTTCTTCATTTAATGTTACATCAGCTGCGCCAGGTCTCGTGGACTCCCCGCCAATATCGAGTATGCTCGCTCCTTGTTCCAACAGCATAAGGGCTTGATTGACAGCGCTATCATTTTTATAAAACTTACCACCATCAGAAAATGAATCTGGAGTTGCGTTTACGATACCCATAACTTGTGGGCGTTGGAGATCAAGAGTTCGACCTCGAGGTAAAGAGAGTTGAAACATAATTCGCCTTCCTGTTAGTTGTATCTAAGCATACTTTAAATACCCCTACCAGTTTATTGACCAAAATCACTCACATAGAGCTAAATATTAGGTGTTATAGATATAAAGTATTACAAAAGATACAAAAAGGCCTCGAAGGTTTACCTTTCGAGGCCTAAATTCCTGCTGAGATATTTTACCTTTTATTAAGGCTTGTCATCAACCTCTGTATTACTTGGAGGTGGGACATCCGAGTTGTTTTCATCGCTTTTAGCTGCCGATGTGCCACCATTTAGACCGCTATCTTTATCAGATTTACGATCATGGGCATCTCTTGGTGGACGAACTTCCTTACGCTCCATTAGATCGTCAATTTGCCCTGCATCAATTGTTTCATATTTCATTAATGCATCTTTCATCGCATGAAGAATATCCATATTGTCTTTCAGGATTTGTTCCGCACGGTCGTAGTTGCGCGTTACAAATGACTTGATCTCTCCATCAATCAACTTAGCAGTCTCGTCCGAAACCCCAGACATTCTTGAGCCACTGCCACCCATGTACATTTCGCCTTGCTCTTCCATGTACATTTGTGGGCCAAGTACAGGGCTTAAACCCCACTGAGTTACCATCTTACGTGCAATATCAGTCGCTCGTTCAATGTCGTTACTAGCGCCAGTTGTGACTTTTTCATCGCCGTAAATAATTGCTTCGGCGATTCGACCACCATATAGGCTAGACAGCATGGACTCTAAATGCTCTTTTGAATGACTTACACGATCTTGCTCTGGTAAGTACATTGTTACACCTAGTGCTCTGCCTCGTGGAATAATTGACACTTTGTACACAGGGTCATGCTCAGGAACCAATCGGCCTACAATTGCGTGACCTGCTTCGTGATACGCAGTCATCTCTTTTTCTTTTTCAGACATAACCATTGATTTGCGCTCTGCGCCCATCATGATTTTATCTTTTGCAGCATCGAACTCAGCCATACTTACTTTGCGTTTATTGCCTCGCGCGGCAAATAATGCAGCTTCGTTGACCAAGTTAGCTAAGTCCGCACCAGAAAAACCAGGTGTACCACGTGCAATTAATGACGCTTCAACGTTTGAGTCTAACGGAACTTTGCGCATGTGTACGTTTAGAATTTGCTCACGACCTCTTACATCAGGTAGACCAACAACTACTTGACGGTCAAAGCGACCAGGTCTTAATAAAGCAGGGTCCAACACGTCTGGACGGTTAGTAGCGGCAATAACAATAATACCCTCATTACCTTCAAAACCATCCATCTCTACTAGCATTTGGTTGAGTGTTTGTTCACGTTCGTCGTGTCCACCACCCATACCAGCACCACGCTTACGACCAACAGCATCAATCTCATCAATGAAGATTATGCAAGGCGCTGCTTTTTTGGCTTGCTCGAACATGTCTCTCACACGAGAAGCACCAACACCCACAAACATCTCAACGAAGTCAGATCCTGAAATTGTGAAGAATGGTACTTTTGCTTCGCCCGCAACCGCCTTCGCAAGTAAGGTTTTACCTGTACCAGGAGGACCTACCATCAACACACCTTTAGGAATGTTACCGCCTAATTTTTGGAACTTTGACGGATCACGAAGGAAATCAACCAATTCAGTAACGTCTTCTTTTGCTTCGTCACAACCAGCAACATCAGCAAACGTTGTTTTTACTTGATCTTCGCTCATCAGGCGCGCTTTGCTCTTACCGAACGACATTGCGCCTTTACCACCACCGCCTTGCATTTGACGCATGAAGAATATCCATACACCAATTAACAGTAGCATTGGGAACCATGAGATAAAGACGTTTGCTAAGAATGACTGCTCTTCAGGCGCAACGCCTTTTACATTGACGTCATTCTTAAGTAGATCATTAATTAGATCTTCGTCATACAATGGCATGATTGTTTGAAAACGTTCACCATTGTTTTTAATCCCTGAAATAGTACCAGCAGCGCGGTCAATATTTGCTTCTCTAACCACACCACTACGGACTTCTTTTACAAACTGAGTGTAACTTGTTTGACGATCAGATTGCTCGCCACCATTGAAACTCTGAAACACTGTCATTAGCACTACTGCTATAACAAGCCAGAGAATTAAGTTCTTCGCCATATCGCTCAAGGGGTTAACCTCTTGTATCCAATTTATTTAAAATCATCTTAAATGCACCTCAACTGTACTACAGTTTGTATCCTGTCGCCACTATATATACTTCTCGTGATCTAGGTCGAGACGCTTTTGGTTTACGGATCTTTACAACTTTAAAGGCATTACGTACTTCTTGTACAAATTGATCAAAGCCTTCACCCTGAAACACCTTTACCGCAAACGCACCGTTTGGTTTTAGCACTTGATGACACATATCTAGCGCCAATTCGACTAAATACATGCTACCGGCCTGGTCTATGACATTATTACCACTCATATTCGGTGCCATGTCAGAGAATACCACGTCGATATTTTTGCCATCAATTCTATCTAGTAGTGTATTGAGTACACTCTCTTCTCGGAAATCGCCTTGTAAAAAAGCAACGCCCGGCAATGAATCCATCGGCAAGATGTCACATGCTATGACCTCTCCTCTATCGGTCACTTGTTCAGCCAAATACTGAGACCAACTACCAGGAGCCGCTCCTAAATCGACAACATGCATACCCGGTCTGATAAGTTTATCCCTTTGCTGTATTTCCTCTAGTTTGAACACGGCACGCGAACGATAGCCTCTTTTTTGGGCTTCGTGTACAAATGGATCGTCTACATGCTCTTTTAACCAGCGCTTTGAGCTCGCTGAGTGCTTTTTATTTGCCATATTCACTGCAACTCATTAGTAATCTTCTTTAGATGGCGTTAGAATGTCGAGAATTCAAGCCTTAATTTATTAAATTGTACCAATATGACATTATCAAATAAACAGAAGCAACACCTGAAAGGGTTAGCACATGCCCTTAAACCAGTCGTTTTACTTGGCGGAAACGGTCTTACAGAAGGTGTATTGCTAGAAATTGAACAATGTTTAGAAATACATGAATTGATCAAAGTTAAAGTACCAACAAACGATCGTGAAACAAAACAACTGATTTTTGATGCCATTGCCCGTGAAACTGGTGCGCACAAAGTTCAGACGATCGGTCACATCATAGTGCTTTACCGCCAAAGCGAAGACAAAAAAATTATTTTGCCTCGCAACTAATTTGTGTGTCGTTGAGCCGCTAATGCGGTTCAACTTCTCTCGCCACATCGATTGCTTTACGCAAAAAATCTGTCGTCAGTTGGTTTATCAAGCCACTTTCCGCATTCAGCAGCAAACTAAAACCAATACCTAGAGAGGGTATTACTGCGACATCGGTGCGATAGCCTTGCACCCAACCACTATGATAATAAATGGTCTCGCCTTCAAAACTGTAGATACGCCAACCCAATCCATAGTGCGCTTGTTCAACATATTTTTTCCAAACTCGCCTGCGAAGTTCTCGCTTAGTCAAAGTAAATGGTCTTGATTGAATTGTTAATGCATCAAGAGACAAAACACTCGGATATAGTCCAAGTTGTGCTTTTAGCCAAATCACCATATCTTCTGCACTGGCGTTTACACCAGCAGCCGGAGCTACTTTATAATAGTGTTTCTTTAGTTTAGCAGTGTGCCAATATTTGCGCCCTTTCACGTGCGGCAACGCAAAATTGTCGTCTTTGGTCATATGCTCGTACCCAAGCCCAGCTTCTTTCATACCTAGTGGCTTAAAAATAAATTCATTCAACCACGTGTCATAACTCAAACCTGTTGCTTGATTTATTACATTCCCAATTAGGCTGAACATGACATTTTGATAGCCATAGCAAATACCGGGCCTACATAAACGGTCCACCTTCAACAACCGTGGGTAAATATTGTCGTACTCCATTCTTGATTCAATGAGGTTATCGTAAGCGTTTGGAACAAGACCACTGGAATGACTTAATAAATGGAATACTCTCAGAGGCGCATACTGACTGCCCCTAAAAATTGGCAGGTAATCAGCAACATATTTGTCCAGATCTACTTTTTCATCAGCAGCAAGTTTAGCGGTAAGTGAACCTGCAAACGTTTTTGAAACCGAAGCCAGACGAAAGCGGGTCTGGCCATTTACCGGACGCCCCTTTTTAACTTTGGTTTTACCATATCCTTTAGCAATATCACCATATTTTACATGGGTGATACTCAAAGCAGCGCCGGGTATAGATTTTTCTTTTAGTTTTTGTCGGACTTGCTTAGAATAGTCGCTTACAAAATGCTCCCACGCTTTTGCTTTTTTATGTTCATCACCCTTGGCCGATATAGAAAGGGTTAGCAATAGTAAGCATTTTGAAAATATAAATAGTGACTTCATAATGACTCAGTTCATTAACACGCGATGTTATGGTATCACGAAGTAAGTTGCTGGCTCACGACATACGTTAAATTTAAACAAGAATCTTTGTAGATTGGTCCTTACAGTGTAAAGCGTGTTACAAACTTGAACAATTTTTAGCTGTCAGTGAACATGGTTGACCATGTAAAATTTAGTGCAAAGTCCACATAACATGATGAAAAATAGTAATTTGAGGTATTTATAATGCGAGGAATCCTTAGCTGTTTAGCGGTAATAGGCTTAACAGGATGTGCCATGACTCAACCGCTTGCCCCAGAGTTGCCGGTTCCTCCTAAACCGCTGTTACAAAAGTCTATATATCAAATTAGCTATACAGCTGAACTGGAATCAGCACGTATTAAATCAGTCCAACTACCTGCACATGTCGTTAAGAAGCAAGATACCGTATTCATTGATGCCACTAAGGTGACTTTGACAGATAATCTGCGTTCGGCACTCGTTAAGATGCTAAGTAAGAAAGGGTTGCAAGTCGATACCCAACAAAATACGGACTATCGTTTAGTAATTCAGCAAATGGATCTTTCTTTTGGTAGAGACAAGGTTTATGTGCTCAATAAACCCAGCAATGACCATCCATATATTGCAAAAATCTCACAAACAATACCCAGTAAACAATGTAGTAATATTACTGCATCTTTAAGTATGCGACTAACGCACAACGACTCAGCTGATGTTGTATGGTTTGCTAAATCGTCTGTGGATAGCGCAGGATTCCAAGGTATCCCCTTACAATACTCATTCACCGAAACGCAAAAAGTCACTAATGAGCAAGAGGTTATCTCATTCATCGAACAGCAAAATACTGAAGAAGCACGTAAAGAAAGGCATAACGAACCGGTTACTATCCCTCAGTACATCATCAAACCAGATATCACTCCCTTAATTAAAGTTGCAGGGGCGTGTGATAAATCAGAAGTAAGCGAGCTTACTCCGAAAATGATGCTAACATTGACTAGTAACCTAATCGACAAGTTAAATGTTCAATAGCGAACAAACTCATACACTTAATTACACAATTATCTCGCTACCTGATTATAATTGCGAGATGATTTTAAAAAGCTAGTATGGCTTTAAGAGATATTAGTATCATTTTCCATAGTGATATTGATTGGGTAGGTTAAAGGAGAGCTTTCATGGAGCAGTACGGTACGATATTACTCGTTGAAGATGATGAGTCACTTGCACAGTGGGTAGCAGACTATCTAAACAACCAAGGTTACACAACCCACTGCTGTCATCGCGGCGATGAGGTCGTGTCAATGGTTAAGCAACACAATCCTGATTTAGTACTTTTAGATATTATGCTGCCAGGACAAGACGGGATTAGTGTATGTAGAGAACTTCGCCAATTCTATAACAAGCCGATTATCATGCTGACTGCAAAAGATGAAGAAATGGACGAAGTTATTGGCTTAGAAGTGGGTGCTAGCGATTATGTTATCAAGCCAGTTCGACCAAGAGCCCTGTTAGCCAGAATTAAAGCGAACGCTCGTGCAGCTCAAGACAACAATCAACAAAATGAAAGTAGTAGTACTGTTTTAACGGTTGGAAACTTAAAAATTGATACCCAAGCGCGGAAAGTGTTGGTCTCAGGGCAAGAAGTTTCTATTTCTAGTGCTGAATACTTGCTATTGCACTTCCTCGCCTCGAATGCAGGAAACGTTGTTTCAAGAGATGCCGTATTTAAAGCCACCAAAGGTAGAGAGTACGACGGTTTAGATCGCAGCGTGGACGTGTTAATTTCAGCACTTCGCAAAAAGTTTGATGATGACCCACAAAACCCAGAAAAGATAAAAACCATTTGGGGTAAAGGCTATTTGCTGGTGCCAACAGCTTGGTAAAACCAGCTTATTTTGGTGCCAGTTTAATGCAATCAGCAAACTCCTGCTCTTGAAGTTATCATGTTGTTCTAAATAGAGTGAATGTGTGAGAAAACTATATTTATCTTTGCTTACTGGTGTCATTATTTCAATCATCGTTTTAGGATGGTTGATTGACACGTTAAATGAGCAAACCTCTCCAGATGATGACAGCTTCTTTTGGCAGGCTAAGTTGCTCGTTGGCATCGCCAATCAAGCGAGCTCTACACCAGTAAACAAGCGACTTGAATTCGTTGAAAAAGCAGGTCAGGACTTCAATCTCACCATATCTTACCACTCAGGAGCTTCTTTGGCATTGCCCTCCGAAGTCACTGAACAAATGTATCGGCCCCAAGGACTGTTAATTGACTCCGATGAAGGATACTTTTATCTCCTAAAGTCTACGCCTCAACTCAAGCCCGATTATATTGAGCTGCAATTGGAAAAACCGCCAGAGCGTAATAGTTACGACGTCATACTGACACTCGCTTTTTACTCAGGGGTATGTGCGTTAATGTGGTTTGTTTTGGCACCGTTGGCAAAGCGTCTTTCGGTGTTGACGCATGCAGCAAAGCAGTTTGCAAGTGGCAACCTCGATACCCGAATTGAGGTCAACCACTTTACCTATATTAAAGATGTCGAGCTGACCTTTAATCGAATGGCCAATCAAATCGAAAAGCTACTAGCAGAAAATAAGCTCATGGCATCTAGCCTATCCCATGATATCCGTACGCCAGTCGCCTGCCTACGGTTTGGCTTTGATGCTGCGATGGAAGAAGATGACATACAAGAGGTGCACCTGTTACTCGAGCGCATGGAGAAAGATTTAGACCAAATGGAAGACATGCTTTCAAGTTACCTTTCGTTCGCTACATTGGAACAAAAGTCGCACCTGCTAAAGTTTGAGCCTATCAAGCTCAATGGTTATATCTCTGATGTCGTGACCCAAATGCACCCTAAGATGTCTAAAAAAGGGTTAACAGCCAATATCTCTATCGATCCAGAGTTATTAATCGAAGCTGACTTACACTGGCTCGCAAGAGCAATCTCAAATTTATTAAGTAATGCATGCGATTTTGCCAATATGCAATTGTTTGTCAGTGCAAATATACATGAACATGAAATTGAAATAAATGTAGAGGATGATGGTCCCGGTATCGAGCAAGAAAACTGGAATAAGGTATTTAATCCATTTTTCCAAGAACAAGGCCACCGTAATCGAGCTGGAAAAAGCTACGGGTTGGGGCTTGCCATCGTAGCCAAAGTGGTAGACTGGCATCATGGTAAAGCAACGGTTAGTCGCTCTGAGCTACTTGGAGGGGCAAAATTCACTTTGATCTTGCCATGTAAAGCTGTTTCTCAAAGCGTACAGAACAACTGACACCACATAACTTTAGCTCAAAAAACACTGATATTTCATACTATTAAATCAATAGCTACGATTTCAAGCTGGATAATTATTTCTACGCTTCTTTTTAACGCAAAATCTTGCGCCAGATCAGTGCAGATAAGACTTTTTATTTGCCTTCATTTACAGTAGATTGTTGCGGCCGTCTTTAAAAAAAGAGAAATATAAAAACATGAGCAGTATTCGAGGAGAGTTTAGTTCTCGGTTTGGATTTATTATGGCTGCAGCAGGCTCTGCTGTAGGTTTAGGTAATATTTGGGGGTTTCCCACGCAAACCGCCAGTAATGGTGGCGCTGCGTTTGTCCTAGTATATTTAGTGCTTGCTTTTTGTCTTGCATATCCAGCGCTGATGGCTGAATTAATTATTGGCCGACATGGTCAAGCCAATGCCGTAGCTTCACTACAAAAGTTGGCAAATAACCAATTTCAAAAACGCTTCGCCTTTATTGTAGGTTTTGGTGGTATTGTCTGTGCTGGTTTAATCCTAAGCTTTTACGCCATTGTCGCAGGTTGGATGTTTAGTGCGACACTTGAACCTATCTCAGTCATCGCTGGTACGGAGCAGGCCACCACTTGGCTAAGTGAGCAGTCACTTTCAAGAGACTTATTATTTACTGCTATCTTCATAGTTTTAACAGTCTCAATCATTAGCAAAGGTGTCGAAAATGGCATCGAAAAATGGTCAAAAAGGCTTATGCCTGCATTACTATTTATCCTCTTCGCCCTGATTGCTTATGTATTAACACAAGACGGTGCAATGACAGGCCTAAAGGCATATTTAGTACCTGATTTTAGTTCAATATTAAACCCTAGTTTACTAGTCAGTGCACTTGGACAAGCTTTCTTCTCATTGTCACTGGGTACCAGTGTAATGATTATCTACGGCTCGTATATTAGTAAACAAGAAAACTTGGTGTCACTAGGCGCCTATGTAACTTTAATAGATGTTTTTATCGCATTTGTTGCTGGTATGCTTATTATTCCAGCTATGTATGTCGCTCAAGCGCAAGGCGTTGAAATATTCTCAGCCTCTGGTGAGCTATTGTCAGAAGACACACTAGTGTTCCAAGTACTACCAGCCCTGTTTGAGAGCATGGGTAGTATTGGTATTTATATCGGTTTTGCATTCTTCGCCTTGATGAGTATTGCAGCACTTACTAGCTCTATTTCAATGTTAGAGGCACCCGTGTCATATGTTGTTGAAAAGTTTGCTCTTGCACGTATTCAGGCAACATGGCTAATAGGGTTTATCGTCAGTGTAGTAAGCGTATCCATCATATTTAATTTCTCTGCACTATTTGGATTCGTTGTGCAGCTAACCACCCAGTTTGCTCAGCCTTTACTGGGTATGTTGTGCTGTATTTTTGCTGGCTGGATCTGGCACAGAGGCAAGTTACTTAAAGAAATCAAAGAGGGCAATGAAAGCGTCGAAAACACCTTATTCTGGAAGGTTTGGCCTTGGTATATTAAGTTTGTTTGCCCACTGGCAATTGGCTTAGTATTTATCAACTCTCTATAAAAAAAGGCGCTTCACTTGAAGCGCCTTTTTCATTATAACTCAGTCCGTTCACTGAAGTTGCATATCAATATGTTCAATACCATCTTCTAAGTAAACATCGCTTATCGGCTCAAACCCCAGTTTATTATAAAATGGTTGCAAGTAACTTTGTGCCGCAATCTGTACTCGAGAATCAGGAAACTGTTGCTTAGCGCAAGCAAGCGCTGCGTTCATCAAGGTATACCCCATTCCAGACCCTCGACTCTCAGAAGTAATTAATACACGACCAATAGCAACAATAGCGCCATCCTTTGGGTAGCACCTTGCATAGGCTTTTAATTGGCCCTGTTCAAAAAAGAGGATATGCCGAGTATTTAAATCTCGGTCGATATCATCGATTTCCGGATAGGCACATGCTTGCTCAACAACAAAAATGTCTACACGCGCTTTAAACATCATGAAAATCTCATCATGACTCAGCTCGTGAAACGTTCTTACAACAGCTTCAAGCATCAAACTATTCTCCCTATGTTGCAGTCATTAATTATGCAAATAAGCGCTCTAGCTGATCGCAAATGCGAGATAAGTTAACTTGATCATGTTCAATTGTTAAATCGATATACCCATCACTTCTAAATGCTCGATCTAATTCGATCAGCACGTGTGTTTTATGTGCTTCAGGTACGAATGACAATTCAATTTCTTGTAACCCAAATAGTGAGTGACTACTCGGTCTGTATTCAATTTCTTGATAACAACCAGACGTTGACTGGAAGCTTGACGCTCTCAAATAGCCTTTTTCAACGTCTGCTTTAACGAGCTGGAAACCAAGTTTATCCATCGCGCTAAGTACAGCTTTAACGGCTTCATTTGGATAAATGTGCAGTGCGTCTTTATCTGACGGGTCAAGTGCTAGATCAATATCAAGGCCAGTTTCAATCCAAACATGGCAATGATTATATGGCGCGTTTATTTGTGTAATTGGGGTTTCAGAATGCAATCGAGCTTCGAAAGGTATTATCCTTTGTTCTCCGGGTGAAATTGTAAATTCTTCAGGGATACGCCACTTTTCAATTACATGATTTGTGAAATACTCTCCATCGTCACTTTCAACCTTAACCTTGGTCATTAGCGCAAGCTCTAGTCCAGAAATTTCCTGCTCTACATCACCACCCATAACAATAATCTGTGCTTGAAACTTTTGACCTGGGTGTAAATGCTCAGTTTCCAATACTGTATCGACTTTTGCAGCACCTACTCCAACAGATGCTAAGAGTTTTTTAAACATCATTACTCCTCTCGAGGATGTTCCGTTAAGGCATCTTAAACACATTTGCCGCTGCTTGTCAGTGAAAAAATATCTATTTTCATCAAAACACCGTAGATACGCCCATAACACGTACAAAGTTTCATACTGTTTTGTCCATAATTTGTTTATAAAACAGATTCATTTGATAGAATCATGTTATCTAATACAACCTGCGTGACTTATGGAACTACTTTATTTTGCAATAGCTTTTGCTTGTGGATTTTCTGTTTACCAACTCAAGCTCCCGCCGTTAATCGGATTCTTAATGGCTGGATTTATCCTCAATCTTATGGGCCAGCAGACTACCCCTTTGCTCTCCCAATTAGCCGATTTGGGTGTCACCATTTTATTATTCAGTATTGGTTTAAAGCTCAGAGTTAAAAACTTGGTCAAACCTCAAGTCTGGGCACCTGCAACATTGCATATCATTTTGAGTAGCGCTTTCTTCGCATCATTACTATTGCTGCTTGGCCTAATGCAGCTCCCGCTTTTCAATCAACTGGACCTGCAAAGCGCCCTACTTGTCGGTTTTGCATTCAGCTTTTCAAGCACTGTTTTTGCGGTCAAAGTCCTAGAAGAACGAGGAGAAATGGCCAGCTTACATGGCAAAATTGCCATTGGTATTTTGGTCATGCAGGACATTTTCGCTGTTGTATTCCTTGCGGTCAGCACAGGTAAAGTGCCAAATATTTGGGCACTTGCACTTATCGCTGGATTATTTGTTTTCCGCTCGGTGATGTTTTGGATTCTGAGCCGATCTAAACATGGTGAATTACTGCCATTATTTGGCTTCTTCTTCGCGCTGGTTGTCGGATATCACGCATTCGAGTTTGCCGGATTAAAAGGCGACTTAGGCGCGCTCATTATCGGAATGCTATTTGCGCCACATAAAAAAGCCAGTGAGCTCTCAAAATCTCTACTAAATCTAAAAAATGTGTTGCTAGTTGGTTTTTTCCTAAATATAGGCCTCAATGCCAGCATATCCACTAATGCGCTCCTCATTGGTTTGCTATTGGTTCTGGTGCTTCCTGTTAAAGTCATGCTTTACTATGTACTGACAAATCGCTTTAGACTGCGTGCCCGTACTTCGCTTCTAAGTGCCTTTACTCTGTCTAATTACAGTGAATTTGGCCTGATTGTTTGTGCAGTTGCAGCCAGTAGCGGCCTCATAGCGCCAGACTGGTTAGCGGTAGTTGCAATCGCAGTATCATTCACCTTTATTCTTGCATCCCCTCTAAACAAACGCTCGAACGAACTATATGTGAAGTTTGAACACATTCTATTACGCTTTGAAAGCCCTCACCGATTAGAGGAGGAACTACCAGTTAACCTTACGGATACACGCATTGTTATCTTTGGTATGGGACGAATAGGAACTGGTGCTTATGAAACAATCCAAAGTTCGCACCCTAATTGTGTGGCAGGGATAGATATCAAGCCCGAGGTCGTAGACAAACATATTCAACGAGGGCGACGCGTATTGCTTGCAGATGCAACAGACCCCGACTTTTGGCAACGAGTAAACCACTCTAGTGTTGAAATGGTCATGCTTGCTATGCCAAAGCATATGCAAAACATTTATGCATTAGAGCAGCTGCAAGCGTCTGGCTATAAAGGGCAAGTGACCGCCATTGCTAACTATCCGGATCAGCAAAAAGAGCTCGAAGATATGGGCGTTCACTCTACTTACAACTTCTATTTGGAAGCTGGTAGTGGCTTCGCAGAGCACGTAAAAGAAAAATTATTCTAAAGATTATTATTCCAGTTCTCAGGCCCTTTAAAGGGTACTGAGAACTATTTTTATTTTCCTGTCATACACTTACATCTAGACGTCTAAAATCGCACCTCATTTTCAAGCATTTTTTGTAATAGTGCGATTTACAAAACTTTACATCGAAGTTAGTAATTCAACCATGAAAAAGAGTACACTGGCTACGTCATTTAGAGAACGTGTCTCTAATTTTTGTACTTAAATCTTATACTTAGTATCTGGTTTTAGGAACAAAGTAAAATTCTATCAAGATAGTTAATGAGGGTTTGCATGAGCAAAAATAAGTTAAATTCGTACTTTCCAGCAGCTGTTGACGACGTCAATGCAGCCCCGTTTTCAGACATACAAAAACGCTTGGATGATATTCAGGATTCAGGAATGACAGCGCTAGCCATTCGAAATATTTTATTTCATAAGATGCTAGATCTTCACGCTGTACCACAAGACCATTACTTACGTAATGAGTCCACTCCTGACAGACTTGATGATCCAAGCCTCATCAATAAATTGAACGAGTTAGGGTTTTATCGCACATCAAGACGCGTGATGCACTAACCGTAGTAACGATTTTTGAGGGGCCTACTCCCCTCTAACCAGGCTGGCAATGCCCGTCGCCAGCCTATCTTCTCTCTTCATCACGATACTTCTTTCGCATTACAAACTTCGGCTTACACGCCTTTAAACATGCCACAACAGGTTTGTAGTAAATAGCCCACAAAGAATCATGACCTGCATTGTATTTACCAACGCCGATGGAAATACTTTTAGCTTCAGATGCCTTTATCAAACTCCCCCCTAGGCGGTCCCATATTGCCAAAGCAGAGCCAATATTCGTATCAAAGTGTTTTGGGTTATTACTGTGGTGTATCTGGTGCTGAGCCGGACTAATAAACCAGCCTTCGAGCCTATCTCCCCAACTAAACCAAATATGGGAATGGCGAAGATTAGAGCCGCATACGTTGAACACAAACACAAATAAATTTGCGCCTAATATATCAAACATGCTTAGTGCCGAACCGAAAAAGAAGTACCCGAGCCCCACCACAATCCCCTGTGTCAAAGCCATTCTGCAGGCGTAAAAATAGCTCTCTATTGGATGCGAACGATAAATAGTAAAAGGTGTAAGAACTTTTGCGGAGTGATGCACTTTATGGATTTCCCATAAACAAGGCACCTTATGCAGCGCTAAATGTAATAGGTACCGAGTCAAATCGTCGATCAAGAACAACATCAACGTAAACAGTCCAACTACCACAAGTGGCGACCACTGAAGGTGTAATGACGGGCCAAACAGGGTTTCCATAAAATCTGAAATGCCAATTGCCACAGGCACCATGGTTAGCACAATGGGCGTGAAAGTCAGTGCTTTGATTATCCGATTAATGATGAACAGACAGTAATCTTGCTTTGCACTTTCGTGAAGCCACACTGATCTAGGAAAAAGAAAATGCCAAAACCCTTTAAATGAGCGAACCTGAGTTGTCGCACAATACACAAATGCAGCCATGACAGCTGCAGAGGCTAAATATAACCAAAAGATACGCTTATTTGCGTCTATAAGATAACCTGGCAAGGTACTAATGCTCTGCCAAATAGTTTCAAACATCTAACGTAAAAGCTCCGCAAGTTTTTAAAAAAGGCCACAAAAGTGGCCTTATACATTACATCCGTTAGATTAAGTAACTCAGTTAAAACTGATACTTGTAACCTATCGTAAACTGTCTTGGTTTACCTGGACGCGCTCCGTAAGGCCTGCGACTTACAATCTTATCTTCATCCAGTAAGTTATCAACCTTCAAGTAAACTTGTCCGTACTTATCAAAGTCATAACTTGCCGAGAAATCAACCGTCGTCGATGCAGGTACTTCTTGACCTTCTAGGTAAAGAGTAAACTCATCGGTACCAATGTCCCAACTCGAGCCTGAAGCCTCTTCCATTGAGCTAACGTATTTAACCGCCAATGAAGTGCGCCAGTTGTCTGAGCTCAAACCAATGTTAAAACTGACTTGGTGATCAGGCAAATACGGAAGAGGATCGCCACTTCTCACTTTACCCCACTGAGCAAACTTAGTGTAGCGCTCGTTCTTGAATTCGCCTTTCGTGTATGTATACACAAAGCCATAAGGTATATCTAGCTGTAGGTTAAGTGGGTAGCGTTGACTGAATTGCGCTTCAAGACCATAAACATGTGCTGCACCACCATTAAACTCAGCGTCTTGTTGATTAATATCACCACAATTTGACTGCCCACAGCTCTCTTTCAAGTTGCTGTAATCATTAAAAAAGCTTACAACTTCAAACTGAGTTACGCCGTCATTGTAGCGTCCACCAAACTCATAATTAGTGCTTTTTTCAATCTCGATTTCAGCTGGCTGCGCTGGCGAGGCTGGAGAAAATCCGCGGTGCACACCAAACAAAATACCCGCGTCATCGCTCAGCTGGTAGAAACCACTAACACCCGGTAGCCAAATTCGCGTAGTTTTATCTTGCCATTTATTTGGGTTATTGTTGTCGTGATAATGCATATCCATTAATTCACCACGTACACCCACACCAATCGTTAGTGCATCAAACTTGATTTGGTCTTCAACATACAAAGACCAAGCTTTAGTATTTTCAACATTAAGCGTCGTAAAACGTTTGCTGCCTTCAACCAAAGTCGATACGCCAGATTTCATATCATAGCTTTCTTCAAAGTGTTTTCTCTCGATTTCATCTTCATGAAAACGAACACCAAAAGAAACGTCATGCTCTAAGTCAAACACGTTTAGTGTGATGTCACCATCAAACTGAATACCCTGTGAGAAGTATTCACGATCATTGGTGCCCATCGTCAAAAAGTCTGTCGCACCCGGTACGATTGAATCCTGCTCGCCTTTAAGGATTTCATATAGACGCTGATTGTTGTCTGACTCTAAGTTATACAGTACTTCTTGTGGAGACTTGCCTGAAATACTGTTTAGTTTTAACCACGCGCGCTCATAATCATTACGATAAATTCGCGTCGTTAAATTCAGGTTTTCACCAGACACATTATGCGTAAACATAACCTGCTGGTGCTGAGTATCCATATTCGCCGGTGCTGTTGCGGCATAACGACGGTAAGGGTTCTCAGCAAAATCAGCTTCTGTTAAACCCAGATAGGTTTCATCTGATATCTCATCCGCGTAACTTAGTTTCAAGCCAAAAGTGTGCTCAAAATTACCTTGCTTTAATCGATAATTGAACTTGGCAAGAATATCATTCTTGTCAAAGCCTGTATCACCGCCACCATCAAGTTCCTTGAAGCCATCTGCTTGTACGTTTACTGCTTCAATTAAAAAACCAATATTGTTCACCACAGAGCCATAGTAGCCATGTGCTTTGGTATACCCGTCGCCGCCAGCGGCCACGTCAATGGCACCTTCCGTAAACTCAGGCACTTGGCGCGTAACCAAATTCAATGCACCCGCAATTGTTTGAGGGCCATGCTTAATTGCAGCAGGGCCTTTAAAAACCTCTACAGCAGTCATGCGCGTTGTTTGCGGAAAATAGTACGCAGCTGGCGCTGAATATGGTGCAGGGCCAATCAAAACACCGTCTTCCATGATGGTAATTTTCTTACTACGCTCAGGTGTTACGCCACGAAAGCCGATGTTTGGTCTCAGGCCATAACCATCTTCCTCACGAATATTGACACCTGGTACAGAAGACAACACGCGATGAATATCATCGTATTCATATTCACCCAACTTTTCTTCTGTTAAAAGCGTTGCTGAACCTGCTTCGGTTCTTAGTTTGTCGTAATGACTGATGATTTGAATATGCTCAATGTCGTCCTGATCATTGTCTTGGGCATAAGCGCTTGGTAATGCAATGGCAACAGCCAATGCTAATAGTGATTTATTCATACGCGGGTACTTAGTCATTGTCACCTGCCGATGTTTGAGGAAGTTCCAGTGCAAGCTTATTAATAAAGTCATTCTTAAGCTCGTCAGTCACGTTTTTAACTTTGGTATGTACTTCAGTCACTTTTGCTGCGTCATCTGTAATAGCCTGTTTTAGTGAACCATCCAAGGCAAGTAGAGCCGCTTCAGCTTCTTCAATACCTGCCAGCATACGCTGTTTCACTTCAGTACCTTCCTCAGCATCAAGGAAGTCATCAAACCCTAATGTGTTCTCTGTGTTACTGCCTTCTCCGGTAAAGATTTGTTTAAATGCGCGGAGATTAGCCAGTAAATTTTCTTTTGAATGCTCTGAGATATCTGACTCTACATCTTGCGGACAACTCTCAAAGCCACAGCTGTTCACAAACAAACCTAGCGGAGTGCCAAGTTTTTTATCTTTTAACTCTTCTGTCATATAGAAAAGTGCTTTAGATATCTCATTCAATGCCAAATGTGGCGTATCAAATGATGAACCAGGACCACCTGCATTCAATAGCTGATTAGCAAAACCATTATCGCCTTGCCAACGAGCGAGAATTTCCGAACTGTTATCAACAATGTCGCCAGACACTGTGTGCGCAAATTCACACCTTGCAACTTTTCTTTCGTTAACTGTACGCCCATTCCAAGGGGCCAACGCATCATTTTCAAAGGTACAGTTATGGTCATAATTGGCATTAAACAGTGCATGTTCAATTGCAATTAACCCTTTACGGTCTGACGTACGTGCTTTAATGTCATATGGAAGGCTCGCATTGCCGTTGATGATGCCCGCTTCATGGTACACCACATCCAAATCAATGCTACAAAGCGCACCACCAGCAGGCCAAGAATAAATATTACCCTTTAGCTCTTTGCCATTAGTCAGAAGTGGGCCAATCTGCATCAATTCAACATACTGCCAACTAGACATTGCTGCACGCCAGCTATTTTTTGCTTGCTCGTGAAGACTATCTGCATTTTCTGCCTGCGCTTTAGCAGCACTACAGTATGCACCAATTTGAGTTTGTTGAGCTTCAGCAAAGCTATGGAACTGCGTTAAAGCTGGGCTCAATACATTGTTCACCAAATTAGCGACTAAGGCAGCCTCGTCAAATGTGGTTGGCTCTGTCGGCGTTGTTGGATCAGTAGGGTTTGTCGGATTCGTGGGGTTAGTTGAACCATCATTGTTCACAAACTCTGAACCGGTTGTACTAGAACTACTTTCACCACAGCCGCTCAAAAGCAATGACACTGCAACAGCAACTGCGCTCAAAGGTTTTAACACTCTCATTGCGATTCTCTTTTTTTTGATACCTATAAATACAGCAAAAGGTTAGCCGCAAAAAGCGGCTAACCTTTTCATAAAAGCGATACTAGTTGATTACCACTTTTCAACATTTTCTGCATCGAAGCTATATGCTTCAGCAATAATCGCACGGGCTTTTTCAAGATCCGCGATATACGCATCGATCTTATCAGCTTCAAGCACTGGCGCTTCACCCATTAGAGTATGGATTTCAGCAAATTTTTCAGCGCTTACAGGCGAGAATGGGTTGAACTGGAAGTTCAATGCAAAGCCCTTCATTTCACCCCAGTACTTCGCTAGCTTTTCAAATTTACCAGCATCGAAGTCGCCTGACTTGATTTGAGTCAAGTTGCCGTCTTCTTTAGCAATTGTGTAGTTAATGTAATGGATAACTGTAGCTGCGATTGATTTTTCCCAGTTTAATATCGCTTGATCACGATACATTTCAAGTGCTTTCTGGTCGTCTTCGCTCCAATCCGCTACGTTCTTAGTGAAGTTAGCGTTGATAAGTGCACGGCCTTTAATGAAAGCAGTTTGTGCTGCACCAGAGAAATCAGTTGGGTTTGCATTACTCGCAGTACCTTTGTCACGCTTAGATGCGTTAGTTGAGTTACCGAAGTTGTACTCTGTCAGAAGATCGATTTTGCCATCCGAATCAGCATCATGGTAAGCAGAGCTTGAGATTTGCTCGTCACTGAATTCTAAGTAGTGTGTAGCAGCGCCAAAGTAACCATAACCTTCGTCAAATTTGTGCTCAAGTTCAGTGTATGTTTTACCATCAGCAATCACCGTATTGTCAGCAGACTTATCGCCAATTGTCAGCTCATCTAGATAGTCATCTGCACCTTGAGATAACGCAACAGCACCATTTAGGTGTTTTTGGATTAGCTGAACTAGGTCTAAACCTGTAGACGTAACATACAGGCTGTTAAGCGTGATAGTCGTCTCGTTGTGAGTAAATGTATGCGTCTCACCGTTCTCAAATTTAGTGATTTGTGCATCAATTAAATCTAGGTAATAAAGTACTAAACCTTCAGGCGTTGAAGGGTGGTCATTGAACGTTGACCAGCCAACTAATGAGCCATTTTCTTCCCACGCTTTATTCATATAAGTCGTATCGCGGCCAGCAATTTTACCACCTTCACCAGCTACCTTTTTAAGGCTAGAAATTTCACCAAGAGTTGTTTGGTCAGCGTCAACACCCGATAGGAAAGTCAATGCATTATCTTGGCGAGACTCATCTACTGGGAACAAAATACCGCGTACGTCTGCTAAGATTTTTCTTAGTTCAGCAACATCGTTAATCCCTTCAGGGCCAGTTTTTAACGTACCTAGAAGCTTTTTAGCTTCTGAGATTGCCGCTTGGCGAGATACCTGACCAGAGTAAGATACTGAAGATACACCATTGTGGCCAAACTCATACACATTTACGCCCGCTGTTGCAGGCATATCAGTAATTGAAATAACAACTTCTTGCTCTGTCTTTTCACCAGCACTATCTTGTGCTGAAACAGTTAATGTAACTTTCTGTTCTGTTTCTTGTTCAAAGTTAAGTGCGTTTACTGCTTTAAGCTTTAACTGCCCTTCAACAATTTCAAAGCGTCCATCACTCACGGTGTAAGTCAGTGCTTTCATATCGTCACTGTCATCAGCAAACGTTACACCGCTGACAACTACGCCTAGCTTATCTTCTTCAGCTGTTGCATTTTCAACAGTAATTGTAGGTGCTTTATTTGCTGGAGGAGTAGGAGTAGGAGTAGGGTCAGGAGTGTTATTATCGCTACTAGAGCCACCACAACCAGTTAAACCCATCGTAGCTGCCAAAATTGCAGTTGCAAGCAGAGACTTTCTTAATGCCATTGGACGTCTTCCTATGAAAATTATTTGTATTTGCATTTTCTTAACGGGACAAAGTATACACAGACCTAAATAGCAATCAATATTATTTGCGTTGTTAAAAGTATGCGAATATAGCGGCGGAGATAAGATTAAATATAGAAGAGAAAATGAGAGTCACTAGCATTAATACCAAAGTTTTTGATAAGCATATGTTTTAAAAAGGGAATGGTATTTTTACTGTGTACAAGCTTGCACTATTAAGTTTTTTTCAAGCAGGTCTAGGTTGATTTATAGTTCGAAAAATTCGAACTATAAATTTTTCTCCCAAGCCTCTTTTACAAACAGATACCCCTGACGCCAAACAGTTTTTATCTTTTGTGGACTGTTTGCATTGTCTCCAAGCTTCTTTCTTAAGCATGAAATACGTACATCTATCGTTCGGCTATTGGTTTGGTAATGTTGACCGATAATTTTCTGGTAAATCTCTTCTCGGCTAACAACTTTTGGTGCGCGAGATGCCAATAACCAAATTAGATCAAACTCGTGAGTTGTCAAGCTAACTAATTTATTGTCCAACAGTACGGTCCGTTCATCTCCTTTAATGGTTAAATTTCCAAAAGTGAGTTCACTACTGGTTGATTTGCTCTTATCCTGGTTAGCATATTGTACTTTTCGATTAACAGCATCCAAGCGTGCTCGCCATAATCTAGGCTTCGCATTAGTTGCAATTACATCATCGGCTCCAAGCTCTAAAAGCAAGCTTTGAATATCATCATTATTGTCATCTACCGAAACCAAAACCGGCACCTGAAAATGAGATTTCAGCGTATTGATAGTGTCAAACCTTGCACTGGTTGCAATTGCTTGATCAATTACAATACTGCTTACAATTCCTTGGTTGCTTCGATGATTTACATGGTCCAAGTTTTCCAGCACCATAGTTTGAACATCAAAACCCTGGCCCTGAAGCGCAGCAGATGGTGCCGCCAAACTGTTAATTTTACTTTCTGCGATTAGAACAGTATGCACTACTAAACCCCGCATTTGTTTTCTATTTTTGCGAGTCTACAGCCGTTAACTGAACTTCAGCTTTACGAATTAAATATTCCTTCAGCCACCCTAAATAATTTATTAATTACCGGATCTTGGAGCCTTTTTTTCTTGGCTACCAAGCCAATATCAATTTCTTCAGACTGTAAATTTAACTGCTGAACTTGGTTTTTAAATGGACTTTGCGCAAGAACAATTTCGGGCACATAGGCAACACCAAACCCTAAACTCGTCAACGCTACCATCGCTTCATGGCCGGATACATGTGCGTATACCTGTGGCTGAATTGACATGCGCTTAAAAAAGCTGTCAATTCGTTCTTTCAACACTCCTTGCTCTGGCACAATAAATGGGAGCTGTGCCCACGGTAGACTTCCCTCTCCACACTTCGCTAACATATCAGTGAGTGGACATTGCATCGTAGGTGCTATAAATACTAGTCGAGAACGGCCTATAGACTGATACTCTATGCCCTGTGCCAAACTTGCCGGCTTCACTGCTACGGCCACATCAGTTAGATCGCTTTGTACCTGAGAAATTGAATAGGCTGGATCTCCGGTCATTAAATTGAGCTCGACTTGTGGAAAGTCCTTCCGATACCGCGCAAATAGGTCATATATAAAACTGTAAGATGCCGTCACAGAACAGTACAAGCTCAGCTCTCCGGACAGTGGTTGAGACTCATCTTGGCATTCACTTTTGAACTGGCGCCAGCTCGCTAAAGTGGCTTGAGCATATTGAACAAACGCTTTTCCCTGTGGTGTTAAAGACACACTGCGGTTATCTCGAATAAATAAAGCTGTGCCAATTTCACTTTCGAGTTGCTTAATTTGACGACTCAATGTGGGGGGGCTGATATAGCAACGTTCACTTGCTCTTGAAAAATGCAGGGTGTCTGCAAGTGCTAAAAAATAGTTAAGCTGTTTATGATCCATCTACCTGTCACCGTATTTCATAATATGAAATACAATAATTTAAATATATCATTTTACGCAACCTAAATATGCCCCTATCTTAATCCTATATCAAAAACAGAGTAACATTGAGAAACAAGCAGGATCTGACATGGCGAACTATTTCAATTCTTTATCATTACGAGAGCAGCTTGCACAGCTGGCACAGTGCGAATTTATGAACCCTTCTGAATTTAGTGAAGGTGTAGAAGTCTTACTAGGTAAGAAGCTCGTTATTGTTGGCTGTGGTGCACAGGGTTTAAATCAGGGTCTTAACTTAAGAGACTCTGGCTTAGATGTCTCATATGCTTTGAGACAGTCTGCAATCGATGAGAAAAGACAATCGTATTTAAATGCAAGTGACAATGGTTTTATCGTCGGCACCTATGATGAATTAATCCCAGAGGCGGATCTAGTTCTAAACCTAACGCCGGACAAACAACATAGCGCCGTAGTAAACGCGGTAATGCCGTTAATGAAACAAGGCGCAACACTGGCTTACTCTCACGGCTTCAATATCGTTGAAGAAGGTATGCAAGTGCGTGAAGATATTACGGTTATTATGGTTGCACCTAAGTGCCCAGGGACTGAAGTTCGAGAAGAGTATAAGCGTGGTTTTGGTGTGCCTACTTTAATTGCGGTACACCCTGAAAACGACCCTCAAGGCAATGGCCTCGCACAGGCTAAGGCATATGCAGCAGGAACTGGCGGCCATCGTGCTGGCGTACTTAACTCTTCTTTTATTGCTGAAGTTAAATCTGACCTAATGGGCGAGCAAACTATTTTGTGTGGCATGCTACAAACGGGCTCTATATTGTGCTTCGACAAGATGGTTGAGCAAGGTATCGCACCAGACTACGCATCGAAACTAATTCAATATGGTTGGGAAGTGATCACCGAAGCGCTTAAACATGGTGGCATCACCAATATGATGGATAGGCTTTCAAACCCAGCTAAAATCAAAGCGTTTGAATTAAGTGAAGAACTGAAAAGCTTAATGACTCCGCTATATAACAAGCATATGGACGACATCATCAGTGGTGAGTTCTCAACAGGTATGATGGCTGACTGGGCAGAAGGCGATGCGAAACTACTCTCATGGCGTGCCGAAACAGCTGAAACTGCTTTTGAAAAGCAAACGAATACTGAGCAGCATATCTCTGAGCAAACTTTCTTTGACAAAGGCATTCTGATGGTGGCAATGGTCAAAGCAGGCGTTGAGCTGGCTTTTGAAACTATGACCGCAGCGGGCATTATTGATGAATCTGCATACTATGAGTCACTGCATGAAACGCCATTAATCGCAAATACCATTGCACGTAAAAAGCTATTTGAAATGAATCGCACAATTTCAGATACAGCAGAGTATGGCTGTTACTTATATAACCATGCTTGTTTGCCATTACTAAAACCATTTATGGAAAAAGTTCAAAGTGATGTAATTGGTGCAGGCTTAAACAGTGATGATAACTACGTTGATAATCAAAAGCTCATCGCTGTAAACGACGCAATAAGAAGTCACCCAGTAGAGATCATCGGTAAAGAGCTACGTGGCTATATGTCAGCAATGAAACGAATTGTTTAAAGTAAAGTTCGCTTGTTAGAACCAAGGCCCATTAGTGCAAACTATGGGCTTTTTTAGTACTTTTTACTTATGTTTGAGAGCAATTACGATAAATGTATATGTGTTAATTATTGACCATGCTAAAATTATCGCCACACGGTAATAAGTACTAGTAGGCTAAATGAGTAACACAGGTTTAACAATCACGCAGAAAATCACCATTTTAGGCAGTGCTACAGCTATCCTCGTCGCCAGTTTGATCGGCTTTATATCGGTTTACCAATCAAAAGCAATGGTCGAGACTAGAATGCTTAGCTCTGAACTACCTAGTAAAGTTGAAAGCATCACCAAATCTCTTGAACAAGAGATAATGGTTTTGAAGAATGCCGCAAAGCAACTTTCGAGCAATCAATTTATTATTGATGCAGCCCAAAATGGCCAACTTGATGAAAAGCTTTTACTTGAAGAGCTAAATAGACTGCAGCGCCAATATGGTTTAGCTACAGCTTCTTGGGCAAATAGAGAAAACTATAAGTATTGGAATCAAAGTGGGTTTTTGCGCGTGCTAAACCAACAACAAGACGGTTGGTTTTTTGCGTTTAAAAGCAGCAACCAGCCCTATTCAATTAGCATATTTCAAGAGGCTCCCGGAGACGTTAAAATGTTTGTTAATCACCAACAAACAAATGGCATAGGGCTCGCGGGACTTGCTAAAAGCATTGACGAAATGCAAAGAAAATTAGCCAACATGCGCATCGAAAAAAGTGGCTTTGTGTTTGTGGTCAATAAGCAAGGTATTGTCCAATTACACCCAGACGCGAGCCTGGTTGCCAAATCAAAACTCAACCAGTTTTACGATAATGCCGCTGCAGAGAAACTTTTAAGCGGTTCGCAATTAAATATCCTTAAACTAAAAACACAAGGTGAAGATGTACTTGTTGCCGCAAATCGCATTCCAGAGACTGATTTGTATGTGATCGCTCAAGTTCCTCAAAGTGAAGTATTTTCGCAAGTAAATGATCTGCAGTGGCAAATTGTAACTTTTGCACTTCTTATCGCACTGGTTGCCAGCATCATCAGTGTCCTTCTTGCCCGAACTTTGAGCGCCCCCCTATTGAAAATGGCAGACGTATTCAAACAATTGGGCAGCGGTGACGCCAACTTAAATTATCGAGTCCCTAACTCAGAACAACCTGAGCTTGCGGCGCTTGGAGATGGGTTTAATCAATTTATCGGTAAAATTGAGTCGGCTATTACTAAAGTGGCCAGTGAAAGCCGCGATATAAGGGCTGCAAGTGAACAAGTATTTGCGCAGTCACAGCGTAATTCACAGTGTTTAGATGAGCAAAAAAATCAGACTATCTCTGTTGCAGCGGCAATCAACGAAATGGCTGCAACAGTGCAAGAAATTGCTGGCAGTGCAAACAATACAGCCAAGTTGACTTTAGCCAGTAAAGAAAGTTCGCAAGAGAGCCATGACTGTGTCCAAACCAGCCAAGAGACCTTGCAAGAGTTGGCTACAGACATTCAAAATATGGCCACGCAAGTAGCCACATTAGCAAGTAAAACACAATCGATTGCTAATATCTTAGATGTGATTAGAGCTATTTCTGAACAAACCAACCTACTTGCACTTAATGCAGCAATCGAATCTGCACGTGCCGGCGAGCATGGACGAGGCTTTGCAGTAGTTGCAGATGAAGTTAGGGCGCTGGCAAGTAGAACATCTCAGTCCACAGATGAGATTCAAGCTACGATAACAGAGCTTACCGCGGCATCGGACTCGATAGTGGAACAAATTGCTTTATCGTCAAAGCAAGCTGAGCAAAGCGTCAGCCAAATGCAAACATCTGTAGAGCTCATGGACCGAATTACAGAAACTGCTAATCAAATAAACGATATGACGACCCTTATCGCAACAGCGACAGAAGAGCAAAGTAACGTTGTAGTCGATGTTGGCCGCAGCATAGAACAGATTAGTGTGATCAGTGATGAAGTAATGAATGAGCAGCTCAACACAGAGCAGGCCATTCAGCAACTTGCTGATTCTGCTAAAGCATTGGATAAACTTGTGGCTACTTTTTAAGTAGTCACTGTTTATTTAGTCAGCAACGCTTTGTAACAATTTTTTCTTTATTTACTCTCAACATTCGCTACGCTAGTAATAGATAAGCAGTTGGGAGTAATTTAAATGAAATTAAGTTATCAAAGCGCATTCAGTGCAATCATGTTGTTTGTTTCTGGCTTAGTTTTAACAGGCTGCCAGACCACAAGCCCACCGCCTGCCAATTTAGCCTTACTCGACCACGCCCCATTTGAAACGTTACCCGTAGAAACCCAAGAGGAAATCTTTTCCTTAGACGACAGTATTATAGAAACTCTCAACAATACATTTAAACGCTATGAAGAGCCTGAGCTTAGAAGTGCTGAAGTGATCATGCAATTTTTACTCGACAATGGTGACGAAACACTCTCCTATATGAGTGACGCCAACCTAACGGCTTCGCAGGCGTACCACAATTTAAATGCCAATTGTTTATCTCTGTCTATTTTGGCTTACAGCTTGTCTGAGTACCTTAACTTAAAAGGGCAGTTTCAAAAAGTACACGTTCCGGAATACTGGGCAAGTAGCAGAGGCTACAGTTTCTTAAGTGGCCATATCAATTTAAAAGTCTACGAAGATCGAACCAAGTTTATAGGCAAAGACGTACTACACACATCCCCCAGAACACTTACGATTGACTTTGACCCCAATAGTCGACAACAAGCCTTTAGGACAACTGAGATCACCAAAGACCGTGTTACTGCAATGTTTTACAACAACAAAGGCGCAATAAATATGGTCGAAGGGAGACACGATCTTGCTTTTAGCTATTTCCAAGCAGCGATTAATATAGACTCACAATATTCAAGCGCCTGGGCCAATTTAGCTATTCTTTACAGAATTTCAGATACGCTTGATATCGCTGAAAAGATGTATAATCAAGCGCTCTCATTAAACCCAGATAATAACACCGCTAAGGGAAATTTGGCGGTACTTTATGAACTGACAAATCGAGCTGAGCAAGCCCAAGAGATAAGAGCGCAGCTATATCAAATCAGAAGAAAAAATCCTTACTATGTGCTTACCTTGGGCAATGAAGCATTAGATCAAGGAAACATAGTGAAAGCCATTCATTACTATCGCGATGCACTGAAGCTAGATAAACGTTTACATGACGGACATTTCGCACTTGCTAAAGCCTACTATGCAATGGGTAAACTCGATTTAACTAGACGGCATTTACAAAGGGCATTGGCGCTTTCGCAATTCAAACATAATCAAATTCAATATAGAGGGAAACTGGAGTGGTTAGATGCAGTGGCTAAGAATTAATACACTGCTACTACTTATAGTCTCTTTTTACTCGCAAGCCTCTACCTTGAGTAGAGATATGACGATATTAACGAGTATTGAGTTTGAAGGACGCCCTTCTGGGGCGTCCGAGCCTCACCGCAGTGCCTTTTACATTCATAGGCAATTTGAGAAGTTTGCTATGGACGTAGAGATTAGTAGTTTTCAATTCAAACAAGGTTTTTTTGGTTCTGGCACTGGCCATAATGTTGTTGCAACTATGCGCTGTACGTTGAAACATTGCCAATCAGCCCTTGTCATCACTGCACACTATGACCACCTAGGTAAAAATGGATATAAACACTACCCAGGCGCAAATGACAATGCCACAGGTGTGGCAGTTATGATTGATATTGCCAGACAACTAAATGGCACTAAGCTCAACAGAGATATTATTTTTGTTGCCACGGATGCAGAAGAAAAAGGGTTACATGGAGCAAAACATTTTGTTTCTCAGCTTGACCACAAGCCAATCTTCATGAATATCAATTTAGATATGCTAGACATGCAAAAGCGCAATGAGTTGTATGCGCTAGCATCTTCTAGTATAAAACCTGAAAAAAACTCAGTTATCAGTCTTTTCGAGCGATATGCCGTGCCATTAAAAATGTATTTTTCTTCAAAAAGAATGGCGAGAAGACTAAATGAACCGCAAATTGATTGGTTACGCGCGAGCGATCACTACCCTTTCCATCGCGCCAAAATACCCTTTATTTACTTTGGCTCAGGTGTAGATAAAAATCATCACACCACAGAAGACGCTTTGACCGAAATTAACCTTGAAAAACTAGCGCAAGTTTCAAACTCAATTACAGGATTAGTGCGCTCATATGCAGACTCCAGCGCCTCAGAGACCAATTGAATCTTTTGCTTTTTGTTAAGCTTCTTAACTTGCCACTCTAATTTAGCGGCATCTACTTTTGTAAGACCGGATAAAGCAATGATCAGCTTAAGAGGTCCTTTACCTCTTAAGCTTTTTGCGCCTTTCCCATTGCGATGCTGAGTGATCCGCCGCTCCAAATCGTTAGTAATTCCCGTATACCAGTGGCCTTGAGCATTTTCAATGACGTAAAGTAACCAATTTGTGTCATCAGGTTTGTTCTTATTCACTATTATATTTTCTCGCTATTGGAAACTTTTTGTAAATTACATGGTCGAAACGCACAATCTACTTTACCTTCTTTATGCAATCTGTATCATTCGTAATAACCAAAAATAAGGATACACACATACATGCAGTACAATAAACTCCTTTTAACTTGGCTAACAGCCGCCATATTGAGTATTTTTTTATCCGGTTGTTCAAGCTGGGTTTATAGGATCAATGTTCCTCAGGGTAACTTCCTAGAACAGTCTGATATAGACAAGCTAAGGGTTCAAATGACTAGAGAGCAAGTTTTGTACGTGTTAGGTACTCCTGTAGCCAAAGATGCTTTCGATTCTAGCAAATGGCACTATAACTATGTGTTCAACATTGATAGAGAATCTGAAATGCGTAAAAGCTTAACTGTCTATTTCGAAAATGATAAGTTAGTTGATGTGACTGGTGACTTTGAAAAACCAGCAGATTTTAACACGCCCCTAGATCAGTAAACCCCTATTAGCTCTGTGGCAGGCTTAGTTAATGCCTGCCAATGCTTCTTCTAGCTACTCATCACCGCCAAACACATTGTCACAGTAAATAGTGCTTGAATCGCTAAACTCAACCAGCTCATTGCACCCAGACAACGAAGCGTCAAAGGTAGCTTTACTCTGGGGAACAGCTTTCTGCCTTTTAATAGTCGCGCAAGTGCGAATATAAATAAAGTACAGCTAGACAACAATATGATCATAGAGAGTTTATTGTCTCTACTCGAGTCAAAAAACAGTGCCATCTGTACTGGAAGAAGTAGCACCACTAAAGCCTTTAAAATATAGACTCTGAAGATACGCTGATACTTTGCATCATCACTAAGTTCAATAATACCGCGCTTTTCAAGATACTTCTTGGCGCTCACAGATTGGTTTTCTGACGCTAATCGATATGGAGTACAACCAGATATATCAGCCAACCGAGGATCCACTCCCATCTCTTCAACGAGTTCCAACATCGGCTTAGAGTTGGACAATACTGCATAATGCATGAGGTTGCGACCAAGGTCATCCAAGGAAACGGCACAGTGAAAACTTCGCAATGCCTGTGCTGCACTGACAAATCCCTTTTCAACAATCCACATCATCGCCGACTTTCCGGCGCTGTCTTTACCGTGCCCTTTTGCACCTTTTTCGATTAGAGACAACATATTTGATTGCTTTGCCGTACCAGACATAACTTGCTCTAGTAACGCATTGTCCAATATATGCAGTAACTCTTCCTCATTGCACAAAAGATTTAGTAACCCATCACAGTCTTCCCCATCATTCAGCCTTTTGACAGCTTCGAGTTGAGTTTGTGATAGATTTTGTAACGCACTTTGGTAATGGGCAGTTACGCTTTCTCTTGCTGTTGTAGAGCCATTAATCCAAAATTCACACGCCTGCGCAGGTGAAAGCTTAAAATCGCTTGCCAAGAGCCACGAGAGCGTCTTGTGTAGTTTATTTTTTAGTAATAAGTCTACAAATGAAACTTTCGACTGCAGTTTTGCTTGTGCTTTAATACCGGAATATTTAGCTAAGCCACCCAGTAGCTTAAGAGTTAACTCGTCTTTGCTCATGCCCACAGCAGCAATGTGCTGTAACAGCCCAGCGACATATTGATGCGCTTCCTCATCATACTCATCAATGTGCTGAAAAAAACAAGACTCAAAGGGGTCTAAAGGCTGAAGCCATGCAACATAAAAAATAGGCGGTAATACTTGTGACACTACACCCTGTTCATCCTTCACTGCTTCACATTCTGGCCATGCCTCTAAGGCGTCTAGAATAAAGGCGCCATTATCTTCAACAAGCCCTTTTAGTAGCAGAGGGAACTGAGAAGGCCAAATTAAAACTTGCTCCATGGATGCACAAACCATTAATTATTCAAAAGTGAAATGTTCTAGAAAGGTTTACAATCATTTGCAAAACTTTCATCACCGCCGATCATACCAATTGTAAAGTTAAAATGCTGCGAATATCTCACACTATTTACAATTATTATTGGTCGAACAATCAGCGCGATTTTAGTAGACTGTGATTTATAACTTCTAGAATATTTATCAGAAGTTTATGTGAACTGAACAACGCACGACGAGAGACCAGATTAATGGGTGAAGACAAGTTAGAAACGTGGCAAATAATTTTAATTATTGTTGCGGTGCTTGGCTATATCATAGGCAACATAACGCTTTTAAAGTATGCTACTAAGTTCAATGTGAAAGACAAAATTGATAAGCAAATAAAAAGCGATGACGCTGAAGAAAATGACCAGCAAGATTCAACTCAAAATGAAAAGCACTAAGACAGTGGAATTAAAAGTAACTCCACTGCCCTAATCAGTATTTAGCCTACTAACCAATGCGCCATCAAAGCAATCACTGGTAGAGTTACGAGTGTTCTTAAGATAAACACGGCAAATAACTCAAAGATGTTGACTGGTATTTTACTGCCAAGCAACAGCGCGCCAACTTCAGACATGTATATTAGCTGTGTAACGCTCAGTGCAGCAACGATAAAGCGCGTGACATCACTCTCTATGCTACCCGCAGCCAAAATAGAAGGGATAAACATATCTGCAAACCCAACCACTATCGTTTCTGCCGCTTTCGCCGCTTCCGGTACTTGTAACAACTCTAAGTACGGAATGAATGGCTGACCTAAAAATTGGAAAATGGGAGTTTCTTCTGCAATTATTAGTGCAAAAGTACCAACCGCCATCACAACAGGTAAAACTGCGAACAACATATCTAGCGCATTATGCACGCCTTCCTTAACCGTCCCTCGAACACCTGGCGCTTTATGCGCTTTGTCTAATGCGACATCTAGCGAGTGGCCCAAAAGAGTCTTACCTTCAGGCACGGCTTCTGAATCTTCATTGTGAGTTGTGCCATCTACGTAAACATTTTTCTTAAAGCTCAGTGGTGGTAACCTTGGTACGATGATCGCCGCCACGATACCTGCTGCACATACAGTCAAATAAAATGGAGCAAATAAGTGCTCTAATTTAACTTGACCGATCACGACTAAACAGAAAGTAATTGATACCGCAGAAAATGTAGTACCAATGATAGCCGCTTCACGCTGTGTGTAATGCTTATCTTCATATTGACGAGATGTCATTAAGATACCAACACTACCATCTCCTAACCATGAGGCAACACAGTTCACAGCGCTGCGTCCTGGGACGCCAAATACAGGTCTCATTATTTTTGTAAGTAACGTACCAACCAGCTCTAACAGACCAAAATTTAGCAAAAGCGGCAACAGCAAGCCTGCTAACAAAAATACCGAGAACAAAACAGGTAATAGATCGTGTAAGACCAAAGCACCCGTTGCTTTAGAATGTATTAACTCAGGACCGACTTGGAAAAAAGTCATAATGATAAACAACATACCAAACAATCTGGTCACAACCCATAACCAACTCACATCGAACAAATGCCTAACTAAGTCGATTTTAAGTAAAGGTTTTGGTTTAAACACTTTGACAACAACACTTAAAAGACCTGTTATACATACGATGGCTAATATCAATGCATGGATAAACGGTTCAGTCCAGCCCTGCAATATTTTAGACATCTTCGCGATCGGAATTGTCATGCCTTCACCTTCTGGAACAGGTGTCATAAATAGAAAAACACCTATGAGTGATGGCACCAAAAATGCGAACCATGTTCGCCAATTCACTTGTGAAGAATGCGTTGTATCTGACATCATTTCTATACCCACAAAAAAAAGAAAAGAGCGAATGCTCTTTTCTGAACTACTTTAGCGGTTTGTAATTATATACTTAGTCCGCGGTTTCTTAATGCTTCAACTAACCCCTGTTGAAGGGTCTTCATCATTGTTGCATCTAATACATTTCGTTCTGCATCGAACCAGGTCAGTGATGTTTGCTCATCATCCGTAGTGCCTACTTTTATCGTATAATCGCCATCAGGAATAGCGAGTGTAGGCGCTTCCTCACCCCAAATAGAATCCCAAACACTGTTTTCCGGTGCTTCATATCTAACCAACACTTCACTGCTATCTTCATCAATTCTGATAACTGTAAAGTTTACGCGCTCTAAGAAGTTAGATAGCCTTTCCATTACTGTACTTCTATCGGCAAGGGTAATCAGTGCGGCATTTCCATCAAGGTCAAAGCCAAGATCAAGTGACAATACTCCCTGCTGTTTACGCAATTCGACCTGCAGTAAACGATATTGGTAATCAAACTCTGCTACAACTTCATTTATTGCGCGCACCTCTAACTGCTGTTGCAACAAATCATTTAGCGGCACTTCATCACTTTCATAACCAACCAATTTTGCCTGCAAGGATGCTGTTCTTTGGTGTTCTTTTTGAGATAAAACAAATTCAAAACGCTGTCTAGAAACTTCTTTCTCAGTTTCCCAAAACCAGCCCTCTTCTGCTTTTATCAAAGAATACCAACCTGTTGTTAGTTTGCCTTGACTACGACTGTCATCGCTAATGCTGGCTTCATGACTTGAAATAACACTTTCTACCGAACGCCAAATAAATTCGTCTAAATGTTCAATGCCGTCATTCTTATCAAAATAAATGCGTGCTACATCTTCTTTGTCTTCTGCCCAGCTGCCTTTTGCAAGTGTTAAAACTTGCTGAGGTGGTCGGTAACTTTTCGCTTCCTGATCATTGTCGTAGGTAGCAACTCTCATTTTAAACTCTTGGTCTTGATAAGGTTGCTCAAGATCTGCTGGAACTTGCACAGCTTCGTGAACGCGATAGTTTTTCTTTTGATGAGCGTCGTTGGTAAAAACACTACAACCTGATAAACCAAGTACAACGCCTAACGTTAGCGCCTTAGGGACCCAATACTGCACTAATAAAACTCCTTAGCAAACCTATTATATAATTGTTCTTTCACTTAAGATTAAGGAATGCTGAAATGGTTCACTGCCAAACTCAATAATTTTTGTTTCACAGCGACAGATAAATTTCGAAAAAATTTGCACTATGTTACTTGGCAAACCTTTCAAACACAAGAATAGAGCGCTTGAATTGTCTTAGAGAACTGCCTTAGACAAATTGCTGCGGTGGGACTCAGTTGTAAACTATGATAGTATCCGCCTTCGTATAACCAAAAATCAGTCGCCATAACTCAATTTAGCAAAGGCTCACTAGGATGTCGGAATGACTACTTTTACCTCACATCAACTTGTTTTAACTGCTATCGGGGAAGATAGATCCGGTATAGTAAGCGAACTCACACAATTAGTGAGTGAATGTAACTGCAACATCATTGATAGCCGAATTGCAATTTTGGGCAACGAATTTACTTTCATCATGTTGCTTTCTGGCGATATGGCCGCAATTAGTCGCGTAGAACATACGCTACCAGTAAAAAGTGTAGAACTCGGCTTGTTGACGATGATGAAACGTACTTCTAGACACACTGAAAATGAATTTGGTGCTGGATACACATTAGAATACTCTGGCCTTGATACTCAAGGTACGCTCAGCCGCGTGACACGTTTTTTTGCGGAGCAGAAAATGAGCATTTGCTCTTTGAAATCTGATACCTTTGAAGAACAAGGCGAAATGCACATGAGTTGCTTATTGGAGTTTAATACGCCTTGCGAATTAGACTTTGATCAATTTAAAGAAAAGTTTGAAGAACTTTCTGGTATTTCAAACGTACACTATGTTTTCAGACGCATTCGCTAAGGATCATAAATGAATACATTACAAGCAGGTGATAACGCACCTAGTTTTAATCTTGAAAATCAAAATGGTGAAACTATAGAGCTAAGTAACCTACTCAGCGAAAACCAGGTTTTAGTCTATTTTTACCCGAAAGCATTAACCCCTGGGTGTACAGTTCAGGCGGAACAACTGCGTGACCATAAAGAGCAACTTGCGCAATACAATACGGTTGCTGTGGGTATTAGCCCTGATCCTGTGAAAAAATTAAAAAACTTCGAAACAAAAAAAGAATTGAACTTTGACTTACTCTCAGACGAAGATCATGCAATCGCAGATGCATTTGGCGTTTGGGGTTTAAAGAAGTTTATGGGTAAAGAATACGATGGTATTCATCGCATCAGTTTCTTGGTTGGACAAGACGGTAAAGTAAAGCATGTGTTCAATAAGTTCAAAACTAAAGAACACCACCAAGTAGTCATCGACTATTTAGCTGAACAAGCATAAATAAAAAACCCCAGCCAACTAGCTGGGGTTTTTATTAAGTTAGCTGTAAAACTATGCTTGACGCGCTTCAAGCATCAAACGTTTCATATCCCTAACAGCTTTCTCCAAACCATCAATCGCAGCTCTAGCAATAATGGCATGGCCAATGTTTAGCTCATATATCTCAGGCATTTCTGCGATAGGTTTGATATTGTGATAATGTAGGCCGTGCCCAGCATTAACAATAATACCTAGTCCGTGAGCGTACTGCACACCTTCACGTATGCGCTCAAGTTCAGCATTTTGTTCACTCTCTGAATGCGCATCTGCATACGCGCCGGTGTGAATTTCAATGTAAGGCGCACCAGCCGCTTTTGCCGCATCAATCTGCGCTTTATCAGCATCTATAAACAAAGACACCTTAATGCCTGCGTCTGCAAGTTTCTGCACAGCCTCTGTTACTTTTTGTTGATTCCCCACAACGTCCAAGCCACCTTCTGTAGTGAGCTCTTCGCGCTTCTCTGGTACAAGACAAACGTATTCAGGCTTTACCTCAACCGCGATATCCAGCATTTCGTCTGTTACTGCAATCTCCAGATTCATACGGGTTTGAATTGTTTTAGCCATCACATATACGTCTCGGTCTTGAATATGGCGGCGATCTTCACGTAAATGAATCGTTATGCCGTCTGCGCCAGCATGTTCAGCCACAGCGGCTGCATGTGCCGGATCTGGATAGCTAGTACCACGAGCTTGTCTAAGTGTGGCAATATGATCTACGTTAACACCCAATAAAATATCTTTCATTATTCTACCTTGGTTGAAATAATTCTCTGCTTTTAAGTGGCTTACTTCCAAGCAGTGGTTTTAATAAATAGCGGCTCAGTGCTTTAGCCTGCCTTCTGGCTGTCTGCGATTGGTATTCGCCTTGAGCAATAGAAAGGAGTGTACTGCCAGAAAAACTACGTTGAATATCTTCACTGGGGCAAAACCCCACTTCACGCACAAACTGATAATATCGTGACGCTTCAATTGGCTCACCAAATGCGTCGTAATCAAACTCAATACCAAAGCCCAATTCACACAGCAGTTGAAACTCATAGTTACGAAGTATTACTTCGATTCGTTCACTTACGGATGCTTTATCATGTTGATCCGAGTTTACCACTGATTGATTGGCTGTATACAGTTGTTTTAGGTAGGTTTGATATAACTCGAATGCGTGATCTAACGGTTCATTGGTTGGGATAATTCTATGAGATAGCTCATTCAGATAGAAGCCGCAGTAAAGGTGAATACCTTTAAACAGAAAAGGTGGCGAATGTATCTCAAAATCATTCAAGTATTTCAAATCATACTTACCAGCAAATCTAACCAGTAAGCATGTAAAAGGTTGCAAAGAAGCATTTTGTCTAAGTGCTCTTTTCCCTTTGATACGAGCCACCATGGAAAGCTGGCCGATGCCTTCGACCAGCATATTTAACATCACTTGCGAATCTCTGTAGGGTCGCCGATGTAGCAAATATGCTTGCCGAAAGTCGCTATCCAATCAATCTTCTCCGTAGCCTAAACTGCGAAGAGCACGCTCATCATCAGCCCAGCCAGACTTCACTTTCACCCAAAGCTCTAAGAAAACCTTGTTATCCAGCATGTCTTCTAAGTCTTTCCGCGCTTCTCGGCCGATCACTTTAAGCTTTTCGCCCTTGTTACCGATAACCATGCGCTTTTGAGATTGTCTTTCAACAAGTATTAATGCGTTGATTTGCCAAACACCATTGTCTTGCCATTTAAACTGTTCAATCTCTACAGTCACCGAATAAGGTAGCTCGTCCCCCATAAAACGCATTAGCTTTTCACGTACAATCTCTGCCGCCAAAAAGCGCATAGAACGGTCAGTCACATAGTCATCAGGGAAGTAAAACTCGCACTCTGGTAGGCGGCTTTTGACTTCCTCTTTTACCATATCGATGTTCTTGCCGATTTTTGCCGACACAGGTACGATGCCAATAAACTCGTGTTGTTCACTCAACCACTGCATATGATGCAAAATGGCCTCTTTGTCTTTTACTTGGTCGCTCTTGTTCATCACAACCAATACTGGACGACCGCTTTCTTTGACCTTGTTTAGTACCATCTCGTCATCTTGGTTCCACAATGTCCCCTCGACCACGAAAATAATTAACTCCACATCGCCGATAGAGCTACTAGCAGCTCTGTTCATAAGTCGGTTTATAGCGCGCTTTTCTTCAATATGTAATCCAGGTGTATCCACATAGACAGCTTGGTAGTTGTCTTCCGTATGGATCCCCATAATACGGTGCCTGGTCGTCTGAGGCTTGCGAGACGTGATACTCACTTTTTGTTCAACAATTTTGTTCAACAGCGTCGATTTGCCGACATTGGGGCGGCCAACAATGGCCACCATGCCGCAATGGGTATTAGGATTCATCTTTTAAAATCTTCAATGCTTGTTCAGCGGCTTTTTGCTCAGCCTTACGACGTGAGCTACCGACAGAGATAATACTATCCATCCCTTTAACAGAGCACTCCACCGTGAATGTCTGGTTATGCGCCTGCCCCTTAGTATCAATCACTTGATAAGCAGGTAAAGGCAACTTTCTCGCTTGTAAATACTCTTGTAACAGAGTTTTTGGATCTTTTTGATTATGCCCTGGCGAAATAGCTTCTAAACGGCTTTGATACCACTGTAATACAAGCGTCTTACAGGTCTCGATGTCTGAGTCTAAAAACACCGCGCCAATAATCGCTTCCACAGCATCTGCCAAAGTAGATTCACGGCGGTAACCACCGCTTTTAAGCTCACCTGGGCCTAGGCGTAAGTAGTCTCCCAAACCAAATTCAACGCCAAACTCAGCGAGTGTTTGACCTCGAACAAGCGTTGAGCGCATTCGGCTTAAATCGCCCTCTCTCGCTTTAGGAAACTTATGATACAACGCATCAGCGATGACAAAGCTTAAAATAGAATCGCCTAGAAATTCTAGGCGCTCGTTATGTTGACCTTTATGGCTACGATGAGTCATGGCTTGCTCTAGCAAACCTTGATCAGCGAACTCGTAGCCGATTTTTTTATATAATTCTGTGACGTTCTTTTTCATTGTTACTGAATATTACCTAGGCGTTCAAAACGAACCCCTGTTGGAACCCAGCTTGGCAATAAGCTGTCTGGGCCATTCTCAAAATCAAAACTCATCCAGATGAATACAGCTTTACCTACTAAGTTCTCTTTAGGAACAAAGCCCCACATACGGCTATCTTGGCTGTTGTTTCGGTTATCGCCCATGGCGAAATAGCTGTTTTCTGGTACGACCCATTCGTCTCGGCGCGTTCCAGCTTGCTGGTAATAACGCTCTGACAATTCTAAAGCTTTCGGATTAATTAAAATGTCGTGCTCAACATCTGGTAAAGATTCTGTCAAACGTACTAGTGGCATGGAGCCTTGCTTAAACTCATCTCGATTCACAATCTCTACGTCAATCTTATTGAATTCACCACACACCAACCCATCTCGGTTTTGCTCACCCTCTTCACATTTTGGATTAATGAAAAGTTGGCGGTTACGGTAGACTATACGGTCTCCTGGCAAACCGACAATACGCTTGATAAAGTCAATACGTTCGTCCAAAGGGAACTTAAATACGGCAATGTCACCACGTTTTGGATCTTCAACTTCAACAAGTTGAGAACGCCAAACGGGGTCTTTAATACCATATGCGTATTTTTGAACGAGAATGAAGTCTCCATCCAACAATGTTGGCATCATTGAGCCCGACGGAATTTGAAAAGGCTCGAAGATAAACGACCTAAATACCGTGATCGCCGCAATCATTGGAAAAATAGACTTCGCACTATCAGTTATGGCAGGCACTGGCGCAATTTGATCAATAACTTCTTGATCAAGTGGTTGCTCTGAAGCTCCTTGGGCAAGCGCGATACGCTCCTTACGCTTTGGTGCATAAACTAAGTGATCTATTAACCAGATCAGGCCCGATCCCAAAGTCAACAGCACGAGAAAGACCGAAAAATAACCTGCCATAAATAATAATTCCTGTTACTTACCTACTTTTAATATCGCAAGGAACGCATCTTGAGGTACTTCAACATTACCTAACTGCTTCATACGTTTCTTACCTTCTTTTTGCTTCTGTAATAGCTTTTTCTTACGACTCACGTCACCACCATAACACTTGGCGATTACGTTTTTACGTAACTGCTTAACAGTAGAACGCGCTATTACATGATTACCAATTGCAGCTTGAATAGCAATATCGAACATTTGTCTTGGAATAAGCTCTCTTAAAGCTTCTGCCAATTGACGGCCACGGCTCTGAGAGTTATCGCGGTGAACGATGATTGCCAAAGCGTCGACTCTATCACCGTTAATCAGAATGTCACAGCGTACCATGTCAGATACTTGGAAACGCTTGAAATTGTAATCTAATGATGCAAAACCACGGCTAGTCGATTTCAATTTATCAAAGAAATCCATTACCACTTCAGCCATAGGTAATTCATAAGTGACCGCAACCTGATTACCATGGTAACTCATCTTAGTTTGTACACCACGTTTCTCAATGCACAAGGTAATCACATTACCTAAGTACTCTTGTGGTACCAAGATATTGGCTTCTACAATCGGCTCTCTGATCTCTAAAATGTCATTAACCGGTGGTAAATCAGACGGGTTATCGATTTGAATAACACCATCTTTGGTTTCAACTTCATAGACCACGGTTGGCGCAGTGGTGATAAGGTCCATGTCATATTCACGCTCTAAACGCTCTTGGATAATTTCCATATGTAGCATACCCAAGAAGCCACAACGGAAACCAAAACCCAATGCCGTCGAGTTTTCAGGCTCGAAGAACAAAGATGCGTCGTTCAAGCTCAGTTTATTCAGTGCATCACGGAAGTTTTCATAATCATCTGAAGAAATCGGGAACATACCTGCATAAACTTGCGGCTTCACTTTCTGGAAGCCCGGCAGTGTTTCTTCTGCAGGCGTTTTTGCAAGGGTTATCGTATCACCAACTGGTGCACCATGGATGTCTTTAATACCTGCGATGATAAAGCCAACTTCACCACTCGTTAGTGCACCCGTGTCGGTTTGTTTAGGCGTGAAAATACCAATTTTATCTACGATATGAACTTGATCCGTAGACATAATCTTGATTTTTTCACCTTTACGTAGTTGACCGTGCTTAATGCGTACAAGTGATACAACCCCTTGGTAAGGGTCAAACCATGAATCGATGATCAAAGCTTGCAGAGGTTTATTCACATCGCCCTCTGGCGGTGGGATCTCCTTTACAATCTCTTCAAGAACGGCATCAATACCAATACCGGTCTTCGCACTACACTGAACCGCCTCTAGCGCATCAATACCAACAATTTCTTCGATTTCTTCTGCAACGCGCAGCGGATCTGCCTGTGGTAAGTCAATCTTATTCAGAATTGGAACGACTTCTAAGTCCATTTCAATTGCTGTGTAACAGTTAGCAAGCGTTTGCGCCTCTACACCTTGTCCGGCATCGACAACTAATAATGCACCTTCACAGGCAGCCAAAGAACGGGATACTTCATAAGTGAAGTCAACGTGTCCTGGTGTGTCGATAAAGTTTAACTGATAAGTTTCGCCATCTTGCGCTTTATAGTTCAGGGTTACACTTTGCGCCTTGATCGTAATACCACGCTCACGCTCAAGTTCCATTGAATCCAGTACTTGCTGCTGCATTTCGCGGTCTGACAAGCCACCGCATACCTGGATTAAGCGGTCCGAAAGTGTCGATTTTCCATGATCTATATGGGCTATAATTGAAAAGTTACGGATATGCTTCATATACTGGATTCTAAACTTCTGTTATTCACAAATAGAGATTAAACGCCGATTTTACAATTTATTTGAGTTAATCACCATCTATTTGCGTTACTGGAAGGCTAATTGGATAAATTTTTATCACTTTTACGTCGTGTTTGAGGCTTTGGCCTTTTTTTTTGGCGATGAAAAAGCCCAAAAACGCAAAAATCACTGCGCTGGCTATTTGCCCGATTTCAGGAAGTGAGAATAAAAGCAACGCGCTGAACATACCAACGAATGCCATAATGAGGGGCAACAAGTATACCCAAAGGGCATGCTGCACGACTTGACTATCATCAAGTGCGAGTTTCACTTTTTGCCCAACCTGAAGTGGTTCTGTGATAGGAACTGGGAACGCTTTCTTATGCGTTCCAAAAAGTTTACTAAATACTTGAGAGCCGCATTTGCCATTACACCCCTCACAGGCTGGCTTCTGTTCTGCCACCAGCCATGCCATATTGCTTTTAAGCTCTGAGACAGTCAGTGTTTGCTCAATCATAGAGCACGCTTAACAGATTCAGCGATTGACTTTGCAGTGTCAACGGGCACCTTACCAACAACAGAAACATCGTAGGCACCTGCATTGTGCACATAGACTGTTGTTGCTCCGGACGTCAAAGCACCGCTAGCTCTTTGCCCTGTAAGGGGTCTTTGAACGAATACCGAAACCTCGACTAAACCATCTGAAAATAGAAAGTAGTCAGCCAACTCATTGTTCAAATCTAGCTTGTGTCTGTCTGACTTGAGGAGTTTAAACCCTTTAGGTAACCAAGCTATTTGCCAATTGTTCTGTTGCTTAGCTTGTGCTTTAAGTTCTTTGCTTGGCGCAGGTTTAGGAAACGTGCGCTCGTGAAGCTCTAATAACTGATTTGCAGGCTGCTCAGTGACACTTATGTGCGTCAACTGTAATTGTTCCAGCACTTCTGAACGCTGATTAACATACGCCGCTTTTAGTAGAAGTGCTGACTGAAGATCAACCCACAGCCAATAGTTATATTTATTTTCATCTTTAGCGACAAGCCGAACGAGCTGTGCAGGTCTTCCTGCAATACGTTCTTTTCCACCCAAAACAAACTCATAGCTTTCATTAAGCGCGTCAATGTTTCGTAGCAATACCTCAGGAATGGGACCGGCAATGGCGTCGGTATTGACTGAGTATGGATCCGTTTGGGGCTCAAAATAGGTGACGACATCGTCTACACGCACTACCTCAAGCCCAGCACCATTTAACAGTGTTAAAATTTCTAGGTCAGTCTGCTCTACTTGGCCATGGATCCATCTATAAGGTTCCATGCCTTTTCCCTTTACAACTACGAACGAAGCGTCGAAGTTACGCTCCTGCACTGCCAAAGACATGTCTTTAAGCAGCTGCCTCGCGTTAATCGTTTCGTTGGCATAAACCTGAGCCGTTACAAACAAACTCAGTACTACCGAGAGCCATTTCATCAAGGTTTATTTTTCCTCTTGCTGATCCTTTTCTGCTTGAGCTGTATTTTGCGAAAGTGCATGCGCCATTCGAGTCTGGCGTTGATGCTCAAGTACTAAGGCACCGATGCGCTGCTTCTGTAATTCTCTCAAGCCTTGCTCCGCTGATTGCAAAGCAGGTTGTTCTGAAGAAAAACTTACAGGAGCAACAGAACCTGTTAAAGGCGTAGATTGTAACACAGGTGAGTGTGTATCTACCGAATTTTGTGGCATGAAATTGTTGACACCAACAACAGTACATAAAGCAACACTAGCAGCAATTGCTACTTGCGATATAGGACGACGCCAGAAAGACATTTGCACCACTTTATTGTCTTCTTTTTGTTTTTCTGTTGCAGTGTCAGTCATGTTGTAAACTGGCTCATCAGCAAGTGCTGCAGCTACGCTTGAAGTGATATCAATGCAAGGTGTCGTCTGCTCCTTTTGGCGCATTACATCGCCTATAAGTGCATAGTGCGCGAACTTTTGAGCATCAAGGTGTGCCTGGTTACGCCCATTTAATGCACATTCCCCGTCTAAAATCTCCGACGTCACTTCTTCATTGCTCACATTAAACTTTGACTGCGTCATTTAATTTTTACCTATGAGTGGGTTAATATTTTTATCTATAGCTTCTCGAGCCCTAAATATACGAGACCTCACCGTGCCAACTGGACATTCCATAATCACGGCAATTTCCTCATAGCTCATACCTTCAATCTCTCGCAAAGTAATTGCTGTTTTTAGGTCATCGGGCAATTCTTCAATCGTACGAAAAATTACAGCTTTGATTTCGTCGCTAAGAAGTAGGCTTTCTGGTGACGCATTTGAACGTAATTGCTCCGCACCATCATAAGCTTCCGCCTCCTCAGCATCGATATCACTTGCAGGCGCCTTTCGGCCCTGAGATACCAAATAATTCTTAGAGCAGTTAACCGCGATTCTGTATAACCAGGTATAAAAAGCACTGTCTCCGCGAAAGTTGGGTAAAGCCCTGTACGCTTTAATAAATGCCTCTTGTGCCACATCGGCAACATCACCTGAGTTAGATACATAACGAGATATCAACGCCGCTACCTTATTTTGATATTTGGCAACCAGTAGGTTGAAGGCGTTTTTATCTCCTTGCTGAACTTTTCTAACTAATTCTAAATCCAAATCCTGCTCGTTCATTCGAGCCGGTACTCCTCTTTGTTATTACTTATTTTTGCGCATTGTTGCCATCATTTTACAGCTAGTCTGACTGCACCATGAATAAAAAGTTCTGTTTTTTTAATATTTTTTTTAAAATAGTACGTATTACTTCGTCCTAGACGATATACAACTTCTATTTTTAACGCTAATAAAGCTCGCGTTATTGATATATGATGATAGTTCACATTGTAGTTGTTATAAAACTTTAAAAGCTAAGAACCACTAACATGAAGAAAAAAATGCAACATCAGACTGATGTTATTATTATCGGTAGCGGCGCCGCCGGACTCAGCCTAGCTCTTTCTTTGGCTAATCATTGCCAAGTCACTGTTATCAGTAAAGGAGATTTAAAAGAAGGCTCAACCCTTTATGCGCAAGGCGGAATTGCCGCGGTTTTCGATAAGAAAAATGACAGCATTGAGTCTCATGTTGAGGACACTCTAGCGGCCGGTGGCGGGTTATGTGATAGAGAAGCGGTTCATTACACCGCTTCCAATGCTAAGAAGTGTTTAAAATGGCTTATCGAGCAAGGCGTCCCATTTGATATGGAGTTTGATAGCAAAGGTAAAGAGCGGTACCACCTTACAAGAGAAGGCGGGCATAGCCACAGGCGTATTCTTCACGCAGCCGACGCAACAGGTAAAGCTGTACAAACAACATTGGTAGAGCGAGTACTTGAGAACCCCAATATTTTGGTACTCGAACAGTACAATGCCATTGATTTAATCACAGAAAAAAATACTGACTCTAAACGGGTTAAGGGCTTGTATGTTTATAATCGTAAGCAAAACTGCGTAGAGTCAATTGCAGCGAAATTCGTTGCACTGGCAACTGGGGGAGCAAGTAAAGTTTATCTGTATACGTCAAACCCTGATGTTTCAAGTGGTGACGGAATCGCCATGGCATGGCGTGCTGGATGTCGTGTAGCAAACATGGAGTTCAATCAATTCCATCCGACTAGTTTGTACCACCCTGAGCTGCAAAATTTTCTCATTACAGAAGCCATGCGTGGCGAAGGCGCACATTTAAAACGCCCCGACGGAACGCGCTTTATGCCTGATTTCGATGAGCGAGAAGAGCTCGCCCCTCGTGACGTCGTTGCCAGAGCAATCGACTATGAAATGAAGCGCTTAGGCGCCAATTGCGTTTACCTTGATATTTCCCATAAGAATAAAGATTTCATCATTGAGCACTTTCCTACCATTTATGCTAAGTGCCTGAGTGTAGGGCTGGATATTACCAAAGAGCCAATACCCGTAGTGCCAGCAGCGCATTATACGTGCGGTGGTGTCATGACCGATTTTAACGGCAAAACAGACATCAATAACCTTTATGCAGTTGGCGAAGTAGCATACACGGGCCTTCACGGTGCTAACCGAATGGCGAGTAACTCTTTGCTCGAATGTATCGTTTTTGCCCATGCTGCAGCGCATGATATTCTTGCTCACATTAACTCACAACCTCCCCTTCAAGGATTAACACCTTGGGATGAGAGCCAAGTCAGTGATTCAGATGAAGAAGTTGTAATTACCCATAACTGGCACGAGCTGAGGCTGTTTATGTGGGATTATGTGGGCATTGTCCGTTCGACAAAAAGGCTAGAACGCGCTTTAAGGCGTGTTGAGTTACTTCAACAAGAAATTCAAGAATATTACGCAAACTTTAGGGTAAGTAACAACTTACTTGAGCTGCGTAATTTGGTACAAGTGGCTGAGCTGATCATTAGAAGTGCACTTGCAAGACCTGAAAGTCGAGGATTGCATTACACAATTGACTTCCCAGAGCAAAAACAAAACCCGAAACCTACAGTGCTTGAGCCAAATAAATAGTCACTTAGTGATTTGATAGTGCAATGCGATTTAAGTGAGACCAACTCACTTTGTCCATTGCACTGGCGATAAAAGCTAAACGCCTAGTACCCTTTTCAGTTCGTATAGTAATCACGAGCCAATTTGCATACCTGTGTGCTGAGGTCAGATCGCCCTGCAAGTCTAATATCGGGCCGTTGAGCTGTAACCAAGATTCATTCTCTTGAATTAATACCACTCCAGTAACGGGCATAATATTGATCAGGCGTTGCTTCGCATCTATCAACGCAAGACTACAAAGAGTCGCACTCAGCCACCACAAATTGGGTACAAGTAAAAATAGAACAAACCACAGGCACAAAAAGAAGACCACAATCAGCTTGTGGTCTGGGAGATTTTTACTAAATTCAATACTATACGCGAACTCGGTCAAGGATAAATTGCACCATCTGACCTAAATCGGCATGAGGGCATTTTTCGTGCCCCATAAACCACGCAAATAAATCGGGGTCTTCTACTTCCAACAGGCGCTGAAAAATCATTTTGTCATCGTCACTAAGCTGATCATATGCTTCTTCTACAAATGGTTCTAGCAATACATCAAGCTCTAACATGCCACGGCGACATGCCCACTTTATACGTGCTTTAGGATACAATTGGGCCATATTACCGGCGTACCTCTTGTCTTAATTAATCGAATACGCTCTCATTATAACCGATACTTGAAGTGCTTGAAAATTCTATATGCCTTTGTTTGACTGCGATCATTTTTGTCGGTGGTATATTTGGGCACAACTTCGTCAGTATTAAGAATAGTTGTCATTTGATCTTGCTTTTGCCTATCTCACCCCCCATTTATCAGGTAACATATCGCAAATTAAATTCTCAGGATCAGTAAGATGGCCAAAGCATATCAACTCCCTTTAAAACTGCTCTCAATATCAGGACCTGACAAACTCAGCTACCTTCACGGTCAGGTTACACAAGACATCAACCTCGTTAAAAATAATAATTTCTTGTGGACTGGACATTGCACCCCTAAAGGCAAACTTTGGTCCACAATGAGGGTTTTTTCACAAGGTGATAATTACTTCTTACTTGGGTCAAGACCAGAAGCAGAAGCTTCACTGCGCGAGCTCAATAAGTACGGTGTCTTTGCCAAAGTCGATATCACAATGTCAGAGCATTACTGTGTTGGCATTCTGAGCGATGACATAGAACAAGTTTGTGCTTCACTATCACTTCAATTCTCTGACCAAGACAACGCTTGTGATTTTGGTAATGGTAAAGCTTTAAAGCTGGACCACACTCGCTTAATTCTTATTTTAGAAACAGGGCAAAGCCTACCTGCAGGCTTAACGTTGGAAGAAGATCCAACGGAGTTCGAAATTAGCAGTATTCTAGCCGGTGAACCTCAGCTAGATGAAAATGGCATTGATGAATACGTGCCACAGATGGTCAATCTACAAGCTTTAAATGGCATTAGCTTCAAAAAGGGCTGCTATACTGGTCAGGAGACGGTCGCTCGCATGCGCTACCTTGGAAAGAACAAGCGCGCTATGTTTATCGTGACTGGTGAGTCTGCTGAGCAGTTAAATATAAAAGATCTCGAGATGCAGCTAGAGCAAGACAACTGGCGTAGAGCGGGAAAAGTAGTACATCAAGCGTACAATACAAACACTCAGCAATATTATGCATTAGCCGTAATGCCAAACGATTTACAGCAATCAGCGATATTGAGACCTAAAGATAACGATTCAGTAACGCTACATATTAAGGCTCTGCCTTACTCTATAGAAGATAATTAACGGAAAGACTATGAAAATTGCCCAAAATACTGTGGTTAAAATGCATTACTCTGTTTTGGATGGCGACCAAAACAGCATCGACAATACGTTTGATGAAGAGCCGCTTGAATTTATAATTGGAACGGGCTTTCTAATTAAAGGCTTAGAAGACGCACTTATTGACAAACAAGCTGGTGACCAAGTCAGCGTTACAGTTGAACCTGAGCAAGGATATGGTTTAAGAAACGATAACCTCACACAGGCAGTACCAAAAAGTATGTTTGAAGGCATTGACGTCGAAGTTGGTATGCAATTTCGTGCAACCACAGATGAGGGTGAGCAGGCCGTCATTGTCATAGGTGTTGAAGATGAAGAAGTGATCGTAGATGGCAATCACCCGCTTGCAGGAATTACTTTACACTTTGATGTTGAGATTTTGGATGTGCGCGCTGCGACACAAGATGAGCTGGCTCATGGGCATGTTCACAGTGAAGGCGGTTGCGGTCACGACCATTAAAAAAAGCGCCTATAGGGCGCTTTTTTCATCTTCACTTGAGTCTTTTTCAGTCGTTTGTTCTTTTACTTTACTCTTAAGTGCTTCAAGTAAGCCGTGCTGATCGGAGGTACCTAATCGATACTTAGTGCCATCGCTCATGCTCACCTCAATCGCTTTAAAACCAGATACACTATATACCCACCCATCGTGAGAAATACGCATTCCAATGCCATGACTGAATGAGTTTGTTACCGCTTTCACTTCGTCGATATCGTCAAAGTTGAGTGTTTTCTTCGCCACACCAGGGCCAAACCACCAGCTTATTTGTTTATCAGCATTATCGACTTTAATTGTTAAGCCGTAAAACACAAAAGCGACTAGCAATAAAATAATACCGAAGGCCAACACCCCGATGTTATTGCCCAGTAATACCAAGCCCATTACTACAAACGTGCTAAGCCACGCTAAAATACCCCAGATCGCCCAAGCGAGTTGTGTCTTCTGATACATATTGCCTCAATCAAAACTATATACAAATGTCACGCCCAGTTCGGTATCTACTTTGCGCTTGTCTTCTTCAGGCTGGGAATTATAACGATAAGTGTAAGAAACCTTAAGTGACAAACCTTCGATAACTTGGCTAATCAAGGAGGTTTCTGAAAATCCGCGCCCTCCAAGCCCAGAAACAGATTGTGCATAGCTGAAATCTTGGTTAAACCGCGTTCGTTTAGAAACATTACGTTCCCATTGCAGGGATAACCTCAAAAGCTCACCACGTTCTACTCTCTTTTGCCCGGGCTCAAGCTCAGTTTCATTTTCAACACGATACATGGAGATGCCTGGCCCTACCGTAAAGTCAACGGTATTCTTTCGTCCCTCAAAAAGTCTATTGCCATAGCCCAGAGCAAAGGTCGTGGTATATTCGCGGCCGTTAAACTCATCGACTTCATAATCTCCATAGAGAAAAAATGACTCGTTATCAACGCCGAATTTATAACTCGTCTGAGCCGATAAAAAGTAACGAGAGGCGGTTTCATCATCCACTCCTGTCTCCGCGTTTTCTTCATCGGCATAATGACCATCGAGTTTGAATTGATTCCGCCAGTGTTGAAAATCTTGATAAAGATTACTTTGTAGCTTAAAAGATGAGTTTTTAGTATTACCACTATTAGCTATAAATCCGAATTCAATATCTCCATACAAGAATTCACCTTTGTGCAATTCATGGATTTCTTCCTCAGACAACTCCCCATATTTATGAAAATCTTCAAATGGGTCTACAGCATATACTCTCATACATACTCCTAATAGGGGCAAGCACAAGAGCAACTTCATATTTTTCACTAAACAAACTTCTCTTTATTGTTGCTTCCACACCACATGACAAAATGGTGCATCTAAATCACGGCTAATCAGCACTTTTGCAAATACATCGTCGCTATCTTCAAATTCAATTCCAATGATCACTTGGACAAAGTGTTCGCGCTCCGCTTCTTGCTCAAATGCAACAATCGTCTCCCAGCTATCATCGATATCACTTTCTTCGATAAAGCCAAACTCTTCGCGATGTTCATTGAATAAATCAATGTCTTCTTGGGAAAGGTTGTCTGGTGCTAGTTCCAGAAAAATATCGTATGCCTGATGGGTTACTTCTTCTACACTGCTTAATCTCGCTGACATACACTCAACTCCAAAAATTTTTCATTATATTAATCATATCAAAACCACAATTTCATTTTCTACAAGTATCAGGTGTATTGAATAAATTTAACGCCAAAGTGCAGAAATTAGCGCAAAGAATGCTAACCTGAACACAAGCTAAACAGATAATAACAATGAATATCTGCTTGAATCCCATTTGTCTCTGCTGCAATATTGAGTAAAAACTCTATACAACACCATTAAAAGAACAAAAAGATTATAGGATTGGCTATGATAAACTTTAACGTACACCAACATATTGCATATGTGACACTTTCTCGCCCCGATAAGCAAAATGCGTTAACGCTTATGATGTTCCAATCACTTGATAACATTATTAAGGAGATTCGGAAAAACCGCCAGATACGCGCCGTCATCATACAAGGTGCAGGCGGCCACTTCTGCGCAGGCCTTGACGTGCAAAGTGTAATGAAGCACCCAATGCAAATCGTAAAATTGCTGTTCAAATACCTACCGGGAAATCAAAACTTAGTGCAGAGAGTTGTATTAGGCTGGCGCACATTGCCAGTGCCTGTGTACGCTGAAATTAAAGGCAACTGCCTTGGCGGTGGTCTTCATATTGCTTTGGGAGCTGACTTTAGAATCGCTCTGCCTAACTCACAGTTTGCCATTATGGAGTCTCGCTGGGGACTTTGTCCAGATATGGGAACAAGTATCGTTGTGCCTGGCTATTTAAGGCAAGATCAAGCCCTTAAGCTGGCTTTTGAAGCCCAACGTGTCGATGCAAAAGCAGCGTTTCAGGCCGGCTTGCTCACTGCCATTGACGATGATCCTAGCACATTTATAATGCAACATATTGACTCGCTAAGCCACCATTCACCGGATGCACTTGCTGCTATCAAGCTACTTTATAATCAAGCATTTCATGCTCCATCTAGAACACTACTATGGCGTGAAACATGGTACCAACTCAGGTTACTCGCTTCTAAAAATACACGCATAGCAATGAAAAATGGTGCAAAAGATAGTGAGTTTAAGGCATATAACAATCGAGCTAAATGGCAGTGACACTGCTACTGCTATCCATGAATTACAACTATAGCTGAATAACCAATGCACCTTCTAAAGTTTTCAATTGGAATTTTAATCATTTTTATCTGCCTATGGTCAGCAAAAATGATCGTGGCATTTTATGCGCTCCCCATTCCCGCCTCACTACTGGGCTTGTTAATACTTTTTGGCTTATTACATTGGAAGTTGATTGGAATTGATTGGTTAGAACCTGCTTCTCCATTGCTCATTAAGTATCTCGCATTTTTCTTCATTCCGGTGGGTGTAGGTGTCATAAACCATCTTAGTTTACTTGCTAACAATATACTTCTGATAATTATTTTATTGTTTGGGCTTCCAGCCATTGTGCTCGTTGCTGTCGGTAAAGTTTCAAACAAAGGTCGATATCGTGATTAGTCTTTTGGTCTGCCTCTTCACACTTGGGCTTTTTCATTTCACCCGAGAAATTCATAAACGCCACCCTACGCCCTTGTTAAACCCTGTATTAATGTCAATTTCAATGGTTGCCTTATTACTCGTTACTACGAAAGTAAACTATAACGACTACTACCTTGCGAGTATGCCAATCAGCTTTCTTCTAGAGCCTGCTATCGTTGCATTAGCCTACCCACTATATGCACAGTTCAACGCAATTCGCCCAGTATTAACAATGCTAACATTCAGTGCTTTTATTGGCATATCGTTTTCAACTACGCTCGCGTATACACTTTGCATTCTGTTTCAAGCTGAGCCTCAACTAGTTGCATCTTTGATGGCGCTGTCGGTTACCACCCCTATCACACTGTTAATTACTGATATGCTAGGTGGGCTACCCAGTATTGCCGCGGCCATGGTTATATTAATTGGCATTTTTGGTAGTGTATTTGGACTGGGCCTATTACAAATGTGCCAAGTCACAGCACCTCAAGCCAAAGGTATCGCGTTAGGGGTAAGTTGCCATGCGATTGGTACTGCAACAGCAATGGAGTATCACCCTCAGGCTGGTGCATTTGCGTCTGCTGCTATGATTATTAGCGCCATAATTAGCGCTTTTTGGGTTCCAATATTATTTACTATACTCAGTAACTTAAGTTGCTAAAAAAATGAAAATACACGCTTTACAAGGAGCATAACTTGATCGAGCAAGAAATCGCCCAATTTGAAAAATATTATGATTTAATTCGTAATTACTTACTCAATTACAGTATGCAGCTTCTAGGAGCTGTCGTCATTCTGGTAATAGGTCTTTGGCTGTCTAAAAAACTAGCCGACACTACTCGCAAATTGATGCTCAAGCATAATGTGGATGTAACGCTAACCAACTTTGTTGCTAATGTCGTTAAAGTACTTATTGTCACTATGTTTATTATCATTGCGCTGGGGAAAGTAGGCATCAGTGTCACACCATTTGTCGCAGCAATTGGTGCTGCTTCTTTGGGCGCAGGTTTGGCAGTTCAAGGTATGCTCTCTAACTATGGCGCTGGCTTAGCCTTGATAGCTACTCGACCATTTGTAGTTGGAGACACCATCAGCGTCAAGAATGTCAGCGGTCAAGTAAAGTCTATTGAGCTTGGCTACACCATATTAGTCAATGAACAAAAAGTCGAAATTACAGTCCCTAATAAACATATTATTGGGGAAGTTCTACATAACTCATTCAATTATTCACATATTGAAGGTGAAATTGGTATTGCATATAACGCCCCTGCAGATAAAGCGATAGAAATTATTCAATCGATCTTACAAAGCCAAGATTATGTTGCCAATGATCCCATACCTCAGGTGGGAATCGAGTCTTTTTCTGACAGTGCCATTGTCATCAGCTATCGCTATTGGACACCCACTACAGAGTTGATTGAGAATAAATTAAACATCAACTTAGCGATATATGCAGGAATAAAAAATGCGCATATTGAAATACCTTTCCCGCAACGTGTCGTCACAATAAAATCAGATCAACCAACACCTAGATAGCCCCTTTCTTAAACAGCCTTGCCAAGCAAGGCTGTACCCTATTAACTTAAAAAGCCATTGATTAACCCCGCACATAGTTCTATGCTGGATACGTTTTGTTCACAAAACATACAACATGTAAGGAGAAAAAATAATGGAAAAAAGCAAACTGAGTTATTTGCTTGGCAGTAGTGCTCTACTCATGTCGAGCATGCATTCATTCGCAGCAGATTGTACATACCTAGCAACTTGGCAGCAGTCTCAAGTATATCGTGCAGGCGATCAAGTCCAACACCAAAATAGCGCTTTTGAGGCACGTTGGTACAGCCAAAATGAAAACCCTCAACAAAATTCTGGTAACTACAAAGTTTGGAAAAGTCTTGGTGCGTGTGGTGGAAATCAAAGCCCAATGGTGACTTTATTAACCCCCACGGAGGGAAGTGTTTTTAACCCAAATGACAGCGTTGTCCTATCTGCAAATGCAACGGATGAAGATGGTGTAGTAGCCCAAGTTGAATTCTTTGTTGATGACGTGTCTGTAGGTTTCGATAATCAAGCCCCTTATCAAGTAAACTGGGTAGCACAAACTGGCCCTCATATTATTGCTGCAATTGCAACTGACAACCAAGGTGCGCAGAGCACACAAAGCAAAGTCACAGTCAATGTGCAAGACGGTACTACCAATACCCCACCAGCGATAGATCTGGTCTCGCCAACCAATAACAGCCAGTTTACTCTTGGCGACACGGTCAATATCCGAGCTGTAGCAACGGACGCCAATGGTACAGTGACTAGCGCAACCGTATTTATAAATGATACACAGGTGGCCTCATTTACAGATGGTACTATTGATTACAACTGGGTAAGTGATATTTCAGGTCAAGTACAGGTCAAGGTCACTGCCACTGATAATCAAGCTGCCAGCACTAATGTGGTTTCACAAATTAAGGTCGCAGCACCTAGTCAAGGAGGCTGCTCAGGCCTAAAAACATACTTAGCTGGCAATAGTTATCAAAATGGCGAACTGGTTAGTCACAATAATCGTAAATATCGTTGTGACATCAGTGGGTGGTGCAGCTCAAACGCACAGTGGGCCTACGAGCCAGGTGTTGGGCAACACTGGCAAGATGCGTGGACTGACCTTGGTATTTGTGCTATCGCGCCCGCCATTACTTTTAATTCACCAAGTGCAAATAGCACTGTCTTAGTAGGCCAAAGTACTGCTGTTTCTGTCAGTGCGAGTGATGCTGATGGGACAGTTGCGCAATTGGATATCCTTGCCGATCAGACACTACTTGCAAGTTTCAACAACGGTAATGGTAGTACCAACTGGCAGCCTACAAAGCTTGGTGCCGTCTCCCTTTCAGCAGTTGCAACCGACAATGAAGGGAATGAAACCACTGAACAAATTTTTGTCAACGTCACAGATAAGCCCGTCGTCGTTGATTTGGTTCAACCAACTTCAGGCACCCAATTCACCATTGGCAGCACCATCAACATGGCAGCTGATGCGCAAGCTCTTACAGGTACTATTGCAAATGTGAGCTTCTACGCAAATGGTACTCTGCTTGGAAGTGATACAACCGCTCCATACACTTGGTCATATACTGCAGCTGTGATAGGCTCACACACCTTAACAGCCGTAGCCAAAGATAGTGCGGGCAATCAAGCAACCAGTGCTGGTTCAACAGTTAGTGTAATCGATAAGCCAATTGGCAAAACTCATAAACTCATAGGTTACTGGCATAACTTTGTTAACCCAGCTGGCTGCCCTATTCCACTCGCTGAGATCTCACCCGCTTGGGATATTATCGACATCGCATTTGCTGAAAACGACAGAAACTCGGATGGAACTGTTCACTTTAAACCGTTTGAAAAAGACATCCGCTCTGACTGCCCTCCTATCGACCCTGTGAAATTCAAAGCTGATATGAAAGCCCTTCAGGCTCAAGGCAAAGTATTTGTACTCAGTTTAGGGGGTGCCGAGGGCACTATTACACTTAACACTGATGCCGATGAAGCAAACTTTGTCTCTAGCTTAACCAATATTATCCAAGAATGGGGGTTCGATGGATTAGATATTGACTTAGAAAGTGGATCTAATTTGTTACATGGCTCTCAGATCCAAGCTCGTTTACCCCGTGCAATTAAGCAAATTGAACAAAATATGGGTGGTAATATGGTACTCACTATGGCACCAGAACATCCTTATGTTCACGGAGGTATGATAGCTTACTCTGGTATTTGGGGCGCATACATCCCAGTAATTGACGCACTAAGAGATACATTAGATTTACTCCATGTTCAGCTATACAACAATGGGGGTTTGCCTAACCCTTATGAGCCTGGTAGCGCACCAGAAGGATCTGTAAATATGATGGTTGCACACGCAAAAATGCTCGTTGAAGGTTTTGACCTTGCCAACGGCACTCGCTTTGCACCACTAAGAGATGACCAAGTCGCCATTGGTCTGCCTTCAGGGCCAAAATCAGCAAACTCTGGACAAGCACCAACTGCGAACATCATCGCAGCATTGGATTGCCTAACAAAAGGCTTGAGCTGTGGCACTATAAAGCCTGCTTTCAACTACCCTAAATTTGGCGGCGTGATGACATGGTCGATTAATTGGGATAAGTATGACGGCTACAATTTCTCAAAACCAATCGGTGACAAACTTACGCAAATGAATCAAGGCAACTAATTTGCGAATTACCATTGATTCGAAAAAGGCATCATAAGTGAAGTGACCCCCAAAAGTTGGACTATCCAATAACGGGGGTCTTTTTATTATTTTGCTTGTCCAGGTATTGGCCCATGTGGCACATCCACATGCGGATTTTGACCTCGCTGACGTAGCAGGTGATCCATCAATGTAATCGCCATCATCGCCTCAGCAATTGGGATCGCACGGATCCCTACACAAGGGTCATGGCGTCCTTTAGTTACCATCTCTACTGGTTCATTGGACGTATTGATACTTTGACCGGGCACCGTAATACTGGATGTTGGCTTGAGCGCAATTGATGCAATTATATCTTGACCTGTTGAAATCCCAGCTAACACTCCTCCTGCATGATTGCTAGCGAAGCCTTCAGGTGTCAGCTCGTCTCGATGCTCAGAGCCTTTTTGTTCTACCACATCAAACCCGTCACCAATCTCAACACCTTTAACAGCATTGATACTCATAAGAGAGTGTGCAAGTTCAGCATCAAGCCTATCAAATACAGGTTCTCCTAATCCAACAGGGACGTTTTTGGCGACAACTTTTACTTTGGCACCGACCGAATCACCCTGCTTTTTAAGGTCACGCATGTACTCATCTAGCGCTTCTAACTTGCTTGTATCTGGGAAGAAAAATGCATTATTCTCAACCTCTGACCAATCAAAAGACTCCGCTTTGATTGGGCCCAATTGAGATAAACATGCATGAATTTCGATGTCATGTACTTGTTTTAGATATTTTTTAGCAATGCCACCTGCAGCAACGCGAATTGCAGTTTCGCGTGCAGATGAACGACCGCCGCCACGATAATCCCTATGACCATACTTGTGCCAATAGGTATAATCACCATGACCTGGACGGAACACATCCATTATCTTACTGTAGTCTTTAGAGCGCTGATCGGTATTTTCAATAAGCAAGCCAATGCTTGTTCCCGTTGTTCTACCCTCAAATACACCCGACAAAATTTTTATCTCGTCACCTTCACGACGTTGTGTGGTGTATCGACTCTGACCGGGCTTACGCCTATCCAGATCAACTTGTAAATCAGCCTCAGTAATTTCAAGCCCTGCTGGCACACCATCTACAACACCGCCAAGCGCTGTACCATGGCTCTCACCAAAGGTCGTCACTCGAAATATTTGGCCTATACTATTGCCTGCCATTAACTTTCCTCATTCCTCGTTACGGTTTTGACTCTGAGAGTCAGTTTGGGCTCAATTACCCAACTTAGCACAGGCAAACTAAACGTTTGCCCACTCTTGCCGCACCAAGCCAACTGCGGTGATAACTCACACAGGCAAAGTACAGCAAGGTTTAATCATTAAAATAAGCGACTAATTCTTGTTTACTGATCATAAATACGCCTAGGCCACCTTTTTCAAATTCTAGCCAAGTAAACGGCGCACCTGGGTACAATGCATCCATATGTACCATAGAATTACCCACCTCGACAAATAGAATCCCGTTGTCGGTTAAGTGCTCTGCCGCATCTCTCAATAAAACACGTGTTACGTCAAGGCCATCATCACCAGAGGCAAGGCCTAACTCTGGTTCATGATGAAACTCATCAGGTAAATCTGCCATATCCTCTGCATCAACATAGGGTGGGTTAGCCACTATCAGGTCGTACTTTTGACCCGGCACACCACTAAAGACGTCAGACTGAATAGCAAATACACGTTCATCCATCATATGATCGTGAATATTCATCTCCGCGACAGCCAAAGCATCAAAAGAAATATCAACAGCATCTACTTGAGCATTATCGAAATACTTAGCCAGTGCAATAGCAATACACGCAGAACCCGTACACATATCCAAAATGCGTGTCACTTCATTTGGTGACTGAACCCAAGGTGTAAACTGTTTAGTAATAAGTTCCGCAAATGGAGAGCGTGGCACCAACACCCGCTCATCCACATAAAATGGCATACCTGCAAACCAAGCCTGATTTGTTAAATATGGGACGGGGATGCGCTGTTCTATACGCAATTTTATCACCTCTACAAGGCGCTTTTTCTCAGTGCCAGTTAATCTAGATTGCATTAAATCTTTTGGTGCATCTACTGGTAAATTAAGCGTAGGTAAGAGTAAGTTTACCGCTTCATCCCAAGGATTATCGGTGCCATGACCATAAAAAAGTCCGTTGGCGACAAACTGACTCGTTGTCCAACGCAGCCAATCCTGCATCGTCACTAAGTCTCGGTAAGCCTCTTCAGCGATCTCGTTTGTTATTGCTAATTCACTCATGATTATTCTCACACTTTGTAGATAGCGGCATTGTAGCCGTTTTTAAGCTAGGTTTTTATGCTTTTTTTATTTAAAATGCACGAATGACTAGAGATTATCCTGAAGTAACTATGGCCTCTGATGACTTTGACCTTTTTCGTGAAGCAATTTCCGGCACACAACAGCTAAAACAAGATACAGTAATTCATGAGCGTAAAGCGACGCGCTTCAAAGGCGAGGTAATTGCTGAGCAGAAAAAACAACATCAGGCAGAGTTTTACTTCTCAGATGAGTATGTGCCAGACATAGACACCAATGGCACAGTAAACTATGTTCGCCCAGGCGCTGATAAGTACCTTGCAAAACAACTTAGGCGTGGCGATTATGCGCCAGAGCTCATTTTAGATATGCATGGAATGAATAAAGAAACTGCAAAAGATGAACTCGCAGCATTGATACACGCTTGTAAAAAACAGCATGTAAGCTGTGCCTGTATCGTACATGGTATTGGTGAACGAATTTTAAAGCACAAAGTGCCACATTATTTAGTTCAACATCCTGATATCTTGGCTATGCATCAAGCGCCTCTAGAATATGGTGGCAAAGGTGCGATTTTAATCTTAGTCGATCTACCTCAAAATCTAGAATTCCGCAGATAGAAGTTAACAACAGTTAACTTCGCCACCTCCAACATCACACCAAGCTAGCCTATTGTTTACAAATAAGCTATATTGAACAGGAATCATATACAGCTAATCTCATACTCCGTTACACGTCACTCGCATGAATGTGTCCGCGAGATTCAGCTAACATTACCAATTTTTCTGTTTTTATCCTCAGGTTAAACATGAACGACTTACTCAGCACAGATCTGACGATATTACTCGTCGAGCCTTCGGTAACTCAACGTAAAATCATCGTAAATGAACTAAAAGAAGAAGGCGTGCAGCAAATTGATTTCGCGGAATCAGTTAGTACCGCCATAGAATCATTAAACTCAACCATCCCAGATCTCATCATCTGTACACTTTATTTGCCTGATGGTGATGCGCTCTCTTTACTTGATCACGTGCACGCAAATTATAGCGACCATCAATTGCCGTTTATGTTGGTATCAAGTGAAACTCGACGACAGCAATTAGAAGCTTACAAACAATCTGGTGTAGTCGCTATTCTTCCTAAGCCATTTACTAAGGAGCATTTGGGCAAAGCAATTAACGCTACTTTGGATCTGCTTTCTCCACAAGAACTAGAGCTCGATTTATATGATATTCAGGATCTAAGGATCTTAGTTGTGGACGACTCAACGCTTGCCCGTAATCACATTCAGCGAGTCTTACGAAATCTTGGAGCTACGCGAATTTCAGAAGCTGAAAATGGCGCACAAGCCCTTGATACATTGCAAGAAAGTATGTTTGACCTGATCGTTACGGACTACAACATGCCAGAAGTCAATGGACAAGAGCTTACAGAGGCAATCCGACGTTCTGATGAACATGCTCATGTACCTGTACTCATGGTGACTTCTGAAGCCAATGAGACACACTTAGCGAATGTTGCACAATCGGGTGTAAATGCGATGTGTGATAAACCATTTGAACCAAATATCGTCAAACAGCTTATCTATCAAATGCTTGAGCAAAATTAACTAAATTGTAGTTAAAAGCTTCATTACAACTGGTTAAATTCACTAACACTGTTTTTAACCAGCTCTCTCCAAAAATTAAAAGTCTAACAATTTCAATAGATTAAAATTATTTTTTGAATTGGCACAACCTTTGTAATAGTTATTGCGACTAAACAAACAAAGGAAGCAAGACAATGAACGTATTCACAAAACTAATGACAGTTAGCCTTTTAGCTGGTGTTTCTCTAACTGCAAATGCAAGTACCGTAAGTAATGACTTACTAGATGAAATCCAAAGTCGTGTTAGTGAAAACATTCAGACAAGTATTGTTGAATTAAAAATAAACACCAAAAAAGCACTCGTGGATAGTTTCGTTCGTATTAATGAAGATGCTGAAGCACCTCAAACTGGCTCTGATGAAGCCAAAAAGGAAAAGTAATATGTTTAGCGAAGTAACCTTAATTAGCCTATTGGCAATACCTGTTGTAAGTCTACTGTTGGCATATTTTTCAATTGAAACGGTAAAAGTAATCAGCCAGAAATGGTTTTTGGGTCGAGTATGATGAAATATAGCGGTACTGAAAGTAAAAAACCCGCTCAAGGCGGGTTTTAAAACGATGGCAATGACAGCTTATAGCTGGCCTTCGTTTTCAGATAGGAACTTAGCAACACCTTCAGGGCTTGCGTCCATACCTGATTTACCTTCAGTCCAACCTGCTGGACAAACTTCACCGTGCTCTTCGTGGAACGCAAGTGCGTCAACCATGCGAAGCATCTCATCGATGTTACGACCTAAAGGAAGATCGTTAACTACTTGGTGACGAACGTTACCTTCAGCATCGATTAGGAATGAACCACGGAAAGCAACACCAGCTTCTGGGTGCTCAACATCGTATGCTTGACAGATTTCGTGTTTAACGTCAGCAACTAGGTCATACTTAACTGGGCCGATACCACCTTCGTTAACTGGCGTGTTACGCCATGCATTGTGTGAGAATTGAGAGTCGATTGAAACACCGATTACTTCAACGCCACGCTTTTGGAATTCTTCATAACGCTTGTCAAAAGCGATTAGCTCTGAAGGACAAACAAAAGTGAAGTCTAGTGGGTAAAAGAATACAACTGCTTTTTTACCTTTAATACGCTCATGTAGATTGTAGCTATCTACGATTTCACCATTACCTAGTACTGCTGCTGCTGTAAAGTCAGGAGCCTGACGGCCAACTAATACACCCATTGTTTTCTCCAAATAGTTAGGTTTTGTTCCAATATACAAATCGTTTTGTAATTTGATTCTAATTATTGAGGCGCTGCTTATGAAAAACAACCCCTTGAAAAAATTTGCCTAAGTTTATTCAGCTCTTACCCAAAATAACAATCGAATTATCCGATAGGTATAATCTATAAATTCGATGAGACTATTAAATAGACACAAAAAAAGCTCCTTGAGGAGCTTTTTTGTACAAGACTTAATCCATAATGTCGTTTGGCATGTCAGCCCTAATATGCTGCCACAGTTCGCCAGATTGGTGACCATACTTACGGATCAATGAGATTGCTCTATCGTGATCCCCAACTTCGGCAAGCTCGGTTAGGTCGCGATAAAAATCTCTCGTGATTTTTCTAATTTTTGGTTCAGAGAAGTAGTGACAACCAATCTTAGAGTAAAGGCCTCTAAACCCGTTTAAAATCAACACATAGATTTTATTCCCACCAGCAATCGCTAATTGGTGATGCACTTGATAATCATAATCTGCAAACGCCTCTGCGGTATCTGGCAATTCATTGTACTGCGCTAATATTTCAACCACTTTAGCACCATTAAGCTTAATCGCCGCACGGGTATAAATTGCACTGATATTAGTTCTTGCAGACAAAAGCTGATCAGTTAGCTCAGGGACTTTATCTTCATCTAGGCGCGCTAAAGCTTCCAGAATATTCAGCCCTGACGTTTCCCAGAAATTATTTACACGTGTTGGCTTACCATGTTGAATCGTCAACCAACCGTCACGTGCTAAACGTTGCAACACTTCCCTTAAAGTTGTTCTAGTTACCCCGATTAATTCTGATAGCTCACGTTCAGCAGGCAATATAGAGCCCGGTGGAAACTCACCATTCCAAATCGATTCAACTATGTACTCCTCAGCGAAACCCGCTGGGCTCTTGGCTTTAAAAATTCTCATTTAGCACCACTTAAAATTACAACTTAAGGCGTTGTACACATGAAACACATAGCGTTTGGTGGCAAGCGGTTCATGACAATGCAACTCGTTAATCCACTGATTGTACCAGATGAATGTAAAGTAACAAGCGTAACCTCAAATTCTACCGACTTAGTCAAAAGACAAAGCTTTCCAATTGGAAACGCTCGTGATCATCTAATCTGTTGCTGCGTGCCACCATTTTGGCCAGTCTAAAGATACCCAACTCAGTCTCCTGAGCATAGGCCAACTGCGACAAGCTCAATCTTGTCCCAAAACCATTGCGATGATGCGCATACATAGCCATAATAGCGACAAAAAAAGGAGGGAATATGTTGGATAGATTGGCGAGCTTTTCTCGCTCCACCACAGCTTGGGCACTATTGTTTGCAAGTGCACTTATTTTTGAGGTTGTCGCCCTATACTTTCAATATGCCATGGGATTAGAGCCTTGCGTTATGTGTATCTATCAACGCACCGCAGTTTTAGGTGTGTTAATAGCGGCTTTCGTAGGTTTGTGCGGTACAAATCATTATGTTATCAGACTCGTAGCAACTGCTGGTTGGGGCGTATCTGCGATATGGGGATGGTTGCTAGCACGTGAACACCTAGATATGCAAACGACGACAGATCCTTTTGCATTTACCTGTGCATTTGAACCAAATTTTCCGATTCCTTTACACGAGTGGATCCCATCTTTTTTTGCCGTTACGGGGAGTTGTTCTAGTATAGACTGGTCTTTCGCCGGATTATCTATGCCGGGGTGGATGGAAGTTATTTTTGCAGCCTACGCGATTGGTTTTATAATCTTTGCGCCAGTTGTAGTATTTAAGAAGTAAACCAGAGAAATTAATGATTTTTAGATTAAGCCAAGTGCCGGAATTGTCTTCACTCAACCTGCGAGACAAACAACAAGTTAAAGTAATAGCGTTGAATATGCTCAGCGCCAAAGAAAAAGTCGCACTAGCCGTTTGCAAACTGCTGCTTTTAACCCCCTTTTTTATGGCACTTGCTTACTTTGAAGGCTTTCATTTATTGCCTGTTTTATTGGTTGCAGGTTTAATATATCCGCTGTTCACAGTACCCATAGAAATTCAATTTGTACGTAAACATTTGGATGGTGCAATTAAAGAATTTGAGCAGGGCAAAAATTAGCCCTGCCAAAAAGCACTATTTAATCAAACACAACATGCTGTTTGATCTTTTCTACAATGCCATCTCCGACCCCTTTAACCCGAGTTAAGCTTGTAAGATCATCAAAGCGGCCCGAGGCCTCTCTATTTGCGACAATCGCTTGAGCTTTCGCAAGGCCGATCCCTGGTAGGGTGACTAATTGCTCTACCGAAGCGGTATTAATATTAATCACTATATTGGTAGCTGTTAATTCAGTTTCAGATTGAGCCTGTACAACATTCAAAAAGGCAACAGCTATTAAAATTAATCCCAAACCCCATATATTTTTAAAAAGCATGAAATCCCTCCATTAGAATTCACTTAAGTGTTTCGTGCCTATTTCGGCACTGATAAACATAGGTTTTTACTCTCTAGTTTGTAAATATTATAGGAATATTTTCATTGTATTTTTTTCATCTTCAGCGTCTAATTAAGGCACTTTGGGTTGCATTAGCGCCAATTTAGGTTTACTGTATAAAAAAACAGTGTTTTATGGAGGGTGATCATGGCTGTAGTTGTAAAATATGTGGTTGAAAGAAATGGAGTAGAACGAATGACTTTTACTAGCAAGAAAGAGGCTGATGCCTATGATAAAATGCTGGATGTCGCAGAGGCATTAGAAGGCATGTTAGAAAAAGTCGATGTACCACTGAGCGAACAGCAAGTGGAATCACTTGCACTTGAAATGGCAAAATATAAAGACGACTTCATATCAGTATTGAAAGGCAGCAAACCAACTGTAGAAAAAGAAGCAAAAAAGCCGACTAAAAAAGCTGAAGAAGCTAATGACGATAAGGTAACTGCAATTAAGCAAGCTTAATTTTACCTACGTTGCGCCGTCATTGCTTATTCGTCCCACAAAACGCAAAATGCCCAACTCAAGGTTGGGCATTTTTAATATCGCATCGTGACCAGAGAGATTATTTCAATACTGATGCCACTGCATCTGCAAAATAATCAATATTGCTTTGGCTAATACCCGCAACATTTACACGGCTAGACCCTACGATATAAATTGAATACTCTTCACGGAGGCGATCAATCTGCTCTTTGTTAATACCTAGGAAAGAGAACATTCCATGCTGACGTTCAATAAATGAAAAATCATGCCCAGTATTTCTCTGTTCCAAACTCTCTTTAACAAGACTACGTAAGCCGTTGATGCGGTTACGCATCTCAGCCAACTCTTCGTGCCAAAGCTGGGTTAACTCATCACTCGAAAGAATCGTATTAACGATATCCGCACCATGTGCAGGTGGCATTGAGTAAATACTACGTACTACGCTTAGTAACACAGAGTTTGAGATATCTGCTGTTGCGCTCTCTTTAGAGATAATTGAACATGCGCCAATACGTTCTCTATAAAGGCCAAAGTTTTTAGAGCAAGAAGAACAAATAATCATCTCTTCAACTGTCTGCGCAAGTAAACGTAGACCATTTGCATCTTCGTCTAAACTACTACCAAAACCTTGATAAGCAATATCGACAAGAGGTGTAAAGCCAACTTCTTTCGCTAGATCAGCAAAAACCTGCCATTGTTCAGCATTTAAATCCATGCCACTTGGGTTATGACAACATGCATGCACTAAAACAACATCACCTTTAGGAACTTGCTTTAGCGTGTCGATCATTTCATCAAATAACAGACCCTTATTTTCGTAATCGTAATAAGGATATTCTTTAACATTTAGTCCAGCCGCCTCAAACAGACTGATGTGATTTGCCCAAGTTGGTGTTGTTACCCAAACAGTTGCATCTTTATTGCAACGCTTGATGAATTCTGCGGCAACACGCAATGAACCTGTACCACCTGGAGTCTGGGCTGTACGCACGCGATTTGCTAACAATGACGTGTGGCTATTGCCCAATAGCAGCTCTTCCATCTTTGAGCAAAAATCTAAGTTTCCAGCCAACCCAATATAAGACTTTGTTGTCTCGTTTTCTAGGCGAAATGCTTCGGCTTTTTTAACCGCTTTAAGAACCGGCGTAGCACCTTGCTCATCTTTATATACACCAACACCCAAATCAATTTTATTAGGGTTATTGTCTTGCTTATAAGCTGCCATTAGACCCAAAATTGGGTCTGTTGGTAATGGTTTTAGTTCTGAAAACATGTGTATTTCTTTTCCTATTAAAACTGGTACGCAAAATAAATTACTGACAGGGCAAAACGTGTTCTACTTTATCATTACTGCCCAGTGTTCATTAAGTATCAAGCTAGATACTGCGTATGAGCCATGGGGTTAAAGTTGCCACCAATACTAACACAAATTAACAAGAACACGAGCCTTGTTAACGAGGAAGGTAATGCGTTATTTTCAAGCATGCGGCAACAAGTACAGATAAATTGTCAGCAGTAAAAAAGTCTTTACTAAATGCTTCAGCATCGATGATCCCAACACACCCAAAGTTCTCATCAAGCAAAGGCAAGCAGACTTCAGCCTGCACTTTTGGATCGCAGGTGTAGTACTCACCTCCTTGAGCAATATAATCTGGAATATCGTTAATTATTCTAGATTTTTCTGACATCACCGTTTGGATATTGTTTGATGTAGCAGCAAATTGTTCATTGATTGGAAACAGAGGTCGGCTAGGCGCTCCTCTGTAGGCCAGTTTGAGTAACTGCTCTTCACCGTCAATATGCCTTGATTGATATATTCCAAACCAGTCAACGCTTGTTTGTTCGTACACAAACTCAACAATTGCTTGTAACTTACTTAAAAGTGCTTCATTTATTTCATTTTTCGAAATTTTATCACTCAGTAAAAATGGCGCGTCTTGCAAATGGCCAAATAAGCTACAACTGCCACCCTCTCCCAATTCAGGGATCTGATAAGACCAAACTGGTTGAGAGTCCGCGGTTGCTAAATAGGACTCTAATAATGCAACTTTACTCTCAATCAATGTTGATTCTACGGTCGTCTCTGTTTTATCTAAGTACGCTGAAATCATTTAGCCATCCAAACATCTATATATCTAAATTAAATCTAACATGCAAATCACTATGTGGCCATAGCTCATTGCAAATTTTTATGTATTTAAAGACAATAGACAGGGATCAGGGAAAGAATCTTACAATTGTGGTGAAAGTTTAAAGCAATGAGTAAACGAGCGTTACTTCATTACCAGTGGAGTTATAGGAAACGCTGTCCGCTATCTCTGAGAGTAATTGAACGCCTCTACCATGCTCATCCGAAGAATATTCTGAAGAATGTTCAGAAGTAGGCGTAAATCCACACCCAGAGTCACAAATTTCAAAAGTGATATTACTGTGCTGCGGGCAGTAAGCAGCTGATATTTTAATTGAGGCGTGAGTGAGTAATGATAGTGCATCCGCTCTTTGAGAATAATATTCTAAAAACCCATCTTCTTGGTTTTTTAGCTCTGAGCTCAATCCAAGTACACCATGATCAAGAGAGTTATTGTAGGCCTCCGACAACAATAAAAATATGTTCGACCTATGGGCATCCACACCTTCCACATTACTTAATACGTTTACGATTTCAAGAACGGGATCTGTGATTTTCATTTGCTCAGCATCAAGTGACACTGAAATATCAAATGGAATAGATGAGTAATGCGATTTCGTTTTGTTTTCTTGTATTGCAGGTAAACAATTTACTATGGCGATACTCAAATCGTCTTGTTGCTCGGCATGCTCGGAGTAACTCCTTACACAATCAATCACTTCATGCGTAGAAATCGCGGGTTTACTGCCTAACGTATCTATTAGGCGATGCTCTCCAAACATGTCTCCATCAGGCCCTTCACTCTCAATGATCCCATCTGTTGCCATGACCAATCTAGTGCCTGTTTCAACTTCAAGATGAAGAATTGTTCTTTCAAACTCTTCTTCATCTAAAATTCCAAGCGCCATATGCTGAGACTCTATCGTTTTTAGCACACTCCCTTTTTCATTAATCAAATACAGGTCGGGCAGACCACCTATCCATGCTGAAATATTTTTACCGGAGCTGCTAATTTCTATTATCGCAGCAGCACAAAACATATGCCCTGGAAGCAATGTGTATAAGGAGCTGTTTAATTCAGTGGCAATATCTCCTACCGCCATGCCCTTTTGTACCATAGTATAGAAAATACGTGAGGCAGGCAGAGCCCCCACGGCAGCAGCTAAGCCATGACCAGTAAAATCTCCCAATAGGCAATAAAATCCCCCTATTGGGCTTTTGGCCATCAAAAACATGTCACCATTAAACATCGAAGCAGGAGAAAGGTGAAAGTCGCAAATAGATTCGAATTTTTGCTGCCCTGAAAGCGCATTCCGAAAAATGTGCTCAACAATCTCGTGCTCTCTCTCTGTTTGATTGTAATGGTACTGCAGTTGTTTTTTCTGCTCGTTTGCCTCTTTACTTAGCTTCCTAGTACGCGCATGTGCGCGTATTTTGGCTGATAAAATGACGCGATCAAAAGGCTTGTGAATGAAATCATCGCCACCTACACGCAAACACTTTTCAAAGCTTGCATGATCTTCAAGCGCTGTAATAAAGATAATTGGGAGGTAAACATCTCCGGCATGCTCTTTGATCTTCGGCGCCGTCTCAAAACCATTCATGACGGGCATCATGACGTCTAGCAACACGATGTCCACTTCATGTTGTTTGAGCAACTCCAGCGCTTCTAAACCATTGTTTGCAACCAATACATCATAATGCTGGTGTTCCAGCATGGTTGTAAGCAGCCGACAGTTTAGGGGCTGATCATCGACAACTAGAATTAACATATTCTAATCTGAAACAATCAATCTATTTCAAACTTCTTGTCAAATCTTGATATCTGCAGAATCTTCTTTAATTGAGGTCTGCAGTTGCTAATTTGTATGCTACCTACAGAGTCTCCAAGCGTTTTCTTCATATTGAGCAACATACCTAATGCAGAACTATCCATATAATCCGTATCTCTTAGGTCAACGACTACTTTTTCAGTTTGGTCGTTCACCTCGGCATAGGCTTGGCGAAATGATTGCACTAGATTAAAGTCGAATTTTCCTTTAATTTGAATCGTTAAAGTCTTTCCATCAGCTGAAGCATTTTTGCTCAGGCTCATCGCAAGCTCCTACTCAAAGTTTAGTATTGTTATCCATCTTTCTGTTTTAAATATAATCGTATTAAGCAAATTCGCCAAAAAAATATAACTTGGTAAATCACTTTTTGCTACTATCGAATCAATGAAATTAGTTTGGAGTATATAATGTCAGATAGTCGTTTAGTCTTTTCTACTGAATTTGGCAGAATCAAACCCGAAGACGAATTGCAGCAACCTGAGGTAAAACTGTTCAAAGACGGACATATTCGCATTGAACGTCAAACAAAGGGGCGCAAAGGTAAGGGCGTAATGCTAGTCGTAGGTATTGACCCGGCTGAGCATGACTTAAAAAAGCTTGCTAAGTTACTCAAAAGCAAAATGGGTCAAGGTGGTGCTGTGAAAGAGGGTATTATTGAGATCCAAGGTGATGACCGAGATAAACTAAAAGGCCTGCTCGTATCTCAGGGCTTTAAAGTAAAAATTGCAGGGGGTTAATTCCCTGCGGCTTTCATTATGTCCTGCTCTTGAGCAAAAACGTTTTGCTCGGTGAGCGGTGCGCTATAAAAATACCCTTGCACAATATGACAATTATTACGCTGTAAAAACGCCACTTGCTCAGCTGTTTCAACACCTTCAGCAATCACCTTCATACTCAACTTTTGCGCCATAGCGATGATAGCAGCGGTAATTTCCATATCATTCTCATCTTGCGGGATATCTTTCACAAACGACCTGTCGACCTTCAAAACATCAACTGGGAATCGTTTAAGGTAACTCAAAGATGAATACCCCGTACCAAAGTCATCAATAGATAAAGACACCCCTAGCTTCTTCATTTCTTTTAGTTGTTCTATAGCCGCTTCTACATCTCCCATGAGCATACTTTCAGTTAACTCTAAGTGCAAAAATGCAGGCGGCAGCCCCACTTCACTTAAAGTTTCTGAAATGGTTTCAATCAACTGAGTATCTTTAAATTGACGTGCTGACAAGTTAATTGAGATATCAGCGGTATACCCTTTTGACTTCAATAGCGCAGAAAAGCGACAAGCCTCTTTTAGCACCCATGTGCCAATTTCAACAATAAGTCCCGTTGCTTCAGCAATAGGGATAAATTTGGTCGGCGGAATTGGTCCTTCTGTCGGATGGAACCACCTTATCAAGGCTTCATAACCCACAATTTTGTTTGTTCGGCTGTCAATCTGCGGTTGATATTGCAATGAAAACTGCTGGCTCTTGATAGCTTGACGTAGCTCATTTTCTATATGAAGCCGCTCGTTAGCTGCTGCATTTAACTCTTGGGAGTAAAAATGGAATGTATTGCGACCTTTTGCTTTTGCTTCATACATGGCAAGATCTGCGTGTTTAAGCAACTGCTCTTCTTCTTGACTATCAAATGGGGCCAGTGTGATACCAATACTGGCACTCACAATAACCTCATTATTACCCAACGAAATTGGTTCACTGAGTGTTTTTTGAATAGTGTGTGCCACATCCATTGCATTATCGCGTTTACTTATACCACTGAGTAGTACCGCAAATTCATCACCACCCAAGCGTGCAATGGTGTCCTCGGCTCTTAACCTTTGCTTAAGTCTATCTGCCACCTCAACAAGTAAACGGTCTCCTGCGTCGTGACCAAGCGTATCATTGATGCGCTTAAACTCATCTAGATCGAAATAAAACAGCGCAAAGGCATAGTGTCCGCGTGATGCAAGTGCCATGGACTTTCGCAGTTGCATGCGGAAGAAAGTCCGGTTAGCCAACCCGGTAAGCGTATCAAAGTAGGCTAACTCTTCCATCTTTCTCTGACTTTCTTTAACAAATGATATATCTTGGGCTGATGCTACATAACTCGAAATACGACCACCATTTTCTCTAATGGGCGAGATACTCAAGCTGACCCATATTTGCTCATTACTGCTACTTTGCAGCAAGGTATCACCGCGCCAGTAATTACGACTCTTGAGATCAAAATCAATGTCATCGATTAAGATAGCCATCTCATTGGAGATAATGCTAAGCAGTGGTGAATCAAGAAAATGAGACTCCGAAAATCCAGTCATTTCAACCATTTTTGGATTGACGTACTCTATCTTAAATCTTTCATTCGTGATCACCACACCAGTTCCAGAGAATGCCACGGCTTTGGATAAACGATTAGCCGCTTTCTCTGCAATTTCCTTTTCATTGATACGCTGATTAAGCCCATTTACTAATTTTTTAATATCGTCACTCATATCATTAAATGACGCATTCAATAGCCCTATTTCATCATCGCTATCAGATAGCTTTGGATGATCCCACTGTCCGCGACCAAAGCTAATAAGCACTTTTACAAGTTGGTTAATGCGTTTCAAGATTAAGTGATACAGTACTTGATGAAGCAACATGGCAACAAATATGGCGTAGAGTATGAACAACCCAAAAAACTTTACTTTGAGTTCTTCTAAAGCATGTAATGCAGTATCTCTGCGCTTGTAAATCCCCACATACCAGTCAAGTGCACCTAGATGCATTACATTGGCGATATGACTTGTTTCTGCATAAATAAACTCATCTTGAAAACTTGGAAGGTTTACCTTTATCGCTGTATCAATCACTTGCTGGATAGACCTTGGCAGTGCATCTTTACTCAGCAACTCAGAGTCCTGCGTTGCTTTTAGCAAACTCGGTGCTGAAAGTATCCGCCCTTGCTTATCAAAAATAATAAAACTTTGCTCAGTATTTGGTTTTGGTAGTCTGGCAAGTAAAGTTTCTAACTCAATATCACTGCCGGTAAACCCTCTGTAAGTATCTCCCTCATACAAAGGCACCAAGATGCTCACAACCCACTTATTCCAAACGGGATCATGATGCACATCTGACCAAATTGCTTCCCGAGTTGGGTTAAGTTCCTCAAGCAATAGGGGTTGCGCGTGCATATTCGCATGACGACTTTGTTCATCGTCTAATAAAACTGAGTTTGGTGGCGCAATTCGGACAAAATCTTCTGTTGTATACAAGTAGAAATTAAAAAAATCTTGCAGCAATATCGGTGAAAGGATGTTCCACAATGACTCTGAGCTTTTAAACAGGGCTTTGTCTGATTCTGAAAGGGTCTCTTTTAACATGTAAGCAGCTGACATCCCATTGACAGCCACACTGTGCATTCGACCTGACGCCGGAGTGATTTCTAACTCACTTTCGTTTATCTCAGTGGTCTCTGCAATGGGCAGGAGCCTTTTTGAGACAACCACATTGGTTTGCTGTGCAAGGTTTTTTTTCAGCTCTAAGTATTGAGAGAATTGCTGAATAGCTTGTTCGCTAATGCTGCGTAATTGTTTAAATTCGGCTTCTACTAGGTGTTTCTCTTCCGATTTTAGCATTAATGCAGCAGCGAAAACTCCCGCAATCACACAGACAGCTGAAATCAAAATTGACAATTTCACGCTCAGAGAATTGGCTCCAAAGCGAGAAGGAGGACGGCGATTGCCCACGATAAAACCTTAACCTAGTTATGTTTTTTTTAATAAAGTGCTTTGAATATATCAGATCACGTAATTCGTAGCCAATCCAATTCGCGCATAAATTAAAATACCTTATTGTATTCTTACAATGTTATGTGTTAATAATAAGCCTAATGTTACGAATTTAAACTCAAATAAATTATGAATTTTATTACGCGCCCTTATTTTTTCTTTTTTAGCTTCTTTAGGTGAGGAGGCTTATCTGTTTGCGCGTAACAACGAATAGCTAAGCCTCCCGAACTCGGGAGGCTTTTTTTTTGGCACAATGGGAGTGAGGACCATGACGCAAGATACTTTAAATGCACTAAGGACAGAGATTAACGAAATTGACTCTGAGCTATTAGTACTATTAGCAAAACGCAGACGCATCAGCCACGGCGTTTTAGAATACAAAATTAACAACAACAAACCGATTAGGGACGAAGAGCGTGAATTGGCCTTGCTCGAAAAACTAATTAATTATGGCAAGTCTCTGGGGCTAGACCCCTTTTACATTAACAATGTCTTTCAAGTCATTCTTGAGGACTCCGTTCTCAATCAACAAGCCATGCTACAAAAAAGCTTAAACCCTGATGCCGTCAATGATACCCATCGTGTCGCTTACTTAGGCGGACAAGGATCATATAGTCAATTGGCTTGCCACAAGTACTTTAGTCGTCGCCCAGGCAAGCTTGTAGAGCTTGGTTGTCAGTCTTTTGATGAAATTACCACCAGTGTTGAACAGGGCAAAGCCGATTTTGGTATCCTGCCTATCGAGAATACCAGCTCAGGCAGTATCAATGAGGTCTTTGATTTAATGCAGCATGCACAAGTTTCAATTGTGGGGGAAGTGACCCACAGCGTTGAACACTGCTTACTTGCAAAACCTGGCATAGAACTAAAAGATGTCAAAAAAATCTATGCTCACCCTCAGCCATTTGCGCAGTGTAGTCGCTTTATCCAAAGCCTAGCAGACATTATTCAAGAGACCTGTGATTCGACTTCTAGTGCGATCAAAATGGCAGCAGAAACAGAACAAAGTGCAGCAATTGGCTCAGCTCAAGCGGGTAAAAGTCAGGGCTTAGAAGTGCTTAAAGATGAATTGGCAAACCAAGCAGAAAATCACAGCCGCTTCATTGTCGTCGCGAGAAAGCCTCTTCAGGTATCAACTCAAATACCCACCAAAACAAGCTTAATCATGGCAACTAAGCAGCATGTTGGTTCTTTAGCCGACGCCCTAATGGTCTTTAAAGAGCACAGTATCAATATGACTAAACTAGAGTCACGCCCAGTCCCTGGCAACCCTTGGGAAGAAGTCTTTTACGTCGACCTTCAAGCAAATATTGCTGAAAAACGCGTGCAACAAGCTCTGGAATCTTTGAAAGAACATACCCAAACGGTAAGAATTTTAGGCTGTTACCAAAGCGAATCTTTAAAAGCAGTCGACCCAATTTAAACAACTCCGCACAAGGCCTCAGTATACTCTGGGGCAAAAAAATGCTCCGACTAGCGGAGCATGCATTCTATATGACAGCGTGACTTCAACACGGTTGTTCAAAAATAAGTTATCCGAGCACTTTGGCATCGTTGGCTTTATTCAAGATCCCTCTACTTTGTGCCAAAAACGAATGTGCACTATCAGAGAAGTAAGTTTTCGCCATATCAAAACCTTTAATCAACTCTGATTTATCTTGGTTTTTAAGGCTCGTTAAAGTCTGAGCAAAGGTGTCTTGGTAACTTGCTAATAACCCCTCAACATCTTCAAATTGTGCCAGCATAATATCAGCGTATAGCTCAGGGGATTGAGCAAATAATCGTCCCACCATCATCAATTCCAATTGATAAATTGGTGATGAACACCCTCGGAGTTCTTCTAAGGTATGACATTGACGTGCTAAGAATTGCCCATATACAAACGTTGTTAAGTGTCGCATCACCTGAATTATTTGCATTGCTTGATCATGTTTCTTCGCTTCCATAGGCGCAATGTAGCAGCCCCATATTTTTAGCTGATCCAGTAAACCCTGACACTGTTCTGGCATTCTTCCTTCGCATGCAACAACGGTTTGCTTAACCCAATGTGATATATCAGGGCCAAACATTGGGTGCAATCCAATTACTGGCCCTTGGTGTTTCTGCAATAAAGAATTCAAAGGTTTTTGTTTAACAGATGTGATATCAGCCAAGATACAATCGGGTCTTAATTCTGGTAGACTCGAAACAACTTCTTCGAGTGTATTAATAGGTACACTGACTAACACCAGTTTAGCATCTTTCAAGATTTCAAGCGCATTGCTTTGCTGGGCTTTATCGAGAACTTTAACATCATAGCCAGAGCGCTTAAATTGTTTTGCAAACAACTGCCCCATCGCGCCTTCTCCGCCTACTATCACGATAGGAGATAACTCAGGCGCTGCACAAGCAAGTTCACTTTGCTGATTTTCATATGCCTCACGCATCATTCTGCGTAAAATATCTTCTACTAGCTCAGGATTAACTCCCTTATCTTGTGCTTGTTGACGCCGCGCCGCAATCAACTCGGCCTCACGCTCAGGCGCATGCAAAGGTGCACCATTTTGTTGTTTAATCTTGCCAACCTGCTCTGTAAGCAAACGCCTTTTTGCCAATAAGCTCACCAGCTCGCTATCACATGTATCAATGTGCGCACGCAGCTCATCTAAGCTTAGTTCTTCTCTCATCCCCATACCGTAAACCTTAATTTACACCAGTAAATAATTAATTACACAAAGTCTAACAGGACGCTTAATATTAGGAAAGCACCTTTTCCCCTGTTACAACAAATCAAGGTAATACAGCGCATTGTTTTCTAAAAATAGTCGGGATTATTAAAAGTGTATACGAAGAAGAATGATGAGGAAAAGTTGGTAAGTTGAAAATGGTAGTGCAAAAACCAAACAGGCCGCAAAAGCGGCCTGTTTGTTAAGCATAGGTAGTATGCGCGTATTAGTTAAGTTTCTCTTTAATACGTGCAGATTTACCAGAACGCTCACGCAAGTAGTAAAGCTTAGCGCGACGAACCGCACCACGACGCTTAACTGTAACGCTGTCAACCAGTGGGCTGTGTGTTTGGAAAACACGCTCAACACCTTCACCGCTTGAAATCTTACGAACAGTGAAAGATGAGTGAAGACCACGGTTACGCTTAGCGATTACAACACCTTCAAAGGCCTGTAGACGCTCTTTGTTACCTTCTTTAACGCGTACCTGTACAACTACTGTATCACCAGCGCCGAACGCAGGTACGTCTTTTTTAAGCTGCTCTTCTTCAAGCGCTTTAATAATATTTTGGTTTACTTTTGCCATTTTATTTCTCACATTCCTAGGAGTAACTGTCTTCTAGCCACAAGCTTCATGTTCTTGCTGAAATTCAGCAAGAAGTCTTGCTTGCTCCTCAGTCAGAGCTAGGTTACGCAACAAGTCCGGACGGCGTAGCCAAGTCCTGCCTAATGACTGCTTTAAGCGCCATTTTGCAATTTCTTTGTGGTTCCCACTGAGTAATACAGAAGGGACCTGCTTTCCATCCAATATTTCAGGCCGAGTATAGTGAGGGCAATCTAACAGGCCATCCGAAAATGAGTCCTGCTCAGCAGACTGATTGTGACCAAGTACGCCAGGCACTAATCGTGCAACTGCATCGATAAGTGTCATGGCAGGCAATTCGCCACCACTGAGAATAAAATCACCAATGGACCATTCTTCGTCTACATGAGACTCGATGATCCTTTCATCTATACCTTCATATCGACCCGCAACTAAAATCAATTTTTCAGACTTTGCCAATTCGGCAGCGCCTTGCTGATCTAGTTTGCGCCCTTGTGGAGACATGTAAATTACTTTCGCGCCGTCACCAGCTGCAGCTTTTGCATCTAGAATGGCTTTTTCGAGTGGCTCTACCATCATCAACATACCTGGACCACCGCCGTAAGGGCGATCATCTACAGTACGATGCTTATCGGTCGCATACTCTCTCGGGTTCCAACAATTGAACTCAATCAAACCGTTTTTCACAGCTCGACCAGTTACACCTTGCTGAGTAACTGCATCAAACATTTCTGGGAATAACGAAACAACGCCAACCCAAAGTTTTTGCTGATCACTCATTAAAATGCTGGATCCCAATCAACCGTAATTTCACGTTCATCATGCTTAATCTCAATAATGACAGAGTCTGTCAAAAATGGGATTAAGCGTTCAGTCTGACCAAATGCATCTTTTTTGTTTGCTTTCACAACCAAAACATCATTTGAGCCAGTCTCCATAAGGTCATCAACATGACCTAAGTTATAACCTTTATTGGTTACAACTGTCATACCAATTAAGTCTCGCCAATAAAACTCCCCTTCAGGTAATTCAGGAAGCTGCTCACTATTAACAGCGATTTCTGCATTGGTATAAGCCATTGCTTCATCTCTGTCGTTAATGTTTGCAAATTTAGCGATGAAACCCTTGTTGTGACGACGCCAGTCGCTCACTTCAAGTGCTTGCCATTTACCTTGTTGCCCTATCAACCACGGGCTGAAATCGAAGATCCCTTGGGGATCATCAGTAAATGAATGCACCTTAAGCCAACCCTTAATGCCATAAGGGGCACCTAATTTGCCGACAACAAGTGTCGAGGTGTTATCTTGACTCATGGTTACACTTACGCCTATTAAGCCGCTTTACGAGCGTCTTTAACTAGCTTAGCTACGCGATCTGAAAGAGATGCGCCTTGACCTACCCAGTGTTCAACACGAGCAAGATCTAGACGTAGCTTTTCTTCCTGACCAGCAGCAAGTGGGTTAAAGAAACCTACTTTCTCGATGAAACGACCGTCACGCGAGAAACGGCTATCCGCAACCACGATTTGATAGAATGGACGCTTTTTAGCGCCGCCACGTTGCAAACGAATAGTTACCATACCGTCCTCTACATAGATTGACTGTTTTCATTAATAAGATAAAACTTCCCACTACGGGAAGCTGGGGAATTGTACGAGTTTTTCTCAACAATGCAAGTATGTTTTAGATTTAATTCTCAATCTTGACACACATCAGCCAACTTCAGCCGATTGCACTGTATAAAATGGTCTCATACGGACCAAAAAAAAGAAACGGATGCCAATTATATACATCCGTTTCTTGCTTTACTACGAAGGTCTAGGCGATATACGTTAATAAAGCGCCTAGGGGTTTAATCAGGGAGATTAATTCTGATTAGAAGGTGTACTTAGCATTAATCGCAAAACTACGACCAGGCTGCGTATATTGGTTTAGATTTGTATCGGCGTCTAGCCCGGCAACACTCTCATATGGGATATATTCTTTATCTAATACGTTGAACACACCTGCATTGAACCTTAAATTGCCAAAGTCATACTCAGCATATAAATCAATCGTACCCCAGCCGCCTGTTTTAACCTTATCTGCGTCTGATACTTTGGTCATTCTCTTTGCGCCTTTGAAAGCGGTTGTCACTGACCAGTTGTCGGCTTCATAACGCGCTTTCACGTAACCATTTAGTGGACTGATAGAATTGATATACTGGTTGGTTTCTTTGTCCTTACCTTTAGTAAAGGTTAAGCCTGTATCCAACGCTATATTATCGTTTAGCCATACAGTAAACTCTGCTTCAATCCCCTCAATCTCAACCTTTCCAACATTGTGGTATTGGTAATAAGTTTTTGGTGGCATGCCCGGGATCTGGCTCGGCTCCACTCTAACAACTTTGTTATCAATAAAATCATCAAACTTTGAATGGAATACAGTTACAGCAAACTGTTTAGACTCGAAGTCACCTTTTACACCAAACTCAACACTATCACTGGTTTCTGGGTCTAAGTCTGGATTTGGCAAAATTTGGTAGAAAGGCTCAACACCATGGCTTTGATAGGCTAAATCATGTGGTGGGATTTTAAAACCTCGGGCATATTGTGCCACTAGATTCAAGTTTTCACTAAACGAGAAAACCACACCTAGCTTTGGTGATAAAGCTGTCTCACTGATATCCCCAAAGTCAGTATCCCCATAAAGCTCACTGTCTTTTGCATCCATTTCGTAACGGTCTAGGCGCAACCCTGCATTTAGAGTTACAGTATCCGGCACCAAGGTAATGTTGTCTTGAATAAATACACCCAGCATGGTTGTGTCTGCACCTGGGAATGTCTTTTGTCCTTCATTATCTAAGGTTTTGTTACCTTGTGCATCAATACGTGTCTTAAATCTTGGCCTTGCGGTTTCGTAGCTATCAAAGTCAAAACCGTATACAAGTTGATGTGAAGTTGCACCTAACTCCAACTGCTTATCTAATACCAAACGAGTACCAAAGATGGACTGCTCAAATCTATAATCATTGTAATCCGTATAAGGGCCGGTGCGGCTACGACTACCATCATTAAATCTCACCTGATCACTGGTTTGCTCAAAGTCTGTATAATAGATTTGTGCACTTAAGTTGTCATAAACAGCGGTTGCGGCACTTGTATCAAAATCCAATGAAAAAGAAATGCTTTCATTGTCATCTCTTGTTTCTACCTGAGATGGTGTAATGATTTGTTCGCTATCTTGATCAAAATAATCTACCGTCGCCAATACGCTTTCTGTGTCGGTCAGGTTAAACTCAGACTTTAATAGTAACGCATTTGACGTGTAATCAAACCCAGGTAAGTCTTCTTGATAGTTCTGAGCCCCCTCACCATCACGGCGCGTGATTTGAATAGAAGTCGCATTAAAGTCACTAAGCTTTTTAGCAAATGTTGCCGTCGCACTCTTTTCGGAATTAACTTCATAGTAGCCAAGGCCAACTTGAGCATAGGTATCTTTTTCAGATAAATAATCTGATGGGTTTTTGGTAGAGATAACAACAATACCACCCAGCGCATCAGACCCATACAATGAAGAAGCTGCACCTTTAGCTACTTCAATTTGTTTTACGTTATCAACATCAAAGTAGCCGCGTCCAATGATAAGACCGCCGCCACCTGAATAGGCATCATTTAGCCGACGGCCATCTTTTATATAGACAACTCGGTTGCCACCAATACCACGAATATTGAGCGCTTGGGCTTCTCCTGTCGAGCCCGATGTTGTTATCCCTGTTTGATACTTAAATGCACTATTCAAGTCCACTGCCAACTCACGTTCAATTTCTTGTTCGGTGACAACATTTACCGAGCCTGCAACGTCATTGAGCTTTTGCTCAATACGAGAACCCGACACTACGATAACCTCGCTGTCTTTTTCAAATTGCTCAGCAACTGAACTTGGCGCAGCAAAGAAAGCTGCTGCAATACTTAGCGAAATAGTAGTTTGTTTAAACATTATCTTTTAACCTCAAACAGGAAGAACGAATAAATTTCGCTGTGCACTATAAAGGTATTTTACACACAACTCAAATGATAATTGTTTGCATTTCTATAATCATGTAGATTTTACTTTCTATCAAATGTATTATTACTTCATCGGATAAACGTACTCATAAAGGATTTGCAAGTTGTCCATCAGCACACTTCTATAATGTGCTTGTTGGCCAAAAACTCAGTAATTAAACGTGAGAAAAACTATGAAACATGCATTTTTTATAGGCATCTTTTTGGCCGCGCTAAGCTTTAACGCTGCGGCCGAACGCATTGTAGTCGCAGGCGGCACAATCACTGATATCGTCTATGCATTAGAAGCTGGAGGTGATGTTGTCGCCGTTGATACTTCAAGTACTTGGCCGCCTAAAGCAGAGTCTTTGCCCAAAGTTGGATATTACCGAGACTTAGCGGCTGAGGGGATTTTGTCTCAAAAGCCGACCCTAATTTTAACACTAGAGGGCGCTGGCCGACCGCAAGTGCTGACACAAATAAAAAGTACAGGTGTGCCAGTTAAGCAGTATGACAAGCCCAAACACGTAAGTGGGTTATTTACCCTTATCAATCAAGTTGCTGAAGATCTTAACAAGCAGCCACAAGCTGAGCGCTTAATTCAAAAGCTGAAACAACAGCTTCCAAAAAAGCCAAAGCCATCCACCACGAAGGCATTATTTATTCTCTCGGCAGGTGAACGTGGTGTTATGGTCGCAGGTAGAGAAACCGTGCCTGATATCTTATTTGGCTACACGGGAATTAAAAACCTCGCAAGCCACAATGGTTTTAAACCTTTTAACCGCGAAGCCTTGTTGGTTAGTAACCCAGACTTTTTAGTTGCACCAAGCCATGTAGTTTATGGTGCAGGCGGCCCAAAAAAGTTTTGTCAACAAGCGGCGCTTGCCCTTATCCCAGCTGCGAAGGAATGTCGTTTATTGGTTATGGACTCATTGATGTCACTCGGAATGACTACACGTCTACCCGAAGCCATAGCCAAACTCGATTCATTTCATCGTAAGCAGGCTTTATGAGCAATATCGCCCTTCCCATTCTAAACTCAAAACATCATTTAAAATGGTATTGGCTGAGTATGATTTTACTACTCAGCCTCGCTTGGCTGTCTTTGAGTAGCGGGCCTGTTGGCTGGGACTGGAAAATGCCAATTGCATGGCTGCTGCCGAATTCCATGACTCCAGAAATTAATGATCTACAGATGAGTGTTGTCTCGCAGATAAGGCTTCCTCGATTATTACTGGCAATCTTAATTGGATCCGTCCTCGCCTGCAGCGGTGCCGCAACACAGGCACTGTGTCGCAACCCTCTTGCGGACCCCAGTTTAATGGGTGTGACTGGTGGCGCAGCGGTGGCAGCAATCGCTGTTATCGCTCTGGCTCCTAAAGTCAGCTTCATAAACGAAGCCATGGTCGCGCCAGCAGCGTTCATTGGTGCACTCACTATCACCAGCGTGATTTATCGATTAGCCAATCACCAAGGTCAAGTACAGATAACCACTTTGCTCCTCGCCGGCGTAGCAATTAACGCCATAGCCATGGCCGTCATTGGCCTGTTTAGCTTTTTTGCAGACGATAGCTCATTAAGACTAATGACATACTGGCAAATGGGTTCACTAGGCGGTGCAAGTTGGTCTGCCATGACCTATGGTGCTCCACTCATCATTGTCAGTACTATTTTATTACTGCTGAAAAAACGCCAGATCAACGCCTTAATGCTAGGCGAGCGAGATGCAAGGCATTTAGGGGTTAACGTTAAGCGCCTCAAAACTGAGGTTGTATTTTTAGTTGCGCTGGGCGTTGGTGGTGCAGTGGCAATGGCTGGTATGATAGGCTTTGTCGGACTGGTAGTTCCCCATATCGCTCGCCTTCTAGTTGGCCCTGATTTGCGTAAAATGTTGCCATTGAGCATGCTGTTAGGTTGCTTGCTTATGCTTCTTGCTGATTGGATAGCACGTTTAATTGTCGCCCCTTCAGAGTTGCCTATAGGTATTGTTACTGCCTTGTTTGGTGCACCTTTCTTTATCTATCAATTAATAAAACAAAAGCGAGGTGGCCATGCTTGAATGTAACAATATTAGTATTACTCGTGGTGACAAACGCATCATTCAGAACCTTTCATTTGCAGCGAATAAAGGTGAATTTATTGTTTTATTGGGAGAAAACGGCGCAGGTAAATCTACCTTACTCAGTGCAATTTGCGATGATATAGACTGCTCAGGCGAAATCTTGCTGGATGGCAAACCAATGCGAGAATACGCCCCGCAAACATTGGCAACCCAACGGGCCATGTTGCTGCAAAACAATCGCGTTAATTTTGCATTTAGTGCTGCAGAGTTGATTGCTATGGGGCGCTACCCATATAACGAAACGACTCAAACTCAAGCATATCAGGTTAATAGCATCATTACACAAATGGCACTGGAGCCGCTGGCAGATAGGGATGTAACGGTATTGTCTGGTGGCGAATTTCAACGTGTGCAATTTGCACGTTGTATTGCACAGCTCAATGCACATAAAAAACAAACAACCGGCAAGTTAATGTTGTTAGATGAGCCAACATCTGCACTCGATCTACATCATCAACATGCTACTTTAAGCAAGGCTAAGCTGTTTGCCCAACAGGGCAATACCGTCATTGCAGTACTGCACGACTTAAATCTTGCATCACTTTATGCAGATAGAGTTTTACTCCTTCATCAAGGTAATATTTGTCATGATGGCAATCCTCAAGACGTTTTACGCCCCGAAGTACTACAACCTATCTACCGTGCTGGCATGCAAATAAACTTGCACCCCAGCTTTCAAATCCCTATGATTTTTTCAGAACCGCTAATAGGAGCCTCTAATGCGTGAACAAGCCGCTTTTGAAGCACGCACTTTAGTAAGACAGTCAAATGTCTGTGTGATCTCAACAATCTCTAAAAACCTCCATGGTTACCCTTTTGGATCTGTGTCTCCTTTTATGACGGACAACCAAGGTAGACTTATTTTTTATATTGCCGGGATTGCACAACATTCTCGTAACCTCAGCGAAGACAGCCGTATGTGCGCCACCGTTTTTGATGCCGCAGATGAGGGCGACCAAAACGCTCATGCACGCGTTACCGTCGTCGGTGACGCTGCCCCCGTGCCAACAGAAGAGTCTGAAGCACTACTTGAGCGCTACGAGCGCCAATATCCAGAAGCAATATCTTATCGCCAAGCCCATGACTTTCAGTTGTGGCGTATGGAAGTTAAGCGGGTGCGCTACATAGGTGGATTCGGCCATATTTTTTGGATAGAAAAAGACGAATGGTATGCACAAGAACCTGAATGGACACTAGAAGATGAGAAAAGAATGGTCGAACACATGAATGACGACCATGCCGATGCCAATCAGCTTATGCTCAAGCTACTTCACCAAGTCGATGCAGATGAAGTCACCATGACCACAATTGTGCCCGATGGCTGTTATTTAAGAGCTAAAGAGAAGAACTACTATGTCCAATTCAAGAATATTTGCATGGACAGCAAAGCAGTGCGTATGGAGTTAGTAAGACTAACTAAATTAGCCAGAAAAGAATTAGATACCGAAACAACACAAAGTTAATATTACCCGGTATTTACACCAAAACGCATTAAAAAGGGAAGTACACACTTCCCTTTTCTCATTCTAGCAATGATTAAAACTTAGGACCGCCGCCGCCAAACATGCCCGGTGGCATCATGCCTTTCATGCCGCGCATCATTTTCATCATGCCGCCTTTGCCTTTCATCTTTTTCATCATTTTTTGCATTTGCGTAAACTGCTTCAGTAGTTTGTTGATGTCTTGTACCTGAGTACCAGAACCAGCTGCAATACGCTTTTTGCGCGACCCTTTGATGATTTCAGGCCTTGCACGCTCTTTTGGTGTCATAGAGCTGATAATCGCTTCCATCTGATTGAAAGTTTTATCATTAACTTGGCCTTTAACCGCATCCGGTAAATTGTTCATACCCGGTAACTTTTCTAACATAGACATCATGCCGCCCATGTTTTTCATCTGCTTAAGTTGTTCCGCGAAGTCTTCCAATGTGAAGCCATCGCCTTTAAATACTTTTTCAGCAACTTTTGCAGCTTTATCCTTATCGACTTTGGCTTCAACCTCTTCGATAAGTGACAGTACGTCACCCATTCCCAAAATACGTGAAGCAATTCGATCTGGATGGAAAGGTTCAAGTGCGTCTGTACGCTCACCAACACCAATAAACTTAATCGGTTTACCTGTGATATGACGGATTGATAAAGCTGCACCACCTCGTGCATCACCATCAGTTTTAGTCAGAATAACACCCGTTAGTGGCAGTGCTTCATCAAAGGCTTTAGCGGTATTGGCAGCATCTTGACCTGTCATTGAGTCAACGACAAATAGCGTTTCGATTGGCTTAATTGCCGCATTTAGCTCTTTGATCTCGTCCATCATGTCACTATCGACATGCAATCGACCAGCCGTATCCACCAGCACCACATCGATGAACTTTTTCTTCGCGTGACTTACTGCATTATTAGCAATATCTACCGGCTTTTGTGAAATATCACTTGGGAAGAACTCAACATCAACTTCAGTAGCTAATGTCTCTAGCTGCTTGATAGCCGCTGGGCGGTATACGTCGGCACTCACAACAAGCACTGACTTTTTCTTTTTCTCTTTTAAGAATTTTGCAAGTTTACCCACACTGGTTGTTTTACCAGCACCTTGCAAACCAGCCATCATAACAACTGCGGGAGGCTGAGCATTTAGGTTTAGCTCTTCATTTGCTTCACCCATGGCCTTTTCAAGTTCTTCACGCACAATTTTAATGAAAACCTGACCTGGGCTTAGGCTTTTAGTTACTTCAACACCCACAGCACGTTCTTTAACTTGTTTTACAAACTCACGTACTACAGGCAGCGCAACGTCAGCCTCAAGAAATGCCATACGCACTTCACGCAGCGTTTCTTTAATATTATCTTCAGTCAAACGGCCTCTGCCGCTGATATTTTTAAGCGTTTTTCCTAAGCGTTCTTGGAGGTTCTCAAACATGTATCGCTTCCACTATCTCGTAATTACGCAACATTATACTGATATGCGCGCCACTAATACAGTATTCAAGTTATACAAAGATTCTTTTTACAAAGTCTTTGCAAGCGGCGAGGCTTAAAATACAATAGCCTATAAAAGGACCACGTAAAGTAGACATAAAGTTCATGATCATTATTTTGTCATTGTTGGCGAGCCTGTTTTACACACTGGCGACGGCGCACGTGCTTTCGCGCTTGTTTCACAAAGAAGGCCCAAGCCAAAAGTTAACAGTCATTCTAAGTACTGTCGCTATCTTGAGTCACATGCTTGTGCTTGTGAACTCAGTGTTTACACAGCATGGTCAAGATTTGAGTACAATCAATATTGCGCTGCTCACCTGCTGGGTCATTGTGGTCTCAGTGACAACAGTGTCACTTAAATTCCCCGCCACCCTGTTGTTGCCGGTCGTATATGGGTTTGCAGCTATTTTGCTAATTGCGAGCCTCTTCATTCCACATCACATTATTATGGATGACATCAATGTAGATTTGGGGTTAGTCACACACATATCACTGTCTTTACTGGCATATTGTATTTTAATTATCGCAACGCTTTACGCCGTGCAGTTCTTTTTTATAGACAAGCGACTGAAAAATAAAGACCTTGCTATTATGAACAGTCACTTACCGCCTCTTATGCAAGTAGAATCTCAACTCTATCAGCTATTGACCGTTGGTACCGCTCTACTCACCTTAGCGCTGCTGGCGGGTTTTGTATTCCTCGACGGTATGTTTGATAAAGCATCTATACATAAGACAGTATTATCCCTCATTGCCTGGATTATCTTTAGTGCTGTGACCATCGGTCACCATCAATTCGGGTGGCGCGGAAAACCCGTCGTTTTTGCTGTATTAGGTGCTTCAGGGATCGTAACTTTGGCCTATTTTGGCAGCCGATTTATACAAGAAGTTATCCTAGATAAATTTTAAAATAAGAAATGTCAGCATGGAACTTGACTCTCATTCTATGCTGACGCTTAATAGCCTTTCGAAAGCAAAAAAAGGATCCTCTGTTGGACGACATATCTACTAGCGCCTTGTTTATCATACTTGGCGTATTGATACTGATTTCTGGTTACTTCTCAAGTTCTGAGACTGGCATTATGTCGATTAACCGCTATCGCCTTAGACACTTAGTTAAAGAGAATAATAAATCGGCTAAGCGTGTAGACAAGCTACTCAAAAGGCCTGATCGCTTGATCGGACTTATCCTTATCGGCAATAACCTTGTCAATATCGCTGCGTCTGCAGTTGCTACCGTTATCGGCATGCGCTTACTGGGTGATGCTGGTATTGTCGTAGCTACTTTTGCATTAACTTTGGTGATCCTAATTTTTGCGGAAGTCACGCCTAAAACATTGGCTGCGCTTTATCCTGAAAAGGTTGCTTTCCCTAGCTCTGTAATATTAAAAATATTGCTTAAAGCCTTGTTCCCTGTTGTGGTTACAGTTAACTGGATCACCAATGGTATGCTGAAGCTATTTGGTGTATCGCCTGAGCAAATAGAGGAACATAGCCTAAGCAAAGAAGAGCTGAAAACCGTTGTAAATGAGTCGAGTGCCATGCTGCCGACCAACCATAGCAACATGCTCACTTCGATATTGGACCTAGAGCAAGTCACTGTAGAAGATATTATGATCCCACGCAGTGAAATCAATGCGATTGATATTAACGACGACTGGAAAGACATTACGCGTAGATTGACCAATGCACAGCATACTCGTGTACTGCTGTACCGTGACCAAATTGACGATGCCGTCGGTTTTATACACTCTCGCGATGCTTTGCGACTACTCACTAAAGAACAGTTTGATAAGCCATCTCTGCTACGTGCAGTGCGTGAAATTTACTTTATTCCCGAAGGCACCTCGCTCAATACTCAATTGTTAAAGTTTCAGCAGAACAAAGAGCGGATTGGATTAGTTGTCGATGAATATGGTGACATTCAAGGCCTAGTAACGCTTGAAGATATCTTAGAAGAAGTGGTCGGGGATTTCACCACCACACAAACCCCCACTCCAAGTGACGAAGTTAAGGTACAAAGTGACGGCTCAGTGCTGGTTGATGGCGGTGCAAATATTCGCGACCTCAATAAAGAAATGGGCTGGGAGCTGCCAACTGAGGGTCCTAAAACCTTAAGTGGACTCATTGTTGAATACTTAGAAGATATTCCTGAAAATCAGCTAGGCTTGAAAATTGCGAATTACCCTATGGAAGTTTTGGAAGTAAAAGAAAACATGATTAAAGTGGTCAAAATATTTCCTCTACAACAGACAAGCTCATCTTCTTAAACCCTTTGCAAGATCAGTGAACTGATTGGTCTTGCCTATACAAATTGGGTCGCAATAGCGACCCAAACTTTAACACCTTACGAAAACAAGCGCTCAAACCAGTTTTTATCCAAGTCATCTTCACATCGTTTCAGCTGCGCACCATAGCGTGAAGCTCGATGTTTAACTTTGTTAGCCACTTTCATAAGCCACTTTTTCTTCTTATAGGTTCCTCTACGATAACCACCCCAACCTTCGTGATAGTTCAGGTATTGTGCATAAGCATCCCACTTAGAAACCCCATTGACTTTATGTGTTTTGTAAACAAACCACCCCATAAAGTCTATTGCATCTTCAAAGTCATCTCTGTCTGCACCAGAATTACCTGTTTCACGAATGTAGTCACTCCACGTCATCGTTTTTGCTTGAGAGTAGCCATATGCAGAACTCGCTCGGCCAATTGGAATAAAGCCAAGGAAATACTCCATTGGGGGAGCTGCATCATGCCTAAATGAACTTTCTTGGTACATCATGCTCATTAATACATGTTTTGGCGCGCCCCACTTTTCTTGCGCGTCTCGAGCATCATAATACCAGTCTTCTTTTTCTTCAAAAATCTTACAAATATCATTAGGTTGCTTAGGTGGAGCAGTCGCACAACCAGCTAAAACTAGAAGTAGAGGTAAAAAAATTATTTTTTTTTGCATTTTTTTCGAACTCACCTGAACTTTTCTAAATTGCTGCGGTCCTATTACTTGAATGCAGCAGTTTAGCATTGTTTCATCCCTGATATTTTTTACGCAGCCAACTTGGCTGCGTTTTTTTATGCCTTCTCGAAATAGTCTTGTAAAAACGCTTTAAATGACAGCTCATCACTTGCCAAAACCGCTTTCTCGTCTTCGAAAGACCGCATAGCTTGCTCGTTTAAGCTTGCTTCACTATAAAACTGATAATCGCCTTTCAAATGCGCCTCTTTGTACTGCTTAGCAATACTTAAAGCTTGCTCTGAAGCGTCGCTACCTGTTTCACGAAGCGCAGATACTAATTGGCCAGAGAACGTTTCATCAGGGCTTTCGATCCAAGTAGCAAGTTTATTCACCGTTTCGGTGTAAAGTGTGCTTTGATGTGCCGAATCAAATAACTGTGCAACAACCTTAAGATCCGCAAATATCTCGCTACCCCACTGCGCAATAGTGACTTGTTCATCACCACGCTGCAAGGTTGTACTCGTATCACGCCCTGTGCTGATAACGCGCTGTAGGTTGTTGTCAGATTCTTGCTGCTCTTCCCAGCTCATAAAAGGCGTGTCTTTGAGTAAACAATACGTCAAAAATACATCTAAAAATCTAATTTGCTCGATGCTAATACCGGTATCAACAAATGGGTTTACGTCCAACGCACGGATTTCAATGTACTCAATCCCCCCTCTAGATAACGCCTGAGTGGGTGTTTCATGTTTCTGTGCATTTCGCTTAGGTCTGATGGGGGAGTAAAACTCATTTTCTATTTGCAAAATGTTCTTATTAAGCTGCTTCGGCTCATCTGCTCGGAAGTCTTCAATCCCTTCATACAGATCTGAACGACAGCGAATGGCTCTTTGTAGTCCAGTTACGTACTCGGCTAAACTGTTGTACATTACTTTTAATGATGACTGCTCACTGTTGGTATAACCCAAATCACCTAACCTCAGAGCCGTACCATGTGGTAAATACAAAGTACCCTTGCCTTGCTTCTCAAAAGGCAAGTTACTTTGCTTACCTTGTAAGAAAGAGCTACATAAAGCCGGTGACGCGCCAAACAGATAGCTAATCAGCCACAACTCTCGTTTAAAGTTTCGGATTAGACCCAAGTATTTGTTCGAAACAAATTCCTGCAATTCGCCACTATCTTGCTCATGCTCTTTTAGTGCCAACCAAAATGACTCTGGAAAAGATGTATTAAAGTGCACGCCAGCAATCGCTTGCATCATGCTTCCATAGCGGTTTTTCAACCCTTCTCTATAAAGCGTTTTCATTTTTCCGATGTTAGAACTGCCAAACTGCGCCAACACAATGTCTTCTTGATCTTCGATAAAACAAGGCATACTCATTGGCCACAACATTTCGTTACCCATGTGCGCTAGAGTATGCTTTTGTAGATCTCTTAACTGCGATAAGGTCTGTTCTGCGGACGTGCTAACTGGGGTTATAAACTCCAGTAGGGATTCCGAAAAGTCTGTTGTAATCGAGCTATGTGTTAAAGGGTGACCCACACCTTCTGGATGAGGTGTTTTGGCTATCTTACCAGATGGCTGGATCCGCAATGCTTCTCGTTCTATACCTCGCTGTATACCAGATAAAGAGGCTACAAGCGCGGGTGTGGCAAGCTTTTCTAGCTTGCTTGCAAAATTAGTTTGTTTCAAAAAAATACCTCGAGGCTCGGATCAAGCTTAAGTTATGCCATCCTCAATGGGGGCAAAATAAAAATACTCAAGCCACAATTATAACTTTACCAAAATGCTGGCCTTGCTCAACAAATGTGTGTGCTTCGCTTATTTCTTCTATTGAATATCTTTTACTCGCAACCACTTTCAGTTGCTTATCTATCACAGCTTGATACAAGGCATTAAGTTGCTGGCAATTCATAGCAACGAGTACGCCCTCACCTTGTATCCCAAATGTTTTTGCGTGATCTATTACTTCATCTTTGGTAACTGTCGGGACCGTGACAAAAAGTCCTCCAGCCTGTAAATTACCTAACATGTCTTTTGCTACTTTTCCGCCGACCAAATCTAAGAGCTGTCCACGCCTTTTTTCTGCGAAAAAGTCTTCGTAACTCATCGCTGGTACTGCCAAGTCAAGTGTCTCAACTAGATCTCTTCTTGTCGTGATGGCGACTACATCAAACCCCGACCTCTTTGCTATCTGAACTGCGAGATGGCCCACCCCACCAGTTGGCGCATTGACAAACAAGGTACCCAGATTTGGAGAGAGCTTTTCCAGCGCTTGTACCGCTGTTAGTCCCGCTAAACAAAGACCTGCCATGTCTAAAGAAACTTTCTTATCAACAACAATTATTTCTTCAGCAGACGCTACTACATGAGAAGCATAACACCCTGGATTTGCAGGAAAACCAACCATGCCCAACACAGCTTCGCCAGGTTTAATGTGCGAAACGCAATCACCTACTTGCTCAACGATACCAAACACGTCGTAGCCTAAAGGTAAAAAGTCTCCCGCTTGCTTAGCTTGAGCAACATACCCCAAACCACTGCGCGTCTTTATATCAATTGGGTTTATTGAAGAGGCAAGCACTCGTATCCATACCTGATGAGACGCTAGCTCTGGCTGTGCTATCACTCTCGCGTGAAGTTGGTTAGTTGAACCAAATTCAGTAATACCTGCTTGCTTATATTGATTATTCATGAAGAGCCATCAAGAAAGACTAAATAGCCACTAAATTTATCATACAAAATGAAATCTCCCCAATAACTTCATCGCGTCATTAGGGGAGTTCGTAACATTAATGGCTAAAGTCAAATGAGTTTAATAGTGAAATAAACATCAATATTTGCTCTTGTTTACCTCACTTAGGGGTGTTTAGAACGCTTCAAAATAAATTGAATCGTCTTTAACTGCGACTTTAATTTTATTAGCACCTGTAAAATCGCCCTGCAATAGATTTTGTGCCAATGGGTTTTCAATGTACTGCTGAATTGCACGCTTCAATGGCCTTGCTCCAAATACAGGGTCAAATCCACTTTGAGCGATTTTTTCAAGGGCTTCGTCACTAACTTCAAAGCCAAAACCATTGTCTTTTAAACGAGATGCCAATTTATCTAACTGAATTCTGGCAATTTGCTTGATATGTTCAGTAACCAGCGGATGGAAGACCACAGTTTCGTCTATACGATTGATAAACTCTGGCCTAAACTGGGTTGTGAGCACTTCCATCAGTTTGGCTTTTAAAGCCACATAGTCATTGTTACCAGCTTGCTCTTGGATTACATCTGAGCCCAAGTTTGAGGTCATAATGATCACCGTATTTTTGAAGTCGACTGTACGGCCTTGACCGTCTGTCAACCTGCCATCATCAAGCACTTGCAGTAAAATGTTAAACACATCTGGGTGCGCTTTTTCAACTTCATCAAGCAACACCACTGAATAAGGCCGACGCCTAACAGCTTCCGTTAAATATCCACCCTCTTCATAACCAACATAACCAGGAGGCGCGCCCACTAATCGAGCAACAGAGTGCTTCTCCATAAACTCTGACATATCGATACGTACCATGGCATCCTCAGTGTCGAACATAAAGCTTGCCAGCGCCTTAGTCAGCTCTGTTTTACCAACGCCAGTTGGACCTAAAAATAAGAAAGAACCAATTGGACGATTTGGATCGGCTAACCCAGCTCTCGAACGACGTATTGCATTCGCAACCGCATTGACAGCTTCATCTTGACCAATCACTTTATGGTGAAGTTCGCCTTCCATATTGAGTAGTTTCTCACGCTCGCCCTCCAACATCTTAGCGACTGGAATTCCCGTCCAACGAGACAAAATTTCTGCAATTTCATCTTCCGATACCTGATTTTTGAGCAAGCTCATCTCCTGCATCTCCGCTTGTGATGCAAGGTCTAATTTTCTCTCCAATGCTGGTATACGGCCATATTGCAATTCGGACATGCGTTGCAAATCGCTGGCTCTGCTTGCAACTTCAAGGTCAAGACGGGCTTGCTCTAACTCAGCCTTAATTACTTGAGTGCCTTGTAAGGATGCCTTCTCCGCATTCCAGACTTCATCAAGCTCTTTATATTCGCCTTCAAGCTGAGTAATTAACGACTGCATTTCTTTGCGGCGCTGTTGGCTTGCATCATCTTTCTCTTTTGCCAAGGCGTTATCTTCTAGCTTCAACTGAATAATGCGTCGCTCTAATTTGTCCAATTGTTCAGGCTTTGAGTCAATTTGTAGACGAATCGAAGAACCAGCCTCATCGATCAAATCGATAGCTTTGTCTGGCAATTGCCTATCACTGATATAGCGATGTGATAAGTTTGCAGCAGCAACAATAGCCGGATCAGTAATATCTACTGAATGGTGTAGTTCGTATCGCTCCTTAAGCCCACGCAGAATCGCTATGGTATCTTCTACTGTTGGTTCAGACACAAAGACTTTTTGGAAGCGCCTTTCAAGGGCCGCGTCTTTTTCAATGTACTGGCGGTACTCATCCAATGTTGTTGCGCCAACACAATGCAACTCACCGCGGGCTAAAGCAGGTTTCAGCATATTGCCGGCATCCATAGCACCATCTGTTTTACCAGCTCCGACCATGGTGTGAATTTCATCGATAAATAAAATGACACTGCCTTCTTCTTTGGCAAGTTCATTTAATACTGATTTAAGTCGCTCTTCAAACTCACCTCGATACTTAGCACCCGCAACTAGTGCACCTAAATCGAGAGACAGCACACGTTTGTGCTTTAAGCCTTCTGGCACCTCGCCATTTATAATGCGCTGCGCTAACCCTTCCACAATAGCCGTTTTACCGACACCGGGCTCTCCAATTAAAACAGGGTTGTTTTTTGTTCTTCTTTGCAATACTTGAATGGTGCGTCGGATCTCATCGTCTCGTCCAATGACGGGGTCTAGCTTGCCTTGCTCTGCGCGCTCAGTTAAATCAATGGTATATTTTTCGAGGGCTTGACGTGTTTCTTCCGCATTGGGGTCATCAACTTTTTGGCCACCACGAATTGCTTTGATGGCTTTTTCGACTTTATCTTGTGTGATATTCAACGCTCTGAATATATCACCCAACTCCCCTTTATCTTCACATGAAGCGAAAACAAACAACTCGCTTGAGATATACTTATCTTTGCGTTTTTGTGCATACTTATCACAAAGATTGATAAGTGAAATGAGATTATTAGATAGTTGAACATCACCACCAACGCCTTCGACTTTGAAAAGCCTTTCTATGGCTTGAGACAGTTTCGTGTTCAATTCATCAGCACTGACCCCTGCCTGAGCAAACAACGCTCTGACACTTGAACCCGTTTGTTGTAGTAATGCATACATTAAATGCACAGGTTCAATAAATTGATGGTCTCTTCCCAAAGCAAGGGATTGTGCATCTGACAACGCACTTTGAAATTTGCTGGTAAATCTGTCTAACCGCATGAGTTTTCACACCTAAGTAATCTAAACTACCTATTAAAGTGGGTCCTTAAACATGCAGTATCAAGTGTTAGGTATAATTTATTTGCGCCAGATCACAGTTGCCATGCGGCCACATTGCCCATCACGGCGATATGAAAAAAACTGCTCAGCGTGTGTTACTGTGCATAGATCATCACTGTATACAGCTGTCACGCCCAACTCATTAAGCTGCAATTTAGCTAACAAAAAGATGTTTGCTAAAAATTTGTTTTCTTTGGTGGCTACAAATGCTTGAGAGAACGAGTCATTTTGATTCACAAATGCGGCACGGACTTCAGCCCCAACTTCGAATGCCGTAGGGCCAATTGCAGGACCAAACCAAGCATTAATGTCTATCGGTGCAGCTCTGAAACTCATAAGCGTATTTGCAATAATTCCCGAAGCCAACGGTCGCCAACCACCATGCAGTGCAGCAACCTCGCCTCCGTCCTTACTAGCCAATAAAATTGGCAGACAATCGGCCGTCATTATCGCCAATGGCTGGCGCCTCAAACGAGTATACAAGGCGTCTGCTCGAACAACCTTGGATAGGTCAGTGGTTGAGTTGACAACATGCACATCACTGCCATGTACCTGCTCCAACCAAATCGCGCCTTCAGGCAAATAGGTATTTAGTAGGTCGCGATTTTTAGTAATGACGTCTCGATTGTCACCGACATGATAAGCCAGGTTAAACGAGTCAAAAGCGCCTACTGAATGCCCCCCCAAGCGGGTGCTGCTAACAGCACCGATTTGGCTTTGCATAGGCCAGCTTGGTAGTAGCACTGAGTTAGTACTCAATTTGTGGATTTTCCTTACTGTCGCCGCGCAATATATCCGTTAACGCCTGCATATCTTCTGGTATTGGAGCTTCCCACGTCATCATTTCGCCAGTAATTGGATGTGCAATACTCAACTTTATCGCATGCAAAGCTTGGCGCTTGAAGCCGCGTAGCGTGTCTAAGAATGTTTCTGACGCATTTTTTGGCGGACAAGGTCGTCCCCCATATAGCTGATCGCCAATCAAAGGGTGCTTTAAATAAGCCATATGTACACGGATCTGGTGCGTACGCCCTGTTTCTAAGCGCAATCTAAGGCGAGTATGTGCTCTGAATTTTTCCGCTACTCGGTAGTGTGTAATCGCCGGCTTGCCCATTTCATGCACTGCCATATGCGTGCGCTTGGTAGCATGGCGACCAATTGGCTTTTCGATGACGCCACCAGCGGTCATAGTACCGTTACAAATCGCTTCGTATTCACGCGTGAAGTTCGTTCTAGCCTGAAGGTTCTTAACCAAGTGCGTTTGCGCTTGTATTGTTTTAGCAACAACCATCAGACCTGTTGTGTCTTTATCTAGACGGTGAACAATACCAGCACGAGGCACATTGATGATATCTGGGTGATGGTGTAACAACGCATTCAATACAGTGCCATTGGGGTTACCCGCTCCGGGGTGTACAACAAGTCCCATTGGCTTATTGATAACTAAAATATCATCATCTTCATAAACGATATCTAGGGCAATATCCTGCGCTTCATATTCGCGCTCTGCTTCAATTTGTGTTTCGATCTCTACGAGTTCACCACCAAACAGTTTTTCTTTCGGTGTGCTCAACGTTTGACCATTTACCGCCACTTTTTCATCTAATATCCAAGTTTTTATTCTTGAACGTGAAAAATCAGGGAACAATTGCGCTAATATTTGGTCTAGACGTTTACCGCCTAACTCGATTGGCACTTCGGCTTGTAGAGAAATTTGCTCTGACATGTGTAACTTTACCTAAATTACCAGTGCAAGCCTCGCTCGACTGGGTTAGAATCGCATAAATGCATAGTTTACTCGGTTTTACCGACTTGGCCTAGCCGAAGACAACGAAGGTAGTAAAATAAAATGATAATGAAGTTGGGAAAACGCGCTACAGCACTTGTAATAAGCGCATCTATACTAGGATTAGCCGCATGTTCTTCAGCCCCAGAACAAGAAGAAATAGAACGTGTACCAAATAAGTCGGTACAAGCACTTTATGAAGATGCTAAACAGACACTAGACTCAGGCCTATATGCTAGAGCGATTCAATTACTGGGTGCAATCAATGCTCGTTACCCATTTGGCCCATATTCAAGGCAAGTACAAATGGATTTGGTCTATGCATATTATCAGACAGGTAATACTGATCAGGCGTTAGCCACCGTAGATCGTTTTATTCGCTTAAACCCAAACCACAAAAATTTAGATTACATGTACTACATGCGTGGTTTAATTAATATCAAAGCAGATGAAAATGCTTTCCAAGACTATTTTGGTGTAGATCGTGCGGACCGTGACGTAAGTAAAACACGCGTAGCATTTCAAGATTTGTCAACGCTCGTTAAAAACTATCCAGACAGCAACTACACGCCTGAAGCGAAAAAAAGACTCGCGTGGCTGTTAAACAAAATGGCACGTTATGAGCTGAAAATCGCAACCTATTATTTTGAGCGAGAAGCTTACTTAGCGGCTGCGAATCGTGGTAAATATGTGGTCGAGCATTACTCTCAAAGCAGCTACTTGCTTGAAGCGCTTGATATGATGGAAAAGAGTTACGACAAATTAGGCCTGACTGAGTTAAGTGAACACGTTAGAAAAACACGTGCGCTTAACCAAAGATAAACATCTTAATCGGGCATCAACTGATGCCCGAACACCAACGTAGCGCTTAAATCGCTTCTTCGTCCTCTTCACCAGTACGGATCCTAACTACACGCTCAACCTCGGTTACGAAGATTTTACCATCGCCTATTTTACCTGTCTGTGCAGTCTTTAAAATCACATCAATGGCTCTGTCAACATCCTCTTCCGCTAGGACAATATCTAGTTTTACCTTAGGTAAAAAGTCTACCATGTACTCCGCACCACGGTACAACTCTGTATGGCCCTTTTGACGTCCAAAGCCTTTTACTTCACACACTGTCATACCTGTAATGCCAATATCAGACAGCGCTTCCCTTACATCATCCAACTTAAACGGTTTAATTATTGCTTCAATCTTTTTCATGATTATCATGCTTCCTCTGGTAGTGCGTCGATTTTAGACAATCGAGTCAAGCAAGGCAAACAAAGGTATTGAATAAAATATTGAAAAAGCGCAATATAAAGTATCTCATATACATGTATCAGGAGCTTAAAATGCAAGATCAACGAGGCATGAGCTTACTTGAACTGTTAATAACAATCGCCATTTTAGGTGTTCTTGCCGGCTTAACTTATTCATTTACTCACTCTACTTTTCAGGATAATCGCGCAGAGAGCTTCTTATTAGAGCTTAAACGAAGTGTCACTTTTGCCAGAGCCAAGGCAACAGCAAGTGATGAAATTGTGATTTTATGCCCAGCAGTAGAGAGTTTGCTCATTGAGAACAAGGACTTTTCATGTACAACTGATTGGCAAAGCAATCGAATAGTGATCTTTTTGGACCGCGACAATAACGGAGTATACTCTGCCAGTACCGACGACTTACTGAGAGTTATGGAAAAAGTCAGTAATAACGATACGCTTAATTACCCAGTTGCATCACTGAAGTTTGACTCAAGTGGTAGGTTGGGAAATGGCCAGAATGGGAATTTTATATATTGCCCAACAGGCACCAGTGCGCAAAACCAAAGCCTAAGTATTACTCAAGCAGGTACAGCCCTGTATACGGGAAATACCACCAACACGTGTACTTGATTACCATGTTATTCAAAATTAAGAGCTTCATTTAACAGATTGATCTGATGAAGCTCCTTTTCGATGATATTAAGTCATTCATTAGTACTTACATTACACTTTTAGCCAGATACCACATAAGATACCAAATCGCATTGGTACATAGGTACATAGCATCAACCGGCCACTGAAAGTCTACTCTGTAGCCTTTCACCTCGAATCAGCCCTCATCAAAGCCTAGCTCAAAGGACATTTTCAATACGGTTACCGTCGCATTGAAAACGTCTTTACGTGCAGCTAGAAAATTATATGTTTCGCAAGGAAAGCGGTCATGACAAACTCATATAAACAGGTAATGGGCTTTTCATTATTCGAACTTGTAGTCGTGTGCCTAATCAGTGCTATTTTGTTATCTATCAGTGTTCCCTCTACCTCTGAACTCATGAAGTTTGACAGGCCTAAACAAGCACTTATCTCTCTAGATAGGGCTTTGAGCTATGCCAGACTAAAATCAATTTACAGTGGTGAAAGAGTGACTTTATGCCCGTTGGTGAATAACCGATGCTCTAGAGCATTTTGGCATGAAGAGCTAACAATTTTTATAGATAAAGGGAAACTCAAAGAATTTAACAGCCAAGATACGATACTCAGAGTCTTGGATAAGATCCCAGCAGTTGACGAACTTACTTACCCCAGACGAGCGATTACTTTTAAGCATTCGGGCACCACTTGGGGATTAGGAAATGGTACGTTTGTCTATTGCGTCCTGCATTATGACGGAAGTAAAACTGGCAAAGCCCTATCACTCAGTATCATAGGGCGAACAACATTAAAGGACACGCACTTATGTGATTAACGCTCCCAGCACTCATCTACACTACCTGTGCCAGTTATGGACTTAATCCCTAAATTATTTAAAGACAAAGTTGTGCATATCGTATCACCTCTTACAGGCCCATTTGCAGCGGTAGCTGTCAAAGTATAACCACCATTCGCAAGTGTTACAGTCAGCGTGAAATATCCGTTACCACTTGTACTAGGTATACCAATGTCTGAGAGAGCACTCGCGTATTGCCGATTGTCCACAAAGTACTGCTCTTGTTTATTGGCTGCATCAAGCAGGATTGTCATTGCTTCCGCTCTCGCTGCTCGCTGCAAATAGCCAGTATAATTGGGGTATGCTAGGGTTGCCAAAATACCTAATACGGCAACCACTATCATCATTTCAATTAAGGTAAACCCTCTATATTTAAATGCTTTACTTTTCATCATTGTCTTCTTTCTTATAGATAAACAACTGTCTTGTTTCATATGTTATCTCTAAAGAGGTAACACCAGGCACATTTGCCGAGCCATCTTTATTTTTATAGACGCCCGGCGGCTCTAACCTTTGAGGATTAATTCCATCAGCCGGATTGCCACCAAACATCTCATCTACCGCATCTTCCTTAATAACTGTTGGGCTTATAATTTTAGCCTTGACCGACTTTTTGTTTGTGTTTGGATCTACGTATACATCGTAATGCGTTCTAGGCGTGTCAGGTAAGGTCGCTGTAGTTCGATAGCGACGTTTCTGAAACACTTGCATACCATAATGCAGATGTACAATGTAAAGATACCCTGTACCTTCGCCAATGCTACATTGGTTTTCCGACACCGTTGTTGGGGAAAATGAAGTAAAATAGGCCAACCCACCAATGGCTGTGGCGGCCGACAAAGACTTTTCACCTGATCCAAGTGCTATACGCCACCCTTTCGCACTGCCGAGCTCAGCCTCTTTGTCTGTGAAATTGTCATAGCTGTTCAAATTTGCCTTGAACGGGTCGTTGGTAACATTTAATAACTGACCAGCCCGAATTGGAGACGGTATATTCCCAGATTTAAAGGACTTCGTTTTGGTGTTTTCATCACGTAACATGAACAAAAAGTTTTTCGTAAATGTCGAAGTTGGCTTCGCTCGGTTTCCGCTGCCTATCAATATTCCCTCATAAGGAACATCTCTTCTTATTTTTGTTATTTTACCATCCACATTTTCTAGCGTTACTTTACTAAAATAAGTTCTCGCAACCATCGGACGATAAAAAAAGCGTCTCTTTTGATTGTCTTTCGATCCACTTAGGTTTGCGAACATAAAGTGTGTCCAAGGCGCATTTGTATCATCAGGCTTCGCGCTTGGAATATCTATTCGCCAAATTCCGCCACCGGTATCCGAAGCATAAATTCTGTCAATAAAACCATCATAATCAGAATCCAATACACTAACATCTGCGGCAATACTGTGCTTTCCTTTGAAACCGGTAGCAGGTGTCAATGACCAAACAGGGTTACCGCTTTGTAGGTCAACAATATATAAACCTCTACCTTTACTGTCTTCAGAAAAAGTAACATTGTCTTTGTTGGTATCATAGCCTGCACCAAATATTAGTACTGGTTTATCAGGCTGTGCTGTAATAAACGACACAATGGGCTTGGACCAAGATTGGCCTAACTCGGCAAAGGCACCACTGCCCCCTTTAATCGGCCCGCCCCACATCAGCTTTGGTAGATCCGGCACAGTAATATCAAAAGCATAGTATTCATTACCACCGCGTCGCATACCTGCTATTAACCACACCTTTTCACCGGCATCTACGACGCCACTGTCATTTTTGTCCCAAAAATACACCGTAATTGGTCCATCCATTCCATACAGTTTGGTATCTCGTTTACGATCTTTTAGTGGTTTTATAATGTCCAAAAGTGAATCAGGTATAAATGCCCAGCTTTCTGATACTGTATTGCCATTGTCTTTAAACATATGTAAAAAGCCTGCATTGGTACCAACAATTACGCGCAAATCACCATTGCCATAGTCAATACTCACCGGTCTTGAATGTAGCGGGTCTCCAAAAATGTCTTTGCGTCTATCCGTACGGCTATTGTCACCATCGGCGTCATCTACGTCTTGTCCTCTCGACCAATTTATCAAGTTTCGTACTTCAGAGCCTGAGCTTGCAAACTTGGCGGCTAAGTTATTCAGTGACCCTTGGTGGGCATTTAACGCAGTATTGTAGTCAAAGTTATACAGTTTACCTTTACCAAAATCCGAGTAGAGTTTGCGATTAGTTTGACGACTATATAACTGATAATTTATGCCACCTTCCAACACAACATTACCATCTTTACTACCAGGCTCAGACCAATAGGTGGTTACACTTTTTCCTATTTGTCCTTTATCATTGATTGCGTTAGCAGTGCTCCCCATGCCATGAACTATGCCACCGGTCACTTTGAGCTTTTTCAAATTTCCCGACCAACGTGTATGTGTCTCTGGATAGAACATTGTGAAGTATACGGAGTCTCCACTTCGGCTTAAGTCTGAGCTACTGGTTGAGACTGATGGTGCAGAAAAGCTATCACTTTGCTCTCTGATTTTAGAGATTGTTAGTTTTAGCGCATTGGAAAGTTGTGACGCTGTATTTGCATGTAAGTAGTCTCCACCGCCGTCAACTTTACCGGTTTGCTCTAACAAAGCTTTACCAGAATTCGACATACCTGTACCAAAACCAATGGTATACACTCTCGCAAAATCTTGCTTGTCACTTGTAGTTGGGTAAAGGTCTACTTGCTTATCCTGCGTTCCTCTCATCAATTTAGCCAATGAGTTTAGGTAATTGTTTGAAACTGGACTTGGATACGAGCCAAATGTTCTGTAATGCTCTTGGCTAATAGCGCTATTTTTTCCGCTATCACTGGTCGGGTCACCATCGGTCATCAAAATAATATTTGTTGACGTATCACAACGCTCAGGCTCCCCCGCTACAGGTGCAAATGGCGACTTGTAGTAGCCGTTAGACTCGATTGTCTTGTCACGGTTATTGCCACCGTTGTAGCCATAGTCAATCGCTCTGCCGGTCAAATATAGGTATGCTTCCCACAGTGTTTCCGACAACGGTGTATTACCACTAGCTCGTAGGCTATTAATCTTACTAACCACCACACTAGGATCTGCGCCTATGCCATTTAAAACATATCCACCAGAGCTTGAATACAAACGCATTAGTCCAAAATCGAAATCTGGATTATCGTTCACCAGTGACACCATCGCATCTTTAGCTACTTTAAGACGACTATCCCCACAATTAGAAGAGCGATATCGGCCATTCCGGTATTTGTAACAAGTTTTGTTTGTTTTTGAGGTATCAAAACAGTCTACTGAGCGTATTCTGAAATTTCGATATTCGTAGCAGCGCTTCCCGTCATTAACATCCCACGCCATACTGCCTGAGGTATCAAAGATCAAGATAACACGTGATTTTTCATTGCCACCCACATCATGCTTTACATACAATTCGATGTCTTCGGCATATGCAACTGATAAGAAGGTCAGGCATATGAAAGTAAGTAGTCGTTTAAACATCATTGGTTCGCCTTCACATCTTGAATTTCCTGCCCTATCCCTATTACCACGGTAACTTTGTGTCTACCCTGATCACCATATTCTACTGAGCTTCTCAACTCAGTCATGTTACATACGACTCCCTCTGTGTAACTATAAATTCGTGGGCAAGGTACCTCTAGCTGGCCTCTGTTTAAGTTCCTTAGTTCAAAGTCAATCTTGCTGTCAGCGTCTTGCCTATCAAACTTGTGGACTCCATCATCAATTTCGTCTATTTGTCCATTTTTTAAATGGAATTTGCTGGCTCCAAATAGCTGCTTTTGGTCTTTTACCAGCCTCTGTAGTTCACCCATTAGGTATGCCTCGGCAGTCTCTCTTTCCTGCGCGGCATTGGTTATTTTAATATCGATAGTACTGCTGCTCATTAAGGTTACAGCAACGCTCGTTACCGCGACGATAAGTACCATAGATACAATTAATACCATCCCCTGCTGATTACGTTTATTTACCATGCTGATGACCCCATATTGTAAAGTTGCACTGTGGTCGAAAACACTGTACGTCGATAATTATCTGAAAAGGTATGAACTACTTTGTCCGCGTCATTTCCCAACGTATAGGTTTGATTTTTCAAGTTGATGCCGGGATCAGGCTCTAGTGACCTTACCAACACAATCACTTGCACAGTCAGTACGCCTTCAGAGCGCTCCCAGTCACTCGCAGTCATGTCTACAACACTACGGTAACTATCCACTCGACTATCACCGTCGATATCGATACCAAACAGGTAGCGAATATCTTCTACACCTTCAATGACGGTTTCTGTTGTCATATCACCATTGACGGTTAATCGTTTTCTTCTCAAAACAGGCACTGACAATTGTCGATTATCAATCGTGATCAATTGTTCTTCAATAAAGTAGACGTGATGACTATATGGCCACAAAGTGGCATTCACATTAGGTAGCCCAGTGAAGTTTGGTCCTGATAAAAATTGCGCTTGTTCTTGTTGAGCAATGAAGTAATATTTGTTCTGGTCCACAACACCGTTTGTTATTTGAACCCCTTCTAAAAACTTCACCTGTAAAACTTCTGTGTTTTTCTTTGCGCCAGCGATGCAACCTAGCGCATTTCCTGTCGCAGTATAATCGGCGTAAATAGGTCTAAAGTTAGTTGGTACAGAGCTAGGAAAGCTACCGTTATTAAGCCCTCCAAAACAATCACCAGGGGGATTTGCGGGACCAGACGAGTTGTTATCACTAAATCCTTGATCATAGAAAGTCCCCCAAAACCCTACTTGTTCTAAATCGCGACGTAATAAGGTCAGTGACAAACGGCCGACTTCCTGAAGTTCGCCAATCGCCATTGTATCTTTAGTGGTTACACGCATGCTGACATAGGTCGCGACAACCCCGCCTAGCAAAATTGCTCCAATAAACAACGAGATCAATATCTCTACAAGTGTAAAACCACGCTGACGCATACTAACTCCGTACCAACACAAAGCTGGAGATTGATACTAGTCTGCGATAGTCATCTTTGGTACCGCAATTTATTGCTGTCGTTGCATTGGTCGCTTTTATTGCTTGCCGCCCAACCCATGCGACGGTTACCGTAACATCGAAACCATTACCATCTCTTACTGGGGAGATACAAACAGTTGTGTCATCTAATGAGCCTGTATTTTCTTTGGCTCGAATCGCCTGTTTCCATTGTTCTTTATCTAGATTTGCTATCGCTTGATTATTGCAAAAGCTCGAAAAGCAGGTTAAATCAGTGGACAGTTGCGTTTGGCTTGTAAATGTACCGCCATAATGATCAATAAGATCTGAAGTATCGTTTGAGCGAATTCGCTGCATAATGTCACCAGCTAACGCCACTGCTGCGGCCCGCTGCATAGAGTCAAAGCTTGCTTGTTTTGCCTTTGCTTGCAGAGCAACCGCGCCAAGTAAGCCAAAACTAAGCACCATAAAGGCTATCACAACCTCTAAGAGGGTGAATCCAGCTTGGTTTACTTTTGGAAACAATTTACTCATGAAAAAACTCAATCTATGACCTACTGTATATAGTATCGATTTTTTTCACTAACCAAACACCAACGTGACTAAACGGTCAATCAATGTGGGTCAATGGTTAATACAGTGATTTCAAACTTGAGTATGCACGCCGGCTGACTTGCACGGGTTCATCAACGCCTTCTAAAACCACTTTATGCGCGCCCGCGACACTCTCCAACTTTACGATACTGTCTTTCTTAACAATGGTGTTTCTGTGCACTTGGACAAAGTGTGTGGGATAGTCTGAAAGCAGCTTTTTTAAAGGGATATCAATTAAAGCATCTCCCTTACCAAAATAGATATGAGTATACCTATCATCGGTTTGGGCAATAATAATATCGGCCACGTTTACCCAACGAATATCGTGCCCCACTTGGAACTGAATTTTGGCCAAAGAATTTGGGAAAACGTGATTCAACAGCTCTGCTAACTGCTGCTGATCAATTGGTTTTACTAAATAGCCCGAAGCATATACTTGATAAGCTTTTAATGCATGCTCTGGATAAGCGGTAACATAGACAAGTTTGATGTCTGGATGCGATTCCCTTAGGTGATGACCTAACTCTATGCCATCCATACCCGGCATAGAAATATCTAAGATAACTAAATCTGGCTGGCTGTTTTCAGCCAACTCAATCGCTTGTTGGCTATTCGCTGCTTCGCCAACACACTCAAAGGTTTCATAGTCATTAAATAACCGTCTTACTCTGCGTCTTGCAATTGGTTCGTCATCAACTACCAGATATTTCATTCAAAGCTCCTAGCGGCAACCTCATTATGGTAGAGAATCTACCACTTTTTTGCGATGTGTTCAAAGTTGCTTCAGGGCCAAAATAAATGAGTAGACGTCGTCTTATATTATTCAGAGCAATCCCTTGTCCAGTTCGGGATTTTGATTGCGCATTGTAGGGGTTTGTCACCTTTATCAATAGCTTGCTTCCATCATGGGTAATATCAATATCTATGTTGCCACCACTTACCAACGGCTCAATCCCATGGACGACTGCATTTTCTACAAGAGGTTGCACTATCAAAGCCGGTACCGTGGCGTTGAGATCTATCTCGGCAATTTGCCAGTTTACATTTAACCTGTGCTCAAAGCGGTATTTTTCAATTGCTAGATACCCTTTGGTAAGCGAGATTTCCTGAGCAAGGCTATGCTTCCTACCACTCGCAAACGCCACCTGCATTAACTTAGCCATGGTCAAGGCAGCTTCTTCCGCTGCATCTGGGTTTTCATGACATAACTCCGCGAGTGTATTTAAGGCATTGTGAAGAAAGTGGGGGCGGATACGAGCTTGTAATGCTTCAAGTTCGGCATTAGCAGCATGTGCAATAGTATTTAAGTTGTCGATGTAAATTGCCATAAAATGCAACAACAGGATCACCACAAAACCGCATATTGCGCTGTTGTTAAGGACAAATTGCCAATTTACTGGGAACACAGGGGAGAAGACAGAATACTGAACCAAAATACTGGTTATGAAGCACACAAATTGAAAGGTAAATAGAACCACTCCAAGCTCAGTTTTAAAGTTAAGCTTCTTGGTTAACTTAGCTGCAGCAGCAATAATTGCCAGAGTGACAAAAGCATTGGCATGGGTAAATAGACTAACCAACCCTAAACTAAGCCAAAAGTCTTTACCGCTGGATAAAGTATAAATAAAGGCGACGGCTTGCGAGCCTATAATCATCGCTAAGATGCCTCGCTCCGTAAGCATCGCCTTTAGTAAACCATGGTCAATTGTCGATGAATTAACCCATGGAGTCATGATTTACCTTAGTTCCACTGGAACTGCAAAAACCACGTTCTCTTCTTGGCCGGGGTTTTCAATAACCGTTTTTCCACCCAAGTCTTTTAAATGCGAAATAACTTGCTGGACCAATACTTCTGGAGCCGATGCACCAGCTGTGACGCCAACTTTCTCAACATTTTCAAACCATGCTGATGAAATGCTCTTTTCATCATCAATCAAATGCGCTTGCGTGCCCATTTTGTCAGCCAATTCACGTAAGCGATTAGAGTTTGAGCTATTTCTAGCACCAACAACAAGAAGAAGATCAACTTTGTCGGCCAGATCTCGTACCGCATCTTGACGATTTTGCGTTGCATAGCAAATATCGTCTTTTCTCGGTCCATGAATATCTGGAAACTTTTGGCGAAGCGCTTCAATAACATCTGCAGTATCATCTACCGAAAGCGTCGTTTGGCTGCAGTAAAACAAGTTACTCGCGTCTTTAACTTCCAGTAATGCCACATCGTCCGGTGTTTCAACTAAGTAAATACCACCATCAGTATTATCGTACTGACCCATAGTTCCCTCTACTTCAGGGTGACCATGATGACCAATTAAAATACATTCGGTACCTTTGCGGCTTGCTCTGGTTACCTCCATATGCACTTTGGTTACCAACGGGCAAGTTGCATCGAATACTTTTAACTCTCGCCTTTTCGCTTCTTTTCTCACTTCTTGCGAGACACCGTGAGCACTGAAGATCACAATGCTATCGTCTGGTACTTGATGCAGCTCTTCAACAAATACAGCGCCTCGGGCACGTAACCCGTCAACAACATATTTATTGTGAACTACTTCATGACGCACATATATCGGCTTTTCAAAAATATCCAGAGCTCGTTCAACAATGCTGATTGCTCTGTCTACACCTGCACAGAAGCCGCGCGGGTTTGCCAACAATATTTCCATCAGTTCTGAACCTCTAAGATATCCACTTCAAATGTTACCACTTGCCCAGCCAGAGGGTGATTAAAATCAACCGTTACAGAGTCACCTGCAACCTCTCTGATCAAGCCAGGAAGTTCGGTACCATCCGGCTGAGTAAAAGCAATAATACTCCCTACTTCAGCTGGCGTATCTGTGCCAAACTTAGTTCTATCTAAATAATAAATATTGTCTGGGTTTGGCATACCGAAAGCATCTTCTGGCTGCAGTTGAAAGGACTTATTATCTCCTTCTTTTAAACCCAGTAAGCAGTTTTCAAAATTTTCTGTGAGGCTTCCATCTCCCATAAATAACTTTGCAGGCTTGTTATTCACTTTTGTCGAGTCTGCGGCAGAACCGTCTTCTAACTTGATTGAATAGTGGAATAACACTTCTGATTTTGGGCCTATGGCTTGTTCACTCACGCTTTTGTCTCCCGAGTTTCGCTTTTATCACCGAAAAATGCATCAAATAGAAGTAGACCAGCACCACCAACGATTGCCATGTCGGCAACATTGAAAGCAGGGTAATGCCAATCTTTATAGTAAAAATGTAGGAAATCGACAACGTAGCCAAGCGTTACTCTGTCGTATAAATTACCAATAGCACCAGCCAATACTAGAGAATATGCACCGCAAAGTACCCAGTTATTTGCTCGCAAGTTTTTTAACCACACAACCAATAATACGCTAATTGCCACAGCAATTCCGCTTAAAAACCAACGTTGCCAGCCGCCAGCTTCGCTTAGAAAGCTAAATGCTGCGCCATAATTGTGCATGTAGGTAAAGTTAAAAAAAGGTAATAGTTCAATAGATTCGTAAAGCTTCATATTTGCCACGACTAGCGCTTTAGTGCCAAAGTCTACTGCAAAAAGCAGTAGACTTAGCCACAACCACACTAGACCACTACGTTCGGTCAAATTGGTCACTTAAAACTCCTATGCAAACTTGCGTTGCTCACCTTCACCATCAACGTTTGTAATACAACGGCCACACAGCTCTGGGTGCTTGTCATTGCTACCTACGTCTTCACTGTGGTGCCAACAGCGGTCACATTTAGCTGCATCTGTCGCAGCCACTTTAATGAACAAACCGTCGATTTCTGAAGAAACAGCATCTTCAGGCTTGCTAGAAACAACTTCAACATGCGCTTTTGAAGTAAGCAATACAAAACGCAACTCATCTTCTAGGCCTTGAAGTTTTTCAGCAAGTTCGCCACCAGTGTAAAGTGTTACCTCAGCCTGTAATGTCGCACCAATTACTTCTTCTTTACGTGCGTTCTCCATTACACGGTTCACTTCGTCACGTACGTTTAACAGCTCTTGCCAGAATGCATTGTCAAACTTCCCGCAAGTTGCTCCGTTGATACCTTCATACCATACATCAGTGAATACAAACTCACCACGTTCACCTGGTAACACTTCCCAGATCTCTTGAGCTGTGAAGCTTAGAATTGGTGCCATCCAGCGAGTCATTGCCTCGGCAATATGGTAAAGCGCAGTTTGACATGAACGTCTTGCATGACTGTCGCTCTTTGCTGTGTACTGCCTGTCTTTGATTACGTCTAGATAGAATGAACCTAGTTCACCCGTACAGAAGTTCATCAATTTTTGCGTAACAACCAGCATTTGGTAGCTGTCATAAGCTTCGACGATCTCATTCTGAAGCTCAGCCGCTCTCGCTACAATCCATCTGTCTAGTTCTACCATGTCTTCAATTGCAACAGAGTCTGTCTCAGGATTGAAGCCACTCAAGTTTGATAATAAATAGCGACTCGTATTACGGATACGGCGGTAACGGTCAGCAGAACGCTTGAAAATCTCGTCTGAAACAGTCATTTCTGCTGTGTAATCTGTTGATGCAACCCACAAGCGTAAAATGTCTGCGCCAAGCTTGTTCATGATGTCTTGTGGAGAAATAACATTACCTAAAGACTTTGACATCTTACGGCCGTTTTCATCAACAGTGAAACCATGTGTCAATACTTGCTTGTAAGGTGCATGGCCGTTAATCGCAACTGACGTCATCATGGAAGACATGAACCAACCACGGTGTTGGTCAGAACCTTCAAGATATAAGTCAGCTGGACCAGTTAGTTCTTCACGAGCATCAACAACACACGCGTGCGTAACACCAGAATCAAACCATACGTCTAGAGTATCTTGAACTTTTACGTATTGCTGTGCATCAGCTTCGTTTAACAAGCTGGCAGGTTCTAGGTCATACCAAGCTTGAATGCCTGACTGATCGACTAAGTCTGCAACTTGCGCAATTAAGCTTTCTGTATCTGGGTGAAGCGCACCCGTATCTTTGTCAACAAACAGTGCAATTGGCACACCCCAAGTACGTTGGCGTGAAATACACCAGTCAGGACGGCCTTCAACCATGTTCGCGATGCGATTCTCACCCCATGCAGGGATCCATTGCGTTTTCTCAATTTCTTGCATTGAGTCTTTGCGAAGATCCGCTTGGTCCATGCTGACAAACCATTGTGGTGTTGCACGGAAAATAATTGGGGTTTTGTGTCTCCAACAATGTGGGTAGCTGTGAGTTAGTGCATGGTGGTGCATTAAAGCACCTTTTTCCGTCAACAGCTCAATGACGTTTGCGTTTGCTTTGAATACGTGCTGACCCGCAAAAACTGGTGTGTCGGGTAAATAAACACCATTTGCACCAACTGGGTTAGCCACTTCTAATCCGTATGCCTGACCCGCTACGAAATCTTCTTGACCATGGCCAGGAGCGGTGTGAACAATACCCGTACCTGAGTCAGTCGTTACGTGTTCACCTAAAATAACAGGTACGTTGAAATCATAGAATGGGTGAGCGACTTCAAGCTTTTCTAACACGTCACCTTTACAGTAACCGAGTACGTGATAATGCTTAAAACCATAACGGTCTAGCGCATCTTTGACTAGCTCAGAACCAAGCACAAGGCGCTGCTCTTTACCTTCGTCTTCAACTTGAACAAGCGCATACTCAAGACCACCATGTACAGCTACTGCGCGGTTTGCAGGTAGCGTCCACGGCGTTGTGGTCCAAATTACAGTACTGATGTTGCCTTTACCTTCATGGCCTTCAGCCAGTGCAAACGCTTTTTCTACCGCGTTTGTATCTGTAAATTCAAAACGAACATCAATTGCTGGAGACTGTTTGTCTTGATACTCAACTTCTGCTTCAGCAAGCGCTGAGCCACAATCTGTACACCAATGAACAGGCTTAGCACCTTTGTGTAAGTGACCATTTTTGATGATACGACCTAAAACACGAATCGCATTCGCTTCAAAGTCAAAATTCATGGTCAAATAAGGCTTATCCCAATCGCCAAATACACCTAAACGTTTGAAATCCGTCTTCTGGCCTTCAACTTGTTTACGGGCATATTCACGACACTTTTCTCTGAACTCTGCAACAGAGACTTTTTTGCCTGGCTTGCCTACTTTTTTCTCAACTTGTAGCTCGATCGGTAAACCGTGACAGTCCCAACCAGGCACATATGGCGCATCAAAATCAGACAACGTTTTTGATTTGATAATAATGTCTTTCAGAATTTTGTTTACTGAATGGCCTAAGTGGATATTACCATTGGCGTATGGAGGGCCATCATGAAGTATAAATGGCTTTTTACCTTTTTTCGCAATGCGAATTTGACCGTATAGATCTTGTTCATACCATTTTTTTAGCATTTTGGGTTCGCGTTGCGCCAAATTGCCACGCATCGGAAACTGTGTTTCCGGTAAATTCAAAGTATGTTTGTAATCGCTCATTTAACTTACTTTCCGTTCGGCTACCTAAATTTTAGAAAATACTGCTTTGGCTGCATCGACATCAGCCGATATTTGCTTTGTCAGATGCGCCAATGACTCAAATTTTTGCTCATCTCGAAGCTTATATAAAAGCTCCACTCTTATAAACTGACCGTAAATATTTTGGTCAAAATCAAACAGGTGTACCTCAAGTAAAGCTCGCTTGCCATTCAATGTTGGCTTTGTGCCTACGTTAGCTACCCCTTTAAAAACTTCATTATTAATATGGGCATTAACAGCAAAAACACCCTGTACTGGGCTAACTTGTCTTTTTAACGCCACATTTGCAGTTCGAAAACCAAGCTCTCGGCCCTTTTTCCAACCATGAATAACGCGTCCAGAAATCGCATAAGTATGACCTAGCATTTCGTGTGCTTTATTTAGGTCTCCCTTTGCAAGTGCCGCACGTATTAAAGTACTACTCACTCGACTATTTTGTTGGCGAAAACTTTGCGTATCTTTTACATGTACACCGAGTTCACTGCCAATTTCAGAAAGCATTGCAAAGTCGCCTTTACGCGCTTTGCCAAATCTAAAATCATCACCGACAGTGAGAGCCTTAACACCCAGTTTTTGATACAAGACTTCACGTACAAAATACTCAGCCTCTAAGTTTGAAAACTTGTTGTTAAAGCTGACACAAATAACTCGCTCAATTCCGATGTCAGCAAGTAAAGTAAGTTTGTCTCGTAGTCTAGTTAATCGAGCTGGCGCTTTGGATTTAATAAAAAATTCCTGCGGCTGAGGCTCAAAAAGCATCACTGTACTAGGCAAGTTGTATTTATCAGCATCGGCTTTCAACCCTTTCAATACTTCAGTATGGCCCAAATGCACACCATCAAAATTTCCGATGGTTAACACACAACCATAGTGATGCGGCCGAATATTATGGATGCCCCTGATCAATTGCATACAACGAGTGCCTTTTTGCTCGAGTCTTCAAAAAGCCCGATTATACCCAAGTTACCTAGAAATGCGAGCTATGAACACGTTTCATCGTGACCTATTTATTAATCAAGTTGCTTGATGTCTTTAATTGTTGATACTCGCACCCCGAAAATAAACATGATTGAAAAATATATAGACATAGCAACCGCTAACAGCCCCCCCAATACAGCTATCTGTATCATGGTGCTTTCTCCCTGCCATGAGAGTTGATAAGAAAGCCAATATACAGTGGCAGCCATTACAATGGTTGCAACTAGAGATTTAATTGCAAACCAAACGGTAAAATTAGACACGCGATAAATATTATCTTTACGCAGCGCCATATATAGAAGCAAAGCATTACACGTTGCCGACAATGAAGTCGCCAAGGCCAAGCCCAAGTATCCAATAAAAGGCGCTAGCGCCAAATTAAATACCATATTCAAAACAAGGGCCTTTATGCCAATTTTTACGGGCGTTTTAGTATCTTGGCGCGCGTAAAAGCCTGGCGCTAACACCTTAATTAGCATAAAGCTCACTAGACCGACGCTGTAGGCTGTAACCCCCGCACTTACGGCTGAAATGTTATCCACTTCACTATTTACAAACTCACCATGGCCAAACAATACGGAGATAATGAGCGGACTAATCACAATTAACCCACCCATTGCAGGGATCCCTAACAACAAAACAAAGCGTACTCCCCAGTCCATGGTTTTCTGAAAGTCTTCAGACTTGTCATTTGCATGTAGCTTAGAAAGTGTAGGTAAAATGACTGTTGCGATAGCGATACCAAATAACCCAAGAGGAAACTCAATAAGTCGGTCCGAGTAATACAGCCATGCAATCGAGCCTGTCATTAATGCCGCAGCGATGATTGTATCAAGCAACAAGTTAATTTGACTTACCGATACGCCAAATATAGCTGGCAGCATTAACTTACGCACTTTAACAACATTCGGCGCTTTCCATGCAAAAGAAGGCTTAGATAACATGCCTAATTTGCCCAAAAAAGGGAGTTGAAACAATAGCTGGATCAAGCCACCAATAAACACCCCTAACGCCAGTGCATAAGCGCCCTGTTCAAACTTCTCATGCAAGAATATTGCACAACTGATCAGGCTTATATTTAACAGCACTGGGGTAAATGCGGCGACTGAGAAGCGGTTATATACATTTAATACCGCGCCACATAACGCAACCAATGAAATAAAAAATAAGTAAGGTATGGTAAATTTGAGTAAATTACTGGCTAGGGTAAATTTGGCTGCATTTTCTCCGCCTTGCCACCAATCAATAAACCATGTCGTGCCAAACAACCCCGCAATCACGGGAGAACCGACAACACCTAGAATTGTTACTATCAATAAAATTGTACCGAGTGTCCCTGCTGCCTGAGCCACAAACACCCTAACTTGATCATCACCATGTTTTTCTTTGATCTCTGACAACACAGGAATAAAAGCCTGCGCAAAAGCGCCTTCAGCGAATAGGCGTCTGAAGAAGTTTGGGATCCGATTTGCAAATAAAAATACATCAGCAGCGAGCCCTGCGCCAAGCAAATTCGCCACCACAGCATCACGCACAAGCCCCAAAACTCGAGACAACATCGTCATCGCACTCACAATCATGCCTGACTTAAACAACCCTTTTGCCACTTAATTCACCCAACTTTCCGATCAGGGCGTCAAGTATGCCACATACCTCGCAGAACCATAATAGAAAACCTATATTCATGCCAACAACCTGCTCGCGCAACATAAGGCTAGGCGTGAGATGTCTGTTTTGCTACAATAGCACCATTAATCAGGGGACTTTGGTTTCTTGATTCGTAGTCTGTTACTGCTGTAGCCGAGGGCCTAAGGTTAAGGAGATAGTCAAAACAGACAGATAGGAGCACATAATTCGGAGCCTATTTCAATTTTGGCGAAAAATTGCGTGCTTTCCGCATGAAACATTTAGGCCGGACAGGTTATTTTTTATTGACATTGGTCCATAAAACAGGCATAGTCCTCGGCCTTAAAACTAAGCTTATTTTTAAAAGATTGTTAGGAGCATACCTTGGCTAACATCAAGTCTGCAAAAAAACGCGCTATCACTAGCGAAAAGCGTCGTCAGCACAACGCAAGTCGTCGTTCAATGATGCGTACTTACTTCAAAAAAGTAAACGCTGCTATTGAAGCTGGTGATAAAGAAGCTGCACAGCAAGCATTCGCTGTTGCAACTCCAATCCTTGACCGCTACGCAACTAAAGGTCTAATCCACAAGAACAAAGCTGCTCGTCATAAGAGCCGCCTAGCTGCTAAAATCAAAGCGCTATAATCTGTGGTAATGGATATAAAAAAACCGACGTAAGTCGGTTTTTTTATATCTGAAATACGGCAACCCTTAAGCAATTTCTAATTTAGGGTAAAACTTCTTCAACATTGCCGCTATTTTTTTCGGAGAAAATGGTTTGACCACAAACCCTTTTGCGCCTCTTTCTATCGCGTCCTTTACATTATCAACTGTCGAGTGTGCAGACACCATGACGACGTTAATGTCTGGATTAATCTGCGCCAAATCAGCAATAAGTTCTTTACCATCACCATCAGGTAATTCAATATCCAAAAAGACAATATCAAAATGACGCTCTTCACACGCATTTATGCACTGTTTTGCCGTAGAGGCTTCTGTCACATTGTCGATTCCCAAATGCATCAACGTCTGATGCAAAAAGCTTCTCACAGTTCCTACATCATCAACAATGAGAATAGAGATTTGTTGTTCCATATCCTTTCCCGTGGGCTAGTAATTAGAAATGCGCTATCATCTATAGCATAGAACTATTATAGAGTCCTGCAACCAAAAGGCTACACCTAAGCATGGCAATTAATCCAAAAAAACAAACACTCCTTAATAAAAGTGAGTTTCAAAAGCAACAAGCCAACAAAAAGAAAAAGCAACGCTTATCACCACAACAACAAATGCGACAACAAGCTCTCCAACAACAAAACATGCAAGCTGCAACCGCAGAAGCCCCAGCTAAAAAAGGCATTAAAAGGCTGATATTTATTGGGGTATTAGCGATTGCGGTAATACTTTTCCCAAAACCCCAATTGATAACTTATAAAAAGCTCGGGCTAGTGGCACAAAGTGTGTATTGGCCTGGATTACCTGGCGTGAAACCCATCCTATTTGATTCCGTATTACAGCCTGTACCAGCGCTTGACAGAGACACACTATATTTGTGTCAAGATGTTTCAAACCCTGATACCTGCCAAAAATATGCAATCATTAAGCAAGAGGGTTTCTTTGCAGCCCTTAAAAGCCTACTAATGGATTAAAAAAACTAATCCGAAAAAGATAAAATTACTCGTTTGAGATGAGCAAAAAAGCGGCGCATAATGGCGCCCCTTTTTAATCATTATGGAGTTATTTTAAGATCATGACTAACGAGTTTGACTGGTTACTAAACACATTGCTACTAGTACTAGGATTTGGAGCTCTTTTTATCAATCATCGTACACTGCTACGTATAGCGGCAGTTATGGCCTGTAGCCTGCTGTTTGTATTATTTAGTCTTGATCTTATGGGTACTTCAGTGATTTCAAATTTAGGTTTAATATTGATCAACTCCTTTTATTTATTCAAAGTTTTTACAGCTGATCAATACGACACGCACTAACTCTGCACGACTTATGGCTGGGACCTACAATCACCAGCCACTAACCATTAAAAATATCTATCGAATAAATATAAATAATTATTCACTATCTCATCTTGCTTTAGGCTTGTTTATTACAGATTTCCAAACCCGTAGCTAAAAAAGCAGCGATCACATTTAGAGAGCTATTCAAACGCCCCCTTGATAAGCTAGAATCGGGAAAATAGTTCTGTAATGGAGAGCAATCATGGCTATGACTGATGAGGAGCTCTTTTTAGCTTCTATGGGCGACGTTGTTCCGTTGGCACAAGATAATAGAGCGCAACTTAAACAACAAAAAAATCAACCTAGTGAAGCCCAGCTTGCTAGGCGCGCGTCAGCAACAAAAGAATTAGACTTTGATCCTAACTTTCTCTCTACAGAGTATGTCGACTTACTCGACCCTCATGATCAACTTGGCTATAAAAAAGATGGGGTACAAGAGGGAGTATATAAAAACCTGCGACTTGGTAAATACCAAATTGATGCGACCTTGGACTTGCATGGCAAGTCTTTTGTAGAAGCACGACAGTCTCTCTTCGAGTTCGTCACAGATTGCCAGAAGCGCAATATTCGCGTGCTGTTAATACGCCATGGCATTGGCCTTAAGAGTAAACCTTTTCCAGCCATCCTGAAAAGCTACTGTAATAAATGGTTGCAAGAGATACCGCAAGTACTGGCGTTTCATTCAGCATTAACATGCCATGGCGGAAGTGGCTCAACCTACACTTTGCTTAAAAAGAGTGATGAAAAGAAATTAGAAAATAGAGAAATACATGCCAAAAGATAATATGTTCTTTGGCATTACGTTAAACGTGGGGCTCTAGGCCCCAACCCAATACTACGTCACTAATTTTGAACCTGAACAGTCTTGCCAACATGTAACTCAACAGCCTGAGCCTGATTGAACCACGCCGACACACCCAAAGCGACTACTGAAATAACGACAAAAGAAAGTTTTACACCACCTTGACCGTTTTTCATTGTATTTTCCTGTTTATTATTGTTTTTTTCCTAACATACTGAATCTTGTTAAGGCGCTCAAGATGTTTTTTTATACAGTAATTTTGTAAATTAAAATTACTCTCACTTACATTTACTTACAAATCATAGAGTTAATGTATATTAAAAGCCCCTCTCCAATAAAAAGAGCTACTTGAGTTTATTTCAGACAAAAAAAAGCCCGAACTGACACATATAGTTGCACTGAAAAAATCAATATCCCGTTTGCTGATTTACAAGGTTTTGCAAGCTTTGTTTAGCTAAGCATGCTCTTGCATTCGCTGCAATTTGCGCAACAACAGTATCCAAATTAGTAACAGCCGCTACGTGTGGTGTAACTGTTATTTTTGGATGCGTCCAAAAAGGGTGATGCTCAGGTAGTGGCTCTGTTTGAAAAACATCTAAAACAGCAGCGCCTATTTCATTGTTATCTAATGCTGCAATCAAATCTGATTCAACAAGATGTTGCCCACGAGCGACATTAATCAAAACACAGTCCGAGGACACACTGGAAAAGAGCTTCGTATTGAGTATCCCCGTTGTAGCTTGAGTTAATGGCAACAGGCACACTAGGTAATCAAGGCCTGACAGGAATTGTTCAAACTGTGCTTCCCCTGCATAACAGTCAATATTAGCCAGTCTTTTTAACGTGCGTGACCAACCCCTTACTGAAAAACCATGGCTGGACAGCAGCTGAGCCGTTTTACACCCAAGCTCTCCTAGTCCGAGTATGCCAACCACATTACTAGACTTGGCACGGCGAGGCTTCCAGTTACGATTCGCTTGGTTGGCGCTATATTCCCCATGCCGTAGTTTATGAGCAAGCACATGTGACAGGACATATTCTGCCATATCCACACTCAATTGCTTATCGACAATCCGAGTTACTTGAACATCGTTCGGCAGTTTATCAAGTGGAATACCATCGACTCCAGCGCCGTAAGATTGAACCACCTTTAAATTAGGTAATTGCCGCCAAAGTTCATCTGGTGCATTCCAAGCTAATACAAACTCAACATCAGCCTTATTTTCGCAGTTAGGCCAAAGCTCAATTTTTACTTCGGGCAAAGCTTCGTTCAACTTCATCATTAGCTTGTCGTTGTTTCTACCTGTAATACAAACCAACACCGACATGGGATAACTCTCCTCTTCTTTTATCGTCATGAAGATTATAACGTTGGCTTTGTTTTTGAAGATAGTGCTATTTGGCGAACGACATCACCATAAAACTGACATGAGTATGCAACATCAATGTCATAGTTGATTCTTAATCTCTATAAAAACAGCCGTAGAGAAAAATTATGATCAGTGTAGATAAAGTGATCGAAGCCAACTTGCCTCAATTAGAAAACTCTCCCAAAGTTAAAGGGCTTGTTAAAAAGGGACTAGGTTATCTTTTGCATGAACAGGAATTTGTCGCCTTCGCAGATACTTATCCACATTTGGAAGGGCTTGAGTTTGTTGAACAAGTTTTAGAAGAGTTAGATTTCGACGCTCGTTTTAAGCCAAAACAAATCGAACATATTCCCAGTGAGGGCAGTGTTGTTATCGTTGCCAATCACCCTATTGGATCATTAGATGCGCTTGCACTCATAAAAGTATTAGCAAAAGCGAGACCAGACTTAAAAGTGGTCGCAAATCGTATGCTCATGTCCATCACCCCTATGCACTCTCTATTGCTCCCAGTTGATAACCTTTCAAACGCAAGCAGAAAACAGGAATTGGCCAATATCCAAAAGCATTTAAAATCAGAAGGTGCCCTACTGATTTTCCCAGCAGGTGAAGTGTCTCGACTTAGTCCAACGGGGATCAAGGACTGTAAATGGAATAGCGGCTTTTTACGTATGGCTAAAAAGGCAAACTGTCCTATTTTACCAATCTACATAAAAGCAAAAAATAGCCCTCTCTTTTATGGAACCTCTATGATCTATAAGCCCCTCGCAAGCTTATTATTGGTTAAAGAGATGTTTAAGCAACGACAGAAATCCCTTGAATTTGAGATTGGCGCCAGTATTCCTCCCACATCATATCGATTAGACAATCTAAAAGACAAAGAAGTCGTCGCTTTGATACGTAAGCAACTCTATCGTCTAAACAGCAAAAAAGCGCTACCTCTTAAAACCCAAACTCCAATCGCAATACCCGAATGTAAGAAAGAGTTGAAAAAAGCAATTGAGCAATGCGAAAGGCTGGGTGAAACATCCGACGGTATGCAAATCTACCTGTATCAATATCAAGGGAGCTCTGCCATTTTTAGAGAGCTTGGCAGATTACGGGAAATTGCTTTTCGCGCTGTTGGTGAAGGCAGCGGGAAACGTCGCGACACTGACAAATATGATATGTACTACCAACAACTGGTTCTTTGGGATGCAAAACAACTGGAGCTAGTAGGTGCTTACCGTTTAGCGAGTGCACGACAAGTTGTGAATGAGCATGGTGTAAAAGGGCTCTACACCAGTAGTCTTTTTGCGTATAAAGATGAAATGCAGCCATATTTTGAACGTGGACTAGAGCTTGGAAGAAGCTTTGTACAACCCAAATACTGGGGTAGAAAAAGCTTAGATTACCTCTGGTACGGTATTGGTGCATTTATAAAAAGATACCCTGAACACCGCTATTTATTTGGCCCAGTCAGTTTGTCCAATGCATTGCCGGACAAAGCCAAGGCCATGCTGGTATATCATTACCAGCACTATTTTTCTGAATTACCTGAATTAGCGATACCAAATAATGAGTTTAAGCTGACTCAGTCTCAATTAAACTCTTGCAAAAATCTATTTGCTGGCGATGACGTAAAAGAGGATTTTGCGGAGCTCAAGCATATATTGGCAAATATGAGCGCACAGGTGCCGACTCTTTTTAAGCAGTACACTGAACTGTGTGAACCAAATGGCGCTAATTTTTTGAGTTTTAGCATAGACCCAGACTTTAACAATTGTATTGATGGCTTAGTGTTGGTTGACTTAACGAAACTAAAAGCGAATAAAGCAAAACGCTATCTGGGAGAAAATATTTATCAAGATTGATAAATATTATTTAGTAACATTATGATTCAAGTAAGGTTGCTAGTCGGCTGCTAGCAACATTATCTTACCAAATAATATTGCTTGAATTGGTATAAACAGCTTGCATGCCTTTTGCAATTTTTTATACTGGCGCACGGTCTTCATAACTACAAGGCATATAAAGCGCCGCCAATGATCAAATACATAATCAACGTCATCATCTTTATCGTTGTACTTTCTGCTGCTTTTACCTATCAAGAGCTCGGTATGCTCGAAGATGACGGCAGACAGTCCGCTCCCTACTTTTCATTGCCCATGATGAAAGATGAATCGCAGCGTTATAATATTAGTGAACTACAAGGTGAGCGTTCAGTCGTCTATTTCTTTGCACCTTGGTGCAACATATGTCGTTATAGTATGCCTAACATTGATAAGCTGCACCGCCAAGGTAAAGTCAATGCAGTTGCCATTGCACTCGATTTTCAGAGCGTCGAAGAAATAGAGGCGTTTAGCAAAGATTTAAACCTCAGTATGCCCATTTTATTAGGCAACAGCAAAACCGCACAAGATTATAAGGTTAAGGCTTACCCTACATACTATGTTATGGACCCAGAACTAAAAATTATTGAACGTTCAATCGGCTACTCTAGTGAGTTAGGCATTCGCTTACGCTTGTAAAAAAGTGTATAACCATCACACACTTTATTACCTAAAGCCCAAATAAATAAACGCTTTTATTGCATACACTGTCCCGCGAATCTAACTAATATTACGCCAAAGGGACTCGACAATGTTTGCACCCACCGCTTTAAAACGATTTGCTTTATCTCCGTTAATGTTGTGCATGGCAGTGACTGCCAATGCACAATCACAACAAAAAGACATGGAGCACATTGAAGTTATCTACAAGCGCAGTTCTATTACCTCTGAAATTACTGAAGACACCGAAAAATTAATTGAAATGCCAGGTGCGATGGGTGACCCATTACGTGCCGTCTTTGCATTACCCGGTGTTGTTGCCGCAGGTGGGTCAATGAGCGAACCCGCAGTGCGAGGCTCGTCCCCAAGTGACAATATGTTTGAAGTAGATTTTATGCCGGCGGGATATATTTTCCACGATTTTGGCAGTTCTATATTCAACCGTCATATCATTCAAGATTTTCAACTTTATTCTGCGGGATACGGCGCAGGCTATAGCAATGCAACCGGAGCAGTATTTGATGTTACATTGCGCAACCCCAAATATCAGCCAATCACGACAACTCTAGACTTTACCATGTTCAATGCTGGCTTTTTTGTAGAAGGTCAAGCAACAGAGAATACCGCTTTTTATGTTTCAGGACGAAAAAGTACACTACCGCTATTTTTCGATGAAGGAGAAGAGCTAGAGGATGATGATGGTGAGCCTAGCGGCGTTTTCATTAACGAAGCACCAGATGACCATGATTATCAAGGCAAGTTTCTTTGGGATATTAACGATAATAACACGTTAACTTTCAACTTCACTGGTGCAGAAGACTCTGCCGCGGCCGGGTTCAATGAGCGCTCTGAATTGGCACAGAAGACACCTGAGTTTCAAGGTGATGCACGCTTTATCAGAGAGTTCAATAGCCAAAATATTCTTTGGGATCATTATAATAAAAAGTTCCATCTCAGAGTTGGGGTCGGTGCATTAGATCATTCTGGTCGACTTGAATACGGTAAACTTGCCACCAATACAACAGGCTTTTTCGAACAAGAAAGCGAAAAGCAATTTACCTACAAGGCAAGATTAAATTATACACTCAATAATGAAAATAGATTTATCTTTGATGCCGCCTATTTTGATAACGAAACATCGTATGAATATGACACATTTCAGTACCTTTGCACTGAATTAGACCCTGATTGCGACCTTAAAAAAGGCGAACGTATTTCAGGCAAGCGAAACATTGATATCGACTCAGGATTCGTTGGTATTACCCATGTGTGGCAACCCAATGAGGATTGGCAAACCGAAATCGGAGTGCAAAGTCAGCACAACCGCTATACCGATGAAACATTTACCTCGCCACGTGCTGCTGTGAATTACTTTGTCACGCCTGACAGTGTTATCTCGGCTAAGGTTGGTCGTTACAATCGTATGCAAGATGTCGAGCACATATTACCTGAGATTGGTAACCCTAAGCTTAAGTCACAAGTTGCGACACACAGTACTTTAGGCTTTAGGCAAAACTTGGAGAATGAGTGGTCATGGTCCATTGAAGGTTACTATAAAACCATGGAAGACCTACCTTTGGCCATAGACGATGGCGCTGATGCGCACTTGCTATACAGTAACCAAGTTGAAGGTCGCGCCTATGGTGTAGATATCTTGATTAACAAAAACAAAACGGATAACTGGTATGGTTGGGTTGCATTGAGTTACGCAAAGAGTGAACGTACAGACCAGCGCCGCAACGTCACACGTGACTACTACGCTGATACGCCGCTCGTTTTTAATGCCGTCTTCCACTACGAGATAAACGAACTATGGCAAGGAGGGTTCAACTTTACCGCACGCAGTGGCCAAGCATATACACCGATTGTGGGCGTGAGAGAAAACCCGGATCATGCTGATCGTTTTTTACCTGTCTACGGTGACCCATTTTCTGAACGTTTTAAGACCTACCACCGTTTAGATGTGCGTTTTGAACGTAAAACTCAGCTATTTGGGCTTGATGGCAAATTAATTTTTGAACTTATGAACGCATATGGTCAGGACAACGTAGCATACATAGATCTAGATTATGACAAAGTAAAATCGGTAGATGACTTATACATTAAGGAAGAAAATGATGACTTTGAAATGCGACCTTCCATCGGCTTTAGCGTAACTTTCTAAGGCAAAAAAATAGGGTGAAGTTGCAAAGGGTGCAACTTCACCCAACTAGATTTTTATCGACTCTCCTAAATAAGGCATGGCGAGCAAGGCATTGCCACTTGCGTTTTTCGCCACAGCCTTGCATCATCTGCGCGTTTACAATCTTTGGAGTAATATCATGCCAAAAGCTTGCGCATACCACATCTTAGTTAAAACCGAAAAAGAATGCTTAGCGATTAAAGCCAAACTGAATAAAGGCGGCGATTTTAATAAACTTGCCAAGCAGCACTCTACTTGCCCTTCAAAAAAACGCGGCGGCGATCTAGGAGAGTTTAATAAAGGTGATATGGTCAAAGCTTTTGATGATGTGGTATTTAAAAAGCCATTGTATGAAGTTCACGGGCCCGTAAAAACTAAATTTGGCTACCACTTAATTAAAACGGTATACCGTTCCTAAACCATAGAGAAAGTAGGACTCGCATTTTCAATCTAAAAAACAGATTGGTGTAATAGGTTTTAATCAATTTTCATCAATCACAGTTGCACTATACTTAACGTCATTGCAAACACTGAGAGAGAATTGAATTATGTTTACTGTTATTTTTGGTCGTGAAGGCTGCCCTTACTGCGTACGTGCGAAAGAACTTGCTACTCGTCTTAAAGAATCGCGCGACGATTTTAATTTTCGCTATGTTGACATTAACAAAGAGGGTGTGAGTAAAGCTGACCTAGAAAAATCGGCTGGTAAGCCTTGTAACACGGTACCGCAAATCTTTGTTGACCAAAATCATATTGGTGGGTTTGATGATTTTGAGGTGTATGCCAAAGAAAATTTAGGCTTATATCAATAGATTCAAAAAAACTTTTGTTTATTTTTTAACCTATATCAATCACCTACAAATTTAATGCCAATTTATACAAGCATTTATTTTTTCTTTACTGTACAATGCCGCCTCTTTTAAATTGTTGAGGCGCATTAATGTCAGAACCAGTAACGTTTGAATCTTTAGATCTTTCTCCTGCAATCCTTAAAGCAGTCGAAGAGCTAGGATATCAATCACCTTCTGAGATCCAGGCTCAATGTATACCGTTATTGCTAGAAAGAAAGGACGTGCTGGGACTAGCGCAAACGGGTACGGGCAAGACGGCAGCTTTCGCACTGCCGCTATTAAACAATGTTGACGCATCCGTTAAGCAACCACAAATTTTAGTACTGACTCCGACTCGCGAGCTTGCATTGCAAGTTGCAGAGGCATTCGAGCAGTATGCTAAGTACACCAGAGGCGTAGAAGTACTTGCGCTATATGGTGGACAAAGCTATGGCGTGCAGCTAAGTGCACTTCGCCGTGGCGCACAGATCATCGTGGCAACTCCGGGGCGTTTAATCGACCATATCAACCGTAAGACCATTGATCTATCAAACCTAAATGCATTGGTATTAGATGAAGCTGATGAAATGCTACGCATGGGCTTTATCGATGATGTTGAAAGCATCATGGAAAAAACACCAGAAGAAAAGCAAACATGCCTTTTCTCTGCAACTATGCCAAAGCAGATCCAATCTATTTGTTCTAAGTACTTAGATAACGCAGAGCAAGTAAAAATCACACCACGTAACTCAACTGTTGACACAATTGAGCAGGTGTACTGGCGTGCAACGACACATAAAAATAAAGCAATCGTGCGCTTCTTAGAAGCGGAAGATTACGATGCTTCTATCGTGTTTGTTCGTACTCGTAATGATACTGTTCAGCTTGCTGAGCTATTAGAACGTGAAGGTTTCTCTGCTGCGCCACTAAATGGTGACATGAACCAGCAAGCGCGTGAGCGCACAGTTGAAAGACTGAAAAGCGGTCTATTAGATATCGTTATCGCGACTGACGTTGCGGCACGTGGTCTAGATGTTGACCGTCTAAGCCTAGTTATCAACTACGATATCCCACAAGACAGTGAAGCATACGTACACCGTATTGGCCGTACAGGTCGTGCTGGTCGTAAAGGTAAAGCTATCTTGTTCGTAAAAGGTAACGAGCGTTACTTACTACGTAACATCATGCGTCATACTCGCTCAGACATCGAGCAAGTAGAGCTTCCAAGTGCAAAAATCGTTGAGCAAAAACGTATTGAAGCACTTCAGAACAAGCTTAGCATGTCACTTGATCACAAAGACATTGAGTTCTTCAGTGAAGTTGCTCAAGGCTTAGGTGAGAAGCTAGAGCTAAGCCAAGAACAGCTTGCAGCTGCATTACTTTGCCTAGCACAGCAGCAGTCTCCGCTTAAAGTTGAAGAAATTAAAGTTCAACAACGCGAGCGTCGTGACCGCGATGGCAACCGTGATCGCCGTGACGATAGACGCGGTGAGCGTGGCGACCGTGGTGACAGAAAAGGCCGTCGCAATAGCTCTGCACCTATGGATACTTATCGTATTGAAGTGGGTCGTGAGCACGGTGTTCAGGTTAAGAACATTGTGGGCGCAATTGCTAACGAAGCTGATATTTCAAGCAAGTTTATCGGTGAAATCCGTTTGTTTGATGAGCACAGCACCGTTCAGCTTCCACAGGATATGCCTGCGGAAACGCTAACACACTTCCAAGGTGTTCACATTTGTCAACGCCCAATGAAGATGACTAAGAGCACACACCCTGCAGATCAGGCGCGTGGCAACGGTAATCGTCGTGAAGGCGGTAGACGTTTTGAAGAGCGTGGTGAACGTCGTGATGGTGGTAAGCGTAGCTTCCGTGACCCTCGTAGCGACAAACGTCGTGATGGTAACAGAGATGGCAACCGTGACAACAGACGTAAAGAGCGCGGTGAGCGCAACGAAATCAACTTCTCATAAGTTGACACCGTAACCTAAAAAGCCGCTTCGAAGCGGCTTTTTTGTTTTACAAAAGTGAAAATTCACACTGTTCTGCCTAACCAATCTCTTGGATCAAATCGAAAATAGCTCACCAATAAGTTGAACAACTCTGGATTTTCTTGTTTGAGTTCGATGGGCTTTTCAATGAAAGTTTCGGTAAGCACCGCGAAATATTCCGCCTCATTGGTTGCACCATACTCATGTATCACATGAGGCATATGGTACGCCAACTGCATCTTTAACTGATTGTATGCGCGCCCTAACACATCGCCCCAGCGCTGATAGCTAATATTCTTTGGTAATTCAGGCGTACCATTGGTATTGCCAGCCTGTTGATCGAGTTGATGCGCAAATTCATGGAAGACCAAATTGTGCCCATCTCCTGGCAGTCGGTTTCCTTCCAATACATCATGCCAGCTCAGTACTAATGTGCCACCAGGCCAAGATTCTCCCTGTCTAATAGCGGTGTGATAACTTACTAGTCCCGCACGATCTTTATTGGTTTGCGGTGCATAATATTGGCTTGGATATAACAGTACCTCTTTTACGTTAGGATAAAGCGGCCAAGCTTGGTTTATTACCAATAGACAAGCGTCCGCTGCAATGATCAATGCCATTGGCCGAGTGACTTTTAAGCCATCCCTGCCCAGTATATTTTTCTCCCCTAAAAACCAAACGATATGCTTTTCTAGTTTTTCCCTGTCGAGGTCAGTCATATTTCGATAGATTGGCATGTACTTCAAAAGAACTTTTTTATCGGCACGCGACAACAACTGTTGTGCATATTTCTTTTGCCAAAAATATCGTTTAATCGTATCAAGGCGCCAATATACCACCACGAATACCACTAAAAAGATAAGTAACATTACATTTATCATATGTGCTCATTTACCGTGCTTTTTAATTTAAGTGTGTTCATATCAGCGCCTTTTCAACAAATTTTTGATAAAATTCCGAAAAAAGCACCTAGAAATACATAATATGTCGCTGCCTATTGAGTCGATTAAAGAGCAATTTTTAAACACCATTTCAGAACAAAATGTTGTCGTTACCGCCGCCACTGGATCGGGGAAATCTACACAATTGCCAATTTGGGCTGCCACTCAAGGAAAAGTACTGGTGGTTGAGCCTAGACGAATTGCCTGCACTTCACTTGCAGAGTATGTGGCTTCACTTTGCAAAACTCCACTGGGCGAACGAGTCGGCTATGCGATTCGCTTCGAGACTGTATTTCATGACAATACAGATATTATTTTTGTCACTCCGGGTGTTGCACTAAGATGGTACTTTGAAAACAAGCTCGCCGCTTTCTCACACGTTGTACTTGATGAATTTCACGAACGCCGATGGGACATGGATTTATTACTTGCTTTGTTAAAGCAATATGATCAACACCGGCTGGTACTCACATCTGCCACCCTCAATGCTGATAGACTAAGTAGCTATTTAGGCGCCCCCATTTTGCACAGCGATGGCAATATGTACTCCGTTGAAGAGCACTTTATTGCCAAAGAGCCACGGATGATGCCTAAAAAAGAGCAGCTTACAGACCGAGTTACAGTAGCTTGCAAACAAGCCCAAGAAATGACAAATGGCGATATTCTGGTTTTTTTACCAGGTAAAGGTGAGATTTTAGCTTGTCAAACTGCACTAAAATCCATGGGTACTTTAGTCGTTACACTTTACAGCGGGTGCAGCAAACAACAGCAACAATTAGCACTTGCAAAGCAGCCACAACAGCGGATTATCTTAGCCACCAATGTTGCAGAAACCTCTTTGACAATTCCCAATGTCACCTGTGTTATAGACTCTGGATTGGAAAGGCGCACACATCTGAGAAACGGCAAAACAGTGTTAGGACTTGATGCCATTGGACGAGATTCAGCCAAACAACGTTTGGGTAGAGCTGGCCGCACACAAGCAGGTGTTTGTATTAGGCTATACGGGCAATATGCGCCGCTAATTGAACGCACCCCGCCAGAAATCCAACGCGAAGCACTTACAGAGCTAGTGCTCGCCGCGGGATGCGCCTCCAGTGGGGTCGATACGCTTGAGTTTATAGATCCGCTGCCCAATGCATCTAAAGACAGAGCACTAAACATACTAACCCACATTGGCGCATTAGATAAACGCCAAGTAGCCACTTCTCTTGGCAACCTGCTCTACCCTTTGCCAATTGATGCTGAACTAGGACATATTATCGCTCAGATGCCTTCTGGCGCGCTAAAACAAGCTGCAATTGATATTATCTCAGTGATATCCGTGCCAGCACGTGTTTATCAATTACCAAATAACGTAGAGCAACTCGAACAACTCAACGTACTGTTGCCAAATGGATGTGATGTAGAGCTCGTAATCGCACTACTGAGGGGAAAACTCGACGGCTTGCTACACATAGAATCAGAGGGACTTAACGAAGCCAAACAGTTTAGTAACCAGCTGCGCGAAGCTTTTTCTCTACCAAGTCTCGAACATGCAGCTAGCTATGATAGAAAAGCTCTTATAAACGCAATGGCAACCGCTAAGCCTGAGTGGGTGTTTGTGAAAAGGCAAAATCGCCGCAGTGGATTTGGCAATGGCGAAATAGAAGTTTCCACATCAAATACTTCAAGAATCTCACAAACAACAGAAGCAATGCTGGTACTGGACACTTTTGCACTTGCAGGTAAAGGCACTAAACAAGCCATGACCATGGCAACAATCGCAGCGCCAATATCTTTGAATTCGATAGCCAAATTAGGACTCGCTACACCCACATTAACAGGTGCTTATATCGATGAACAAGGCATACAAATTGAGGCCGCTCTCCAATATGCGGGTGTAACTATTTCTAAACAAACTATGATTGCGGAAGGTAACGACCTGATCGATGCGTGTGTCATGCTCATTGAATCCGGCGACTTATTTCCCGGTTTATATGACACTCTGAGTCAAAGCTTTGGAGAACACAAATTATACTACCAGTATAAAAAAGTTGAAATTAACCTGCCAGTAATTAATCAGTATATTCATACTAGGCTTCAACAACTCGGTATTCATGAATTCGAGGATTTAGATCTAATCGAGGAAAGTGATTTATATTTTCAAGAAGTCGAAAGCTGGATATTAGCACCTTTTATTGAGAAGCACCCTATTAAAGTTATTCTCCCGGAACTAGAATTATCTGCGAGTTATAATTTTTTATCTAAACGAATTTTAATTGAGTATATATCTGGTGCAAGAAAAGACGCCCCAAAACGCTGGGAATTACCAAGTTGGCAGGGATATAAAATCAAATATAAAAAAGCGAGTAAAGTCGTTGATGTGAAATAAAAATGGCGCTCAAGGCGCCACTTTTATCTATTAACAGCTAGCTGGGTCTTCGTGATCACCCCAACATGGCGCATCTTTCGCTTTCACTGGAATATAAGTAGAAGAGATATCAGTGTAACCATCGTTGTCAGTTACCCTAATTTTGACTCTAGTAGAAAAACTTGGGAAAGTATCTCTCCAGCTCAAATACTTGTAGCTACCAGATAGTGTGCCCTGATATACGTTATCTACCCAGTATTCTACCTTCGAAATTTGACCATCTCTATCCGTTGATAGGTTGCGGATAACCACTCGGGCCCTCGTACTATCACTATTAAACTGAGCATCCAATTTAACTCTTGCTTGTGGAGTATAATCACACTTTCTTACGTTAGCAGTTTCATTGTGTGAGAAAGGCACAGACGCACTACAGGATACAGTTCTACCATTAACTACCTGGCTGACAAAAGCAGTGCTTGAAGCACTATTATGTACATAGCGTGAAATATACTGGCCACCTGCATAACAACTTGCATTACCACTATATACTGCTGAAGTTACTGCTTGTGTACGGCAATTTACTTGCTGGTCACCAGCAACAGCGTATTTACTAATTCCAAAAAATGCTGAAACGACAGCACCAAAAATCACTTTTTTCATATTTATTCTCCTTGAATTCAGGAAAAATATAACAACAAAAAATTAGACAGTAAAGAAATCAAAGTCAAAATAAATATTTTAATAAAAAAATTTCAAATATAAAACACAAAATAAAAACCAATATATTAGATCAAATAAAACACCTAAAAAATTAAAACAAACAATAAAACCAATATAAAATACCAATTTCGATTTTAAAAAAACAAACCTCCAAGACTTCGAATTAACTTAAAAAACTGTTTTTAAAGCCACCTATGTTGTTTTTAAGGCATAAAAAAACCGGTCATAGACCGGTTTTAAATTTTCTAAAGACTTATTTGCTATTAGAACTTAGTTTCAAAGTTCAGGAAGTATGCACGGCCTTGTACGTCATACGCACGAGTATTCGTGTTAATACCAGTTGAACCATACTGCGAACCTTGAGCTAAGATTGCTGGCTGCTTGTCAAACGCATTGTTGATACCAAAGATTAACTTCGTATCGTTGGTTAAGTTGTAACCTGCTGAAATATCGTGATAAGTTACAGAACCAATCTCGTTACCCCATGGAATTGCGCTTTCTGTGTTTAAGTTATCAACCACTGAATCCCAGTGACGAAGCTTCCAACGTACATTTAAATCATCAAGTGCATACGTTAGGTTGATGTTTGCCTTAATTTTTGGCGTTTCAACTTCACCTAATGTAATGTTTTCTTGACCAGTAACTTGGCTAGTAGAAACAAACTCATCTGTGTAAGTTGCGATTAGCTGAGCACCAAATGTACCGTAGTCAGTGTCTACACGGTAATCGATATCGATATCATAACCTGAAGTGTTGATACGGTCTTCGTTAGAAGAACCAGTGTTAACGTCTGTTAAAACACCTCTTACACTACGGATATATGCACCATTACAACCAGCTGTCATATTTGGATCATCGTAACAACGCTCGATAACTGTACGACGTGAGATTGTAGTAATTGCATCTTCGATTTCAACATCAAAGTAGTCTAATGTGATTGAAAGTTCATCAGAAACCTGCCATACAGCACCTAAGCTGAATGTCTCTGCAGTTTCTTCTTTAACATTTGGGTTACCACCTTGGAAACCACCAGTACTTTGTCTCTCAACCTGAGTAAGAGTGAACTCACCAGTTTGCTCTAGTCTTGCTACAACAGCGGCATCTTTTAAACAGTTTGCACGAACAGTAGCCGACTTGCTATCACTCTGGTCTAGTTTTAAGCCGTCACAAGGATCACCTGTTTGACGGAAAGTTTCACCACGGCCACCATATAAGTTCGCGATGTTCGGAGTACGTACTGCTGTTGCATATGAAGCACGAAGCATTAGCGTTTCAGTAGGACGGAACTCTGCACCAAGGTTATATGTGAATGAAGAACCAGTCACTGAGTGGTCACTTTGACGCGCAGCTAAGTCAATACGTAAACTATCTAAAACAGGGAAACTCGCTTCAGCAAATACGTCTGTTGTTGAGAAGCTGCCTTCTGTTGCTTCAGCTTTGTTTGTAGAAGATGCACCAGTTTGAGCCAAGTCACCTGGTTGAGCAACACCACTTTCGTAACGGTATTCTGCACCACCTGCAAACCCAACGTTACCACCAGATAGCTCTAGAGGTAATTCACCAGAAAGTACAGAAGAGAATACAGATTGTTCTACTTTACCATACACTTTTGCAGGAGAACGCACATAGTCAACCGCAGCCTGAGAGATTCCATTGTTGCTAAGGCCATCACTGAATAGGTTCAGTGGAACACAACCTTGCATACGCGCCAATTCACTCTTACAACGAAGTTCACCTTCAAACTCTTCAACATCTAGAGCAAATGCAGCACGCTCTACATTAACTTGACCACCGTTTTGTTGAGTTTGCGTTGTTTGACCGTATGTAGCATACGTGCTAAGCATCCAGTTACCATCGATATCCCAGTCAAAACCTACAGCAGCACGAACAGTATCACGCTCTAAGCTTGTGTCACGTGGACCGAATTCGATCATACGACGTACAAAGTCAGTAGTTTGGTTTAAATCTGTAACACCTAAGCTTTTCAGGTTCGTGCGCAGTAATTCAGGAATTAGTGGAGAATCGATGCTCATACCACCTGGGCCACCTTTATCGTTGAACCAGATTGCATCGTTTACTTTTAATGCTGTAGGTTCAATCGTAGAACCGTTAGTAGCAGCATTATTCCACTGGAATTCTGTAAACATAGTTACGTCGTCTGACACTTCTAGGTTTAAGCTACCAGAAACATATTTACGCTCAATTGGAGTGATAAGCTGACGGAACTGAGCACGGTTAAAGCGGTTGTTTGTACGATCGTTAAGTGCACCTTCGAAAGCAGTACCGTCACCATTAAATGAATGCGCTTTACCATCTGCATCATTGAATGTGATACGACCTTGTGGAGGGTAACTTGAACCCAAGTAGATGATACCGTCATTAGTTGCAAATGCATCGAAGCTTGAGAAGTCACGATCTAACGATTTAATACCTTTATCAGTATCATAACCCATTGAAATCCATGCGTTACCTGTATCCCAAGTATTACCAGCAGTGATGTTCACGCTGTGCTTTTCACGGTCACCTTCTGAGCTAATACCTGTTTGGCCTGATAATTCAACGCCTTCAATATCGTCACGTAGAATGATGTTTACAACACCTGCTACAGCATCAGAACCATATACAGCTGATGATGCACTCTTAAGAATATCGATTCGTTCGATCAATTTTGCAGGGATCGCGTTTAAGTCAACACCATAACCGGCAGAAGGAATAGTACCAGATACGAAACGACGACCGTTTACAAGTACTAGGGTACGTGCTTCACCCAAGCCGCGAAGCTCAGTTGTATTCAAACCTACAGTAGTAGTTGTGAATGCAGAAGTAGATTGGTCAGAACCTGTTAGCGCTACAGGAGACTTTGAAAGAATGTCTTGAATGTTCAAAGTACCAGTTTCGCCAATCTCTGCTTTACCAATTGTTGTAATTGGTACTGCAGTTTCAAGGTCTGTTCTTTTGATACGTGAACCAGTTACTTCGATGCGCTCTACTTTATCTGCGCCTTCTTCGCCTGCCGCCATAACTTGGCCAGCGAATGTTGCTGACGATGCAGCACCAAACGCGATCGCAAGGCGAACCGCTTTTGAAATTCTATTGTTTAACATTTGTTTTCTCCCTGGAGCTTTTTGCAAAGCTTTTATTTTATTTTTTACTTCAATATAAGGTTAAGCACGTTGCTTTTATGTGTACCCTATATGAAACAACGCGGGTATAGTAACCACAAAGTAAATTCCCATGCAAGCTTGTGAAATAGGTCTGAAACATACAAGAATTGCAAAATACTCAACAATAAATTGAGCAATATTAATACAAAACAAACAACAACTTATATTGAAAAAAAAGACTCAAGATCGAGAAAAGTAGTACAGCTCAAAGTACCGTGAGCGTATATACAGTGAAGCATTACGGGCAGCTTTCAGCACAAACTAACACCCCAAAAAAGAAACAAAACCACTGATAACACATGGATTAAACGTAAAACTGGAAATTCATTAATAGGGTAAATCATGAGATTTATTAAAGATAGCGATGGGGGTTTCGAAGGAAACAATCGAGGATAGCCCAATAGTAAGTCCGTATTAGAAATAGCTAACCGACTTCAGCAATACGAACACACACTAAGAAAACATAATATACAAAATAGAAACAAACAAATTGTGGTAATTGGGACAAAATAAAGAAAAAAAAACCCCGCAGTCGCGGGGTTTTTAAGCAGTCTTTAATTAAAAAAGTATGCTTTGTTACAGTAACTAACTTTATCGTACAAGTCTTAGGGGCTGTACTTACATACTCATAATGAATTTCGAATTTTTATTACCAACAATTCAAAATTTGACTCATAAAACCAAGCTTTGAATACTTTTTCAAAGCTTGGTCTTCAAGCTAGATTAGAATGTGTAATCAGCTTGTAAGTAGAATGAGCGACCGTATGCATCTGCGTAACGTGGGTCATAACCAACTTGGTGACCTGCTGCAGCATTAAGAGTGAACGGAGGTTCTTTATCAAATAAGTTCTTGATACCGAAACCGATGTTCGCGTTATCACCCCAAGCGTATGCTAGACGGTAATCGAAAGTCATGTAAACAGGAACATGCTTCTGGATTACGCTGCCATCAACAGCTTTATCCCAGTCATCAGCTTGTGCAACATAGAAGCTTGCGCTTGCTGGTGCATCAGTGTAGCCACTGCGTGCTTTAATGTTCAAGCTGTGAGTGAAGTCACCATGCGTGAACGTGTTGTTGAAGTTTACGATGTTGCGGAAAGTAACAGCTTCATTTGTACCAACTTGACCTAGGCTTGTATCCCAGATGTTGTCGCTACCTACACGTAGGCTTTCGCTTTCAATCATATAAGTACCAGTTAACTGAGACTTAAGCGTACCGAAAGAGAATTCAGTTGTGAAATCGAAGTGCCAGTCAATACCTGAGTTTCTTGACTCACCAACGTTATCAGCTGCTTGAATAATTGCTACAACTGTTTTCTCAGAACCTTTGTCAAACTTAGTTGTGAACCACTCTGCATAAGTTACTGGGTCGCCGAAGATCTGGTTTTGAGTTAGGCGAGTAACCTGGTTTTCCATTTTCACGTTCCAGTAATCCACACCGAAACTCATGCCTTGGTCGCCAGACCATACGAAACCGTAAGTATATTGCTTAGAAGTTTCAGGCTGAAGATCCGCGTTACCTTCACGAAATACATCATACTGAAGCTTTTCTGTATGACAGAACTGCGCAATCTCTTGTCTCAAACCTTCTGGACAATCATAAGCTGATGCAGTTACACCAAACTCTAGACGAGGTGCAGCGATTTGACGCATTGTTGCAGCTTTAAAACCGGTGCCGTATGAAGCACGTAGTAGTAGTGCGTCAGTTGGGCGGTAAGAAACACTTAGCTTATAAGTTGTGTCGTCTACACTTTGGTTAACTGTTTGGTTACCAGTACGCTTCGAATCAGTGATTTCACCAATTTCGTCGTAACGTAGTGAACCTGTTACCTCTAAGTTTTCAAGAACTGGAACTACTACTTCAACGAATGCACCGTAGCTGTCACGCTCTAAGTCAAACTCAGTACCCGCTGATTCAAAAAGAACAACTTCGTCGTTTTGACCTTTACCGTTCGTTAATGAATAGCTTGATTTACGGTAATCCCAACCAGCAGCCATGTACACAGTACCTGCGTCAAGCTCTGCGATTGGACCAGACACTTTACCATCTACAGCAAATAAATCTGTATCTGTTGTTTCCCAGTTACCACTAAACATAGTTGCTCTAACAGCATCGTTCTGCTCCGGAGTTAGGCTTGCTGGGTCAGCGAAGATATCAACTTCACCAGAAGTGACAAGCGCCATGAACTCTTCTTCAAGTGGGTAACCAGTAATACGGTTTTGCTCACGCTCTGCACCAGAGCTTGTGATTGCAAAATCATAGTTCCACTCACCGAAGTCACCACGTACACCAGCTACGATATGGTTAGTAGTTGTGCTCCACTCATCAGTACGGTTACCACCTGGAAGTACACGCCAACGAGCAGTAACAGAGCCCGTTCTTTCATTTAAAACATCCTGCTTGATGCCATTTGCATCTATATATTCGGTAGGTAGGTACTTGATAACATTATCATTAACAAAACTAGATTCCTCACCTAAATTTCTATTAAGTACAAAACCACCTGTCGGATAAGGCGCAATACGCGTTGTCATTTCAAACTTTGAAGCAGACGCTGTTACATATGCTTCTGTTTCATCGTTGACTGCGAATGTACCCTGTAAGAATAAGTTGTTACGCTCGCTCTCCGGCTGTATTTCAAGTGTACTTGTATAGTCAAACTGACATGCGTTACCAGCTGGAGCACTTGTTGTGTGACAAGAGCCATTTGCTTCTTTATATGGGTTTAACGCATAAGTCTTAATAATCTGGTTACCATCTTTGTCTAAATTATAGTTGCCACTCGCATCTACTTCTTTATACGACACATATGCATTACCAGGAATCGCATTTGATGAACCCGCGATAGCAATTAGGTTTTGACCAGCGTGCTCGAACTCAACAAAACCAGTTTTTGCAAAGTCACGATCCACAGATCTTAGATTATCCTGCTCGTCACGACTAAAACTCACCATCACGTTGAAACCATCAGAGCTCAAATCACCAAATCCACCAGTGAATGAGAAGTTAGAGCTAGAAGTGTCTTTTGGCTTGTCATAACGCGCTGCGACTGTGAAGTCTGTCACGTCATCTTTAAGGATGAAGTTAACAACACCAGCGATTGCATCAGAACCATATAGTGCAGAAGCACCATCTTTTAGAATTTCAACACGCTTGATAGCAGCAAGCGGGATTGAGTTAATATCGATACTTGAACCCGAATCAGAAGAAGCCATACGGCGACCATTGATAAGTACTAGCGTGTATTCAGCGCCCAAGTCACGAAGTGAAGCAGTTTGGATACCACCACCGCCACCACCTACAGATTCACCTGCAGCAGTGAAGCCCTGCATTGATGGGATGTTTGCGATAAGGTCAGGTACAGAAGTTACGCCTGACTTTGCAATATCAGCAGCGTCAATAACGTCTACAGGTAGTGCACCTTCAAGATCTGTACGCTTGATAGCAGAACCTGTGATTTCAATACGTTCTACTTCTTGTGTATCTGCTTCTTCTGCAACAGTAACAGCTGAAGCTGACACCGCACCTAAAGCTAGTGCTAAGCGCACAGCTTTGGTTACTTGATTGTTTAACATTTGAATCTCCCTGGACCACATTTGTGTGGTTATAATTATTTAAATGGTGTAAACCAAATTTTTATTGTTGCACTTGCAGCAACATGGTGCAGGAATACTAAACAATCCAAACCCGCAGCGTCAACAATTTTATTTCACTTGTTAGTGTAAAAATAAACACAAGTTCACAACAATAGTTACAATCGGTACAAATTTAAAACATTAACCTCCTGTTTTTAATTAAGATATTTTAGATTAGTTCAATTTTCGAAAAATTCCAGATTAAATCAAGAAACATTAAAACCCCCTTTATTAGATCAAATTAATCAATAATAGAAAGAAAGCACAAGTACCCAATTAACATACAGTCAACAAATAACAATAAAATCAATGCAAATCAATATGTTGAAAAATTAGAATCCACAAAAACTGAGGTTATACTATTGTTAACAAATAAAAATAGATAAAATTAGGTAAACAAAATCAAACCACAAAAGAATGCGTTTACATATTAAAAACACAAGCAACAACACACTGATCTTTTACCCATTAATGAAACAAAAAGTATTGTTAACAAATTCAAATCAGTGGTTCAGCAAAGAATGGGAATCAATTTTCTAAGAGAATTAAAGCGTCAACATACTTTCGAGAAGGACGGTTAAACAGACGAAAATGTGAAATGTGAAATGTGAAATGTGAAATGTGAAATGTGAAATGTGAAATGCTGGAAAGTTGGAAAGTTGGAAAGTTGGAAAATTGGAAAATACGACAGATGCAAAAAAGCCCCGAGATTGTCGGGGCTTTTGTAAGGATCTTTAGCTACGTTAATTAGAAGCTGATGTTATAACCAGCAAACATCTCGCGACCAATATGACCTGCACCGTATATTGAATAATCAACCCAGCGGCCAGCATCATCTAGTACAACGCCTTTATCAAATAGGTTTCGAACGCCTAAAGTCAATGTACCGTAACCTTCCGTGAAGTACTTAGCATTTAAGTTATGTACTATATAAGTAGGGTTGTGGTTGCTGAATTCATAAGAGAACTGATTATTTGCAACTCTCAGTACTTCATCTTCAGCTGTACTAGCAACAATATCTGTAGTCCAATTGATCGCTACGTTGTCAATTGAATAGTTCACAGATAGCTGCGAGCGCCATTCAGGTGTTTCAGGTGCGCCTGCAAAATCTTGCGCTGGACCACCGAAGAATACATCTTCCTCAGCTTCAAGAATGTAAGTTGTTACTTTCTTGAACTTGAACTCACCGAAACGCGTGTCAAGACGGTAAGATAAGTCTAAATCTAGACCTTTACGCGACATAAATGAGCCATTCTCATAGCGTGTCGTCACAACACCTTTAACACTGCCATTGTCAAAACGATCTAGGTTTACACCAGGATACGATTGCTCGATGTTTGACAGCACACCAGCGTATTCAGCATTCATCAAATCTTGAACTGTAATAAGTGAAATTACATTATCGATTTCAAGAGAGAAGAAATCTAACTTGATGCCTACATCTTCAAATCCTGAGTAAACAATACCTGCATTGATATATGTCGACTCTTCTGGACCTAAATTGCTATTACCATTGCGAAGGTTCTGTGGTGCTGTCTTTTTACAATCTTCTGGAGCTGTGCCGTTACGTTCACATTGAACGTAGTCAAATACTTGAGGGTAGCTCTCAGACGGTGCTGCTAATAATTCATTTAACGACGGAGCACGGAAACCTTTTGAGTATGATGCACGTACAAGCAGATCGTCTACAGGACGGTATTCTACTTTGAAGCTTGGTGTGCCTTTACTACCAAAGTCACTATATCTGTCATAACGATATGCTGCACTCACAATTAAGTTATCAAGTACAGGCATTGCAACTTCATAAAACACAGCTTTTGTATCACGCTCACCAGCTGCAGAGTTACCAGCTGAACCACCAACTAAACCAGCTTCACTCTGCGCGTCGTACTGTGAGCGAAGTTCTTGGTCAAAGTACTCAGCGCCAATGTAATGTTGAATTTCGCCGCCTGTAAGTTCACCGGCTGCAAATGAAACACCACCAAAGATATGGTTAAGTTCGTTTTGATCTTCTACATATACAGTTGTAGCAAGGTTGTTGTTCCACTCTTCAGAACCTTGAACAATTGGGTTTTTATCGTTCAATCTGTCAAAGTTGTAAGCAAGGCCACCTAAACTTAGGTAATTACGACCAGCACGACGGTAGTCAAGTTTTGCTTTGTGGTATGCGATTTCGTATTCAGCAGTTTCACCGAAGAAACCTTTTAGGCCGATCATATAGTCTTGCTGATAATCCGTTACGTTCGTGTCGCGGTTACCAACCTGATACCAGCGGAAGAATCCATTTGTACCTTCAATACCAGTTTCATTTAGTGGGTGATCAGCCGCCATACCTCTGATTGAAGAAGCAGGTGGCGCGTAACGGCCAAATGAATCATTGCGGCTCAGCATTGCGCGTGCATATAGCTCAAGATCATCTGTTAGGCTGTAAGTAAGGCTTGTCATTACCGAGTCACGCTTCGTAGAAGCTGAGTTAGCAGCAACATCTGCAAACGAATAGCCACACACTGTGCCACCGTTAGAAGTGCCTAGCTCACCGACAAAACCAGGAACGGTTTTAGAAAGTTCATTACAATTCTCTGATGCAACCCAGCTGCCATCAGGCTTTTGGAAAGTTGCACTTGAGTAGCTAACACCGACTGTTTCGTCATAAATAGTGACAATGCCATCACCATTGTCATCGTTCAGTTGCTTTTTGGTGTAGTCACGGTCACGCTCAAAAATTGGTGTACGTGTTTGGTGGTCATATACAAATGTAATATTGCCTTTATCTGAGCTAATACCAAATGCCATAGACATTTGCTTGCTGTCTGCACCTTCCGCTTCTGGACGACCAATTTGAATATCAAAAGACGCACCTTCGTAGTCTTTTTTCAGAATAACGTTAATTACACCAGCAATGGCATCAGAACCGTAGATAGCTGAAGCACCATCCTTCAAGATTTCAATACGCTCAACCGCAGCCATAGGGATTGCACTTAAGTTTGCAGCAGATCCACCTAAAGATGGAGAGCCAGCCATACGCTTACCGTCAACAAGTACTAGAGTACGATCTTGACCAGCACCTAGTAAACTTACTGTTGACTGAGACTGCCATCCAGAGCCAGAAGACGGAGAGAACGAGCCGAAGCTGTTCGAAGTAACGCTTTGTAGTGCATCCGCAACCGATACTCGCCCTTGGCTCTCAAATTCTGCACTTGTAATAACTTCAACTGGGCTTGCGCCTTCCATGTCAACACGCTTGATGCGTGAACCTGTAATTTCGATACGTTCTACTTTTTCTGCGCCTTCTTCTGCCATCGCTACGTTTGCGACAGCAGCTGAAGAAGCTGCACCAAATGCCAATGCAATACGCACTGCTTTAGTAACTTTAGTGTTCAACATGTGATTCTCCCTGGGCTTACGATTGTTGGTAAGCTTGAGTTTTATAAGTCTTTAGTACCGAGCTCTAATGGCCGGATTTGAAAATTCGCGGAGGATACTAATAGGGAGTCATGTTAAGCGTCAAACATGACACAGTTAACACTCACTAACACAAGGTATACACATAAAACCCATAATTTAAAGAAGCCATAAAGTAAATAAACACTTACTTCAAAAAAGAGGAATTAATTAATTTATTTCACAGCCGCGGTGATTAGGATCTATACAAACAAAAATTAAAATGCAGAAATCAACATCAAAGGAGGTTAAAAAAAATATTTTTGAATTTGGTTTAAGTGCTGTTTTTTTACCCAAAAAACGCGAGCGAATACAATTCCTTTGCAAATTAGGTTGGTAGCATTTACATCACAGCAAACGGAATTTTATGGAATGGCTAACCCCTGAACAGTTAAATCGCGAATATTACAAAGCGATAAACAATCTCTTTCAGAGGTTTACAAGTCTAATGAGCGTTGCCCAGCTAAGTTGATGGCATTTTCGTCAATGTTCGGTAGCATTCTATATATGGGCAGGATTTGTTTTTCAATATAGTGAGTGTAATCGAGCTGCTCTATCGCACCTGTATACAACTTTGGACCCGAATGACTCATGACGTATGCAATTTGGCTGCCTTTACCAAGGCCCGATACATTGCCGTTTTGCGTCGCATCTTTTGCCGCTCTGACGTGTGGTGGAATATTCTTAACGTAAGACTCCAAAGGTTTGCCAAGGCGCTTCTTATATATAAGCTTGTTGTCTACCTGACCCGAAATGATTTGGTTAATAAAACTCTCAGTCACTTCGACAACATCCAAATCATCAAACAATGCGCGAATAACCGCTTGTTGATATTCCTTTGCAACCTGGGTCCAGTCGCTTCGCACTGTTTCCATACCTTTAAATATCAGTGCCGGCGATCCCTCTTTATCTACTACCTGCCCCACATATCGCTTTTTGGAGCCTGTTTCTTGACCCCGAATCGTTGGCATAAAAAAAGGACTGTAATGTGTCTCAAACTCTATTTCTAAGTGACTCTCTAGTTGATACTGTTCGCTGAGCAATTGCGTCCAACGCTGATTGATTTCTGTCATTAAGGTGATACCCAGCTGCTTACATTGTGCTGCTGAGTATTCGTCAGCCACCCTCACAAAAGTAGAGTCAGTATCTCCGTAAATTACTTCGAAACCCATTTCTTCGATCCAGCGACGTGTGGTTTGCATGATTTCATGACCGCGCATGGTTATAGAGCTAGAAAGTCGCGGGTCATAAAAACGGCATCCCTTCGAGCCCAATACACCATATAGGCTATTCATTATAATCTTAATGGCTTGCTGCAGCATTTGCTCACCATTCTGTTTTGCCTGATGCCTTGCCTGAGCAAGCTGCGCGACCAACTTAGGTAAGTGGTGTAGCGTCCTTGAAAAACGGCCTTTATTAAACCCAACAATGGCATTGTCGGGCATTTGCCCCCCTTCTATTAACCCCATAGGATCAATACAAAAAGAGCGGATGATAGAGGGGTACAGACTTTTAAAGTCCAGCACCAATACATTTTTGTATAACCCTGGTTTAGAATCCATAACATAGCCCCCAGGGCTATCAAAGTTTAATCCGTGCTCACCCAAGTTCGGGGCAATATAGCCACTGCGGTGCAATAAAGGTAAGTATAAATTGGTGAACGCTGCAACTGAACCTCCCATACGTTCAAGTTCCAACCCTGTAAGTTTGGTCCTCGCGGTTGCAAACTCCATTAAAGATAACTTACTAAAGATATCCCAAACGAGTACACAGTCTTGCAAGTTGTACTTGGCTAACGCTAATTTGTCTTCATGAAACTGGCGAACAATCTCTTCCAATCGATTGTCTTGAGAAAGTAACTTTGTCTGCCCAAGTACTTCTTGCGCGATAAAACTCAATTTAAATGTTTCAAAGTGGTACGTTGCGTTTTTCATGGTGTCTATCCCATCAACAACCACTCTCCCAGGTATCAACACTCGAGTAAAGTGACCTTTGGAGACTTGCATTGCTTCACCATCACGACCAATACTTAATTGGACGCCAAGTGCCTCGGCACGCTCATGCAGTACTGCGCAATCAAACTCGATAACATTCCAACCGATTAATACATCTGGGTTAAGCCTACTTATTTCTTTACAAAGCGTATTCAACAGGGAGATTTCGTCTTCAACCCAAATGATGTCGAGATCACTGACTTGCTCTGAGCCAATCATAATGACAATCCGCTCGCTGTCGCTAACTAGTCCCACGGAAAACAAGACCCCGTCGCCACTACATTCAATATCAAAAGACAATCGCTTAAAATGTGGAGTGAAATCGTCGCAAGCTTTGAGCTTTGCCTCGTTTAGTTCAAGGTAACCTGCCTTTTGAGAGGATATACCTGTTACCCATACTCCACCCTTAATATATCGCTCCATGAGATAGCGATCCGCGTGGCGAATATCTTCTTCATAAATAGAAAGCCTACTATCAAGCGCTTCTTTAGCGCGATAAAAGCCACTTAACTGTGAAAAGTACACACCCGTCACTGGAGATTGATCAAAGTGTTTGAGTGACAATACCGCCAATTGATAATCACATTCGAGCTTATCAAGTATCTCTATCGCCTTGTTTGTATCCGCAGTTTTTATAAAAAAAACACAGCGTTCTTGCTCTACAAACGCCTTAATGACGCCATGCTCAGTTTTTATCCAATAGCATAAACGCAACTTCCCTCGATGGGATACCTGCTGCCGTGACAAAATAAAGCCCTGATATACTGCTTGTGCCAAGTGTGAACCCCGCCTAAAATACACCCCTGTAATTATATCCATACTTTTTTGCTTAGGCGATCCACATGTTGTCAGATTCAATGAAAAAAACCGTACGTCATGCTCATCAAAATATCGCCGAGCAATTGGAGGATTACCGTCCTCGCAGTAGCCAAAATTATCTTGTCGCAGAAATCGCCAAAACGCTCGCTGGTGAATACCACAAGTCACAGCGCATCTGCGTCATTGAGGCGGGTACCGGTACGGGCAAGTCACTGGCATACTGTCTTGGCGCACTACCACTTGCCCTCGCCAAAAAGAAAAAATTGGTTATCTCCACTGCAACTGTCGCCCTGCAAGAGCAACTTATTGAAAAAGAGCTTCCTTTTTTCAAAGAACACAGTGGCATCGATTTTAAATTTGATTTGGTAAAAGGACGACAACGATATATCTGTGTGCAAAAGCTCATGGCCGCAGTTAATCAGGATGACACTCAGCTATCATTGGTACCAACCACGTCATCACCACTGACAGATATGGAGCAAAAGTGTCTAAGAGAACTTGCAAACGCGTACCAAAATAAACACTGGGCTGGAGACAGAGACAGCTGGGAAGACACTATTCCTGACAAAGTATGGAATCTAATTGCATGTGATAAACACGCTTGCCAAAGGCAAATGAAGTCTCACCACCTATGCCCGTTTCATTTAGCGCGACAAAAAATCCAACAGATGGATGTGCTGGTCATTAACCATGCACTATTACTTGCCGATTTAGAGCTAGGTGGAGGCACAATTCTTCCTGAACCAGAAGAAACATACTATGTTATTGATGAGGCCCATCACTTACCTCATATTACGCGGGACTTTTCCTCAGCGGCAGCAACAATAAAAGGCACCATAGAGTGGCTCGAAAAGTTACTTAAGTTCAGTGGTAGAATGGCTGGGACTATTGTTTCTCAAAAAGCCATTGGACAAAACTTTAAACTCAATGACGCCGCCAATGATGTGAGTAAACTGCTCAAGTCTGTACGCGACAGTTTAGATCAGGCCGATTTTAATTATAACGATGACGACACCTATCGCTTTGTGCACGGTGAAGTACCTGAGTCGCTTACAACCCAAGCGAAAGATATTGCAGACGCTACCTTAGATACATTAAGAGCACTCAATAAAATGCATGATGCGCTCACAACAGACGTGTCTGATGGTGACGTGCAAGCCTTTTTAGCAGATCCTTTGCTAGTAGAAAGTGGTCAATACATAAATCGCCTCGAGCAACTTAACAAATTATGGTTCAGCTATGCGGCTAAAGGAGAAAGTACCCCGCACGCTCGTTGGATCAAGCGTATGGAATATAAACATCATCATGACCATTTACTATGCGATTGTCCAATCGAAGTAGGTTTTTACCTGAAAGACAAACTATGGCGTGAGTGTGCAGGTGCAGTGCTTTGCTCTGCAACGCTAACTGCATTAGGTAGCTTTGATCACTTTTCAAAAGAAAGTGGCTTGGCAAATGAACCTGGTGTAAAGTTCATCAAAGCAGACTCCCCTTTTGCCTATGAAACTCAAGCAACCTTACACATACCAAAAACTAAAGTAGAGCCCACTGACAAAACCTTCAGTGATTACCTCGCAGAAGCATTACCCACATACTTAGACAAGCGAAAAGCCAATTTAGTATTATTTGCTTCTTATTGGCAGATGGGCCATGTAGTAAGCGCATTGCGAAAAAAGAAACTAAACATCTTAGTGCAAGGTGAAATGTCGCGTGAAGCACTGCTTAGTCGTCACAAAGCTGCAGTGGATTTAGGAGCTGGAAGTATTTTATTTGGAACCCAAAGCTTATCGGAAGGGCTTGACCTGCCTGGAAAATATCTTGAAAACTTGGTGATTACGAAAATTCCATTTGCAGTCCCAACTTCGCCAGTCGAAGAAGCTCAAGCTGAATTTATTCAATCTAAAGGTGGAAATCCATTTTTATCTATCACTGTTCCAGATGCTGCAAAGAAATTAGTACAAAGCTGTGGTAGACTGCTGCGCAAAGAAACAGATTCTGGTCGCATCACGATACTTGATAGGCGCCTGATAACAAAACGTTACGGTAAAGCCATGCTTGACACGCTGCCACCCTTTGCAAGGCAAATAGATTAATTAATGTTTGAACTCGCTTTTGATCCTCTCACTTGGGCACTTTTATGTGCGGTCGCCTTGGCTGCAGGGTTTATCGACGCTGTCGCAGGTGGCGGCGGTATGCTAACTGTACCCGCGCTATTAACTGCGGGACTTCCACCACATGTGACATTAGGAACCAATAAACTAGCGGCAAGCTTCGGTTCACTTACGGCAAGTTTTACCTACTACAAAAAACAATTGTTTAACCCACGATTTTGGGCAGCGTCTACCTTAGCCACTGCCATCGGAGCTGTGTTAGGTACCTTGCTGGTAGATAAACTAAGTATTGAGTTTTTAAATAAGTTGCTTCCAATCATCATTATTATGGTTGCTCTGTACAGCTTATTTGGAAGTTTAAGTTCTACAGAACAACATTCATTACCCACAAAAAATAAAACGTTAAAAATAAAGCAATGGTTACAAGGCCTATCATTAGGCTTTTTTGATGGATTAGCCGGACCTGGGACTGGCACCTTTTGGACAGCATCTAACAGCTTACTTTATAAAATGAGTCTGCTACTGAATTGCGGTTTAGCACGTTCCATGAACTTTATTTCAAATTTTATTTCGCTGATCACTTTTGTTGCATTGGGACATGTAAACTTTTTACTAGGTGTGACCATGGGCGCTTTTTTGATGTTAGGAGCTTGGATCGGGGCACATTCGGCGATAAAGTTTGGTAGTAAACTCATTAAACCCATTTTCAACACTGTGGTGATCTTATTGGCGGGCAAACTTATTTTTGAGGCATATGTAGCATGAATCAGGCCTTTGTTAAACTTCAGAGCAAGCTCGAGCAGCTAGCGACACAGGCGCAGCAGTTTGACAATGCTAAGTGGTTTGACAAAAACCGGTACATTCAAAACCAGCCTAGCTTGTTTGATAGTCACCTATTCCACACCAAAAGCTTACTGCTCACAGATTATGTTGATGAGATACAAATTGCGTTAAAGAAGCTACCACCTGAGCAAAACCGCCATGCCTATCAATTTGCTGTTGAACAGGTTGGTGAGCAAATGCAAGCAATCATAAAAGTACTGAAGTCTACTCCAGTCTGGGCGAAAGAAAACAAACTAAATAAGCCCAAAAAAGCAAAGGTTTATCGCAAAGCTGTTCAGCGAATAATGCAATCATCCCATGAGCTTTACCAAGAGTTGTCTCAAAATCATGAATTCGAGAGACGCTTATTAGAGATGATCAGCATTCGAAAAGCCCAGTTAGAAGGTGCAAATGCAGAGAAAAATGCTCAGCTAAATGCTGAAATACTCGCTTTGCATACTCGACTTGGACGCTGTAGAAAAGCCATTTCAGCAACAGAGGAAAAGATCCAACAATTGGAAAAACAAGGTAACCGTTAGTATGTTGTTTTACAATCCAATTTATAGTGATCTTGCACTTCCACCGCGCCATCGCTTTCCTATTCTAAAATACGCCAAACTGAAGGATCGCCTTGATCAATCCAGCTTAAATAAGCATATTTTTTTGGCAAATAATAAAGCGTCTAATGAACAGCTTAAGCTTTGCCACGATAACACTTACATCGAGGCTTTTTGCAAAGGTACAATGAGCCCTCCTGATATAAAGCGTATGGGCTTTCCATGGTCGCCCGAACTAGTCGAGCGAACTTTACTCTCTGTTGGTGCTAGCATACAGGCGGCACATACTGCTTTAGAGAAAGGTTTTGCGGCTAATTTATCTGGTGGCTACCATCACGCCTATGCCGATAAAGCCTCCGGTTTTTGTATCTTTAACGACTTAGCAGTAGCCGGATGTGATTTAATTGCAAAAGGTAAAGCCGAAACCGTATTGATTCTGGATTGCGATGTTCACCAAGGAGATGGTACTGCTGCGATTTTAAAGTCACGCGCAGATATCATCACTTGCTCAATACATTGTGAGCAAAACTTTCCTCGGTTAAAAGAGCTGTCAGATTATGATTTTGCATTACCAACCAATACGCAAGATCCTGCATATTTAGATACTCTGGAGCAAGCACTATCACTATGTACGCGTTTGCACAGTCCCGACATTATTCTTTACAACGCAGGTGCGGATATTTTTACTCAGGATGAGCTGGGAAATTTTGCGATTACCTTAGCGGGCGTGCGACGTCGTGAAGAGCTAATTTTGTCACATTGTTATCATCATAGTATTCCGTTAATGTGTGCTCTAGGGGGCGGCTATCAAAGAAACTTAACGCGTTTAGTCGACGTCCATGAGCAATTGTTTCAAGCTCTGCTTCATTCTGGCTTCGTGCATTAATTCCCTCTTTTGCATCTCACAGTACATAACCCACTGCTAATTTATACAAATAGAGTAAGTCGCGCACCTAGATTTTATGTTGTAAACTTAAAAGACCCACTGTTAGAGATAACGCCATGAAACTACATGATGATTTGCATAACTATTATGAGAAAGTTATGCTCGAAAAAATTGTAGAGCGAAAGTTACACGAAACATACGATGAAGATGTAATGGCTGACTTTTGCTGTACGATCTTAAATCAACTTCCAGCTCGCTACATTCGCTATGATGTCGATATGGAGTTTTATTTACCGCAGAGCGAACGACAACAAATGGAAGAGCGTGTTGATGTTGCTATTGAGGTTGCAATTAAACAAATAGCTAAAAAGAAACAATTTACAAAATGAACGACCATACCTCACCACTCGATAACGCACCGCAGCATGTTAAACTCGCGGTAGACTTAATAATGTTACTTGAGCAAAACGATGTACCGCCTGAAGAAGTACTTCAAGCGTTAGAAATCGTAAAGCAAGATTTCTTACATAAAGTACAATCCAACCTAGAGCAAAAAACTTAAATTTAACAAATACAATACAAATATGTCATAGTATCTCTCTACTGTACGTCATTTCGGCAACTTCTAAATTCAGGATAACTTCAAGACCTTGATAAGAAACTTGCTGATATGCCTCTACCCCCTTTGACAACAAGGAAAATTATGAGAAATACTAAAGCATTATGTCTATTGACTTTGCCTTTTGCGCTATTAAGTTCGTCAGCAATAGCAAATGATTTCGCTGCGCTAGATGAAGCTCTGCCTCCGATCTATGTCATTAATGGCACTGAACCTGTGTTTGATTTTGATACCGATGGTTGCTTACCCAGTGCCGGTATTAGTCGCACAGGGATACAAAACTCAGGACTAAAAACCACAGGTTCACTTGGGGGGAGTTGCCGCGACAATCAGTTTTTAAATACCTCTAACACCGTGCATCGCTATGCCTGCAAAAACACAGAGTCAGGGTTATATTGTGGGCATTTTTACGCATTGTACTTTAAAAAGGACCAAGTATTTCCTTATTTTGGTGGTGGTCATAGACACGATTGGGAATATGCAGCAGTTTGGACCAAAGATGGCATAGTAACCCATGGCAGCTACAGTGCACATGGTGATTTATTCACTAAAAGTGCCAATGAGCTTCCTTTTGAAAACGGCCATTTAAAGATTGTATATCATAAAGACGGCATTCTTACCCACGCACTAAGATTCGCCAAGACAAATGAAGTGGCTGAAAACAGCTACAACCGCTTTGTAACACCTAAAATAATAAGTTGGTATGAAATGCATGGAGACGGCTTGAGTAATCAAGTGCTCAGAGACAAGCTAAATCAGTATGACTATGGTTCTGCAACACTACCAGTCAAAGATAGCCGGTTTTTACATAATTTGAATAGATTTAAACCCGCCAGCTTTCCTACGTTTAATAACGATGATGTGACCAGCGCACAGTAGTCTAATTGGAGGGCCTGTCTAGACCCTCCACAATACCGAGTAAACTACGCACTATGGCGCAAATATTGACCGTCAATCAGAAGCTTATACTGGGCAAAAAATCGGCTATCTGACTCTGAGTCTTCGGGGCATATAAAATAAGCTACGTCATTTCGCACCGGCTGGGCTTCTATGTGATGCCCATCTTCCCAATACAGAACCGCGTGTTTTACCAGCTCCTCGAGGTACGTATGGTCCCATTGATAATGAACAAAACCATGATGATCAGATAAATATGGTGAATAATCTTGCTCGCAAGATACACTGGCTACGCCATTTTTGTGATCAGCAAATGCCTTTGCATCTCTTTCTGCAGTCAATGGGTTTACAAAGTAAGCAACATCTCTACGTGGTGGCAATGCCTGAGGTAAACCAAATTTATCCCTAATTGCCGAGCACTCCACTACAATCCAAGATACAAAATGGGCACCTATTTGATGATCCCATTTTAAGGCGACAAACATTTTGATACTCCTTTCTATTAAACTTCAAATTTCAGGTGCTATGTCGTTTGTCCATAAACATACTCATCCACCAACTCTTGCCACCAGCCTTAGCCTATTGATATGTGGCAAAACAGAGCTTGACCTTTCATGCTTAAATATCATGAACTTCAAGCATTATTGTTTATAGTTTCAGGATGATTTTTCCATTTTTCCCGCTCGGATTTTAATCCAGCAAATAGACCATATACAGTTAAACTTTAAAAGATCCTAGCAATTTTAACCTATATCAAATACGAGTCACTTTAATGTCTGGTTGATGTCAGCAATATGAATTTATTTATCACCACTGCGAAAACGCTAGGCTAGCGTCTTCCCTGTCATTTTTGACTCAAGCATCATCAAATATAAATTTTCTAATATCGATACAGCTTAAAAAAGCTAAAACCGTCTCATCTTGCGATTATTTTTTCGCCGGCAAATGATACGGTAATATTTCAAAATCTGCAAAATCGTTACAAGTTATTACTAGAGTGCAAATGAACCCTAAAAAGTGACCTTTCATCGCTAATTTTCTTATTTGACTATTTTTTGGTGCTAGCAGTTTTTTGCTCAATCGTTACACTGCTATAAGTACTGTTAAACTTGGAAGTTGTCATGAATTTAACGCGCAGTTCACTAAAAAACCCTGCCAGTGTAATTGTCATCTTGGTTTTGGTTATGGTGTTTGGATTACTCAGTATTTTTAAACTCCCTATTCAACTCACACCCGATATAGAACAACCACAAATCACAATTTTTTCGGGCTGGAGACAAGCCGCTCCTGAAGAAGTTGAGTCTGTGATACTCGAGCCGCTCGAAAACGCGGTCAAAAACACACCGGGAGCACTTCAAGTCGATACCACAATCAATCGCGGTAATGGGTTTATTACATTGACCTTTGATATTGGTACTGACATGCAGCAAGCCATGTTGGATGTTCTAACAAATTTGAATCAAGCCCCGCCACTGCCCTTAGATGCCATTGATCCAGTGGTTAGTGCGGGTGGCAACTTTGGCGGTTCAGCCGGACAAGCTGCGACGTTGTTGGTGTTGCCACTAGATGCAGGTGAAGAAGGCCTGAGCTTTGATATGGCACAATATCAAAAACAAATTGAAGAAATCGTTGAGCCTCGTCTGGCCCAAATTCCCGGAATTTCTCGCGTAGATCTTGCTAGTGAGCGCGCCCGAGAATTGCGCATCACATTCGATCCACACAAAGCCGCGGCACTTGGAATTAGCCTCAATCAGATCCGTCGCACGTTACAAGCATCAAGAGATACATCAGCCGGCCTTGCCAATGTTGGCCGACGTCAGTACACGGTGCGTTTTACAGGCCAATATGATTTGCAAGACATGTTACAAATGCGCATTGGCTACTCCAACGAGCGACCCATTTACTTGGGTGACATCGCCACCGTTGAAGAGACATTCTCTGATCGCCTCGGTATGAGTGGTAGAAATGGTCAGCCCGCTTACTACATTCGCGTAGCCAGAATTAATGACGCCAACACCGTTGCACTGTTAGATAATATCAACATTGCAATCAAAGAGCTCAATGCCGGACCACTCAAAGAAGCCGGTTTAGCCATAGAGCTTAGTTTTGATGCATCTGTGCATATTCGTAATGCGCTGTTACTGGTGAAAAGTAATTTAGGTTTAGGCGTTTTGTTGTCGTGCATCATATTGTGGCTCTTTTTCCGAGGCCTGAAAACCACATTTGTAATTGCAGCTACGATCCCCGTATCGCTCATGGTTGCCTTTTTAGCGCTCAACCTTTTTGACCGTAGTATTAACGTAATCTCGCTGGCAGGCCTAGCTTTTGCAGTAGGACTGGTATTGGATGCAGCAATTATTGTTCAGGAAAGCATTGCAAGATTGAGAACCGAGGGGATGGACAATGCCAAAGCTGCGCTCAAGGGCGCCACGCAAGTTGCTGGGGCCTTATTCGCTTCTACGGCGACCAGTGTTGCGATTTTTTTACCCATTATGTTTATGGCCGGCATTGAAGGTCAGCTATTTTCAGACCTCGCTCTGACACTATCTATTGCCGTGATAGCCTCTTTGATTAGCGCGCTGACAATTATACCAATAGCAAATCGCTATTTGCCCGACAGTAAAACCAAAGCCGACCCATATAAACAATATTGGCAAAAGCTCACTAAATTGATTATGGGCCTGACTAACACTCGCACTAAACAAATTTCTTGGATAACAGGCTTACTAGGTGGCTCGCTACTCATCACTGTAACCATGTTACCTAAAACTGACTTTATGCCACAGGCCCCGACGGACGGATTCTTTTTCTCTCTTGTTACACCGCCAGGCGCCAATATTACCTATATGGAAGAAGAGCTTTTAAAGCGCGTAAAAGCACGACTGATGCCCTACTACAATGGTGAAAAGGAACCAGGTATCAAAAGTTTTAATCAGTTTGTTTTCGGCTCCAATGCCGGTGGATTTATCTACTCAGCAGATCCACAACGCGTTGAGGAGCTGATGAAAGTTACCAGAGAAGAAATACTCGTAGATTTGCCTGACACCCAAGTCTTCCTCTTTAGGGGATCAATGATCCAAGTGTCAAATGGTGGTGACGGTAGAAACATCAATATTGACCTAACAGGCCCGAATATGGATGACCTTATTATCGGTGCACAAACCGCACTGAGTGCTGTCAAAGAAGCGATGCCAACCGCAACTGCGCAACCTCAGCCACGCTTGGATATGGCAGAACCAGAACTCAGACTACACCCCAATGATCGCCGAATTACACAAGCTGGACTCACACGACAAGATGTGTCTCAAGCAATGCAAGCGTTCACCGGCGGGCTATTTATCAACGAGTATTTTAATGGTAATGATCGTATGAACGTGATCCTGCGCTCTACATCTTGGGATTCACCAGAAGAATTGAAAGCGCTGCCATTGGTCACACCTGATTCAGGCGTGCAAACCATTGGAGAGCTTGCACGTGTTGAGCGTACCGTTGGTCCAAGTCAATTGCGCCGCGTCAATGGCCGCCGTACGGTAAGTGTCGTTGTTACACCACCAGCAGATATGACCTTAGAACAGGCGCAACAAATTCTTGCTTCGCAAGTTCTGCCTAAAGTTAAGGCTGCTATCCCAGACAATGCCGGTGTTATTTTGGCTGGTAATGCACAAAAACTAAATTCAGCAATTCAGGAAATGACCATCAATTTTGTGCTAGCTTTGTTTATTTTATTCTTGTTGATGAGCGCCCTATTCAAATCAGCTAAAGACAGCTTATTGGTATTACTAGTAATGCCAATGGCCGCAGCAGGAGGCGTGATCGCGCTCTATATACTCAACTTGTTCACCTTCCAGTCTTTGGACTTATTGACCATGATAGGTTTCATCATTCTATTAGGACTGGTTGTTAACAATGCCATTTTATTGGTTGACCAGACTCGGGTTGCAGAAGCAAATGGCTTAGCTCGCCAGCAAGCTGTGCGTCAAGCTGTTCTGATGCGAGCAAGACCCGTTTATCTGAGCACTCTAACCAGTTTATTTGGTATGCTGCCACTAACACTAGTACCAGGTGTTGGTTCAGAGATATACCGTGGGCTGGCAACGGTCATTGTAGGAGGTATGGCAATTAGTGCCCTTTTTACACTTATTCTAATGCCAAGTTTACTGCAATTAGGCAGTGCTAAAGCGCCCAAGTCTGATAAAAAGGACGAACCTCAACCTAAGCTTAATTTAGTGTCGAATCAGTAAGGAAGTACCAATGCAAAACTCATATTTTTCTGTAAAACTGTTCTCTCTCGCATTGGCATGCAGCACTGCCATATACAGCATACAAAGCCATGCAGCGCTTCCGGTCACAGTAGAGCCTGTTACTCAAGCACCATTGACTAGTTCACTGGCCGTAAATGGTACGCTATTTGGTAAGAAAGACGTCGTTCTGACGGCGGGAATTTCTGGCCGAGTGTTGTATGTGGCAGAGCCCGGAGAACGAGTAAGCGAAGGTGAAATTCTTGTCAAAATGGACACCTTACCCTTGGAGCTCGATCAAGCCAGACAAAAAGAAATGCTCAATCGTGCACAAGTAAACTTAAGGTTTCACAAACAGGAGCTAAATCGCTTAAAACGCTTAGCCAAGTCCAATAGTGCGGCAGCAACGCAAGTAGACAGTGTGCAAAATCAACATGATCTTGCCCTGTCGGATATTGCGTTGGCAAAAATTGAACTGAAAGTGATTGCAGATCAACTAGAGCGTGCAACCATTCGAGCACCATTTTCAGGTGTTGTTAGTGAGCGTTTTAAACGCGCAGGTAGGGAGGTAAGTCGCGCTGATGAACTACTCAACTTTGTTGATATCGACAACTTAGAAACTCGCCTTTATGTGCCGGTAAAGTACCTACATTACTTAAAGCCTGGGATCACACTGCCCATCCAAGCCGGTAATTTGGATACGCCACTAAAAGCACAAGCAATAGTAACCTCGGTCATTCCTGCAACGGATCCCCGTTCTCAAACTGTAGAAGTGCGCGCCAAGTTAGAAAAGCACACATCTCAAACGTTTGCGGTCGGCCAACTTGTAGATGTCACAGTACCACTACGCTCATTGCAAGCTAAAATGTTGATTAATAGAGATGCTTTGATTATCCGAAAACAAGGGGTGCATATCGTCAAGGTCAGCCCTGACAATACCGTTTTACAAGTGCCCGTTGAGGTGGGTAAAGGTGAAGGCAGCTTAGTCGCAATCACGCCTTTAGATGCAGATGCCTTAAAGATTGGAGATAGTATTGCTGTGCGTGGTGCAGAAAGACTGACCGATGGCCAAGAGGTTGAAGTGCAGCCACTAAAATAGCCTCCAAAGATACTAGCCCAATGAGCCAGCTTATGGATGAGCAAAGGCTCATTTTTAATATTTAACTATACATATCATAAATTTAATTTTTTTTAATACTGTCTATTTGCTGATTTAAGCAAGTTTAATTGGCCACTCCCTCTGAGTTTGTTCAAGCTACCTACAAGCTAGACACAGGAGTAAGCACCCATGCAAATAAACAAACTATTGATAAAAACCCAATTGGGACTCATGACAATCGGCGTATTAGGAGTTGGTGCAGCCACCCCTTTTGCTTATGCAACATCGAATGCTGTCATGTTTGACGACTTTAGCTACCGTCAATTTTCAGATGCACAAAAAAATGGTTGGCAAATCCGCCACGAAACAGGACACCCTGGGATTAAAAATGCAACGTGGTGGCAAGAAGGCATTAGCTTTCACCCAGACCCAATTGAAGCTGGCAACATTGTAATGCGAATTACAGCTAAAACAGATGGAACTGCACAAAACACCCGTCACACACAAATATGTCATAAACGAAAATACCGTGAAGGCACATATGCTGCCAGAGTTTACTTTAATGATGCACCTCAATACGGCCCTGATGGCGATGCTGTAATTCAAACCTTTTACGCCATAAGCCCACTCAAGGCACCTATGGATAAAAACTATAGTGAAATGGACTTTGAGTATTTACCAAATGGTGGCTGGGGAACTGAACGATTAGCGTTGTTTGCTACCTCGTGGGAAACTTTTCAACTTACGCCTTGGACCAAAGTAAACGCTTATGACTATCACATTGAGTCTTTGCAAGGTTGGAACACCCTAGTGCTTCAAGTAGCAAACAATACGTTAAAATATTATGTGAATGGTCACCTTTTTGCAGAACATGGCGCAGATGTTTATCCGGAAGTACCTATGTCTATTAACTTCAACCAATGGTTTGATCCCAATAAACTGGTGCAATCTAACTTAATGAGGCAATACCATCACGACGTGGACTGGGTTTACTTTGTCAAAGATAAGGTGGTTTCACCTCGCGCAGTGAGCCTGTCAGTAGAACAACTACGCAAAGATAAAATTGCACAAAAAGATACGGTGCCAGACTGGACACCGAAACAAGCAGATTACTGCAGTCTTTAATTAACAGTGTGAATGGGCACTTGAGCAAACCACGCCTCAACTCGCGCAATGAGCTGTGGGCTATCTGCTCGATACGCAATCTCAAGTGCTTGTTTAGCAAATTCGTCTGCAATCACTTGCTCGTTTAGGTCTCTGTACATATCTGCTTGCGCAAGCAACACCCAAATCTGGTTTGGGTGCGCTTTGCTATCGTCGGCTATGCGCATCGCGTCAGAAAAATAGCGCTTAGCCTCTTCCAATTCGCCTTGTGCGATTGCAATACGTGCCAGCTCGATCAGGGCTGCAGTTTGCCCATACCTACCATGAAAACTCTGATGGTAGTCTAGTGCAGCGAGCAACCATCTTGTTGCCTCACTGAAGTACCCCTGTAAGCGTTTAATTTTGCCAAGCTCTTCATATGAATAGGCAATAAACAATTTATCCTGGCTAGATTGCGCAAGCCTTTTTGCTTGGGCAATATACTTCTGTGCAACACTCAACTCTTTTTGCCTATCATCTCCTTGAGGCCAATTAATGAGCAAATAGCCAATCATCAAATTTGCTCTCAGGTGCTCCTTTTGACTTTGGGAATTATCTGCAATCTGCAGGCTCCCACGCAATAATTCAATCGCTCGATCAAATTCATAGGTATTTGCGAGACTACCAGCTAAATAGCGCCTCGCTGCGAGCATATCAGGTTGCTCAACCAAAGCGCTGCGAAATAATGTAATAGCAGCGGCATAGTCACGTTGTAAGTAAGCATTAACCCCTTTTGCAAATGCTTGATTACTAAATGCACTATAGTAGTGCTCACTCGCACTTTGCGTCGCGAGACCATACCTTTGCGCTAAGATATTCGTCAATTCACTCAGGGCCTCATCCACACTTTGTGCTAACACGACTCCTTGTTGGGGCCCTAGGTGAGAATGCAAGGTATAGTGCAACTGCAGATCTTGTGGGTAACCCGTCAAGCGGGTTTGTACAATTAATTGCGCCTCTAATATTTGGTGTAGTTTAAAAAAATACTGAGGCCCTGAAACCTCGGGGCTTAAGCTACCTTTGTTCATTCGCTCAACAGCAAGCAGTACATCATCAACCGCACTAACCTGTAACTCACTTTGTTCCCGCAATGCCTGAGAAAGCTGATCCATACCCTTAATTGAAACCCAATCGTGCAGTTTATCAGGCATGGCATTTTCGATAGGTAAAAATGCAACTTTGGGTAATTGCGAAGATGTTCCCGCGTATAAACTGATATAGATAAAACAGCTGAAAAGTAAACAAACTACAGCGCCAATAGTCATCCAAATAGAGTTGCGCGCCAATACTCCCTGAGTGGGCGTTTCTGCAATGTCAATTTCAACCACCCATCGATATCCTATCTTGGGAAAGGTTTTTATCGTACTAGCCCCCAATAAATCTCGGATTTCTTTAATCGATTGAACTAACACTTGATCTTGCACAATCAAGCCGCTCCAAACTCTATCTAACAGCTCTTGCTTGGTTACAATCCTGTCGCGATTTTTAATTAAAGTTTCTAATACTTGGAGTGTTTTAGCGCGAATTTCATACACCTCTGTAGGGTCGGTATCAAGTAACGAAACTCTACCTAAAGTGAGATCCACATCCTTGTTATCAAATTTAATACGCATCAACTAACACCATTTATTGCTTGCAACCCTCGATCTCCACCTAATTATAAGCAGCTGTTTTAAATATAGTTTGCCTCAACTAAAAAGGACTCTCAAGCCATCCGAAGAGAGTTTATCGAGATCGCCAATTACCATTGCGATTTTTTCATTTCAAAACATTATGGCGAAAATAAATTAACCTATGTGCTACATTTAATGAGGTGTTTTCTGGCTGTTAGTTTATTTTGCTCATACTTAGCAACCAGAAAAATAACGATCATTTATAAACAACTGCAGATTTAATCATCTGCTTTGCAGCACAGTCGCAGTAGTGGTTTTATAGGAGTAGTCGTCTGTCAAAGTAGACTTAACCATCAAGGCTAAGGAATAACGATGACACATTATACTTTTGGAAAAGAAATAACGGATAAGCAGCTTCCCTCTCAAGTTAAAGTCGCCATTGTGGGCGCAGGTATGTCAGGGCTTTACAGCGCATGGAGATTACAACAAGAAGCAAACTGCCAAGATTTAGCCATCTTCGAACGTTCTGATAGAACTGGCGGTCGCTTGGATTCAGATCTCATTGAATTTAAAAACCTTCGCTCTGATGAACCTAAAACCATCACGGTAAAAGAAGAACAAGGCGGTATGCGCTTCTTGTTTGATGGTATGGACGATTTGATGGCGCTATTTTTAAAACTGAACTTGCAAGACGATATCGTTCCATTTCCGATGAATAGCGGTGGCAATAATCGCTTATTTTTTAGAGGCGAAAGCTTTAGTGTTTCAGATGCACAACAAGACGATTATGCAATCTGGTCACATCTATACAACCTAGATCAATCTGAGCAAGGTGTGAATCCAAAGGACATCGTCAATGTGGTATTTAACCGCATTTTGGAAGCAAACCCACAGTTCCAACAACGCCCTAAAGTGAGAGGGCCACAATTTTGGCAAGATTTTAGGCTAGAGTGCCAGTGGAAAGGTCAAGGGCTCAATCAGTGGACTCTATGGGACCTATACACCGATATGGGTTACTCGCAAGAGTGCATTACCATGCTCTATCGTGTCTTGGGTTTCAATGGTACATTCCTGTCGCAAATGAATGCAGGCGTTGCCTATCAATTGCTAGAAGACTTTCCTGCGGGTGTTAAGTTCAAGACCTTTAAAGATGGTTTCAGCACATTGCCTAACAAGTTAGTTGAAGAGGTAGGCACAAACAATATTCACTTGCAAACTACCATTGAAGAAATAGATTTCAATGAAGAGTCAGGTTTATATGAGTTGAGTTATGCACACATCGATGCCCATGGCAAAATTCACAAGGGATTAGTCAAAGCCGAAAAAGTGATCTTAGGCCTACCTAGATTGGCGCTTGAAAAACTTTTTGTACGGTCTAATGTAATTAACCGCCTTGATCAAGATCGCTCTGAACTACTTTGGAATACACTGCAATCAGCAAGCAACCAACCTCTACTCAAGATCAATCTTTATTATGATTCAGCTTGGTGGGGGCGCGGCACCACAGGTCGTCCCGCTGTAGAGTTTGGGCCTAACTTTGCGGACTTACCTACAGGCTCTGTTTATCCATTTTATGCTGTAAATGAAGAGCTCGCTGCGGCACTTATGTACGAAGAGCGCACCACACACCCATCTGACGCAGTGGAAGCAAAATTGGAGCGAATAGGCAACGACAAATATGAACGCCCTGCGGCACTGACCATTTACTGTGACTACCTCAACATCAACTTCTGGAGCAATTTACAAAATATTGGTGAAACTTATCACAACCCTAAACAAGATCACTACGTAGAAAATGTACCAGATGATATTTACCCCGCATCTACCGCGGTGGTTGAGCAGGCAACACGTTTCTTTAAAGATATTTTTAATACTCATTACGTACCAGCACCAGTATTAACCAGTGCGCGTATTTGGGAAGGCAGCGTGAAATTTGATATTCCAGCAAACCGTCAATTTGGTTATGGTGTGCACCAGTGGGCTGTTGGCGCAAATGACAAAGAAGTCATGGCGACACTCTCAGAACCACTACCAAACTTATTTACTTGCGGTGAAGCATTTTCCGATTATCAGGGCTGGGTTGAGGGTGCGCTGCGCTCTACCGACTTGGCACTCGAAAAAGGCTTTGGCTTAAAACCATTGAGTCAGGCCTATTTCGAATCTACCCATATTTCCTCTTCTGATGCAATTAAAGCGGTCTACGAAGAAAACTCAAGCAAGCTTATCAATCAATATATTGAAACCAACTTTGCAGCCAGTGCTGCGCCGATTGAGAAAGCTGACGATGAGCAAAGCGTCATCGGCGTTAATCTAAGCTACTTCGATGTGAAATAAACACTGACAATCACCCTTTGCAGCGATTAAACACTGTTTAGTCGCTGCGCTTGCTGAAATAGGTGAGATTAATTATGACCACAAGTTTTAAAGAATATACCGTCGCAGATTACTTTAAGGACCGGTTAGAAGAAATTGGCGTCGACCATATGTTTGGCGTGGCAGGCAATTATACCGCTGGACTTTTAGATACCATTCTTGCTGACAGCCAGTCTCCAATCACAATCAAAGGTAACGCCAACGAGATCTGTGCAGGTTTTGCTGCTGATGCATACGCTAGATTAAAAGGCCCCAGTGCACTCTATGTTACCTACAGTGTAGGGGCCTTTAGCTTACTTAATACCATTGCAGGCTCTTACGTTGAGCAAGTACCTGTGATCCTTATCAACGGCGCACCGACCAATAAAGAAGATCAAGTCTCCAAGTGTGCGGGGTTGTTGTACTCCCACACCACCGGCTACGAGTTTGTTGATATTCACATGTTTAGACCCATCACCGTGGCCGCAGAACGAGTTACCAACGCGCTACAAGCCCCATTTCAAATTGACTCAGCTTTAACAGCATTACTGAGTGAACAACGCCCAATCTACTTTGAAGTGACCGAAGACATTTGGCGTAGCCCTTGTCAAAGACCACAAGGTAGGATCAGAGAGCGTCAGAACGACACGCTTACAGTAAGCTGCGCAAAAGAAGCGGCGCATGCTACCTTAGAGCTCATGCTGTCAAAACCAAAAAGTATTTTTTGGGCTGGGATTGAGTTACAACGCTTAGGGCTGCAGGATGAGTTCCTTAACTTATTGGAAATTATCAACCGAGAGCACAGCATGCCTGATGGACATATTCACTTTGTCACATCTGCATTGAGTAAATCAGTGATTGCTGAAACCCACCCATGGTTTGAAGGTTGTGTCACCATGTCACCGAGCGAAGTCGAGCAATTAGTGGGTGAGGATGGCGTGCTGGTAGGTGTTGGCGCATGGACCACAGGTAAAGATACAGGCAATCAAGACATCCGCTCAAGCAATACTATTTTAGCAGCTCATCAAGGAGTTTATGTGGGTGCGAGTTTCTATCCCTCTGTGATGCTTAAAGATTATTTGCTCTGCCTCACCGAAGCATTTATCGAACTTGCCAAACAAAACTCGGCTAATTTGAGTGGCATTAGAAAAGCCCAACAACCGACTAATTTGCAAACAGCAGACGGTTATTTAGGCTACGATAGCTTTTTTGCAGCTATGAGTAGCTGGCTAACTGAAGATGACGTACTTATTGTTGATGCTGGGTTTCCGTTAATTGGAGCTCAAAGCGTCAAAGTACCGGCCAGAAATGGCTTTGTTGCTCAGGCTGCTTGGTTATCTATTGGTTACTCAGTACCAGCCGGCACCGGTGTCAAATGCGCCTTTCCAGATAAGCGCTCTATCGTCGTTGTCGGTGATGGTGCTTTTCACGAAACCTGCCAGGCAGTGGCCGATCAACATGCCTACGGTCAAAACACTGTAGTGTTTGTCTTGGCTAATGGCATTTATGGTATTGAACAGTATTTGGTAAACCCCAACCCCTTCAGAAAACCACCCGTTGACTATCAAGACAAGCTACTTAACAACGTATACAGCTACAACAATCTGCCAAATTGGCAAATCGCTAAGTTACCCGATGCCTTTGGTGGCAAAGGAATAAAAGTCTCCACTGTTGAGGAACTGTTAGGTGTAATGGAAGAGATCCGCACCCATGACGACACCAATTACGTGGTGGAAGTATGCATCCCCAAAGAAGATACGCCGCTAAGTATCAGTAAAGAAGCCGACAGTGCTGTCGGCGAAGACGAGATCAGCAACCCAGATTGGCCTCCAGCAGGCAAATTTTAGCCCGATTGCCAGCCCTTTGTGCTGGCTTTTTTTCGCTGCAACTAAAAAATGACACAATCGTGATACTTTCGTGATAATTGAGAGAGTGTTTCACAATAATTTACTTGCATGCTTACTTACGTCAAATCCAAACAATAAGAGCAGATTATGAAAACACGCATACTATCACTCATCGCAGGATCTTTATTCGCATCAGGTGCAGCCAACGCTGCATCACTGGAAGTTAAAGTCACCAACCTGACGCAAGGCATTTACTTTACGCCAATTCTTGTCACGGCACACACCAGTGATGCCATGCTATTTAATACGGGTGAAAAAGCCTCTGACGCGCTTCAAGCTATGGCTGAAGGCGGAAGTTTAGATGGTTTAAGCGAAATCTTAACTGGCATCAGTGCGAATACTGTCACTAACCCAGCGGGTGGATTACTTGCACCAGTTGCTAGCACTATGGCAACGCTGGAAACCAGTGATGGTAACGATAGACTATCAATCGTTGCGATGATGCTACCAACCAATGACGGCTTTATCGGTTTAAATAGTTGGAAAATTCCAACAGAAGCGGGTACTTACCATGTATATCTAAACGCTTACGATGCCGGCACAGAAGCCAACAATGAGCTAATTGTTGATGGCTCAGGCGCTCCTGGAACTTTGGGAATACCTGCATCACCAGGTGAAGCACCAGGCACCCAAGGTAGCGGCGTAACCAATACAGAAACAAATCAAATGGTGCACATTCACCGCGGAAACCTCGGCGATGACGAGGCTACTGGTGGTAAAAGTGATCTACACAATACCGTACATCGCTGGTTAAACCCTGTTGCAAAAGTTACCGTTACGGTTAAATAAGGGGGCATCATGAAACTGTCTAAATTAATAATTCCACTGGCTTGTCTAACCTTGGCTGCGTGTAGTGACGATGATGATCCACCAGCCAATGTTGTTGACCCTACACCAACGCCAACTGAAGCGATGATTAAAATCACTGCAACAAATTTAACTAACGCTCAGCCGCTTTCACCGATCGGTGTAGCACTTCACAAAGAAGGACAATTTTGGCAATTGGGCGAAGCTGCCAGCGAAGCATTAGAAGTATTAGCTGAAGGTGGCGATAACAGCGGGCTATTAGGGTTAGATGTGGTCCAAACTAAAGCATCAACAGATAGCCCTCTCGCGCCGGGCGCAAAAGCCGAGCTAACGTTGAGCCAAGAATCGCTAGCAGACCAAAAATTATCAGTAATTACCATGATGGTGAATACAAATGACGGTTTTACCGGTCTTAATGCCTTAGATGTCTCTTCGATGAGTGTCGGTGAAGAAATGCGCTTTGTGACTTACGCTTATGATGCGGGTACAGAAGCCAATACCGAAGCCAGTGGCACAATCCCAGGACCTGCGGATGGTGGTGAAGGGTTTAACGCTCAGCGAGAGGCAATTAACAAGGTCGCGATGCACCCGGGTGTTGTTGGTCAAGATGATGGTTTGTCTAGCTCTGTATTAACGAGCGAGCACAAATTTGACAACCCACTGATGGCGATCACTATCACTAGAATGAAATAGCCTCCTACTCGCCTCGGCTCTCTAATGCGAGTGGCTGGGGCGAGCAAATGCTAATCATATTTTTGGTTGGCAGGAGGTTAGTATATGCATCAAAGGGTACTCATTGTCGAAGATGATTTAGATATTGCACACCTGTTGCGTGTTCACGTCAGTGAGCTTGATCTCGAGGTAGATCACCTTGCAAGTGGAGAGGGCGTTATGTCCCAGCTTACCAGTCAAAATTATGCCATTGTACTGTTAGACATTATGCTACCGAGTGTTGATGGACTGACATTGTGTCGTGAAATAAAAACGCTGCACCCAAAAATTAGTGTCGTAATGCTTACCTCTAAAAGTAGCGAAATGGACCGAATTATTGGCCTTGAAATGGGGGCAGACGACTACATTTGCAAACCTTTTAGCTATCGAGAATTTCAAGCCCGTATCAAAGCACAATTGAGGCATGTAAAACTACTGCAAGCACAGCAGTCTCAGCAAAATAGCAGCGACGTACCAGCCCCTATTGTGGTAGGAAACTTACATGTCGACCCTCACAGCCATGAGGTGTCACTACACAAACAGCCACTGGATTTAACTGCCACTGAATTTGAGCTACTACTCTTTTTTGCTAAACACCCAAATCAGGTATTTTCACGGTCACAATTATTGGAGTCTGTTTGGGGCTATGACCATTTAGGTTACGAGCATACGGTAAACTCTCACATCAATCGTATTCGAACCAAATTGGAAAAATTGACCGATACGGCCATCATAGAAACCGTATGGGGTGTTGGCTACAAGTTAAACTCAAAGCCATTACAACAGGAACTAATATGACACTATCTCTTTATCATCGCCTTGCGATTGTCATCACCAGTGTCTTCATGATTACCGTATCGGCTTTTGTTTTTTGGTCACAAAACCTTTCTGCTGTGTCCAGAGCACAGGCAGAGCAACAATTGCACCTTGGTCTTGCAGAACATTTAGCACAAGATAATCCGCTGTTAAAACAAGGAGTATATGACTACAAAGCGCTTGAAAACCTATTCCATACTTTGATGGTTTTGGGTCCTGCCTTTGAGTTTTACTTTGTTGACCCAAGCGGTAAATTACTCACCTACTCTGCAAAACCAGGGGAAGTGAAACGCCAAGCTATCGACCTAAGGCCACTTATCCAGCTTATCAATGAGCCCAATAAGCTCCCTGTTTACGGTGATGACCCCCGCTCAATAGAGCAAAGTAAAATTTTTTCAGTCTCCCCAGTCTACAATGGAGAAACGCTCCAAGGTTATTTGTACGTTATAATAGGCTCTTCAATTTCTGACTCAATTAGCGCCCAAATTAAAAGTTCAGAGCAACTCGTAAAAAACACGACCGGTCTTATTATTATGGTTGCCCTGCTCTTCGTCACTTTACTACTGCTATTTCGAACAATGACGCAACCCCTTAAAAAATTGGGTGAATTTATTCGTAAAGTCGAAAAAAACAACTTTGACATAAAAGCTGTACCAACCCTAGAGTGGCCCTCACACAGCAATGAGATTCATCAAGTGGGACAGAGCGTCAATGGCATGCTTGAAACCATTAATCAGCAAATGACTCAACTCACAACAATTGATGAGCAACGCCGTAAACTCTTAGCACACCTATCCCATGACTTGCGTACCCCGCTTGCTTCATTACAGGGCTATCTTGAGCTGATAGAAAGGCGTCCACCCGCTGGTCACCAAGAGCAAGAGTACCTCGCTATTTCCTTAAAAAACTGTAATCAATTAAAGGGGTTGATAGATCAAATATTTGAGCTTGCACACCTTGAATCAGGCCAATCCAACGTTAATTTTGAAGTCTTTAATTTAGGCGAACTTATCTACGATATCATGGCTAAATTTGCCCTCAAGGCACAGCAGGCAGACGTGTCTTTAAGCGTTTTTCCAGTTGAGTGTGACTTCACTGTATACTCTGACATTGGCAAGTTAGAGCGCATTTTAAGCAACTTAATCGAAAATGCGCTACGTCATACGCCGGCCAAAGGCAGTATTTGTGTTTCAATTTGTGCCATTGACAATGCATACAACATTGCAGTTCAGGACACTGGCGTTGGGATCAGTCCAAAAGAGCTGCCATATATTTTTGAGGCCAGGTATCAGGCAAGCAATAGCAAAGGTTGCAAAAAGTCACATGCGGGCCTTGGGCTTGCCATAACGGCAAGGCTCATCGATTTAATCAAGTCAGAAATCAAAGTAAACAGCCGACTTGGTCAGGGCAGCGAATTTGTCTTTCAGGTAAGAGGGGCTGCCACTTCTTCAAACTAGGAAAGTAACCTATCAAGCGCGCACCATGCGCGCTTGATTATGATGTTTGCGCCTGAACGTTTTCACACGGCTGCGTTTGCTTGGCTAGCTTCTTCTCAAGCTCCCTTCTCAATAAGCAAAAACTAACGATGGCTTGAACATAAACAGTCGCAACAGATAGCATCCAAATCTGCTCAATATTAAAATCAACTTGTACCGCAACCACAATTAAAGACATTGAGAAAAGGCTTAACCTTACAGCGGTACTTATCAATGCTGGCCAAGCATTTCCTAAGGCCTGGAACATACCCGATGCAGCTAACACATAACCTGCTGGCACAAAGTTAAAACATACGTACCCTAAAAATACACTCGCAACTTCAATTACGCTTGGATCACTTGAAAAGGGTCCTAAAAATAACTCTGCATTGAAAACACAAATGACATTGATCACCAACATAAAACCACAGGTAAGAATCGCACTTTGATAATAAGTTTGATAAACGCGCTCAGTGTTGCCGGCAGCAAAGTTTTGCCCCGCTATCGCTGGGGCAGCAAAGGCCACTGCTAGCACAGGTAAGAAGAGCGCTTGCATAATCCTAGCACCGAGTCCAAAACCTGCCTGAGCAGACGCATCAAAATCACTTAAAACCCAATAAATGAGTGACATATAAATAAAGGTTAATAACGATTCTCCACCGGCAGGAAGCCCTAAATTAATGATTTTTTTGATGCAACCAGGGTGCGCTACACAACCCTTTAATGAGAAAGTAAGGTATGACTCTCTCATTTTAAAATATGCGCCAAGTAACACCAGACCAATGCTCGCTGAAATAGAACTAGCTAAAGCCGCTCCGGCGACTCCCATTTCAAAACCAAAGCCCCAACCAGCAATGAGAATTGGCGACAGCACCGTATTTATCGCCAGCGCCAACATGCTGATCATCATCGGCTGCTTGACCACGCCTGCTCCACGCAATGCGGCCATAATAACCGTCATGGGAAATTGAATTAAAAGAGCAGGTAAAAACCAATAAAAATAACTCAAACTCGCAGCAAGAGACGCTTCATCGGGAGCAATATTAGTAAAATACCAACTCCCCCCGAAAACAGCCAAACTTAACAGTGCTCCAATACATATGGCACTGATAAATAATCCCTGATTAAGTAATAAACTTGCTTCTTGCTTGTCCTTTCTTCCAACGGCATGAGAGACCAAAGTACCAACGCCCACATTCAACACTTGTGTCAACGCCATTACAAAGAAAAACAGCACTCCGGCACTACTGACACCAGCCAGTGCAGCCCCACCAAGCTGGCCAACAAAATAAAGGTCAACTAAAAAATACAAAGTTTGTACAAACATACCAAAAAGTACTGGTACGCTCATGGAGATAAGGTGCTTGTATATTGGCCCTTGGGTTAGGTCTTTCATTTAATTTCCTTTTATTTTTACAACACTAAGCCAATTTGAAACGCGAACACACGCGTTTTTGCGCAAGTTAGCGCTTTTTTATGGTATTTACTGAGTTGGGACTGGGTAGAAGCATATGAAATACTGAGTATTTAACGCACTCGATGTTACTCTTTCAGTTACTATTTAGCAATCTAATTAAACAAATAATGCGCACCGGCACGCCCGATGAATCAGGCACAATAGCCGCACTTCATCAGACTCGCTTTCAATAGTTTCGTCAACTTCACTTTCTTTGCGCCCGATCAATCACCTTCGCCGCTGACTCGATAAACTCTGAACAACACAATCACTCCTGTTTCAATTGTTAAGGAAAAAACATGAAAGCAGCCGTAGCACATCAATTTAAAGCACCGCTGAGTATTGAGTCACTCGCGCAGCCTGAAGTGAAACCCGGTACAATTTTAGTAAAAGTAGCCGCTTGTGGCGTATGCCACACCGATCTCCACGCCTGTCATGGAGACTGGCCGGTTAAACCAAATCTTCCCTTAATTCCTGGTCATGAGGGTGTTGGTACTATCGTTGCGAAAGGAGATGACGTTAATCATCTTGCATTGGGTGATAAGGTCGGAATTCCCTGGCTTCATTCAGCCTGTGGGCACTGTGAGCACTGCCTTCAAGGCAATGAAAACTTATGCCCCAACCAACAAAATAGTGGTTATTCTGTAGATGGTGGCTACGCAGAGTATTGTCTAGCCAACGCCGACTATGTCGTAAAAATTCCCAACAACTTAAGCTTTGTCGATGCCGCTCCACTATTTTGTGCCGGTGTCACGACTTATAAAGCGCTTAAAGTCAGTGAAGCCAAACCTGGGCAATGGGTTGCCATTGTTGGTGCAGGTGGACTCGGCCACTTAGCCATTCAATATGCCAAAGCAATGGGACTTAATGTTATCGCAGTTGACAGTGGCGAGCACAAACTTTCACTCGCGAAAGAGCTCGGAGCAGACTACTGCATTGACTATAATGAACATAACCCGGCAGAACAGATTCAAACCAAATTTGGGGGAGTGCAAGCAGTCGTGTGCACTGCAGCGTCTAAAGCTGCATTTTCGGGTGCTTATCACAGCGTTAAACGTGGTGGTAAATGCATCTTAGTTGGACTGCCTAACGATGATATGCCTATTCCCATTTTCGATACGGTATTAAAAGGCATTAGTGTGATTGGAAGTATTGTTGGCACTCGCCAAGATCTCATCGAGTGTTTAGATTTTGCAGCTGCTGGTAAAGTCAAAGCGATTGTTCAAACCCAGCCATTAGAAAATATCAATCAAGTATTTGAGCAAATGCAACACAACGAAATTCAGGGTCGAATAGTATTGACCATGGAGTAATATCCCAACTTGCGAGGCTGTGAGAGCAGCCTTTTATTTTGTTCACTTCCTTCCCAATGTAAAAACCTCCCTATTTATTTCTTGACCAATCATCAAATCAACCTATAATGACGAAAAGTCAAAACATGACGAATAGTCAAAAACACTATCATTACTTGCTGCTGATTTTATGGGTGCAGCGGACAAATGTGTTATGCTAGCAACAGATTATGACAGCAACTTAGTGATGAAATGTTTAAATTTGGCAGTGAAATCAACAAAAATGAAGTGGAACCTAAAAAGAGTAAAAAGCAAATGGCCATTGCAGAGCGCCATCGTGAGCTGATACTCATTGCAAAGGACATCATTTCGGCTGAAGGGTTTCACGGCTTTACCATGGATAAATTGGCATCAGCAAGTGGCTATTCAAAAGGTACTATCTACAATCACTTTGCCAGTAAAGAGGATGTGATTGTAACAATCAGTTGTGAAGCTTTAAAAACGCTGGCTCAGATGTATAGAAAAGCCTATGAATTCGAAGGTCTCAGTCGTGATAAAGTAGTTGCATTAAATGTTGCTTATCGAATTTTTTCACGACTAGAGCCGGTCTTATTCATGTGTGTATTGACATCAAAAACGCCATGGGTCGTAGAAAAAAGTTCGGCCGAAAATATAGAAAAACAAAATTTAGCAGAAGAAATGCTCATTGAGATAGCGGACAAGTTTATTCTCGATGCCATTGATGGTGAAGACTTAAAGCTTGCACCAACAGCCAGTACCGATGCATTAATATTTGCAAACTGGGCAGTTGCTTTTGGTTCTAATGCACTACTTAATAACGCCACCAATAGTCAATGTATCGAACGTATAAAAGACCCTTACTCGGTACTATATAACGTTAATATCGTACTTGATGGTATGAATTGGCAACCGCTGTCTAGCCGCAGAGACTATAAAAAGGTTTGGCGAGAGGTTGAGCAAACAATCTTTGCAGATGAAACGGCCTATCTGGCACAAATAGGCCGCTAATATAAACTAAATTTGCCCGCTTTTTTGCGGGCTTTATTTGGAATTAATGTGACGAATCGTCACCTTTTTTAATTTAAAGAATAGGTTTCATCAATTTATCAGCAGCTAATGCTGATTTTTTTAACTGTTATTGACGTTTCGTCATTTTATGGAGTTGTTATGGACGATCTATGGCACAGGCGTATTCTCAATTACCCTAAAACTTGGATAGTAATATGTTTGATCTTTATTGCCACCGCGGCAATAGGCGCAGGGAATCTCTACTTTAGAGGTGACTACCAAATATTCTTTGACGATACCAACACACAGCTTTACGAATATCAGAAAATCGAGTCGATATTTAATAAAAGTGACCTTATTTCTATAGTCATGGCGCCAAAACAAGGCGATATATTCACACCGCAAACTTTAGGTCTAATTAGAGAGCTCACTGAGCAGGCATGGCAAGTGCCGTATTCAAGCAGAGTAGATTCAATCGCAAACTACCAACATACCTTTGCAGAGCAAGATGATTTGATAGTGCTCGACTTGATACCACCTGAACTGACTTTTACCGCAAATGACATCGCTGACGTAAAGCAAGTTGCATTAAGTGAACCCGCTCTTCGACAGTCTCTTGTCTCAGATTCAGGCAAAGTCGCTGTCATCAATATCACTGTGCAACTCCCCGAGGCAGACAACACTGAAAAAATGGTTGAGGTGAAAGACTACGTAAACTCTCTAGTTGCATCCTATCAAGCAAATCATCCCGATATAGAATTTCATCAAGCGGGTATTGTGGCTATGAACTACGCCTTTATGCTCTCTTCACAAGATGATTTCGCCACGCTAGTTCCTGCAATGTTGTTGCTTGTGATGATATTTTTAGGTATTGCACTGCGCAGTATTGCCGCCGTTGCTTATACCCTAATTATTATCATAGGTGCAGTCCTAGCGACGTTAGGACTTGCCGGATGGTTTGGGTTTTTCTTGAGTACCCCCACCGTCAATGTCCCAACTATGATACTGACAATTGCCGTTGCCGACTGTGTGCACATGCTAGCCAGCGTGCGACATCACATGCGCCAAGGCCAAACCAAACAACAAGCTATCGCAAAAAGCCTAGAACAAAATTGGCTGCCAATCACGATTACATCCATCACCACTGCGCTTGGCTTTATTTTAATGAATAGCTTAGATGTTCCAGTGATCCGTGATTTGGGCAACCTATCAGCATTGGGTGTTCTTTTAGCCGGTCTACTTTCCTTGACGATGCTGCCCGCGATGCTCAGTGTTCTGCCTTTCAAAGTCAAACCCAAATCAAATACACACAACACTGATCGCTATGACCGTTTTGCTTTGTGGGTTATCAATCACAATAAAGTGCTGGGGATAAGCGCATTATTGGTGGTCATTGGAAGTGCATTCAGCATTACCCAAAACCAGATCAATGACGAAGCCGTTAAGTATTTTTCTACTCAGAACGAATTCCGCCAAGCTGCTGACTTCATGGCTGAGAACATTAGTGGAATGAGTTCACTGAGTGTAGCGATTGATAGTGGCAACGAGCAAGGGGTCAGTAGCCCTGAATTTGTAACCATGCTTGGCAAAGCAACTGACTGGATGCGTGAACAACCAGAAATACACCATGTGCAAAGCCTCGCAGATACCCTAAAGCGTCTGAATAAAAATATGCATGGCGATGATCCGCAGTATTATGCCCTGCCTCAAGATCAGGCTCTATCGGCCCAATACCTATTACTTTATGAGATGTCTCTACCCTATGGTCTAGATCTCAATAACCAGCTTAATTTAGATAAATCATCACTAAAACTTCAGCTTACGATTGACAACTTAGGCAGCAAAGAAATGGTGGAGCTTGAGAGCCGGCTGCGAGTCTGGTTTGAGCACAACGCGCCGCAATACAGCGTCATGATTTCAAGCCCAACTCTGATGTTTGCTCATATAGGTGAACGCAATATGCAAAGTATGCTGCAATCTTTGCCAATGGCCTTACTGCTCATTTCGGTGCTGTTGGTATTTTCATTGCGCTCTTTGAGGCTCGGTCTTATTAGCTTGATCCCTAATATGATCCCTGCGGTGATTGGGTTTGGCATTTGGGGCTTATACAGTGGCGAAATAAACCTCGGTCTCTCCGTCGTTGTTACATTGACGCTCGGTATTGTGGTTGATGACACAGTACATTTTTTATCTAAATATCAAAGAGCTAGAAAGCTCGGTCAAGATGCACAGCAAGCGATCCGCTATGCATTTATCACCGTTGGTCGAGCACTGGTTGTCACTTCCGCTGTATTGGTAGCTGGGTTCGCTTTACTTGGCACATCTGACTTTAGACTTAATTCGGATATGGGACAACTCAGCGCTTTGGTTATTTTTATAGCCCTGATCGTCGACTTTATTCTATTGCCATGTGTTTTACTTTGGTTCGACAAACAACAATATGCTCAAGCTAAAAACACCAATGAAGCACATCTTGCAATAGATACAAACACCCCTCAAACCAACAGTTAATTATATAACAAACAAGGCATTGCATTGTGTTTGCGATGCCCTACATATGAACAGGAATTGACAATGAAAATGGTAATAAAAAGAACATTAACGGCAAGCTTTGTCACCCTCAGTTTGATTAGCGCATTTAGTGTGCTGGCAGATCAGGGGAAAGGGCTCGAACTTGCCAAGCTTCGTAAGCAAGCCGATAGCGGTTGGCAAGACTCACAAGCCACACTCACTATGGAGTTAAAGAATGCAGCTGGTGACACAAGTCTCAGAAAACTGCGTATCAAATCATTAGAAGTTAATAACGATGGTGACAAAGGCCTGACAATTTTTGATACCCCTCGAGATGTTAAAGGAACTGCATTTTTAAACCACTCACATGCTGTAAAACCTGATGATCAATGGCTATATTTACCAGCGCTTAAACGCGTAAAACGCATAGCTTCGCGCAATAAATCAGGGCCATTTATGGGTAGCGAATTTGCTTATGAAGACCTCAGTTCGTTTGAGCTAGAAAAGTATACTTTTAACTTTATAGAAGAAACCACGTTGGATGGCCAAAGTGTATATTTGGTCGAACAAGTACCTGTCGACCGATATTCGGGCTATACAAAACAGCGAGTTTGGTTAGCAAAATCTCACTATCAACCATTGAAAGTAGAGTTCTACGATAGAAAAAATGCGCTGCTAAAAACATTAGAACTAAAAGGCTACCAAAAGTACCTTGATAAGATTTGGCGCGCCAATACCTTAGTCATGAACAATGTTCAGACTCAAAAAGCAACAACGCTCACCACCACAAAACTGGTGTTTAAAACTGGCCTTCAAGTTAACGACTTTAATAAAGCCAGCCTAAAACGAGCGAGGTAAAGATGAAACTGACTGCATTGTGCGGTGGCGCCACTTTACTTGCTTTGAGTCAATCAGCCCATGCAGAACCATGGCAACACAGTGGCGAAGCCCAAGTTCAGCAACGGGGGTTTTTCCAAAAAAAGCCTCATTCTGAGAACGCGCCCAAGCATTGGCAAGGCTCTGTGATGATTGAGCCTTTATGGCAAAAGGTAACCGACTCAAGTTTAACATCAGTTAAATTGTTTGGGCGCGTTGATAGCCATGATAAGGAGCGAACACACTGGGATATACGAGAACTATCTTATCTCACCTATTGGGACGACTATGAATTTAAAATTGGCATAGATAAAGTCTTTTGGGGGGTGACTGAGTCACAACACCTTGTAGATGTTATCAATCAAACCGATTCCGTTGAAGGGTTTGATGGAGAGGATAAATTGGGCCAACCTATGGCACAGTTCAAAGCCGTAAAAGAAATTGGCACATTTGACTTTTGGATACTGCCTTATTTTAGAGAGCGCACATTACCCAGCACTGAGGGTAGACTCGCGTTTCCATTGCCATTATTGGATGCGCAATTTGAGTCTAGTAAAGAGCATAACACCTTAGACTTGGCAATGCGCTATAGCCATACCTTAGAAGATTGGGACATTGGTTTAAGTTACTTTGATGGCACAAACCGAGAGCCATATTTACAACAAAGACCAAATGGTATTACCCCATTTTACGCTCAGATGTGGCAGCTGGGTACAGATATCCAAGGCGTCTTTGGGGATTGGCTGTTAAAACTCGAAGCTATTCATAGGGACAGTCTCGAAACTTACTTTGCGATGACCACAGGGTTTGAATACACTCAGGTAGGGATTTTTGACACGGTTATGGACCTAGGATGGATAGCCGAGTACAGCTTTGATGAACGAGATAGTGCATTTAATCAAAATGACCTCTTTGTCGGTTGGCGGCTCGCATTCAATGATATGGATGGATATGAAATACTGTTCGGATTGAGCCAAGATTTAGACTCCCAGCATACTTTTTCGGCCAAGCTTGAAGCTTCTGGACGGGTTGGTGAAAATTGGAAATGGCAAGTAGATGCTTGGGCGTTTGCCAGCGATCAGTCTAACTCGCCACTATTTTTATTGAAAGATGAGGATTTTATAGAGCTTTCATTGTCTTATTATTTTTAGAGTTTGCTACTTTAAATACGCTTAAGCGGGGCACAATATGTGCCCTTACCGCTACTGTTCCTGATGGCTAAGCGCTAGCGCTTCTAGGCATTTAAGTGCATTTTCCGCATCACGACTAGGTACGAAAATATGATCATGATAATAGCCTGCAACCACATTCGCACTGATATTTTTATCTCCTAATGCATTAGAAAAAGCAGCGGTTAAACCAACAGCCTCCAAGCTGGAATGTACATTTAAAGTTAGACAGCGATAGTTTCCTTCATACATTAGCCCCAAAGCAGTCGCATGCTGTTGCTCTATAATAACCGTGATACCCTCTTTCTCTCTAAAAAAGCCTTTTATTTGGTGCAAAGGCAAAGTACTAAAAACAGCTTCGTCGACCACGACAAATGCGTACTCAGCTTGAAGTAGTACAGGTTCCATACACGAAATTAATATTGATAGATTCATTTCTCCAGCCATCGCCACCCTCTTCTTATTTCTTTATATTGCTCAAACAGCTATGAACAATGCATCACTGGTCATCTTGTTTTTGTTTTTTACGCTGTGTTTGTTTTGCCCGCTCTAAATTTTTAAACTGAGGAGTCGGTATTGGAAACAGTGAAATAAGCGGCATCAACGCCATAAACAAAAAGGCCCCTTTAGGCATTTTTTTAGCCCATTTGACTGCCTTACATAATGGAAATGCCAATATTACAATTGCCAATACAGTATACACGACAATTTGCCAGCTCATTTGAATCCCCTTTCAGAGCACATAGTTAACCTGTCTAATAACTGGGGGCGGCTTGTCTACTTTCAAGGCAAAGGACATGAGCAAACTATTTTTAACGCTATCTCAAGTGATTGATATACAATAGACCTGTGTATTTAAAAGAAAGAGGACTGGGCTATGACATCGACGCAACAAGGCAAGAGTCTACAAGAACAAGCAATTGCTGATTTTATTTTGGCTATCCGTAGCAAAGACTTAGACAAAATCCGTCATGCCTATGCAAAGCATGAAGATTTAGCCCAAGCCGCGCAACTAAAATTCTGTTTCGAAACCGCACAGTCACAACCTAGTAATTACGAGCATTATCAGAATATTGCTGCACAATGTATTGCAGCACATGGCTTGCCAACTGGCGTAATTGCGGGCTTAAACAATAGTGAGCGAATTACTTTTTTTATGCCTGCATTACAAGCGAGTGAAACTTTTGCAAAAACCAATCATCAAGGCAATACTTTCCTCCATGCTTTATTTGCCAACCCAGAACAACCTCTACCACCGTTTAATTTCATACGCTCACTACTTTTGTTCGAACGCAATGAATCGCTAGTTAAAGCGTTGCGTGTCCGCAATCAAAATAACTTCACGCCAATTGAGTGCTATTTCATTTATAACCTCAACAATAGCCCACTGCCTGAACACGAACTCACAGCTCTGTTTGCACTAATTGAAGCACAAAGAGCAGACAATTCGCAGCCTGACGCACGTAATATTCATCACGTAAAGTCAGCCTTGGAAAAATTATCGTGTGACAAAGACTCTCAGACATTACTTGTGATAGCGAGTTACTACCAAACTCCGGTGGAGTCACTACATCATTTACACTAGGCTTTTAGGTCACTTCACTTGCAGTGACCTTATATAAGCAGTGGGCTTGCAACGGGTGGCCTGTGGGCAAACTGGGGTGTAGAAAATCTCGCTCCATGTTTTTCATGCCCAAGCGCTTCATCAGTTTTTGAGAAGGGAGATTAGAAAGTGCAGTAAAAGCATAAACCTCATTTAACTTGAGAGTTTCAAATGCAAAGGAGAGCGCTTTCTGCGCTGCTTCATAAGCATATCCACTCCTCCAGTAACGACGAGCAAGCCTCCAACCAATCTCCATAAAAGGCTGGCTTGGATTTACTTGGGTTTGCCAATGCAACCCTACAAAACCAATAAACTCTTCTGGCAATTTATCATTGCGCAAAGTCACAGCCCAAAAGCCATAACCATTTTCGGCAATAAGCGCAGTTATCTTTTCCGCTAATAGATCACTTTCTTTTGAAGATAGAAGCGCTGGGAAATAACGCATCACTTCTGGGTCTGAACTCATCTTTGCAAACAACTCTTTGTCGGCTCCACACCACTGGCGCAGCCTGAGACGCTCCGTTCTTAGCTCAACAATTTGGTCAAGTGTTGGTTTGCTCAACATAGTCGATATATTCCTTCGCCGTCATAGGAAAATACTGCACATTATCATACAGAATGTGCGCAGGAGATGGATCAACAACTTCAACAGGTATCTCTTTGTGCCTCGCGACATCTAAAGCCATTTGGGTAATGTTGACGCTAAATGACGTCCCCATAAACACCATTTTTGTCGCATCCCACATACGCTTTTGTGCCGTATCAATACCATAAAGTTCAGTATAAAATTCGTCAAACAACAGAACATGAGGCTTATAAGAAACGTTAAGTTGCGGGCCAATATGCGGTATTTTAAACAACTCGAGTAACGAAGAAGTTAAATTATTTTCATCCACTTGGCCCCATGGCGCACTTTCTATTGGTACTATTTCTCCCTGCTCATGAAAAATAGTCATCTTATCAATTCGACCATGAATAGAAATAAAGTCCGTATTGCCCGCTTTACCATCTAAACCATCAATATTTTGTGTGATTAGGTTTTTATCTGCTAGCCATTGGTGGACAGAGTTAGGGCCATGGTGCCGGTAAGTTACAAAACGATGATAATACCATTTGAGAAATTGCAGAGGGTTATCCATATACATGGCTCGAGTGGCCATTTGCTGAGGTGTATAGTTTCTGCTGCCAATAGTCCAAAAACCATCTTCGCCGCGAAATGTAGGAATACCACTTTCAGCACTCACACCAGCGCCTGTAATGTATAAAGTTGTCATGTAATTTGCTCTGATTAAATAATCATGGGGAACACTTAATATATTCTAGGAATTAACCCTTTGATGCAAATTTCAAAACCACTAGTGAGCTAAAGCTTCTTTCATCCACTTTGATTTACTTTTAATGCAAAAGCTATGTATTCTGCCCCCAGTAGATTTATCTCTTCTACAGGCATATTGCACAGCCTCAAACGCACTTTTACCAAAATCCATTGCTGCGATAGCCCAGTTTGCGCCTGAGCCGATAGCCCAGTTTACCTCCAAAGGCTCAATGAAACGTTTACCATGCCTAATTTCGCCGTAATAAACCTTATCTTTTTTATCAATAAATAAAAAAGTGCACTCAATCGCCTCAAAACAGTTTTTTCGCCAGTTACTTAATAAATGGTAGATTTCTGCACAATTACCGGTAGCAAAAACATAACCATCGTGAACTGGCTGACATTTTTGCGCATGGTGGGTAACAATGGTTTTAGCGGTTGAAGTTAAACTGTCGACGCAGATTGTTTGTGTAGGGTGATGATACGCTATCGTAGTCAAATAATACTCCTTATATGTCAAATAGCACTTAAGCTAACCTAACAATATCGCTAACAACAGGACAAACTTGCCCTTATTTAGGAAATTACTACCTACTTTTGGATAGCGAAAATAAGCTAAAGTCCCCTCTTTAGTAGTACTTTAAGCCATGAAAAAAATAATATCACATAGATAATCTGTGTCACGGCTAAAATTTTGACAAATAATGCAATGCTCGATTGCGTTAATTACAACACCAATATTTAGACTTCTAACAAGTAACCTGATCAAGTAAGCGCTAAATAACCAACAATTGCAGCAGCGGCAACTAAAATAGGAGCAACGATTGGCCATGGCAAGCTTGAAGGTTTACTTGCTACCACAGTATCTGCTTGTGGTGTATTCGCAGGCAGTTCCGTTGGATTAGATTCAGGGTTTAGGGTTTGCTCAGGTGTTTTTGCAGGCTCATTTTCTTCAGTCACCGCAGCAAGTGGGAGCTGCCATTGGTACCCTTTTTTTGAAAACGTTTTAATTGCATCATCCCCAAACAGTGCGCGTAAATGGCCTATGTTTTGAAATACAACTTGCTCAGTAACCGTTCTTCCAGGCCATACTTCTTCGAGGATCTCCCCTTTGCTATGGATTTTTTCTGGTTGCGTTACTAGCAGCGCGAGAATCTGTGCAGGTTTTTCTTTCAAAGAAATCTTTCGGCCATCCTTTGAGAGCGTCAATGCTTGACTATCAAATTGAAAATCTTGGAATGCTAATTTCATTGTCCCTAAGCTTATAATTATAATTTTCACCAATGTAACTATTTTTACCACAAACTAGGATGTTAATTAAACCTGTTATTTCTCTATATCGTGAATAAATTTAATTTGTGGTTGCGAAACAGTCAACTTACCAACGTAACGGTTTTATAACAAAGTTAATTTATCGCTCTTGGTTATAAAACCGAATTCTGTATGTTGATATCTAAATAACGCTTAAAATCGAGGCTTATAACATCATGCTTAAATTATTGATGGTTAACTTGATTTTGTGTTCGCCCTATCAAAAGCCCACCAAATTGGTACATTGCCAAGCTTAAAATAATTGTAACTGCCCCAATAAATAGCAACAAAGTTATTTGCTCACCATTGACTAAAGCTCCTAGCGTCATTGCAAATCCGGGTGTAATTAATGTCGTCAACGCAACTGTGCTCGCTTTCATATGCTGCAGTATATGAAAGTAAGCCAGAAATCCAAGTAAAGAGCCAAACACACCCAGATAAAGCGTCGACCACATAGACTTTACACTCCAAGCTTCAACCGCAAAGGGAGCGCCTGCCAAAAACCATACCAATGCAAAGCCAGGTGTCGCGATGAGTAATGAGCCAAACGTTGTTGCCATTGGGTGAATAGCAATTTTAACTCGCTTAATAAGCACACCGCTCAAACTAAAGTTGAACACCGCACATAATACATAAACTAAGCCAATAGGATCTAAATTGAGCTGCTGCAATTGGGCATAGCACACCATCACCATACCAAGCATTGCCAATGCTAACGCGCTTTTTTTCACTAGAGAGAACTTTTCTTCTCCCAATAACTTTTGCGCAAGCACACCTGAAATAATGGGGGCCAGACCAAACACTAATGAAATAACCCCAGAAGGAACTGATTGCGACGCCATGTAGGCAAACAGCATGCCCACTAAAATCCCGCCACCCGAGTATGCATATAACAACCAGGCTTTTTTACTCCACTGCATTCTAATTCTGGTACAAGCCATGATTAGCGCAACCAAAACAAGTGCAAGTACCATTCGCAGCAAAACACTGGTAGTTGGCGCCATAGTCGCGCTGCTCCAAACAATAGTCAATGGCGTCGTTGACCAAATTAAAACCACAAAAACATAGGAAAGGTGCACGGGCATCAGTTTATATCCTTAAAAGTACTGGACGATAAACGAGGAAAGAGAGGAGTACATAGACTAACCGCATTTACCGTCGCGGTTAGAAAAAGAGACTAAACCGCTACACACTAAGCCACGTGACCAGAAGCCACGATAAATTTAGCGATGTATTAGTTAGTCGGTTCATTGTTATTGCTTTTTAATCCTGATAAGTAGAACTTACCACTATGTACTGGTAGGCTACCTTAGTCAACACCATCAACAAAGAAAATCTGATAACACGTCAGAGTATTTCAGATAGACAATTGAAAACACCTTTTTTACCATCCCCCATCGATATGCCAGAGCGAAAAGAGACCGATGATCATCGCATATGTATTAGCTGCCATTTTGATTAAAACATCCATCTTAGGGTTAGGCGCAGTCAGTATTTTGATATGCTTATTTTCTATACTGGTAATAAATCTAAATAAGCAGCGCCTGGCTTCAACCATACAACTCAAATTTAAGCGTATTTTTAAATTAGCACTGCTTGGCCATACTAGTGCATATCTTGGTTTATTTATTAAGGCACTTTTTATCGATGGTGCAGAAGACCTACCTGCATTCATTGTTAGTCATTTACTGCTGCATCATGTGTTATGCGCCTTAGTTGCAGGTACAGTCACGTTCCTGACGCTGCGGCTCTATGCACAAACTAAACAACTCGCCAGTCAGCAATCGACAAGCTAACTTATTGGATTGCGAGGAGTTACTTTTTCTCGCTAAAAAACAATAATTAAACTTTGTTTCTAAAGGTTTAATACAAACGGTCGAAAAGTTAGTTGTACCTCGGTAACTTAAGGAAAAGGTTATGATCGGTAAGCTGACAAGGCATTTACAGGTTTCACAGGAGCAAATAAGCAGCAATCTCACACTCAAAGAGCAATTGCCCAGCCAAAATAAGCCTAATCGCGTGCCTGCTCAAACATTAAATCCACAACAAGACTACTTTGTAAAGTTTGAGTCTGCTGAGGACAAAGCGCAACGAGAAGCAAATCTCGAAGACACATTATCGCGCCCCATTATTTTTGGTTTTAGCAAAACCTACGTACGACCTCAAGTAACACTAAGCGGTCTAGGAACAGAGCATTTGAACAAGTCTTATCAATTTGGTGAACTAACCAATGAAGCTGATATTGAGGACTTTCTAGCACAAGGGGATAGGTTCCCCCCCGACCAACGTCATAAATTTCAACACCTAAAACCAACCCAAGAGCTATTGGAGCTCAGTAAAAAACTCAGTGATGAAGACTTCGCAAAATTTGCAGACATTATAGTTAATATGGCTGAATTTAATCCAAAAACAGGACGTTTTAACAACATAAGCGAGGACTTGATAGACAAGTTCAATAGCATGTCTGAGGAGACATTAAGTAGTACGCTGCACACAATGTCACATATTTTAGAGCAAGGACAAGCTCATGACTTTTCACCTTACTCCTCTCCTGCTGGTATTTTGGATGCAAAGGGCCAAGAAGATGCACTACTCAATAGATACGACAAAGACCATCATATTTTTTCACGAAGCTTTGGCATGCAAGAGCGAGCCAACCTCAATCGCTATGCGAATATAATCCTAGATAACAAGCTAACTGATGAACAGTTACTGGAGCTCAATGCGCATATTGATGAAAGTGATTATGAAACTAACGTAGGGATTATCGATATGGCAAAAACAATCAAGCCATATCAGCAAGATAGCTTTTTTGCTATGTTGAGCGAGGTCGACAAGAGCAATAACCAAAACGTATTTACGCTTGTTAGTAAACAACTTGACTGGCGCGAGCACAAGCACTACCTACAAACTGACTCAGAGGAATACGTCATCAACCATGACGCGCTCACCTCTGAAAGGGAGAGACAAGATTTTTACTCCAACTTGCTCAATGCGTTTGATCAAGTCGGTCTTGGGTGGATGAACGAAGTAATAGAATTCACTTTTGATACGCCGGCTAAAAGCCAACCAGCGATATGGCACGAATTGATAAAAGACTTGGAGGAAACGCCAGAAGACTTTATCCGTTCAGACTCAATTGAGAGCTGGGTCAATAGTAATATAGACTCCCTGGTCCATAGCTTTATTGAGCAACAGATTAAAGATATGCATAAATATAATGAAACATTAGATATGCCATTCAATCTATCGGGCTTAAACTATGTAGCAATAGATAAAAACGAAGGTGACGAATACATGAGTACTTCGAACGTTGCATTGAATCAATGACAGTGTGATTTAAACTTTATACTAGGTACAGTTGCCTTGATTGATTTGCAGCATTAAAAAAACGGCTCTCCAAAACACACATTGATAAAAAATTTGTAACATGTTTATATTTCATTAACTCAAAGGAAAATGAAATGTACTCATGTCTATTATGAAGCTGATTAAAGTGTCTGTGGCAATTTATGCCTGCACTACAATGACTCACTTAAACGCAAGTGAATACCATCAAAAGAAAATCTCAATAACATTTGATGATATTCCCATACATGGTGAATTTACACTGTCAGCTGAAAGCCTCAAAAAAATCAATCTGAAGTTACTCGCAACTCTAAAAAAACATGATATCAAAGCAACTGGCTTTGTTAACGAAGGCCATTTAAAAGATAACCCCAAATTATTGAAGTCATTATTAACTGAATGGCAAACCCAAGGGCATTCTCTGGGCAACCATACCTTTTCACACCTTTCATATCACAAGACCGACTTAAACACCTATTTGAAAGATATAAAAAAAGGTTCGACCACAACACAAGCTGTACTTGGCAATCAAAAACAAAAGTTCTTTCGTCCTCCTTATTTGCACGCAGGTGAAACCAACAAAACCCAACATGCCCTCTTTCAAGGGTTACACCAACTGGGTCTCTCTTTGGTGCCAGTGACGATGGAAAATGCGGATTACGTGTTTGACGCTCCCTACACTGTAAAACTAAAAGAAAAACAAGTATCCATGGCTGGTGAATACAAAAAGCAGTACCTCACATTTACAGAAGCTCGGTTTGACTTCTACGAAAATGCCAGTTCGAAGATGTTTGATACACCTATTCCACATGTCTTAATGCTGCACGTAAATCAATTAAATGCCGACAGTTTGGACGCGATTCTTACCTCCTTGAAGTCCCGCGGCTACCTCTTTCAAAGTTTAGATAAAACTTTGCAGCACCCGGTATATTCTCAACCCACTCAGGCTTTTAAGTTTGGCATTCACTGGCTATTTCGGTGGGATAAATCCAAAAGTAACAAAGTAAACTGGGCAACTGAACCTGAGCCATCTAGTAACGCATTTGTTGACCACCAGCAAGCTATAACAACTCTAAACAAAGGAAAGCTGTAATGTCCCAATCTATAAACAATTTAAAAATTGGCGTATCAGGGATGGGCGAACAATTTTGGGTCAGCGTTGGAAAAACCAAACACTTCTATCTGTCGGCACTTATTCAGTCCGGTGCAACCCTTATAAACTTAGATCAAGAGCAGCATGTACCCGACGATTCGCTGGATTTACTGCTTAACTTTTCAGGCAGTCGGCTATGGCAAGATGAATTTCAATCAGGTCCACCTCGTATCATGGCCCTACATGGCGGCGCTACCTTAGATACGCCCTTTTTACAAAAGTATTTACCTAAGCTGAGAACGTGCGATGGCATCATAGTGAACTGTCAGTCAGACATTGACGTGATTCATGTGCTTTGTCCTGATTTAAAACCACAAATTATTTTTCTTCCCCTGCCTGTATCAGAATATTTTTGGCAGGCACCTGACAAACAAAGCGCTAAAGCGCAACTCGATATTCCTCCTACTACCTGGGTACTCGGCCATGTAGCGAGGCTTTTGCCACAGAAAAATTTACATCGTTTCTTAGAATATGTTAGAGACCTGAAAACCGCTTTCCCAAGGCAGCCAATTCAAGCATTTGTGATTGGCAATTACTGGGTGGACTACCCTGTTCTTCCCTATATGACTGAACAATACCCAGACTATATTCAAAGCCTCATTACACACTACAACCTTGAAGACAATGTTACATTCTGTGCCGCTAATCTAACCGATCAAATGCTAGCTACCACTATTGCTGCCATGGATGTATTGATCCATCCAACCAACTCTTTGGATGAAAATTTCGGCTACATAGCAATAGAGGCTATGGCGGCAGGCACCCCCGTCCTCGGGTGTAATTATGGGGGATTAAAAGATACCGTAGTGGATAATGAAACGGGCAAGTTGATGTCTACTTGGGTGACGCATGGTGGTATACGCTTTAATTATCAATCTGGCTTTAAATGGTTGACTGAGGTGCTCAATAATCACGAAAAACACACCCAGCTAATAGAAAATTGCAAAACACATGCCTCACAGAATTATCGTTATGGGCACTTCGTCAATCGTTTAGAGTCTGGCCTACTAGACTGTTTGACAGCTTACAAAAGTGCCAATGTAACCCAAATTGGGCAGTGTCAGTCAATTACCAACGATACACTTTGCTTACTCCCCTCTGTTAACCTAGGTTTCGAAAACTACAGCGGCGTAGCGCAATTTTATGTCTCCCATAAACTAGCTTACCAGCAGCCTTTGACCGCAAAAGTTATTGCTATTGAGCATATTCATCAAAACCATTGGACCGTCGTGAACGACCCATGTTGGCCAGCTGAGAAAAAGCTCACTGACGCACAAAAACACATTTTAAGTGAACTCAAATCACCTGTCGAAATAGCGCGTTTTGACCCTCAAGCGCAAGATATTATTTGGCAACTTTTGGCCGACGGCTTTGTCGTCTTTGCCTAGAGAGTAAGTCATGATAAGTATCATTATTCCATGGAAAGACCGACCAGAAATAAGCCAAACGCTCGCAGCTAATTTACCAGCGTTTGAAACAATACCGGAGGTTGAGCTCCTCATTGTAAATATGGGGGGTGACCAAAAGCGTTTGTTAGCGTTACTAGATGCTGTGCCGTATCAGCACCTTACAGTTAAAGTGATCAATATATTCACCGCGTTTTTTAATAAGTCTTTTGCCTTGAATTGGGGAATACACAGTGCAACGCACGACACCATATTCATTTTAGATGCTGATGTTATCTTAAATCGCTCAACACTGAGCGAGCTCTATCATCATGTTTCTGACACGAGCTTTGCCAATCTAGAATCAGTCACTGAATCAAAGCCACAGAAAAGTAGCCAATTTCATTTAAGATGCCAAACCCGCACGGTACTGACTTTACCCATTGGTTCAAACCAGCATACCGAGATATTGGTCAATCAATCTTCACTCACTAATGATTTACGCACAGCACCAGGTTTACTCATGGTCAAAAAGCCTCACCTGCTAGCGATTGAAGGTTTCGATTCAAAAATGACCTACTGGGGATGGGAAGATCTCGATTTGATTGTACGCCTAAAAGCTATGCTTGATTTACAACAAACACTTGCCGGGCAAGCAACCCATCTAACCCACGATGATAGTGCTCGAAATTTGGGGAGTTTAAACCGTGCCCAAAGCGACCATCAGAACTTTACTTATTGCCTAGACAAATATGCCGCAAGCCAGTTTCTAGGCAGCTTACGTAAGGATACTGGTAATCAATTTGAACAGTATGTCTCTGTTCATCAACCGAGCTAGTAACACTAGCAAATTATAAGTTAAGGAAAAAAACAATGAAAAACATAGAAGAAATGAAGCCTTTATCACTTGAGGAAATGGAATCAATTGTAGGTGGTGGCGCCAATAAATTCGAAAAGGATGACTTGTCTAACGAGCCAATTTTGATTCGTGGCTGTTGTAATCAAGGCTGCTGTGACGAACCACCTCAAATTTTCTAATGACAGCTCTGACAAGGATTCAACGTGAAAAATAACGACCAAATGAAGCCTTTAACCCTTGAGGAAATTAATACAATTGCTGGCGGCGACACGACCAGAGTGAATAAGCAGGACCTTGCTAAAGAACCTGTTTTGATACGTGGTTGTTGCACCCAAGGCTGTTGTAGTGAACCTCCTCAACCATTCTAACCTTAATAAGGAAAATACCATGAAAGACAATCAAGAAATGAAGCCTCTAACGCTGGAAGATCTAGATGCCATCACAGGTGGCGTAACATCTAAAGTGAATCAAGAAGAGTTGGCCAATGAGCCAGTATTGATCCGCGGTTGTTGTACTCAAGGCTGCTGTGATCAAGAGTTTAAGTAATTAGTACTACCCTATGGAGGTGCGATGCACCTCCTTCTAAGAACAATAATATCGGGGCTAAATATCATGTCACAGATCACACCTTGGTCACCAATTCAGCTAAAAGAAGAATGCTGGAAAATTATTAATCAAACCAAAAATAGTATTGAGCTATCTCAGGGAATTGACACAGCGCTTGCCAATCAAGTGATTAATATCTCTGACTGTCTTATTGCAGAAAACCTAGACAGCATTGTTGAGCGGGACGGTCTACCACACCTCTGCCACGTGATTAATGGCTGGGGAAATCTCACCTACCAAGGTAACCCCTTAACAGATTTAATCTCAGGTTTTGTACACTTTAAAAAAAACAAACAACCATACATTTATCAATGTGATCCTGAAGGTGACTTTCACCCATGGCAAACTTTTGCGTACTCTGCTATGGCAGGCGTACCTGCTACCGTTGATATTGCCCAAACGGGCATCACATTCGCAGATTTACTCAACGGTTCTACACAAATTATGACCAACAAAGGCGTTGAGTTGGGCCATATGCTGTTTGCACTTGCCAACTATTACCCTCATATCAATGCTCGTAGCTTTACTTTTTACGACCCAAACGGTACCCCGCAAGAATTTGATATAGAGCAACTCATGGTCCAAGCGGTGCATGCCCATTATGTGGGAGACTATACGGTGTGTCGTAAGTTTCACCTCACTGAGGGGGTTCTGGCTATGGTTGCGAAGGTGCCAGGGTTAGAAAAGTTCAAACCATATGCGCAACTGTTTTTAACCAGCCAACTTGAAATCTTGCATGTACTTTTGAGTGTATTGAGGCTAACTGTAAAATTGGTAGACAATCCAGAAGATACAGAGAGTAAGCAACAGCTCGACCAATTACGCAATGACATGGTGATGTCTGATCTCATTGAAAATCAAGTCTATTATGCAGGGCATGTAATCGAAGTAATGGGCTTTGCAATGTTAGATGGCTTCGAAGTAGATGAAAAAGACTTTAATTGCGCCATCGAAATCGTAAATACCTTAAATAAAATTCTCAAGAACTCACTGCACCAAGTTGATTTCCAAGAAGCATTTTTAGGCCTTGGGCATTACCGTCGCGCCCAGACACTACTCAGTGAACTTATTAACTCGGAAAAACCTGACTTAACAGCATACATTGCCACTCTCGATAATTTGCAAACTCATACTACGTATATCGATAGCACGTGGGATGTCGTTGCTAATGGGATCTTTTCTGTGCACAAAGTACAAAAAGAGCGGCCTGAGAAATTTTTGGATATCGTTGAAAAATACAATACTCAAGCCAGTGAAAACTGGCAAACTCGGGGCTCGTTTATGCATTTCAGACGCATCGCACCAAGTCATTGGCCAAGAGCATGCCACTATGAATTTCTCACATTGCCAAGCGCTATTGGCGTAGAAATTCACTTAGAACGTGACGAGTTAGCGTTTATTAAACCCTATTTGAAACAAACTATTCCCCTACTGCGCACAGAAATACAAAATTACCAAGCGCTGGACTGGGACGAAGAATGGAATAAAGGTCGAGGCCGTTTGTTTATTAGTTTTTCTGAACAAACCAGCACGGACATCATCGTAGCTGCAATGCAGAAACTTATTGAACTCACACAGCAAAATATTGAAACATTGCTAACAAAACACTGTATGACAGCAGCATAAAATTGGAGTACTCATGGCAATCAGTATACAAGATGACAAAGTGAAAGCTGTTTTTGACGATGCCTATCGCAATAGCAGGCCTGTTTTTATGATAGTCATTGCAACCAAGCCCTGTTACGTAAAACTGGCTTCTTTGGTACGTGCATGTGAAGCCCAAGATATCAGCACGCTGGTCATTGAAAGCGGTCAGCACTATGACGCGGTCTTAACTGAAGCAGGCGCTTTATTCAATATCGCTGACAAGATTGCCATCAACTTAAATATCACTGGAAGTATACTCAATAAGGCCGCAAATATGGCCTGTGCCGTAGAGCAACTGGCTCATTACTTTACTGAATTAGCGCCAGATACGTGCGTTGTTCCCGTGGTTTCTGGCGATACTCTCACATCCAATTTGTTACCTCAATATTGGTATTTGGCAACTGGGACAAGAGCTGTACATGTAGAGGCTGGGCTGCGAAGTATGGGCCCTAAAAATTGGCACGATCTACAAGGAGGCAAGCTTTTATTACAACGTCAATGTGATTGGGTCTGGCATCGTGATATGCCCTTCCCAGAAGGAATTGATACCGTATTAACTTCATGTGTATCAGACTTATTACTCGCACCTATAGAGCGCAATCGGCAAACCTTACTAAGAGAGGGGTACCAAAAAGAAAGCATCGATATTGTTGGCTCACTCAGCGCTGACGCAGTTATGCTGCAAAGCAAGCAGCAACCACAAGAAACCATTTATGATTGCTACCCAGAGTTAGCACAAGGCAAATGGATACGTGTCGATATTCATCGTCGTGAGAACCTAACAAAACCGATTTTAATCGCACTCATGAAAGCCTTAACACAACTTGCATTGGAGCAATATAATATCGTCTTCGTCAAATACAACGCTTTCATCCGCGCAGTAGAGACACATCAATTGGACTCTCTCGTAGAAACAGCCAAACAAGCGGGAGTCGTTTTTCATGACCTATGGCCAAGCTACCAGCATGTTTTGGAGTTTGTAACTGGTGAGCACTGTCGCTTTGTTTACAGTGACAGTGGCGGCTTACAAGAGGAGTTACATACACTTAATGTACCCATGTTAACTTGCCGTGCAAACACAGATAGACCAGAGACTGTTCTAGAGAGCCAGTCTAATCTGCTTGTGCCGCCATTGGACGACGCATTTATCTACTCGGGTCTGAAGCTTGCCATTGACGAACCGCAAAAAGTATGGCCAACTAGCGCCCCTCATAAGCTCTATGGCGAAAATGTAGGACAAAACATTGCCGCTAGTCTATCTCGTTATCAAAGCAAGGTTAAACGCCACATTGACATTCTCGAAGGTTATTAAACATGACTGAAAATGACATGATACAGTGTCGTGCACCATTACGAATTGGTCTTGCTGGCGGTGGTACAGATATCCCACCATACGTAGACTTGTACGGCAGTGAAGTAATCAACTGTACAATTAATTTATACGTGTACGGACAAATAGTCACGGGTGGAAATGAACTAACGATACATTGTTGTGACTCTGAGGAGAGATTTAATGCCAAAGATTTAAGTCAACTCTCATTGCAAGGGCCACTCGCGATTCAGCAAGCGGTGTATCTTTATTTTGTTGAAAATCACCACCAAGGTAGATTTATTCCATGTTCAATAGATACTTGGAGTGAAATGGGGTTTGGCAGCGGCCTCGGAGCCTCATCAGCGCTCACAGTTGCACTGATAAAAGGGTTTTGTGAATTGCTAAATGTACCCACTAACCCTCAGATGTTAGCACGTGTAGCATATGACATTGAACGCACAAAATTAAAACTAAAAGGTGGACTACAAGATCAGTACGCTGCCGCATTTGGTGGGCTCAATCATTTTTCATTTTTGAGTCAACATGACAATAAGGTTACGCCACTCTCGTTGAGTCAATCAACCCGCCAGACTTTGGAGTCTCAGATTGTCTTGATTAACAGCCAAGTACTAAGGAGCCCAGGGGAAGCCATTGAGGCGCAGTCTTTACAAATCAAACAATGCAATGCGCTTAGACTAAATTATTTACACAATATCCGGACGTCAGTTATTCCAATGGCACAAGCACTACTAGATGCGGATATCGAACAATTTTGGTCGTTGTTTAATATTGCCAGTGAGCAAAAGCATCAGCTTGGCGAAGCGGTGCTGCCTAGCAAAGTTGCACATTTATTTGAGTTTGTAATTAAGCAAGGTGCTTTAGCAGGAAAAGTATGTGGTGCAGGAGGTGGTGGTTTTATGCTATTTGCTCTCCCAAATAAGACAGCCAATCAGATAAAAGCAAACATCATACGTACGTTCAACACAAATATTGTGCAGATAGAATTCGTTGATCACGGTGCGCAGGCTATCAGAGTTCAAAGCAATGCCGACTCCAAAACGCAGGAGTCGTGCATATGGATGTGATCGTGTTAGTCGGTGGTAAAGGCACCCGACTTAGTTCGATTGTGAATAACCTGCCTAAGCCCTTAGCTCCAATTGGAAATCGCCCGTTTTTTGATCTTGTTTTACATAGGCTGCGCAGTGCATTTGGCCAACACTTACATTTAATTTTAGCAACAGGGCATCTACATGAGCACTTTGAGCAATATGCAAACGCCAATCAACCTCTTGCTAATATCTCTTTGAGCCGAGAAAGAGAACCCCTTGGTACCGGTGGTGCAATACGCAATGCCATGCAATTAAGTACTCAGAAACATGTTTTAGTATTAAACGGGGACTGCTATTTTGATATTGATTACTGCGCTTTTACTCAGCAGGTTACAAATAAAGGAGCTATCAGCCTTGCTGCCGCCTACGTGCCTGATATTAGCCGCTTTGGTGCGCTGACCATAGACCCAGACTCAGGCCTTATTACTGAATTTCTTGAAAAGGGTAAACAAGGAGCGGGCTATATTAATGCGGGTGTATACCTGATAAATAAAGCTGAGTTTTTGGCTAGTACCGCTACTACCCCATTCTCTTTCGAGCAATACTTATCAGAATTTGCTGCCAGCAAATCGCTGTATAGTCAGTGTTATCGCGCCGAGTTTATAGATATCGGCACACCTGAAGATTACCAAAAAGCGCAGTTAATGCTCAAACACCTTATCTAAAAATTTCACCTTTCACATTATTTGCGCATTGTGTGTACACACTATAAGCAATGAAAAATAGCTATGTGTGATGATCATGATAGGTGCAGTGTCTTACAATCAAAATGGGTCTTTTGGCCGTCCAGATAATCAGTTGAGTGCAGAGCAATCCGATACAATCAAAGCCACACTTGAACAATTCGATCCGCAAAACCTGAGCGAAGAAGATGCCAAATCAATCGTTGAGACCTTTAAAGAAGCTGGTATAAAGCCGGGTAAAGCATTGGCAGAACACATGTCTGAACTTGGCTTCGATGCTAAAGCCGTAGGCGAATTAGCGGGAGTAAAACCTCCTCCAAAACCCTCCTTAAAAGATGGTTCTCCAGCAATTGACTTACAGCAGGTCGTTGATTTTTTGTCAAAATCTCTCGAAGAGCACGATACTAGCAACCTCAGCGACGAGCAAAAACAAGCTTTATTCAGTGATTTAAAACGCGAATTTGGCTTAGAAGAAGAAAGTCATCTAATAAAAATAACTGTTTGAAAAGCGGGTCATGATATGTCAAAGTAATGGATGTCGAATGGGAACCATTTGATATCCAAATACGCTGGCGGGATAGACCTGCTTCGCGTTCAATAAAAACAGCAAGGGGTTTGCTGATATGACAATGTCGCACGATCAAAAATACGACTTTCTCGTATTTATTGGCCGTTTTCAGCCTTTTCACCAAGGCCATCTAGCCGTGGTTAAAGAGGGTTTAAAGCGCGCTCAAAACTTAATTATTTTGTGTGGTTCTGCACATCAACCAAGAACTGTTAGAAATCCTTGGACCAGCGCCGAGCGAGAGCTAATGATACGCGGTGCACTTACTCAAGATGAAAATTCCCGTGTGCATATAGCACCGCTTATGGACACCGTATACAACGACGATGCTTGGGTGCGTAATGTACAAACAACCGTCAAGGGAATCGTTACAGCACACCACCGTGTGCCACACAAACCTGCAACCATAGGCTTGATTGGGCACAGTAAAGACCAGTCTTCATATTATTTGAATATGTTTCCTCAATGGGGGTCTGTGCCTGTCGACAACTTTGAGCAAATTTCAGCAACGCCGCTTCGACAAGAGATTTTCTCAACTGAAGGGTTAGCATTTTTAGACCGCGACATTCATCAGCAATTGCCTGTATTTGTTAAAGATATGCTGACCCAATTCATTAAAACCGATGATTACCAAGCCATTCAAAGTGAACATAATTTCATCGAAAAGTATCGCCAAGCATGGCAAAATGCACCATATCCTCCCACTTTCGTAACTGTTGATGCAGTCGTAGTGCAAAGTGGTCATGTACTCTTAATAGAGCGTAAAGCAAGACCCGGTAAAGGTCTCTGGGCACTGCCTGGCGGATTTGTCAACGGCAGTGAAAAGCTTATAGATGCATGTTTACGAGAACTAAGAGAAGAGACCAGACTCAAGGTACCGGTTCCTGTTTTGAAAGGTTCAATTAAACAACAGCAAGTGTTTGATGATCCACACCGCTCAGCTCGGGGCAGAACCATTACACATGCTTTTTATTTTGATTTAGAACCTAATAAAGCGCTACCTAGGGTAAAAGGGTCTGACGATGCAAAACATGCCATGTGGGTCCCATTGGCAGAATTAGAACCCAGTAAGTTATTTGAAGATCATTATTTTATAATTCAAGAATTAACGGGTATGTAATGTACCGAAAGATGCAATGGGATAGACCCGTTGCACCAATACGATAGGAGGAACTCCATCATGAACAATATTATTTTAAACGCTGATAGCTACAAAGCATCCCATTTTAAGCAATACCCAGAAGGTACGAGTCAGGTATCCAGCTATATTGAGCCACGTGGTGGGCATTATCAAAAAGCGGTTTTTTTTGGTTTGCAAATGTTCATTAAAACCTACCTTACCAAGCCTTTAACCCACAATGATGTAGATGAAGCCAAAGAGATTTTAGAACTGCACAGCGTTCCATTTCATGAAGCAGGTTGGCGACACATCGTTGATAAACACGATGGGTTACTGCCAATTAAAATTCAAGCTTTACCCGAAGGGTCCGTAGTGCCAATTAGTAATGCATTGGTACAAGTAATTAATACCGATCCGAAGTGTGCTTGGTTAACCAGCTATGTAGAAACCGCCCTGCTGCGCGCGATTTGGTATCCAACTACGGTTGCTACTGTATCTTATCACTGCAAACAAGTGATTCGAAAATATATGCAAGAGACCGCAGAATCATTAGAGGGCTTAGAGTTTAAACTCCATGACTTTGGTGCAAGAGGCGCAACCACAGAAGAAGCGGCATCGATTGGCGGCGCTGCACATTTGCTCAACTTTATGGGTACCGATACGCTCAGCGCAATTGTCGCAGCTAGACGCCACTATGGTGCAAACATGCCCGGCTTTTCTATTCCAGCAGCCGAGCACAGTACCATTACAGCTTGGGGCAAAGATGGAGAAAAGCAAGCATATGAAAATATGCTCAAGCAGTTTTCAGGACCCGGTAAATTGGTCGCAGTAGTCAGTGATTCGTATGATTTGTGGCATGCAATTGATACGCTTTGGGGAGAGGAGCTCAAAAAACAGGTTGAAAATAGCGGTGGCACCTTAGTTGTGCGCCCCGATAGTGGTGAACCTGTGAAAGTTGTGACAACCACCATAGAAAAATTAATGGTTAAGTTCGGCTACCGCATCAACAGCAAAGGATATCGAGTATTGCCCGATTGCGTCAGAGTTATCCAAGGTGATGGTATTGATGAAGTGTCTATTGGTGAAATATTGAAAGCTATGCAGAGCAAACAACTTAGCGCTGAAAACATCACTTTCGGTATGGGGGGCGCGTTATTGCAAAAGCTTGATAGAGACACGATGCAATTTGCTATGAAAGCAAGTGCGGTAAAAGTGAAAGGTCTGTGGCGTGATGTTTTTAAAGATCCAATTACCGACCATGGAAAGCGCAGCAAGAAAGGTCGCCTCGCTGTGGTAGTGGATAGATATAAAGGCATTAAAACAGTACGAGAAAGCGATTTAGGTAGCCGAGAAAACTTACTCCAAACGGTGTTTAAAAATGGCCACTTACTAATTGAACAGAGCTTTGATGAAATCAAGGCAAACCTTTCTTAACTCACTCTAGCTTTGACCAATGAAGTGCCTGCACAGCCTTCATTGGTCACTTGCCATAAACACCCATTTCCTAAATACTATTTCAACGGCCAGTTCCGGATCTGGCTAGTAGGTCGTTTATAGTTCGATATAATTAGCCTATTCTTGTTGTAAGGTTGACAGAGATGCTAGATAACCAAGTTTGTCAAAAAGCGCGCCTATCAAGGGATGCGAGATTCGATGGAAAGTTTTTTATAGCGGTTAAAACCACAGGCATTTATTGCCGTACAGTATGTCCTGCGCATCCTCCTAAAGAAGAAAATGTGGAATACTTTTCCAGTGCATTTCTTGCTGCTCAATCAGGATATCGTCCTTGCTTGCGATGTCGGCCTGACAGTGCTCCAGACTCTCCCGCATGGAAAGGGGCAGGTGCAACATTAGATAGAGCAATCAAATTGATTGATCAGGGCGCGTTACAGCAAAGCTCGTTGCCTGAATTATCAAAAAGGCTGGGAGTTAGCGATCGCTATTTGCGCAAGTTATTTAATCAGCATTTGGGGGTTTCACCAAAGGCTTACGCCCTTTACCAACAATGTTTATTTGCCAAAAAATTATTGCATCAAACAAACTTACCAATTACCGAAGTGGCACTTGCAAGCGGGTTTGACAGTATTAGGCGTTTCAACGATTGCTTCAAAGAACAGCTAAAACTTACTCCTACGCAAATGCGTAAGCAAAAAAAATCAACTAACTCTAAAGTGGTACTGCAACTGTTCTATCGTCCACCTTTTAATTGGCAGCAGATGCAATTATTTTTGTCTGCGAGGCTGATAGAAGGGCTGGAGTGGATTACACCTGACAGCTATGGACGGCACTTTTCATGGCAAGGGAGCGTAGGTCAATTTACAGCGACACATATTGAGGGTAAGAATTGCTTTGAAGTAGAAGTGCAATTAGATGAACTCAAAACACTCAAACCGGTGATTAATAATATTCGCAGGGTCTTAGATTTAGATGCTGATTTAGTGCAGATAGAGCAGGACTTAGTCACAGCGCTGCCAAAGGCGTTTAAATTAACACTAGGACTTCGCCTACCGGGCATTTGGAGCCTATTTGAAGCAGGGATAAGAGCCATTTTAGGCCAGCAAGTATCCGTGCAAGCAGCTAAAAACTTAGTCCACCAGCTAGTGCATGCACTAGGTGACTTAGCTCCTAATGGACGGTACTTTCCAAGCCCACACTCCGTGGCCAACAATGATTTAACCTTTTTAAAAATGCCAGATTCTCGCAGGCAAACGTTGATCCGGTTTGCGCAGTATTTCTGTGATACCTATGAGCCAGAAGTACCTGATAATTGGCTACAACTTAAAGGTATTGGCCCTTGGACCGTGGCCTATGCAAAAATGCGCGGTCAGAGCAACCCTGACATATTTTTGGGTTCTGACTTAGGCATAATAAAAGCACTCAAAGCACAAGCGGCTGCAGCCGAAACTTCGCTAGAAATATCGCCAAAAGACCAACGAACACTTTCACCTGATTTAGCGTCTCCGTGGCGCAGTTACCTTACTTTTCAGCTATGGAGTCAACTATGAACCTATACACAGATTACTTTCAAAGCCCACTCGGTTTAATTGAGGTAAAGGCCTCAGAGGTTGGCATACGGCAGCTGATTTTTTGCGGTGAACAAGTTTCTCAAACACGCTCTTGCCCTCTGCTCAAAGAGTGCAACAATCAACTCAATGCGTATTTTTCAAGTAACCTTACGCAATTCGATTTGGACTTAGACTGGCAAGGTACACCTTTTCAGCAACAAGTATGGCGGGCGCTCACTGATATTCCATTTGGCAAAAGTATGACTTACCTCGAACTCGCTGAGCAGCTTAATAATCCCAAGGCAGTGCGCGCCGTTGGTGGTGCCAATGGCCGAAACCCAATTACTTTGATTGTCCCTTGCCACCGCGTGATTGGCGCCAATGGTAAAATGACTGGCTATGCGGGAGGGGTTTTCAGAAAACAGTGGCTACTTGCGCATGAGGGCATTGTGAACTCCAAACCAAGTACCCAAGAATTGGAAGGGCTAATTAAGACGCGTCAAGCTAAAACTGAGTTTTTGCAGTGATGTTATTAACGTCGCTGGCAGCCCACTTCGACTCCCTCTAGATCTTGTTTGGAAGCGAGTAAAATAAATGACTGTGGATTGTCTGTAAGTCTATCTTTCAGCAGTCCCTGCACTTGTGCCATTTCTCTTTTTGTCTTGCCAATGGCAATTTCAACAACAAACCATGGCTGCAAACCCGCATTTGGACCGAGCTTTTTTACCACACGTACCAAAGGTGTTAAACACTTTGTCGCAACTAAGGTATTGCGGCCTTGGCTCGATGAAAATACCTGTTTTATGGTCTTTGCCCACTTATACGCCAATGCCTCATCTCTAACGCCCGACATTTTAAGTATATAAGTCCGATCAAGTGACTCGGGTTGTTCAACTGCACGTGATTCTGGTAGTGTTGTCCACGTAAAAGCAGCAGATTTTGAGTAAATACTAAAAAAAAGTACCAAAGCGCCTATCCATATTGCTTGTTCTTTATACTTCACGAATTGCTCCTCAAGTCTTTCTTATCAAACTAATTAAATCATCTTCCAATGAGACACAAGGCTGATTTTAGCGCTTCCCATTTAACCAAGGAACATCTTATTATCAAATAATTAACACAAAAAACCTTTAACATAGGAATAAATTATATATATTTATACAATGAAAGAGATATAGTTTATGAATTGGATAGTATTACGTGTCTTTTTATGATGGCCCAAATGACCCTATAAGGTTAAGTACGTATTTTGGCAAAAAAGGAAAAGTTTTCCCAGCTGTCACTCTGATCATACTTGCAGTGTTTTCTCCCCTTGCTATCAAAAACTTTATTATTGGTGAATACCCGCTAGCCACCGCAATTAGTTTGTTTGTCTTAACATTTAGTGCCGACTCTTATGCTTTACTCAGAGGTAGAAAACTGCCAATAAATGAGCATATCGTGGCCTCTTTAGCTGTTCTTGCGGTCACTTTGTCCCTCTTTACCCTAGGTGATGGTACGATTTTTTGGGTTTTCCCTGTCAGCATTATTATGAGTTTTTTATTTCCAATAAGAACTGCGATTGTGTTCAACCTACCACTCCTTTTGAGTGCAACCATTTATGTTTTACTCAACTACCAAGTTGCCGATGCAATGCGATTATTTTTTGCTTTACTGATGACCATTACCGTCGTAAACCTTCTTCTTAGGCACATAGACTCGTTACATGAATTACTAAAGGAAGAATCTAGTAAAGATGCATTAACTGGTGCCCTTAACCGTCGCCAGTTAAACTTATTTTTGAAAGATGCATTGGCAAACAAACTACATTATCACAATGACTCAACGCTCATCATGATTGACGTAGACCACTTCAAACAAATTAACGACTTATACGGTCATGCCAAAGGAGATGAAGTTTTGATACGTTTAGCCTCGGGGATAAATACGCAAATACGTGAAAGCGATTTACTTTTCAGAGTAGGCGGGGAAGAGTTTGTAATACTTCTGCCAAATACAACAGTAGAAACGGCTGAAAAGGTCGCAGAAAAGTTAAGAGCCTCCATCAGAACATCATCACTCATTGAAGACCACCCTGTAACCGTCAGTCTAGGTATCTGCGCAACTGATAATAACCTTACACAAACCAAGTGGATGAGCTGCGCAGACAAAGCACTGTATGCAGCAAAACAAAGAGGCAGAGATCGGGCCTGCTGGTACGACCTTAACCGTGATAGAATTGAGGATGTGGCGGCCTAACTCTCTTTCACTCCTTCAACCTACAACGGCCAGTGACGCACACATGACAAATTAAAATGCCGTGATAGTGACAGACTTCTGAAACTATTGTAGCAATTTTAATGTGGCCAAATTACAATGTTAAAAACATGCTAACCTATCCATTTTTGGAGATAATTGTTGTATAAATTTGAAGGGGTTAAAACTACACTCGGCTGCACTTTTGGTTTGGTCATATGTATGTTTAGTGCCCTGCACTTTCAACAAGATTGGCAACATTATGCTGCAACAATCAGTCAGCTGACTCTTCCAATTTTACTCTTTTGTGCTGGTTTCTCTGCCCAGTTTAATCGCAGCCGACTCGCTCTGATTTGTTTATTATGGACATTACTTTTTATCTCTCAGTCTTATGCTTTACCTTGGTCAATATGGGTTAAAAATAGTACATCTTGGCTACTACTTTGCGGAGCAATTACGCTATTTCTAATGTCTTTGATGCAAGACAGGGCCTTGTTTTCTAGACACCTTCTTACGCGCCTAGCGATGTTAGGTTTCATTGGGTTAAGCACACATTTTTGGCTCAGCTCGCAGGAAACTATCAATTCATGGCTAACCAACAACAAACACACCAACCTCTTAGCGCCTTACGTAACGTATCATGTGCCATTATTCTTGATTGGGTCTCTACTCTTTTGGCGCAGCCTCACACACAAGTGCCTGACACGCGCCACACTGTTTAGTAGCTTCTTATTGTGGCTTGCCCTTCAGTTAAATTGGTTAGCTCTGCCGCTAGATGTCGTGATCGTTATCGTCGCATTCGTATATTTACTTACCGTGTCTATTGATAGCTATTTTTTAGCATATAGGGATGACTTAACAGGATTACCAACTAGACGTGCACTTAATCAACTCTCACTCTCTCTTGGGCGTAAATACACCGTGGCCATGTTGGATATAGACCATTTTAAAAAGTTTAACGACACCTATGGGCATGATATTGGAGACCAAGTTTTAAAGCTGGTTGCTTCCAAATTGGTAAAAGTGAAAAGTGGCGGCAAAGTTTTTCGCTATGGTGGGGAAGAGTTTACAGTGGTATTTCCAAGTAAGACTTCAGATGTCGCGCTAGATGCGCTAGAACAGCTACGCGAAGACATTGCCAACTACGATATGGTTATCAGGCAACAAAACCGCCAATCTAAAAAGTCTCGGCAGAGCAAACCACCTTCTGATAGAAAAGTCGTCAACGTCACAGTCTCTATCGGTATCGCTTCTCGTCAAGCCAAGCAAAAGTTTGAAGAGGTAGTAAAAAATGCCGACGTTGCACTCTATCGCGCCAAGAAAAAGGGCCGTAACAACGTCAGTGATTAATCCAATAACACCATCAATTTTCAGAGCAATAGATAGCAGAGTGTGTGTCTATTGCTATACTCAGGCCATGCTCAGCCCAGCAAAGGACATTTTATGAAACACACATATTTACTGTTTTTATTACTTACCTTTAGCTTTTTTTCACTCGCTGAAGAAAAAAAAGAACTTCCACCGCTCAATCCAGCCTATCAAGGCGAACATGGCATGGTACTGATGAATCGTGGTTCAAAAATTTACGCGACAAACTTTCCTTCGTATAAGTTGCCCGGAGATATCCAGGTCGTTTATAAAATAGATAACCCAGATGTGGCATTTTTAAACCTAGTTCGTGACTCTGAGCTCATAACCATTAAGCCAAAACCCTTTAACTTACAACGCTTAGAGCGTGGTGAAGAAATTACTGTCGTGGCAGATGTTTATGAAGGGCACTACAAGAAGGATGGTTTTAAGGTATACACTGAACGCAGCATAGTATTTAGCGATAAGCTTTATTCTCGCAAAATGAAAGACCTTAAACCATCAGGGCAATGGCAGGAGTATGACAGTATTGAGCTCAATAAAACTGAGCGTATTTATATTCATCAGATAACGCAAACACCTAGCTTCAACCATTTGATTTTTGTCGATTTAACTAGCGCATGTATGCAGAGGTTTAAAACGTCTAAACGCGTGCCTAAAGTATCAGAATTAATTTATAAGTTTGTCAATTGCGGTACCTTAAAACAGCTCTATTTTGATACTGACGCCTACCAATAATAGCTACAATGAGCAAAGGTGCTAAGGATTAATCATCAGTAGCATCTTTGCTGTCTTTTAACAGTTTTTGAGGCAAAGTAATAATATACAGACCCCCTTCATTGGGGACGTTTTGACAGTTTATTTCCCCACCTAATTTTTGCTATCAGTCAAAAGCATGCAGCCATTGCAAAAAAGAATACTGTGAGCTGAGCAACTAAAAAACCATGCATTTGGTATACTCAATTGAAAGATGGATCGCATTGATACTACAGTTACTCTCACCCAGTATAGATAACGTACAATATATGGAGAAGATTCTGACTTCGGAGTCATATCATCATGATTATATGTGCTAATGAAAGTTACGAGACTTATTATTAAACCCTTGTAGTAGCTCACTTTCGTCAATCAAGCGTCCAGCGATGACGTGGATCACCTCCCCCTCTTTTTCTACAATGCCTTTTACACGCAATAATTTGGCGCCCAAATACGCTTGTTTTTGTGCTCTTGCAGTGCCAGCCCATACCACTACATTAATATTGCCCGTATCATCTTCTAAGGTAAAAAATGTGACACCCGCAGCGGTTCCTGGCGCTTGTCGTCCAGTGACGACCCCAACCACAGTTACCAAGCTCTTATGTGTTTTACTTGCAAGTTCATTCATTCTAGTAAACGGTTCTAATAAACCCGCTTCATCTAATAGGGTGATCGGGTGTTTATTTAAGGTCACACCTGTTGCTGTATAATCTTCTATGAGATCAGCAAACACATCTGGTGACTGAGTATGTTGAGTCTGTACCAGTTGCTCTCCCTTAAATAATGGCAGCTTTGCTTCACTGTCCATAATTTGCCAACGGGCTGAGTACCTATCAGCGCTGAAACTTTGTAATGCATTCGCAGAAGCAAGCCGTTCCAATGTACTTTTATCAATCCCATTATCGCTTAAACATTGCACGCGCTGATAGCCTTGGCTAGGCCGCTGCGACACTATCTGGGCAGCCATGTTTTGATTGAGCCCTTTGATGAGACGAAAGCCAAGTCGAATGGCCCATTTATTCTGATAACGACAAACAAAATGTTCATATTCAGAATGATTAACACATATGGGTAACACAACTACTTGATGCCGCTTCACATCCTGTAGCAACTGCGAAGCACTATAAAACCCCATTGGTAAGCTATTTAGCAATGCAGTAAAAAACATGGCTGGATAGTAGTACTTTAACCATGACGAAGCATAAGCCAGTACAGCAAAAGAGGCTGAATGACTTTCTGGAAATCCATATTCTCCAAAACCGCAGATCTGCTCAAAAATACGCTCTGCAAATACGCTGTCATATCCACGCTCTGTCATTCCTTTCAGCAGCTTATCCTTAAACTGCATTAACTCGCCGGTTTTCTTCCAAGAGGCCATTGCTCTGCGTAGTTGATCCGCCTCACCGCCAGAAAATCCAGCCGCAACCATCGCCAGCTTAATCACTTGCTCTTGAAAAATGGGCACACCCAATGTGCGTTCTAACACCGCCTTTACAGCATCAGAAGGATATTCAATCGCCTCTTCGCCATTACGGCGCTTTAAAAATGGGTGTACCATATCTCCTTGGATTGGACCAGGACGCACAATCGCAATCTGGACCACTAAGTCGTAGTAACAAGCTGGTTTTAATCGCGGTAACATACTCATTTGCGCGCGCGACTCAATTTGGAACACTCCCACTGTATCTGCTTTTTGAATCATCTTGTAAACATCTGGGTCGTCTTGCATTTTGGTTAAATCAGCAATGCTCAACTGCCTATCAGTATGTTGCTTGACTAAATCAAACGCTTTACGAATCGCCGTTAACATACCCAGTGCAAGCACATCCACTTTTAGTAATTTAAGACTTTCTAAGTCGTCTTTATCCCATTGGATCACGGTACGCTCAGCCATTGCGGCATTCTCTACTGGCACTAAATCATGTAATGGACCTGCCGAGATAACAAACCCACCTACGTGCTGGGAAAGATGACGGGGAAACCCCATTATCTCATTAACCAGCTCAATAAACTGCTGCCCTTTCATGGAGTCAGGCTCTAGGCCTAACTCAATAATTTGCGCCTGCCAATTCAAGCTCCGATCACGCCGATTCACATTTTTAATAAAATATTCAAGTTGAGACTGGGCAATTCCCAATGCTTTACCTATGTCCCGCACAGCACTTTTGAAGCGATAAGTGATGACCGTTGCCGCAAGTGCAGCACGCTTGCGACCATACTTTTGATAAATATACTGAATGACTTCTTCGCGTCTTTGGTGCTCAAAGTCTACGTCAATATCAGGGGGCTCATTACGTTCTTTACTAATAAAGCGCTCAAATAAAACTGCCACCTGTCGAGGGTCTACCGCAGTAATCTCTAAGCAATAACAAACCACAGAGTTGGCAGCAGATCCCCGACCTTGATACAAAATGCCACGACTTTTGGCAAACATGACGATGTCATAAATTGTCAAAAAAAAGTAAGGGTAATCAAGCTCTTCAATTAGGTTTAGCTCTTTTTCAATGGTTTCTTCGATATCTTTTGGTATCCCATCTAGAAATCGTAGGCGCTTACCTTGCTCAACCAAAGTGCGTAAATGCTGCATGGCAGTTTGCCCTGCTGGTACCAATTCACTTGGGTATTGATAGCGCAGTTTATCTAGGTCAAATGAGCATCGTTTAGCTATTCGCTGTGACTCCTCCAGCCAGCTCGGTTGAAAAAGCTTTTCTAATTTAACTTTAGAGCGCATAGCGCGCTCACTGTTTGCCAACAAGTGCGACTTAACCTGATCCACTGCTTGATTATGGCTAATCGCAGTCAACGTATGCTGCAAACGCAATCGAGTTGGCGTGTGCATGAGCACGCCTCCTACAGCACAAATTGGTAGGTGCCACTGTTTTGAGAGTACTTCACAGCGAGCAACATAACGTTTATCTTGATTATCTAGCCGTCGCTGTATACCAACCCATGTGCGCGCATAATGATAACGTGATAACCACTCTCCCCAATTGTCATCTGCTTTGTTACCCGTCGGCAGCCAAATTATGAAGCAATGACGTAATGACATTAGGTCCCACTTCTCAAGTGTATAACTTCCCTTGCTACTACGCCGCCGGGCATTGCTGATCACTCGGCATAACTCACTGTAAGCCGCTTTATCTGGGCAGATCAAAACCACTTCAAGATCTTCAAAGCGTAATAAACTGCCAATAATCAGCTTAATACCCAACTGTTCATTTTTGATAAGGGAGTGAGCTCGTACCACCCCAGCTAAAGAACACTCGTCTGTGATAGCTAAGGCTGAATAACCAAAAAACTGCGCTTGCCTAACCAACTCTTCAGGCCGAGAAGCGCCTTGCAAAAAAGAAAAGTTACTCTGGCAAAATAACTCTGCGTACTGCATTAACTGAACACCCCATGTAAATACCAACGCTGCTGCCTATCTCTAAACACCCACAACCAGCGCTTAGATTCATCTTGAGCAATGAAATAGTCTCGCTCTATTTCATGGCCATCCCACCAGCCAGTACAAATGCGCTCCGGCCCCTGTATCAAGGTCACAGGTTGTTGAAGTGGTAAAATCTGGGGAAGTAATAAGTTTGGCCGTAACATGGGCTCTAGTTTTAGTTGTGAAGCGCTATTCGTTTTAGAGGTCAAAGGGGCACACAGAGATGTCGCCAGTTCAGGGCGAGCATCCGAACGAGGCTCAATACCTTGCACCGCTTGCACACCCAGTTTTGCCTGAAGCACTGCCAACAGACCTGCTGCGGTCATTGTGCCGCAGCGCTCGCTAAATAGATCGGAACTTATTTCGTCGGGCTCGCAGAACTCAGTCACCGACAAGGCGATACTCTGTAACGGCGCAGCAAGTTGAGTTCTTTCAAGTACCAACAGGCATAGGCCCTGCCATTTATCAGCACGATATTCTCCTTCAGCACTGCCAATCTCTAGATGCAAAGCCTCACAATCGCGCTGCAATAAAGTAAACTTAATTGACTTAGTCAGCTTATTACGCAATTTTAAAAACTGCTCAAGTTGGATCAGAAGTTTCAGCAGAGGCTTGGCAAGCCAATCTAAATTTTCCAATTCATATAGCAATGTTAATTGTCGTTCAAAAACTTCTGGGGGCTGATAAAACGTCACTGGGTGATGTAATTTCCCTCTTAACCGCCCGACATAGTGCACTAGCTCAGTATCAAAACGCTTGCCTAATTCAAGCATAGGGATCGCAAACAATGCCCGTACCGATTTAACACCAACGCGCATTAACCCCTGAAGCTGTTTATTCGGTAATGCCAAAGCACTGATAGGTAATCGTCCAAGATGATAGTCCAAACGCTTAGTGTCTTCACAAACAATATCGAGCTTTGCTTCTGCCAATAACTGTGCGGCCAAAGGAGAATAACCGAGGCTAAAATGAAAGTGCACATTTTGCGCGTGTAACCGCGCTTGCAAAGTTTGCCAATACTCTGTGACATCACGATACATCGCCAACATACCAGATACTTTCAGTAACAAGCCACAGGAGCCTGATAGGTGGATCTCCGCAGTATTCAAATACAACCACTGCGCAAGCTCAACCAAACGCTGCTTTGTTTGAGCTTCATCATATTCATGTACACATAAAGACGAGCAGGTTGCCGCTGCAGCACCTAGCCCCATTCCTGCTCGAATACCTGCTTTGTGAGCTTCAGCATTCAGTTGCACAACTGAATGTCCTCGACCTGTTACGATAATCGTGGGTTGCTGCTCAACATCATGGTGATACAGGCTATCTAACTGAAGTTGAGGAAAGTGTAAGTAAAGCCACAGTGCCATAACTCACCTATTTACTTGCTGCAAAGCTTGCTCTATCGTGACAACTTGCGCGCTGCGTGGGACCTTCTCCCGAGCCGTCAGCTCAGGCCAATTTGTCGACATATCTAAAACAAAGTCAGGTTTAGCCCACCCTCCTTGACGCTTGATAACCTGAACCCTTAGGCCCAGCTCATGTGGTGCCAACTTCAAACTTAAACATACGGGAAGAGAGGCTGATTGCTTAATGCCACTGCGCAATATACAGATCAGCCCTTGCCCTGTTTGCGCAGCCAGCTGTAAACGTTTAACTTGGTGCACTTCTAAATCACCATGCCATAGTAAAACACTGCCACATGCACCACTTTTTAAGCATTGTTCGGCAGCCCATAGGGCCTCTTGTGGTGAATTTGGCGTTATTACTAAAAACTGGCCAGTATCGACCCCTTGATGAAAAAGCGCATGGGCATTGAGCAATGCAGGTGGGTGGATCACTGCGCACATACGTGTCTGCTTACGTAGGTATGGTAAAAGCAGCCTGAGTTCACCAATACCAACTTGGCTTTGAATATCCACAACGCCTTGCTTTGGTAAACCTCCATGCAACTGCTTATCAAGATCACCAAACCCCGTGCTAACAGTTTCATATACCTGACGAGAAGCAGGGGCATTTTCAGTCCCCTGCCAAACTAGGTTTTGATGCTGTAAAAAATCAATTAAATTGGCCATAACACACACTTTACTGTATACACATACAGTATTATAGATCGAAATCAAAAGTGCAAGCACGATCTACTCGTGATATTCCAAAGTAGCTGTAGCCAGCTACAATAAAGCGATAAACGCTCAATACTTAGATAAATTTAGGGGTGTGAAATGTGTGGTAGACTCAATATTACTGACGATCCTTTCGTGATCCAGGTTTTGCTCGACTTAGGCATTGAAAACCCCCGAGAGCAAGTGCTCTTTGGTCGATTTAAGCGAGCTGCTGACACGATTAGCATCGTCCACCAGCAAAATGGCCAGCGCTTTATGAGTAGTGCGATGTGGTGGCTGTTACTGACACAAACACAATCTGGATTTAAGCCCTCAAAGTACACATCATTTAACAGTCGATACGATAAACTCCATGTACAAAGCAGCGCTGCATACCACCCCTTTAGATATCACCGCTGCATTATTGTTGTGAAAGGCTTTGGAGAAACCCAGTACCAAAATGGTAAGCCCTTGCATTATCATGACTTCATAGCAGAAAATAGTGCGCTTTGTTTAGCTGGTTTGTATAAATATTGGCAACATCCGATAACTGGCAAGCACGTGCTTTCTTGCTCGGTTATCACATTACCACCTCACCCCAAACTTCGCCCTTACCATGACAAGGCGAGCCCGATGATGCTTCCGCAAAACCCTGCATTACTGGACAAGTGGTTGGATGATAGCTTTCACGATGTAACAGGGTTTAACCATTTGTTGGTACCCCACCTTTACCAACCCCTTATCGTGCAAAAAATTGACAAGCCTAGTTGCTATAAGCCTGTCGCACCATCACAGACCTTAATGCATGATTGACGAACTCAGATCACACACGATAGTGCGTTAAAATGCCATCTAGCTCCACAGCCAATTGCTCTAATTGCGCAGCCCGCTCATCAATTTCTCGGCCGCAAGATAGGTTGTTACTGGCCTCCTCACTTATCGCAGAGATAGATTGGCTAATTTGTAAAACGGCATCAGACTGCTGTTTAGATGCTGCGGCCACTTGTGTGTTCATTGCTGCTATTTGCGCAATCGCTTCAGTCACATCGCCCAATGAGGCCTTTGCTTGCTCTGATGTATCTGCATTACTTACACTTTGAGATTGGCTCTGTTTCACCCGCCCCTGTGCCTTTTCTACACCGGATTGCAAACGTTTAATCATATCTTCTATTTCGCCTGTTGCCTGCTGAGTGCGTATTGCCAAACCACGTACTTCATCGGCAACAACAGCAAAACCACGCCCTGCTTCTCCGGCTCTTGCAGCTTCAATGGCCGCATTCAACGCCAATAAATTTGTTTGCTCAGCAACAGACTGAATGACATCTAACACACTGCCGATTTTGGCACTTTGATTAGACAAAATTTCCATCATCTCACCAACCGAATCCATTTCTGTAGCCAATTGTTGAGAGATCATTGCACACTGTGCAACCAAGTCATTGGTATTATCGGTCAAACTATTCACTTGTTGAGTTTGCTCAGATGTTTTTAACGCGCTATTTGCTACTTCCTGCACAGCTTGTTGCATCTGCGCACCTGCGGTAGCGGATTGTTCACAGTCCAAAGATTGCTGGTTAACAGCATTAATCAATGCCCCCATTCGCTTAGAAAGTACAATCGACATCTCTTTCAGAGTATGTGCACTCCCAAGCATATCGCCAAAGTTCCCTTGTAAACGCCCAACCAGCCTATTCACCGACTCACTTAACTCCCGAATTTCGGCATCTCCTTTAGCGGGTGCGCGCAAGCGAAAATCGTTATTATCTGCGATATCCCTGATTGCATTACTGGCTGCCAAAATTGGCTGAGTGATCCTCGTCGCTATAAATATACCTATCAGGGTAGCCACAACCCCTGCTATCAAAACAAATACCAGTGCAGATTGCACAATTGACAGCTTTAGTGCTGATATCATCGCAAAGGCTTCTGCATAATCCACTTCGCTGATAATTGCCCAATTCAAGCCTTCTATATTCAAAGGGGCGTAGGCTGATGCAACGGCTATAGAACGGTAATCATCAAATATGGCAACCCCAGATTTTCCATTAAGTGCTGCACGAGTTCCGGGCGAGTCCACTTCTAAAATGCCCACCGTCGTATCTTGTTGCTCTATTTGAGAAATGGTTTGTGTAGACACATTATGTGCTCTTAGCACCGCCAAAAACTGTGCTTTATCTTCTACAAAAAAGCGGCTGTTAGTGAGTAATTGACGTGACTGGTTTACGATATAAATCTCACCGGATTCTCCCAGCCCCTGTGCTTTCCACTGACCAGAAAAGGTTAGCATTTTATTTATTTCATCGATGGGAAGCTGAAAGACCAACACACCCAATAGCTTGCCTTCATCTACAATGGCAGAGCTAATAAAGCCTGCAGCAGCATTGTATGACGGTAAGTAAGGTGCAAAATCGATAAAGTTCCCTTGGCGTGACGATTGCTGACTCGCTACTTGATAAGCACGAGCCAAGCCTGAATCTCGAAATGGCCCTTGAGTTAAAGAAGTTGCAAAATCCACCTCCTTAAATACCGAGTACACGACTTTTCCCTCAGGACTGACAATAAATATGTCATAAAAACCAAACTGCGATTGGAAATCACGTAACGCCTTATGATATCTACCATGCACTTCGTCATACAGCGTATTATTCTGTGCCATTAACAGCTGATCTTTGCTTCCAAGCGGATTTGGGTTGTCAGCGATATACTTTGCTTGAAGCGACTTAGCTCGATCTGATAATTGATTGAAAAGGCGCGTCGCTTCTTCTCTTTGCTGCGGGCTTTTTTCAGTTAAAACGGGTTGAAATTGAGCTTGATAGTACCGCTCTAATGCCTGAAGCTCACTTTCGCTGGCTGGCAAAACCTCACTAAATGCAACATTGAAAGACTCCGCAGCATCTATCACCATGGTTGAATGCGCCAATGTGGTCGCTTGTGCTTGCATCGTTTCAAAATAACGCTCTACTTGGTTTTGCATCGCATTTCTTCTAGATACAAGGTTATTTTTAACCTCTTTGGAAACTGCGGCTTCGCCCTCTTGATAAGCTATTAAGCCTATGGCAAAGCACGCAATCAATAACGGAACAACTGCAAGCAATATTGAGACTATGCTTAAACGTGTTTTTAATTGCACTTCAACTCCTAACTACCTGTTTCACCTTTCACCGCTTGACATCCTTTCAACATCAAACAATCGACACCATCTTAAAAGTCTAAACGTGCACTTTTATGACTTTTAATTATTTATCTATAAAAGAACAAAAAACAACCACCAAAACCCATACAAAACTATTAATTGATTAAAATCATGAAAATAAATTTGAATATATTATTCTTTTGAATGAAAAATAAGCGCCCAATTCAAATATCTATTACAAAGGGTATAAAAATAAGCGGGGATTATTGGCTTTAAGGAGAGTTTAAAAGCGGAGCTAACTCGCTCCGCTTTACCGTGCAAATTTCAAATTTGTGGTAAATGATGCATTTTTACTCAGTGCACCAAACCACAACGATTAACACAAACATCGTTTTCATATGCTCCATACAATCACAAATTGGAGCTCGTTTCTGCCTTCGCTAATTGTCTAGCATCCACAATGAACGGCTTTCTGCATCAACCATATTCTATCGGTTAGATAGCTTGTAAATGTATGCGGAAAATACTTTACCATCTAAAAATAGCCAAATTCAGGTACAAATTCAAGAAAACACTCTGCAAATATAGGGAAAATACTCAAATATAAATATAATCATAAAAACCAATAATTTCAGCATGTTAAACATAAGCCCCATGTATGTATAGTGGCTTAAAAAAGACACTATACATATTTTTGCCATCGTTCTGACAAATGAGTTTCATTTTTGGGGAATACACTCCCTCGCGTTCATACGGAAGAACAAAAAGCAGAAAATTTGGCTGTTTGCTCACAAGGAGGGAGAAAAGACAACAACCTCACAGGAATCAAGATGAAATATACAACTGTCGCGCTCACAACGTTCGCCATACTCAGTGTAGTGCCTATTGCACATGCAGCCCCAGAAGTACATTACGACCAATGCCAATCGGTATTTAGTTATCAGACAGCCAGTTACCAAGGCACCACCGACAAAAATAATAGCGGTAATCAATGGTGTTATTTAAAGCAAGCAATTGACGGCAGTTCATGGGGTAATGTACGCACAGAGACTATTCCCGTATTGAAAACAATTACCGGTAAGTCGTGTAATACCCCTTCCCAATATCAAGGCGAAGCTTTTTATGGTTGTTCAACAGCAAACCATACTGCGCCTTGGTGTTATATTGATGAACAAGGTAATTGGGAAGAATGCGCCACAGTAGAAAGCGAGCCTCTGCCAAAACATACTCACCCACAAATGAGTAAACGCCTTGACCGTGTTGCACTAGGCTCATGCTTTAAGACTAAGGGAGATATGCCTCAAGCTCTAGCTAAACTCATTGCACACCAGCCTGACTTATTTTTATGGCTTGGCGATAATATTTATGCCGATACGACTGATATGAGCACGATGCGCCAGAAATACGACGACAAAAAGCGCAATATTGATTACCAAAAGTTTCTCGCTGCGAATATTCCGGTAATGGCAACTTGGGATGATCATGATTATGGCGCCAACAATGATGGAAAACATTACCCTCAACGTGTCAATAGCCAAAAGGAATACTTACGCCATTTTGATGCCCCAGCCGATGATCCGAGGCTCAACGGTCAAGCAGGTATCTATGAAGCCAAAATGCTAGGCCCAGCAAATGAGCGTACCCATGTAATCACCTTAGATGCACGTTACTTCCGCTCACCAACCTTCGATAACTACGGAGCGTGTGAAGGAGATAACACCACTATTCTTGGTGCTGAGCAATGGCAATGGCTTGAGAAGCAACTAGACTCTCCTTCAGAGATAAAACTAATTGCCAGCGGTATTCAAGTACTCCCACCTCTTTATCAAGGACGCAGTAAAAGTAAGTACTGCGCATATGGCGATGGCAAACAATTCAATCAAGCCATCGCAGATATGGCTGAATCGAACATGTCAGGTACCAGTTACGAGTCATGGGCAGAAGTGCCATTAGAACGCATGAGGCTATTAAGGCTTGTGCAAAAGTCAGTCAACAGCGGTAAAACGAAAGCGGTGATTTTTTTATCTGGAGATCAGCACTGGGGCGAGCTACTGAAAAAAGAAATACCTGCAAGTACGCAATATGGCAAAGCCGTTACTGTTTATGAAGTGACTGCGTCTGGCTTTGGCCAAAATTGGCCATATCATATCGAAAATCCATTGCGGTTACCTGTCTATGCAGACAGCAAGGGAGATGGACAATACACTCAACAATGTAAATTTCCCTTTACCTATGGATTGACAACTTATCGCGGTTGTATAACCAAAGACCATGACAAGCCTTGGTGCTACACCAAAGTTGATGACAATGGCAAAGGCGTGAGTGGCGAATGGGGTAACTGTGCCCCAAGCGGTGCGACCACTCCAGATGGGCTAGTTGGTACTGTCAGCAATAACATTGCAAACTTAACAACCAGTGATAGACATCTAATCAATAAGTCCGGCAGTAATTATGGCATGGTCGATATTGACTGGGAAAAGCACACTATTAAGCTTTCGATTCAAACCACAGAGGAAGAAGCTGTCTCTACCATCGTCAACTTTTAGCTTTAATTAAAAAGCGTGCCTTGTTAAGGCACGCTCAGGAAATAGCGCTTTATTCATCCATTTCAGATCTTTGAGCTACTTTATAAAGCCACATTGCTACCAGGCTAGCAACCACCATGGTGAGAAATAACAACGTACCGTTTGCAATATCGAGTATCAAACCACCTACCAGAGGCGCCAGAGCGAACCCCAATGAGCATAGCCCAGCAGCGCCAAAATAACTGGCTTTTAGATGCGCAGGCGCCATTCTATCAATATGTATATTTATATTTGAAAACAGTATTGCCTCGCTTAAACTCAACACTACAACACAGACTATCCATGCCCAAAAACTATTTACATCAGCAAATGCCATCATCAATTGAGACACAGCCAGCACAGCGCCTCCCACTAATAAACGGTTTTGTATTGACCAACTTTTCATTACGTGTAGTAACGGAAACTGACACACCACAATAACCAGTGAATTCGCCACGATGAGACTTGAAATCAATAGGGCTAATTCTGGAACATCAGCTCGCGTCAAATATTGAATTAAACTTGAATCCCCTTGCCCAAAGACTAGGTAGACCAAGAATGTCGCCACCAGCGCCCATAAAAACTTACTGTCCTGGCGCAATAATTGAAGCCACTGGCGAAAATGCGGTACATTGGTCTTTTCACTGACTTCGTGTCTAACATTTGCTTGGCGTTGCTTCAGTAGCAATGCGAAAAATAACGCTAAGTAGGCAATCGCCGTATATATAAAGCTAAATTGTTCACCGTTTAATCCAGCCCATAAGCCAAATAAAGGCCCGAGTGCCGCCCCAACATTGACAAGAAAGTAGAGTAGGTGCAAAGCCAATTCTCTATCTTCATCACGTTCAAGCTCATCACTCAACAATGCTTTACTGGGGGCGTCCCACAAAGTTCTTGGCATACATGCAAAAAATATAGCGACACAGAAACTCCACAACTGCTCAGCGATCGCTAACGCACTAAATGCGAGTACTCCAACAATCACTGCCGCATACAGTACTTTAAAGCGACCGAAGCGATCGGCTAGGTTACCTGTATAAAAACCGAGCAAAACAGCAAATACCGCACTGCCAGTAAGGAGAACTCCCACCTCAGTCGCGCTTAATGAAAATTTGGTGTACAAAATCACAGCTAGAAATGGCCATACCATGTAATAACTGGCTCTCACAAAAAAGTTACCCAGTAACATGGTCCAAACTAGCGGTGTAAAACGAGTGACTTGCGTCGAGAAGTGCGTCAGTTCCATCTAAATATCCTGCTTTTTTATTTTTAGTGACACAAGCATAAAACCTAAACTTAACTTGAGGTAAAGAGCTTTTTTAATCTTAGACAAACGCCCCTTTGTCATCTGAGGCGTTACATTCGACTTTTGACCTTATTGGTCGCTTGCGCTGTAGCAGGGTCATCTGGCCAAAAGTGCTTTGGATAACGTCCCTTCATTTCTTTTTGTACCTCTTTGTAGCTCGTTTTCCAAAAGTGCGCTAAGTCTTGTGTTAGTTGTAAAGGTCTTTGCGCTGGAGATAGCAACTCAAGCAGCACAGGTAAACGCCCCTCACATAACACCGGGCTATCGCTCATACCGTAAACTTCTTGCATCTTCACAGCTAGCCGAGCGGGACCTTCCAATTGGTAATTTACGCGAATATTCGAGCCACTCGGAACCTTAATACGCTCTGGAAAAAGGTCATTTAAACGCTGTTGTTTTTGCCAATCGATACGGGCCAATAGTGCTACTTTGAGGTCCAACTTTTTGAGTTGGTTATACTGTTTGATGTCATTTAAATACGGCGCTAGCCAATTTTCTAAACTTTGCAATAGATCAGCTTCGCTACAAGGAGAAAATTCTTCAGGGTAGAGCTTTGCAGCCAATTGCAAACGCACTAATAGCGACGCACACTCCCCAAGTGTATCGAATACACGCAAGCCTTGTTGTTTAACCACATTTAACCATGCTTGGCTTCTAGCGGCTTGGTCTAATGGAGTGCTGCTGGGTTTTTCAGAGACAATCCATTGTCCAAGGTAGACTCTGTCTTGATGAATAAACTGACTATTCTTTTGCTCAAACTCGCAGACTGTTTTAGCACAAAACAAATGAGGGAGCACTGGCTTTAGCAACTCAGGGGTAAACTCCGTTGCACTGAAAATAGTCTGCCCTTTATGACCACCTAATTGTGCAATGGCCAGAAATGCGGTGTCTAGCCAATACTCGCTATGGGCCTGAACCCCAGCGCCATTTGCCAGCACAAAACCTTGCCCTCTGCGCTTCGCCAACCTATCGGGGTAAGCCAGTGCGACGACTATAGCAATGTGCTCAATAGCAAGCTCAGAACCATCATCGTGTACCTTTGCTCGCTTACACCAATACTGTAACTGTTTTTTAAATTGGGGAGGGGCTTGATACTGCAACTGTCGCAATGTCGAACTAAGCTCAGGTGCACTTTTTACTTTACTGTCTTGAAGCGCCAAAAAATAACATGCTAAACGTGTTATTCCTGAAAATTCAGGCTCTAGCTGCTGTACTTTTAACAACATATGCGCATATCTAGGTTCAGTGCCCAAAGCCTGCATTTTTGAGCCTAGTGGTTGCAGCTTGCCTTGCTTGTCTATCGCTTCGAGTTCAATCAAAAGTTGCTTAGCTTGTTGGTACTGCGCATTACTAGGTCTATCTAGCAGTGGTAAATCAGCTAGGTTCGTTCCCCATACTGTAGCCTCTAAAATTAAACTGCTAATATCCGAGCTTAAGATATCAGGCTTATCATGGGCATCACGCCTTTCAAACTGTTCTTTACTACCCAACCGATACACCACACCAGGCTCTATCCGCCCAGCTCGACCAGCTCGTTGAATTGCCGAAGCCCGAGAAATAGCAAGGGTCGCGAGTTCCGTCACGCCTGTTCGTAAATTGAATACTCCTGCGCGGCGTTTGCCACTATCAATCACAACTCGGATCCCTTCGATAGTCAAAGACGTCTCTGCCACATTGGTTGTTAGAACTATCTTTCTCTGTCCGGCTTTTGCCGGTGAAATTGCGGCTTGTTGGTGTGCCTTGCTTTGGTCGCCATATAAAGTGCAGAGCTCAATATTAGGGCTTTGCTCCAACTCTGAATGAAGTGCATTGGCAACATAACGGATCTCTTTTTGACCCGGCAAAAAAACTAGAACACTGCCACTTTCCTCACTCAGCGCCTGACGTATCATTGGCGCGATTTGCATGAGCCACTGACTTTCGTCTTTCAAAGTCACATATCGCTCTTCAATGGGATAAGTACGGCCTTGAGAAGATACCACTGGGCAGTCTAAAAAACGCTGATAGCGCTCACTGTCCAATGTTGCAGACATGACCAGTATCTTTAGATCTTCCCGCAGTGCTGCTTGAGACTCTAAGGCAAATGCCAAAGCCGTATCTGCCGACAAAGAACGTTCATGAAACTCATCAAAAATCAGCAAGTCAATATCTGAAAGTTCAGGATCTTGCTGAATCATTCGCGTCAGCATACCTTCTGTAACTATCTCTAAACGCGTTTGTGAAGAGACTTTTACTTCTTGGCGTATTCTCAAACCAACTTGCTCTCCAACGGCCTCATTTAACTGCTCAGCCAAAAACTGAGCAATATTTCTCGCAGCTAAACGCCTTGGCTCCAACATAACAATGCGTTTAAAGTTTTGATCTGTCATTAATTGCAGTGGTAACCATGTTGATTTACCAGCACCTGGCGGGGCTTGCAGCAATACAGTTTTATGGGAGGTTAGTTGTTCAACGAGTTGTGGGTAAACGTCTTCAATTGGCAGCACGGTAAAACGAGTTCAAGTTATGTCAACATACTCACATTCTATCATGCAGTTGCGGTTTTTTAGTAACGAACTTTAAGTCTCGTAACTGGTAGATGCGAGTAATTGCCCGTTGCTTATCAACTTTTTATAATCACTGATCAGCTGCTCAGTCGGTGCATTAAAAGGACGACTCAACCCTTTGAGCCCTACCCAAGCGTTTCGGCTTTCCTCTTTCGCCATGTACAAGCCATTGTCAGCGAGTTCAAGCACTTGCTCCCAAGTTAGTGATTTTCCACCCTCATTACTCAGTGGGTAAGGAGCAAAGCCAATCGAACAGGTAACTTGTATGGCTTGTTCATTTACCACGAATGGGAAACACTCGACTTGTCTTCGCACCCGCTCAACCGCTTCGGTCGCTTCCGCATGCGTCATGTTTGGCATGACCATTAAAAACTCTTCCCCACCCCACCGGATCACCAAGTCGCTGTCTCGTGTACACTGCTTTAAGATATCAGCTACTGACTGTAAAACAGTATCACCAGCAGCATGCCCGTAGCTGTCGTTTACTTTCTTGAAGTGGTCAATATCCAATAAGCAAAATATCATTTCATGTTTTTCACTCGTAGCTGCATGTGTTGCAACCGCACTCGAATTCACCTGTGCATCAATTACACTAAAAAAGTAATGTCGATTATTCAGGCCAGTCAAACTATCTGTAAAGCTCAGTGCCTGTAACCGTTTATTGCGCTCTGCCAACTCTGCCGTTCGCTCTGCCACTTGCTGCTTTAACACGGTTAAGTAACGTTTATTTTGCCAGCGCCAATACCCAAAACCGAACACAAGCGCCACGAGTAACATTCCCAAAACACCGCGTTGCTGTGCCAAATGAGCATTATCTATTTTTTGTTGATGTTGAATTAATTGCTGTGCTTGAAGGGCATTATCTTTCTCTAATACACTCAACTGCTGCTTTTGTGCTGCCAATGTATACTGGGCCTCTAATTGCAAAAGCTTGTTATTTCGTTTTTGTAAATTGAGCGCTTGTTCCGTCATGGCAAAACGTTTTAAGTATAAATGCGCCTGTTCAAAATCCCCTAACTGTGCATACGCACCAGCCAATGTATTTTGCAACATAGACTGCTCTGTCAAAAAACGGGTCCCAAAGGTTTCCCCCAGAGCCTCATTAGCTTCATCAATTGCATTGGTAAACTGTCCATCCTGTAAAAAAGCCATCGCGCTCATTAATTTATAACGCACTCTGAGCTTCAAGTTTTTTTGTAACGCAGACTTTTCACCGGCAACAGACTGTAAAAGCTTACTTGCATTTAGGTGTTCACCAATATTTAGATGCGCCCAGGCGCGTGCAAGTGCCAACTTGATAGAAAGCTCTTTTTGTTCTTGCGAAACCACACTACTTAAAATACTTAACGCTTGCCGATAACTACCACGCATAATGTGCAATGTGCCTTGCCACAGTGCATATTCAGCCAAAAGTTGCTCGACTTGCTCAGCAGAAACCCTTTTAGTTATAAGGGTATAGGCACGTTCCAATAGTTGCTGAGCAAAACGAAAGCGCTCTAAGCTCATCTCTAGTTGCGCCAGAGCCAAATAAATACTGGCTTCAAGATCTGGAGCATTCATACCAGATACAATATTTAGCGCATCATTGTGTAAAACAAGACTATTCTTATAATCTCCAAAATGCTGGCGTATTAGCCCTTCAAGCAAAAGAGACTTAGCTTGTAAGCGCTTTTCACCTAACTGTTTCGATTGCTCGCGTAAAACGCGAATTTGAGGCAGCAAATTTAGGTCATAGTCTTCTTTTAGCTGTGTCGTTAAATGACCCAACATTTTATTGAGGTCTTCTTTTTGCGATGAACTATTGCTGTTTCCGAGGTTTCCCCACGCTTCAAAACTCAGCAACCAAATAAAAGGTAAAGCAAACCAATGTAGCTTCATTGCACCACTCCAGCTGTAGCCATCATGTCTTCATTGATGAATTGCCAATCAGTGACTAAGTGGTTTATAAATCCAGATTGCATCAGTGCTTTACGCAATATACCTCTTGCTTTGAGTATTTTTAGGCCTCGATTCAAAGCTGCAAATATTTGCTCTCCCTGCGGATGGCGCTTACTTACAATAAAATGTCGAGAGTCAGGTAACATCATTTTAAGATTTTGAATGGGGACATACTCCCTGCCTTCAAAGTTCAGCAAAAGGTCAGAACTGACACTAAAATTGACTAACATGGCATCTACGATATCGGTTTCAACCATATTCAGCATGGTTTCCCACGGTCCAATGAAGCTGACAATATTAATTGGGGTATTATTAAGTGCTCGCCAATCAACTCTCCATCTAGGGTTCGCAACCACTGTCAATTGGTCCAATTGCTCTTTAGGTAAATTTTGTAGTGCTACATTGCGCTTTGCTACATACAGACCTGCCTCATAATCACCAAACTCTACAACAGCATCACTGACAAAAAGCGAACCTCGGTAGTTGATAATGTCTTCATGCCAAACAGAACGCGCTAAAATAAGACTGTCTCCCGCGATCATATCGGTGAATTCGATAATATTTACTGAAGGCTTTGGGTTAAAAACCACTTCTCTCGTTTCGCCGCCAAGGAACAATGCCTGTTGTAATAAGACCATTTCGATGATTTCAATATGAGACCCTTTTGTGGTGGGGTGAAAGTCTTGTACATCAAGCGGAGAGCGGCCATCTAAGAACTCATTGTAACGTTGGCTGAAGTTTTCACTGCTCATAATATCAACAACGAGCTGATTGTGGGCATAAGTAGTGCTAACGCTAAATACCAGCAACACTAAAATAAACCACCTCATGATCACTCCCCAAATCACAATTTACTTCTCCTTTGGAAGTATACTAAAAAAAACGAGCAGATGTTAACCAAAAAATAACAGGAAAGTAAGCTTTTATAACTAAAAAATTCTACATGAAATTATTTATCTCTGAGCAAAAATGATGACTATCCGCAAGGTCCTGATAATTATTATAAATTTTTATATGACAAAGTTCGGCGTGGTTCACTGTTGATGATAACGGTACAAAACAAAAGATAAGCACTGCTCAAAAAATATGTATTATTGTGCTTAAATGGACTTGAGTGGATAACACCCATCGCATCTCACTAACAGAGGGGTAATATATACAGCGCGTAAATTAGAAGGGTTACCATCTAACCAACCCGCTACAACAGCTTATATCGTTCCAATCAATAAACGATTAAGCCAGCCACTGACATGCCCCTAATTGATATTCAAATAGAAGGGTTACAAAGCCTTTATTTTCATTAGCTCAGTAACAAGTGACCTTTCAATTCATCAGATACTAAATGCTTTAGAGCTCTCAAATAATTCATAATTTGTCTTAGAGCATTTCGCTGAAGTGCCTTGAAGTTTTAGAATCGCGGCCAAAATTAAACTTAGTTAAAGGCGTATTTTTAATTCAATCACTTACGTAACTAATTAAAAATAGGTGGATTGTTGCAAGGTAACAGAATGAACCAAGCATCAAATAGACTTTTTTCATTTGATGGGAACTGCCACTCTACAGCAACAGTTTGGCATTTGAGCGTTTATGTAAAAAGGTAAAAAGCGGAACCCAACTACTATTGGGCTCCATGTGATCTATACAGAGCGTGTAGCCTCGGCAGGAGAAATGCGCGCAGCACGAATAGCTGGCTGCAATACAGCGAAGAACCCTGCTAAAAAGATAATAACGCCTCCATATGCCAAATAAAGACCAGGAACAGGCTCTAGTTGAAAGTGCAATACCAGCAGGTTATTTGCCGCAATGGCCAATAAGACACCTAACGCAATTCCACATACATTAATCACTGCATTTTCTAGCACATAGTAGCGTACGATAGCTATTTGACTCGCTCCGAGTGCTCTACGTGTACCGATTTGCTTGCGCCTTTTTAAAACTGTAAAACGCGCTTGGCCAAATACACCGAGCATGGTGATCAATGCAAGACCAATAACCACCGCTTTTAGTGTATTGTAAGCAGCAACCTGTGAGCGATAAGCTTTCTCTCTCAGGTCCGTCAGTACTTCTAGGTGATCAACAGTTCGTAATGGCTCTTGCATGATGATATTCATTACATCTTGTATGCTCTTTTCAATGTTAGTTCCCTGTACCCTCACCATCAAAGACACTTCTGATGTTACAAACACATTAGAAAATAGAACATTAAAACTTCTGTGCTTCCAAAAGCTCCAAGGGCCAATTAAGTGCTCAACGACTCCCCTTACAGGCTGTGCATCTTCATTTAGATAAATGGTTTTGCCTAACACTTGCTGCCAATCTTCAGGATAGAGCTGTTCAGCCAACGCTTTTGTAATTAGGACGCCTGATGGCACAGTTAGGCCAAAGTTAAATAACCTTCTCTCATCGTTAATTGTAAAACCTTCACCAGCAATTAACTTGAGTCCCATCGTTTCAAGCGCATCAAAACTTCCCGAATAAAAAGCTGCTTTTGTTATGTACCCTACAGCATTGCGATCCAATCGAATTTCATGCCCTGCACCACGTCCGGAAAATGGAATCGAGCTTAACGTCACCGCATTTTTAACGCTATCAAGCCCTTTAATGGCTTCCAAATCCCTAAACAAACTTGCCATTTTCTCTTCGCGCGTTCCATGTAGAGACATTTGAAACCAAAATAATTCGCTTTCAGCTAAACCGCTTGAAACATTAATTTCCTCACTTTTTTGCAGTAACATAAACACCGCATTGACCAAAATTGTATATGTTACGGCAATCTGTAATAGCAATAAAAGAGGGCCTGTTTTCGCTCGCAGTAATGATTTGATAATCGGTTTTAGGTCTTTCATTTCATCACACCTACAAACTTTTCAGCTGGCTCGAGGGTTGAATTTGACATGCCCTGTAAATTGGATATAAACCGAATAATGCACTGGACAATACTGACAGGCCAATGGTAAGTAACATCAAAGACAAATTCATATCCATTAGTTCTGAGTGTAAATAGCTATACACTTGCGCAGTAATATGCAGACCCAACTGCGCTAGTGCCAGCCCAATAACGCCTCCTGATAGGCCTATAATCAAAGTCTCACAAAAGAATTGCCTTGCGATATCAACCTTACTGGCCCCCACTGCTCGCCTAAGGCCTACTTCAGCTCCTTTTCCATGGAATTTGGTCATCATCAAACTCATACTATTAAGCAAGCAGGCAATAAGAAAGGCTGCTGCCAACCACACCGCAATCCGTCCATCTTTTTTAACTACTTCATTATATTCAATAAACTCTGCCACATTCATGACTCGGTTCATTTGCTCTCTCTGAAAACGGCCCAACTCTCGTTGCTCTTGCGCATAACTATTTATATAAGCAAGGTATTCATTACGCAGCTCTGCTGACTCTAACTCAACCCAATAAAATAGCCATACACACTCAGAAGCTTTAACCGCATCCAAATCAATCAGATCAACCCCACCCCAACAATACACACTGCCATCCGTGCCAGAGAACCAATCATTATTGATACTAGACTGGAATGGAAAAAATAGACCTCTGGGCTCCGAATATGCGTCACTATTCTCAGTGTAGAATCGTGGTAAGGGTAACCAGTCATCCAAAACGCCAATGACTCGATATATCGAACCTCCAATAATCACTTCTTGCCCAAGCGAGTTTTGGCCTTGAAATAGCTGTTCATTTTTCTTCTTTGAGAGCACTACGACCATACTACCTTGGCTATCATCATACTCAGTCCAAGGAGAGCCATATAAAAAGGGAACATCTAGCATACTAAAAAATTCATGCGTTGTTGGCCTAAGGTAGGTCATTGTTGCTTGGCCACTGGGCTGTTCGGCGCCCCTAACCATCGCTTTGTGAAAACTGATAATTGTTTGTTTGTGCGCTTTTTTATCTGCATATAGATTAGTAGCATCTTGATAGGTCATAAAAATGGGAATATCTTCTTTCCCATCCTTTATTCTATATCCCATATTGGGATCCCAACTGCTAAGGTGGACGGTAAAAAGACGCTCACTTTTGCCAGGAACAGGATCCTGACTCATCATGTAGTTCACAGTATAAGTGACCATTGTGGCAGCAATACCGACAGCAATTGTCGCTATCATTAAAAAGCTTAATAACGGGGTTTTCTTGATGCTTAACATCGCAAGTCTAAAGTAATAAAGAAGCATACTCCCCCTCACGCAACCACTTGGTTTATGCTCTCATTTTCGGTAAGCACACCATCTCTAATTTCTACAATCCGGTCTGCTTTTGCAGCTTGTTGCAGATCGTGGGTCACCATCAATATACTGGTGCCTGCAGTATTTATATCTTTAAGCAAAGACATAATTCCATCCGCCATACTCGAATCTAAGTTCCCAGTAGGCTCATCCGCAAGTAAGAATGAAGGGCTCCCTGCCAGCGCCCTAGCAATTGCCACCCGCTGCTGTTGCCCTCCAGAAAGCTGTTGAGGGTAGTGAGCTTGGCGATTCACAAGACCAACTTTGGTCAAGGCGTCAACGACACGATTTTTACGCTCTTTTGCTGAGAATTTACGATAACGCAGAGGCATTTCAACATTGTCGAATAGATTCAATTCAGGTATTAAGTTAAAGCTTTGAAAGATAAAACCTATTTGTTCATTTCGCAGGCGTGATTTCTGTCTGTCTGATAAGTCCGTCACATCCTGATCATTGAGAAAATAACTGCCTTCTGAGTAATCTTCCAGTAGCCCAGTTATATTAAGAAAAGTCGTCTTTCCCGATCCAGACGGGCCGACGACCGCCACAAATTCACCCGCTTTAATGTCTAAATTAAAAGGCTGTAGTGCTTGGGTTTTTACAGTATCGGTTAAGTATATTTTGGCAATGTTTGACATTTTTAACATTATAATTCCTTGTTGCTAGTGCTTTTTTTAGTCAGGACTTTCCATCGTCCAAATGCGCTCAATTGCAATTTAATTGGTTGATAAATAATATTTTTTAACCAACCTTCCACAGTTTTAATAAGGAGTTAGTACCGACTGAGTATCATGCCCTGAAAGATACATAAATAGAACCTTAAAGTCACCAAAATAAAACAATTATTTAATAAAGGTTTAGAGCATTATTGTTATCCAATTAACTTCGCCCAAATTCAATGGTTTATTTTTGGTCATTCTAAGCTAATTTATTGTTGTAATTCATGCATTAAGAAGTGTTACAACGTCAATGATTCGACTCGCCATCGGGCGGCATAATGTCTGGCACAACGCTCTTTTAAAATACCATCTCTAATCTCTATTGTGCGCTGAGCTTTCAAAGCTAGCACTGGATCATGCGTGACCATCAGCAACGTCGTTCCTTGTCTATTTATATCAAGAAGTAACGACATTATTTCTTCAGACTTCACAGAGTCGAGATTGCCGGTAGGTTCATCGGCTAGCAGGATTGAGGGCTCTCCAACAAGCGCTCGTGCGATTGCAGCTCGCTGTTGTTGGCCTCCAGAAAGTTGATATGGTTTATGGTTGGCACGGTTAATGAGGCCTACCGCTTTTAGCGTTTTCAAAACTCGATGCTTGCGAGTATTGGCTGGAAGCCTCCTATATCTCAAAGGCAATTCAACATTGCCGTAAACACTAAGTTCAGGAATTAAATTAAAGCTCTGAAATATAAAACCTATTTTTGTATTTCTAAGTTTAGCCTTACGACTATCGCTAAATGTTAAAACCGGCTCACCATCTAAAAGGTAATGCCCTCGGCAAGGTTCTTCCAATAGGCCTAAAATATTTAAGAATGTGGTTTTTCCTGCACCTGATGGGCCAACTACAGAAATAAATTCACCTTGTTGTATTTCAAGGTTAAACGGCTGTAACGCTTGCGTCTGTATTGTATCTGTTGCGTAACCCTTAACCACTTCAGACATTTTAAGCATATAAACTTACTTCCCAGTTAAATTATGACTTACGGCCTCAATTAAGATTTTGACATCTTTACATAGATAATCTCGGCGACTCAACTTATATAGCACGCTCTTTTTTATCAAAGAACTGCCTGACACTATTTTATGACCGTCACCTAGTAATTTGTGCCATCATATCGACTAGCTTTGAATCAAACGAATTTAACCGCATGCACCAGCAACGCCAAACAGGATCAATTGCGCTTAAAAGGAGTTATAAAAAGTTTTGAAGCTTGAAAATATAGCCGTTACACAGCACTAGAAATGATTAGCCAACAGTAAACTTAGCTGCCCAACAATAAGGTAAATACGCAGTTCTCTCTTCCTTTTTCAACTGCGTATTTGTCTGATGATTGACCCTAGGTATCATATCCAAGGTTAGGTGATAGCCAACGTTCAGCTTCTTCTAAAGACATATCACTGCGTTTTGCATAGTCTTCAACTTGATCTTTTTGAATAGTTGCAACAGCAAAGTACTTGGAATCTGGGTGAGAGAAGTACCAACCTGACACGGCTGCGCCTGGCCACATCGCGTAGGAACTTGTCAGCTTCATACCTATGCGATTCTCAACATCTAAGAGCGCCCAAATTTTGCGCTTTTCAGTATGCTCAGGACACGCAGGATAGCCAGGTGCTGGTCGAATACCTTGGTAGTTTTCTCGGATCAACTCCTCGTTTGTGAGGTTTTCATCGGCGGCAAAACCCCAATACTCTTTACGCACTTGTTCATGTAAGTACTCGGCAAATGCTTCTGCCAATCTGTCAGCTACTGCTTTAACCATGATTTTATTGTAGTCGTCTTGCTGCGCATCAAACGCTTCAGCCAGATCGTCTTCTTCAAGTCCACCTGTCACTGCGAAGGCACCAAAATAATCATCAACCCCTTTAGGCGCAACGTAATCAGCTAAACAATAATTTGGGAAATCTGTTTTTTCAGTCTGCTGACGAAGCTGACACGAGCGTAGCAATACTTCTGAACGCGATTCATCTTTATAGATCTCAATATCATCTTCAACTCTGTTAGCTGGAAACAACCCAATAACACCCAAGGGCTGTAATTTGCCACTCTGCTCCAAATCATCGAGCATGGCATTGGCATCTGCAAATAGCTTTTTAGCCTCTTCCCCGACAATTTCATCTTCTAGAATGCGCGGGTACTTGCCAGCCAAAGACCAAGTCATGAAATAAGGCGTCCAGTCAATATACTTTCGCAAGGTCTTGATATTGATATCTTTAAACTCAGTGATCCCCAGTTTTTTCGGTTTGGGTGGTGTGTAATTATCCCAATCAAGCTTGACTGCATTATCACGTGCACGCGTCAAAGTGACTGGTTTAGAACGAGGTTTTTTACGCGCTTGTTGCTCACGTACTTTGACATATTCGTTGGCGGTTTTCTCTAAGAAAGCAGGCTTTTGTGTATCGCTTAATAAACTAGAAACCACACCAACTGCACGGCTCGCATTGTTCACATAAATAACGCCCTTGTCATATTGAGGTTCAATCTTAACCGCAGTATGCGCTTTAGACGTTGTCGCACCGCCAATTAGTAACGGTATTTCAAAACCACGACGCGTCATTTCTTTTGCCACATGAACCATTTCGTCAAGCGATGGGGTAATAAGGCCTGAAAGCCCTATTGCATCGGCATTTTCGTCGATGGCTGTTTGCAATATTTTTTCGGCGGGTACCATTACACCGAGATCAACTACTTCGTAGTTGTTACATTGCAGTACAACACCCACAATATTTTTGCCGATATCATGTACATCGCCTTTTACCGTCGCCATGATAATTTTACCGTTACTGGCACCTTCTTCTTTCTCGGCTTCAATAAACGGGTCAAGATAGGCAACCGCGCGCTTCATCACTCGAGCCGATTTAACAACTTGAGGCAAGAACATCTTACCGGCCCCAAATAAATCACCGACGACATTCATGCCATCCATCAATGGCCCTTCGATAACCTGAATAGGTTTATCAAAGCTCACGCGGCACTCTTCAGTATCTTCTTCGATGTATTCAGTTATACCTTTAACCAAAGCATGTTCTAATCGCTTAGCAACTGGCCAAGTACGCCATTCTAAATCTTCTTTCTTCTCTGCTTGCGCCATACCCGAGTATTTTGGCGCAATATCAACAAGGCGCTCACCTGCGCCTGGATCTGTATTGAGAATAACATCTTCAACAGCGTTTCTAAGTTCCAGAGGAATGTCATCATACACCGCCAACTGGCTCGCATTCACGATCCCCATGTCCATACCAGCCTTTATCGCATGGTATAAAAATACCGAGTGGATAGCTTCACGAACAGGGTTGTTTCCGCGAAATGAGAAAGACACATTTGAAACACCGCCAGATACTTTACAGTGCGGTAGGTTTTGTTTGATACGACGGGTGCCTTCAATAAATTCAACAGCGTAGTTATCATGCTCTTCAATACCAGTTGCAACAGCAAAGATATTAGGGTCAAAAATGATATCTTCTGGTGGGAAGCCGAGCTCATCTACCAATATTTTGTAGGAGCGCTGGCAAATTTCAAACTTACGATCTGCGGTTTCTGCTTGACCAACTTCATCAAACGCCATTACCACGACCGCAGCACCAAAACGCTTCAATATTTTTGCTTGCTTTATAAAAGGCTCTCTACCCTCTTTGAGAGAGATTGAGTTAACAATTGCTTTACCTTGAATGCACTTCAATCCCGCAACGATGACATCCCACTTAGACGAGTCAACCATGATCGGAACTTTTGAGATCTCTGGCTCAGATGCTATCAAGTTCAAAAATTTAACCATCGCCATTTTAGAATCCAACATGGCTTCATCCATGTTGATATCAATAACTTGCGCACCACCTTCAACCTGCTCTCTGGCGACTTCTAATGCGGTTTCATAATCTTCTTCTAAAATCAGGCGCTTAAAGCGTGCCGAACCCGTAACATTGGTTCTTTCGCCGACGTTTGTAAATATGGCTGTAGATTGCGTCATAGTGATACTTCCTAATTCAAGTTACAGGCTTCTAAACCAGATAAGCGCATGCGAACTTCAAGCTCTGGAAGTTGACGTGGCTTTACACTGGCCAGCTTGTCGGCAAATGCTTTGATATGTTCAGGTGTCGTGCCACAGCAACCACCCACGATGTTGATAAAGCCTTCTTTGCCCCAATCAACAATTTCCATACTCATCTCATCAGCTTCAAGGTCATACTCACCAAACTCATTCGGTAGACCCGCATTGGGGTGCACTGAAGTATAAGTTTCACAAACACGGGCTAGCTCCTCTACATACGGGCGCAGCAAGTCTGGGCCTAGCGCACAATTTAGACCAATAGAAATTGGCTTAATATGACGAATTGAATTGTAGAATGCTTCTGTTGTTTGTCCTGACAGCGTCCTTCCAGATGCGTCCGTAATGGTACCTGAAATCATCACTGGTAATCGAACACCTGCTTGCTCAAATGCTTCTTCAACACCGTAAGCCGCAGCTTTCGCATTGAGCGTATCAAAAATCGTTTCAATAAGGATCAGATGTGCGCCACCTTCAATCAGTGCAAGTGTTGATTCTATATATGCTTCCACCAGCGCATCAAAAGTCACGTTGCGATAACCAGGATCGTTCACATCAGGAGAAATTGAACAGGTCTTCGAGGTAGGACCCAGAACACCTCCCACATAACGAGGCTTGCTTGGGTCTTTTGCCGTAAATTCATCACACACTTCGCGCGCCAGCTTCGCTGACTCAAAGTTTATCTCACGGCTCAAGCTAGCCATGTCATAATCTTCCATCGAAATAGTCGTCGAGTTGAAGGTGTTTGTTTCAATAATATCTGCACCCGCTTCGAGATATTCTCTGTGAATTTGTCGAATCACATCTGGCTGTGTCAAACTAAGCAAATCATTATTGCCCTTTATCAGCACATGCCAATCTTTGAAGCGTTCACCACGATAGTCTTCTTCTTCAAATTTATGTTTCTGGATCATGGTACCCATCGCGCCATCTAAAATTACAATACGCTCTTGCATTGCTTTTTTCAGGGCATCAGATACGGCTTCGCCATTGACTGGCACAAATGGCACGCTGTTATTCGGCATAATTGTTAGTCCTTACGTCTTGGCTAACGAGATTAATATCGTAGGGGGTTGTTTGGTACACATAGTAGTTTAACCAATTTGAGAATAATAAAAAGGCGTGACTCTGCCAGGTTTTTGATGGCTTAGCGCTTGGGTCATCATTAGGGAAGTAGTTCTCGGGTTTAGGCGCATTGGCCTCGTTAAGCACATCTCGCTGATATTCTTTTTGCAGTGTATCAGCATCGTATTCAGGGTGACCCGTGATATATACTTGGCTACCGGTTTTATTCTTTAGTAAGTAGGCGCCTACTTTTTTCGAACCTGCCAGTACTACCAAGTCCTTGCAGTCATTTATCTTCTCAATATCAATATGCCCATATCGGGAATGCGGTACTAAAAACTCATCATCAAAGCCGCGTGTAAGTGCACCGTGATCAAAATACACTTGATGCTTAAACACCCCACAAAGCTTATTTTCTTTCAACTTTCGCTTTAAGCCATGATGATGAAATAAACCTGCATGAGCCGCCCAACATGAGAACAACGTTGACGTGACATGATGTTCTGCCCAATCAAAAAACTCTTGCAATTCTTGCCAGTAAATAACATCACTGTATTCAAGGTGTGCCAACGGTGCTCCCGTTACAATTAACGCATCATAATTTTGTTCTTTTACTTCAGAGAAGTAACGGTAAAACATATTTAAATGTTGCTCAGAGTTCTCAGAGCTACGATGTGTGTCTAATCGTAATAAGTCCACATGCACCTGTAGTGGCGAATTTGCCAACAGCCGAATAAACTGTACTTCGGTTTCTACTTTGTTAGGCATTAAATTCAATATAGCCAACCGCATAGGACGGATTTCTTGAGACAAAGCTCGACTTTTAGGCATCACAAAAACATTTTCATGTCGTAGCCTTGCAATGGCTGGCAATTCGTCTTTTACGGTGATAGGCATGAGACTCTTCCCCAATGGAGCATAAATTAGCTAAAACTATATAGCTTGCCATTATGAACGAAAGCCAAAAAAATTCAACTTCTAGATGTTCAGACGTCCAAATGAAAAAGTAAAATATGAGCTCTAAATTGGCAGGTGTCGTACTCGGCGTAGTGAAAAAGTAAAAAATTTCAGGAGTAATTTGGTGGGAGAATTGGAATTGATAGAGGTATCAGTAGGTTCGTAAACAATGAAGAAAAAGGGTGCCCTGTGAGTAGCACCCTGCTTTTATGCAAGTAGAAAATTAACCAACATAACCGTAAGCTAACACTATCGCTAAGATAAGCCCCGCTGAAGAAAAGATGCCGTACTCTATACTCACTTTCAGACGATCTGCTCCTTCTTGATTTGACTCAGAAAAAGCCATGATCAAACAAGATACAAACATGCAAAAGCTGAATAGAATTAAATTTACTTGAATTGCATCGAATACCATATTGTTCTCCAATGGGTGGCAAAGCGACCACGTTAAGCTGACGACTATATCTACAAATAGAGTGTAGCAAGAAACCTTCTAAAGTTTCAATAATTATTGAAACTTTAATTTATATCTGTCAATGGTTGCATCTGGAAACAAAATGATTACAGTACGGTCAGAAAAAAGCCAAAAAGAATAATCAAATAATTATGGGTATTGGAGAGGTAGCTGCATTCACAGCTGCAGCAGTATGGGCATTTTCAACACTGCTTTATAAACGCTTTAGCCATCACTTAAATCCGTTCGAATTAAATGTAGCCAAAGGTGTCATCGCGTCAGCTCTGATGGCAGCTGTATTGTTGATAACTTGGGATAGTCAACTACCTACAAGTCAATTTAGTTGGGGGTGGTTGGTAGCCAGTGGCATTGTGGGTATAGCCATTGGAGACAGTGCCTACTTTGGTGCTCTACGTAATATTGGACCTGCTCGCACTTTGGTAATTGAGTCGCTTGCGCCAGCGATTGCAGGCCTACTCAATATCGCCCTACTGGGTGTCTTTTTATCATTTACCGCATGGTTAGGTATTATTCTAACCACTGTAGGCGTGATCTATGCGGTTAAACCTAATCAAGCGTTGCCAACACTAGACCAACACACGTTTCGCAAAGGTGTTTTTTTCGCACTAATTGCAGCAACTTGCCAAGCCGCTGGCATGGTGTTATCCAAGGGCGCACTAAATGACCAGCAGGTCAGTAGCTTGTGGGCCGCAACCATACGATTAGTGTCAGGCACACTCACAGTTGCAGTAATTGTTGCGGTACTGAAGCATAGTTCATTGCAACGCGCGATCACGTTAAAAGGAATAGATAAAAAAGGCTGGTTATTTGCCGCAGTGTTTTTTGGCACATTTATCGGCTTGTGGTTACAACTAATTTCAGTAAACAACACGGATCCGGCGATTGCACAAACCATTTTCTCTGCTGCACCACTGATGGTGATGACCATGAGTTTAATCCGCAAAGAGCACATTACACGTAATATGATTACAGGTGGGTTATTAGCGTTTGGTGGGATAGTTTTACTATTAAGTGGGTAGGAATAAATTAGGAAAGAGGCCATCACAGTTAGCCTATGCATAGAGCAATGCACGTGAGCAGGCTAACTGGATGACCTTGGAGGTAGGAGGTGTGGAAGGATAAGCATCGCAAGAACAGCGACGCGATATGAATTTATTCATTAAAAGACAACGCAATATGCGTTTATTCAGCCAATGCTTCGCAACTCAGGTATGAGTAGTAACCTTGACCATTGATGACATGCTCAACTTCATTGACGTACCAGCGACCATTAATCTCGTCCGCAACATCTTCTATTTCAACAACGCCACCAGCGACAATGTCTGGTTTTCCAAATGTGTGCAGCTGAACTGATTTATGACTGCGCTTTAGTTGATTCAGCTTGCTATCAGCAGCGGCTTGGGCGCTAGCTTCGTCAGCAAACACATAAGGTAAAATGTGGCACGGAGAATCAGAGCCTGCATTCACCGTATTTAACTCTGCGATGTCAAAGTCATAAAATTTAGCTTTCACTTCGCCCACAGACTTATAATGCTGCGCATTTAAAACCCAGCTTGTCAGCCACTTGGGTCCTAGGACAACTTCTGTCAATGGTTGCCCCGACAGTGAGCGTCCAGTCCCTTTATTCATGAAAATCAGTTTATCGTTAACTATCTTCATGAATGCATCATGTTGTTCAGCTAACTTTGAGAGTAATTGCATATCACTCTCGCTCTGTTCAATTTGAGGTAACTGGATTTGCTGATAGCTATCTGCAATACAAGGCGATAACCCATATTGCCCAGCAATATCTGAAATTACATCCGCAAGCATCAAAGGCGCATCATCAGGACTTGGCCAAGATTTAAACTTTAACGTTTTTAGCTCTTTGTCCCAGAGAACTTTATTGCCATGTAGCTCTAAAGCTCGAACAGGACCAATTAATTGGTATTCGCCGACACTGTATTTGCCCATTTCAATTATCGGAGCACTATTGTCGCCAGTTCCCTGCTTGTAGCCCATGCCAATTTCGAGATCTTCAGCTCCTTGTGGCGCTGTGATCGGCAGGCTCCCTAAGTTGTCAAATTTCACATAACAAGTATCACTCAACAATCCTGTGCGAAGTGTCACTCGTACCTCAGCGATTCGGTCTCGAAGCTGCGCAGCAACCTCCCTACCATTCGCTTTGACCGAGTAATGCGCCTGTAATTCCATGACTGTTTACTCCCAAATATTAATCTCTTTACGCACTTTAGGTTTAGGTAAGTCCGGTAGTAAAATTTCAACGTTTTCTGGGTAAATAGGTCCCAATTCAGCCAACCCGTAGTTCGCTTCTAAAACACGTTCGACCATGCCTGAACTTCGACCATAATGACGGAAACAAATTAAGTCTAAGCAGTCTCCATCACGTGTGACATACGTTACACCACTCATTTTTAAGCTCCTTCATTTCCGTCATAGCGAGAAAGCTTCATCGTAAATTGGATTTCTCTTGGAATACCATCGTTTAAAAACAAAGTGCGCGTTTCATTAATATCGGTGATTACCCATTTATCTAATACACGCCCTACACTTGGACTGGATTTGCCACTTTCTTCTACGTACGTCAGAGTTAATGGCTCTCCTTTTGCGGCTTCTGCGCGCATCTTGTCGAGTTGCTTTAATCCGTCTTTAACAAGTTGTGGAAAGATGGTCCCTTCAAGTTCAAGCTCCTGCTTTCCCACACCGACAAATTGCTGCACCGGCGTTGCTTGGTCAGTCTGCGTATCGAGTGTTTTCCAGCGGTACTGTGTGTTGAACTGCATTTTTTGAAATGCAGCAGTACTTACGGAAAACTTATATGTACCCAGCTGCATCATATAATTGGCATGATTTATCTTTGCCATTGAAAGCCCTCTTTAAAAAGCTTAAGGGAAACCCCCTTAAGCTACTTCGTTGTAATACCGCGCACGATAATCTCGCACAGCTTGTTGTTGCTGCTGTTCCAGTATTTGCTTAACTTGGATAGCAATGTCCTGCGCTTTCTCATCACCATTGGCATTTACCGTAATATTGGCATTAACGGTGATATTTCCAGCAAACTCTTTAGATTGCACATCGCTTGTGATTTGAGACTGCACACTGCTTTGTTCAGCCAAAGACTCTGGCTTTTTCACAGGTAAGGCTTTTGCTGCGCCCTGGCGCTTCGACTGTTCAGCCTCGTCGCCACCGAATAAGCTAGCAAAGAAATTACCACCTACTTGGGACATTGCTGCGTTAGTCAAATAACCTGCAACCGGACCAAGGAACTTGCCATACTTCGGTATTTTCCCAACTAAATGTTCAACGCCTTCTGCGCTTAGAGCTCCCGTTAATGTGCCACCGATAGTACGTGCTTTTTCAGGTGTTGATAGATCGTCATTGGCTGCTGCTTGATAAATGGTATGGCCATTTAAAGCATGTCCCAGCAATTGCGTTTGCTTGGACCATTGCGCTGATTTACCTGCAGGTTTACCAGATGCTTCATCTACCGCCGCCATCGTGCCAAGCACCATGTTTGCTTCATTGATAACATTGTCTTTAACAAACTGTAGTGGCGAACCTGTCTGAGTATTTTCTACCGTACCTTGGGAAAACTGCGTTTCAGCTTGTCCATCTGCCAATGCCGCAACACTCGAAGTATTAGACTCTCCTGTAGCTTGCTGGCTATCCTCTTTAGACTCATCATCAAAGAACCAACCGCCAAGCGTATCACCTAACCAACTGCCTGCTGACTCTCCGCCAAATGCGCCAATCGCACCACCAACAATACCGCCAAGTGCAGTGCCTATTACTGGCACAACCGAACCAATAGCTGCACCTGCCGCCGCCCCAGCAAGTGCGCCTCCCATACCACCTACGGCGCCGCCAACACGGCTAGATTTTTCTTGCTTGCTTAAAGTGTCGTCACTCAACGCGGAGTACGCATCCATGGCACCCATAGCAACGGTCAAAGGCGCGTTTAGCTTGCCTAAATATTTCGCAGGCCCCTTTACTAGACTTGACAGTACGCCGCCTTTTTTACCAGCGAACTTACCTAGCTTAGAAAACACTGAATCATTGGCTGCCTTAGGCGCTTTATATGAGCTAGGAGCTTTCGATTTAGGCGGGGTTGCAGACTTATTACCTTTGCTGTTGGCTGTTTGTTGTGCTGCTGGTTTTGCTTTGCCACCGTCCAATACTTTAAATGCTGGCTTAGCTGGTTTTTTGCGTTTAGGTTTGTCAGGCTTTGACGCTTGATTTAATTTAGCTGCCTTTTGTTGGTTTGCATCATCACTGTTATGCTCTGAGCGCTTAGCCCCTTTATTGGATTTATTGCGCTTATTTGATTTCTTACGGCCCTTTTTCGGCTTTTTCTTAGACTTCTTAGATTTTTCTTCTTGCTCATCACCGCCGTCAAACAGTGATTCCAAACCTAAATCACCTAAGCCGAACTCCGCCAATAAATCTGGCACAGCACCCGTTAAAGAAGAAAGGTCTCCGCTTAAAATTCCTTTAAAATCGAGTTTCTCAATCAATGCTGAGTGCTTCGAGAATAGACTCGCAGCATCTTGCAAACCAAACGCATTGAGCAGTTCAGGGGCTTGTTGCATTAACGAGCTGAGATCCCCTTCTAAAATTGCTTTAGTGTCTAGTTTTTGTAGAGCTGGCAAAGCGGCATCTAACGTTGCTCCAACTTCGTCCAACCCTGCTGCTTTGAGCAAGCCTGGTGCAGCTGACATTAAGCTTGAGACATCACCACTGGCAATACCTTTTAGGTCTAATTGCTGAAGAGCTGGTAAGGCAGCACCCAGTGTTTCTGATGCTTCGTCTAACCCTGCGGCCTTCAATAAACCCGGAGCCGCAGACATTAAGCTGGAAACGTCACCACTGGCGATACCTTTCAAATCTAACTGCTGAAGTGCAGGTAAGGCAGCACCCAATGTTTCAGACGCTTCACTTAAGCCCACCGAGGCCAGTAGATCTGGCACGGCAGTCATTAAACTCGAGACATCTCCACTGGCGATGCCCTTTAAGTCTAATTGTTGAAGTGCTGGTAAAGCTGCCCCCAATGTTTCAGATGCTTCATTCAAGCCCACCGAGGCCAGTAGATCTGGTGCGGCAGTCATTAAGCTCGAGACATCTCCACTTGCAATGCCTTTTAGGTCTAGCTGCTGTAGCGCTGGCAAAGCTGCACCGAGCGTTTCGGACGCTTCACTCAAGCCCACCGAGGCCAGTAAATCTGGCGCGGCAGTCATTAAGCTCGAGACATCTCCACGTGCAATGCCTTTTAGGTCTAGCTGCTGTAGCGCTGGCAAAGCTGCACCGAGCGTTTCGGATGCTTCATTCAAGCCCACCGAGGCCAGTAAATCTGGCGCGGCAGTCATTAAACTCGATACATCTCCGCTGGCAATACCTTTCAAATCCAACTGCTTTAATGCCGGTAATGCAGCACTCAACGTCGTTGACACTTGCTCAAAGCCCGCAGATTTAAGCAGCTCAGGTGCGATGTCAACGACCTGACTTAAATCACCATCAATGACCCCTGCAAGATCTAACTGCGAAAGAGCCGGGATATGCTGCGCTAAAGTTTGCTGAACTGCAGAGAGATCAACCGCTTTAAGTAATTCAGGGGCAGCCTGTTGAAGGCTACTTAAATCCCCTGCCATGACCGCAGAGATGTCTACTTGTTGAAGTGCTGGCAACGCATTTTCAAGAGTCTGTGCTGCGCTGGACATGTCCAGTGCATTAAGCACTTCAGGTGCTGCATCAACTAAACTTGATAAGTCACCATTAAAAATTTCTTTAACATTTAGTGCTTCTACAACAGGCAGTGCACCTTCTAACGTTTTTGCCGCATCAGATAAATCAAATGCATTCAAAATTTTCGGTGCCGCACTGGCCAAGCTCGTTAGATCCCCTTCCAGTACCTCTTTAACATTAACAGAGGAAATGGCCGGAAGAGTTTGCTCAACAATTGCACTTGCTTCATGCATGCCCAATGCATCAAGTACTTTGGGTGCACCTTGAACAAATGCATTTAAATCTTGACTCAGAGCAGTGTTGTCATTGCTCTGTGACAAACTTTTGGTCGCGCTATCTAGGTACTCATTAAACTGTGTCATTCCAAGCGCATCCACTAGTACAGGAGCTGCTTGTTGTATGCTGTCAAGTTGCAAAGCCAATGTGCTTTGTGCATCTGAATTGTTTACTTGAGCTGTGGCTGTAGCCAGCGATTCACTCAACGCATTGAGTGGTAAGTTATCAAATAATTTAGGAATGGCGATTTGTAGTTCAGCGAGGTCACTACTGGCCGCCGATTGTAATTGCTGAAAGTCCAACGCAGAAACTTGCTGAGCCAACGCCTTGATTGCACCACTTAGGCCAGTACCATCACCAATTTTGGCATCTACTTGAGCTTTTAAGGTTTCTGACTCTTGCTCGGTTTGCGCTGCGGCTAACATCTGAGCGCTTTGCGTTACCGCATTGTTTGACTTCGCCTGAGCAGTTGAAAACTGCGTTAAGTGTGTTGAAATTACTTGACTGGTATTGCCAAGTAATTGGTTTACATTAACATTCGCTAATTGCGAAATTACAGCCTGTAATGCGTTAGTATCTAAAGGCTTTTGCGCTTTGACTAAATTAGCCAGCATACTGCCTAATTGAACATTTGGATCAACCTGATCCTGCTTAGGTAGGCGGTACTTTACTTTGTTCTTTGAACGGCCTTTAACAGGCGATTCTTGATGTTTCATAATAATACCTAGGAAGAGAAATAAGCGGGAATTTATTGATTGCGCACTACAACAGGTTGCAGCGCGCCAAGGTTGATAGCTCAAGACCCTAAAACTGCGCTTAAGTCCTTGAGCTATCAAACTTGCGCTGGTGAAAAAAAGGCGGGTTACCCCGCCTCTGTTGCTTCTTTGTAATCAATCGCTGCCTCGAACCACTCGATGAGTTCGTCTTCGGTCAGCGCATTGAGTTCTTGCAAGCCCCACCCTGTGTACTTAGCCAGGGCAATCACCATTGCTTTTAGACGCTTGGGCGGGATACGAGAAAAGCCTGGAGCGCCTCACGCAACTTAACGAAGTCGCTCCAATCTAGTTCTTCGATGATATCGGGAGACACTTCACACAAATGTGAGAAGTAACGGATTTCGCTTTCTGATTCGCTGATATCCGCTTTATCAACCATTAACCGATCGCGCACTTTAGGTCGTCTCATATTCAGTTCTGCATACTCATGCCCATCGACCGTAACAGGGAAAGTCAGTTTAATGATTTCAGTCATAGATTAAGCTCCGATTGTCTTGCGTAGGTTCGCCATGTGATCAACACCCGCGATTTCACGGATATCGTTGTATAGGTCGATGTTGTAGATAACTTCGTTATTCACTTCAAGCTTGTACTTTTGAACAGCGTATTGCAGCGTCATTTTCGCTTCTTCGCCATCTTTCCAGCTACCCATATCAACTTCTTTGAAGAAGCCATGCAGAGTAACAACAACTGGCTCAGGTGCAGCACCTTGCTTTTGGATTGCGCCACGAGCTGTAAGGTTGATAGTTCTACCAGTACCGCCCCAGTCGCCTAGAAGCTTAAGTACGTCAGCGTTGTATTCAAGTAGCGTGATTGAACCTTCTAACTTTTCAAGTTGGCCAACATCTAGTTCAATTGGCGCTTGGAAACCTGAAGTTACTTCACGTGTTTTGACAGTCACTTTTGGAAGTGAGATTTCATCTGCAATGCCAAGGTAACCCTTACCATCTACAAATAGCTTTGATTTTTTTAGGATTTTTGGAGACATTGCCATTATACGATTTCCTCTAGGTAGTTGTTAGTTAGAATGCTCTTGAACGTGATGTGCTCAGCTGGTGTTGGTGGTGTGAAGTCAAAGCTAAAGTACACTTTACCCGCTTGAATATTTTCAGGCGTGTTAAGGTCTTCGTCAGCCCAAATTTGGCCACCTAAAATAGCACCTTGTGCTTTTAAACTATCAAGATAAGCTTGAACACTTTCAGTTACGTCTTTGATATAAGTTGAAGTGATGTTGCGGTCAACAGCCCACATGTGTGCGCGAAGTAGTGAATCATTAATCATGTCTGCTGTACGAACAACAGAAAGGAAAGCCCACTTAGGGTCACCAGAACAAGTACGGTTACCCCAAAGTTTGAAGCCATTCTGACGGATAATCGTTGAAACTTCTTTTTCATTTAGTAAGTTAGCGCGTGCGCTCTTATCGCCAAGCTGGAAGTCAATTGCACGTGCAGTACCAGTAATACCGTTCATATTAGTATTACTTGGGCTCCACCAGAAACCACGGTCATTGTCAGATTTTGCAATCATACCCGCAACGCGCGCAGATGCTGGCTCAATTTCAGTTACGCCGTTTTTAAATACTTTTACATGCGGGTCTACAACAAATACACGACGAGAACCGAAGTCAGCACGATACTCTTTTGCAGCTGCATCGTCTTTGTTTGGACCATCAGCAATAATAACAGCACGTAAACGTTCCGCGATGCTTACTAAGTCTGTTACAACTGGGTTTCTGTTGCCACTTGGACGCTGGTGAGTATAGCCAGGAGCGACAAGAATACGTGGTGTAACACCAACAATTGACTCAGCACCTAAGAATGCACTTGCACCAATATACTCGCCATCAGAATCAACGCCAGCCGACATTGAAGAAATCACTGCATTGTCGTCTGCGTTGTCTTCAACACGCACAACAACAACAACCGCACCTGCTTGGTCAAAAATACCATCGATAGCAGAAACGAGAGTACCTTTCTCAGTTTCTTTGTGCTCTTCAACAGTTGCTTCATACTCTTTACGAACTTTAGCTAGAACTGCATCTTTCTCTTCCGCTGTTAATGCTGAACCTTTTTCAGCTGCTGCAGCAGCTTCAGCCGTTGTGTACAGCTCTGAACTTGTTGTTACATCAGCTTCTGCTTTTGCTTTTCTGATTGCAGCAAAGTCATATAACAAAGCAGCATCAGCGCGTTTTCCAGCAACTAACACTGGCTTATTCAGTGGAAATGCATCTTTATTTGCAAATGGAGCCGTACCAATTACACCAATTACTGAACTTTTTACTGTTCTTACCGGGCGTGTACCTGAATCCGCCTCGATTACTTCTACACCGTGTAGAAATTCCGACATAGATATCTCCTTTAAAGGTATGTCAATTAGCTAATAAAAAAGCCATGCAACACCACTTGATAATTCAAGTGAGTAAACATGGCTTAAGTTGAATTTATGTCTGCGCAAGAACGCACAGAAATAACGGTTTGATAAACAGTTGAACTGAAGCTCAACTATGAAATGTTAAAGCTTGATCCCCTCAATGGTGACCGGCTCATTATTAATGAGGTAAAGTCCCTCAATAGTAATATCTAACTTGCCTTCACCTGCTGGGTGTACAGAAACTCCCTCAAGGCGAAAGCGTGGTTCCCACTTGTCTAGTGCATTGGCTATCGACATCGTAATGTCACCCACCAAAGTGTGAGAAAACGGGCTATCGAGTAGTTCAAATAACCCACAACCGTAATCACGTCGCATCACGCGACTTCCTAGCGGAGTCGTCACAATATCGCGAATACTTTGTTTTAGGTGCGCAACGCCACCCAAAGGTTTACCTGTTTCGGCATTCATGCCTATCATGTTTTATCCTCCGACGGTAAAACTCCCTACCCCAATGGCAATTTTAGCGCCACAATTGGTGGGGTCTCCAAGCCTTGCAACCGCTTTGCCTCCAATGGTAAATGAGGATGCACCAGCCGCAACAACCATCCCTGAATGTTTCACTTTAGGGTCAGGTATATAAACGTGGTCACTAACGCTGTCTCCCACCCTTAGTACCGGCACTCCACCTACAGTAAACTTAGGTCCAGAAGCCGAAATAGTGCCTGGCGCAAACCCTGCGTGAACATCTGTAATCGCGCCATCGACTGAAATTGCAGGCATAATCTATCCCTCTTGCGCGCTAATATTCGCGCCGTTTAGCTTCAGAGTAGCCGACGCTCTTACGTCAACATTACTACCAGTTGCAGTCACCGCGACTGAGTCGCCTTTAAGATTCAAAGCTCCTGCCGCAACAATATCAATATTGGCATTCCCATTAACTGATACGTTATCGCCGACCGTCACATCTGCGGTGCCAGTCACATCAACCTGTGCCGCACCACCTATCGCAACGGTCGCGTTATTAACGACCTCAATGTTTGCATCATTACCCACCTTGATATTGGTGTCATTTTGGCACTCTACATTGATGTCTCCACCACAATAAATATTTATCTTTGCTTGGGGGTCAGACTGTGGCACAAAAATATCGTAGGCATGATTTTCTCTGTCATACTGCACAATCGCACCATCTTGGTAGCGAGTGCGCTGAATATGCTCTCTAGATTCAGGAGCAACAGCTTGCAGCGCTTCTACTAAGCTTCCACCCGCACTTGTTGCGTCTGTAACATGGGTCATTTTGTGATGTGGCTGCTGATGTGCATTAGCGTATAAACTACCCAGCACAACACCTTGAGCAGTATCACCACAAGGCGATAAAACCATCACTTGTTCTCCCACTTCTGGAGCCTGCCAAGTCATGTCTTGAGCTGCTTGACTAGTGAGCCATGGTAGCTTCGCAGTCAACCACTCACCGATTCGCACAGTCACTTTAGCTAACTCATAATCAACCTCTTCCACCGTGCCTACCGAAATAAGTTTGGCAAAGCGGTGTTGTAAATCAGAGACAGCCAATTCAGACTGTTGTTGATTAACTAACATAGTTCCTCCTAAGCCGGTGTCGTGGTCTTGCTAATCAGCTTATATTCGCCCCCTTTAGGGCCAAGATATACTTCTTTGATTTTAGGTCCGGCTGGGTCGTCTGGGTATTCCACTTGATAATAAAATGCCCAATCAAGCTGTGCTTTTGCCAATGTTGTGCTTACTTGATGACTAAAAGTAAAATCACTTTTCTGGGCGATAAAGTGCTGCCAATAGGTGGGCATTTCGTCCACCATCACAAGTGCCTCACACTGACTTATCAATTGGTCAAGTCTTTGCAACAGCTGTGCGTTATCCGCATCTTCCAACTCAATTTCTAGCTGCAGTTGCAACACTCTTCTATCGAGTGAATTCGGACTGAGGTTTTTGTTATACGACGGTCCATACGTCACGCCATTGTCGGCGCCTTTTGCCTGCAGTTCACTGGCTTGACGTTCGCCTAGCAGCTTGACTGTCAGTTGGGCTTGCTGCGTCAGATCTGGGTAGGGTTGTGTGGCTTTTAACAGCCCCACTTGTGCCACCCCTTGAAGTCCAGATGATAAGCATTCAAGCACCTTATTGATTAAGGTACATCTTTGCATGAGATTAATTACTCTTTAAAGTTAAAACTTATGATGGTTGTGACTCGTGGGAAACAAGTGAGTCGAGAAGGACGAAATGCCCGAACAAGTTACGCAGGAAATGGAAAGCGCGCTTTTATTTCTGCCACCTTATCTAACCAAGCTTGTTTGCTTGATTCAATTTGATCATATTGCCATTCCATAAATAACGGATCAGACTCCACAATGTAAGCCATTCTGCGAGCTTCCAGCGCTTCACCTTGAGAATACTCAAGAGTTAGTTCATCTACAGGAATATCAATTTCATTCACTGCAAGAAACTGTGCTACTTGCGCAGAATTCAAAGCTTCACCGATTGATGCAACCAAGGTGTCGTTATGTTTGATTTGCATAGTATTTATTCCTTATCACAGCACCAGACTACGGCGTCAATTCAGTTCTAAGTTGCGAAATAGCGGAAGACACATCAGTAAGTCTCGCAAACTCAGGATATACACCCCAACCCGCAGTTTCAAAATCAACGAAACCACTGACACTGCCAAATAGGCAGATCAACGCTTCTCCTTCTTCAAGCGTTGAGGAAGAGAGCCCCAACTTAGTATGTGGTCCGTAAAATGATTTGGACGGATTGTCTGCTCTTTGATGATACCCCAGTAATTGCCAACCGTTACTATATTCCTTCACAGGTTGCATGGTACCTTCGATACTGCCTGAAATTAACTTTAGATAACAACCTGTAGATAGTGCTCCTTGCTGAAACCCTAACCAGTAGTTATTGTCAATTCGTGCAGGGTGAGAGGCGTCATTTCTCTTCCATTTTATACGCAAAATATGGAAGCCAGAGTTAACATAGCCATTATACACATTGGTACGAAAGTCTTGTGCAACTCCTTTTCCTGTATGATCAGTATCATTCGCAGCGGCTGCATAAATTGTCGCTTCTTTGATAACTTCAAATCGCTCTAAACCAATGGTTGTGAACCCTTTGATTGCCGTCCCACTATCATTAGGCTCCATTTTCTGGTTTTTGCTCATCAGAATGTGAGATAGCTCAGCGCGAGCTCCACTCATGTAATTATCAAACTTTGTCTCAGCCGCTGACACTGTATTGTTAATGTTGCCAATTTGGCTTTGCACCGTATCGCACAGCGCATTGGCGCGTGCTGAAACATTAGTGAGCCGTTCAGTAATAGATAGATTATCACTAGACATGTTTTATCTACCTCATTCTATTTTAGCGAAGGTGTCTGAATCTGACTTCTGGCAAATTCACGTTGTGCTTTAATTTCTTCAGGCATCGCCACACCAGTCTCTGATTCTCTAATTACATACCAATCTGTCTTTTTTAGAAAATCACGTAAATCGACATCAATATCATATTGGCTGCGTACACCACCCAACTCATCTACTTGATTTGTAATGTGCTCTAGCATTTATTGCTCCCTCTCAAAAACAGGTCTTTCGAAATATCCCCAACGCCCCTCAGGTACTTTACCTAACACTACGCCAGGTAGTGCAATCAAACAGCTAGCACCTTTTGTCAGATAAAAATGAGGGCCAAAGTTATAATAAGCTCCCCCAGATAAGACCGAACCACTGTACATTCTCTCATGCCACTTGTTATCGTTCGGTAATCTTGTGCTTCCGTCACTCGATGGGTAACCCATATGAACTTCCCCTTGCTCAACTTTTACCCAAGCACCAAATGTGAATATGCCATTTTGTGGCAGAGCACCTTGATAAATTGAGTAACACTTGCTGAGAACTGTCGGGTAATCTGCGACGTCTTTTGCCGTTAACCTAATAATTGCAAACTCTGGCTGGTTGTGCTTCGGAATAGTGTGGTGAACTTCCGACCACATTTTTTGGATTTCAGGGTCCTTTTGATCTGGGTCCACACCATGCTGAGTATGTGCAACAATTTCACATTCATACTGCGATGCTCTGTTAGCAAACCCTGTGGGTGTTCCTTTTGTACCGGGTGTTAATACTCCATTGATTTTTAATTCTTGGTTTTTCGTCACTCTAAAAAAAGGGATTTCAGAGCGAAATCCATTATCTACTAGTGCATCAATTTTTACCTTGGACTCATCTACAGCAGCCTGTGTAAACGCTGCTAGTTCTGCAGTTTTAGCCGCCATTTTTTGCTTTTCAGAAGTCAAAGTAGAGTTGATAACAGATAACTGCTCATCAACACTGTTGCACAGCTCATTAGCGCGCGTGGCGACTTTCGCCAAGCTTTCAGTGATCGTAGTATGTTCGTTTGACATGTATTTTCCTAATTAAACGATTAAAGCTTTTCCAGTGCAGCCAAGCGTAACTCTTGTTTCAATTGCCGATGCATTGTATCTAGTTGTACCAAAGTTAAGTCCGCCAACTCGTTGTCTAACAATACGTTAAAGTTATCGATGCCCGGCTTTATCTCTACGCTATCAGAAGGCAGTTGCGCCAAGCTCAACGTCACACTTTGTAAAATTTTCACATCCGGCGTTCTATAGCCAAGCGTGCGGTTAGGCTGCGAATAAACACCTAACAAAATAAGGTTTTCGTCACTGCCTACAGGCTCGTCTATTTGAATAAATACACCGACCTCTCGAATCGCATATTCGGGGGCTGATATCTTTTTATCGAACAACGCCACCACCGTAACCTGATGGTTTTCATCCGTTTCATAATTGTCATCACGAATAGGCTGGAGTTCTTTGAGGCTTTGCAAGCTTGTTTGTGTTTGAGTTGGTGTATAGCTTGCGTCACCAAATGCCATATGGCTTATTTGCGCTTTTTTGCCGTTGGCTTTGGCTGCCAGCAAAGCATCTAAGCCTACTTGAGTAAACTGCAACGTTAATGCAGACATTAAGCAGCTCCTTGTAAGTTAAAATGTTGAAAGATTATTTGCCGAGTAGCGCTAACTAAATGCTCATTCCCAGTCACGCTATCAGGTAACACTCCACTTCCAGTAACATGAATACTCGAAGTTCGGCAGCTGGCTATCACGCCAACCAAGCCACTCCCTCGACTTATTTTTCCAGGTATTACCCCTGTCGCAGAAATCGCTAAATGTTGAGATTGCTGTGTATTTGTTACACCCAAAATCGAGTTAGTACTCGTGGTTTTAGGTGGTACCACTCCTTTACCTGCAATTGCGAAGTGTGCAGATTGATTCAACCCTGACGTTCCAGCAAGATGAGTTGACCCTTTAGAATACGGTGGTATAACTCCTTTACCCGAGATCGCATAGTGCCCAGACTGAAGTGTGTCTTGTGCACCGTAAAGTGCATTTTCTTGCACCATATTTGGCGGCTTAACTCCCACACCATGGGGCGCGTCATTTCGTTGCAGAATCGCAGTCGAAGCAACACCCGTCGAACCCAACCCCTCGGTAAATGCCAACCCTAGCTGCACATCAATATGGATAGATCCGCGTTTAACAGACTCCACAATTCGGCGAACTCGTTTTAACATTTGAGGGGTCAGCATTCCTTGCTGGTGTTCATCCAAATTACTATTAATTAGTGCCCAAACCTGTACTGTACCTCTGGGTAACTCTTCAACGTTATCACCCTGCCACCACTCTCGAATTTCTGTTTTGATATTTAGGCTGTCCAGCGCTATTTGTAGCGCATAAGGAGTGCCTTTTACTTGATGAACCGCGAATGCATCATTTATCACCTGCCTTTTTAAAGGCTCGCTCCATGCTTCATCCCATTCATCAACAGATACGGACCAAGCGAGCCAAGGTAATAGCTCTGCTGGACACAGAAAAGGGTTCCAAAGACTTGAAATTAAAAGCCTCGTGTCATTTAAAACGCAGGCAGATTTGACCACAGCTCTGTTATTCGATTCCGCAGCATTGACATCCCAATTTTCAATTGCAAGTTGCTCAGCCATTTCATTCAGTTGAACAACACTGCAAAACTCGGGTATATCAACCAAAACGATGAGCTGCCTAGTTTGACATTGCTGCAAACAAGCAGGATCAGTGAGCACATCAACTGGTTGAAGTCCACATAGTTTTGCCAGCCATACTAACTCTGCATCGCTGCGAGTAGGAAGATTTAGTAACGAAAGTAACAGTTTTCGGACAGTATTATGTGACGCAAGTGCCGTACCTAGCTCTTTTGTCAATGAAGAAGCACTCGAAGGCAGTAACTTATTCATAGACATTTTCCATAGTCACAGATATTGACTCACAAAAAGGCGCCTCTGTCGCAGAAGATACAATGTCTTCAACGGGACTTAACAATGTTACATCCTCAACACCTGATTGATGCAATGCAGCATAGATCCCTGCTCTTGTCACTTTTTTGCCAAGAAACTGCCGAGACTTACAGTACTCCATCACAGCTTGTTGGGCTGTTGATACAAGCGTTTCACCAGACGGTCCATAGAGAATTGACAGCTCAGCTTGAACTGAGAATGGTTTAATTGCCGCTTTATGGACTGTTACTCGATCTCCTAGGGGCCTTACTCTAGAGGCACTTTCATCCACTTTGGGTTGCGCTCTTCCTTGAGCCGCAAAATAATGTTGAACAGTTTCAATAAGAGCATCGCTGGGATGGCCGTTACCGATATGGCTCAAAATTGTCAATTCAATGTCACACGGCTCAGGACTTTGTACCGAAACATCTTTAATTTCAGCATCACAGGACATTGCATGGTAAATATATGATTCGCTGCTTCCTGCCGTGTTTAAGCCATTAAATGCAAGTTGGATACGTTGCCTAAATGCACTATCCGATTCTAATGGTTGTTCTTTTCGTGCAAGATTGTACCTAGCAGCGATGGCATCCAAGTCATTTCCCTGCGCAGAAGCTAGCATATTTCCTTTGACCGCATCATTAATACTCTGCGTTTGTAATATTTGTTGATAAGCCACTGTCTGTAAAAGCACCGCTATTGGGTCACTCTCTAGAGAAAGTGCCGCTTCATACTGCGGGTTATCAAGTAGAAACTGAGATTTTAACTGCGCATATAAAAGTTCAAAATCGAGCGATTTAATCAAATCTGGAACGGGAACTTTTGACAGATCTAATTTAGTGAAACCACTCATAAAATATCTTCCTAAAATAAAAAACCCACATTTAATTAAATGTGGGTTTTGATTCATGGGATAACTGTGTATAGCTTTCTCAAGCTTAGGATTATTTTACTGATTTTAAGGTTTTAAAACAGGTCATTCCTGACCGCCTTAATTCAGTTAAAATCCCCCCAAACTAAAAAGCCATACCGGCTTATATCTCTATAAACAGCATGGCTTTAAATCAATTTTGATTGTGTATTAGGCTTTTCTCAAGCTTAGGGTTATTTTACTGATTTTAAGATTTTAAAACAGGTCATTCCTGACCGCCTTAATTCAGTTAAAACCACCCCAAACTAAAAAGCCACACCGGCTTATATCTCTATAAACAGCATGGCTTTAAATCAATTTTGATTGTGTATTAGGCTTTTCTCAAGCTTAGGGTCATTTTACTGATTTTAAGGCTCTAAAACAGGTCATTTCTGACCGCCTTAATTCAGTTAAAACCACCCCAAACTAAAAAGCCACATCGGCTTATATTTCTATAAACAGCGTGGCTTTAAATCAATTTAGATTGTGTATTAGGCTTTTCTCAAGCTTAGGGTTATTTTACTGATTTTAAGGTTTTAAAACAGGTCATTCCTGACCGCCTTAATTCAGTTAAAAATCATCCGAAACTAAAAAGCCACATCGGCTTATATTTCTATAAACAGTGTGGCTTTAAGTCAATTTAGATTGTGTATTAGGCTTTTATCAAGCTTAGGGTTATTTTACTGATTTTAAGGCTCTAAAACAGGTCATTCCTGACCGCTTTAATTCAGTTAAAATCACCCCAAAATAAAAAGCCACATCGGCTTATATTTCTATAAACAGTGTGGCTTTAAGTCAATTTAGATTGTGTATTAGGCTTTTCTCAAGCTTAGGGTTATTTTACTGATTTTAAGGCTCTAAAACAGGTCATTCCTGACCTATTTGCAATAATGAGATAGAACCCTAAAACTCAGTAAAAGAAACCCACTTGGTATGGCCAAGCGGGTTTTGGTTGTGGAATAACAGTTCTGTTGCTTTCTCAAGCAATATTGATACTAACCCGTTTATTGGGAATAAAACGGGTCACTGTAAAGGTTTATAATGAAATATTTACATCAAACTCAAAATCATCAAGTTCAGCTTGTGTTGTAATCTCTGCAATAGTTACCTCTGCTTCATCGCTCGCTTTGCGCAGCTGCTCTCGTTTGGCAAGCAACTCCTGCAATTGAGACTTACTCAAGCCAAGTGCTGCTTGATCCCCAGACAACTCTGCAATAAGCATATGTTCTTGTGCCTTTTGTACACGCCATTGCTCATTACCTAATTTATTAAACACCGCTTCTTTGATCTCTTGTAACTTTTCTGCTTTTGATGCCGCAAACCTTTCCTCTTCTAGCAAGATCTGCTGAGCTTCATAGGTTTGTTTAAAATCAGCCACTGTTGTGTCATTCCAAGCGACGCCTGTTTGAGGGTGTACTAGCCAATAGTTACCATCAATCTTCATGCCTTTATCGGCAAAATATTCACAACTCATAATCACTCCTTAAAATGCGCGACAAGTACGGCCAAGGCCATATTGGTTATAGGTATAGTGCTCGTTAAGAATCCCAGCACCTGAGTAAGGGTTAATACAGCTAATCGCACCACCTAATATGCCGCAATCGTAACCTGCGTGATATGCTCTCGCTTGATATGAATACATGCCCAACAATTCGCCATCAAAAGTTTCAAGTACCACTTTTACCTCTGAGTCTGGAGAGTAAGTACCATTTGAATTAGCAGTCTTGTAGTGACCTGAGCTATTACTAAAGAAGTAATTAATCGGCTCTAAGCGTTTAGCTTGGGTAAAACGATAATGCACACTGTATTTGTGCTCACCCATTTTGGTGACACCATTGTAACGTCCGAAGAACCCATAATAACTAGTTCCATACCCAGCTACTGTTTGTTCCGCATGATTGTAACTATTAATGCCATATGGCCATTGCATATTATGATAGATGAACTTCACAACCGTGAAGTCGCCTGCGTCCACATAAGCTTGAAGCTCTTCAGCATTGGCGATAGCGGTATTTGTTACAATATTACCGTCACGGTATTTCTCTACTAATACAGATGTGCCTTCATCCACCATAACCAAGCAATGCTTAGTATTATCATATAACACCCCCACCTCATTGTAGTTGTGGCTAGTTAAAGTACTTACACCAAACTGATCTGTCGCATTGAGGTTTTGTTTAGGTTTAGTAATTGAAGTAAAACCAGAAGATTTACAAAAGATTCCGCCATAGTTTGCCACAGCTGTGGTCTGAGAATCCTGAGTACTATAGACAATCTCATATTGAATATCAGCGGAGTTATTTTTACTTGCCAAAGGTATATAAGCACTGGTGCCGTAGTAATAGATCTTACTCGCTGGGTTTTGCTCAAACGCATTTGTGTAGATAAAACTAGTGTGCGTGGTGGTTTTTTCAGCACCATTTGCGCTCAACTTTAAAAACTCTAAGCGACATTGCTCGGTGTTTCCATTGTGAGAAAATCCAGGTCGAACAACATGGGTTTCGCCATTGCTGTCATACACAGCAAATACCGGCGTTGACCTACGATTATTAGATGACGTGCTTGCAATATCGATAGGCGTCATTGGCATTAAAGGCCTAACTTGAAGAGAGTTATTGGTTGCCTGCAAAGACTCCACTCGGTTCAAGTTTGGTGCCATCGCGTCGAGCAGATCAAGTTTATCTGACTTATTACCAAGATCTGTGCTCGTTTGAGTCAAAGACTCTGTCGCCGTTTGTAATGCGGCACCCGTTGATTGCGAGACCTGCTGAAGTGCGCTTGTAGCATCATTAATATGTGACTCAGCAACGGCAACAACTGCTTGCTCCAGTTTTGTATTGTCAGTCAATTTAGTGATGGCATTACTTACCAACGCCTGTTCTTCAGCGGTTAAAGGCTGGTTGCCCTGCATGTCAGCAACTAGCTTATCTACCATGACTTGCACGGCATTTTGTATACTCGCCATAATGTCCTCTTATATTGTTAATAATGATTCGCCGAGTAGCTGGTTTAGCTTTACTCGTCTAAGTTTTTCGTTCAACAGCTCATCTTGCTGGCGACGAAGGTTGGTTTGCATGTACATAAGCCTGTCCACGCCGGTTAGCGCGTACTTTATGCGTAGTACATCCTGTTGTAGTAAATTGTCTGGATGGGGTAAGGGCAGTGAATAAAAGGGGGTTTTGTCTTCAATCATAGCGCCCCCTTATACAGAGAATGCACGAAGCGAACGTACTCTTGGTCTGTCTAAATGAGTACCTGAGAGTACTAGTTTCACACGAGATTGCGCATCGGCTAGGTTCGAATACTCATAGTTACACAGTAACCAGCCGTCCCCTTCCGGTTGAGTCGTTTTCAATGGGATATTTAGCCACTGACCTTGTTGTTCAATAAACGCTTCAACTTTTGCAGTACCTGGAAGCTGAGCTTCAAAACTTACCTTTAAGCTACCGCCTAAGCGGCATGGAATCGCGCGCGTTACATAATCAGCTTCGCTACTAATCTTACCAAGTGCAGTTTGAACACTGTCATACAAAACCGGTGACTGAGTCGCGGTTCCTGCAAGCTTAGCTTTCACTTTGAGCGGTTCATTTAAAATATTGGGCAAACGCAGCGCTTGGGACTCTTGTAAGTTAAAGTCACCACTTTGCGCACCACTAAATTCAAAATGTAACTGCGTTTCGCTACTTGGTCGCTCAATTACTGCCATTGCCAATAAGTCACTATGCTCAGCCAAGTTGACTTCGCCTAGCTCGACAGTTGACTCTGTATCAGTAAAACGTGCTGCTTTTAAACGGAAGCTTAAATCGCGATTTTGATGCGGTGTCCATGTAGATGCATTACTTGAAGACAGCAACACACCAACCTGATACGGCTGACTTGTAACCCAACCACTACTGCGGTCAAACTTACCAAGCTCTGCAATCGCGACTTCATGTGTTGCGTCATCGCTCAACACCACAATTGCATATTCCTGACCTGCGTTGAGTGATACAGGCGCAAACTCAAACAAAGTCGGGCCGCTAGCTTGTAACTGACTAACTGGTAGAGATGTTTCTGCGATAACTGTGTCGTTTGGCAATCCTAGATCGGTTTCTCTGATCTGAACACGAACCGCTTTTTCACCTATTTTCTTGAACCACAGCTCAACACCGGCAATAAAGCGCAGCTCTGGAAGCGTAAAGGTTTGTGCTAGTGGGTCAAAGCGCCACTGTAAAACGTTGTTTACTCGACGTACTGTTTGCGTTCGTATCGTGCCACTACCAGTATAGGTGGCCTCCCCTCGTGAGCCTTGTTTGCCAGTAAAGCGCACAGATTTACTGCCCACAGGCACATTACTAGGGATGTAAAATCGGCCGGATAATCGGCCTTGAGCATCGGCTTTTAAGGTCATTGTCCCTCCGGTATAAGTGTGATGCCATCAAATGTAAGTTGCTCTAGCTCTTCGCCTCCGCCAAACCCTGACAGAGAAAAACTTACCCAACGCCTTCTTAAAAATTCTGCACGACGTGTCGAACTTCTAATTACTTGGGTTGAAGTGATAGTTTGCGTTCGCACCCTTAAACCATTGCCCCCCCAAAATCTTCGTGTGATGGAACTTGCAACGTTTGTATGCGTCTGTGTCCAGTGGTCGACACTTGGCGTAAGGCGAACATCTGCTGGAATTGGCTCAAAAGCCATATATGGATTGATTTTCATGCTGCCAGTTTGCTTTGGCTGTTCCAGTATATCTTCTAGCTCGTAAGGCAACGTTAACGCTCTACCATTAGGTACCTGCAACTGGTAAATTTCAGCTTCCAATGGCAATACTAATTCCCCATCGACAACTGCAGCTGTTTGAGCAATACCTGCATCACGCATATCATCATCAATAAACGGATCCACAAATACACCATACTTACTCGCTGGATCTTGGCTATTGGCATCGTTACGCAAACGCTCAACAGCCAGTAGCTGGTAAAGATCGCCTATCTGATTTTGCATATGCTCTAGCTGCGACATAGAAACCGCTCTAACTGCCAAATTTTCAATGTCCGGAGCTACGCTTGAAAGCCAAGATTGTGTCACTTGCGCAAGTGCCAAGTGGTGTGCGGGCGCTTTTGGTGCAATAGGAAATTGGTGTGCAGCTTGACCTTTAATGCGCTTAATTTGGCCAAACCTATCGAGCACAATCAAATCAACCCTTGGTCGATACCACTGGTAGTCAATCGTTACGAGTGTATTGTCAACAATATGGCCACCATCTGATAATTGCTTTTCAAGACTAAAGCCATATTCATCAAACTCGACCGCTAACTGCTTACGATAACGGTACGTCACCTCGTAAAGGCTGCCGCCCGCTGGCTCTTGACCACTTAACTGCCAACTGATGTGATTGCGCAAAAAGATAAAGTCAGCACCTTGGGTATAAACGGTCTCTCCTTGCTTTATATTGAGGATTTCCAAAACAGATTCGTCTGGTAGTAAATCTTCACCACCAGCGAGCTGGCCACGTGTTAGCTGCGTTGTTTTTTCTACAGTGACATTTACTTCATCAATAGACTTAACTGGAAAGAAGTCTGTATCCATGCGCATCAAGCCTTGATCATCGGCTTGAAATGTTTTTGGCTCTTCTTTGACTTCACCAATATTTGGATCGTAATCAAACTCAGTGGTTCTCGAAGTTGCAAAAGCCACTTCATAACCTTCTATATGCGCCTTACCTTCTTCTAAGCTAAAACTTTGCTTTCCTTGCTCCGCACCACGATAGCTTAGCGCCATACCTTGTACGACATAACTTCCACCATTGGCTTCTCTGTCATATCGAGCGAGTGCTTGTGTCACCGCATCCAACTGAGGTGGCGGTTGCTTTATAATCAAAGTACCTTGTTCGATGCGGTGCACAGGATAAAAAGCTTCGTCTGGGCCTAGGGCATCGCTCAATAATCCCCACTGACAAACCTGCTGCAGGCGCGCTGCACCAGGTTCATCATAATTAATCGCGTCTACCGCTGGATCACGAAGACTTGGATCTTGTAGCTCAGTAATCACATTGTGTGTTAGCCACACACCAACATCGACGGTCGCGTTTAAATCAATGGGAACCACACCGCCGGGCACTGGACGCACCTGACCTGCCATGTACACATCACCTTCAGTGATTAATGCACTCGCTGACTTGGTATTTACCACCAACTCACCACCTTTGACTAAGTCACCGTCTTTTAAAAGTACATCTGCGACGCCTTTTAGATGATGACCTACTTGAGATTGTAAGTCGTTTAGCTCCCTGCTTTGCAAACCCTTACCAGCTCTGAACAACAATCGTTCATAGCCCGAGTCTGCATGAAATTTTTCATAATAATCGTCAAGCATAAAAACCTCTAAAAACTCACGACGAATTCAAAACTTTCTCTCACACCTTCTTCTCGCACTAACGGCGCACGGTGTTCAAGCAGTAATAGCGTTCCTGGAGACGCGACTTGTTCTGGCAGCAAATAAGATAACCCTGCAGGTAAATCTGCTAATTGCTGAGTGCCTGACATCAAGCCTAATTCGCGCACCGTTTCACCTACACCGTCAGCAAAATCGAATGTAAATTCACAATAGACATGTTGCGTAGGCTGTTCAGAAAGGCTAAATCGCCCACCTTGAATATGGATGTCGCCTTGATCATCGGGATAACAAAATGCAACTTTTCTAGCTTTGCGAAAGCCAATAGGCGCTGCGAGCTCAGTTGCTACTATGGGTTCAGCCGGGGGGGATTGCCACGGAGTCTCGCCGCGTCCCCAGGCTAAGTAAATAGGAGTTTGTGCAATAGTTTGAGCAAACAATGTTCGCCCTGCACGTGTTAGAATAGCCAAAGTAATTCCTTATTTTACCTAACCTGATTTAACCCGCTAAAGTCTTCACTAAACAGCTAGGAGAATGCATCACTACGCACGACTGAGCGTCTCATCTGACGTATTTATCCCAGTGAGGTAATTTAGTGATTGAACGACAAAAGAAGTTAAACCGGGCCTAGGTTAGTTCATGAGTAAATATTGAATTAGCGTGACGCTTGGTGGGAAGTGATAACCTGAGGATATCGCATTGTTGACCAAGACGACGCTTGCCAGTGACCAAACCACATGGCTTGGCCAAGAGTATATGCACGACTTGTTTGACGACTGTGTGCATTAACTGAATCAAAACTATAAGCGAAAGGCTCGCTTAATCGCATACTGCCAAGTACTTGAGATGAATAGCTTTGCCAGTTACAGTTTTGCTTGCGTTCACGCGCACTTACCACTGCACCAGGCGCATCTACAAACGCGTCATGAGAACGCTGTGTACTGATACGCAGCAGCTTGCCATTTTTAAGTCGATGCCGATAGCCTGAATGGTCACTCAGTAACGTACCAAAGGTACTTGATGATAGTTTAAGTTCTCTTAAATCAAGCTGGTATGTAACTCGGACTAGCTCACTGCGTGCTGGGGCACTCAGCTCTGCTAATTGTGCCATACGTTCAACATCATCAAGCTTAGGCAACTGATTTAAATGACACTGATAGCGATAGAAATGCCGATAAGATTGGGACTCTTCAACGTCAGATATAGAAAACCCCAACCAATCAAAAGCCATTTCTAAGCTTTTTTGTGTACCACGGATCCTTTGCCAGGCAAGTCCTTGCTGCAATACTTGGTCTAAATCGTCAAGGTAAGGGACTAAAGCACCCAAACCATATTCCCATACCAACCAAGGCAACAAAGATTGTTTTGGATGAGACTTAAAGCCACGCAGTAATTGCACTCCCTCACCTAGAATGGTTTCAAGTTGGCCATGCTTTACAATAGCTGCTTGAAGGTCATTGTGATTGATTGGCAATAATGCGTCGCTATCAGTTTTTAAGTGATGAGACATAATTGAATTTGCCCTAGTTGAGCATATTGATTGGAAGCTATTTCAATCAAAGAACTTGGGGTATGTATCTCTACATGCTTAACTCCCTCTACATGAAGTTGAGCACTTAGCCAGCTCGGCGTCATAGCAACACCAAGTGCCATTGTTTCTTGCCAAGCTTCATGTAATTTACCTTCCAACTGAGTAAACACCCAATTTGGCACATTGTCTTGTAGATAAATATCAGCTTTGACATCAATAGGCACTTCTTCTGCGTGATTAACTTCGACTTGATCAGTTAACACTTTTACCTGATCGCTCAATACATGGTTTCTTACCTGTTCGAGTAAATCATCAGCATGTTCTTTGTCTTGAAATAAAATAGAGACGCGCACACGTCCCGGGGTTGGGCTATCCACTTCAACATCTTGGATAGTATTTGGAGCAGCGGTTAACGCTGCATTGCGGTAGTGGTCTTTGCTGCCGGCAGTACTGGACGCCAATGTTTTTTGCCGAATGCGAAGACGGTAATTACCGTCTTCTTCACCCTCGGCACGCACCAAACCATAAAACACACCAAGCTGGTCTAAATCACTGCTTTTTGCTGTAGCCAGTAAGTTAGCATACGCCGCCTCGTTAATGCGTTGGCGTAACAGTAACTCTCGGTAGCTTTCCACTTGCAGACATACCGTCAATGGATCGCTTTCAAGCTCAAGTGCATCAGCATACTGTGGTGCAAGTGATTTAAACCTGTCTTTACGTGCTTGGTAGATAGTTTCATAGTCCAGTGGCTCAATGATGTCCGGCGCAGGCAGCGCAGAAAAATCAAAGTACTGGGAGTTCATAGTGGGTTCTTGGATAAGTTAAAGTCTTTACGACTTGATAATATCGGCTACACCTTGCGCACGAGCTGAAATTTCACCAAATACATTGTCAATGCCTTTATGTTGATAAGGAAAAGTCAATTGATTGGCAACTTGCTTGTTCAATAATGGTGCGAATAAATCGGCCGAAGGCTGTGCAGCTGTTTTGACTTCTTCAAGAGTAGTCGCCGCAGCAATGGCTTTAGTTAATTTTGCAAATTCTACTAAGAGTAGATGCACTGTGTCTGAAGTTGTACCAATTAAAGAGTCTGAGTCTGCAACAGCGTAATGAATGCGGCTACGTTGCTCTTCTTTCTCGTATACAACGGAAGTATCTTTAAATTCAGATTCTGTATTTTCTAACATGATTCACCTATACAGGGATTCTTGGGTAGTTAACAACACGGTCAATTGCAAAGTTACAACTGCCACCAAATTGAATAATGTTTTGAGGCTGTTTATCTCCAGGCTCAGTAACCCCGTCAGAAACAACATTGACCAATCGAACAAATAAACTGCTGTAAGTATGCAATCCAGAGACTTGCATAGAAGGAATATCTCTCACTGAAGAGCCATTCCACCAACCGCCAGTAAGTGAGATATTAATATCAACACCTTGCGATGCAATATTTTCATTGATTTGCTCGCTGGTTGCCTCTGAGTTAGTCAAAATAAATTGCATATATGTGCGGCTCCAATCTCTTGCATACTGCACAGGAGATTCACTATAACCAGGAGAGTATGAGTAACCCGCAACGGTATGTAGCTTGGTCATTCTATTTGCAGCAGGATAAGTATGAAAACCACTCCAATCTCCGCCATTAGGCACCCTAACCCAAATTGACTTGGATTCATCATTAGGGTCTGCGACTAAAGCATTATCTTGCACCAAAGTATCTTTCGTATGCACCTTGCGATCATAATAATTGATACGCATATCCGCATGACTCTTCGCCAAATCCAGAATTGCTTGACTTATACGACTATCTGCAGTCGTGACGGCAGTGTTTACTTCAGTCTGAGCGTTAGCTAATGCTGTATCAATTGCCCCCATCTTATTAACAACGGTACTCGTTAGCTCATTGTTAGCTGTGATAAGTTCACCATTGGTAGAGTGCAATTCAGTGATTAGCTGTTCAAGCGTTTTTGCTTGTGTAGACATCTATAAGTTTCCTTTCTAAAAAAATTCTAAGGTAGATTTAACCGTTGCCACTCCCTGTTCGCATTTGTCTAATGACATTAAGCAATGAAGGGAAGGTCTGGAAATCAAAAAAACGGTTTATAATAAGTAGGGGTTGCCTACATCTATTATTTATTCGCTGCATCAAATGGCGATATTGGCCAGATAACATCAGTAGCTGCGGTATAATTTTGAGGTAGCATCCTTAACTCTTTTCGGTATGCAACCCAAGCAAGTTTTTCACTGTCACTTAGGTCGCTATCTGGCATTTGAGTGTAATCTGATTCAGCGAGCAGACGATTCCTTTTTGCTCTGATATCAGCAAATAGGGCCAAATCTATAATTTGCTCTTTTTGCTCGGCTGTGAACTCAGGCCATTCTTGCTCGGTATCAAAGTGCATGTACTTCTTACCGTTATATTCAAAATCAATCAGCATATTAAGATCCCACTAGATAAACACCTTTGGTACCAACTTGTAGAGTTTGGTAAGTCGGGTGAAATAGGTTGGTATTCGCACCGAGTGTAATGTTGTGAGTTGTCACAATCATTGAAGACATGTAGTACGTAGGTGCAAAAACATAAAAAGGCGAATCAGCCGTTGCATTAGCACCGTCTACCTCACCCGTAAATAAGATATTACTATGGTGAGAGCCTGGCCCTGATACATCTCCACCTGTATACACTTGTAAAAATAGTGCTTCAGAGCCCGTTGCTGGAACGAGTTTGGTGCAATTGAGTCGAATGTCACCTGAATAATGAGAGATGCCCTTTGGTACTGATAAATTTACGGCAATCAATGGGTATGAAAATCTAAGTAGCGAACCATACACCTCAATAATTGCATTGAGATTAAGTGTCGCTCCTATCAATCTACAAACAACTTTTTTGTTTGAGATTTGAATACGCTCATTCACATCGATTCGCTGGCCCAATGGACCAAAGATAATAATTACAGAGCCCATGGGAGCCGAGTCAATTAACGCTTTTAACGATTTAAACGGGGCACTCGCGGTACCTGGATTACTGTCGTTACCGTTTGTTACATCTAAATAAAGGTGCAGCTCCATTCGCTCATCAATACGTGCAGGCAAGACGCTGTCTACTTGCTCAAACACCACATCAGGTAAACCTGTGATTTGGCTTTTAATCGCTTGATTATCAGCTGCAATCAAATCATTTGATGCTTTAAGTTCAGAATTTTGCGCAATGACAGCTGCTGTGAGCTCGCTCACAGTGGTTGCAAGCTCAGAATTAGATGTTTGAAGTATGCCTAGTTGTGTACTCAACGAACTCATTTTAGCCTCCTAAGCTCAAAAGCCTTTCATTGAACTTAATTTGACGTAAATTGGATTCGATCTGTGCAGTTGCCATTTGGGTCTGAGCAATTGTCATCGCTGCAAACTCATCTGCATAGTAAATACTCAAATCCCCTGTTACGTTAAAATCAAGGCTATCTGGCGGTACAGCTGATAGTAATAAATCAAATCCTTGAACGATTTTTGCAATCGGCGTCTGATAGAAAAGTACGTTTTCTGGGTGGGACCAGACAGCAAATAGCGTTCTTTGACCTTCATCCGCATGATCGTTTAAGAAAAAGCCGACTTCTTTGACCGCATACTGTTTGTCATCGGTAAACTCAGCAGTTACATGAAACTGGCCATTTCCGACTACCTCAGCACCTGATACTGGCGCCGTATTTTTCTGGCTTTTGAGTGCAGTTTGATTTCTATCAGGTGTGTAACCCGAATCCCCAACTGCAATATGGCCAATTTGGATTTTAACCCCTTGTTCAAGGGCACTCACCGCTGCATTGATCCCTTCTTGGGTCACAACGGGTGTATATACATTCATATATGTACCTCAGATTAAAAATTAAGCGTGATATTTTGAATTGAAACGGTGTAAGCACCGCCCGCTATTGAACTACTTGTCGTAAAGCTTGCTTTAGGGGAGTCTTGTAACAGCATATTTGATACATGAGTCGACATTGCTGTTGCAGAAACCACAGATGACGAAGAAAAATTTGCTCTTGGTGCATCTTGAAACCGATCAACCCCCACTTGGGTTGCAAAACCGCTTGCTAAAACTTGTACTTTGCACAAGTCAAAATCTAGGCTTGGACTGTCGCCAAACCGTATTGTTTGCACACCGCATGATTGCGCAGCTGCAAAGGTACCCACTCCAACAGGAGAAAAGTTAAAGATAGGTTTGTCTTGATATGAAGCTGCTTGAACTGTTGCACTTTGAGCCCCGCCAAAGACCTGAATATCAGCACTTAGGTTTACACCAATAGTAAAGTCTATCTGCGTTCGCATCGGTTTGGTTGCCACCACAGATTGCCACATCTGTGCTTGTAATTTAGGACTTAAAAACGTGTCGCCATTGCTGTCCAAGTTTTCTTTTGCTATCGCCAGAAGCTTAGCGCTGTGAGGCACTCCGCCATATTCCCACCACTCTTGTAGCTCAACGCTTGCATTGAGCACCGTCAGTGAGTTTTTGACAGCGCTGACCGTGCCTTTATATCTGTGCCTTGGTACACTGTCAGCTATAACCTTGCGCTGAACATGTTCAGGCCAACTACTGTCCCAAACATCTACGCTTAGGGCGTCCGCTAACCATGGAAGAAAATGAGTAGGACATTGAAATGGATCCCATAACTGATGCGTCTTCACAGGGATTTTTAGGATTCGGTCGCTACAGTGTTCTAGCGCTAGCTCAAGCTCTGTCGTATTCCCTTGTAGAGAAAAGTTAGACATGCTCTTCTCCTACCTCAATATTCATCCCTTTACAAAATACAGCCTGATGAGCGTGCGCAGTAATATCCCATTGCGGACTGCGCAATTCAACTCGTTGTACACCAGCTTGATGAAGCACTGCATACAAGCCTGATAACGATATATCATGGCCCAATTTATGATGCTGCTTAAGCCAAGTTACTAAGCTATTTTTAGCTTCCAAAACAATAGCTTCGCCATCCATCCCCGGATAGATATGTAATGTGGCATCAAGGTCAAACTCAATAATATCGGCAGACTTAATAAGTACTCGATCGGTTAATGGTCGAACACTATCTTTGTTCAACTGAGCCTTAACATCATCAATAACCTCCTGCGATGCGTGGCCATTACTTTGGCTAGACAGCAATGTAAGTACGACGTCTCCAGGCATTGGCTCAGACGGTTGTATCCCAGCCAACACATCGGATGTAATGCCCGCATTCTCAGTGCATACCAGCAACTTTGCACTAGGAGGCAACAAATTAGTCACTTGTTCAGGCAAGTCGGCGTAGGCAAATTGAGGCGCATCTACAAAGACATCTTTTACATATTGAGACCCTTTTAATGCATGAAAAGCATAGGCTCCAGCCGGCCCCGCAGTACTGAACCCCTCTAGCGCTAGTGCTATTCGTTCACGAAAGCGCTCATCACTCTCATATACCGCTTCCTGAGGTGGGATTATGCTGTCATCCGCAGGAATTAATATTGCTCTTTGCACACCAAACCGATTGCCTAAGTAGTCTAGCTCGCTACTTGTGGCATTTGCCAAAAGCACGCCATGCGCACTTTCATTGATGCGCTGACGCAACAGTAGTTCTCGATAAGCAAAAGACTCAACTAGCTTTATGACAGGATCACTAACTAAGTTCAATTCAGCATCTGGAAACCGTGTTTTAAAATCTTCTAAAATCTCAGCCCTAATCTTTTCATAGCTTAGAGGTTCAATGAGGTTTGGCGCCGGCAAACGGCTGAGATCAATGGCGCTAAAGTTTGTCAAAGACATAACTAAGCTCTTGAGTAAAGTTTTGAGAAGTGCCTGACTATCAGTTAGTCAGGCACATAGCGGATTTTTAACGAGTTATGATTTTGGGAAACTGGCTTTAACACTGGCTCTAGCGCTGAGCCATGCCTGTTTTGCGTCAATGGTAGCCTGTGCCGTGTCACCTAATTCCGTTAGGTTAGCCATGTAATCGATGAACAAATGATCGCAAGCTTGTGCATATCCCTCTCGGCGATAATCTAGAATCTCTTTTTCAGAGAAAACAAGCTGATAATCCCCTTCAGCTACGCCTGCATTTTTGGCCATTTTCTTAGCGCTTTCTTGGTTTGTCAGCCCACCAGCAACAATACGACCTGTTGAAATTTGTTTCAAAACTGCCATGATTACACTCCTACATATCCAGCTGCATCAGTGTGTGTATATGGGAATCCAACACTGTCAGCCCAAACCATATTGTCACCATGATTACCCGTACCCACATAAGGTAAGCACATGGCAACTTTCATTTTGCCAAGCCCACTGAATAACGGTTGGTGGCACCCACCCCATCCAGATCTTATTGCATGCTTGTATTGCCAACCTTTACCGAGATCTGAATGATTACACTCAATCGTTGCTGAACGATTTGAAGATGGATAAAAACGAATTGTATCCGCACATTCCAATACGTTTATCCAGCAGCTGGCTTGAGTAAGGAACTCTCCTCTCCCCCAGCCAAAATGCGTGTCACACCCCTGTGACAATACAAATAAACTGCCATTGTTTGCATCACTGTTGCGCCCTTTGGTGATTTCAATATCAAACAGGAGAACACGATAATTGGAACCGTAAAAAGCTTCTCCGCCATGGTTTTTATAACCAATTCCTCGGTTTTGAAAGTCTTCATTCGGCGTCAAACCGTGTTCATCCAATTTATCCAAAGTCAGCTTAGTCACTGTACCTGTGCCTTCCGAGCCATCATATAAAAAGGCCGACCAAGGCGCTTTATGTGCGGTTAAAACATCCGTAGGTGTATTATTAGCCTCACAAATAGAATTGAAAAACTTAGAATCAACTAGCGTATTAGGCGCCAGTGGTAACGCTTTTTGAAAATCTCGAATTTTGGCATCAACCGCTTGCTCTTTCGCCGTTAAACGGCTTTCAACCGCGGCATTTTTTTGGTCAATTTCAATCGCTTTTTGTGCTACGCGATTGTCGATATCTTCGATTTTTGTATCTACCACATCGCTGAGCTTTTCAGCTGCTTCAACGACCCGAGTAATGTCTTGCTCTAAAGACATAACTTTACCTCCGTTTTAAAATAAAAAGCCCACCTATTCGGTGGGCTGGGATTGTTTTGGGTTTTAATATTGCTTTGTATATAGCGAATTAGGTCAGTCTTATTTTAATAGACTGCTGACGCCGTGGGCACGCGTTAGCGCTTCATCTAGCGCTGCCGTTTGACCTTTGATTTGATATGGTAAAGTAACTTCACCACTTGCAACTTTTCCTTCAATCGCCCCAATGGCACTTTTCAACGACTCTGTTGAGGCGCGCATTTCTGCCAGAGAGTTTGCCTGAGATAATTTGTTAGCAAAGATACTTAACTCATGAAGGAGAATATGAGAAATATCTGATGTATTTCCCAACATGCTGTCTGTGTCTGCAATACGATTGATTATTTTATGTCTGACATTAATACGTGCATTTTCCAATACTATTTTTTCTTCTACTGATGCACTTTGTGTATTTGCAATTAGATTTTCCATTATTAGCTCCCTATAGCTGCGCTTCTGTACTACTGATAAAATGAACGTCACCTGGCTTAAGCACCCTACCGTTACCAACATAAGTAGAGTCAACACTCAAGGTCAGGTAGTACTGACTTTCAAGCGTAATTCTCAAGTAAATATGTTGATCAGTACCTACATAAACAATGGGCTCATGGGAGCCTGAGGTCCTTGATTGATAAAGCCTATTGTTAGATGCATAACAATAACCGGTGAATGTCGCGTCAACAATTTTGTTACTACCATATTCATAGCCATATATATTTAAATGGAACATACAGTTATGAGTATCGATCTTGAACGGTAATTTCAGGTGCATGTTGGTCGCACCGCCATCAGTAGTAAAAAAGCCCGCAATAGCTACACTTTTTGTTCCTCTTGTGCCATCGCCAATTACTTGCTTGCTCTCGAGCGCATTATCAACCCGAGAGACCTGCTGAGAAATTGTCGAATTCATCTCAGACACTTTGCTATTAACCGTACTGTTAATATCTTCGATTTTTGTATCCACAATGCCAGTGAGTTGCTCTGCTGCACTGACTACATTTGCAATGTCTTGCTCTAAAGACATAATTTACCTCCAAGTAAAAATAAAAAAGCCCACCAAATGGCGGGCTTTACGTTTAGGTTTAAGAATGAAAATTAAAAATCAATCAGGTGTGCTCAATACCCAATTGATGCCATATTTACTGCGCTTTAATGACGGCGTCGACCCCATTTGCACGCGAAATAATGTCTGCCATTACATCACTTTGGCCTTTTGTTTGGTAAGGGAAACTGAGTTCACCATTGGTAACTTTGGTCTCCACATCACCAATCGCTGTTTTGAGTGACTCCGTAGACGCGCGCATTTCTGCAAGCGTTTGAGCCGAACTTAATTTATTCACAAAACCACTCAACTCATTAAGTAATAAGTGCACAGTATCCGATGTCGTGCCAAGCAATGACTCTGAATCAGCAACTTGTTGCTCAAGTGCAGAGCGAACAACTTCGCGACTTTGTTGCAAAGCCTCTTCGACAGTCAGCTCTACGGAGAATGCGCTATCTTCACCGAAGTTTTCAGCCACCAGCTGAGCAACCGCATACTGCGGCATGTTTGCATCAAAAAACTGCTCTACAGCTTGTCCATTTACAATTAGTTTAGCCATTTAAGTTATATCTCCTTTACCTTATGCGATCACATCGTAGGCAGCGTCGCCAATATAGGCGAACTGACCCCAAGCTTTATCTATGGGTACGTGACCCGTTACAACGGCAGGCAACGCAACTTGAATCACCCCTTTTTGATCCGCAGGCAAGTTTTTACCAGGCACATATGGATGACAATGCGTATAGTGGTTTCGACTGCTGTGGCCATATTGACCGCCACAGACTTTTGCCGGTTCACCCGCTTTTAAGCCAGTACACCAAAACCCTGTTGGCACCACACCACGAATATGCTTAACGATGGCACCAAAGGTTATATGTGTCGGTCTTCTTAAGTATTGATACATTAAATAAGCATCAACATGGCTGTTTTCGCCACCTCGATTTGGTGCATATTCCAATTCCCAAATATTAAAGTTTTGTGCAAACCACTTGGTATCAGAATTAATCGCTTGTAAAAACTCTCTGGCAAGAGGTGTGCGTTGTGCAGCCTCTACACCCGTTTCCACTTTTTCCAATAAAGTAGCTTTAGTGACAAAACCGCTAGCCCATGCCTCAGGGAAAGTGCCAGCCTGGTTGGCAACCAAAGCTTGGTTTTTAGTAATTCGAAAATGTGATTGACGCTCTTCATAAGAATTTAGCAACGCATCAGCGCTGGCAAGGTGCGCGTCCACCTTTGTTTTTGTTTCGGCCACGGCCGAATTCAATTTATTGGTGATCTCACTGATCTGATTATCAACCGTTGCCGTCAAACCCTCTGTGGCTTCAACAACGCGAGTTATATCCTGTTCTAATGACATTAAATATCTCCGCTATAAACAAAAAAGCCCACCTTAGGGTGGGCAAAAGCACTATCAAAAATTAATCAGTCATGAAATTTAGGATAACGAGCCTGTACAGCCTTTCGGGCAAAAAGCCACGCTTGTTTCGCTTCATTTGCTTCCAAGCTTTGCTCGCCATATTCCGCTTTTGCAGCTAAATATTTAAACGCGAGGCCATCACTTTGTTGTTGATAGCCTAAAATTCGAGCAGCTTGGCATTGAGCTTGCTGTTGCAAAACTTTAGCTTCTTGCATCAACTTCAGCGCTTCTTCTGCGAGCGTCTGTGCACGCAAGTTATCTTCTTTTTTCATAGACCTTCCTTACAAAATTCCTTTGTCAATCAATGCAAACTTTTGTTTTAAATGACGATACATATTCATAATTTGAGAGCGCGCCATTTTGGCAAGCTCTGGCGCGATTAAGATATTGAAATCTACGCCCTTGTCGATAATCGTAATCGCATCACCCGGCACACCAGTCAAAGTCAAGTCAAAAGCCAGCAGTAAATCTATGTCATTTGACTTATAAGCAATTGGCTCATTTGCGGAATAAACAGCAAATAATACGTGGCGAACTTGGCCATTAACCTCTTCTTCAGTATAAAAGCCAACCTCATTGACAAAGAAGCCATCGTCAGCAACTTTCGAGTCGTCTCGAACTGTCAAATGTAGCTGTTTTTGATCCTCAAAATACTCTGCATGGTCAATATCTAGGCGATACTTTTCATCTTTTAAATTCGTTGTGTTTTCATCTACTTGATGAACTCCCGAACCTATTCCAATCTTTGTGATCTTAGCTTTGAAACCTTTTTGCTGTGCTCTGAACACAGCAGCAAGCCCCGCTGAGGTGATCACCGGCTGTAAAATCGTGCTCACTATTGCACTCCTTGTTTTCGAAATGTTTAAGTTGCAGAAACTGCATTTAGATACAAACGACGTACGGTCGTTTGCTTTGCGCTTTTCGACATAGCACCAGCCATCTGGCAGCTAAACTCAATAAAGCGCGAAGGCATTGTTTGCTCACTGCGAATGTATGTTCTGACAACCTGTCCTGAGCCCGTTGATAGTGCGGCCCCAAAACCCAGTTTTGCGCGTGCTCTCAAGCTGCGTACATTCGCAGTACTCACACGCTGGCGACTAATTAAAGGCACTTGTTTTCGAATGACAAGGGCGCACCCTGGCTGAGATTTAGCTGTGATAGCACGCTCAGATGAAGATGCTGCATAGTGGCGGGAAGCTGCTGTGCGATGCCCAGAAATGGCACCAGCGAGTGAGAGTGTATTACTGCCGGCACGATGTTTCTCATGCGGCATAACTTTGGCATAAACACGACTGCTCGCAAACCCATGTGCTGAACTACCAGCAACAACTTGCGAGGACATTTTCATGCCAACTAAAAAGTCAAAATGTGCGCGCTGTGGTTTTGTCTGATTCGTCACTCTATAAATCGCATCATAAAGTTTTTGATCTAATACCACTGCGCGACTGGTATAGGGCATTTCGTTTGCCCAAGCAATAAACGTAAAGGTATGTGGCTCTCCACTATGATGCGGAGCCAGATATACGTCATCAATATCCTCAAACCATTCGAAAAACTCAATTTGTAAACCAAGAGATTGTAACGCGCGTTTAACAGCGCCCACAGTCCCTTTGTGTTTGTGGATAGAAACGGAGTTAGCAATCATTGCTCGCTTGGTTTCGACCGACCAAGCTTCATCCCACTCATCAACAGACAATGCCCAAGCAAGCCAAGGTAATAGCCCCTCGGGACAAGTCAAAGGATCCCATTGTGAACCTATGCTCTCGGGGATAACACGCTCAGTATTAAATTGAGGCCTATTCAAGGCCATGCTGGACTCTAAATCGCTTTCCAGTTGCGTTTTATTCACCGGTAATAATGAAGGTTTAGTCATATCTACGCCTCCTCTGGAAATACAAGATCAAGCGTTAAACGGAAAGCTTGGTTCACTTCTGGTTGAAGATCCTCTGTTGGCGTCAATAATTTTACTTTTCTCACCCCTGGCTGATGAAGCGCATCAATAATACCTGAATGAGGTACTTCAGCACCAAGCTTAAAGTGGTTCAAAATGAAGGTGTCGAGCGCTTGCATTATCGCCAGCTCAACCTGAGCTTTGTTTGCCCCGACATTCAAATAAACTTGAGCAGACAAAGGCACCAAGGTCGGCATAACCCAATTAACAACTACTTCATCAGTGATAGGTCGAATATCTTCATCATTGAGTTGTGCTTCTATTTCCCCTTTTACTTCATTTGCTTGAGCTTCACTCATTGTATCTAGCAAAGCATACACATTCACTCGCCCGGGTTGCTCTGAATCAACATATACATCATGCACAAGGTGGCTTGCTGAAAAGGTATGAAATTCATATGCTCCGCGAGTTCCTGCCATGCTGTAACTCTCTAATGACATAGGGATACGTTGGCGATAACGTTCATCTTCTTCATCGTCGTCTCGCCCAATACCAAACAATGCACCTAAGTGATCTAAATCATTTCCTCTGGCAAAGGCCAACATCACTGATTTGGCGGCATCGTTGATACGTTGACGTAATAGCAGCTCACGATAAGCAGCTATCTCTAACAACTTAATTGCAGGATCAGATGCTAGCAAACTGGAATCTGGAATTTTCTCCAATAATGCTTGCTCAATCTGTTGATAAATCTCCTCATAACTAAGCGCTTCAATAACCTGAGGAGGTGGTAATTTCGCTAATTCTATAGCAGTACTCAAAATTCGTCTCCTTGCTAAATTTTTTGCACACGAACGCACACTCGACCACTGGGCCAGAGCAAACTATCTTCAGTGCTTAATTACAAAGGTGGGTTAAACTACTGGCTTAGTAAGAAACGTTACAAGCCATTACGTTTGGCGCTTAACAGGGCATCAAGCTTTGCATCTATGGAGTCCAAACGTTTTTCTATGCGCTTTTGGTCTTCTTTACGAATTTGCTTTAAATGAGCCAGTTCTTGCTTGTTGGACGTGATCCGCTTATCGAGATCATTTAAATACAAAATACCAGAGACGACTAAAGCTATGGTCGTTAAAATATGGGCTAAATTTAACTCCTTTTTCATTTGCCAATTGTCAGGTTGTCTCACTTAGCGACTCCTTTTATCTTTTCAATGGTTCGCAAACCTGCCAAACCCAGCATGCCCAAAGTCAACTCAAGCATCACTTCTAGCGGCAGCTCTGGCACTCCATGATCTGGTAATAGCCATTGCAAGATTGGGTTAATCACAAAAGCAAATAAAAACCCTAAACCACATACCCACATAAGAAAAGGCCTAGCACCAGCAACAAAAACGCTGCGATGGCTCGCCTGAACCGAGTTAATCTGTGCCTGTATTTCACTTTGTTTTGTGAGCAAACGTGCCTTTAAGACCTGCTGCTCCAGTACTTCTTCTTCGCTGGTGTACAGTTCGTCGATAATGTTACCCACTATCTGCAATGGCTCGCGAACATCACTCGTAAATAAGCTGGTAAACCAACTCATGATTGCCATTCTCCACTTAACATTTGCTGAGCTAGCTCTTGTGCTCGATTAGGCACTTGTTTAGCCCAGCGACTGTCAAGCATTTCAAGCGCAGCTTCTTCGAACTTACCTTGTTCAACGTGCCCTAACATCCTTTTGAAACCCATTACGCCTTGCAAGCCAAGGTTGAACGCCATATTGGTTAGCACAGCGAGCCTTGCTTCATTGCAGTGACTCACATTGATACGACGCTTAACACCTGCTAGGGCATTTTGTACATCTTGGGCAAGCAAGTACTCCGCTTCTTCTTGGTCTACTCCTTTGTTATCTAAGTTTCTACCATATCCAATTGTGAGCTTGCCTCCCGTACAATAATAGGGGTAACGCCGGTACCCCTCATGCTTTTTTATTTGCTCCACTGTGTTCATAATCGACATTTATTTTCCTATTCTAATAACTAAGCTCCAACATTAGTGCTCTTTCAGCTTTAATTAACCAAAACTCTGCTGAACGTTTGGTATCAAAGCCAAGCATCTTTGCCGCTTGACTAAGCTCCATGTCCAATAAGTATTTGGCTCGTATTGCACGAATACACTCAGGTCGCAACTTTGCTATTAATTGTCCTATGAGTTCGATTTCCTCAGGGACACTCATCATATCACTTGAAAAATAATTGCTTCGACCGCCACCAGCTTGCTCTGTGACAGCTTGACGGCTAAACCCTTTACCAAGTTCGCGTTGACGCCAAAACTTACCCCAGCGTCTTAATGCACTTCTTATCTGTTTAATGGTTATCTGCGTTGCTATCATTTAGCTTTCCTATTACTTCTAAAATATCTAATGAGTAAACATCTTCTACCAAGCCAACTACATCATTCCATTTAGGGCTGTATTCCTTATTTTCCCAGCGCCGTAATGTGCGCTCTTCGATACCGTAGCTAGCTGCAGACTCTGCTTGAGTGTATCCACGTAAACGTCTTGCAAAACGGAGTATTTCTGCTCCAAGTGGAGCTCTTCTTTGTTTGAAAATCCTGTTTGATGAGTAACTTAACTGTGTCATAGCTGTCCTTACCGAGTTTCCAGATGAGCTTATGATTTTTATTATTATTGCTATTTAATTGATATTTTCCGTTTAAAAAGGTTCGAAATATCCTCGATGATGAGGCTATTACTGAATTCTGTTCCGACTTTTAAGGTGAGGTTTTATTTTGTTAAGATTCACTGTATTGCAAAAGGGTATCCAACCCACTCTTACATTTTGTAAATCAATTGACGGGGACGTGCATGCTATAAAGTGTAACAACTTTATTTCATAGCTTTGCCGAGCATAGGTAAATAATACCCTTTTTCTGGGATTAAAACAGGTCAAAAATGCCCTAAGAATAAGGGGGTTAAGAAAAATAAGGGGCTACGGGATGAAGCCTAGTTCAAATCAGAGTTGTTACAAGTTGGGGCCTGCAATTTATGAAATACCTCATAGTACTCCCTATATAGGGGACTTACATTTAACATCACCATTGTGAAATTTGACAATAAATCAGCGCCACCTCAATCACGATATCTATCTTGCTACGTTGAATGCTCATGAAGTTGTAACTACAATAGCGGAAATTTAAAAATTAGTTGGACTATATAGATGGCTCAATATATTTATACTATGTCGCGGGTGAGCAAAGTTGTCCCACCTAAGCGTACAATTCTGAAAGATATTTCTTTGTGTTTTTTTCCAGGAGCTAAGATCGGTGTTCTTGGTCTTAATGGTGCTGGTAAATCAACTTTGCTACGCATTATGGCAGGCGTTGATACTGAGTTTGAAGGCGAAGCTCGCCCTCAACCTGGCACAAAAGTCGGCTACCTACCGCAAGAACCAGTACTAGATGAAAGTAAAACAGTGCGTGAGACGATTGAAGAAGCGGTAAGTGAAGTAAAAACTGCGCTGACTCGATTAGATGAAGTTTATGCTGAATACGCAATGGATGGTGCTGACTTTGACGCTTTAGCAAAGGAGCAAGGCGAACTAGAGGCAATCATTCAAGCACATGATGGCCATAACTTAGACAATGCTTTAGAGCGTGCTGCAGATGCATTACGTTTGCCTGAATGGGATGCAAAGATTGAGCATTTATCAGGTGGTGAAAGACGTCGTGTAGCGATTTGTCGACTACTGCTAGAAAAACCAGATATGCTACTGCTGGACGAGCCTACCAACCACTTGGATGCTGAATCCGTTGCTTGGCTAGAACGTTTCCTTCATGATTATGAAGGTACTGTTGTGGCAATTACCCACGACCGTTATTTCTTAGACAACGTAGCAGGATGGATTTTAGAACTAGACCGAGGTCATGGTATTCCTTGGGAGGGTAACTATACATCTTGGCTTGAGCAAAAAGATGCACGTCTTAAGCAAGAAGAGAAGTCTGAAAAAGCACGTCAGAAATCAATTGAAAAAGAACTTGAATGGGTTCGTTCAAATCCAAAAGGCCGTCAGGCAAAATCAAAAGCTCGTATGGCTCAATTTACTGAACTTCAGCAATCTGATTACCAAAAACGTAATGAGACCAATGAGCTATTTATTCCACCAGGTCCTCGTCTAGGCGATCAGGTTATTGAAGTAAATAATCTTAAGAAAGGCTTCGGCGATCGTATACTTATTGATGACTTGAGCTTTTCAATGCCCAAAGGTGCTATCGTTGGTATCATCGGTGCCAACGGTGCGGGTAAATCGACATTATTTAGAATGCTAAGTGGTGAAGAGCAGCCAGATAGTGGTGAAATTAAGCTAGGTGAAACAGTTGAACTTGCGACTGTTGAGCAGTTCCGTGACAACATGGACGACAGCAATACGGTTTTCCAAGAGATTTCGAATGGCCAAGATATCCTAAAAATTGGTAACTTTGAAATTCCTAGCCGTGCCTATGTTGGTCGCTTCAACTTTAAAGGTAACGACCAGCAAAAGTTTGTTAAAGAACTTTCTGGTGGTGAGCGTAACCGCCTACATTTAGCAAAGCTGTTGAAAGCTGGTGGCAACGTCATCTTACTGGATGAGCCAACCAATGACCTAGACGTTGAAACATTACGTGCCCTTGAAAACGCAATCTTAGAATTCCCAGGCTGTGTAATGTGTATATCGCACGACCGTTGGTTCTTAGACCGTATTGCTACGCATATTCTGGATTACCGTGATGAAGGTCAAATTAATTTCTTCGACGGTAATTATACTGAATACGAAGAATGGCTGAAGAAAACATTTGGCGCAGATGCCGCTGAGCCAAAACGTATCAAATACAAAAAAATTGGTTAACTTAATAATCAGTTTGTATTCTAAGCCCTGAGTTAAATCGGGGCTTTTTTATATCTGGTTAGTCCTGAAAAAAATGACTAAACTTGAGATAACGACATGACGAGAACGCCTTATGAAAGAACGCAGAAAATTTTCCCGAGTCCTATTTTCAAACCAAGCCTCACTTATGACGACAACCGGGGACTATAGTTGCGAAATAATAGACTTGTCATTAAATGGTGCATTAATCACTTTGCCTATTGGGTTAACTCCGCTGAAAGGCCAACCGGCCAGTCTAAAGTTTAACCTGCCAGGCAGCGACGTAGAAATATGTATGGAAGTAGAGATACGACACATAGAAGAAGCTCACTTGGGTTTGCACTGTGCGCAAATAGACCTCGATAGTGTCACTCACCTAAAACGTTTAATTGAGCTAAATATAGGCGATGATGATATACTGCATCGCGAATTGGAAAACTTAACTCTTCACGAAGAATAATAAAGGACGTCCGATGTTACTGGAATCTTTACAAGGATTTATTCCTTTCATTGCCTATTTTGCGCTTGGCTATGTGCTCATACTGACATTTTTATTTGTCTATACCAAAGTGACCCCACATTGTGAATGGCGCTTAGTCAAAGAAAATAACCCAGCCGCGGCAGCCGCTTTTTGTGGCACATTAATCGGGTTTACCCTGCCTATCGCGAGTGCAGCAATTAATGCAGTGTCATTAATTGATTTTGCTATTTGGGGCGTTATTGCAGGAATCATGCAGTTGGTTACTTTCTTCTTAGTACGTTTGTATATGCCCAAATTGTCTGACAAAATCGAAAACAACCACATGAGTGCAGGGCTATTTTTAGGTGGTGCTTCACTGGCAACTGGAATTCTCAACGCCGCCTGCATGACATACTAAGGAGTAACTATGAAACGCAGTAAGCATATCAAGTTGACCTTAATGATGGGGGCAAGTGTAAGTATTTCAGGGTGTGGTGATAGCGAAGAGTCTGCTCTACTGTTCAAAAATGTCAACGAATGTACATCTTTTGGCATAGAGGAGGATGCATGTGAGTTTCAATACCAGCAAGCTCAAAACAGTCACCTCTCTGAAGCGCCCAAATATGCAACCGAGCAGCTATGTGAAAGCGACTTTGGTTATGAACAGTGTGACAACAATGGTGGAATATGGCGCCCAATTATGGCTGGCTTTATGGTTGCCGCAATTGCTGAAGCCGTCGATGAAGGTCTAGATGCGCTCAAAAAGCGTAAACGCAAAAAAGCAGCATTTTTAAGTGGCAAATACTATTCAGGTGCAAAGCCACTTTACAGAAGTAAAGATGACTATTTTAAATACCGTAATGCACAAAATACTGTAGTTGCCAGCACCGGGGCATCCGGAACCACAAAAGTAAAAGGCTCGGCCATTAACTATGCAGCCAAGCAAGGAAAATTCGTGAGTAAAACGAAAAGCCGAGGAGGCTTTGGCCGAAGTGCAAGTAGTCGGAGCTGGGGAGGATAAGCCCCCAACTTCTGCATAAGCAACCCATTCAAAAACACGTTAATCTTGCAATATAGTTTCTATGATCAGAGTTCCCATTAGTGAAAGGCCCCACTGGCGTAATCAAGCTGAAGCCATTGGGTTTAAGTTCCATACCATGCACGAAGAGCCATACTGGGATGAGCGGGCTTACTATCAGTTTACTCTCAAACAAATAGAGCAAGATATAGAAGGTCCATCCAGTGAGCTTCATGAAATGCTCATGTACATCGTTGACAAAGTATGTGATGACGATGAATTAATGCGACGCTTTGCGATCCCGCAACCCTTTTGGCATATGATCAGGCGCTCTTGGCTACGACGAGACCCTCATCTATATGGACGTTTTGATTTGAGTTATGACGGTAATCACAACGCTAAGTTACTTGAAGCTAATTACGACACACCCACTTCATTATTTGAAACCGCCTATTGGCAATGGCTGTGGCTAGAGCAACAAGTAAATGCAGGCCTGCTACCAAGACAAAGTGACCAGTTTAATAGTCTCCAAGAACAATTAATCTCTCGGTTTCGCCATCTACATAAACTTAACCGCACTAAAAGTTTACATTTTAGCTGCTGCAAAGGAAGTGAAGAAGATAAAGGCACCATAGACTATTTAAAAAGCTGTGCCATTGAAGCGGGAGTTCGCTGCAAGTTTGTGTATGTCGAAGATATCGGCATAGATAGTAACGACCAATTTACTGACCTAGAAGATAACACCATCAACTGGTGCTTTAAATTATATCCTTGGGAATTTATGTTTGAGGACGAGTACGCCGATGCGCTGACCAAAAGCAGCACAACCTGGCTAGAGCCCTCGTGGAAAGCACTGTTATCCAACAAAGCTATTTTACCATTGCTGTGGCAATATTTCCCTAACCACCCCAATCTACTACCGGCATACTTTCATGATCAAAAACACCAGTTGTCAGCACTTCAAGGCATTGTAAAAAAGCCTATTTTTTCTCGCGAAGGTGCCAATATTGAAATTCGCAAAGAAGGAAAAGTTATCGCTCAATCTGCTGGCAGTTATGGTGAAGAAGGCTATATTTATCAGGCTTACAGCCCCCTGCCTAAATTTGCCGATGAGCACGTAGTCGTGGGCAGCTGGGTTATTGGAGATGAGCCGGCAGGAATTGGCCTCAGAGCAGATAGAAGTTTAATTACACAAGATCTAAGTCGCTTTATACCACATATTATTTTGACTTAAATATATTGTTTATTCGGCATAAAAAAAGCAGCCAATTGGCTGCTTTTGGTTGTTAAGACTTTTTCTGATATATAATCCCAGGGTTGCATCGCAGCATTTCAAAATCATCGCTCAATCCAGCCATTGATTCTGAAGCCCCCAAAAATAGGTATCCATTGGGGTTTAATGCTTGCGCAAACTGCGAAATAATTTTTGCTTTCACTTCTGGGGAAAAGTAAATCAATACATTACGGCAAAATATCACGTCAAACTTGCCCAATAATGCATAAGAATCCAGTAAATTTAAATGGCGGAAGTTGACCATTTTTCGAACCGGATCGACAACCTTAGCCATGCCATTGCCACTGTCCATAAAAAACTTTTTACGTCTTTCTGGTGACAGCCCACGTGCCAGCGCCAGCGCGTCATATTCCGCGTTCTTACACATGTCTAGCATGGTGTTTGATATGTCGGTACCGATCACCTGAGCGCCCATTTTTAAAGCGCCAGGGTTTAGAGACTGGTACTCACTCGTTGACATTGCAATTGAATAAGGTTCCTGACCAGAAGAGCTCGCCGCTGACCAAATTTTAACGGGTCTACGCAAATCTTTAAATTCAGGAAAAATTTTCTTTTTCAGCAATTCAAACGGGTATTGATCACGAAACCATAAAGTTTCGTTGGTTGTCATCGCATCTACAACTGCAGCACGTAATTGCCTTTCATGTGGACTCAGCGTTTTACTCACCAATGAAGACAGAGAGTCTACATTAAATCGAGACATCAATGGCGCAAGCCGACTCTTCACCAAATATAGCTTGTTATCTCCAAGCACAATACCACACTGTTGCTCTAAAAAAGTGCGAAATTGATCGTACTCGCTTTGCTCAAGATGTTTATTTTCCAAAGTTTTACCGCCACTTATCAATCACAATGAACCCATTTCTTCACCGCAGATGCCAGTTCATCAGGGTTAAACTTAGCGATAAAGTCGTCTGCACCGACTTTTTCAATCATAGCCTGATTAAACACACCACTGAGAGAAGTATGTAATATAACATGTAAAGGTGCTAATTTTGGATCGGCTTTAATTTCAGCCGTTAAGGTGTAACCATCCATTTCAGGCATTTCAACATCCGAAATCAAAAGCCCAACACGCTCTGTTATGTCATTTTGACAATCGACCTCTGCGATTTCTTTTAAGCGTATAAGAGCTTCTTTACCATTTTTAGCTAATTCAGTTTGCACGCCAAGTGGTTCTAATGCTCGTTTCACCTGATTCCTAGCTACCGCTGAATCATCGGCAATAAAAACAATACGCTCGCCAAGATCTTTTTGCATCTCACCATCCGCCACTATGTCTTGACTGACTTCGGTGTTAATTGGGCAAATCTCATTGAGTATTTTTTCTACGTCGAGAATTTCGACTAATTCTTCTTCGATTTCTGTTACAGCAGTCACGTAAGAGTATCTACCTGCGCCAGAAGGTGGAGGCATGATGCGCTCCCAGTTCATATTAACAATGCGCTCTACAGCGCCAACCAAAAAGCCCTGAACCGAACGGTTATATTCCGCAATGATAACAAAACAGTTTTTAATATCTTCAATCGGAGGTCCTCCTACAGCGAGGGACATATCGATTACAGAGATGGTTTGACCACGAATGTGCGCGACACCACGCACGTACGAATTTGATTTTGGCATTGCAGTAAGAGGTGGGCACTGAAGTACTTCTCTTACTTTGAAAACATTGATACCGAAGCGTTGGCGCCCTCTCAAACGAAAGAGTAATAGTTCAAGTCGGTTTTGACCCACCAACTGAGTTCGTTGGTTAACTGAGTCTAAAATACCTGCCATTTCATTCTCCTACTCAAAATACAGCTTATCGGAACAATGTTTGCTTGTTTATTAGCATTCAAAGTTGCCCTTGAAGCGGTGAAGCAATTCACGCAAAATCTTTATACCTTGTTTCACCCCATAAGCATAGTCGAAACATCATGAGTTTGTTAAAAAATACAGTTGCAGTTCAATTCTTTCTTATTTTGGCATATTTTTTAGCCATGCCATCCGCTTATGCTCAGACCTATGAGTCAGCGCAAATTCAGGAACTCGCAATAAAGTATGTAGAAAAGCATATCATTCAAGAACCTAAAGGAGAAACTAATGTTAGCGCTCTCCCTCTGGATACACGTCTCCCAAATCGGACCTGCCGCTCGCAACTTAAAGTTTCAAGTAAATCAGCCCCCCCTTTCACTCGCCAGGTGACCGTTCAAGTTCGTTGCGATGACAGAGAAAGATGGCTGCAGTTTGTGCATGTAAAAATTGAAGTGTTGTTTCCTGTCATTGTGAGTACTCAACAGTTGGATAAAGGAGTTGTTTTACAGGCCGATGATCTAAAAATTGCCATGCGGCCGAAGCATTTCGTACGCGCATCAAATATTGATGACATCAATATGTTGATTGGCAGCAAAACAAAACGCCGTATACAAGCCGATAAAGCAATCATCATGAGACATATTTGTATGGTTTGTAAGGGGGATACTGTTATCATATTGGCTGGCAACGAACACTTTGCCATAAAGACACAAGGGATTGCCTTACAAGACGGCAACTTAGGTGATCAAATTCGCGTCAAGAACACAAAATCGGGAAAAACAATCCGCGCACGCGTAAAAGATGTTGATTCTGTAGCGGTCAATATTTAAAATTTTTGCTAAAGTAAGTAGAGGAACGGTCGATATAAAGACTGAATCAACTTTTTTTAATGGGTCAATGTCATGGTTAATAACATTAACGGTCAAAATCAGCCGAATAGTGTTGCTAATAATGTTAAGCAACAACGTGCTGAATTGCAAAGAAATGATGCAAATAATACAGCAACTAAACCTGCCGCTCAGCAAAAAGCTGCCGCAGACTCAGTAAGCTTAACGCCACAAGCACAACAACTGAAGGGCTTACAAGAAAAGGCTCAGCAAGCACCGGCTTTCGATAGCAAAAAAGTCGAAGAGCTGAAAAAAGCGATTGCTGAAGGTAAATATCAAGTAGACTCAGAGAAGCTGGCAAAAAATATCGCAGCATTCGAATTCGATTTATATGGATAATAAAACTGAGCTGTGTATACAGCAATTAAATTCTCAAATCTCCTCTTTAGAAGCTTTGACCCAGCTTTTGGATGAGGAGTTGACGGCGCTTAGTTCAAGAAATGGTGATGGCTTAAAAGATATCGCTCGGCAAAAAATTACCTTCCTAAATACGATTCAAAAAACTGACAAAGACCTGTCTACTTTTCCAGCTGACATATTTAAAGATCCTGATGTCGTACCTCTGACCAAAAAAGTAAATACGTTATTGCATAAGTGTAAGAACCAAAATGAGGTTAACGCAAAGGCTGCACACCTAGCCAACATGACAGTCCGTGAGCTAAAAGAAATTCTGATTGGTACACCTACTTCAACAACTTACACAGAAGAAGGTAGCGTTGTTGAGAATGTTGGCGAGTTAGTCAAAAACCTCAAAGCTTAATTGACAAAAGTGTTATTAATTTAATGAGAAAGGCACGCCCATGAGAGCGTGCTTTTTTATGCAGGTGATGTTGTCTTAGTAATAAGTGACGCGTTGGATTTTTTTAGGTTTCACTTGACCAATATAAAGGTCATATACGGTTTTCATATCCAGCTCCAACTCAGTCGTGTAAATGTCGCCAACCGCATATGACTTCAACACCCTTGCACCACGAATAACGCCTTGCACCTGGCTTCTAAGTCCATCATTTTGCGCAATAACGCCTCTCACCGTGGTTGTCGCATTTAGCTGGTGGCCATATACTTGCTCAGCAAGTTCACGGTAAGCTTCTAATTTAGATACCTTTATCGCCATGAGCATTTTTTCACTATTGGTTGCACCTGGTTGCGCATCTAATGGTGCATAGCCAATCGCTTTTAAAACTGGGTAGCTATCCGGTTGCACGTAGCTATACTCCACATGTTTGTCGATAATGGAACTACATCCACTAAGACCAAGTACAAAACTTGCAGCAAGTACTTTGCCGATTTGATAAAACTTTCGCATGTGCTACCGACTCCTAAAACACCAATTAACGTTCGCAATATCATATGCACAAATTAAGCCAATACGATTGGCACAAGACTTGCCTTTATCTAATTAGATAGATTTTTGATATGGTAATTGCGTAATGAACAAAATTAGTTGTCTAGCACTTGTTGCTGGTGCACTTAGCTTCCCAAGCCAAGCTGAATGGTTTGAAGTTACAGGCTATGCAAATGCCTATACCTCAGACAGAGCAGCGGCTAGACAAGAAGCTGTACAGGATGCCATAACCCAAGCACTGATATTTTCTGGTGCAACAGTATCTAGCGTGCAAACGCTAGCTGACGGGGTCTTGGCACAGGACCATATCAAAATTAAAAGCCATGGCGAGATCCAAGAAATCAATTTGGTATCAGAAAACACCAAAGATGGCGTTATGAGTGTAACTTTACACTTAGATATTTTTCCAAAGCAGCAAAAGTGCCCAGAAGAGTCATTCAGCAAGCAAATTACTATAACCCAAAGTCAGTTAATTCAACCTCACCAAGCGAGGCTGGGTCAAATTTTTGACGTACACAAATCCTCTAGCGAACGTCTATATCAAACGCTCATGCAAAGAAACATGGCCGTAAAGCCAATTCCATTCATTGATAAAAGTTTGAATGTAAGAGCCTTTTTCTCACAAAACTTTGACTATGATAACCAGCTCATTGAGAGTTTAACGGCGACCAGTAATAGTCAATATGTATTACTCAGTCAAATAACAGATGTAGCCAGTACTCAACAACTCAACAGTGAATACGCATTTTGGCAAGATGATGAGTATGTACGCAGCTTTAAAATTGACTTTGTTGCCTTTGATGCGCTCAGTAAGGATAAGGTTTGGCAGCAGCACTACAGTGTTACTGGCATTTGGCCATTTGAGAAAACCAAGATTATTGATGTCTACAGCGATACTTTTTGGCACACCGATTATGGAAAACGTATACAAAGCGTCTTTAATAGCTTGGCTCAAGACCTAGATCAGGCCTTTGCATGTATGCCAACAAAGGGCAAAATTCTACATAAGGACCAAGATCAACTGGTCATTAACCTCGGACGCGCACATGGTATTAAAGAAGGACAAATTCTTAGTGTTGCCCACAGAAGTGATGTAGCAGGTGAAAGAAATCAGTTTTTCTCTCGCAGTATCCAAACCATTAATCGCGTAAAAGTTACTCAAGTCAATGCACAAAATGCCATAGCAGAAAATATTCAAAACCGTCCCATGAATAACATTCAAATAAATGACATTGTTGAGCTCATCATTACACCGCCTGAAGACTTCTCTCTTTAAATGTTTGGTGAACTCTAATTTTTCGACTTGCTTTAGGCTATGACTGAACGCAGGGTGATGTGATTTATTGACTGGCGTCCCCGGTAGGAATCGAACCTACATCAAAGCCTTAGGAGGGCCCCGTTTTATCCATTAAACTACGGAGACTAGCTGAGTAGTCTTTGTGCTTACTATATATAGCAGCTTAAGATGCTAAAATACAAGCAAATTTAATCAATTAGATAATACCTCTGCTGGCATTTACCTTGAACGTTGTGGGTCATTGGAAAAACACAAAGGCAGCGTACACCTGTTAACTGATGTACGCGCGATGATGTTAGTAAGAGGCTGTAGCTTGTGAGTCAAGGATAAAGTAAGGAATTACTATATTACTGCTAGCGACCACTAAACGGCTATCAAAGTTAAGTAACCGTGTATTGATTTCAACACCTCGATCTCGATAAATCATAGTGCCAGTCAACACATGACTAGGTGCTGGCTTTTTAGGCAACTGCTTCGCATTTCTGGATAGAATAAAGTCACCATTTGCCGTCACAGCAATACCTCGATGGGACTTAAAGTCCAGTGCAGGGTAACCCATCTTTTGAAATTGATGGATCATTGATTCAGCCAACTGATTCCCCAACTGGTTACTACGGCGCAAGCTATTGTCAAAGCTTACAAAGCTCGTAATCGCTACCGCGCTTGGTGCCACGCCAGACAATGAGTCCGAAAGCTCCAATGCGATTTGTCCTGCATAATTGGCTATCTGCTTATTATGTTGATAACTAATGAAGCCGGGATTTACATATTCAACATCAGTCATCGTATCAAGTTCTTGTGATAGCTGCGCTAATTGCCTGACCTGTTGAGCAGCTTTCGACTCGCCCTGCTGAGTGGGCACGATTTGGTTGTGAGAAGAAGATTCACAACCACCCAATACTGCTAGGCAAGTTAAAATTACGCCACTTCGTTTCATAGTAATTACCTACTTGCTCGTTCTAACCGAATGCCATCATGACCTATGCCATCTCTTAGTGCATTAACCACAGCTTGTGGTAAAAAGCCCTGTGCGGTACCAACTACCGCTTTGCTTTTAACACCCACAATACGTGCATTGACTAAAACCCCACCCTGATGATTAGCCAACGTACCAGCTAATACATAGTTGAATGTATGCTCATCAGAAAGCTCTAGGAAGTCGCGACTAAATATAAAGTCTCCAGTTTTGGTGACACGCATAAAGTCAGTGGTTTTAAAATCCACAACAGGCACACCAAAATTGTGCAGTTCGTGTATAAAGCTTTCGGATAGTTGATTACCTAATAGGGAGCCATAGTTGTAGTCTTCATCTAAAAATACAAAGGTTGCTACCGCGATTGGTGTTCTGTCATTCACATAACGCAAGTTACCTATCATGTCCTGCATTAAATTTTGAACATAATGAGTGACATTGCGACTTGCCATCTGCTGTGGAACCGTCATGCCATGCATACCACTGGGATGCGCTTGGAACTGGCTTTCAGGGGTAGCAAATGCATTTTTCTCAACCACTATGGCACTACGGCTACTCGTTTCATCTTCGGTAAGCGTGCAACCAAACAAAAGCGGTAAAATAAGCCCGAATGCGTACTGTTTCATATTTTTCTCCGTCAATATTGGCCGCGATGTAGTAAACCATCACGCATTTGTACCTGCTCTTCCCCCCACAATGTGGCTTTTGGCAAGCTTATGGACCCAGCTGACATAGTTTTATTGTTTACCATATCAATCAAACGTGCATGTATCGTATAAGAGTCAAAGCTTTCGCTGACTGTCCCCGTCAATACGAGGTCAAATTTATGGCGCTCTTTAAGCTTTTCGATATCACGGCTAAGTATGTTATCGGCATCATCCGACAAACTTATAGCTTTTTGCATACGAAATTCGACAACCTGCAACCCCATTTGAGTTAAATAAGTGATAAAGCTTTCCTGAACTTGATTGCTTAATCCCTCTCCCTGACTATGTATGGTGTCCATTCCCAGCTCACTGTCTTTATAAAAGCTTGTCACTGCCACTGAAGCGCCGGGCTTTAAAGGCCTACTATACTGACTCAACTGAGTTGCTAACTCGCCAATATAACTATGTACTGTTCGCACTGGTGGTGTATTTTTTGCTGTTGGTTGACTTTGGGGCTCAACAAACAAGCTAGAACTGCACCCAGCCATCAAGCCAATCAACACCAATAATAAAATTCGCATACTCTGCACCTCACAATTATTAAGTTGGGAAATGCAAAAATCGAACCAGATTAGTTTTTGAATTTTTAGGCTGGTAAGTTTTGACTATATATGGTGTGTACTACCCAAGTAAAAAGACGACAGATGCTTTACAAAGTAAGAGTGATCTTTTCGGCTGTACACTTTATTTGGTTTTTTGTCATCTTTAGGCAAGCTTTTGCCGCCCGCTCGGCATTTTTATAAAAAGCAAACCCAAGAAGGTAATTATTCTGTTGCTTGTCGTAGACATAAAAGGGCTTTGTTGAAAACAAGTGTGGTGATTTTTTTGATAAAATCAAAGCGTAAGTTTTTAATATAGACAAAGAATTAAACCGTCCACCGCTGGCTATCATCCCTTCACTTTCAATTAACTGCTCTACAACTAGATCAACATCGAGTAGCACATCCCCTCTGTCTGACAACATCACCTCGACTTTCTCTTTTTGCATAAGCCCATCTTCAGGTCGTTCTTTGACGCGAGCTTCGTAGTTGCCTGGACGAAGATTACTGAATACATAGTACCCATCAAATGCCGATTTGGACTGTGCAACAACTTTATTATCCTTATCCACTAATTCTATAGTCGCATAGGGTAAAGGTTGGTCGTCTCCATCTGGGAGTTTTTTGTATGCAATCCCTTCAATTTCTCCTGAATTCACTACTGGGTATTCTAAATATGCAATAAACCCTCTGCGCGGTGTCACTGAGCTGCCATCCTGTGCCGGAATGTAAAAAGGGTCTGGCAAGGAATCGATATCAAGTACAATATCTGTTTTCCGCTCAAGAGGCATATTGGTGAGCAGTGCAATACCTTTTGTATCCGTTTGCGCCTGAGCAAAGCTTTGAATTGATTTAACTCTCACCCCTTGCAGCACTTCATCTTGTTCATCAAAAACAGCATTATTGTTATTGTCTAAGAACACTTTAACCACAATTGAACCTGTGCTGGCCAACCTTCGGTCAGTCATCAGTAAAACGTCACTTTGATCGGCATAACCAAGACTAAACTGACCTGTAAGCCCTATTTGCCAAGTATCGTCCTGTTGATAGCTCAAATCGCCGATTAGGCGTAGCCTGTCATTATGCCAACTTAAACCCATACCAACCTCATAGCCGTCATGTAACAACGACTTTGTATAATCAAACTCTACATCAAGATCAGGTCCAATCGATTGACTTACTTGCAACTGGTAGTCAGTTAGTTGCTCTTGTGGCTCAAGCTGATAACCCAAACTCACACGGCTATACGTTTTACCAATACGCCCTTGCCAGCGAAATGCGCCAAACAATTCGGTTTCTGACAGGTTGGATTGCCTAGTGTAGTTGAGTTGATTGCTAAATGTGCCATAGCGGGTTGTCATGGCCAGCATATTGGTTGCCATAAAGTCCGATTGTTGCTCAAACTGCTCCCAACTGAATGTATTTTGGTAATTCAGCCTGACAGAACCATAACTATATAGCTTACCGGAAGTGCGAAAGTACACCTCCCTTGAGTGTATTTTAGTAGCCTGATCATGATTAGACTGACGCGTTCTATCGTTAACAATCATGCTAAATGCATGACCACCTACTTCCGTTCTTCCCTGCAATTGAGCAAGCTGGTTCCCCAAATCATCTAGACTAAAATCTAAGTTTATCAGTCCTCGGTCCCATAAATCGAAACTAAGGCCCGTGGCTATCTGATATTGATTCACCAGTTCCTGTAGCCCAAATCTGAATCCCGAATAAATAGCGATGTCATCACTTAGGCCATAATCAAATCGCGTCAGTAAATTCCAACCTGAAGTCTCTGTTTTAGTTTGGTCTGAGCCTAATAGTGTGCTTCCGTTGTCAATCACTGACGTATCAATGTAGTGCTCACCTTTGGCCACTGCATTTCCGGTAACATAGTATGAGCGCACTTCCTGCGCTATTTGACCTTGTGGCCCGTACAACACGACTTCAAACTCATTGCTGCCAAAATACAATTCGACCTTATCGAAATCATATAGCCCAGATTGAATATTTAACTGCTGCCCAATCATCAACCCATTGTGATAAAGCTCTGCATCCCAACCAACTTGAGCTTCACCGCTGATCCTAACAGTTTGGGTGTCGACCTCTTTGTACACAGGACGGTTAGTCATTCTGACCCCCAAGGCATGAGCAGACTGATAACCCCGGCCAATCTGCGTGCCCAATATATCCCCAAGTTCCAACTGATTTACTGCCAAAGGTCCTAAATTAATTGATTCTTGATATACACGCCGAGCTTGCAGCCGGCTTTGCCTAACCAACTCTTGCTCATCGCCGCGTATGAAGTAATTGGTATTCCATTGGGCGATATCTTGGCTTCCCTGAATAGTGTAATCTGCTTGCATGCCATTTTCTGTAGCTTTTAAACCAACTTGAAAATCGAGCAGCGGTGCACTCCAAATTTGATAGGGACTCGCTCGCCACGGTAAAACTGACTGGGGATGTATAGACTTAGTAGCAACCGTACGATTTTTTCGTGCTAGTCGTTGTTCAATGGGCAAAGTTTGCTGACTTTCAACCTGTATCTTGAGATCTTGATAATCAATAACAAAATTAAGCCTAAACCAATTGGCCAGCAAGCTAGCATCGACGAACACCTCTTCATCGAGACTGCGCCATTGTGATTCATGAAAATTCACTGTGCGACCCGCAATAAACGCCTGATTTGTTCTCAAGTTCAGAAAAAAAGATTGTTTTGGTTCAATGAACCAACCAAGGTAATGTGGCGGTTCTGTATCTAGTTGTGGCGAGATTGCAAAATCCAAACTAGAGAACAAGCTTTGCAGCTCTACTTGAATACTGCCATGTGTCTTGATTGCGAAAACTTCTGCGATGTAATGCTCTTTTATATACAAAGAAAGTAGTAACTCTTCCCCTATTGCGATGCGCGAACCGCCATTATGTTCAACACCAATATCAATACTCATGGGGCCAGTTGCTGTTTTAGCTGCCACATTGGTGCTTATGAAAAGCACGACTCCCCACAAATAAAAGGCACTCAAGTATCGCAATATTGCCTCACTTAATTCTAAAGGGTGAGAGCAAAAGTTTTTTGCGCCAATTCCTTACCTGCGTGCTCTTCCTGTCCATCATAAGTGACTTTTAGCTGACCTCGACCAGCTATTTTTTGGCCATTGAGAATATTGAGCTCAATATTTGCTTTCGCTACTTCAGGGTAAATCGCAAAGTTATTAGCAACCGAAACACGCTGCCATTGCTTTGTATTATGTGCTTTCCAATATGCCTGTATTTTGCCAAATGCACTTGCATGACCTTGTCGGCTTATATCTAGATGAATTACCTGCTGGCCTGCACTATTTAGCTTGAGCTGTGCGTCACTAATCGTAACGGCCGGTATCGAGACTTGTTTTCGATACACAATAGGAATGCTATAACTCAGAATCATATTAAGATTAATACCAATGGCTTGGGATACTCGATGCTGCTCGGTGGGCAATGCCTGAAAAAACAAGTGAGAGCGATACTCGCCATGCGCCATATCTTTTTTGCGTCTCAACGCCAACTTCACGACTTGCCTTTCACCAGGCGCTAGATGAACCTGCTTTGGCGTCATTCGTATCATATGACTTAACCGCCAAGGGCCAACCTCATCAGCCGCTAAATCCCTATATCCCCCCGATGCCAGCGCATGTTTCTCCTTCCACCCTAAGCGGTAGGTTTTTTCTTCTTGACTATTATTAATCAAAAAAACCTTCGCTGTGCGCTGACGTTCATCAAATACGACCCGAGTGGGGGATATCATTAAGCTGGCATGTACAAAACCACTGAGTAAGCTTGTTACTAAAAGGCCAGTTAAAACAAAGATTTTTTTCATATTTAAATTAGTAATTAACTTCAATACTTGCCCATACCCGATACGTGCCATCTGGGTATTGAGCTGGGTTTCCGGTAATCTCAATGGTGCCGCCAATATTCAAGTGCGCATTGCCGAGGGTGTCAGTGAACACTCTATCCGTATGCTCCAACTGGATAAGCTTAATCCCCGAAACAGCCAAGTTACTGTGAGACATCTGAGGTGTAATGATGTTGGTACTGACAGCCACATTTGTTTGCGCTGGTAATGAAGACAACATAATACTCGCAGCTTGAGCACCAGTGACAAGGTGAACACCGCCATTGGTGGCACTTTGGCCATTTGCTTTCACCTGAACACGACTAGCTTGTGCATGGTCAGAGATTAAAATAGTGCCAAAGTCTAAAGGCCTTTCGACAATTATGCGTGCATAACCATCAAAGCTCAGAGCTGCACTCAACGTAACTGTGCCAATTAAAAGCACAGCCGATTTGCGGTACTGCCCTATTACGGAGGCGCGATCCAATGTCATCTACACCTAGTAGCTCACCTCAATGGTAAAGGTGCCACTGTAACTTCCATCAAGATAATTTGCGGTGCCGCCGGTTGTCGTTTTTAGCGTTGCGCCAATGTTAAACAGAGCTTCACCTTTATCATCAACTTGGATTTGATTACCTGTCACATCCTGCTGACTCAAAGCGCCCGTTTCGATGTAATAAGTAAAAGTATCCATGGTAAAGCCCGCCGCATTTGGATTACCTCCTGATAGCACAATATTGGTTTCTACCGGATCGGTGATAGTCAAAGTTGCAAAAGGCACGACACCAGAGATTTTAAATTGAGCTGGCGCTCCTGCTTCGAGGATAGAAATCTCAGCTTTTGTGATGTCTGTTGATGTGACACTCGCGGCTTTACCTGTATCGGCAGGTATAACTAATGTTGCGGTATCTGTGCCCGTTGTATCTGCTTTTGCACGAATAGTACCAAAGAGCAAGTCAGATTGCTTTTCAAGCTCAAAAGCATTTTTAACCGTTACTTTTGCTTCAAATGTTCTTTGTTCACCCGCGTTTGATGCAAACGCCATTAATACTAATGTGCTAACAAAGCCGATTTTTCTAAAATTATTTTTCATTGTGTTATCCTTTAAAAATCACTTTAGAAGAACTTGTGATTTAAAAGTACTTCTCTTGCTAAGCCAAATAAGAGTATAAACTCTAAAAAATTGTCAAAGCTCCTTCTTTGTACAAGGTACAGCTCGTCATACCGTACATATAAAAATTCAATCTGATTTGATTTATAAATGCCTACAGCGTTTGGCGATATTAACCATCGCTTTGCAAAATACACTTGCTTCTTGCAATGAGGTAAACCCATTTGCCGTAACATAGTAGAGATGTTGCTGCTCGTTAGGCTCGACCAATTGAGTACGCACAGAGTTAAATACCAAATGGTAATGCTGCCTCACCTTTGCCAGTCGATCCTCAATGGTGTCAACCTGACGCAGAGCTATATCACGCTTTATATGAATACCTAATACCAAGTCTGGAATTAAAATCTCTGTTTCTGCGTCGTTTCGTTCACTTGCCAATTGTGTCGGTTGCACTTCACTTGCCAATTGTGTCGGTTGCACTTCACTGTGCATCGCAGCATGCTTAATCGTTTCTTTCTCTGGGTTTAGGTGTGTTTGAATGTCTGTCACCTGCGCTTCTTCTGACAGCAGTGCAAGCAACTGACTCAAATCCCCTTCCATCTGTGCAAGTCGCTCAATACTCGCTTTGTTCTTATCATAAGAGGCAATCATATTTTTATGGGCATGTATTGCTTCTTGTTGTGCAATCTTTTCTTCTAAAGAAAGTTCGGAGTTAACACACCCCGATAATCCCGATAAACAAAACAATAAGAACCAAGTTTTAGACCACGCGGTGGTAGGCATACTGCAAGACCCAAGCTAAATTAATTAACAAGACATACCAGTCTTTTTATAGGCCTTTAGACTGACTAAAAAATACTTATTTGTCCATAAAAAAGGATAAAACGCTTACCTTTCGCTCAAAAAACAATCTAAAAGTATGCTTTTGAGTAATAAACTCAGCTTTACATTTGTATTTATAAGGGAACAAGGAGGAATAAAAAAGCAGCATTTCAATGCTGCTTTTGACAATTTTTATACTGAGAAGGGATATTGAATTGCGTCGTGATATTGATAATTTGTTACTTCAAAGTCATCCAAAGTCACCCAAGTTTCCAAATCTTCAAACGTTTTGATATCTGGGTTGATATGTAACTGCGGAGATTCAAACGGTGTTCGTTTAAGCTGAACATCACGCATCAACTCTAATTGATCTTCATAAATGTGTGCGTTGACAATTTTATGGAATGCTTTACCTGGCTTCAACCCCGTGATTTGCGCAACTAACTTTAAAAGCGTAAACACTTGAATAGCATTGAAGTTACCACCTAAAGGCACGTCCTGACTACGCTGATAACTATTTAGATATAACACACCGTCTAAGATCGAAAACTGATGTTGAAACATGCATGGGCGCAAACAGCCTAAATGGAAAGAACCTGGGTGATAGAAAGTAATGATTTCGCCTCGATTATCGATCCCCTTAGATAAATCGTCGATAACTTGTTTAACCAAGTCGACGCTACCGCCATCCGGTTTAGGGTAATTCCTCGCTACAGCCCCATACACAAAGCCCATATCGTCTTCGCCTTTGCGATTCGGGTTATTGAGCCAATCTTGGTTGTCATTTGCGTTGGCATTCCAGGTGTTACAACCTATTTCTCTGAATTGGGCTGCACTGTCGTAGCCTCGTAAATAGCCTAACAGCTCGGCAATTGCTGCTTTCCAATAGCTCTTTCGCGTTGTAACAAGTGGGAATTCGTTTTTATCAACATGATAGGTTAGATCAGCGTTAATCACAGTAAGACACCTTTTACCCGTTCTGGTGTTCTCTACCCATTTGCCTTCATCCACGATACGCTGGCATAAGTCCAAATATTGCTTCATTTATGTAACCCTATCACTAAGCTTAATTTTGATGTTCGTTATCATACACTGCCTCCCCAAGCGACACCATCATTGTCACTGTGAGTTTATCTTAAGTGCGCCCAACATTAAGGTGAATGTGGCACTACAAACCACCCTGTAAAAATACAAAATTCCAACCTTTTAAAATAAACAATTAACTTATTCACACCCTGGTGATAGATTAACCATGGAAAAACAACAATTAGATAAGGAAAGTAAAATGAAATTAGCAATTAAAAAGAACAATCTGAAACGCTTATCTAGCGAAAAAGCGATGAGCTCAAAAATGACAAGACTAGTTGCTGGTGGAGAACCAGATCTATGTCCAACCGTGGGCAATGCAACCTGTGTGGTAGCGCTAAACAACAGCGGCTGCTTTACAGCTCGAGATCAAGATTGTCCTGTCGAATTTTAGACTGATAAACTGAAGCAATACCACAGGGTATTGCTTCAAAATAACATTAACTTGTGGCTTTTAAAGACATATTAAACCGTTCAATTTCACCGCGTTTAAGTAAGCTATACACTGCAGGTAACACAATCAGTGTTAGCAGCACTGCACTACTCATCCCACCAACCATAGGCGCCGCGATACGACTCATTACTTCAGAGCCCGTGCCTGTGCCATAAAGGATAGGTAACAGGCCGATAATAATTGTTGCAACGGTCATCATTACCGGACGTACACGTAAGCCAGCACCATGTAATAGTGCCTGATTGTAACTGTCGACTGAAATGGGCGTAGACGTTGACAATGCTTTTGACTTTAAATCAGCTAAGGCTTGGTTTAAATACACAAGCATGATCACACCGATTTCAACCGCAACACCTGCTAATGCAATAAATCCAACGCCCGCAGCTACCGAAAAATTAAACCCTTCTATATACATTAACCATAATCCCCCAATTAAGGCCATCGGGAGCGTGACAATAATCAAGGCAACTTCACTCAGTGCTCTGAAGTTCATATATAGCAGTATTACTATGATGGCCAACGTTAGAGGAAGCACATATGAGAGCTTTGCTTGTGCCCTTTGCATATATTCATATTGACCCGCCCACGTAATTGAATACCCCGCAGGAAGCTTAAGCTCTTCTGCTAAATACGCTTGAGCATTGCTCACATAGCTGCCGATATCCACTCCGTCGATGTCGATAAACGTCCAACCATTGATACGCGCATTTTCGCTCTTAATGCCAGGAGGTCCATTTTCAATATAAACATGAGCGACGTCACCCAAAGCAATTCGTTGCCCTGTTGGCGTGATCACAGGTAATCGAGATAACTGTTCAGGTGAATCTCGGTAGTCCTGAGGGTATCTTAAATTAACGGGATAGCGTTCTTGCCCTTCAATCGTTTGGGTTACATTCATACCGCCAATAGCGGTGGAAACCACTTGTTGTACATCTGCAATGTTAAGCCCAAAACGGCTCGCTTTTTCACGAGAAATATCAACTTTAATATAGCGACCACCAGCTACACGCTCAGAGTAAACCGAAGCGGTGCCTTGAACGTTTGGTAAAATTCGCTCAATTTGTTGCCCAATTTCTTGAATAACATCAATATCTGGACCCGCGACTTTAATGCCCACAGGGGTTTTAATGCCTGTGGCAAGCATATCTATACGCGTTTTAATCGGCATTACCCAAGCATTGGTGACACCCGGTAATTTAACCAGTTGATCTAGTTCAGCTTTCAAGCTTTCTGTTGTAACCCCCTCACGCCACTGTGATTGGGGTTTGAGCTGGATGAAAGTTTCAATCATTGTAAGTGGAGCCGGATCTGTGGCGGTTTCTGCCCGACCAACTTTACCAAACACATTGTCGACCTCTGGCACAGTGCGAATCAATTTATCCGTTTGCTGCAACAGTTCTCTCGCTTTACCAATTGAGATCCCTGGGTAAGTGGTTGGCATATACATGAGATCCCCTTCGTCCAACGGAGGAATAAACTCACTGCCTATTTTATTGATGGGATAAAAGCCAATCGCAGTGACAACAATAGCAGCTAAGATTGTCAGCTTAGGGAAAGACATTACTTGTTTTAGCACCGGTAAGTAAATTGCAACCAGCGCCTTATTCAAAGGATTTTTATCCTGAGGTACAACCTTTCCTCGAATAAAGTAACCCATTAAAACTGGCACTAAGGTGATCGCTAACCCTGCAGATGCAGCCATCGCATAAGTTTTGGTGTAAGCCAAAGGTGCAAACATCCGTCCTTCCTGTGCCTCCAGTATAAACACAGGTAAAAATGATACAGTAATGATCATCAAGCTAAAGAAAAGCGCAGGGCCCACTTCAGAAGCTGCTTTGGCAACGATTTGCCAGCGGTTGTCTTCTGTTAGTGGCGTTTTCTCCATATGCTTGTGCATATTTTCAATCATTACAATGGCACCATCGGTCATCGCACCAATTGCAATAGCTATCCCTCCTAAAGACATGATATTGGCATTAATGCCTTGAAAATGCATAACAATAAAGGACACAAGGATCCCTAAAGGCAGTGTTACTACGGCAACAATTGATGAGCGTAAATGAAATAAAAACACCACACACACCAACGCAACAACGGCTAACTCTTCAAGTAATTTGCTCCATAAGTTATTAACCGCACGCTCAATCAGTTGAGAGCGGTCATAAACAGGTACAATCTCAACACCTGCGGGTAAAGATTTCTTTAGTGAAGCTAATTTGGCCTTAACCCCCTCTATTGTTTGCTGCGCATTCTCGCCATATCGCATGACCACGATGCCGCCAACCACTTCACCCTCTCCATTAAGCTCGGCAATACCACGACGCATCTGCGGTCCAACTTGCACGTTGGCCACATCGCCAATCGTCAATGGCGTACCTTTCATATTGATACCAAGTGGTATGGCTTCAATATCGGAAACGGATTTTATATATCCAGTCGCAGTAACCATATACTCTGCTTCGGCCATTTCAACCACTGACGCGCCGGTTTCTCTGTTACCTTTTTTCAAAGCCACTTCAATCAGGCTTAAAGGCACATCATAAGCTCTCAATTTATCTGGGTTTACTTCAACTTGATATTGTTTAACCATGCCGCCCACAGCTGCAACCTCAGAAACCCCAGCAACAGTTTGCAATTCATATTTTAAAAACCAGTCCTGAATACTGCGCAGCTGACTAATATCATGGTTACCCGCTCGATCAGTTAGTGCATAGATATATACCCAGCCCACACCCGTAGCATCGGGGCCTAACTGCGGCTTTGCTGTTTCAGGTAGACTCGCTGAGACTTGGCTTAAATACTCTAGTACTCGGCTGCGTGCCCAGTACAAATCGGTATCATCATCAAAGATAATGTAAACATAAGAGTCACCAAAAAAAGAAAAACCACGCACCGTTCTTGCCCCTGGTACCGACAACATGGCTGTCGTAAGCGGAAACGTCACTTGATCTTGAACCACCTGTGGCGCTTGACCTGGGTAACTGGTCTTCACAATGACTTGTACATCTGACAGATCTGGAATTGCATCAACGGGTGTATTTTTTAATGAATAAACACCACCAAGCGCAACAATCACTGTCACGAGTAACACAAAAAAGCGATTCACCAGTGACCATCTAATAATAGACTCAATCATAATCTAATCGCTCCCTAGTGATGACCGTGATCGCGGTGCCCTGCGCTTTCAACTTGGGGCAGTTCGATATTGGTAATCACTAACTCATCTCTGACTTCAAACGTAAAGGTGATTGTTTCACCCACATTTAGTGCACTCAACTCCACACTCTTTGACACTAAAAAGTCCATAGTGGCCGCATTGCGATTCCATTTTTCTATTGCATCACGGCTAATGTTCAGAATACGCCGCTCGTCGTTGATTTGGTTGATCACCCCCTTGACGGTTGCACTTGGATATGAAGGCTCAGAAACAATATGGATCTCTGTCACAACATACCCGCCAGACTCAAGTTGTTTCACCTGAAAGTGAAGGTTTTGACCCGACTTTATTGAGTCGATATCCACATCATCAGCAATGTCAAAATCCATGGTCATTTCAGGCCATGCCCAGGCTTCTACTGGCGCGTGAGTTATATTGGCTTTAAGGTTTTGAGAATCAACATTATTAACCAAACCCTGCATCCACACGGTATCCGGTTTTTCTGTCACGCTCATACGCTTAAAATCTGAGTTTTTGCTCGATTCTGAGTCAATTAAAAATTGCGCAGAAGTCACTATTTCGTCACCTTCACTCAGCCCACTTAGTATCTCAATGTATTCACTGCTGACTTGCCCTATTGCAACTTCTATAGATTTAAACTGCCCATCTCCCACCACCAATACAACTCTATCTTGCTGGCCGGTACGAATGACCGCCTCTTTTGGCACTGTAATGACTTGATCAAGTGGGTTAGCATGAATAGAAACTTGAGCAAACATATTGGGTTTTAATGCTAAGTCACTGTTATCGAATCTCAACCTAACTCGCAAAGTACGACTTTTTGCATCTAGGCTAGGGTAAACATAATCAACGTCACCTTGCCATGCCTTACCTGGCAAATAGTCCAACCGCATAGTGACTGGTAACCCAGCCTCCACCAAGGCAGCGTCTCGCTCAAAGACCTCAACTTCAACCCAAACTTGCTCAAGTTGTCCAATACTCATCATCGTAGTATCAGGTTGAACATAAAAACCTTCACGAATATTCAGGTTTTCAACGACACCAGATTGGGGAGCGTAGAAGGTTACGGTCTGGCTCACTTCTTTGGTTTTAACCAGTTGTTCAATGAACTGGGGCGACATTTTAAGGGCACTCAAGCGTTTTTGCGCTGCTTTTATCAATTGTTGATCAGCTTGCTTTAAAGCAACCAGCACCTCTTTTTGCGCATTCACTAATTCTGGAGAGTACAATTCGTATAAAGGCTGACCTTGAACTACTTTTTCCCCCATTGACTTGATATACAATTTATCAATCCAGCCATCTACACGTGGGTGAATATGTACGAGTTTATCTTCGTCATACATCACATACCCCACAGTATCTATTTCTGTATGGAACCGCTTTGCTTCAACCAAAGCCGTTCTGACCCCAAGGTTGTTCACAACATGAGGAGCAATTTTAACTGTTCCAGGACCAAAGTCATCTCCAGCTTGCTCTTCATACACAGGAATTAGGTCCATACCCATCGGCGATTTCCCAGGCTTATCACGGCGATAGTTTGCATCCATGGGGGCTACCCAATACAGCGGCTTTTTCTCAGCATTTTCTGTGCTTTCACTAGCTAGCATGCTGGCATTTTGGGAAACTAATAAGCCGACAGCCCCACCACCGATTAATACGCCAACCAATACTGCCAGTAGGTTTTTTCTTATCGACAACATTACAGCGCTCCTGTGTTCTTCTGAGTATGCGTGCGCATGGCAACGTTCATGCCAGTAAGAGTAATCAAGTCAAAGGGAATTGACTTTTGACAACCGCCCTTAAGCATTATTGATAAATCGCTCATTAGAATTGCTCCTCATAGCTTTTTACCTCAGCATATATCTGTGCACTGCCATCATTCATAAGCACTAGTACTTGGTATGGGTGAAAACGTTCGCCGAATTCCATTCCCACGGAGCCCAAAGGCATTGCGGGAACGGACAATCCGATGGCACCTTCAACTGGTGTTGATATAAACTGTTGAATAAACTTTGCAGGTACATGACCTTCAAATATATAACCATGCTCACTCACACCAGTATGGCAAGACTGGTATCTTGGCAAAATACTAAGACGCTTTTTAGTTTTGCTTAAGTCATCTAAATCAAACGCGGTGTAATCTAGACCTTGTTTGTCAAGGTGCGCTAACCATTTGCTACAACAACCACAAATGGGCGTTTTATAGACCTTCAAGTTTGTAGATACGGTACTTTGTTGTGCCGTTGTAGAAAAAGGAAACACTAAAAAATAAGTTAATGCCACTATTGGTGACAGTAATTTTAAATATCGCATTCTGGATCTCTTACAATTTTTTATTGGATCGCCTGCACCACAAATAACAACATTAAACTCTGCTGATTTAACAAAATTGATGTGTGGTTCAGGTTACTAAATAATCAAAAGCCCAAATATTGGGCGCAATTGTGCTGTACTAAACCAGAATGGGGGGTTTATAAACGAAACTGATTATACCCTGTGGTACACCAGTCAATCTTGAGAAAGGTTTGTCTGTCAGTGGCCTGTAGCTGTACAACTCACCAACAGGGCTGGAGAAAAGTGAGAAAGGGGCACACATAGTCGTCGGGCAAGTGCACTCTGTTTCACAACATTCCATCGCACCTGTCATTTGCATATGTTCATTATGTAACATTGTCTGCTGGTGGCCCACACTCTCAGAGTGCATATCCATCGACGCATGCGTTGATGACACCGTATGTGAACATACCATCGCAGCCTTAGCCACTGGCTGCACGATAAACATAACCATCACAACCACAATCAACATAAGTTGAGCAGCCAGTTTGGTGTGCTTTGTTGTGCTAAGTATTTTCACAATATCTTTGAGTCAATAAAGTTGATGCGTTAACGCTACTATAACCGTAATTGGACTTTTAGCAAAGTCTCAAAAAATGAGCGGTCAACCCGCTCACCTTAAAATTTAATAATCTGACTACCAGTTTAAGCGGCGCGCGCTGCTTCTCTGCGGTGCGACCAAATCATTAACCCAAGACCACCAATTACCATAGGTAATGACAAAATTTGACCCTGGGAAATCACGCCTGCATACAATCCAATATGAGCATCTGGCTCTCGGAAGTATTCAATTGCAAATCTGAATGTCCCATAACCCAACAAGAATAGGCCGGCGATACTACCCGCTGGACGAGGGTGCTTGCGATACCAAACCAAAATTAAAAACAATACTAAACCTTCAAAGAACGCCTCATATAGCTGAGATGGGTGCCTAGGTTCATCACCACCACTCGGAAATACAAATGCCCATGGTACATCTGTTGTACGTCCCCAAAGTTCACCATTGATAAAGTTCCCTATACGGCCAGCTAAAAGGCCTACTGGTACCATAGGCACAACAAAGTCGCCAACGGCAAGCGGAGATTTATTAGTTCTCCAAGCGAATACAAAAATGGCGGTAATGACGCCCAACGCACCACCATGGAAAGACATGCCGCCTTCCCAAACTTTAAATAAAGTCACAGGATCAGCGAGAAACTTATTAAAGTTGTAAAACAATACGTAGCCGATTCGTCCACCAAGAATTACCCCAAGCATGCCATAAAAGAGTAAGTCACTAACCTGTTCTTTGGTCCACCCTGAGTTGGGTTTTTCTGATTCTTTGTTTGCCCACCACATTGCAAATGCAAAACCGATAAGGTACATAACGCCGTACCAACGTACACTCAAAGGTCCAATTGAAAAAATGATTGGATCTATTTCTGGAAACTGCAAAGCCATCGCTTTCCCTCAATAAAATAACATTTTGCCTGCAATCAAAATCAATATGAATGCAAACACCTTTTTAATCGTTGCCACTGGCAAGTACTGTGTCGCTTTCGCGCCCAATGGCGCAGTAAACCAAGAGGTCAACACAATACCAAACAATGCGGGTAAATAAACATAACCTGCAAAACCTTGTTGCAAAGAAAGTTTCTCGCTACCCGAAACAATATAACCAATACTGCCAAATAAGGCGATCACTATGCCACTGACCGCCGCACAACCAATTGCCTTTCGCATATCGATAGAAAAAAAACTTAATAGTGGTACGATTAGTACGCCTCCACCAATTCCTATCATCGTCGACAGTGCGCCCATCACACTTGTTATTGCACTAAGCCAAGGCCCTTTAGGCAACGTTCTGGTCGACGCATCTTCACTGCGCTTGCTAGCGTAAACCATCTTAATTGCTATCAATATAACGCATACTAAAAAAATCCATTTTATTACTAGCGCAGGAATTAAAGTCGTTAAAAAACCGCTGATTAAAGCGCCAATTGCAACTCCCGCCATGACCCAAGGCGCGATATGCCAAGGCACATTATGATTTCGATGGTGTGCGAGTGCAGAAGAAGTTGAAGTGAATAAGATCGACGCGAGCGATGTGGCTATCGCAACCACAATAACCTGCTCCGCTGGTAAAACTGAAAAACCGATTAAAATAGCAGATAAAATTGGCACTATTATCAATCCACCGCCAATTCCCAACAAGCCTGCTAAAAAACCAACAACGCAACCAAGCACGGCACAACTCATAATTAATGATGTGCTAAAAATCATAATGACACTCATGGATTTAATTGTGCGCTATGTTAACGCATCTAAATTTCACCTGCACCTTGAATATTAAAGGGTCAAATTTGTATGTCGGCAGTGGGGTTTTAATATCAACTCAATAAAAGAGAAGAGTGGGTTCTGCCCCCGCACTCAAGGCTGAGGTTTGGGCGAAGAATGAGTATAGAGCAACTCTTCTAAATTGTGACTTATCAAAAATTCGCGAATAAAGCGATGTACCTGTATGGCATTTGATGCGCTTAGGCACTTATCGAGTAATTCTTCCATGTCTTCTACTTTGAGACGTCTTAATACCCATTTCACTTTATTAAGGGCCGAAATATTCATACTTAGGCGTCGATAGCCCATTGCAACTAACAAAATTGCGCCTTCATATTCACCTCCGAGTTCTCCACATAAACTAAATGGCAGCTCCAAACTTTGGCAATCTCTGGCTATTTTATATAATGCTCGCAATACACTTGGATGGTAGGGTTCAAATAACTCAGCGACCCGAGCATTCGCTCTGTCAACAGCCAGTAAGTACTGAGTGAGATCATTACTTCCCACCGAGCAAAAGTCCACTTTGTCAGCCCATTCAGGCAATAAAAATAGGCTTGACGGCACTTCTAGCATCACTCCAACTTCAGGCTTATCAATTTGATAAAACTGATCGGCCCATTCTTCTTGTAGTTCAAAATAAGCTTGTTCGAGCAATAAAAGTGCGTCATCCACTTCTTCTGTATGGCTCACCATAGGCAGCATTATTTGCAAGTTACCCAGCCCAGCATTGGCTTTTATCATTGCCTTTAATTGATCTAAAAACAGCTCGGGATGATCCAAGGTCACCCTGATCCCTCGCCACCCTAAAAACGGGTTTTCTTCTTCGATGTCAAAATAATCTAGTACTTTGTCACCACCAATATCTAATGTGCGCATGACAACTGGCTCAGGGTGGTAGCGTGAAAGCACGTCTCGATAACACTGCTCCTGTTCCGCTTGGGAAGGAAATTGACCTCTTTGCATAAACCAAGACTCAGTGCGATATAAACCCACACCATCACAGTATTTTGCACTCATGTGCTCAGCAGACAGGTCTAACCCTGCATTCAACAATAAGCTCACTCGCTCCCCATCTAAAGTGATAGGCGGCAAATCGTGTTCAGCTTCAAAGCGGTCATGTAGCTGGCTATCTTTTAGTTTTAATGCTTCATATTCTTGAGTCAAAACCTTTGATGGTGAAATGTAAACACGCCCTGCGTAAGCATCCAATATTATCGGCTTATCATCGAACTGTAATAATGGGATATTTTCAATCCCCCATATCGCGGGGATCCCCATTGCTCTCGTTAAAATCGATGCATGCGAATTGGCTGATCCATGAACGCTTACAACACCGACGAGTTTGTGCTTTGGCACCTCTGCCAACATTGCTGGGGTAAGTGTATCAGCAATAATGATGGTCTGTTCATGATAAGATTTTGCGACGCTCTCTGTACTCACCAAATGATGTAGCACTCTTAGCCCTAAGTCTTTGACATCAACGGCACGCTCTTTGATATACGGATCTTGCATCGCCTCAAACTGGGTGATTAAATCATTGATCACATGCTTCAGTGCCGATTTTGCGTCCCACCCTTTATCGAGCTCTTTATCTACTTTTTCACCTAAGCTTCGGGCATCAAGTAGCTGTTGATAAACTTCAAAAACAGCTAACGCCTCTTTTGGTAGCGTAGCCGATAGGCAATTTGCAAGAATATGAAACTCTTGACGCGTTGCAGCCACTGCTTGCCTGAATAGTTGTCTCTGTCCACTTATATTTTCACTTTTTGCTGACTCAATGCTTGAAAACTCTAGCTTGGGCAACACCACATAAGCTCTGCCTAACGCAATTCCCGGCGCACTGGGCACCCCTTTTAAAACCGAGGTTTTATGTGTTGAAGCTTCCTGTTTAAGTAATGTTTGAATTTCCACATGTGCCAGTTGAGAAGCCAATTGTGCTGATAAAGTGATTAAAAATGACTCTTCATCATCACTAAATACACGCGTATTCTTTTGCTGAACAACAATAACCCCGAGTACTTTTCGTTGATGTACAACTGGCACCGACAAAAAGGCATTAAAGCCCTCTTCGTTCACTTCTGGAGCATGTTTAAATCGGGGGTGGCTCTGCGCATGAGCAATATTGATGGGCTCTTCTCTTTGGGCAACCAAGCCTACTAAGCCCTCGGTAAATCCAATACGGAATTGGCCTACCGCTTGAGGGTTGAGGCCATCGCTGGCCATCAACACAAAATTGTCTCTGCTGTAATCTGCAAAATATATGGAACAACATTCTGTCTGCATGGCGTCCTTGACCATGGAAACAAATAGGTTCAATGCATCGTCTAAGTTCTCTTGTTGAGATACAGCTTCAGCAATTGACCTTAATGTTGCTAACACGTTTGCTCCTTAATCTAGCGTCTACGCCAGTGATCTTTATGGCTGTGTTCTTTGCGATTAAAAGGCATTGCAAATGGCGCAAACTCTTTCATTACCCGACGATACACATCTCTTTTAAAAGAGACCACTTGCCTCACTGGATACCAATAGCTAACCCAGCGCCAGTCATCAAATTCTGGGTGATGGGTTCTGAGCAAATCAACTTCCTCATCTTTACATCTCAATTTGAGCAAAAACCATTTCTGCTTTTGGCCAATGCAAACCGGGCTGGAATCTTTGCGAATTAATCGTTTAGGTAATTTGTACCTTAACCAGTGTTTAGAGCTTGCTACGATTTCCACATCTTCAGGTCGCAAGCCAACTTCCTCGTGAAGCTCTCGATACATGGTCTGTTCGGGTGTTTCTCCTTCGTCCACACCCCCTTGAGGAAACTGCCAAGAGTGCTGGCCATAACGCCTAGCCCAAAATACTTGCCCTTGGTTGTTACAAATCACAATTCCCACATTGGCACGAAATCCTTCGGCATCAATCACCTTAGCGCCTCATTCTTATATCAATTTAATCTGATTGTTCCATATCTCAGACACATCAGCAAACATTATTCCCCCTTTTGCTCAAGTTACCCACAGCTTGTGCATAACATCTAAGTTTCGAGCCTAAATTACAAACAAATCCACAGATAAACAGCAAAAAAGCCAACTTCTCCACAGAAACTGTGGATAATATTGTTCATATATCTGTATTTATCCAAAAATTAACTTATCGCGGTGATTAAAAAGATTATCAAAAACCATTAAAAACAATAAATATCATATAGTTACAATATTCACACCCCTACCATAGAATGGTCAATCTTCCACCACAAACAACCAGGTCAAAAAACAAACAAGCAGGACTTAATCCACATGCTACGACTTATCTGGTAAAATTGACTGAGAATAATCAGATATATGAGTCAACCTTAGTGCAACGAGTTTCTCCTCCCACTTCTGTTTCAGAGTTAATGCAACGTGTCGAAGCAATCGCAGGCACAACACTTGGCGAGCTTGCAGCCCAATTTCAATTTAAAAGCCCCGAAGATTTGCTCAAAGAAAAAGGCTGGCCCGGACAGTTAATTGAGCACGTACTGGGCGCGAGTGCGGGTTCTAAGCCAGTTCCAGATTTCGAACAAATCGGTGTCGAGCTAAAAACCCTTCCCATTAGTTATCAGGGCAAGCCTCTTGAAACAACCTATGTATCCATTGTACCACTGACCGAGTTGACGGGCTTAACTTGGCAACAATCCAGTGTTAAAAAGAAGCTTTCACACGTGCTATGGCTTCCCATCTTGGCTGAACGCGATATCGCCCCTGTTGATAGAACAATAGGCACGGGCTTTTTATGGCAACCTTCGTTCGAACAAGAAGCACAACTGAGGCGTGATTGGGAGGAGCAAATTGAATTGATTGCCCTTGGGCGCATTCAAGAAATATCAGGGCACTTAGGGGAAGTTATGCAAATTCGTCCAAAAGCGGCCAACAGTAAAGTTTTAACTGATGCAATTGGCCCTGATGGGGGATTGATAAAAACGCTGCCGCGAGGCTTTTACCTGAAAACTCAATTTACGCAAAGTATTTTATTGGACCACTTTTCCAACTAAATATAGCTGTGGGTCCAACAAACAAAAAAGCCGCTGAAGGTTACCTCAGCGGCTTTTTTATTATTCAGTATTTTGCTTACTGACCTTTGATTTCTGAGCGACCGTTATAAACCGCTTTTTCACCCAGCGCTTCTTCGATGCGAAGTAACTGGTTGTACTTGGCAACACGGTCTGAACGACAAAGTGAACCAGTCTTAATCTGGCCAGCTGCTGTACCTACTGCTAGATCAGCAATTGTCGCATCTTCAGTCTCACCCGAACGGTGTGAAATAACAGCTGTGAAGCCTGCATCTTGTGCCATCTTAATCGCATCAAGTGTCTCAGAAAGAGAACCGATCTGGTTAAACTTGATTAGGATAGAGTTACCGATTTTTTCATCGATACCACGTTTCAAGATCTTAGTGTTAGTAACGAATAAATCATCACCTACTAGCTGAACTTTATCACCGATCTTGTCAGTTAAAATTTTCCAACCGTCCCAATCACTTTCATCTAAGCCATCTTCGATAGATACGATTGGGTAACGCGCTGCTAGATCTGCTAGGAAATCAGCAAAACCTTCAGAATCGAATGCTTTGCCTTCGCCGCTTAGGTCATACTTACCGTCTTTGTAGAACTCAGAAGAAGCACAGTCTAGTGCTAACGTGACATCTTTGTTCATTTCGTAACCCGCAGCAGCAACCGCTTCTACGATAACTTCTAGTGCTTCTTCGTTTGACTTAAGATCTGGCGCAAAACCACCTTCGTCACCAACAGCTGTGTTTAAACCACGTGCACTTAATACTTTCTTTAAGCTATGGAAAATTTCTGCACCCATGCGTAACGCTTCACGGAAGCTAGATGCACCCACAGGTTGAACCATGAACTCTTGAATATCAACGTTATTATCAGCGTGCTCACCACCGTTGATGATGTTCATCATAGGTACTGGCATAGAGAACTGACCTGAAGTACCGTTAATGTCAGCAATATGCTCGTAAAGTGCAACGCCTTTCTCTTGCGCTGCTGCTTTAGCTGTTGCTAGAGAAACCGCTAAAATTGCATTTGCACCTAGTTTTTCTTTATTTTCTGTACCGTCTAGATCAAGCATAACTTGGTCAACAGCACGCTGTTCCAATGCATTTTGACCTTCTAGTGCTTGTGCAATTTCATTGTTTACAAAGTTAACTGCTGTAAGTACACCTTTACCTAAGTAACGAGACTTATCACCATCACGTAATTCAAGTGCTTCGCGAGTTCCTGTTGATGCACCCGATGGTGCACATGCGCGGCCCCAAGCGCCAGAGTCTAAATGTACGTCGGCTTCAACAGTAGGGTTACCACGTGAGTCCATAACTTCACGGCCAATCACTTTTACGATTTTTGACATCTTGATTCCTCTTTTCCCAAAGTGGTGAGTGTTTTATTTCTGCTTAATTCGCATTGCTATACAACCGATATTGTGTGTCTCAGTCGCATAGCAATGCTGCCATTATGGCAGCCTTAGCAAACAAAAAAGCCGTGCACTCGTGCACGGCTTTCTCATTTAAGAGTTTTCTTTCTGGTGGCTAAATGCAGCACCTACAAACCCTTCAAACAATGGGTGTCCATCGCGCGGGGTTGAAGTAAATTCCGGGTGGAATTGAGCAGCGATAAACCAAGGGTGGTCTTTATTTTCAATGATCTCCACCAGCTTTTTATCTTCAGACAAGCCAGTAAATGCAAGACCTGCTTGTTCAAGCTTTTCAACGAAGTTGTTGTTAACTTCGTAACGGTGACGGTGACGCTCTGTAATTTCTGCGTTGCCATACACTTCTCGAACTTTTGAGCCTTCAGCTAAATGACATAGCTGTGCACCAAGACGCATTGTGCCACCTAAGTCAGATTGCTCAGTGCGCGTTTCAACATTACCGTCAGCATCTAGCCATTCAGTGATCAAGCCAACAACTGGGTTTGGTGTATTCACATCAAACTCTGTTGAGTTCGCATTTTCAAGACCAGCAACATTACGTGCATACTCAATCAATGCCACTTGCATCCCTAAACAAATACCTAAATATGGAACTTTGTTCTCTCGTGCGTATTGCGCAGCAAGAATTTTGCCCTCAACACCACGGTTACCAAATCCACCTGGTACCAATATCGCATCTAGGTGAGCAAGTAATTCAGTACCTTTACTCTCGATATCCTGAGAGTCAACATACTCGATATTCACGGTTACACGGTTTTTTAAGCCAGCATGTTTTAGGGCTTCATTCACTGATTTATAAGCATCAGGTAGTTCGATGTACTTACCAACCATACCAATTGTCACTTCACCCGTAGGGTTAGACTCTTGATATAAAACCTGCTCCCACTCAGACAAATCCGCTTCAGGACAATCTAAATAGAAACGACGACATACTAAGTTATCCAACTCTTGAGATTTAAGAAGTGCAGGGATCTTATAGATGCTGTCTACATCTTGTAGTGAGATAACCGCTTTTTCTTCCACGTTAGTGAATAGTGCGATTTTCGCTCTCTCGTTCGCAGGTAGCTTACAGTTAGAACGACATACTAGAATATCCGGTTGAATACCGATTGAACGCAACTCTTTCACAGAGTGCTGTGTCGGCTTAGTTTTCACTTCACCTGCAGCGCCAAGGAAAGGAACAAGTGTTAAGTGCATAAACAATGCATGCTCACGCCCCAACTCAGTACCTAACTGACGAATAGCTTCAAGAAACGGTTGAGACTCAATATCACCAACAGTACCACCAATCTCAACGATAGCGATATCATGACCTTCAGCACCTTCGATTACACGACGCTTAATATCATTAGTAATATGAGGGATAACCTGAATAGTTGCGCCTAGGTATTCACCTTTGCGCTCGCGACGAAGTACATCTTCAAACACTCGACCTTGCGTAAAGTTGTTACGGCTAGTCATCTTGGTACGAATAAAGCGTTCGTAGTGACCAAGGTCAAGGTCTGTTTCCGCCCCGTCTTCTGTTACGAAAACTTCACCATGTTGAATCGGGCTCATTGTGCCTGGGTCAACATTGATATAAGGATCCAGCTTAAGAATTGTCACATTAAGGCCACGGGCCTCTAAAATCGCAGCCAATGATGCAGCTGCAATACCTTTACCCAAGGAGGAAACTACTCCGCCCGTTACGAAGATAAATTTTGTACTCATGCGAACCCTAGAATATCAAGGAAAATGGAATTTAAATAAGAATCAAGACGGGGCAATAGTATAGCAAAAGCCCAATTAGCAATCCAGCAAAATTATTGGGCGAATGGTGTTTAAGTTTTAGACTGAGTTTTTATGTGCTCCCACGCAGCGTCCATTTGCTCAAGGGTTGCCTCTTCCAATGTGATATTTTTACGCGCCAAAACAGACTCTATTTGTACAAACCGAGCAGTAAACTTGCTGCTCGCTTGGCGCAATAATTGTTCTGGATCCCGCTTGGTGTGACGAACCACATTCACCGTTGCAAAGAGCAAATCGCCCAACTCTTCTGCACTATGTTCCGAGTAGGGGTTTTCATTCAGGGCCTCTTTCACCTCTAGTACTTCTTCCTCTACTTTATCGAGAGCTCCATGATAACTAGGCCAATCGAAACCGAGAGATGCTGCCCGTTTTTGAATTTTTTTAGCGCGCGTAAGTGCAGGTAGGCTCGCGACAATGTCTGCACCAAATTGCATGTCTTTGTCTTCGTCTTTACGTTCGGCCTGCTTTATTGCTTGCCATTGCTCATCTAACTCTTGTTCAGAAAGCGACTGTTGCTGCTCAAAGACATGAGGATGTCGACGTATAAGCTTTTCATTTAAACCGGCAACAATTGAGTCAAAATCAAACAGCCCCTGCTCTTTTCCCAACTGGGCATAGAAGATCACTTGAAACAACAAATCACCAAGCTCATCTTTCAACCCAATAAAATCAGCTTGTTCAATCGCGTCGGCAACTTCATGCGCTTCTTCTAGGGTGTGTGGCACTATCGTCTTAAAAGTTTGCTGCTTATCCCAGTCACAGCCAGTTTCAGGGTCTCGTAACTTGGTCATTATGTCTAACAATTGCTGTAAATTTTGACTCATAATTTTATCTTAGTGCTGCCTTTTTGCTTCAAACACACCTTCAGTTTGCAACAGCTTAGTAAGCAGTCGGTTCATGGCTGACAAATCCCCTACTTCTATTTTCATAGTGAAAATTGCGACGCCCTTCTCGTGTTGTGTTTGTACATTCATATTCAACACATTTACTTTTTCATTGGCCAAAACAGCACTAATGTCACGAATTAACCCTTGCCTATCATTCGCTTCAATACGAATTGTTATTTCGTAAAACGATTGCACATCTTCAGACCAACTAACGGCAATTTCTCGCTCAGGATTTTGTTCAGTGATATGCGCAAATGCATCACAATCGGCACGGTGAACCGCAATACCTCGCCCTTGTGTAATATAACCCACAATCTCATCACCCGGCACAGGCTGACAGCATTTTGCAACGTGGCTCAGCAAGCTACCCACTCCCTCTACCACAATGCCATTTTTATCACCTTTGTGTTTTTTGCGTGTGCTGAGTTTTAATTGTGGCTCAACTTCAGGCTTATCTTGGATAAAATTCAAGAATTGATTAATTCGCACATCACCTGCGCCAATCGCCACCATCAAGTCATCCAATACTTTAAAGTTAAAACGCTCGATGGCTGGCTCCAGCTCTTTATAACTGATGTCCAACTTTTGTAGGTGGTTATCCAGTATTTCTTTACCAGCCTGTAAGTTTTTATCCCGGTCTTGTTGCTTGAACCAATGATGGATCTTGCTTCGTGCGCGCGATGAATGGATATAACCCAAAGACGGGTTTAACCAATCTCGACTCGGTGATGGGTTTTTCTGCGTTAGTATTTCAACTTGATCACCAGTAGAGAGCTTATAAGTAAATGGTACTATTTTGCCAAACACCTTGGCACCAATACAGCGGTGACCAACATTTGAATGTATGTAGTAAGCAAAATCCAAAGGTGTAGAGCCCAAAGGCAAATCAAAAATATCACCGCGAGGCGTGAAGACATAAACTCTATCTTCCACCACTTGATTTTTGAGCTCTTCTGCAAAATCACTGCCATCAACGACTTCTTCTTGCCATTGAAGTAGCTTTCTAAGCCAACTGATTTTTTGTTCATACCCAGAACCACGACCAGGCAAGGCGCCTTCTTTATACATCCAGTGAGCTGCAACGCCCATTTCGGCATCTTTGTGCATTTCGTGTGTTCGAATTTGAATTTCTACTGTTTTACCTTCAGGGCCAAATACCACAGTGTGGATAGACTGGTAACCATTTGGTTTTGGCGTTGCAACATAATCATCAAACTCTTTGTTTAAATGACGCCAGTTAGTATGCACAATACCAAGTGCCGCGTAGCAATCTTGTAGCTCATCCACCACAATGCGCATAGCCCGAATGTCAAAAAGCTGCTCAAAAGCATAGTTCTTTTGGGCCATTTTCTTATAAATACTGAAAATATGCTTTGGGCGACCATACACTTCAGCTTTAACATTGGCATCTGCCAATTTTTGCTGAACAGACTCAACCATATTAACCATGTAAGCTTCTCTGGCTAGCCGCTTATCAGCAAGCTTTTTGGCTATAGTTTTATAGCTGTCAGGGTGCAAATATCGAAAAGAAAGGTCTTCTAATTCCCATTTTAGCTGACCAATACCCAGTCGATTCGCTAAAGGTGCAAATATATTGGCTGTTGTTTTTGCTGCAACCACACGTTCTTCTTCACTGGCATCTTTAACGCTGCGTAAATAGCAAATTTGTTCTGCCAGTTTGATCACCACGGCACGCACATCCTCGACCATAGCGAGTAACATACGGCGAATTTTATCAATTTGCACATTGCCCTTGCTTTGATGAGCAAGCGTACTAATTGACGCCATTTGGTCAACGCCCTTTAGCAGCAGCGCAATGTTTTCACCCAATGTTTTTTCAATAGCTTCAAAATCGAGCTGTTCAGCAAGAAAATAAGGGGTCAAAAAAGCACTTGCGAGAGATTCAGCATCAAAATTAAGCTCTGCCAAAATCTCAACCATCTCAATTGCCCGCTCAAGCAGATCTTCATCTGCTTCCATGGGACATAACGCATACGCTTCATTGAGCCGAAGCGTCTTATCATCTGACAAATTGAGTAATGCCAGCCGCGCATCAAAATCTGCGGGAAGTTTTGCGTTATGAGATTGGCGAGTCGCGACCATGTTTGACTACCTCCTTTGGAACAGCGCCATAGTTTCAATATGTCCCGTGTGCGGAAACATATTCATCAAAGCGATTTTGCTCACGGTAAATCCAGATTCAACTATTAGTGCACTGTCTCTTGCCAATGTAACAGGATCACAAGACACATAGAGAACTTGGTCAAACTGCTCAAGCGGTAACTGCTTAAGTATGTCATAGGCACCGGTGCGTGAAGGGTCTAACACCAAGGTATTAAACTCTTTGTTAAACCAAGTTGCTGACACCATATCTTGAGTCAAATCAAACTGGAAAAACTGAGCATTATCGATGCCATTAGTGTGCGCATTTTGAGTGGCCATTGCAACAGAAGAAGCAACTCCTTCAACACCTATTATCTGCTTTGCTCGTTTTGCCATCAATAATGAGAAATTACCGATCCCGCAAAACAAATCTAGTACCCTGTCTGACTCTGTTAATTGCAACCAATCCATCGCCTGTAGCAACATAGCTTCATTGACTGCGGCGTTAACCTGGATAAAATTGTTGAGTTTAAATTGAAAGCGTACATCGTCGACTTGATACTCTGGGAGTACACCATAATGCACCTCTTTAGAGCCATCATCCCAAAGTACTTGCCAAGGGAGTTGAGTTGATAATGCCTGTTTTGCCTTCTCATCAATCGACTTAGTATGGCGCAATAAGATAAACGGGAAATTATCCGCTTCACATAATTGAATGTGGCTTACACTTTTGAATTGTGAATCGCTATTGAGGGCAACTCTTAATATAGAGAAGACCTCTTGATACACCTCATTTAGTACTGCACAGTCTCGCACCTCGACTATTTTTTTCGACTTTGAAGCGCGAAATCCGAGCTTTAATGATTTAGCGCTCTTGTCCAAATAAGTCGCTATTCTTCCGGCTCTGCGATAGTGAAGGCTTTCGCTAACAATCGCTTCGTGCCAAGGCAATGCTTGAATACCTGCAAACTTCGCAAAAAGCTTTTCTACCGCAAGCTGTTTGTGGCTTACTTGCGCGCTCTTTTCCAAATGCTGCAGCGAACATCCGCCGCACTCACGGTAATGCTGACAAAATGGTTTAACCCTATCAGCACTTGGTGTGACTACTTTTTCTATGACCCCTTCAAAAAGCTTGGCTTTTTGCTGCAGTACACGCACTTTAACTTGTTCGCTGGGCAATGCCCCTTCTATAAAGCCAACCTTGCCTTGGTGCTTCGTCACGCCGCGTCCAGTATGATCTAAAGACTCAATTGAAACTTCAAAGACCTGCCCTTTACCTGTTGTTTTTTTAGCACGAAAAAATTGTGCCATGTATCGCCCCTTTTACATTGCTAAACACCAGTGAACTCGCTACTCTAGAGTTCATAATTATCAAAGTTTTATGTCGCTAAATATGTCCAAATTGAGCTTACGCGATAGCGTTTTATTGCTTACTCTGATCCCGACGGTGTTAATCGGTCTAATACTTGGCGGGTATTTTACTATAAATCGCTACGTAGAGCTTGAACAAATCCTGAAGCAACAAGGTACCAGCATTGCCAATGCACTAGCGATGACTGTAGAGCAGCCACTTGCAACCAAAGATAAAGCCAAACTACATGGCATTATCACTAAAGCACACAATCAGCATGCCTCTTTAGTTAACAGTATCGCGGTTTTTGACAAGCATAATCAGCTCGTTATGACGAGTAATTATCACGGTGACTTTAATAATCTCCACTACAGAGGTAATGTCGTTGCACTTCATGCCACAGAAGTGCAGAAGCTGCGTAACAATTACGTGATATTTTCTCCCGTCAAACATTATGGCACCAGTGATACGTGGCAAGAAGCACATGCGCAGACCACCGCGGTGCTGATGGTGGAAATCAGCCAAGATCAGGCCATTATAGGTCAACAAAAAGCACTGTTATTTAGCAGTGCAATTATTCTTGTCGCGTTATTTCTGAGTGCCTTGCTTTCGACACGGCTGAGTCGCATGTTTTCAAGACCGCTGTCACAGCTTCAGCTTGCTACAGACAAACTCATTGAAGGCAAAACAGATATTGGTGTTGATAACCCAATGCAGGGGGAGTTTGACATGATGCGCCAAGGTCTGATCACTATAAGTGAGAAGATGGTTGGGCAAAGGGACGAAATGCAAAAGCATATCGATCAGGCGACCAGCGACTACCGAGAAACGCTGGAACAGTACGAAACACAAAATATCCAATTAAATATCGCCAAAAAGGAAGCACAAGTAGCAAACCGAGTAAAATCAGATTTCCTTGCCAAAATGAGTCATGAGTTAAGAACACCATTAAATGGGGTTATTGGATTTACTCGACAGCTATATAAAACGCCTCTTAATAAACATCAAAAAGACTATTTAGATACCATAGAGCTCTCTGCAAACAGCCTCTTAACCATCATTAGCGATATTTTGGATTTCTCCAAACTTGAAGCTGGCGCAATGGAGCTTGAGAACATTCAATTCCAATTACGAGACGCGGTGAATGAGGTTATGACGCTGCTCGCCCCCAGTGCGTATGAGAAACAGTTAGAACTCTCCATTGCAGTTAACCGGCAAGTACCAGACAACTTGGTCGGTGACCCAACGCGCTTCAAGCAAGTGCTCATAAACCTAATTAGCAATGCCATCAAATTTACCGAGAAAGGCTCCGTTAAAGTGGACATTAGCCACCGCTTAAAAGGGGACACTCAAACTTCTTTATTAGTCTCGGTAAGTGACACCGGCTTGGGTATTGCCCAAGAAAAACAAGACACCCTATTCACGCCTTTTGCTCAAGCAGATACCAGTATTACTCGTAAGTTTGGTGGTACAGGCCTAGGTTTGATCATCACCAAGCATATTGTAGAAGTCATGCAAGGGCGAATCACATTAAATTCAGCACTTGGCAGCGGCTCTTGTTTTACCTTCAACGCAATATTTAATTTACCAAACCGATTATTTAACGACGACTTACCTTGTAAACCTTTAGAAAATAAACGCGTGCTTTATTTCGAACCGCAAGAACATACACGCAATGCGGTGTGTGCCCAAATAGAAAGCTGGCACATGCAAGTGACGGTATGTGACAGCGATGAAGCCTTCCTAAACGCACTCTCTCAAGAGTTTAGCTATGATATCTGCCTAGTTGGTAACATGGCCACAGTCGATGATATGCAGACAGTAAAAGGATACATTAACCAAGCTCGTAATAAGGCCGACTATCTGTATTTAATGGTTAATACTATTTCTCACAACATGCGTGAGTCCTTAATAGGCAGTGGCGCCGATGCTTGTATCAGCAAACCTCTTCATCATAGAAAACTGTGTGAAATGTTGGCTGCACCGTATCGCTTAGACCACCCTGACTTATCAATTGAAACCGACAACCCAACACATCTGCCTTTAAAAGTCCTGATTGCTGATGACAACGATGCAAATCTTAAATTGCTGTATACATTACTTGAAGAGCAAGTAGAAACGATAGAAACAGCCCATAATGGTGCGCAGGCAGTCGGGTTATGTAAAACTCACAAGTACGACTTAATCTTTATGGATATTCAAATGCCTATCATGGACGGTATTACTGCGTGCAAAAGCATTAAAGAGTCGTCAATGAATGATGATACGCCAATTATTGCCGTTACAGCTCACGCACTTGCCGGAGAGAAAGAGCAACTGGTAAAAGATGGTTTTAGCGGCTATATGACGAAGCCCATTGATGAGGATATGCTTAAGCAAATCATTTGTGATCACAGTGCAGCTTCACCTGTTGAAAGGGAGCAAAAAGAAGAGCTATTGGTAAGCAGTGTAGCACCATTTGAAAGCCACTTATTAGACTGGAGTTTGGCACTCCAACGGGCGGGCAATAAACCTCACCTAGCGCTCGAAATGCTCAATATGTTACTACAAAGTGTGCCCGAGACTATAGACTTACTCAATGCTGCAAGCGAGTGTGAAGATCCAGAACAATTATTAAAAATTGTTCATAAGTTCCATGGTGCATGCTGCTACACAGGTGTACCTAAGCTTAAGCAACTTGCTGAAACAATTGAAACAGCATTGAAACAAGATAAAGGGTTCAATTTCGTTGAACCAGAGGTTTTAGACTTGATAGACGAGCTTACCAACTTAAATAATGATGCTGAAATTACAACGGTATCAAGCTTATAGTGCTGATTTTAGGAAATAAAAAAGGCGCCTAAGGCGCCCTTAACATTCCGATTTTTCAATTATAGTGCAGCGAATACTTCGTCTGTTTTAGCAGCACAAATGAAATCGTTCTTGTGAAGACCTTTGATTGAGTGGCTCCACCAAGTTACTGTCACTTTGCCCCACTCGGTAAGTAGACCTGGGTGGTGACCTTCTTCTTCAGCCATATCGCCTACTTTATTAGTAAACTCCAATGCCAGTTTAAAGTTTTTGAACTTGTAAACTCTTTCTAGTTGCATGATCCCGTCACGTACTTCAGGTACCCAATCAGGGATCTGTTTAATTAATACGGCTAACTCTTCATCTGACACTTTAGGCGCATCCGCACGACACGCTTCACATTTTTGTGCACTTAAAGACATGGATGGTTCCTTAACTTGCTAATTTGTTTTTAGGTGGAAATTTAGGTTCAAACAGACCCAGCTCTTTCGCTCTTTGTACCAAAGACATAATGTCCATTTGAGAAATATCAAACAGATCATCAATCGAGTTTATTGTGTAGTACAGGGGCTGCATTATATCAATTCGATATGGAGTACGAAGTACATCTAATACTTCTAATTTATTTATCTCTGGTTTGTCAGAGTAAACATATTGAGTTTCACCTGGGCTAGATAAAATCCCGCCGCCATAGATGCGTAAACCATTGTCGGTCTGCATCAATCCAAACTCAACTGTAAACCAGTATAGACGCGCTAAATAAACACGGTCTTTTTTCTCAGCGGCATAGCCTAGCTGACCGTACTTATGTGTAAATTCAGCAAATGCAGGATTAGTTAGCATTGCACAGTGACCAAAAATTTCATGGAAAATATCTGGTTCTTGCAGGTAATCAAATTCTTCACGAGAACGAATAAAGGTCGCTACAGGGAATTGCTTGTTCGCCAATAAACGGAAAAACTCGTCGAAATCAATTAACGCTGGCACTGGGGCAACTTGCCAACCAGTTTCTTTTTCAAGCACAGCATTAATTTCATGTAGCTGTGGAATACGGTCATGTGGTAAGTCTATTTTTTTAAGACCTTCCATATACTCATCACACGCTTTTCCTTCAATACATTTCAGTTGTCTAGCAACCAATTCGGACCAGATCTTATTCTCTTCTTCGCTCCACTCAATGACGCCTTGATCGTTTGGCTGCTTGGAGGTGTATTTACTAGATTTAGCCATAGTAACCTTCTTAAATTTTGATCCCCACTTCTGCTGGTGGAGCCTTCAAACCTGTTATCTGGATACTATGTAAAAGTGAGCAAAATATTAATAGTAGGGACGCAAATGCCCCTACTCAAAACCCGGCTTTTTGTACATATAAAATTACACTTTTGGACAATAAATAATACACACCTTATTTAATAGTGCCTACAGACATCTACAGTGTAAATCTTTATATACACAAAAATGCTTTTTCAAGGTCTTCAATAATATCCTCCGCGGCTTCTAACCCCACTGATATTCGGATCAGCCCGTCGGAAATACCAGCTGCTAATCGCTCTTCTTGTGTATATGGTGAGTGTGTCATTGATGCTGGATGTTGGATTAGCGTTTCTGGATCACCGAGACTGACAGCCAATGTACATAACTCTGTTGCATTGATAAATTGCTCTCCATCTGAAAGTGTTCCTTTGATTTCAAAGGCTATTACACCACCTGCAGCTTTCATCTGATTACCAATAAAACGATGCCCTGGATGAGATTCAAGACCCGGATAGTAAACACGCTCAACTTTGGAGTGAGACTCAAGGTATTGGGCAACCTTTTGTGCGCTTTCACAGTGCCTTTCCATACGAATGTGCAGCGTTTTCAAGCCACGGTTAATAAGCCATGCGTCGTGTGGACTGATTGTCGCACCAATGTCTTTTAAAACTGTCAACTTGATTGTTTCGATATGCTCTTTGCTGCCACAAACAACACCCGCAACCACGTCACCATGGCCATTTAAATACTTAGTGGCACTATGAATAACAATATCAATTCCGAAATGCTTGGGCTTTTGAAGTAAAGGCGTCATAAAGGTGTTGTCTATAACGCTAATTAATCCGTGCTGCTGGGCAAATTGACCTAGCATAGCTAAGTCTAACACTGTCATGTTTGGGTTAATTGGGGTTTCAGCAAACAGCATTTTACTATTTGGTTTAAGGGCAGCTTTGACTGCGTCGAGATCAGTCATGTCCACAAAACTGACTTCGATACCAAATTTAGGCAACATATGAGCAAAGAGAGCAAAGCTACACCCATACAAAGCACTAGATGCGATTAGATGGTCACCTTGTTGTAAAAAGCTCAGTACCGAAGCCGATACGGCTCCCATTCCTGTGGCCGTTGCCGCGGCATCTTCCATTTCTTCTAATTGCGCGAGCTTTTCCTCTAACTCCCGAGTCGTAGGGTTACCTAGTCGCGTATAAATATAGCCGGCCTCTTCACCTGCGAACCGAGCAGCACCTTGTGCGGCATTCGCAAATTTGAATGTTGAACTTTGATATAAAGGCGCGGTCAGCGCACCATGTGGATCTTCAAAGTGGTTGGGACCATGGATACAATTAGTTTGATCGTGTAACTTCTTCATTGCTTGCCTGTTGTTATTATTCAAAATTTAAATATCTTATGTAATTAGATATTCTATGAATGATAATTGCACAAGCATGCCGGAAGTTCAGATGGCCATGTGAGAAAGATTAATATTCGAAAGCTGTACACATATCTTGTCACTTAAGCAGGCGCAAGGTATGTGTACATTGTTTATTAGTTTTGCTTAAGCAGCTGATTGGTCAGTCTTTTGGCCAGTGTTGTTAGGAAGTTTGCCTTGTTTTCTAAACGAGGAATTGGTCTACATAGCTCCATCGCTTTGTAACCAAGCCTAGCGGTAAATACCCCCGCACTGAGGCCCTGTGCAGAGCGCGCAGATAACTTTCCGAGTAACTCGGCACCTAAACTTGTGGCAGCCAAATCACTGAGCAACTCCGCAGCCCCCACAAATACAATCTGCTTAGCCAGTAGCTTATATAGCTTAATACGGCTACGGTATCCTAGTTCAATGCCATAGTGTTGGCTGAGTTTTTCCACCAAACTTACACCGCGCCACAAAACAGCGAGCATATCTGTAATGGCCATAGGACTTAGAGCAACCATCAAAGCAGAAGTTGTCGCATATTCAGAGATGATGTTTTTTGCGTCATCATCTTGTTTTTTTAAAACACTTTGTTCATATAGCTGAATAACTTCTTTGTCTGTGTAGTGACTCTTTAAACTGGCTTCAAACGCACTTACAGTCTCTTTTGGTAACTTTTTTAATATTGGAGTAAGCCAAGCCTGTGCTTCACCAATTTGATTACTATTGAGCAGCCGTGACGCCTGCTCTCGCCTCGCTTCTAGGCGTTTCAACGTGCGTAGTGCACTAACTTCCTTTACTAAAAAATTACCAGCCCAGCCGATTGCTGATACCACGCACACAATGTAAATACCTGCCAGTAAAATACTCTGCTGTAACGCTGTATAAACAGCCATTCCCATCTCTATTGGAATAAGCACTAATAAACTTAATAGTAAAACATGGCGCCAACCGAGGCGTTTCTTGCCCCCTTGCAAACTAGCTTGTACTTGCTCATCTACCTCTTTATTATCAAGTTCACTAATATCTGCAACAGAAAATACCTGGTCATTCTCAAACCTTTCGCTTTGACGACTAAACTTTTTTTCTGTGGTGGCTTCTTCTGTATTTGGTTCAAGATCAATTCTACGCCCTGCCTGCCATTGTTTTGATTTCGTCATCTAAGTTTATCTCCAATCAAAAACTCTAATGTGTGGTCTAGACGAATATGCTCAAGTTGCCCTTGATATGCAGGAAACGGATAAAATGATAAAAATTCAAATCCTTGCTCTGGCCAGTTCGAGGGCGACAACACATGGTCAGGCGGTTCAGGTGGCAAAAATGTTATAAATTCAGACTCTTTCAATGGCTTTCCATAAACACAATTCAATGTACTGCCTTGTTCTTTTATAGACTTATGTTGACAACTTTTTACTGAAGAAATCGTCATTGTATCCACCTCTACACCTGCAAACTTGAGCTCATTTTCATGTTCGCAGAGTAGCTCGTGCAATAATCGTGTTAAGTTGTCTTGCTCCGTGATAGCCACCGCATCACATTTGTTGGCAGCGAATAACACTTTATCAATTTTAGGCCTAAATAACCTTTGCAACACACCACTTTTACCATGCTGAAACATCCCCATAGTCTCTCTCAAAGCATGCTGAGTTTGGGTAAGTGTCGCAGGCCCATCATTCAACGCGCCAAGCAAATCAACAAGAACTAGCTGCCTATCAAATTCACAAAAGTACTCCTTATAAAAAGGCTCAATTACTTGTTTTTTATAGGCTTCGAATCGCTGCTCAAGCTGCTGGTATTGCGTTCCATCTTTGTCAATTAAATCATGATCAGGTATTGGGAAGAATTGAATGATTGGTGCACCAGCCAAATCACCTGGGATCAACATCCGACCCGGCTGTAACTTAGCCACCTTGGTTTCACGCTTTAGGGTTTGCAATAACTCACAGTACTGCTCTGACAGCGTATTTAAGGTATTTGTGTCAACGGGCGCAATGACGTCAAACTCGTTTAACTGCGATAATAACGGCTGACTATATTGACTATATGCTGGCTCTGACAAAACGGCTAATTGAGAGCGGCTCCACTGCTCATAGTTCATATTGAGCATTGGTAAATCCATAAGCCACTCACCAGGATAATCAATCAATTCCAAGTAAACGGTGTGATCAGCGGAAAAATGTTGGCGAACACCACTATTACTTTGGAATTTAAGTGCCAACGTCAATGTATTGATCCGCTCAGTTGAAGGCGGCCATATGGGTTCCTCTGCCAGCAAACACCTCGCTGCACTCACATAATCAAAAGTCGGAATATCTAATGCTTTTTGTGGCACTAGTTTGCATGCAATTAAACGTTGTTCACGTACAACTTCAAAAAAAGGTAGGTTTTGGCTATTTGCTTGCGTGGTAAGATGTTTTACCAGCGCGGTGATAAATGCTGTTTTACCGCTGCCGCTAAAGCCCGTTACGGCAAGCTTTATATGTTGGTCTAGCGAGCGTTGTAATGTTTTTTTCGCCTTTTGCTGAATTTTTTCCAACGTTTTTCTGGTTGCTAATTTTACGCTCATTTAAAAGTCGTTTCCTAACACAGTCGGCGTGGCGAATAGTCGCCACTTGCCGTTAAAGCTTATTAATTTCCCTTTTTACAGTAAATTCAGTCGACGTCACATGGCGTTCCATGTTCTGAATCCTGCTATCTAGTCGGCCCAGTCTATCTTTAAGGTCAAACAGTGCTTGCCTTGGTGGCTCACCCTTTTGCCAAACTTTAAACTTCACTGAAACCGGGTCGGTGTCATGATCGTGGGCAACGTGTTCAAGCTCAGCTTCCTTTTTATCCAAAATAAACCAGCATGCAATGTAAATGACCACAAATAATGGTCCACCTGATAACAAGACCGCAGTCACAAATAAGATTCGTACTAACCACAGCTCCATATTGAAGTAATCGCTTAGCCCTGCACAAACTCCAGCTAACTTACCTCGTTTGGGGTCTCGATATAGCTCTCTTCGCTTCTGACTCATACCTTACGTCTCCATTCTGGTGACTCTTGATCTAGTAGTGCCTCTAATGTTTCGACACGCTCAGCCATTTTTTCAGCCTTGTGAGCAAGCTCAAGCAACTGGCGGTGCTCATGCTCACTTAAACCCTGGCTCAATTGTTTTTTGCTTTTGTAATGAAGAATGAGCCACAGCGGTGCTACCACAATTAAAAATAAAACAACTGGGGCAACTAGTATTTCTGCGTCAAACATAATCTTCTCCTGTTTATTTCGGTCTTGGCAGCGTAGTTATTATTCTAAGCACCTACTTTAACAGTAGGTGCATCTAGGTTCACTTATTTGCCAGTTTTTTCTTTAATGCTTCTAATTCATCATCTACTTTTTCATTTTTTTGTAGATCTGCAATTTCATCAGCTAATGATTTTTTACCAAGATCATACGCTTCTACTTGAGACTCTAGACCATCAATTTTGTTCTCGTAACGTTCAAAACGGTTTAATGCATCTTCAACTTTTGAGCTATCTAGTGCCTTTTTGACATCTAATCGAGACTCCGCTGAACGCTGTCTCAATACAATTGCTTGTTGGCGAGCTTTCGCATCAGCTAATTTTTCTTGTAGTGTCGTAACTTCTTGTTGCAATTTTTCAATGTGTGACTCTACATGGCTTAATTCGTCAGCAACGCTTTGCGCAGCATCAGACGCTTTTTGCTTTTCCAGTAGCGCAGCACGTGCTAAATCTTCACGGTCTTTAGTCAATGCAAGCTCTGCTTTTTCTTGCCAATCATCAGCTTGCGAATTTAACTGTTCAACTCTTCTCTCTAGCTCTTTTTTCTCTGCTAGCGTTTTCGCTGAAGTAGAACGTACTTCTACTAACGTGTCTTCCATTTCCTGAATGATAAGACGAACCATTTTTTCAGGATCTTCAGCTTTATCTAAGATGGCATTAATATTAGAATTAACGATGTCAGCAAAACGTGAAAAAATTCCCATAATCTTTTACCTCGTTGGTTATGATTTGTGTTACTGGGTACTATGTATCAAATAGCTTGCCAACTTTACAAAAAGAATTAAACATTAAATTTCAATAACTTATAAATATAACAAAAAGCTTCCTATCACTATTTTTTTCAAATAAACTATAACTTAGTCAAAAACACTAAGAGTTAGGCAAATATGAGTCAGTTCCGCCAACAAGATAATCTATTAGGCCAATCAGACAGCTTTTTAGCCGTACTTGATCAAGTCTCACAACTTGCACCACTGGAAAAACCAGTACTCATCATAGGTGAGCGCGGAACAGGTAAGGAATTGATTGCCGCTCGACTTCATTTTCTGTCTGATAGATGGGATCAAAACTATGTCAAACTCAACTGTGCAGCCCTCAATGAGAATCTGCTAGAGAGTGAGTTATTCGGACATGAATCAGGCGCATTCACTGGCGCAAGTAAGCGCCATGAAGGCCGCTTTGAACGCGCAAATAGTGGCACTTTGTTTTTAGACGAACTAGCCAATACCTCTGCAATGGTGCAAGAAAAATTGCTCAGAGTGATTGAATACGGTGAATTTGAACGAGTAGGCGGTAAACAAACTGTAAAAGTAGACACCAGACTCGTTTGCGCGACCAATGAAGACTTGCCGAGCTTGGCCGAAAACGGTGAGTTTAGGCATGACTTATTAGATAGACTCGCGTTTGATGTAATAACGCTACCGCCGCTTAGAGCACGTAAAGAAGATATCCTGTTATTGGCAGAGCATTTTGCCATTAACATGGCTCGGGATCTCGGATGGTCATTATTCAGTGGCTTTACTAGAAAAGCCACTGAAACGCTTTTGGATTACGAATGGCCAGGAAACATTCGAGAACTCAAAAATGTCATAGAGCGCAGTCTTTATCGCCATGGCAATGAAAACCTACCAGTGCACCAAATAAATTTTGACCCCTTTGATAGCCCTTATCGTCCGCAACAAAGGATTAAGGCTGTGAAGAGTGCAGAGCCAGTTCAGCACGAACCTTCTGTGACCCCTCTTCAAGAATCAACAGATTTAGGTGAAGGTAATATCTCCGCTAGTATGCAATTCGACTTCCCATGTGATTTAAAATCATTATCCAGTGACTATGAAATAGAATTGCTTAAAAAAGCACTGGAATTCAGCCAATTTAATCAAAAGAAAACTGCACAAAACTTAGGATTAACGTATCATCAGCTAAGAGGCTATTTGAAAAAATACAATTTGTTAGACTCACAACAAGAGGTTTAACTGTGGTCACTGCGATGACTGATTTAATAACTAAACACCAGCAATACATTAATCATTTATGGATTTCTACTTTTGCGTTATTTGCGACAGCTTGCAGTGACATAGAGCAAGTTGAAAGTGCCAGCAAAACGCAAGGGATAGTCTATTGTGCTGAGGCAAACCCAGTGTCGTTTAACCCACAGGTAACAACTACGGGTTCAACGATAGATATTATCGCCAACCAGTTATACAACTCGCTTATCAGCATAGATCCGGTCACCGCAGAGTTTAAACCTGAGCTAGCAACTGAATGGCATATCAGTGATGATGGCAAAAAAATCACTTTTAAGCTTCGTAAAGGCGTTGAATTCCACTCTACAGATTATTTTAGCCCAACCAGAACAATGAACGCAGACGATGTCATTTTTTCGTTTAGTCGCCTGTTCGATGTTTATAACCCTTATCACTTTGTTCAAGATGCGAGTTACCCGTATTTTCAAAGTGTCGGTATGGACCAACTGATCAGAAAGATTGTTAAAGTTGACGATTACACTGTGCGGTTTGAACTATTTAGTGCAGAAAGTAGCTTACTGTCGAATATTGCTACTGACTTTGCGGTAATTTTATCTGAAGAGTACGCTATACAACGTGCTTCAAAAAATGAAAAGCACCTATTTGACAACATGCCAATTGGCACTGGGCCTTATAAGTACAAACATTTTTTGCGTGATAATTTAGTGCGTTTTCATAAGCATGAACGCTATTGGAAACATGATTACGCAGTAGATCAACTGGTCTACGATATTACGACAAATAACACGACCCGCATCGCAAAAATGCTCACCAAAGAGTGTGATATTACATCCCACCCTAGCGCTACTCAGCTTGAAGCACTCTCTGCTCGAAAAGATATTGTGGTAGATAAAGCAGTTAATCTCAATGTTGGTTACTGGGCCTTTAACACAGAAAAGCCACCTTTTAATAATGTGTTAGTGAGAAAGGCGCTGGCCCATAGTATTGATTTCAATAAGATCATGCAGGCTGTATTTTATGGTAATGGGATCCCAGCTAAGTCAATTTTGCCACCTTCTTCTTGGGCGTTTGCCGCGCAAAACATGCCGGTCTATGACCCAGCAAAAGCAAAAGCGTACTTATCTGAGGCTGGGTTTCCAAATGGCTTTGAGATGACCTTGTGGGCAATGCCCGTATCTAGAATTTACAACCCCAATGCAAGGAAAATGGCCGAACTAATTCAAAGTGACTTACGCCAAATAGGTATTCGTACCCGTATTGTTGAATTTGAGTGGAACACTTTTATAGAGCGTATTGGTCGACATGAACACGATAGTGTTTTGCTTGGCTGGGCGGCTGACACCCCAGATCCTGATAACTTTTTTAGTCCGCTTTTAAGCTGTACTGCAACTTTTACAGGAAAAAACCCAGCAAACTGGTGCAACCCGGAATTTGATTTGTTACTGACACAGGCACTAGATACAAATGAACTGTCAATGCGCAAAAAATATTATCTACAAGCGCAAGCAATGCTTATAGAAGAAATGCCACTTGTTCCTATTGCTCATGGAGTTCGCTTTCAAGCCCGTGGTTCAGATATTCAAGGTGCACAGCTTAGACCATTTGGCGGTGTTTCGCTGGCTAACGTAAGGAAGGGCGAAAAGTAATGCTTGATTATCTTTTACGTCGCTTCAGCCTACTTTTGTTTATGCTTTTCGCCCTATCTGCATTTACATTTGGTTTGAACTACCTCTTTCCCGGCGATTTGTTAACCAACTTCAGTGGGCAAATCAATACCAGCTTTAGCCAATCCCAGATGCTTGAAGAGAAATACCGTATCAATGAGAATATCTTAGTTCAATATGGTGCGTTTCTCGGCCGTTTGGTAGAAGGGGACTGGGGAGTTTCTCTGTCTTCTGGGCAAACCGTATTCTCACATGTCGCCTTACTTTTACCTGCCACACTAGAATTGTGTTTTTACGCATTAGTAATGGCTGTTTTGTTGGGTATTCCAGCGGGGATAATAACCAGTGCCTACCACAAAAAATGGCCAGATAGGATAATCAGTTCCCTCACCTTACTTGGCTTTTCTATTCCAGTTTTTTGGCTGGCACTATTGCTCATCATGGTATTTTGTTTAGGCTTTGGTTGGTTTCCAATGTCGGGGCGAATCGGCTTGCTCTATGAAATACCAGCTGTGACCAATTTTATTCTCGTGGATATTTGGCTACTCAATTTTCCTTATGGCGGGCAAGCATTTCTTGATGCACTGCACCACCTAGCATTGCCGACAATCGTCTTAGCTATGTATCCAACAACAGTACTAACGCGATTTACACGCGATTCGATGCTTAATGTTCTAGAGCAAAACTATATAAAAACAGCCAGAGCAAAAGGCCTCAACCGCCGACAAATCATCTTAGACCATGCTCTACGCAATGCCTTACTCCCAGTAATCAAACAAATTGGATTACAATTTAGCACCCTCATTACACTAGCAATGGTAACTGAAGTCATTTTTTCTTGGCCTGGTATTGGCCGATGGTTGATCGACAGTATTTATCAACGTGATTATCCAGCAATTCAAGGTGGACTGTTGGCCGTGTCAATGTTTGTTATTTTCGCGAATATGTTAGCTGATTTGACACACTCTCTACTCGACCCTGTATCAAGGAACCAGTCTCATGGCAAAGTTTAGCTTATACAGTGAAGAGTCAAACCGTTCACCATTATCTCGACTTTGGCGCAACTTTAAAGCAAATCACCTCGCTCTTGTGGGGCTTTGGATGTTCATAGGCTTGACTCTGCTCGCTATGACAGCGCCTCTATTAGCTCCCTATGGTATTGACCAACAGCATAGCGATGCGTTGCTTCTACCGCCATCTTGGCATGACGAAGGGGATGTACACTTTATACTGGGCACAGATGATCTCGGACGAGATGTACTCTCTCGCCTAATGAATGGCGCTACATACACATTTGGTTTATCCATTATTGCGGCGTTGATGACGACTGTTATTGGTGTGGTACTCGGCACCCTTGCAGGTATAAACCGCGGGTTTAAATCTAGTATCCTAAATCATCTACTAGATATAACGTTGGCAATCCCTTCCTTGCTATTAGCGATTATTATTATTGCCATCTTAGGGCCTGGTCTGCTTAACACAGTTTGGGCAATTATTTTAGCCCTACTACCACAGCATATTCATTCAGTTCGCAACCTTGTAGTTGAAGAATTGAATAAAGACTATGTGGGCGCATACCGATTAGATGGCGCAAATAGAGCCCATATCTTGTTTAGAGGGATTTTTCCTAATATTTATGAACATATTGTAGTTATCTTCACGTTAGCGCTCTCTACAGCAATACTCGATATTGCCGCACTCGGTTTTCTCAAGCTTGGTGCGCAACCACCAACAACAGAATGGGGCGCTATGCTTGCAGAAAACCTCGGATTAATTTATATCGCACCTTGGACTGTAGGACTACCTGGTGCACTGTTGTTTTTGTCGGTTTTAGCCACTAATCTAGTGGGTGATGGGCTCAGAAATGCGCTGCAAGCAAGAAAGGCAACCTAATGCAATTACTAGACATCAAAAACCTCACCATAGAGCTACCTACTGAAGACGGTATAATACGCGCGGTCGATAAAGTTAACCTGAGCCTTAAAGAAGGTGAAGTACACGCTTTAGTTGGAGAGTCAGGTTCTGGAAAAAGTCTTATTGCAAAAGCAATTGTTGGTGTATTAAACGCACGTTGGCGGGTGACAGCTGACAGAATGCACTGGCAAGGTGTAGATTTGATGCGCCTAAGTCCCGAAAAGCGTCGTAAAATTGTTGGCCGAGATATGGCCATGATTTATCAAGAGCCAAGGCGAAGTCTGGACCCTACAGCCAAAATTTTTGAACAAGTTGCAGAATCTTTACCGGATGACTGTTTCAAGGGAGGCTTTTTTGGCAGGAAAAAAGAGCGACAAAACAAAGTAAAGGCACTGCTTCACAAGGTTGGTATAAGGGAAGATGAAAAAGTCTCGAGCAGCTATCCACATGAATTGTCTGAAGGAGTCTGCCAAAAAGTCATGATTGCCATGGCTATTGCCAGAAGCCCTAAGCTGTTGATTGCTGATGAACCAACAACAGCCCTTGAAAGTACCACTCGCGCTCAAGTATTTAGACTTTTGAAAAGCCTAAACCAGCTTAAAAACATGTCTATTTTGATGATTTCCCATGAACTTGAAGAAATCACCCAGTGGTCCCATGCTATGCACGTACTTTACTGCGGTCAAATGGTAGAAGCAGGTCCCACTAAAAAAGTATTTACAGGACCTTACCACCCTTATACGCAGGCACTGGTTAAGTCATTGCCAGACTATGCGCACGGTATCGGCCATAAAGCGCCTTTTTACGCACTTAAAGGGACAATACCTCCCTTACAACATTTGCCTATCGGTTGTCGCTTGGGGCCTCGCTGTCCACAGGCTCAAAAAGAGTGTGTTGCAACGCCGACGCTTGTTAAATCCCACGGTCATTCATATGCATGCCACTTTCCACTAAATAGAGAGAAAAAGAAATGCAACCCGTGCTAAAAGTGCAAGCACTGAACAAATCATTTAAAACGCGAGCTGGGCTGTTCAAACGTCAGAAAACTCAGGTTTTAAAAAGTGTTTCATTTGCAGTTACTCCAGGTCAGACTCTGGCCGTAATTGGTGAAACCGGCTCTGGAAAAAGTACATTAGCAAAAGTGCTAGCAGGTGCGGAAGAAGTCGATTCAGGACAAATTTTGTTGAATGGCAATATGATTGTGGACGATGGCATAAAAAATCGAGAGTGTCGTCATATCAGGCTTATCTTCCAAGATCCCACACGCTCTCTAAATCCGGGTTTAACGATTGGCGAAATGCTTGATGACTGCTTGCGATTTAATACCAAACTCACTGAGCAACAAAGAGAGAGTAAAATCGAATTAACCCTATCTCGAGTAGGCCTGCTGTCAGAACATTACGATTATTACCCACATATGTTTAGTGGCGGCCAATTGCAACGTGTGGCACTTGCAAGAGCACTGATACTCGACCCGAAAGTTGTAGTGCTAGACGAAGCGCTCTCATCTTTGGATCCATCAGTGCGTGCTCAAATCGTTAATTTACTCTTAAAACTGCAAAAAGAAACAGCCCTAAGTTATATCTTAATAACCCACCATCTCAGTCTCGTAAAACATATGAGTGACAAACTATTGGTGTTAGATAAAGGCGAGGTTGTTGAATACGGAGCCAGTGCAGCTATTTTTGGGAACCCAAAATCTAAAGTAACCCAGAAACTGCTTTCAGTATAAGCGTTTAAATTTTAGGTAAATCTCTAGTATAAAAAAAGGCGCCTAAGCGCCTATTTTTAATTTTCTTCAGTAATGTTGAAGGAACTTGGTTTGTTCACTTCAGCTGTACTTTCAAGCGCACTCAAAAGTGCTAAGTAATTTTTATTGACCTGCGTTCTGGTAATGCTCTGCTTTTGTTGAGGCTGAATTTCGTCCTCAATCTCAGCTCGTTTAACCGCTTTCACAACCAGTAACGCTGCATCACCATTGTTTAGCTCAACCATCGCTTTAGAAGCGTTATCAGCTGTAGGATGAGGCAATTTGAAAGCTTGGCTCACAAGTGCAGGCTGCACAGCATAACTTTGACGCGCCAAAGCTTCTTGCGATTGAACTTCTAATGACTGTTCAGCTGCAATATCCGCAAGCGCTGTACCCTGCTCAAGCTTGGCAAATAGTTCTGTCGCTTTGTCTTTAGTCAGTTCAGCAGCTCTGTCATTCTCTAAACGAGACTTAATTTGTGCAGTTACATCTTCAAGAGGTTTTACTGTTGCCGCTTTGTGTTCAGCCACACGCACTACAATCATATGCTCAGGTGCAACTTCAATTACCTCGGAGTTAACACCGTCTTCTAGAAGTTCTGGCGTGAAAACAATATTTGTTACAGCAGGCTGGTTAAGCGGCGCTGGAAGCATGTTGCGTGCAACAAGCGCTGTACTTTTCACTTCAAGGTTCGCCGCCACTGCCGCATCCTCTAATGAATCAGCAATTTCAAATGCAAGTTCACGGATCTCTTCTTGTTTACCATAGAAAACATCAATTTTAGCATTTTGCTCTAATTCAGTGCGTAGCTCACCTGCAAGCTCTTCATAAGACTTACTCTCTTGAGCTTGTAAATCAGTCAGCTTAATAATATGAAAACCGAATTCAGATTCAACAACCGGTGAGAAATCACCGATATTTTCCAGCGCGAATGCTGCTGTTTCAAATTCAGGGTCCATCATATCGCGTTCAATCCAATCTAGATCTCCGCCTAGCTCACCACTTGCGATGTCATCTGACTGTGCTTCTGCTAATTCAGCGAAGTCCGCACCACCTTGTAGCTGTGTGTAAAGCTCTTGAGCTTTCACTTTAGCAGCTTCAGCATCATCAGCGCTTTCAACTAAAATATGTGATACACGACGTCTTTCTTCTTCTAAATATTGTGCTTTATTCTCTTCATAGTAAGCTTTTACTTCGTCTTCTGAGATAGCTTCTTCAAGTTCAATATCAGAAGCTTTAAGCTCAATATAGTTAAGAGCTACTTGCTCTGGAGACTGGAACTGATCTTGGTTTAGATCATAGTAATCTTTAATTTCTTCATCCGTAATTGACACTTGGTCTTTTAACGAATCCTTGCTCAGAACAAGGTAATCAACGTCACGAGTTTGTTGTTGTAGCGCCAATGTTTGCTTTACTTCGTTATCTAGCACGAAATCTGATCCTGCCAATGCAGAAACAAGTTGGTTACGCGTCATTTCTTCACGAAGGTACTCACGAAACTCGTCAGGTTGAAAGTTCATTTGGCGGATAAGCTGTAAATAACGGTCGTTATTGAATTCACCACCAATTTGAAAATATGGCATTTCAAAAATGGCTTGTTTGATTTGTGCATCACTTACACGTAAACCAAGCTCTAGTGCTAATTGATTTTGAAGTTCTTGTTGTACAAGTCTATCAACCACACCTTGGCGGATTTGTGCCATGTATGTTGGGTCTGAGGCAATTTGCTCAAAGTACTCACCAAATTGCTGTTCTAATCTACCGCGTTCGTTTTCAAACGCTCTAGAAAACTCCATTTGGCTAATTTTAACACCATTGACTTCTGCAACTGGCTGCTCTGTGGTTTGACCTAGGTAACCACCGATCCCTGCCAGCGCAAAAGACAAGATAACTGCACCAAGAACGATCTTGGCAGCAAGGCCTTGCGAGCCCTCTCTAATCTTTTCAAGCATTTGTTCTATCTCTTATCTAAGTCAAAGCACCAAGGTACTTTGCATCAGTTAGCTCATGTAAAAAAAGCGTATCTTACCAGATACGCTTTTTATCTTGAAGCTTATCGCGTCCAATTACATCTGTTTAGTAACGGAGTAACTGTATTTGTATAAGCTATTCTTAGTTAACCGCGTCTTTTAGAGCTTTACCAGCTTTAAAAGCAGGGATGTTAGCAGCAGCAATGTCAATTGCAGCACCCGTTTGAGGGTTACGGCCTGTGCGTGCAGCGCGTTCACGAACAGAAAAAGTACCAAAGCCTACTAGCGCTACTGAATCGCCGTCTTTAAGCGCAGTGGTTACTGACTCAATGAATGAATCCAGAGCACGACCAGCAGCGGCCTTAGAAATATCAGCATCAGCTGCGATTTGATCGATTAATTGAGATTTATTCACAATATCATCCTCTTACATTGTTATTATCAAGAGCGATGGCGTTTTAAAACTAACATCACTTTTGTTGTTAACTACGAGAAATCTTTCGACTCTCTATTGCTTAAATGTTTTACAGCCTAGATACTACGGGGCTTTCCGAGAACTAGGCTTAAATCCAGTGCTTAACTTAGCACACCACTGGGATTTGAAAACCCTTTTTATCGACTTTTTTAAGCTTTCGCAGCAGTTTTTTGAGTTTCGACGGAAAAACTGTCCACAGGTTGAGCAAGCGCAATCGATAAAACGTCTTCAATCCATGTTACTGGGTGAATTTCCAGCCCCTCAAGAACATTGTCAGGGATCTCTTTTAAATCTCTTTCATTCTTCTTCGGGATGACAACAGTCTTAATACCACCACGATGTGCTGCTAATAGTTTCTCTTTCAAACCACCAATCGGCAACACTTCACCACGCAGTGTGATTTCACCTGTCATAGCAACATCACTGCGCACAGGGTTACCTGTTAAGCTAGAAACCAGACCGGTTACCATTGCAATACCCGCACTCGGACCATCTTTTGGCGTTGCGCCCTCTGGTACATGCACGTGAATATCGCGCTTTTCATAAAAGTCGTCGTTAATGCGAAGTTTGTCAGCACGATTTCTTACCACGGTCATCGCAGCTTGAATAGACTCTTGCATGACATCGCCCAACGAACCTGTGTATGAAAGCTTGCCCTTGCCAGGTACTGCTGCACTTTCAATGGTAAGTAAATCACCACCAACTTCTGTCCACGCAAGGCCTGTTACTTGACCTACTCGGTCACCATCTTCGGCTTTACCATAATCAAAACGCTGTACACCTAAGAAGCTTTCTAAATTCTCTCCGTTGATAACTACCTTCTTTTGGTCTTTATCAAGTAGGATAGCTTTGACGGCTTTACGACATAACTTCGACATTTCACGTTCTAAGTTACGCACACCTGCTTCACGTGTGTAATAACGAATTGTGTTGATGATGGCACTATCTTCAATTTCAATTTCGCCAGCTTTAAGGCCATTGCGTTTGATTTGCTTAGGAATCAAGTGTTGCTTTGAGATATTCAGTTTTTCGTCTTCTGTGTAGCCTGCAAGACGAATCACTTCCATACGATCTAGCAATGGACCCGGAATATTAAAGCTATTCGACGTTGCAACAAACATGACATCAGACAGATCGTATTCAACCTCAAGATAGTGATCTGCAAAACTGCTGTTTTGCTCAGGATCAAGAACCTCTAGTAATGCTGAAGCTGGGTCACCACGCATGTCAGATGACATTTTATCAATTTCATCTAGCAAGAATAATGGGTTCTTGACGCCAACCTTACTCATGCTTTGAATTAGCTTTCCAGGCATTGAGCCAATGTAAGTACGGCGATGACCACGGATCTCCGCCTCGTCTCTAACACCGCCTAGTGCCATACGAACGTATTTACGTCCAGTAGAGCGAGCTATCGACTGACCAAGACTGGTTTTACCTACACCTGGAGGCCCAACAAGGCAAAGAATTGGTCCTTTAAGTTTATTCGTGCGTTGCTGAACCGCTAGATACTCAATAATACGCTCTTTCACTTTATCTAAGCCGTAGTGATCTGCGTCTAGGATTTTTTGCGCATTGGCTAAATCTTTTTTCACCTTAGAGCGCTTTTTCCAAGGAACATTGATCAACGTATCAATATAAGAACGGACAACAGTGGCTTCGGCAGACATAGGTGACATCATTTTAAGTTTGTTTAACTCTGATGTCGCTTTTTCTTCCGCTTCTTGAGGCATTTGAGCTTCGCTAATGCGCTTCTTAAGCGTTTCAAATTCATCAGGTACATCATCTAGTTCACCCAACTCTTTTTGAATCGCTTTCATTTGCTCATTAAGATAATACTCTCTTTGTGACTTCTCCATTTGCTTTTTAACGCGAGAACGGATTTTTTTCTCGACTTGCAATAGATCAATCTCGCCTTCCATCAGCGCCATCAAGTACTCTAAACGTTCGGTCACGTTGTACAACTCAAGTACTTTTTGTTTTTCAGGTACCTTGATTGGCATATGTGCAGCCATGGTATCAGCCAAGCGTGCCGTTTCATCAATGCCAGATACGGAGGTCAGTACTTCAGGTGGGATTTTTTTATTGAGTTTTACATACCCTTCAAACTGACTCACGGCACTGCGGATGAAAATATCTTGCTCTTGTTCAGGAATATTTTCTGAAGCAATAAACTGCGCTTGTGCCAAGAAGTAATCTTCCGTAACCAAAAACTCATCGATTTTCGCTCGTTGTGTACCCTCAACCAACACTTTTACCGTGCCATCTGGTAGTTTTAGCAACTGTAATACCGTTGCAACTGTACCAACGTCATAGATATCGTCAGTACTAGGATCATCGATTGAGGCTTCTTTTTGAGCCACTAAAAATATTTGCTTGTCATTTTCCATTGCAGCTTCAAGACATCTAATAGATTTCTCTCGGCCAACGAACAGCGGGATCACCATATGAGGGTAAACAACCACATCACGCAGTGCCAACACTGGAATTTCAACTCGATCCGTTCTCTCAAGCGTCATTATATTCTCTTCGCACTTCATTTATTTTTAAGATTACAGAGGTATATGGGGATGCCCTCTATAAAGTTCAACTCTTCGACAAAAAAAGGAGCTCTAGGCTCCTTTTCTAATTATTCTGACTGACTACTCAGATGCAGCTTTATCTTGGCCACTGTTTTCATAAATTAAGATAGGATCTGACTCTCCCTTAATTACAGTGTCATCAATAACCACTTTGCTGACATCTTCAATTGAAGGCAGCTCATACATGGTTTCCAGAAGTACCGCTTCAACAATCGAACGCAATCCGCGAGCGCCAGTCTTACGCTCCATTGCTTTATGTGCAATTGCTTTCAAAGCATCCTCACGGAACTCAAGCTCAACACCTTCCATCTTAAAGAGCGCACCGTACTGCTTAGTAAGTGCATTTTTAGGCTCATTCAGAATTTGGATAAGTGCATCTTCGTCCAGCTCAGTCAGTGTAGCAACAACAGGTAGACGGCCGATAAATTCAGGAATTAAGCCATACTTTACAAGATCCTCAGGCTCAACATCTTTAAATGTTTCACTCAAAGACCTTTCGCTGTCAGAACTTTTCACTTCAGCACCAAAACCAATACCGGTGTTAGTATGACTGCGTTGTTCAATAACTTTATCTAACCCTGCAAACGCACCGCCACAAATAAATAGAATCTTTGAAGTATCTACTTGCAAAAACTCTTGTTGTGGGTGCTTACGACCACCTTGCGGTGGTACTGATGCAACAGTGCCTTCAATCAGTTTAAGTAGCGCCTGTTGTACGCCCTCACCTGAAACATCTCTGGTGATCGATGGGTTATCAGATTTACGAGAGATTTTGTCAATCTCATCAATGTATACGATACCGCGCTGTGCTTTTTCTACATCGTAATCACACTTTTGCAATAGCTTCTGAATAATATTTTCTACGTCTTCACCAACATAACCGGCTTCGGTCAATGTGGTTGCATCAGCCATTGTAAACGGTACGTCTAGTAGTCTAGCCAAAGTCTCTGCAAGTAGTGTTTTACCACTACCAGTAGGACCAATCAGCAAGATATTACTTTTACCAAGCTCTACCTCAGTTTTGATACCTTGATTTCTAAGACGTTTGTAATGATTGTAAACCGCTACTGACAACACCTTTTTGGCATGCTCTTGACCAATAACATAATCATCTAGATGGTTGCGGATTTCTTTAGGCACCGGCAGTTTATCAGACGAATCATGCTGCGGCGCAATATCCTTGATTTCTTCCCTAATGATGTCGTTACACAGTTCGACGCATTCATCACAAATGTATACTGATGGACCAGCAATTAACTTGCGTACTTCGTGCTGACTCTTACCACAAAATGAGCAGTACAAGAGTTTGCTATTCTTGTCGCCGTCTGTAGGAGTGTCTGACATTCAACTACCTCTTAAATTTGGTGAGTTACCATCACAGTGGTAACACAATACATGCTTTAACTATACCAAATAAAATTTCAGTTGGCATAGCTAAGCTGGCTCAAAATGAAAACTACTCGTACAAATGTCGTCATTTTGGCGTTAAACTTTAAAAAACTTGGACCTTCCTAAGATATAGATCCAAGTTTTATTATTTCAAGGTGTATATTGTCACCTAAAAAATAAACGTCAATTTTTATCGGCTTGTATGAACCGCATCCACTAAACCGTAATCAACTGCTTCTTGAGCATTCATGAAGTTATCTCGGTCAGTATCATTGGCAATTACGTCATACGGCTGACCTGTGTGATCCGCCATCAACCTATTCAATTTTTCTTTAATTGTTAGAATTTCTTTTGCGTGGATCTCAAAATCAGAAGCTTGACCTTGGAATCCGCCTAAAGGCTGGTGGATCATGACGCGAGAATTTGGTAAGCAGTAACGTTTACCCTTAGCACCACCAGATAACAAAAATGCCCCCATACTTGCAGCTTGTCCGACACACACAGTGCTCACATCAGGCTTGATGAAATTCATTGTGTCATAGATAGACATACCAGCAGTTACTGAGCCACCTGGTGAATTGATGTATAAATAAATATCTTTGTCAGGGCTCTCTGACTCAAGAAATAGCATCTGCGCCACAATCAGATTAGCCATGTGGTCTTCAACTTGACCAGTTAAAAATATAATTCTCTCTTTAAGCAAACGAGAGTAAATGTCATAAGAGCGCTCACCTTTAGCTGTCTGCTCAACAACCATAGGTACTAAAGCGTTTAGAGGATCTATCATACCGTCATTCATATTATTGGTTCCTTTGTATGCGAGGCAGGTTTGCTGCGCAGTTCAAGCGCTAATTATTGAACTCGCCTTACTTTTACTTCGTTATAATAACGAAAAAGGCTCGCAGCACTGCAATTAACAGAGCATTACGAGCCATTTAAGCGTTAGCTTAACAGTAAGTCAATGCTTTCCTCAAAGACGAGGGAAGAAACTTACTCTGCAGCTTGTTGTGGGTTCATGATGTCGTCAAAAGACTTTTCAACATCAGTAACCGTAGCGCTTGAAAGTACAGCTTCAACCGCTTGCTCTTCCATAGCTACATTACGCATTTGCTGCATTAGTTGATCATTTTCTTTGTAGTAGTTAACTACTTCAGACGGATCTTCATAAGCTGATGCTACATTTTCGATTAGTGATTCAACTTTTGCGTCATCAACTTTGATGTCGTTCGCTTTGATCACTTCACCAAGAAGAAGGCCAGTCTTAACGCGAGTTACAGCTTGCTCATGGAATAGCTCTGCTGGAAGCTCAGGCATGTTTTTAGCGTCGCCACCAAAACGTTGTGCAGCTTGTTGACGAAGTGCGTCGATTTCTTGATCGATAAGCGCTTTAGGCACTTCAACTTCGTTTGTGTCAAGTAGACCTTTAATCGCTTGCTCTTTAACCTTTGCTTTAACAGCTTGGTCAAGCTCACGTGTCATATTCTTCTTAACTTCTTCTTTAAGAGCGTCCACACCGCCATCAGCTACGCCGAATTTAGTTGCAAACTCGTCATTAAGCTCAGGAAGCTCTTGAACTTCAACTTTCTTCACAGTGATTGTGAATTGAGCTGGCTTACCTTTTAGGTTCTCTGCGTGGTACTCTTCAGGGAAAGTCACGTCAGCAACAACTTCTTCACCGGCTTTTTTACCAACGATACCGTCTTCAAAACCTGGGATCATACGACCTTGACCAAGCTCTAGAGGGAAGTCTTCAGCTTTGCCGCCTTCAAACTCTTCACCTTCAACAGTACCTAAGAAGTCTACTGTTACACGATCTTGCTCACCAGCAGCCGCGTCAACTTCAGTCCAAGTAGCGTGTTGCTTACGAAGCGTTTCTAGCATGTTTGCTAAATCGTCAGCTGTTACTTCTACAACTGGCTTTTCAACAGCAACTTTATCTAAGTCTTTGATTTCAACTTCAGGGTAAACTTCAAAAGTTGCTTCAAACTCAAGATCTTTACCTGCTTCTAAAGTCTTAGGAGCAAAGTTTGGAGCACCAGCTGGGTTGATCTTCTCAGAAACGATTGCTTCGATGTAGTTACGTTGCATTAGGTCGCCAGCAACTTCTTGACGAACAGCTGCACCGTAGCGCTTATTAATTACTGAAACAGGAACTTTACCAGGACGGAAACCGTCAATACGCTGGGTTTTAGACAGTTGTTGTAAGCGTTTTTTTACTTCAGTCTCAACGTTCTCTGCAGGAACGGTGATAGTCAGACGGCGCTCAAGGCCTTGAGTCGTCTCAACAGAAACTTGCATGATATACCTCAATTTTCATTTTTGGCGACAACGCGCCTTCCTTCACAAACAAGTCGACACTGAAGTGCAATTGGAACTCAAGCGAAAAGCGCTTAATACCGACCAATTACATGCCAGACTTGCTGCCTGCCCCATCAGGGCACTATGTTAAACATTAGACGCGGCATTATAACCTATAAAACTGTAGAGTCGAGCAATCAGCTGAAATAAATAAGATATAAGATAACAATAATGAATTTAAGGAGAAAATAGAGATTAAATGGAGTGAAGAGATGGTCGGCGATGCAGGATTTGAACCTGCGACCCCTTGGACCCAAACCAAGTGCGCTACCAAGCTGCGCTAATCGCCGATAATATATATTTTTTTGAAAGTGGTCGGCGATGCAGGATTTGAACCTGCGACCCCTTGGACCCAAACCAAGTGCGCTACCAAGCTGCGCTAATCGCCGAAACATTTTTTGAGTGTAGATGGGGCGACTGATGGGGCTCGAACCCACGACAACCGGAATCACAATCCAGGGCTCTACCAACTGAGCTACAGCCGCCACTACATGTGGACATAATTTAAATGGCGCACCCGGAAGGATTCGAACCTTCGACCCACGGCTTAGAAGGCCGTTGCTCTATCCAGCTGAGCTACGGGCGCAACACAAACAACACTTGTGTGCTATCCACCCACATCTTCAAGGAAGAAGTGGTCGGCGATGCAGGATTTGAACCTGCGACCCCTTGGACCCAAACCAAGTGCGCTACCAAGCTGCGCTAATCGCCGATTTTGTTACTTACTTAGAATGTTTTTGTTTAACACCCCTCGTTGGCAACGGGGTGCATATTAGAGATTTGAGTTGTTGAGGTCAAACATTTTTTTTAAAAAATCTTTCAACTGCCTATTTTTACCACAAAAGGGTTAAAAATCAGCTCAAACAATCAAAATTTACTCAACTTATTCTAGCTATCTGTACATTGGGTTGGGTTTATCGCGGGATCCAGCTTGGCTAATCACTTCAATTTTGCGAAAATATAGTCAGAACAGTTGTAGTCACCATAAAAACCTTTCGGTATTGTATGTGATTGCAAACTGCCATGTTTAAATAGAGTGACCCCATTTTAACTCTATAATCGTTCAAGTAACTAACCCTTATATATAAAGGTCACCCATGACGGCAAACATCATAGATGGCAAAGCAATTGCGAAACAGGTTCGCAGTACAGTCGCAAAACGTGTTGAGCAGCGAGTAGCTGAAGGACTAAGGGCCCCAGGATTGGCTGTGGTACTTGTCGGGCAAGATCCTGCCAGTCAAGTTTATGTCGGCTCGAAACGTAAAGCTTGTGAAGAAGTAGGCTTTGTTTCTAAGTCATACGATTTACCCAATGATACGAGTGAAGAGCAGTTACTCGAACTGGTTGACAACCTTAATGTCGACCCAGAAGTAGACGGTATCCTCGTTCAACTTCCTTTACCAGAAGGCTTAGATGCTGAGAAAATTCTCGAGCGCATTCATCCAAGTAAAGATGTAGATGGATTCCATCCGTATAATGTAGGGCGACTTGCACAAAGAATGCCTGCGTTAAGACCTTGTACACCTAAAGGCATTATTACGCTTTTAGACTCAACCGGCGTTCGTTATAAAGGTATGCATGCGGTTGTTGTCGGTGCATCAAATATCGTTGGTCGCCCAATGTCTTTAGAGTTACTACTCGCGGGCTGTACAACGACAGTGTGTCACAAGTTTACTCAGGACTTAGAGGCGCATGTTCGCCGAGCAGATTTGTTGGTAGTTGCAGTAGGTAAGCCTGAGTTTATTCCTGGTGATTGGGTTAAAGAAGGCGCAATTGTTATCGATGTGGGTATAAACCGACTAGAGTCAGGTAAACTTGTCGGTGATGTGCAATACGATAAAGCAGAGCAAAATGCCAGCTTTATTACGCCTGTACCGGGTGGCGTCGGTCCAATGACGGTTGCAAGCTTAATAGAAAATACGCTAGAAGCATGTGAAAACAGCAATAGCTAGCTAGCGAGTGGAGCACTTTAATACAAGGTGCTCCAGTTTTTTGCTTTTTTGTTAGTGTCTTCCATAGCTTTTAGTTCCTTCGCCATCATTGATTCAAGCATCTCCATTTGTTCATCAAAGTTTTCTTTATCTATTTTTCCACTTTCTAACTTTTCAATTAACTCTTGCATTTTTGCTTCAATTTCTTTGATTTTCTCTTCATTCACTCCCAAGCGATTAAACATAACGGTTTGTTTTGCTCTCGACAAAAAGTCGTTGTGCAACCTAGTGCTCGATAAATCCTTGTTCTGTAATGACCTAGACAAATCTGATTTTGCGCTCTGCTTTATTAATTCGTTTGAAAATTTTTCGCCACTTTCGGAGTTGGATGATTTGGATGTTTCACTATGGTGGCTGGTGTGAGAGGTCGCATTGGTTTTGTGTAATAGCATTTTACTTTCCTTTAAAATGGGCACGCTTTTGCCATTTAATACTGTCCTTTAAAGTTAAGCAAACTGCATGCCTTAATCACTCAAAAAAACACCAAGGTTTAAATCTTATATTCCCCAATTAGCCTTGCACCGATTGGGGAATAAGTTAGCTACTTGCAGGTCGACTTAATGATTTGCTCTTGACGTTTAAGTTCTTGTTGGTCGTTATTGGTAAGCGCAACCGCATGGTCTACTTTAGCATTTTTACATTTGTCGCTTAGTTCTTTGTCCATCAGATAGACTTTATCTTTCTGCGCCTGAACGGCTCCTTCAACGCCGACGTACTCAGTTCTATCTTGAGGCTCAGCCTCACTATCGTATGGCGCGCCTTCATTCACCTTACATCCAGTTAATATAAATACCGCACACATGCTAGCCAAAACTAATTTCATACTACAATAATTCCAATACAACGGTTAAAAACACAAAAATATCACAGCAATAAAAATCAATAAAACCATAATATTAAGCATAAATTTTTGAACAATAGAAAATCCTTAAATCATAAATGTGCCTTGTAGGGTTAATCAAGAAGATACCGTTGCAATGCACTCAACCTCTACACGCGCCCCTAAAGCTAGTCCATTCGTCGAAAATGCGCTTCTTGCAGGATACGGACGACTAAAAAATTTGGTATAGACTTTATTAAATTCAGGCCACTCTTTTATGTCAGCTAACATAATGGTGCATTTGAATATATCCTTCATACTCAAGCCATGTGCATTTAAACTCGCTCGTATGTTTTCCATCGTTTGTTTACTTTCAGGTCCAATCCCCCCTTCTACCAACTTAGTGGTGCCAGGCTGAATACCAATTTGGCCTGAGAGATATACCTTATCATTAACCTTTACAGCTTCTGAAAATGGTAAGTTGTGTCCAGCGGGTAACACTGCATAAGAATTCAGAAACTCTATATTCGACGTCGCTTTTGTATTAGCGTTAGACGAACCCGCGCTCAAAGCTAACAAGACCGCAGCAGCGTATTTATTCATAATGATTCCTTTTACTAAGTATTTACGTTCTCAAAATATCATTGTTCAGATAAAAACCAAATAATGATACTAAGACCCTACGGTAACTTGATTAATTTTCATATATTTTGATTGTTAATTTTATTCTCAAATAGGTAGTTACTCGACTCGTCGATACGCTTAACCTGTATTCTGGTCAATCAATACAAATTGAAATATATCATATCTGAATCAATAGATGGGAGATAACAATCATCATCAGTAGTATCTAAATACTTTTTGATTTGGGTGCTTTTTGACGTTGTGTTCTATTTATAGAGGTTAAATAAGAGAGATGAAAAGCAATGGGGTGAGTGTAGCAAAAAGAAGCAACTTTTTGCTTCTTTTTGCTTGGCCATAAAAACTTAAGCTTTACGCCATGTAGTTTTACCAGCACTGTCTTCAAGCACCACTCCCATTGCGGTCAGTGCATCACGGGCTTCATCAGCGGCTGCCCAATCCTTATTCGCTCGCGCAGTTTTACGCTGCTCGATAAGTGCTTCAATTTTAGCAACTTCGTCATCATCCTGTTCACCTTGCAAAAAGCTTTCTGGTGATTGCTGCGCAATACCCAGCACTTCAGCTAGCTTAACGAGAATGTATGCATGTTTACCAGCAGCTTCAGGGTCTGACTCTTTTAACAAGTTTACTTCTTTAGCCAGCTCAAAAATAACGGGTAACGCTTCAGGTGTATTAAAGTCGTCATTCATTGCATTTTCGAAGCGCTCAACGTACGGATTTCCAGCAAGCTCAACGTCTACCAGCTCGACACCACGTAAAGCGGTATAAATGCGCTCTAGAGAAGCACGTGCCTGATCTAAATTTTCTTGAGAATAATTTAACTGGCTGCGGTAGTGGCCATTGATCAAGAAGTAACGCACAGTTTCACGGTCGTAGGCTTTTAACACTTCACGAACCGTAAAGAAATTACCTAGTGACTTGGACATTTTTTCTTTGTTTACCTGCACCATACCGGTATGGATCCAAGTATTTACATAGCATCCATTATTTGCACAGCAAGATTGCGCAATTTCGTTTTCATGGTGTGGAAATTGTAAATCTGAACCACCACCATGAATATCAAAAAGGTCGCCTAAATGCTTTGAGCTCATTGCGCTACATTCAATGTGCCAACCAGGACGGCCCTCGCCCCACGGCGATGTCCAAGAAGGTTCACCAGCTTTGGCTTTTTTCCAAAGTACAAAATCAAGTGGATCGTCTTTACCCTCTGCAACTTCCACACGCGCACCAGCTTGCAGCATGTCCAAATCTTGCTGAGATAGCTGGCCGTAGTCTTTAAATGTAGAAACATCGAATAGTACATCACCGCTGTCACCAACATAAGCGTGACCTTTGGTAATTAGACGCTCAATCATTTCAATGATTTCGTCCATATGGCCCGTTACAGTTGGTTCGATATCCGCAGGCAGAATATTAAGCGCATCAAAATCTTCATGCATTGCCTTCGTCATGCGAACAGTCAAGTCATTGATTTCTTCTTTGTTCTCGGCAGCTCTTTTGATGATCTTATCATCTACATCTGTAATATTACGGACGTAAGTTACGTCGTAACCTAAATGACGGAAGTAACGGTTGATCACGTCAAAAGACACATATGTGCGGGCGTGGCCTACATGGCAGAAATCGTAGATTGTAATACCACACACATACATGCCGACTTTGCCTTCAACGAGAGGTTTAAATGGTGATTTTTGACGTGTCAGTGTGTCGTATATCTGCAACATGTAGTTATTTTCCTAAAGTTGTATTTAAAACTTGGGCATCATAACACTTGCTCAAGCTCGCCTCTACTGTAAAAACACTAATTTTCCCTAGTCTAGGTAACAAAATTTACACACTAAAAGTGTCAAAGTAATTTCAACACTTTGTAGTTCTGCCGTTGTAATATAAAATAGCGTTTTAATCTTTTTATTGTAATTCAAGGACCCATTATGGTTGTTTTACAAACAAACTTCGGCGAAATCAAAATCGCACTATTTGAAAAAGAAGCGCCAGCAACTGTCGCAAACTTCAAAAAGTATGTTGAAAGTGGTTTCTACACAGGCACTATTTTCCACCGTGTAATTGATGGCTTTATGATCCAAGGCGGTGGCTTTGAATCTGGCATGAGCCAAAAAGAAGTTGAAGCACCGATCCAAAATGAAGCAAACAATGGCCTAGCTAACAAAGTTGGCACATTGGCAATGGCTCGTACACCGGATCCTCACTCTGCAACAGCGCAGTTCTTCATCAATGTAAATGACAATGACTTCCTTAACTTCTCGAGTGAAACATCACAAGGTTGGGGTTACTGTGTATTTGCAGAAGTTGTTGAAGGCATGGACGTTGTAAACAAAATTAAAGGTGTTGCAACGGGTTCTTCAGGTTTCCACCAAGATGTGCCTTTAGAAGACGTAATCATCGAGAGTGCTGTAATTACAGATTAATCCCGAGATTAAGTATGAGCGCTGCGGCGCTCTTATTTTTGACAAGAGACCCCATGCGCAAAACCTATTTTATTTCAGATTTACACCTAACAGAACACCGCCCGGACATCACCAACGCATTTTATTTGTTTCTCGATAGTTGCATCGATTCAGACGTTGACGCCCTCTATATACTTGGCGACTTTTTCGAAGTGTGGATTGGCGATGATGAAGGCGACCCTCTGGCACTAGAAATTGCGCAGAAACTAAAATCAATCAGTACTAGCGGCACCAAACTATTTTTTATCCATGGTAATAGAGACTTTTTAATTGGCCAAAAGTATGCTGATTTATGCGGCATGACATTATTACCTGAGCAAACTGTGATTGATTTATACGGTACGCCAACAGTTATCCTACATGGCGACGAAATGTGTACACAAGATCTCGAGTACCAAAAGTTTCGCAAAAAGAGCCGAGGCTGGTGGTGGCCACGCCTGATGTTAGCGATGCCTCTTTGGTACAGACGCCGCGTAGCTAAGAACGCACGAGAAAAGAGCAAGCTAACTCAAATGGGTAAGGCACCCAGCATTTTAGATGTTACACCAGACGCTGTTCAGGACATGTTTGAGAAGTTTAACGTAACACATATGATCCATGGCCATACACACAGACCATGCGTACATCAATACGACCATCGAATTCGTACAGTACTGGGAGATTGGTATAGCCAAAGCTCATACCTCATTGTCACAGAGCAGGGCCAATCTTTGGAACAACATGGGTACAGTGAGCACAACAAATAGCTTATACTCACTGTACTTGATTAAGCATTTTTGAACTTGTTTAAGTATGCCATGGGCAACGCTACAAACTTATAATAACTCCAATGTAGGGGCTTTTTACGTGACGCAGGGTGCGTAAGTAATTGCGCCGCATACTCGATTGAGCGATGTTGAATATGACGCTTTGCTAAATCACATATGTGCGCCCCCACGTATTTTAACACCATAGGTTTTAGCTTTTCAGCCACCCTACCTTCTTTCACATCATCTAGAAGACGCTCTGCAAAAGGACATAGCTCTTGTGGTGGAGCCTTGTCACAAGCACTATTTTGAGTGCCTTGGTAATAAAAACTCTCAATTACTGGCGTGTATGCAATACGAGAATACATGGCAAAGTTAATATAAAAGCTCTGATCTTCCCCCATCCACTCTCCACATGGAAATCCACCCAAGTCGTGAAATACTGGCTTACTGACCACGATGCTCGACATCGTAAATGGCAGATCTCCACTGGCAGCGACGGCAAAATAGTTATCCATTTCGTAGCCGCAAGCGTCCCAGCGCGTCAAAGCAATTTTGGCATCTAAAAACTCATTATCGCCATAGACCTTTTGATAGCGTGTTGCATACAGCCCCATGTTTGGAAAGCGGGTAATCAAGTCAGCAATGCGAGATAAGAAAAATGGTGTCCAAGTATCATCTGCATCAAGAAATGCCATAAAGTCATTACTGCAATGTTGCGCGCCAGTGTTTCTTGCAGCAGATACCCCTTGGTTCTCTTGGCGAATAAGCTTTAGATTAGGCACCTTCAGCGCTTCAACTTTTGCCACACTGTCATCTGTCGAGCCATCATCTATCACCACAATTTCATCGGCTGAATAAGACTGCTGCAAAACGCTATTAATTGTGCGCTCGATACACTCACTCTTATTGTAAAGAGGGATTACGACTGAAAACTTGATGCTGTTCATATTCATTACTCCAATTCTTCATTGATAACGCGATGGCTTGCTCGACAGGTAGGGTTGGGGCAATACAGTGCCCGGCCACCAGCTGGTTTATGGTGCTAATAATGTTTTCGGTCTCATACTCGTTTGCGTCAAACTGATAATCTTGCGCCATGCCAATTTGCTTTGACCACTGCTTACATTTGCTGTGATATTGCAAGCTTACAAACGGTGTATTCATCATATAAGCGTAAATAGCGGCATGAAGCCTCATACCTACCACGGCTTTAAACATTGCGATGCTTTGAAGCATACGAAGCGGGTTGATGGTGTAACGTATCCGCTTTATTGGCACGTAACTGGGTAGCTTACTTATAATTTGGTCATGAATGAGGTTATCACCCAATACCCCATGATCATTAAGCTCCATCAGATAGACATCCTCTCGAGTCGTTTCCCAAACTGCAGTAATAAGCTTCACAGCCTTACGCACTCGAGCGCGTTCATTCAAAGCATCAGTCTCCCCGAATGCATTGGTAGCTTGTTGGCAGAAATTAAATGCGACCCCTCTTCTATCGATTGTTCTGATTGAGTTGCCAAAGTAGTGCAGCAATGAGGGCGCCAGATCAAAGGTCAAAGCAACATTGGAATTTGGCGCGATTGACTTAGCAATCTCGTAACTTTGTGCGTCCCTCACCCCCACAAAGTGACATTTGTTCAAAAACTTAATACATTGCTTTTCGTCTTTCGTCGTTTTAAATGCTTCTATGCCTACACCCACTGCGTAGCTAGACTGTTTACCGCACAGAGATATCATGTGGCACTTTTGTGCAATATCTTTACTCGAGTGCAGCACTGAACCACCACCGAATACTATTTTCTGCGCATCGTATGCTTGCTTGTAGTTAGCGATGCGTTGATGCCCTCTAAACAGCATAGGTCCCTGACCTTGCAGCTCTAACTGTTTTACAAGAGAATATTGGCGGCTTGCATTGACGGCTACTTGATTGGAGCCAAATGCTTGCTTGGCCCCCTCAACACTGGCTAGCATCAATGCATCATCGCCGCTATTGCGCATGCCGTAATATCCCACTACAAATATGTCGCTTTTGCTTTGCATGATTAGTCCTCAATTCTTAATGTCTGAGTAACTAATTGCAGGCAGTGTGCCAATAAAAATAATTTTTTAATATTCTGATATATATGGATTTTTATATTTAAATAAGGTTTTAATGCAGAATACAAAGGGGATTTTTGCATTTCGAAAATGCGAAATAGCGAATTTTTCTAAAATAAAAAAGCCAGCACGATATGTGCTGGCTCGTTGAAGTTCATACTTAATTAATATGCGCCTTTGGCTCCCAATACACAAGGCACAGTCTTAAACAATATTTTAATGTCACTGGTGATACTTTGCTCTTCGATGTATTGCTCATCCAATTGAACTTGCTGTTCAAAGGTGGTGTCTGCTCTGCCCGTCACTTGCCAAAGTCCTGTTAAGCCCTGTTCACTATTTAAGCGTGACAACTGGCTTGGGTTATATTGTGCCACTTCTATTTCCAATGCAGGTCTTGGGCCGATAAGCAACATATCCCCTTTCACAACATTAAGTAATTGTGGCAATTCATCGATTGAGTATTTACGAATAAAACGGCCGATGCAGGTAATACGAGGATCGTGGATATACTTTTGACAAACCCCTTCTCTCGAACTGTCTTTTTGGTCAGGCGCTTTGAAGCGAGGGTCATCCTGCAAGTACATAGAGCGGAACTTATACATAGTAAAGCGACGACCATATTTACCCACACGCACTTGTTTGAAAACGCATGGTCCTTTGCTTTCTAACTTGATAGCTAACATAAGCAGTGCCAAAAGAGGGCTAATAGCAAGTAAGCCGAGCGTTGCTACTGCACGTTGAAACCACACAGGAATACCATGATGTACACCATCAATATTCGCTTTTTTTGCATTGTTGCTACGCATAGCGCTGATTGAACTTACCGTGGCTGATGTTGAAATTTTATTTGTAATTTCCATGATTAAAGCCCTCTGATAGATTGTTTTAAAACGTAAACTCGAAAAAGAAAAACTGGGTTGCCAATGACATAGCGATTAAATTTGGCTTTAGGCTCTTGCATCAGACGCCAAATCCACTCTAGTCCTAGCTCTCTCATCCAAAGTGGCGCTCGTGGAATTGCACCAGAGAAAAAGTCTAATAATCCCCCGACAGCTAATGCACAACGGCAGTCAAGGCGATGTCTATTTTGTTCTAACCACATTTCTTGACGTGGCGAGCCTAGCGCCACCAACAGTATCGTCGCACCGCTATTGTTAATTTTTTCAATGATCTCATCATCGCTTTGGAAATAACCGTGGTGTGTGCCGCGTATGTCTAACCCTTCAAATTGACTTTGTAACGCTTTGCCCGCTTTTTCGGCGATACCTTCTTTTGCTCCCAACAAAAAGAAGGAGCTGCCAGTTTCACAGGCCTTTTCGCACAATACCGGTAACATATCAGTCCCGTTTATGTTGTCAGCGAGGTCTATACCTGCGTGTCTTGCAGCGAGTCGCATGCCTGAACCGTCAACAAAATTCTTGTTACTCTGAGATAGTGTGGTTTGCAGCGCCGAATTGTTTGCGGCGAGGTTAATCGAATTAGCATTTAGGAAATAACCGATTTGGCAGTAATTTTTATCTGTATGTGGGTCACAAACCCAACTAACTGCGTCGGCCATTTTGGCGTTTTCAAATGGTATGCCGAAAACCGCGGCTTTAGCGTGTTTTATACCGCCATGTTTGTACAACAAGCGACAAACGATGATTTTCATAACCATCACGCAATCTTTTACCAAACTCTGCTCGTCTTGTTTCTTTAGCAAACTAGCGGTATCACCAGCAACAAGCCCAGTTAAGCGATGAAGCTGCAAGCAGTCGAACAAGCCCGCGCGTTCACAAGGCGACTTAAATCGACGTATATTGGGAACGGTGGTGTCCTCCCAAATAATAGGAGTGCCAACAAAGTTTACATGTCCAGCAGCTACGTTGATAAGCGACGCGCTATTTTTTAACAGCCCACAGCGCCAGCTATATAGTTCAACTACGTCACCACCGATGTCTAACCACTTTCCTTTTTTTAAAGGGGCACGTAAAAGAATACAGCTCCAGACGATGTTGATTGCCATAACTGGCAGTGCAGCAACCATCAAAGAAGCTGCTGCAAAACGTCTCACATAGCTTCTCAGTGAATGATATTGTGTTGTATCAGTATTTTGAGGTGTTCCATTATTGTCCAACATAATCAAGCCCCGAATATTTATCTTGTAGGGATGATTGCGAGGACTATGCCAATCACATTAAAAAATTTAAAGCAATGATTTGTATAAAGAAAATATATTCAGCACCGTTAAATAAGAAATAGCTTTTCTATTTTGCAAACTAATTCGAAAACCTTTTTTTAAAATAAAAATTAATTTGATCGTGAGGTATAGATAATTTCTTTTTGTTCCATTTATTTTGAAAATTCAGGGTAAATCCTTACAACCTGGTTGAACAATTTGGGCAGTTTATGCTGCACTACTTGCAACTTTTTTTCCTGTTGACTCAAGTCATTCAAATCACATTTGAGTAAAATTTTGCTCACCTTAAATATGACTTTATGAACGATTTTATCAGACCAACTGTTTTTTAACGGCCCAAAATTAAAGTGACGTATATAATCGCTCATCTCTTTTGCATAAGTATTATTCCACTTAGGTGATATCAACTGGAAACCCTGCCAAGTTTTGGCAAAATGGGCAACATGACCATTCTCTCCCCAGCCGATCCCCTCGGATTCAGCAACAGGTGTACAAATTGAAGACAAAACATCATTCAGCCAATCAAGGGATGATTGTGACTCCTGCATTAGCATAACGCCGGAATTTATCTCTCCACTATAGCCGTGTGCCATATACAAATACTTGTCATCAGTAATCAACTGCTCCACAGGTGGACATGTTGGTTGAATAAATGCATCAGCATCGACAAAAAGGACTTTGCTATAGCCTGCCTCCAGTGCAGCTTTTAGTAGTAATAGCTTCAACCAACAACACTCAACGCCTAGCGATGTAAATATAGGACGAGACACCACGACATATTGGTAATTCATTTTTTTCGCGTATTGCTTTTGACTTTTTATACAATGGCTATAGCGCCACTGATATCCATTCAAGGCAACACTAAAAACGAGTGTAGTACTCGGTTTATTCATTAATACACCTCCAAATAATGCTTGGTATTATTTATTAATAAAGCAAAAGAAATGTAATTTGCCCAAAAGATATTTTTCTCAATTTTAAAAATGAGAAAAATATCACTTGCAATAATGCGAAAAAAACCTCTATATTCCCTGAACAAAAAACATAACCAACTGTTAATTAAGGACATTGTATTTTGGCATGTTTGCTGCTCTCTCAGAGTATCATCAACTGAATACAAGGTTCTTACACTATGAACTACCTAACTAAGATGTGTCTTAGCGCAGCCTTATGCGCATCGGCAGCACCAACATTTGCTGTGCAACAAGTTGACGGTCAATACGTATGGCAATTCCAGTCAGGACAGCCATGGCCAATCGGATACAATCAAAACACGGGCAAACCCGACGACCTCATATACACCCGAGACCAATATAGTAGTGATTTCTTTCAGCGTATTAGTAATGCACTTCCTGAAGCCAAAGTAAACGAAGCATTCATTACTGGTGACGCGGGGTCTACGATTCACTTAGACGAGGAAGCGGAAGTTTTCATTACCTTTATTCACGAAGGTGCAGGATACAAAAACTCCTTTGGTTACTTTACGTTTGATCCAGAAAACCCACCCACCACACCGGAAGAAGTGCAAGAAACAATTGTATTCCCAAACTTGAGCTACCCACACCTTACAAATGGGCATCGCGTGAGCATTGGGACCTTCCCAGCTGGTACAAGTATAGGTTTCTTTGTCGCTGCGAATGGCTTTTGGTACTACACCGGAGTGAAAAACTGGCAAATTCCTTATTACTATTCATTGTCGTCACTTAACCCAGAACCAACAGAAGACTTAAGACAGCACTGTGTATTGCTTTATGATGAGCAAGAGCAAGAAGTTGTCATTGGCTTTGAAGACTTACCTCGTACATGGGGTGACAATGACTTCAATGATGCTGTATTCAGTGTGACTGCCAGCCCAGGTACAGCTATCTCTTCAAACAATTTAGTCACCATGCCAGAAGCGAACGACAGTGACGCCGATGGTATTGCGGACGAGCAAGATGAGTTCCCTAACAATTATCGCCGCTCACACAGCCAGTATTTCCCTTCTGCAACGGGAGTTTCTACACTCGCTTACGAAGATAATTGGCCACAAAGAGGTGACTATGACATGAATGACTTAGTCGTCAAACAGCGTATTCAGACCACATTTGATGCCAACAACCTTGTGAGTGGGTTTATTGTACATGGCTGGATCACAGCCCGAGGCGCAGCATATGAGAATGGATACGGGTTACGTTTAATGGGTTCAACGCCAGATCTAATTGAAAGTGCAACTATCACAATAGATGGACAAAATTTTGAGAAGTCAGCTGAAGAATTCCAAAGCAATGCCGTGCTACAACTGTGGAGCAGTACACAAGTATTCACTCAAACAGGGCAATCTGGGCAATGTTCGCACTTCAATACCGTCAAAACCTGCACTTACTTTGAACCAGTTCCATTTACACTGGATGTGACATTCGCTGAATCTCAACCCTCACTCAGCATTACTGATATGGATTTCTTCATTTTTAGAACCGCAGACAGAACAATCGAAGTCCATATGGCTGACTATCCACCTACTGACTTATTCGATCAAACTCGCTTTGGAAAAGTCGATGATACCTCTGATGCAGCTGCCAATCGCTACTTTAGGACTGCTGACAACCTGCCATGGGCTTTAATGGTCAGTGAAGAATGGCACTACCCAAGAGAATATATCGACGTACTGTGGGCATATCCTGATTATGAAACGTGGGTAGAGTCTAGCGGCGAACAAGCACAAAACTGGTATCTCACCAGCGACAGAGACACACACTACTATATGCCAGAATCTGAGTAATGTTAGGAGACCATCATGAATACACTGCAAAACTTAAAATCAGCTATCAGTATGGCCTTATTCGCTGGCGTCATTACCGGATGCGGCGGAGGTGGTGGTGACTCATCATCACCAAGTAATACAAGCCAAGCAAACACACAGCAAACACAAACTACGAGTACAACAAGTCAAACTCAAACATCAGGTGAGACCTCAAGCACCAGTGAATCAAGTTCTGAAGGTGCAATGCCACCACTGAGCTATGAACCACAAGAAGAGCTCTTGCAAAGCGCAGCAACAGCATCAACTGAATTGTATGTTGAACCAGACTTTAAATTTCGTACTAGCGATGATGTATCGCTAGAACTGAATGGCCAAGATGTTTTTGGAGAGTCCCTTGCTGGCAGAGCAATTAAGATTTACTCGTTTAGTGTGGATGTTCCTTCAGTTGAAGACGAAGTAATGGGCCAGAAGCAATTAATTGCAACTTTGAGGTTTAATGCAGCAGGCCAATTACAACATACATTAACGGTGCCTCAAACCGCACAGACAATGTTGATCAGAGTGGATGGCATGCTCGAAACAAACCAAGTCTTGTTCAAGCTCGATTCCGATGAAGCAATTACACATACATTTAATTAAACACTTCAAGGGCGCGTATCGACCATGATGCGCGCCACTGTATATCACCAACCAATCATGCGACTGCACACTTATTAGAGAAATTCACTTATAACTTCTTCGCATCGGTGACAACTTTAGCTATCCTTTTGGCGGATCATTTCTCATTTTTTAAGTTTATAAACAAGTCTTTTGCATTTTAGTAAAAGTCCTTGGAACTCTTACAGTTAGACTGCTATATCTTAATAGAGAACTAAAATGAAAAAAGGAGCGCGACCATGGAAAAGATAACGGGATTACACATCCTACTTGTAGATGATGAACCACATATATTACGCTCTTTGAGTCGTGCGCTGCGCTCCGACCAATATACGATTCATACTGCGCAGAGTGGCCATGATGCTTTAGATGTGTTGGCGCACGAACCCATTGATGTGGTTGTCACAGATAAAAACATGCCGGGTATGACGGGGAACGAGTTGCTTGCGATAATCGCTGAAGACTACCCGGATACTATTCGCATCATGCTAACTGCATTTACAGAGCAAGCTGCGCTTATCGACGCTATTAATCAAGGTAAAGTCTGGGGATATCTACAGAAACCGTGGGAAAATGACAACTTACGCATTACCATTGAGCAGGCGCTACAAACTAAAATGCTTATCGCAGAGCGAAATATGTTGCGAGCAAGTCTTAAGAGATATAAACGCGAGCATCGTTCTCAATTTCAGCGTTTTATTGGTAGCTCACTGGCCATGCAAGTCGTCTATAAAGCCATCGACAAAGCGGCGCCTAGTCGCGCCAATGTTTTTATTACAGGGCCTAGTGGTACAGGTAAAGAGCTAGCAGCAGAAGCAATCCATAATCTCAGTCCACGACGTGACCAAGAGCTTATCTGCATCAACTGCGCTGCCATTCCTTCTGAGCTTATGGAGTCAGAAATATTTGGCCATGTAAAAGGCGCGTTTTCCGGCGCCACCAACAATAGAGATGGCGCTGCAAGCCTGGCAGATGGCGGCACCCTATTCTTAGATGAGATAGGTGAAATGGATATGGCATTGCAAGCCAAGATATTACGCTTTATTCAAACAGGTACATTTCAACGAGTCGGTAGCGGTAAAACTGAGCGTGTCGATGTACGCTTTGTCTGTGCAACCAACCGTAACCCTCTAGAAGCAATTGAACAGCAGTTACTTAGAGAAGACTTGTTTTATCGCCTCAATGTCATTGCCATTGATATGCCTGCGCTTTGCGAACGCGACCAAGATCCATTGCAAATCGCATTGTTCTATCTTAATAAATATAGCGAACTCGAAAATAAACTGTTTGTTGGCTTTTCTAAACGTGCCGAACAACTGATATTAAACTATGGATGGCCTGGTAATGTTAGGCAGCTTGAAAACTTAATTCACAGTGCCGTTGTCATGTCTGATGGGCCGATGGTGAGCGAAGAGACACTAATGCAACAATTGCATCTCAAGCCGGACGAGTCACTGTTTATACCTAAAGAGAAACAACAATCGACTCCTGCGGTTCAACGCGCAATCGTCTCCAATACGGAATCAGTAGATCAAAGTACAGGTATGAATATCATTCCTCTATCTGAAGTAGAACGTTTCGCAATTGAACAAGCTCTGCAAGTATGTGACGACAATGTAGTCAAAGCGGCCGGTTTACTGGAGGTTAGCCCGTCAACTTTGTACCGAAAAATACAAAAATGGGAACCATCTTAAGCAAATTAGCCTTTGCAAATTGCTAACCCTTTGCTTCGCATTTTGCAATCAACTCCAAATTAGAAAATAAGGATTTATAAAAAACAATAAAAAACAAAAGTTTAAATAATTTATTGTTTTGGCCTGATTATTGATTAGTAAAGTTACTAACTAATCAGAGGCGAACACCATGCAGGCAAGCAAATACTCCATCACACACCTCATCAGGAACACTTCTTGGCTAGTGGGTGCTGAAGTTATTGCCAAAGCATCACGACTTGCAAGCATCATGGCCATGGCTGCATTCCTGCTTCCAGTGGAATATGGTGCAGCTATGTTGGCGTTGAGTATTCATGAAGTTCTTCGTCTGTTACTTCGCTCTGGTGCAGGGGCACAGATAATAAGAGCAAATGACCAAGAACTCCCTCAGCTACTTGCCAATGGCTTGTGTGTGCAATGGACAATATGTATTGGTCTTTTCGTTGTGCAAATTGCTGCAGCGTACAGCACACATTGGCTTTTCCCCGACCACGACATTTTTGAGCTCGTCGCACTCATGGCGCTGACTTATTTAGTATTTCCGATCGTGAGCACCAAAGCCTTCCTTGTCCAGCGGGACAATCGAATGGCACTGTTCAGTATCATCAGCAGCGCATGCATTATTATTGAAAACTTCGCTATCGCTTTGGGTCTATATCTGGACGCAGGCCTCATGGCTATCGTATACGCTAAGTGGGCATTCGCAATCATTTGGCTTGGGGCTTTTATGATGGTTGAAACTCAGCCACACCGTATCGGGTTTGAACGTCTTGTATTTGTTCGCTTACTTTTGACATCAACTCAACTAGCCACAGCAGAAGCTCTACGCTCACTGAGAATGAACATGGACGTATTCATTGCAGCAAGACTGATGACTCCAGAACTGTTTGGCTTGTACAGCTTTGCTAAAAGTGCAGGGATCGGGCTAGCTATGTCCATCAGCCAAGCTTATATCACAGCCTTATACCCATATATTTGCCAGCAACAAAAAGTAAATTCACACAACAGTTTAGCGAAAAAAATTACCATCGTAACAGGCCTAGTTTCGGTTTTATTCATCTGCCAATCTGCCTTAGTGCCAATTTACGTGCCGTTCTTATTTTCTTCAGAGTGGCAAGCTAGTTTTCTAACTACCAGCCTACTGTGTTTGGTTGCAATTACTACGGTTTGGACTGATGCCTACAGTGCCGTGTTACGTAGTAAAGGCCAATTTCGTATAGAGACGCAGCAATGCGCGTATTGCCTATTGGTATCGCTTGCTGGTGTATTTGCAATGGCTCCGCAATCACCTGAGTCGTTTGCACTTGTCTTACTGTTATCCAGTGTTTTATGGCTAGTATTTCCAGCCGTAAACATGTTTATAAATTTTAAAACTATCAAGCCCGCATAAGGAGCCGATTATGAACAGCTTAATTCACCCAACCGTGAGCGTCGTTATCCCAATGTATAATGTTGGTAAATACATCGAGCTGAGCATTAACTCAGTGCTCAATCAAACTTATCAAGATTTTGAATTGATTTGTGTAGATGACGGATGCAGCGATGACACATTAGCAAAAGTAGCCCAATTTGACGATGCACGAATCAAAGTTATCTCGCAACTCAATAGAGGCCTCGCCGGAGCGAGAAACACCGGAATTAGAGCTGCACAAGGTGACTATATTGCTTTGCTTGATGCCGATGATTTCTGGACCCCAGAAAAACTAGAAAAGCATGTAGCACACCTTGAAGCCAATAAACAGCTTGGTATTAGTTACTGCCCTTCATTATTCATGGATGAAGATGATGCCCTGATTGGTATTGGCCAGTTTCCTAAACTAAAAGGTATTACCAGCAAAGATGTATTTTGTCGTAACCCCATTGGCAACGGTTCAGCTCCGGTTATCCGTAAAGAGGTTTTAGAGGCGGTGGCATTCCAAGATGGTATGCGCGGCTGGGTACAATATTTTGATGAAGAGCTTCGTCAATCTGAAGACATTGAACTATGGTTACGCATCACATTAGATACTGATTATATGATCGAAGGCATTGAGCAACCACTTACTTACTACCGAGTAAACGCATCTGGTTTATCATCAAATCTACACAAACAGTTTACGAGCTGGCAATACGCCGTAGATCAAAACCGTATCGGTCACGATGCCTTCTTTAAAAAGTATGCCTCGTTGGCAAAAGCCTACCAACTTCGTTATCTGTGCCGCCGCGCGATACAATCTCGCAATAGCACACAGGCAATTAAACTAATGCACGAAGCATTAAAAACAAACTGGCGTATCTTAAAAGAAGAGCCAAAGCGTACACTTGCAACACTGGCATGTACATATTTGTGCACCCTGCCTGAGAGTCTATATAACGCAATTGAAAACGCCGCCATGCGAGGAGTTTCGTTCCTACAAAAGTCACATTAAGCTCTGATGTCTAATAATAATGAAAAACCAGCACTCGCTGGTTTTTCTGTTTTGCAAACACAGCGATATGCAAATTGCAAAATACACCGCAAAAATCTAAAAGAAAAAACATAAACATCTGATTATTAAGGATTTAGACAACTGGCCTAATTAATGCTTTATTTAATACAGCAAACTTCTTATTAAGGAATAAGCCATGACAGTCACTCACTTAAAATCAAAGCTAAGCATGTTGGCACTTATATGCCAAATCGCTGCGATTTCTGGCTGTGCACATATCGACGGAACCGTAGAGTTAGAAGATAAAGACGACCGTTTTTATGGCCATCCAAATGCACAAGGTACAGTAATCGCGCCGTCTAAACCGGGTACAGTGTTTGCTGCTGGCATTGACTGTTCTGGTGCCAACGAGTTTGCAATAACCAAACAATACCGTGTGGACAGAGCCATTAAAACGCATCCGAACAATCAAGCTCCAGTCCCTGTGCTAGGAGGTAAAGATGCCAGTTCTTTACCTCTAAGTCCCGGTGATTTAATCGAGATAAGTATGGAGTTTGGTGAAGGGTTCAACGGAAACTATATTCTAGACAGCTCTGGCTTGCTTGAGATGCCAGCTATTGAACCTATTTTCGCTGCTGGCTTAACAACACAGCACCTTAGCGAGCGAATAGAACTTGCTTTAATCAGAGCAAATATCTTCAAGGCTAGTACACTAGATGTAAACATCAGAGTATTAAATTTAGCAGCAATTGAAGTGCCAGTATCTGGAGCCGTTTTTGAACCAGGACGCGTCACTATTAACGCTTCCATTCCTTCCCAAATACACAAAGACCGCATTGTTGCCTCCGGCGACCAAACTAAAAAACGTCTGCTTTCAGAAGCGGTTAGAACTGCATCGGGTATACGTCCTGATGCCAAGTTGGACCAAGTTATTTTAATTCGCTCAGGGTGGCAAGTGGAAGTAGATTTGACCGGCATCTTAACTGGCGAACCGGTAACGGACTATGCACTTATCGCTGGCGATCAGGTGATAGTACCAAGCACAGGCTGCTTTCAGCCACACTTGGTTCGCCCGTCACAAATCACGCCAAAAGGGTTTAGAGTATTTATGTCGAACTTAATTGACTCAGCAGAAAGTAACTCCAACGCCGCAATTGGTCGCTTTTCAAGCAACCTTCCTTATGGCACAAGACTTTTGCAGGCAGCTGTTTCAGCTAACTGCGTGGGGGGTAAATCCTACACCAATGCGCCAAGACGCGTTGTTCTAGTTAGCACTCACCCGATCACGAAACAAACACAAGTAATAGAACGCTCAATTGAGCAGCTTATGCGTATGCCTTATCGCGACCAGATAAACCCATACGTTATGCCAAATGACGCCATCGCCTGTTATGACTCGGATATCACGAATTTAAGAGACGTAGCTCGCACTGTTTTAGACATTGTAACACCATTTAAAGTGTTTTAAGGAGGTGTAGCATGGGTACTGCACTTACAGTCACAACACCTTATAGTCGCTTCAGAGCAAGCATATATAGAGCTTTGCACAGACCTTACTTAGCGGCATGCCTAGTAAGCTACTTGGTCATTATCGTATTGGTCATCGCATACTTGCAAAAAGCACCTACATTCAAAAGTGATTTGGATATCGTATTGCCAGGCACAGGTGCAAACAGCCAAGTATCAATTGATGAAGTAGGTCAAGTCGTGTCTTCTACTAGTGCGCCATTTGGTAAAGGTTATAACCCACGGGTTAATTACAAAGAAATGCTTATGAGCCGCAATTTAATAGAAAATGCAGCGAAGTCGTTAAATCTTCATTTTCGTGATTTTGGCAACCCAAAAGTTAGGTTAACCGAGCAAACCTCAATATTGAATGTCGAGACAACAGCTAAGTCGGCAAAAATGGCACAAAAAAAGGCTTGGGCACTATATGATGCACTACAAGCACAATTGGACCACTTGCGTGCAGACGAAGTAAAACGCCGTGATGAAAGCATCAAAGCTGTATTGGATCAGTACCGCGAAAGGTTGAACGCAACACGTAACAATATCATCGACTTCCAGCAACGTTCGCTTCTTGTGTCTCAAGAACAATTACAACGTGAAACAGCAACGCTATCGACCATTAAAGAAAGAATGGTCATGATCCAAGCTGAAATAGGCCAAAGCGATGACTATGTTAGCCAATTAAGCGTGGATTTGGGTGTTTCACCTGCAATGGCTGGACAAGCATTTGTGCTTCAATCTGACGGTGAATTTCGTGGCTACTTATCGGAGCTCACCTCAAGCGCATCTCAATTGAGTGAATACCGCTCTCGTTGGGGCGAAGGCCACCCGAAAGTAAAAGCAGAGTTTGCGCGTTTTGAGCAATCAAAACAGTCATTAAGAAATCGTTCTCAAGGCCTAGTAGGTCCAAACGCTGCGCATATTTTTACCTCACTAGATTTAAAAAATAATCCCAAGCGCGCTCAGCTATTCGCTGACTTAATAAATGCTTACGCCTTGAAAAAAGGCAAACAGGCACAACTCGTTGAACTAGACCAAGCGCAAACTTTACTGAACGAAAAAATTAAAATTTATGCACGCGAAGCCGCAGAATTAGAAAGATTACAACGTGAGTTTGACTTAGCTGAAGCAGTATTTACCTCTGCTGCTGCACGACTAGAAGCGGGCAAAGCAGACGTGTTTGCCTCATATCCAATCGTACAGCTTATGACACCACCGTCTGTAGCAATGAAACCAGTCAGTCCTAAAAAAGGCCTAGCAATTGCTGCCGCATTGTTTGCAATGATTTTCACGTCAGCAGCCATTCTTATGGTAAACAAGCGCAGAGAAATTGTCGCGCTTGTAATCGAAAAGCCTAAGGCTCAGGCGTAAGCTATGCTTTTACTCTCAGCGCTACCGGGCGAAAAAAAAGAATTTATTAGCTCTGAAGAGTTCGTTGTTTGGGCGGGGCTCGTTCTGACCTACCCTGCATTTTTAACTGGCACTTTGTACGTATTAGGCTCTGTTATTGGTTGGCTGTTGTTCGCCATGGTCATCACTCGCATGTACTTTGAAGTGGATAAAAAGCAAGCAGCTATAAGCCCGATGGTTTGGCTATGGACAATTGCCATGTTAGTGATGCTGGTGGCATTGATCATCGCCCACTTTAATTGGTCTCTTGGAATAGGTAAAACCATAAAGTCCTCAATTGGCTGGATGAAGGGCTGGGCACTGTTAGCGCTCTTTCCATTTATCGCCAATATGATCCAAATAAGAAAAGAAGTCATCATTCGCGCGGTGTGCATCATCGCTATACAAACGCTTATCTTTGCGGTTGTATCATTCATTTTTTATCTAGGGCGACTACCTGGCGATATCTTTCTTTCTCCTTTGAAAGTCATTGGTGGACCGGGGGAGAGCTTTTTTATGGTGAGCTTTTACGGTATCAACCCTGAAACAGGCGCTGGCCGCTGGCGGTTTTTCACGCCTTGGGCTCCTGCTGCAGGGTTTATGGCGTGTGTCTATTTGGTTTTTTGTTTGCAAGAACAAAGTGCTCGGATCCGTCGATGGGCTATCGCAGGCTGCTGGGCAATGCTCTTACTGTCTCAGTCTCGCGCGGGTATCGCTATTTTCATTATGCTATTCCCCATGGTGATGTTTAGCGACAAACTTAAAGAGCCATGGTTTTTATTGATGCTTGGTTTTGTTGTGCCGGCTGTACTATTACTTGGCGAACCGGTGTATAACTGGATAATGGACTCTTATGAAGCCATTAAACAGCAACGTCCGGGCTCGACAAGAGTTCGACAAGCACTTGCTAATATTGCGATGCAACGCTGGGAAGCTGAAGCGCCTATTTGGGGTCATGGTATTGTAGAACGTGGGCCAAAAATTGTTGAACGCATGCCAATAGGTTCACACCATAGCTGGTACGGGTTACTGTTTGTTAAAGGCATTGTTGGTGCAATTGCACTAGCAGTACCAATGGCGATCACTATGGTCTACTTTTTAGTCAAATCACAAGACTCGAAGACAGCCCAAACCGCACTGTGTTTGATGACTGTATTTATCTGCTATAGCTTTTTTGAGAACTTAGAGATTTTATCTTTCTTATACTGGCCAGCCTTGTTGTGGTTTGGACTGGTTTTCAAAGGAGATGGAGAAGACGATACACCAATACGTAAAAAACGTCGTCGCAGGAACCGCAATAACAACGCAATCGAGCGATTCCCAAATGGACGATCGTTTAATTAAATAAGCAGCTAGATGCAGCTAGGCAGCGACTGGTGCACCACTGTGAAATTTAAAATCTTCATCAGGCGCAGAAATCAGCGCATTCTCGATGTCTTTAAACTCAGCAACTCGCGCAGCAACATCGAAACGCGCTGGATCCGTTGCTTTTGCAACTTGCTCTGCCAGTTCAATATAATCTTGATAATGCCTCGCTTCAGAGCGTAAAAGAGACACATAAAAACGCCCTAAATCATCCTCTAAAAAAGGAGCTAGCTTCGCAAAACGTTCGCAGGATCTCGCCTCAATAAAAGCACCAATAATTAGTTTATCAATTAACGCAGCGGGCTCAAATGTGCGTACATGCTTTATCATGCCTGCTGCATATCGAGATGCATTGAGACTCTGCACTCTCAAGCCTCTAGATTGAATTATTTCCAATACTTGCTCAAAGTGATGTAGCTCTTCTTTGATTAAGCGCACCATTTTATCAAGGATATCTTGATTATATGCATACTCTGGTTTGGCTGTTAAGCTACCAATCAATTCATTTTTACTTGCACTGAATTGGCCATCACCAATTTTGCGATAAACAAAATCTTCATAGGGTTTAACCCAGCCTAATAATGTTTTTGCTGAGGCATCATCAACGGCATATTTACGGATCAAAAACGCAGCGCTTTGTGCAGCTTTTAGCTCACAGTGCATATGATCAACAAGTAGTCGCTGTAAATTCTCGGGCTTTTTAGCCTCATCAATCCAGCTGTCAGGTGTACTCGTACCCAAAAATTCATAGATAGGCGCAAGTAAATCTGCATATTTTTCTAGCATAATCATCAAATATTACCAAACCAGGCGCGCATTCTAGCACAACCTAAGCACCCGCCTCCATCATGGATATAGGTTAAACACCATCACTGTTGCGACCAGTCAAAGGATTAAGATGTTCAACTCTAGTTTCTTGACAAAATTTAACCAATATTTCATAAATAAATTGAAGCTGTGTAAAAAACACCCAAATATAAAAGAGAGGCTTTTATGATTTTAAACCATTTGTGGGGGCTCTACGCGCATCCAATTGAAGAATGGCAGACGATTGATAACCATCATGAAAGTGCCACATTCAGTTTGTCTCATATGTTTTTAATAGCCCTGATACCGTGCATCATGGGGTATGTGTCGTCTGTACATATTGGCTGGCAAGTCGGCAAGGGAGATGTAGCATACTTAACCCATGACAGCGCGATGTTAATCGCTTTTGCGATGTACTTTGCTCTGATAATTGGGGTATTTTCCCTGGCTTATTTAGCTTACTGGATGGCAGTAACTTTCGGGGCTCAGCCGACATTTACACAAACGATCGAACTTGCGGCTTACACCGCTACACCCATTTTTATGTCAGCCATCGCAGCCTTGTATCCTGAGTTGTGGTTTGTCGTCAGCGTGGGCATAGTATCTGTCGCATACTCGGTTTACTTACTGTACACCGGCGTACCAATAATTATGCATATACCCGAAGAACGCGGCTTTATTTATGCAAGCTCTATGGTGACATGTGGACTTATCTTATTAGTGATAATTCTAGCTGCAACGGCAATTTTGTGGACGAATGGCATTATTAGCCCTACATTTACATAGGGAGGTGGCATTCACTGCGCTTCCTTTGCTTTTATCCTAAAAAACGAAATCAAACAAAAGGGCGATGATTTGCATCATCGCCCTTTTTTATTCAAAACTGCAGAGGGTGAGTTATTCGCCCTCACCAGTCTCTTGGTTGTGTAACTCAAGGCTGGCTGACATCGCTTGCTCTCGTGTTGACTTCGCAGAGTCATTGCGTAGCGCGTCTATGCGGTTTAAATAATCCTGATCAACATCGCCAGTTATATACTGTCCATCGAATACCGACGTTTCAAAGTGACTAATTTCAGGATTCTCGATACGTACAGCTGCAATCAAATCTCCAATAGACTGATAAACTAGCCCGTCAGAACCTATGCTGCGGTTAATATCTTCTAATTCTCGACCGTGGGCAATAAGTTCTGATGCCGATGGCATGTCAATACCATACACGTTAGGGAAACGTACTTCTGGTGCCGCAGAGGCAAAATAAACATTCTTCGCGCCAGCCTCTCTTGCCATTTCAACAATCTGAGCAGATGTTGTGCCACGTACAATTGAGTCGTCCACAAGTAACACGTTTTTGCCAACAAACTCTCTATCAATTGCATTGAGTTTGCGACGCACAGACTTTTTACGTTGCTCCTGGCCTGGCATGATGAATGTACGGCCAATATAACGGTTTTTAACAAACCCTTGGCGATACGGTAGACCAAGCACTGAGGCAATTTCAAGTGCAATATCACATGATGTCTCAGGGATAGGAATAACAACGTCAATTTCTTTGTCAGCCCATTCGCGCTGAATTTTCTCGCCGAGTTTAGTACCCATATTTACACGGGATGCATAAACCGACATATTGTCCATCGTCGAATCAGGGCGAGCAAAGTAAACAAATTCAAAGATACATGGTGCTAAAGTTGTTTTATCCGCACACATCTTAGAGAAAAACTGGCCGTCTTCAGTGACATAAATTGCCTCACCAGGTGCGACATCACGAACGAACTCAAAACCATCTGTCGCCAATGCAACACTCTCAGACGCAAACATGTACTCAGTGCCTTTTTCTGTGTCTTTTTTACCAAACACAATTGGACGAATACCATGTGGGTCACGAAATGCAAGCATACCGTGATCAATGATCATCGCAATGCTTGCGTAACCACCTGAACACTGCTCATTTACGGCTTCGATGGCAGCAAACATATCTTCCGCTTCTAGCTTCATTTTGTCACTGCGACCTAATTCATAAGCTAGAATATTCAGTAACACCTCTGAGTCTGAAGTGGTATTTACATGGCGTCTTGCCTTTGTAAATAAACGCTCTTTTAACTCTGCAGCATTGGTTAGATTACCGTTATGCGCCAGAGAAATACCAAATGGAGAATTTACATAGAAAGGCTGAGCTTCCGCAGAGCTAGAAGAACCTGCCGTTGGATAACGCACATGGCCAATGCCAATATTGCCTTGTAAGCGCTTCATATGACGCGTATGAAATACGTCTTTCACCAAGCCGTTCGCTTTGCGAAGGCTAAACGTATTGTTGTCAATGGTAATGATGCCAGCAGCATCTTGACCGCGGTGTTGCAAAACAGTTAAGCCGTCATACAAAGCCTGATTAACAGGAGAAGTTCCGACTATCCCAACGATACCACACATTAAAAAATTCCTCGCCGATTAACGGATTGCTGAATTTAAAAAGCTCGAATTATTTTCTAAATAAGAAAAAAACCATTCAATAACAAATCCAAATTCAGGGATTACTACCGATGCCTTCCACCAATTTGTATCTGGGGCTTTGGTGAAAGCATCGAGAAAAAACAACAGGGCGCTTACTACAAGCACTCCGCGCATAGCGCCAAACAAGATGCCTACAATGCGATCGGTGCCTGACAATCCTGTACGCTGTACAAGCTCACCCAATATAAAATTAACTAGTCCACCTAATACCAGCGTCGATATAAACAGTATGGCTATCGCCGCAGCGTTTCTTAAAAGGGGTTCTGAAACAAAGGTAAGGAAAGTGGATAGATATTGATAAAATAGACTGGATATGAAGAAAGCGCCAACCCAAACTACGAGGGACATAGCTTCTTTTACAAAGCCGCGTATCAGCCCAAAAAAGGTAGAAATACCGACAACTGCAAATATGGCGTAATCAACCCAAATCATAATAACCAACAAGTCGTTAATTTGGGGCGCATTTTATAAGACACGCCCTAGAATTGCCAGATCAATTTGCAACCTTAAATTGAGTCAACCTACCATTTAGCTTAGTTAATTTCTTTAATTCCGGTAACTTAGCTTCAAGTTTTTGTTTATTTAAGTCAGGTCCAACAAATACTTTTGTTAGTGTACCATTAGGCGTTTTTACAGGGCGCGTAAAAGTTTTAAAGCCATTTTTCTTGAGCTTATCAGTCAGAGCTAATACGTTAGCTTTGTGAGAAAAGCTACCCAGCTGAATTACATACGCCATTTTTGTGAAATTTGAAGAGTCAGGACGCTCAAGTTTTGGCTTTGCTTCAAGCTTCGCAGCCGCATCCTGTTTAGTTATAGATTTGTCATTTGAAGCAATTGAACTTGCTTCATTACTTGTCTCTTCAATTGGCTCTTTGATCTCAGCTTTGGTTACTTGTACTGTTTGTTCCGATATGTGAGTTTGAATCAATGAGCCCGAATTTTTTGCTATTTCTTCACCACTTTGTGCTTTATCATCAACAGACATATTTTGATGCTTTGCATCATTGACGTCATCGGCAATAACGTCTTCAATAACCTCTTCTTTGGGGTCCAGCGCCAAAGAAGCGCGATCATCTATGTTTTCTTGCAAATCAATAGATGTAAAATCAGGTCGCTCAGGAATTTGTTTAAATCCTTCTTTGTAGTGTACTTTCTCGCCATCCAAAATATTTGGAATAAATACGATTGCAGCAATGACAATGATACTGGTACCGACAAGGCGATTCACAAATCCTGAGTTCAAAATCTTACTCTCTATTTTTTCCAATATTGAATGGCATCAGCCACAGTGAAGAAAGACCCAAATATAATCAGCGCAGTATCATCCGACTGTTCTGGCAATATTACATCTAATGCTGCTGAAACACTGCTATATGTGCGTGTACTAGCCTGCTTGTCATGCGGTAGTGCCGACAGCATGTTTTCAGCAGATTCAGCTCTTGGGCCACTCAGAGCTGCACATGTCCAGCTATCAACAACTTTATCTAGCTCATTAATTACACTGGCTTTGTCCTTATCAGCAAGCATAGCGACTAAGACGTTAATTTTAAAGCCCTGATTTTTTAAATCGAGCAACTTAGTGCGCAAATAACGCGCCGATTCAGGGTTATGGGCAACGTCAGTATAAACGAGAGGTGAATGACTTAGCTGTTGAAATCGCCCCTCTACTTGAAGGCTTTCTAACGTCGTTCGAAGTAATTCTTCATCCGGTAATAGATCTAATTTCGCCAAGGCAGTAAATGCTGTTGCGACATTTTGTGCTGGTATAGCTGGATTGGAAAAGTGCATATCATAATTCTGATACTGCCACCTTAATCCATCTTTAAGAGGCGTGAAATGAAAATCTCGCTTAGACAAAATCATCTCAGCACCAATTTCATCACCATAATCTGTCACTGTATGTGGTATGTTTAGGTCGCCGACAATGGCAGGTGTATTTGTGCGGAAAATCCCTGCTTTATCATAACCTACCAGCTCGCGTGTATCACCTAAATACTCTTTATGGTCAAGGTCAATTGTTGTGATCACACTCGCATAGGGGGTGACGATGTTTGTTGCATCATATCGCCCTCCTAACCCCACTTCTAAAAGTACAAACTCAACAGCATAGCGCTTAAATAATGCCAGTGCCCCAAGTGTACCGTATTCAAAGTAGGTAAGCTGGGTCTCACCGCGACCTTGCTCTAACTCACAAAAAGCATCCACATGATCTTGATCGGGAAGTTCTTGGCCATTGATCCGCACTCTTTCATTGTAACGAATCAAATGAGGGGATGCATAAGTGCCTACAGTATGACCTTGAACCAATAGCATTGCTTCCATACAGCGCGCTGTTGTGCCTTTGCCATTAGTACCACCTATTAAGATGATTTTACTTGGGGTATTTAATAAATGAATATTATTAGCGACTTGGGCAACACGCTCTAAACCCATTTCTATATTGGCAGGATGCAGTTGCTCTAAATAACAAAGCCAATCATCTAAACTCGATGATTGGCTAGGTTTGATGTGTGACATAGCTAGCTCAATTTCGAAAAATTTACGCTACTCTATGCTCTTGTTCAGTAGAAGGCAAGTCCATAAACTTGGAAATCATACGTGCTAATGAATCACGCATTTCACGACGATCTACGATCACATCAATTGCACCGTGTTCTAGTAAGAATTCACTGCGCTGGAAACCTTCAGGTAGCGTTTCACGTACAGTTTGCTCGATAACTCGTGGACCTGCGAAACCAATCAGCGCTTTAGGTTCTGCAACATTGATATCTCCAAGCATCGCTAAAGAAGCCGATACACCACCCATCGTTGGGTTGGTAAGCACAGAGATAAATGGCAGACCTTGCTCGCTCATTTTTGCCAATGCAGCACTAGTTTTTGCCATCTGCATCAGTGAAAACAGCGCTTCTTGCATACGTGCACCACCCGAAGCAGAGAAACACACCAATGGCATATTATGCTCTAAACACTCGTTAACGGCTTCAACAAAACGCGCACCAACAACCGATGCCATTGAACCACCCATAAATGAGAATTCAAATGCAACAGCTGCTACAGGTACACCTTTAAGACGGCCTTTCATTGCAATTAAAGCGTCTTTTTCACCACTCACTTTTTGTGCAGCAGTGATACGATCTGAGTATTTCTTAGAATCTTTAAACTTCAGCACATCTTGAGGTTCAAACTGTGCACCCAGCTCAACAACCTCACCGTCGTCTAAAAAGCGCTCTAGACGCTGACGAGCCGAAATACGCATGTGATGATCACATTTAGGACAGACGTACAGTGACTTTTCCAACTCAGCTTTATATAAAATTGAGTCACAAGATGTACATTTAGCCCAAACCCCTTCTGGGACTTCTTTCTTACCTGCCGATTTAGCAGCTTTAGGCAAGATTTTTTCTAACCAACTCATTGGCAACTCTCTTGTCTTTATTCTGTAATGAGTCTGTGCACACAGACAGATTTTCCCAATTAAAACATGTTTAAGGCAACAGCGATATAAAAAACTGGTCTTAGTAGTCTTAACCACTAATAGACGTTATACAAACGCAATTTTTCATGCCTACCAGCTCAATTTATACCAGACTATTTATTGAGCAACCTTGATCAAAACTGGGTTTTACAAATTATTTTCTAATTTCAACTTCTGGTAAAAATAGTGGCCCAACTGGCATCTTAGGAATCCCCCACTTTTCGGGATAATCTACATCCACCAAGTACAGACCGTTGGGTTTTGCAGTTGCGCTTGCTTGCGTGCGGTCTTTAATTTCGAGCAGCTCCCCCATCCATTGTGGCTTTTGCTCGCCTATCCCAATATCTAACAAACAGCCAGTGATGTTTCTCACCATGTGATGTAAGAAAGCATTGGCTTTAACATCAATCACTACATAGTCGCCAAACCTATCTACCTGAAGATGATGTATATTGCGAAATGGCGTATTGGATTGGCAATGAACCGCACGAAATGAAGTAAAATCTTGTTCGCCTAACATGAAAGGGCAAGCGGCCTGCATTTTTTCAACATCAAGTGGGTGATGATAATGGGTCACCCCATTGCGTAAAATACCAGGTCTGTAAGTATGATTATAAATCACATAACGATAGCGCCTAGCCGTTGCACTGAAACGCGCGTGAAATTCATCATCTACCTGCTGAGCAAATCGAACCGCAATATCATCAGGCAGCTGAGAATTCATGCCCAAAGTAAATGCACTCATTTCTCGCTCTGCATCAGTATCAAAGTGAACAAGTTGTCCTGTAGCATGCACACCAGCATCCGTACGCCCTGCACACACTATGTCAACTGGATGGTTACAAATCCTCGACAGCGCAGTTTCAATTTCTTCTTGAACACTACTAACATGACTTTGACGCTGCCAACCTGAGTAGTTTCCACCGTTATACTCAATACCTAGTACTACACGCATACACTTGCTAACTCTTCACTAAATTATGACCGGGCATTTTATGCTATTGACGCGGGGAAGAAAAGCAAAGGGCGCTATATCACGCCCTTTGCCTTATTATTTGATTTGTTCTTTTAAGATTCGAGCTTCTTCTTGAACTGACTCAGGGCCATTCTCCATTACTTCATCAAGCGCCGAAACCGCCGAATCAAAATCTTCGATTTCCAAATAAGCACGCGCTAAATCTAATTTTGCTGCAAACCCATCTTCTTCAAGATCAACATCTGTTGGATTATCACCAGCTAAAAGATCCTCAAAATCATCAAGACCTACATCCATATTAGGCTCTTGATACGGTTCATCTTGAACCAAAATATCATCACTTTCAGCGATTAAATCGTCAATATTTAAAAAGTCTTCAGAAACTAATTCAGTTTCACTTTCAGTGCCAACTTGCTCATCCTCAATCTCAAATGGCTCATCCAGTTCTTCACTTAACAGTGCATCAAAATTAACTTCTAGTTCTGGTTGTGATTCAGACTCAATAGCTTGCGGCTCGGCTTGTTCATCCAAAAGAGACTCAAAATCTGTTTCTTCTAGGTCAGCCATAAACTCGTTTTCTATAGCACTTTCATCGATTTCAACCGGCGCTTCCATACTGGTATCGTCTTCAACTATCTCGTCGAGTTTCTCTAAAAAGCTTTCAGGATCAATGTCGAGCTCAACAGATTCTTCAGTATCTTGAGTTGTCTCTGCAACTGGCTCACCTAAGCTACCAATGGCTTCGTCTGCTGCAGCCATCGCTGCATCTTCATCAAACGATGCATCTAAATCTTGTGTGAGCTCTTCAAATGTGTCACCTACATCATTCGTTTCAACAAGCTCATCTGTCAATTCTAACCCTTCGTCCATCGCAGCCATCGCTGCCGCTTCATCAAAAGGCGTATCCAAATCGATGCTCAAATCGTCAGGCGTATCATTGACTTCACCTGACTGACTTACAGGCTCTGACACATCGTCCATAGCTGCCAATGCTGCTGCTTCATCAAATGGCGTATCTAAATCCAGATCTATATCGCCAAGAGAGTTCGTAACGTCTAATTCGTCATCAACCTCAAGTGTTCTTTCATTTTCAAAGCTTTGCTCATTTACAGAAGAGGCATCATCAAGAATCTCATTGCCAGTCTCAATCTCACCAAACAAATCATCTTCAAATGGTTCTTCTAATTCATCTTCCAACTGTAAATGCAGATCATTTTGACTACCCAAGCTTTCAGTCAACTGACGTTCTGTCTCACTCATATCTTGGGAAGTGTCGTCATCCAAAGATATTGCGAGTTCTTCACCATCATCTAATTCAAGTTCTGGGTAGCTATCCAACTCAGCACTCGGAGTTACAAAATCTTCTTCAGGCTGCTCTTCTTCAGCGAGTAAATCGACTTCATCACCTAGTGGGTCGTCACCTAAATCAATTTCTATTTCTTCTGCAAGAATTTCATCATCTAATGCAGCAAATTCGGACTCCGCTTCCAAAGCCTCCAACATATCCCCAACATTTTGAGCGGCGATATCTTCTAGCTCAGGCTCTGCTTCTAGTTCCGGCTCTGCTTCTAGTTCCGGCTCTGCTTCTAGTTCCGGCTCTGCTTCTAGTTCCGGCTCTGCTTCTAGCTCAGG
>NZ_AUYB01000102.1 GCF_001625655.1 Pseudoalteromonas luteoviolacea DSM 6061 | reverse complement strand
TCTTCTGATGTTGCTGGTGTTACATCTTTGTCTGATGCGGATGGAAATACATACTATGTTAATGGTGAGTCAGGGATAGCTGAGCTTGCTTACTCGGCAGACAATGGTGTGGCAACTTCAGTATGTCCGGAATGTTACGTTGGAGTTGCTAGATTTGTACAATTGCTATTTAGGGGCTCAACCACAACAGTGACTTCTTGGGCAGGAGCTGGGCAAACCCCTGACTTAATGAGTGGGCGCTGGGTTATGGTTGGAGGCCCAACACTGTGGAACTACTTTAGAACAATGCTGTGGGGGCCACAAATTAGGAACGGAAGATTGATAATTCGAGGCTACAAACAAAACCCGATGAATAACTACATTTCTCGGCCAGTACATAGGTCAAGAGTTACATGGCCACGAGGGGTTGAAAAGTGGCGAGGGGCCTTTGGGCAAAGACAAATAAAGTAGGGCGTAATGATTATCTTATTATACATTTTAATTTTTTTGTATGCAGGGAAAGTGTTATGGAATTTCTATATCCCTGTTTATATATCTTTCTTTTGGTCAGATAAAGACAAAGAAGAACGAGGGGTTTCCCTTGCACCGATAGAATTTTTAATCTTAGCCATTTTAGTTGCGATAACCTACTTTGATAAGAGTTTATCTGTACTTGACTTAGGGGGGCTGAGTTTGGGGATTGTTGGTGGAGGATTAATTATTTTATCTTATTTATGGATTTATATAGTGCTCAAGGCTTGCGAGAAGTCGGGCAGTTAAGGTTAATAATTTAGGGTGACACCCATTCAAAATCGGCGCTTGCTTTTACAGCTTTTTTGAGATGATTTCCTCAAGCATTGAGTGTTTTAAACTGAGAGTTGCAAACATACCTTTTAGCTTGCGGTTTTCATCTTCAAGCTCTTTTAAACGTTTTACATCAGAGGCCTCCATCCCACCATATTTAGAACGCCACTTATAAAACGTACTTTGACCAACGCCGTGTTTACGGCATATTTCTGGTACAGGCACACCAGATTCAGCTTCTTTGATCATGCCCACGATCTGTGTTTCAGTGAACTTACTTTTTCGCATCGTAAAATTTCCTTCTTATATTGATAGAAATTCTACTTAAGAACTGTTTCAGTTTATGGGGGAGTTACACACTCAATCTAAAGCCTCAGCACTCGCTGGGGCTAATGAAATTACTTAATGCTCTCATAGCCAATCATACCAGCCAATACAAACATTACGCTGCCAGCTAACTTGTTTTGCCATTGGCTTTGATTATTGTTCTTATGAAGCCGGTTACCAACCTTACCAGAGAGTAGTGCGATCGAAATATCACAGCATAGGGTAATTAAGGTGTATATCACTCCGAGTATCAGCAATTGTGTAGACACTTGCGCGTTTTCGTTTGTGATAAACTGAGGTAAAAAAGCTAAAAAGAATAAGGCTGTTTTTGGGTTGGTTAGCTCAACCACAAAGCTTTGTTTCATGATTGCAAAGTTATTCGCTTTGCTCAGTGAGGGGTTACCAGCAGGTTGCGCCATAGGCTTAAAGTATTGCCATCCCAAATATACTAAGTACACTGCGCCCACAATTTTTAACCCTGTGTATGCGATGGGGGAGTATTTAAAAATTGCAGCTAACCCTAGCACCGTTGCAATGACATATACAAATGAACCAACAGCCATCCCGCTTGCCGCCGACACTCCAGCGCTCGGTCCTTGGCTAATACTGCGCGCCATAATGTATAAAATTGAGGGGCCAGGCGTAATACTTAATAAAAAGCAAACAACAGCAAAGGCCGTAAGTACTTCTAGTGAAGGCATAGTGCTTCCTTATTTAAAGTCTTTGGTTTCTAAGTATAGGGTTTTAGCATTTAAAAAATCAGCCAATTTAAATGATTTAACAGGCCCAATTGTTGAACAGTTTATCTCGGCTGTTTGCCCTGCGTGATAGTCACAATGTGCTTTTGCTATTTGGTCATAACTTGGGGTATGTCCAATTTTATGTACTAACAAACAAGTACTATTGCCAAGACCTAATACATAAAACTGTCCGTTGCGTTGTGATGTGCTAACAGGCTCATTTAATATGGTATTTTGAACATTAAAGGCTATGCCTGTATGTTTAACTTTGCCTGAGCGCTCAAAATGGCCGATATAAATATCTCCCTTGAATTTAGTAATTTGACCATTTCTGAGCTGGTTTAACGAGAACGTTTCTGGTCGAACGGTTACCAACTCATGCGCTTTTAAAAAAGACATTAGCTGCGTTTTGTATTGGGCTGGGATCTGCGCTTCAAAAATAAGTTGTACAGCATGTTTTCCTTGTGGCAACGGCAAGTGGGAAGCATATATGCGGTCATCAATTGTAAATAAAACCATACCATGTAAGCCAATCGAGTGATCATGCGCACGAAGTAAGCCACAAAAGCAAATAAGCAATAAACAAATAACGGTGTTTTTCATAGGAGGTCAATCAAATTAAAAGTAGTTAAGAGAGTTTAGAATATGCTATTTTAAATTCTATATCGTTTCTAATTTGTAGTTTTAGATTCCAAAATGGAAATAGCAGATTTACACAAGTTTTTAGTTATCGCGCAGCAGCAAAGCTTGCAAAAGGCGGCACAGATCCTCGATACCTCACCCAGTGCATTATCAAAATCATTAAAGCGATTAGAAAGTTCTTTACAGGTAAAACTGTTTGACCGAATAGGGAAGTCGTTACGGTTAAATGAACATGGCGTGATGTTGCAGCCCCGAGCTGTGGCTTTAACAAATTTAGCAGAAGATACAAAAACACAGTTAAAACGAGGAAGTAGCGCAATTACCTGCATGGTTGCGGCCTCTAGTATTTTACAATTTAAATGGGCAAGTGTGTTGGCGCGTCAAACCAGTGTGCACGAGCACATCACATTGGTGTTTGACACGCAATATGAGTCAAACGCACTGCATAAATTACTCGCTGGTGAAGTGGACTTAGCCATGGTAACGGGAGAGGTGATAAACGACTTGCCAACAGATATTCATTATACAAAGCTGGGTGAGTTAACGATGCAGATTGCAATGGGAAATAGCCACCCTTTGCGTAAACAAAAAAGCACCAGCTTAACCCAATTAGCAAAGTATCCCTTTGCTGCGCCCAATACCTCGCCGTTTTGTGGAGAGCAAAGAGGCATAGGGTGTGATGGGTGGCTGTCACCAAAAATAGATAGAAAGGTAAAGTGGGTGGTCAATGATTATGCTGTACTTGGCCAACTTGTGAAAAGCGGATTAGCATTGGCATATTTACCCGATTACATTGTTAGAGAATGGCAGTTATTTGAACTACCTAAGCACTCAGAAAATTTAGAGTACACTGAGCAAGTCTATTTGCTCAACCATAAATCAGCGCCAACTTGGTTAAATGAATTAGTACGAGACCTGAGTATTGGTTGAGCTCGTACAGCAAGCCACAATCTGCGTGGCACTCATTAAAAAGTTCGCAGCAAACTGACTAGCAATTGGTGCTTCGAGATCTAAATTTAACGCTTTAATAATTAAACCTTTTCTATTGCTATAAACTGATAATCAATTAGGGTTAAGCGCAAAAAAAGCCCACTAAATTATTTACCAGATGAGAGGTTTTTCCTCGCCTTTCCAAAACAACCATCTTCTTACTTCTGTGCTGTTGCCAGTACCGATCTCATAATCAGCTTTTGGTTCACCTAACTTTATAATCGAGATGAAGCCTGCACAAGTAGAGCAAACGAGCGTTTTTTCATCTTTTGATATGACCAAATCACAGATATTGGAACCTAAAAAATGTTGCCACGTAGCTTTGCCATTATGGTCAAACGCTTTTATGTGGCCAAAAGCATTACCAATTATGAACTCATTTTCTGTATGTACGGCTGCATAAACTCGACTTCCTGTTTCTAGAGTCCTTATCCTAGAGTCCTCGTTGTAAGGCTCTGTTTTTATACCCGTTAATTCATCGGTGTTGATACCTAATGTTACCCCATTGTAGAAGTGACACGAATTTAGCAAAAGGGTTTTTCCATCTCGACTAAACAATGAAAAGTGCGGATATTCGCTATGAGGCCCAATATCAGCTACTAGTTTATATTCATCGTTATAAACTAAATGACTGCCATATTGATAACCAACAGAGATAAATTTACCATCTGGGGAAATATTGCCATGTTCCATACTTAGATCTGGTTTTAGTGGTAGTTCCGGATTTTCTGCCAGCAGATATTCGAAGCTTTCTACTAGGCTTGATTGTGTTGGCAACAAACGAATCGCATGGTCAGGAGTAAGTACAACAATGCCTTCTCGGCAAATAAACAACATCCTTTGACCATCTGGAAAAGGAATTATTTGAGTAGGTTGGGCGTCGGTGCAAAATGGTTCGGCATCGTATTTTGATGGTGTTCCCTCGTTGCCGTGAGGGTAGGGGCAAAAAGCAGTGAGAGTACCTTGCCACCCTTGTGTGATTTTTACGCCTTCTTTTTCGGGGTAAGCAAAAAATATGTTGTTAGGACAAACACCAAAAAAATCAATATCATCTAATTTCGAAACAGAGTTATCTTGTATTTTAACAACATAACCCTTTTCGTAATGTGCGCCAATTCTCGCAATAATACTGCCATCTTGCAGGACAGTTAGCTTGGGAATGATTTGCCCGCGCTCTTCAAGGCTTTCAACTAATGGAGTGTAGGCCAATGGCCATTCTAGTCTTAACTTTGTAAACTCCTTGGTTTCATTGGCGCAGCGAATTGCATTCAATAGATTGGGGACAAGCTTTTCTCTGCCATTATCTTTGGGCTTTTGGCCTGCGTTTTCCCAGCCTTTAGTGAGACCAGTTTGAACGTAGGTATTGACCGCTTTAGCGTAGGCAATAGTTTTCTTTTGCCACGCTTTTTGGCGTTGCTTTTGGGAGCTAAAAATTCCAAACATTATCACATCCAATCAAAGATAGTGAGTTATGACTCTTACTGTATGTCAATTTACACTGCGTAAAAGTGAAGATTGCATATGTAGGTGTTTGTCTAAACCTTAGCATAAGTAGCAAGCAGGGACTCTTTTATCTTATTTTAAAAATATGTAGGATATCTCTGTGTTTCAAAGAGATAGAAGATTTTAGCTTTACATAGGTGTTACACTGCGTAGAGTGCAGTGTATTTTACTCTACTAATTCTAGTGTTAGGGAAGTTATGGATGTTTTAGATACCGTTGTTTACTCAGTATGTGGGGTGTGATCTTACTTGCGCTTGTGCAGGCTGTGAGTAAACCTAAGCAACCACAAACAACTTATCTAATCGTGTTGTTGCTGTTGCTGCTTATACACGTCAGTGGAGAGTTAATAATTTACTCTGGCGCTTATCAATACTTTCCTGCCTTAGTGGGCATGCAAATGCCAGTTCGTATTTTGCTTGGTCCGGCGTTATTTTTCTATGCGTGCGCAACCATGTCTCCAACTTTGTCCATTTCAAAGAAAAGCTATGCTTTTGCTATGATAGGGCCGGTGGTTGCTATCCTTGTCATGCTGCCATTTGTTACTGGGTTCACATCAGAAGAAAAACTAGCACTTGCAGATCCTGCAACACGTAACCCCGAGCATTTTAAAATCGCGTTATACACTTGTATTGCCAATATGGTGGTGTTTATGGCGTTTAACGCCATTTACTTTTTTAAAGCGCTGCAAGTTCATATTAAGCATCGTCAACAATTAATGGACCGATTTTCAGAAATACAATCTAGATCATTGGACTGGTTTAGAGTGATGTTGGCTTTATGGGGTATTGTCTGGCTCTGTTATGCCTTGTCTTACATTCCCACATTAACGGGCTGGAAATTGCCTTGGCTGGATCTACTGCCATTTTTTGAAGCATTCGTCTTAATTGCTTTCGCACAATTAGCGCTTAATCAACCTATCCTAACAAAGGCAGACAAAGGTCCTCCCGTTCCTGAACAGCCCAGAAGTGCGACGTTAAACCAAGATAGAATGGATGCAATTTCAGTAGAACTAAAAAATGTTATGCATGAAAAACAATTATTTATGGATGAAGAGTTGTCACTGAATAAGCTCTCAAAGGCAATTGGCGTAAGCGAAAACCACATATCAGAAACACTGTCACAAAAATTAAAGACAAATTTTTTCCAGTTTGTGAATGGGTATCGGATTGCGGCAGCAGAAAAGCTTCTTCAAGAAACAGATAAACGCATTTCAACCATTCAATATGAAGTAGGCTTTAATTCCAAATCGACTTTTAATACAGCGTTTAAAAAATCAACAGGTTTAACTCCTTCACTATATAGGAAGAAGTCAGCTTTAGTAACTCACTAAAAAATATACGAATAAAAAGTCCGAACGGGCCCATTAGAACGACAAAACTATTGTAACCCGTGACAATAGAGCCATCTTGTAAACGCTCTGCTGGCTTAAAAGCTTTTGGTAAGGCACACCAGCGAGCAATAACTTAAAGGTTCTTATTTATGTCGAATTTACTCGCTGCGCGCCTTGCAGGTATGCTCATCTTGATCTCAACTAGCTCTTTTATGTATGCAGACTCCATCATTTATGAGCTACTAACTAAACCAGACTTTTTAGAGCAAGCTGCGCTAAACAGGACTTCGCTTGCATTTGCTGCACTATTAGAGTTTGTAAATTGTGCAGCTGTCGTGGCCATGTCAATCCTAGTTTATCCAATTATTAAGCAATATAGTGAACGTGTCGCAATAGGTTATGTAAGTGGACGATTGATAGAAGCTGCGACTCTAATGACTGGCGCAGTGACGCTCATGACACTGATGGCAATGGGTAAACAATTGCTGGATAATCCAGGCGCGTCTAGCGAGCACCTGTATATGATAGGGACTGCATTAAAGTCTGAGCGTTGGTTTGGCTTTTTAATGGGGATGCTTTCTTTGGGGTTATGCGGTTTTTTATTAAATGTCACTTTATATCAATATCGTTTGATCCCTAGAGCAATGGCGGCACTGGGTTTGGTCGGTTACGCAACTCTGCTGGTTAAAGTTGTTTTTGATTACTTTGATGTCAGTTTTTCTGGTTCGTGGATGTATATTCCAGGTGGGCTGTATGAGTTGATTTTTCCTCTTTGGTTAATATTTAAAGGGTTTGACTTAAGTTATGAGCCAAAATCTTAATCATGTGAATACAAAACGATAAAGGAAGCGATGCACAGCTTCCTTTTTTTCTAATAATTATCTAATAATGGTTGAAGTTTTGGTGTTTTGATATGGCTCTAGTTCGTGAAGGGCAATTTACTTTTTATTGCGTCTAATCTCTATGGTTAATCCCAAAATCAGTTAAGTGTTATATACACTTACAATTAAATCGAGTCAGGCAAGCGTGCTCGCCAGCAAAGTGATGACAGTGAGTTAAACAAGTTTTATTCACTGCCATACTTACAGAGTCGACGCTAACTGTTTAATGGAAAGACAGTCCCCACATCAAAACGCGTCCGCCATTGTTAAAGTCTTGAGTACCGGTAGCCGCAATTCTAATTTTTGATGTAGTTACGGGGGCTGATAAAGTAAATTCTTGTCTGATCCATTGCTGTGAAGGGAGCGAGTTAAAATCAAAGGAGCCTTTGTTGACCCAGTCATTGTTTTCCCAAACTTCAAAAGTAAAGTTTGTGGCACGTGTCCCTTGGCCGTTGTTGTAGGTACCTAACTTAAAGGATTGTAGGGTAAATGATTTGGTAAACTCTATGTTGAACCCCATCGGAAATGGCAATCCGCCATCATCAGATTGCACATATAGCCCCTTATTAGGGTCATCAGTATCTTGTAAAAACGACTCATTGATAGCTCTAGAGTAATTTAGACCTGTGCCAGAAAATATCGGATCAGCCGTCATATTCAAAGTGCTGCAAAAGCTTGGAAACTGCGATGGACAACTAAAGTTAGCTGTAAAGTCACCTTTGTCACCATTTGCTCCATACCAAGTGCCAGATACAAGCCCTTGCATATTTTCAGCGCCAACGAACCACTTTTCTCCTAATGTGTTGTCACGATAAACAAAGTTGTAGCGAGATTGTGAGCCAGCGCCTTCAAACACGTTTTGTGTTTCTTCACGTTTACCAGTGAGTATAGAGTCAGTACCTTGTTCTAAGCCGGCAATCACGTCGCCCGATAAAGTTACATTTATAGACAACGAGTGCGTTTTATTGTCCACACCATCTAATACCTCGTCATATGTGATAACTGTTATATCACCAGCAGAAACAATTGAAGACGTTAGTATGGTGGTTGTGGCAATAGCGATTGTAGAGAGAGATTTTATCATTATTTAATTCCTGTAAATGACCGATTTAACCTATGCAAAGTGCACCGAGGTTGGTGTTTAGCAAAGTAATTTAATCCCTTGATTTACTCCCAGGGCTTTATCAACATACAGCAAAATCAAATAATAATTAATCTCGCATAAAAAGGTTCACAGAGAGTCTATTGAACTACTTGCTAGTTTACTGCCTTTCATAGGTACGAGAAGAGAAAGTTAATTTTATAATTAATTGATTTTATTAGATAAAATTTGAAGGTTTGTTTCGGTGGTTCTACTTGGCCAGAAGTAAATGATAAGCTGCCAGCACAGAGCACAGGGTGAATCGTTCAACCTGTGCTCTGGATTATGTTACCTCACGTAAATATAGTTAGTTTGCTCCACGGCGAGCGTCGCTACATTTGTATCTTTGTAGATGCTTTTTACATGGGTGTAAATATTGTGATAGTTTAACATTGAATAGTCTAAACCTTCCCCTGAACAGCCAGAACCTTCATGCCAAAAAAGTCTGAATTGATTTTCACCTGTTTGATTTGGTACACGTCCGAGCGTATCAACTAAAGGAATACAATTGGCACTTTGTAATTTAGCGATGTCGGCAATAGCATATACACCTACATCTCGCATATTCATCATTAACTCTTGACTGTTAGCCTTTAGATATTGCCAATGTGTATCTGGTAGATGGTAATTATCATCAAATGAAGTGATGTTGTTTACTTCAGTGAACAGTACATCAAAATTATTGATATGATCGTATGGCTTATTCGGTACATAGCGTATCCCAACCAGAGTCCAACCACCACCTTTTAACTCCATATCACAATATGTGGTAAAAGGAGCAATATCACCATTTCCATCAGGGTCTATTTGGTAAAAACCTGAGCCAGCCTGTGGGTTCTCAGTATGGATTGTTTGACAACTTGACCCTTGTGCCTCTATCGGTGTGACCGGATCTGGTTGGACAAAAAAGCCATAATATTCCATCTCGTCAATTTGAACATAGTCACTTGAGCCATGCGTATTTACAACATGTATTCTAAAATGTTTGCCAAATGCTGCACGATTTAAGGTTACTTGTGCAGTACCTTGTTCCATAACGATGTGTTCATGATCTACAAAGTTGATACCATCGTCAGAGACTTGAAAGATGACATCTTTAGGTGTTCTTGGAGAAAACTCAGCATGCTTCGTAGATACTTGAGTTTTAAATCCAGTCACTACCGCTTTGTTATCAAAGTTAACTTGTAACCATTCATTGCTGTTTGTCGGCGCTAACCAAATACCATTAGTCACAATATTACCAGCATCTGGGTTCACTTTTGCATTTGGATCTGTGTAGTAAAGGTGACCATCAAAAGCGCCTGCTGGACTAAACAGGTTTACTGTTCCACTGGCTGTGTAACTGTGAAGCTGCAATCCATTAGTGTATACAAGTGCGATATTGTTATTGTGACCGGTAGTATCGCCCGTTATGGTGGGTCTTGAAGCATCAATATTTTTCATATCACAAAAATACTCAACGGCAACTTCACCACCCGGACCATCAGTATCAATTTGGTACAAACCGCTTTGCGCATTTGGTTGGTTTGCCAACACATCCGCACAGCTTTGGCCATCACTGGGATAAACATCTTTGTTTAGCGTGTCCACCATAGCAAGTAGGTGGTTATACTTCTGTTGTAATTCTACGTATTGAGAATCAGAGTATGATTTTGTTACTAGGTGATTTGACTCAATGGGATCGTTTGCGATGGCATTGCCAATGACCTCGAGAGCGGCACTTGGCGTCACAGTACCCACCCCAACTTTAACACTTGTAGACACCACTGATGCGCTATCTTGCCAGTGAGAAGTGCCAGGTATACCCTGAATACCTTGTATTCCTTGAGGCCCAGTCAGTCCGATGTCTCCCTTCGGGCCCTCTAGGCCTCTTTCTCCTGGGATCCCCTGAACACCCTGAGGTCCTTGAATACCTTGCGGGCCAGTTGCACCAGTTTCACCGGGCAGACCCCTAAATTCATTCCAAATACTACCATCACAGATAAACACCAGTCGCTCAACGCTGTTATAATACATTGAGCCTTCGTGATCCGTATTACATACAAGCGGTGCTGTATTTTTGGGCACTAGCCTAATCGCACTCTCTACTTCTATATTGCCAGTAAATTGATGCTGAAATATATGAGGAAAGCTTGTTGCATCGGTTGGATCTGTACCAGCCATAAATTCATCAAAGTTTGAAACTTTGTCATTATCAAGATCTGTAGAAGAGTCTGAAGGATCCATTGGGTTTAAACCGTGACTAAGCTCCCAACTATCGAGCATACCATCTTGATCTGAGTCTACCTGTTTAGCTGATACAGTGACCGATACGTCATCAAAATCGATAAAGCTGACTTGCGTATCATTATTTTCTAATGTTAGAACAAGGTTGGAGTTCATATCAGCTAGGAACTGATGCGAGGAAGCGTCGGGCTTAAACTCTATGTCTAATTGAGTAAACGCACCTTTGAGTAGAGGGGTATTTGGCGTGATATCAATCGTCTGATTATCAACGCGAAGGCCTATTTTGTAGTTGAAAGCATCCGCATTTTCTCGCCAGCCCAGCTTTACACGTACTCTATAAGTTGAGTTTAAGTCTAATGGGGCTCCTAAATCTTGCATTATCAGGGAGCTAGGCCCAGCAAATCCAATATTATTGATCTCAGACTCATTTGAATAATGGTGAACCGAGGGGTTTAGAATACCTGCTTGACCAGAGTTAGAAAAAAGCCAATGGTCGGCGGTTACGCTTGTTTCAGATTCATTGAGGCCTTGCGCACTAAAATCGCCATTCAAGATCAGTTCTTGAGATTGAGCTACCGAGCAAGAAACACCGAGTACCACAGCGACCCATTTTGCAACGGATTTAGTTTTCATTTCTTTCATATGTTGATTTCTATTTTATTGGATATCGGGGTTATTTTAACATCTTGTTTTTTCTTCATAAATTATGTGAAAGTATAGTTTTTATTACTAGGCAAATAAAATTAATAAATACATAAAATATTGAGATGAGGAGGTTTTGATTCCAAGAATAAGTGGCAAATAAGCGCTAGTTTTCTTCGTTAAGTTCAAACCCAGTATGACATTGAATGATTCTTTAATATGGTCCAATCGTTATTCTGAAAGTTGTTTTCAAGTATCTGTTTAGCTTGGGTATCTTTGATATATCTGTGAGATAAGCGTATACAGCAAACATTTAAAGTAATACCAGTTACTTAAATGACAATAAAATTTGAAAACTACGGAAGGAGGTGCGCACAGTTGGATTGTTTGTATCCCTGTTTGTAAGGTTACCTTTCATGCCAAAGAGTAGTTGCAACTTACATGAATCTTCCCAACTATTATGTGCTCATAAATAGCCCTAAGCTACTTAAACAAGTCTTTAAATTGATCCCAAATTCCGAGCGACTCGTCTGGGAAAATATCAATGCCTAACCAGGATTTAAGTAAGTAAATGATAACTAAAACAACCCCGAGCGCGATAAATCCAACGATTAGTAAGGCTGTTATAAAAGCAAGCGCTGCGGTGAATCGTTCCGAAGAACTTAAGTTACGTCTGTTCACCCCGCCCAGAAATACAAAATAAAAACTCCAAGGTAAGAAAGGGAGTGCAAGTGTTGGCCGAAAATCTATTTTGTGGCTATTCCAATCTCGAGTACTGATGACTTTTTGCAGGGCTTTGCGTTGTTTGTAATTGAAGCTAGCGGCGACTTCTGGGTCCATTTTACTAAGTAATTGCTTAACGTGAGCATGGCGGTCCTGATTGGGATTTTCTCTTGTCATTTGACTTCCTTAGTCATCGAATCGATACGAGTTTGTTACTGCAAGTCATTTACAATCAGCAACCAAAACATGCTCTAAAGTGGCTACCTGAAAAACTAGGCGCCTTAGCGTAGTATTTTCAAGCCTTTACTGTTCTTTTAAGTGTAGCCTGATATATTCCACTATCAATTATCGTTGCCAATTTATACTGTGGCTGCGGACAAAGCGAGCTGAAGCGGAGCTTTAGGGAGCTACCAAAATGTAAGCTGGAAGCTTGTTAAGTGTGCTGTGTTTAAAATGGACCAAGGTGTTGTTTGATCATACATATACAGCGACTGTGACCGCGTAAAGTACGAACTTTAATATGTATACGGATGTTGTAAGATATGTGTTTGCTCAGCTTCATCCTATCTTTTGTTTAGCCGTTACCAAAATGAAAAAGAGCCGCCAATTTTTTTCAATGACATACGTACAGTATGTATTGTACTTTGCTATGTATTTGGCAGATAACCTTTGGTGCTGTTTCGGTGTCGTAATAGCTAAGCTGCAAGCACTTGATTGTGCGTTCGTGCTCAGTCAGGACATGCTGGGATTATTGAAAGTGCAATGTAGTTTTGTCGTAAGGGAGGCATTTAAAAAGTGGCTTTGAATATAATCAACAAAATAGGTACAATTCTGTCGGCACAACGAATTTTTTACTAAAATGGACTTTTCCAATATGAAAAACTTTAAACACTCCTCTATTGCCTTGGCTTTAACTTTGGTGCTAACGGGTTGTGGGGGCTCTTCAGGCTCGGACAATAACCCATCTGAACAACAAAACATTAAAACCAAGCATCTGAAACACTGAGTACTGCGCAAAGTAAAACCTTCTCAGAATTAGAAAGTGCGGCAAATCAACTTGTAATAAGTCGCTATTCGGGCTCAGATATCCAAGCCCAAATTGAACCGGCGTTAGTACAAAAAGCATTTGCTCATATGTTCGATGACTCTGCAAGTTCATTAACTACTTTTGAGCTTCCTGAAATAGAAAACTATGTAGACAAAGATGGTAAAATCGATGGTAAACATGTCTGCTTTGTAAACGGGACAGCCACATATTCTGGCCAAGTTAATGAGTCAGGGGAAGGGGTAGCAATTGCGAAGTTTACCAATTGTGTTTACTACAGCGGCCATGAAGTGTCAGGGACCATTACCGTTAAAGTATCTCAAGGTGATGCTGGTAAAGTGCAGATGGGGGTGTATGTTGATGATTTTGAAATATCATACAACGAAAGCTCTGAAAAACTGACTGGCAGTATAAGAATGATTGCAGAATCTGGCACAGTCTCAGTCAATCAAAACTTGTTGATTGAAGACCAAAGTGGCAGTCAGGTCCTGTCTCAACTGAAATTTGAAGAGTTGGGTTATTCCAGCTCAACCGTGGCTGGCGCCATTAAAATTGGGGATGCTGGGGCTATTTATGTAAGTACATCGGGATTGCGCGGAGACAGCCCTCAATTTTATGATGGAGAAATTAAGTTTTCAGGCCTCGAAAACAGTGCAACCATTGAATTCTCAAGTGATCAGACAGCTTATTACGTCGATTCTGACTTAGATGGTCAATATGACCTTGGTGCATATATTTCTAACATGCACAAGTTTATGGCAGGGCAGGTAGTAAATATTAACCCTGTTGCTATCGATCTTATGTCCTTACCGCCGATTGTATATAGTCCTTATTACTATGATCAAATGCCGGATACCACCACGCCTATTACGGTTGAAACAGGTGATTATTACGATATGGATACGCCAGCTGAAGAATTACAGGTCAGCTTTGCATGGTACTTAAATGATGAATTAGTTGCGGACCAAATCACCAATACATTGCCAGCGGGAATAGCAGTTTATGGTGACACATTAGAAGTGGCAATGAGAGTCTCAGATAGCGCAAACACGGTTTTGAGTAACAGGATCGCAATCGAGCTGGCAGATGCGCCGAGCTATATTGAGGTGACTGAGTTGCCAGATTCAATCTCTCCAAATCAGCGCATTGAGTTTACCGTAACCACCATTGATCCAGATAAAACTCATTCACCAAAGCTGGGGACTTTATTGTCTGGACCATCTGGTGCAGTTGTTGGTGAAGATGGCAAAGTCACATGGACTGCACCTGCAGAAACACTGTTTTCATCACAAGAGTACTTTTTTAATTTTGCAACAGGAAATGAACAAAACCCTGAAGAGTCGTCTGTTTCAGTCACGGTAAATACAACAAAGCCATTGCCAATTGCTCGTTCGGGCATAGATGTACCGAAGCGTGAGGGCAACATTGTAATCGGCGATTTCGATGGCGACCGAAAGAATGAAATCCTGACAACGGACAATCAATATCGAGTGACCTTGCTAACCAATGAAAATGGTAAACAGGAACAAAAGTGGTTATATCCATACTCGCTACCGACAGAAGGAACCATCCAACAGCTCTTTGCTGCTAATATCGACAATGATGCTGAAAAAGAAATTTATGTCCTGACAACAAAAGGCTTGAGTATCATAGATGGACTGAACGCGCCAGCACGAGAACTCATTTCTTTTGAAGACGATATCCTGTCAGGTGCCCTTAAAGACATCGATAATGATGGATTACCTGAATTGGCGGTTATTCTCAATCATAACAGTTTTTATTACTCTCATAATATGCTGAATGTATACAATTTGGATACTCCTCATTATTCGCTATTTACAGCATATGTAGGCGATGCAAATTCAATCGTGATTGCAAATGTTGATGAAGACCCAAACCTTGAACTCGTGGTGAATACAGGTTTAGTTTACGACATGGTGTCTTGGGAAAAGCAATGGCTGAGTGGTAACACTTTCGGTCAACATCTTTTAACAACGGCTGATTTAAACGGTGATGGCATTGAAGAAATTGTAGGCTACAACAATGAGATTGTTGTTTATTCGGCAGTTGATAAATCCCAATTAACAACGTTAGAGGGAAATGATCTTTGCTCAATTACCGCTGGTAACATTGATGATGACGCGAATGACGAACTCATTTTAGGTGAATGCCAATGGGGTGATATACATGCCTACAACTTTAAAAGCGATAAGTCGTTTGAAAACATATGGACGGCGAATAAGGTCGATCATAGCTTAAGTTCTTTACAGCTAGGTGACAGTGACAACGATGGAAAACCAGAATTGTTATGGGGCACAGGGATAACGCACTCAGGCGCGGATATGTTAGTTACAGCAGACATCGATGCGGGGGGGGTAACAGTGAGAAGCGACCAAATCGCCCCGCAATTAGATATGTTTGCGCCTGCTGGGTGGGCTAAAACAAATGAAACCACTGAAAGCGCTATCTTCTTTTTGCCCCGAACTAATTCAGGTTACGATGGGAGCCGTGTTGCGCATATGAGTAAAGAGGGCGACTTAACGTTGTCGGATGTGATTTCAAGTAACTGGAGTGGCCACAAAGCGTCAACCACAGCTGATTTTAATAACGATGGACTGACAGAGCTCTTAGTACCGAATAATGAAATATATACAACGGGGCTTGGTATAATGGAGCTGGCGACGCATACTATTACTTATCAATTACCCGTTGATTCAAATGAACAATTGATCACGGTTGATGCAGCGGACGTCAATGGGGACAATGTGAAAGATGCTTTGTTTGGCACGAGCAACTCTGTCAAGCTCGTCGATACATATAATCAATCTATGGTGGCAAGCTATAATGTATCAAGCTCGCTGCGTGATTTTACTACGCACTTAAACGGATCACTGTCTATGGTTGTTGCATCTAACAACCTGAGCTTGCTACAACTCGCTAATGGAGCGTTATCAGAGAAAAGTACCATAGAGCAAATATGTAATCAGGTGGAATATTTCAATTATGACAGTGATGCTGCACTTGAAATTGTGTGCTTAAGCAATACTGATAGCTATTATTCAGACGTGCAATCTGAGATCTATGTCTTTGAGGTAAACAATGAGCAGTTGGAGCAAGTACACCATAAAGCATTGGCGGAAAATGTCGTTCATTTAGCGGTGTCACCAACCGAGGACAATAATCAAGGGTTGATACTTGTTACTCAAGCTGGATATAGCTATCGGAACGAAGACCCATATGCTCATGTTGTGTTCACAGACTCAAAAGGGTATAAGATAAGCCGTAGCCCTAAGTTGCCAGGCACGTCTAATCAAGATGGGTTAAAAGTGAGGCTAGACGACAACGGAAAGCTGAATGTGTTATTGACCACATCTAACGGAATGTATCAGATACACTAACTAGTTAAATCGTGGCCCTGTTTTATCCAACAGCGGCCACGCAACCTGCTTACGAGCAAATGGATCTTGCTTTTATTCTAAATCCCCACTTTTGATGTTAATTCGATTATCCTGTGTTAAATGTGTTCCTACTTAATTGGAAGCATTGGCCATCGTTACGGTCGGGCTTTTTAAACGTTCCACAACGAGCAGGCCACAAGCAGCAGCGGCTGGAAGCCACATTGCCAACTGAGCCCTAAGCACTGCTGGATCTACCCCTTGTCTGTGAGCACTTTGTGTCAAGGCTTGTTCAAACGAGATAGCCTGACCACAATGTACTAATAGGTCTGCCTGCCATTGAGTCAATTGTTGGGTTATCAAGCGGTATTTATGTCGACTTAATGCCACATAGCGAGTGCCTTTTTTGGGTAATGAGTGGGGTTGACCATTTTCGAGTTGCTCGACCAGCGGAAGAAGGTCATATTCACTCACTAATAAGCGTAAGCAAGGAGGCGCAACTAGGCTTAAAGTCGCGCCACCACCGAGTAGTTCAAATTCATTGATTGCGATATCAGTATTGGAGGCTCCTTCTAGTCCTTCAGCCAGCAATACTTCTGCTTTGGCCCGCTCGAACCTAGCTAACTCAAGCGGAACATCAAACATCGCGTTTTGTTGCTCATCAAAATCTCCTTGTGGCCGAGTATTTGTCAAAAAGCTGACGAAGGATTTTCCCAGTGTATGTAGGGTAAAAGACCGTGATGGCAAAGTAACGATATAAGCCTTTGCAAAAACCTCAAAAACGTCTTCTCCCATGAAAGCACAAAGCAGTGAAAATTCACTCTTGAGGCACTCTACCAAGCGCATTACGTACCCAGCAGCGTATATATCGACTCTACGCTGTGCGCTTAGTTGCGATGTTGATTTAATACATTGCTGTAGTGTCAGGCCATCTCGTTGAGCAGCGGTAAATAACTTCTGTGGCAAATCCCCACGAGAAATCAAAATAAGAGACAACCAGTGTTGTAGTTGGTTTAGGTCGGGAGTTGAGTGTGTCATTTTGTTACCGGCTTTAAACTGTTTGCTAGGTCTGCGTTATGATGCATTTCCTGTACCACTGGTGTTGAACACTGGGTTTGCGCACCTTTGCGTACCATTTGTGTGGGTATTTCCCCTCTTAGCACCTTTTTTGCTTTACCTAGTTCTTGGGCTAACTCCTCAAACGGCGGAATATTGGCATCCCACTCTAGTAGCGTTGAAACACCACCTGTCAATTTTTGGGCTAGGGCATACAGTTCCCAAACACGTTGAGGCACAGGTTGGTCATGGGTATCAATAAGACAGTCTCCACAATCACTTGGTCCGGCGATATGGATTTGAACGATACTTTGATGGGGCAGGGCACGAATGTAGGCTTCAGGGTCAAAGCCATGGTTGAAAGCACTGACAAATACATTGTTGACATCCAAAAGCATTCCACAACCAGTCGCGCTTACAAGCTCGTTAAAGAATTCTGGTTCGCTAAGGCTTGAGTGGCAATACTCAAGATATGTCGATGGGTTCTCTAGAATAATTGGCCGCTCCAGCACTTCCTGAACTTCTTTAACCCGACGGATCACATGCATAATACACTCGTCTGTTAGCGGCATAGGCAGTAAGTCGTGACTATTTACCCCTGCTATGCCTGTCCAACATAAATGATCAGACACCCAAATGGGCTGTACAAAGTCGCTCAGCGCTTTGAGTTTCTTCAGGTAAGTTAAATCAAGTGGGTCAGTGCTACCAATGTTCATGGAAACACCGTGCATCACTATCGGATAGTGAGCTCGCATGGTTTCTAGAACATGTCGACCATAGCCATAGTTGTCTATGTAGTTTTCGCTGATAATCTCAAACCAGTCCACGGGCTTTTGCTTGATGTGATCACAGTTGCTCATTAAATGCGGATAGTGTTGGCTGCGCAATCCAACGCCAAAACCTAGGTTTCTCTGTTTTGAAAAAGAGGCGGCAGCATTGTGCTGCGCCTCCAAAGTGTAATTAATTGACATTGCGCACCCTTACGTTGACGGTGGGAGTGCGAGACGAATGTCATCAGCGGCTGGTGGCTCAGGGATGTTGCCGTTTTGTAGGTCAACAAGACCATTGGCATTACAGTATGCCTGCCATGCAATTTTATAAACGGCATCGCCCTCTTTGTAAGGCATTGGTGTTGTTTGTTCGGCTGTTGAACAATCTTGTGGCAAAGGCTTTTCATCTGGCGTTACATAGCTAATTGCCTCAAAGTTGTTGTCTTTGCCGTAAAAGCGAAACAACTGCATTTTGTAGCCATCGCTGTCATCTGCTGGAAGTGACGGAAACAACTGCGATGCAGATATAGGGACTGCACAGCCACCTAGGTTGTTGCATTTGTTGTCTGCGGGTGCACTTTTAATTCCTTTTGCGCCACTAGAGCCGCAGCTACCACCTGAAGTAGTGCTGTGCACAAACCCACACCCGCCTTGTGCCTTGCAGTCATTCGACCCTTTACAGCTGTGATATACCTGAGCGGGTGGTAAGCCTGTATCCTCCGAGGTGTAGCTCATGCCTTGGCAAGCATGGTAAAGTGCGTCTTCTTGTGAAGGGGCTATCCCTGAGACCAGGTTGGGCGCTAAACCAGTCGCTGCCCAACAAATTGAAACTCTATCGCCCGATCCTCCCATTGCTGGACCCGGAAATTCACTCGTTTCGCCAGACCAGTAACGATCTAATGATGTGGTTAACCCTTTAAGGGTGCCAACGGCGGATTGACTGAACAGTTGATGGGTGTCAGTGAGGCTTTTTTCTGTTCTACTTAGATTATTTAGCGCTTGGGCGATCTCCGTTACACTTGGTAGATCAGGGTGTTTGGCTTTGGCAATATCTCCTCCATTCGGATCTAACATAGCCGCTTGCCAACGGTTTCCTTCGCAATGCCAGTCTTTCCAAGTCATATATCTATCATTGATTTGATGATTTGTGCCACCATATTTGACTATCAGTTCCAATGTCTGTTGAAAGATAAGGAAATGATCCTTGCGCTTATTTGTAATACGAGCACAGGCAGAGCCCGAGATAGGGTCGCCGGGGTAGTCGGACTTGAGCGCTTCTTCACTAGGTTGGAATTTTTCTTCGACTGTGTGGTCATCCTGATTTTGTTGCTTGAGTAATTTACTTAATACTCGCTGAGCCCACGGTTCATGACCCCAATATTGGCAAATCATCATTGCCACGCCTTTACCTTCGCCCTGATCAGTGATGGCATTTACGTTGTTCATGAGCTTTTCTTTAAGTTTGTCGTAGCGGTTTTCATCGCTATCTTCAGGGTTTAAAGAGCCGTCTATTTCTGGGAATTGAGCTTTGTAATTGCTGTCACCTGGACGGACATTAAAGTAATCTCTTTGAACTGGCGTTAACAACTCGTCTAGCAGGTAGCTACCATCGTCATATTGAATTTGCAGGTAATTCCAATAGCACAGATACATGTGCCCAATTGAACCGAACAGTGGTAAATCGGACTCGGTGTTCTGTGCTTCCCACCAATCAAAAGGTGCATCTTCGAAATATTTGGGACGACCATCTTCACCTGGTGCTAAATATTTCGGTTGGATAATCTTTTTTGCATCTTCGTCAGTTTCTTCAATGAGAAGAAAAAGTAAGGCTTGCTCTTTATTGAGCTCGGTCGCGTTGACTTTAAGATCTTGCAGGCTCTTGCCTGAAAAGTGAGTTTCAAAGTAGGCCTTCACTTGTGGACTTAATTTGTTTAAATCACTATCACAATCTTGAAAGTCCAATACATGTGGGATCATGGTCTGGTTGTTGTAGCAATGCCAACCATAGTTCTTATCGATTAATGCTGCACTAGTGAAAGAGGGCGTAAAACCCAATTTGCTTGCCATATTCGATGCTAATTGCAAATGTAGCATCTCTTCTATGAATACGCTGTAAACCCCATTAAATACTTGCTCGTTCACTGATAACTCTTTAGGTAATGGAGGCTCGAAAGTAACATCGTGACCGAGTTGTCTATCAAGGGGGACAGAACCTGCTGTTGCTGCCAATCCCGGCCATTGGCGTCCCGGGTATAACCCCGAATCGTCGCCTATTGAGTGCATTCCGTAGATGGAATACAAGCCAGTCATATAGAGTGGAATTGTGAATAATTCGACGTTAATTGCGGCTTGGGCGATAGCCTTGATACAAGAAACATCTGCAGCTTTATACTTGCTGTTTCGATTCTTAATCTTTTGTTCCTGTGATTTATTGATCCTAAGCTCAGGCTTAATTCCTTCAGCTAGTCCGGACAGCGCCTCTTTATTAATTGGTTCATTCATGAACTTGCTCCTTTTTGACGGTAGGTGACTGCCAAAGTAGCTAACTCGGGCAGCAACATTCGTAAAAGTAGTTCACGATGGCAAGCTTTCCTATTACAAATTATTACGCCGCAGGTCAATTTTACTGGCGTTGAGCGAAGCTGAGCTAATCAGGGAAAGTTGTCACAAGTAATGTTGAATAATGACGGCAAAGGTATTTTATTGAGTATGCAATCTAATTGAGTGTGCAAGTTTATTGGACAAAGAAATGAAAGCCACATTTACGAAAAAACTTAAAGTGCTATCGAACGAAAACTTGAGTGTTGTACGGTTTTTAAACATTAAGTGGCAGGTGAATCTGCCGCTGGGGACTGTCATGAACCTCCAAAGAAACCGCAACAAATACTTCATTGTATATAAGAGTGAGGCCGCCTAAATTGCTCGATATTTATAAGAGTCACTAAAGCTGACTTTTATCTAATCACGTAACTAATACAGTGTGTTCTGGTAGGGAAGGTGCATTCAGACATACATTTTGGAGTCAGATTCAGTATTGAACTGATTGAGTAATGTACTTATGTGTTGAGGTGAAGTAGGTACTTAGAGTGTTGTGCTCGCTGAGCATAAAAACTCGAGAGACCGCAATAAAATAATTCTTCAAGCGGCCTCATGCTAAGTTTAGCTTAACTTCCTTTAGACTCTTTTTCCTTCAGCTTTCTGTCTTGGTCAAAATGCCATTTAACGGCGAAAAATCCAGCTATGCCTAATGCGATTACCTTTACCGCCATAAAAATATAAGGAAAAAAATCTGACCAATGCTCCATCGCATATCTCCGTGCTATTTAATATCACTTTCTAAACTAATGAGCGACGGTAGAAACTATCTCTTTCAATTTTAACTATTAATCAAGTCGCCAATTCAGTCAAAGTGTAGACTACAGTCACATAAGTTATGTGGAGGCGCTTAAAGCTCACAGTTAAACAAGTTCATGCCAATCGCATCTTTACGGCACTTCGAATTGACACAGATCAAAGAAGCTAAACCGTGGCAATAATATATTCATCTGGTGATTGCTTGTCAATTTTTAATTAGAATGTATAGAACATTTAGTAAATTCTGAAAGTTATATCGGGCTATTGTGGCTCCATACAAGAGAGTGTAGCAATGCTGATAGCTCAGGGAGAGTCTGCGTAATTTGATTAGACGGTGAGTCTCAGTTTTTATAAGTGGACAATTAACACCCTGCTTTTGGTTGAAGAATATACATTCAGATTAATTTTCGTCATTGCTTTCTACTTCATTAAATAAAAACACTTCTTTCAAACTGTGTTGGTAACTCCTTTATTGTATATATTTAACTATTATCCTCCTTTTTATAGTCCAATAATATGACGTTATATACATAGGTTATTTTAAAGGTTGAGTGCACGATTTTGCTTAAAATGCGTGCGATAATGCATTTATTCATAACTTTCAAAAAATAATAAATTAATACTATATAAAAGGTTATAAATACTCATATAATCAATTCATCTGGTGGGTTCTAATATGGTTTGATTTTTATCAGTACTTTTCATTTTTAACCTTAGCCACCAAGATGCTATTTCAGTAGATTAAATACTCTTTGGAGTATAGCTATAAAATGAAGTTCATTAATTGAGCTGATTAATAACCGTGTCATTTGAAAGGAGATAATGATGCTTAAAAATACCCTGTGGCTTTCTCTATTTGCATGTACAAGTGCAATGGCTGTTAACGAATACTCTGAAGTAACAGCAAATGATGCTTGGAATGTTATAAATAATACGAGCGGTAACCTTGTATTCACCAGCGTTCCAACCGACAAAGAAACTGATGCTGGCGTGATTGCGCTCAAACAATCAGCTGGCGGTGTAGAGATCAAATTTCAAGAATGGCCTTACCTTGATGGTGCCCATGGTGCAGAAGACTTAGCTATTCTTTCTTTACCTGCTGGCCGTCAAACGCTTGCTGACGGCACAGTAATTGAAGTTGGCACTTTTAAATTAGGTAGCGGTGAAAACACAATTAGTTTTGCTGAAAAGTTCACAAAAACGCCGCATATCTTTTTAACCGGCCAATCAAATGACAATGCAAAAGCATACGTGACTCGTATCCATGGTGTAACGCAACACGGCTTCATCGCTCTGAAGCAGGGCGAAGAAAAAGCATCAAACTTGCCGACACAAGAAACTGTGGCGTATCTAGCTATCGTTTCTCCGACCAATACAGGTAACATTGGTGGACACGACTTTGTCATTGACCAAGTTAAACTGGATCATTCTGCGGCCACTGAAGCAACATATGGCTTATATCTTCAAGAAGAGCAATCAAAAGACAATGAGCTAACGCACATTGTTGAGCATGTAAATGTCCTAAACTTTGGCAAGCATGTATTTGCACAAGACGTGACTTCTTACGGTCGCGATACAGCAGCGCCAAGGCTGGCTCAGGATTTCGCAAAGCCTCCAGTCGGCGGCTCGTGCGCAGCAATCCAAGCGCAAAGCCCGCTTGCTGCAAGTGGTTACTACACAATTACGCCAGCAAACTCTGCACCGATTGAAGTGTACTGTAATATGGACAAAGAGTCTGGTGGTTGGACGTTGTTTGCAACCCATAACACATCACTTAAGTCTGTAGATGCGGTAGACGTTGTAAAGCATGACGGCTTTGGTGTAATGAAAGATGCAAACTGGCAAGCGGTTAGAGATAGCATGCAATACGGCATTATGTTCGTAGATGGCGCTGGAAATGTGGGTATTGTTGAAAAAGATGCACTTCTTAACGCATCTTGTATCTCACTAAATCAGACTGATTCACTTGCTAACAACCCTGCGCCATATGGCCGTTTCTGGCATACAGAAACTTCTGGCTGTGGTGGTTCTGGTGGCGACTACAGTGAGGCAATCCTAAATGTAGGTTGGTCACATGTATACAACTTCACAGGCGCATTTAGCAAGTGGGAGTTCAGCGGTGGCTACACTGCGGGTATTGTTGAATATTACATCAAGTAATAACTGTTTTAGTGCACTCTTTTGAGTGCACTAACTCAAAGTTTTTAGCATTTTTTAAAATGAATATATAACTAAATATATAAAAATATTAACTCTTATTGGGGTGAATAAAATTTACTAGTTTTATCTCCTATTTTGTCCTTTCTTAAGAAGTTATCACCTATAAAATATGTTGTTTTAATAAGTCACGCGTTGCTGAAGAATGGTTTTTTACCAATGAATACCTTATGGTTCTGTTTTATATATGATGCCAACTTATTTTCGGTAAATAGCTACATCTAAAGCTCAGGTGTGGTTTCTTTATAATTTGCTATGTCTAGCGGTATAGCAGCTTTTAAGTACCCAATGGGTTAGAAGGCATACCAAACGTTTCTACAAAGTTCAAAAGTATTTCCTGCAGTGATTGATCTAGCAACCAATGCGTCAATCAGCCTTCAAGAGGGAATTTAAGGTCATGAATGTATATATCCAAATGCAGGCACGTTATCATGGTCTAACTATCGACCGTTTTCATTCGGTATCACTGATAAATACCAACCGAAATAGCCGTTGTCTGGCAGTATTTAGGGCTGTTTTGGTATTTTCAGCAAAATTTTATAGAGATGTTGGGCATGAGTATCAGCTTTAATATTGTATATGTAGTGATCTTGGTGTGTGAGGTCGCTTTTTGGGTTTTACTATTTTCTGGGTTTGCAGTTAGGTATCTGATTGGCAGAAAAAAGCTGAGCGCATATATGCTGGTAAGTGTACCTTTGGTGGATCTGTTGCTTTTGGTGTTTGTTGCAATGGACCTAACTCAAGGCGCTAGTGCAACTTTTGCCCACGGGCTCGCTTGCGCGTACATCGGATTTACAGTTGCTTTTGGTCCTACCTTAATTTCGTGGGCCGATCAATGGTTTGCTCAAAAATTTGGTGGTGTAGACTCTCAGGCAGACGAGGTGTTTGGTTGGTCTGCGGTTATTGAGGAGTTAAAACTGTGGTTTCGCTGTATCTTGGCAGTAGTCATTACCTATGCATTGCTGGTATTGATAGTAGGCTTTGTAAATGATGCGTCTAAAACAGAGGCCTTACATATTTGGTTTAAAATGCCGCTATTTACTATTTTCTTTTGGTTTTTATTTGGTCCATTTTGGCGAATTATCTTTTTTAAACGAGCGCCTAAAATATAGTTCAATAGGTTAATACGTTTTAAGGTGTTATGCGGGTTAACCTAGTCGATACATATGGAGCTAGACACTAAAAAGCGGGGAGGATCCCCGCTATAAAATGAAATTACTTGTAAGCGTATTGGAGGGTAACACCATTATAGGCATTGTAGCCATAAAGGCTAATGTGCCACTTACCTGAGTTAGGATTAGTGAATACACACTGCTCTTCATTGCCATTTTTCCAAGGGCGACAAGTGTAATTGTTTGCATCAGGTTGTGCATTGTATCTTACATAGAGGTCAGCGTCGCCAGTCCCGCCAGTGATTCTCAGGCTCATTTCTTTCACACCTTGAGGGATATCCCAAGTATAGTGAGTCCAACCATTTTGAGCCCCTTGTAAGTTAGGTAGTGAGCCGTTAACAGGGGTTACACCACCAGGATCTCCGCCACCTTGACAACCGTTTGCGGCAATGTGATCGGCAGCATCTTTCGCTTTAACGATGCCATAGCCGTAATAATTATCACGGCCAGAAGCACCTTTATCCTTTGCTGTCGCATTTAGTGCGGCCCGTATCTCTTGGTTTGTACACTGTGTATTGTGGCTCCACACTAGAGCTGCTACGCCAGCAACATGTGGCGTGGCCATAGACGTACCGCTTAAGCTTCTATATGTGTTCGTTGGATAGGTAGAGTTGACACTTGAGCCGGGAGCTGCGATTTCTACTTGATCATTGTACTGAGAGAATGAAGAGCGAGATTCACTAGAAGTGACCGACGCAACAGAAATAACAGAGTTATAGGATGCAGGATAAGATTTAGAGCTATTGCCGTCATTGCCCGCTGCGGCAACGAGCATTAGGCCACCATCTACGAAGTTTTGCATCGCGGTATTTTCGCTGTTTGAGTAGTTGCCTCCACCTAGGCTCATATTTACAACGTGCGAACCTGCATCTTTACATTGTTGAATGGCATTAATCAGGTTTGATGCATATGTCCACTGACCATTATCATCAAAAATTTTGACGATATGTAAGTCCATACCGGGATAGACTCCAACTACACCCTGATTGTTATTTTCGGCTGCAATTGTACCTGCAACATGCGTTCCGTGCCCATTGCCATCGTTATTCCATCTACCTACAGCGTTATTGTTTGCATTGCCCGTTACGTTGCCATAAGGCAGATCTGGGTGGCCTAAGTTATACCCTGTATCAATCACACAAACCTTTCGAGCCGATGTGTTGGTTTGAGAAAGCAAGTGTCCTTGTACCATGTTAATGCCATACGGGGTACTTTGTGCAAAAGGTATAATTGTTTTTGCTGATTTAACGGCCGGCGATAAGTAACGTTTTGGGTCTATTTCGATCGATTTGATAGAAGAGAAGCTGCGTAATGTCTCAAGGCTGAAGTCGTCTAGTTCAGCAACCATGGCTTTTTGACCATTCAGTGAAAATAGTGGTTCTGCACCTGCTGTAAATAAGTAATTGAGAGCCATAAAGTCATTGAAACTAGCTTTACCACCAGTTAACTCTTGATTGAAATGAATGATATAGCGATTACTTTTTGCCGATTTTGCTTCTATTTTGGCTTTATGCAATGTCGCTTTTTGTTGCAGTATCGGTGCATCTGCTAGGGTAGGTAAACTCAGTGTCATTGCAGTTGCTGCCGCAATGTTAGATAGCTTAAATCGCTTGTTAATACTCATGTTTGCTCCTTGTCGTTTTACATGTTGTATATACTGATAATTCACTTAAACATCAGCTCTGAAAGACAGGGCATACAAGTGGTTCAACTACTTGTACCTTTAACTAACTAGGTAATTTACGGCGATAAACATATCAGATTTATAGTGTGTGTTTCACAATAACTGTATGCTTGGAACGGTCTAATTACAATATTCTTTGTGTAATTCACTTATAATATTTTTGTTTAAATTTTGATCTTTTTGATATAAATATTGATATTAAATGTAAAATAAAAAGTTTTTGGTGCAGCGTGCGTGTTACTTATCAAGGCGTATGACGGGGTGTGTGGTCTTTTTGATAAAACTGATTGTAGAGTCGCTGACTCAATATTCATCGGCTTTTCTTACCGTTGTGCATGGGTAGTTTTACAGATTTGGTTAAACAAATGCTATTCAGTTCGCTTTGGGATTTTTACAACAAATTTGGCGCCACAGTCTTGATGCTCGTAGCTTATTTTACCTTTTAATACTTGTACAACAGAGTTGTAGGCAATATTTAACCCGAGGCCCAGTTTACCTTGGCCGAGCTGGCTCGTATAGAATGGTTCAAAAATTTGTTGTTGCTCTGCTTCGTTGATACCGACGCCATCATCTTGATAGGTGATCACCGCCGAGTCTCTGTCTTCCCTTACTTCTATCATTATTCTTCCCGAAGATTGAGATATAAAACCATGGCTACATGAGTTGTTAACCAGTTGAGAAATAACTTTAAGCAGGGCTTCAGGGTGAGAGTGAACTTGAATTGATTGGCCATACACGTCAATTTCGATATTTTTATCGAGACTTTGCGTAATTAATTCAGAGCGGTTTTTTAAATAGGTAAGTACGTCAAATTGAACGGCTTCGCTGCTGTCTAAGCTAGCAGCGATCATTTTAAAACGGGCGATGAGGTCTGCCGCTCTTCCTGAGTTATTCGCTGTCATTTCAAGCATTTCGGAGGACTCTTCAAGGAACTTTTTAAGTTGCTTAGCACTGAGTTTTTGATCGTTTAGAAGATCGTGGATCTCTTTTAGTTTGGCCTCAAGGCAAGATGCAGAAGTCACGACCAGTCCGAGCGGTGTATTTAGCTGATGTGCCATACCAGAAACGAGTGTCGTCATAGCAGACATTTTTTCTGACTCTAACAGTTGCTTTTGTGTCGCTTTAAGGTTTTCAAGTGTTTCGATTTGGGTTAGATTCTTGGCGTTTATTCTACGTACAAAAAATAATGTCAATAGCGCAATTATCAGTACACCAACGAGTACTAAAATAAGCTGGCTTTTAGCTGCCTGCGTATTTATTTGGTGTAGCTCATTCTCTTGTGTCAGCTGAGCAATGTCCCGCTCTTTAATTGCTAGATTCATCTGCGCTGCATAGAATGCGACACCTATTTCGGCTTGTCGTTGCAAGAAATCAAATTTGGTTTGCATGAGTTGCTGTGCAGTCATAAATGAATTTTTCCAATCTTGCTTTTTGCTAAAGTAGTCGACTAACAACTGGTAGGCATGGGTTTTCTCTTGAAATCGAGAATGTTCATTACTTAGTGAGATGACATCATAAAGCATGATTTCAAGGTCTTTGGTGTCTCCAGTTAAAGCTTTCAACTTCATTAGCTCAATTTGCGGTGCAATGCTATCTGCTATTGCGTTACTTTGTTTACGTATATTTATGGCTTCAGTTAAATGGTGTTTTGCTAGCTCGGTGTTGTCTAGTGCAAGATAGGTCCTGCCGAGGTTATAGTGAGACCATGAACTATGGTAGGTGAGATTATTCGCTTCTCTAATTTTAAGGCTTTCTAAGTGGAGCGATAATGCCTTTTTGAAGTTTCCTAAACCAAAATAAGCCTCGCCTAAATTGTTTAATCCAACCCCCATTTGTTGCGGCAAATTTCTTTCCTTTGCATCTTGATAAAATCGTTCGAAGTATGATTTGGCATCCTCAAAGCGACTTAGCTTTAAATAGACATTACCTATGTTGTTTTCGGTTTGCTTTAAGAACATATCTGTTTCCATTAGTGCTGCAAGACGATAGCTTTCAAGGTAATTTTCTAGAGCCCTTTCATATAAACTCATGCGGGTTAACGCCCCAGCTGTCAAGCTATAGTAGCTATACAAAATTATTGGATCAGAAACTTCAATGCTCATTTTTTTGCAAACCGAAAGTGTAGAAATCGCACTGTGTACATCATCTGTTTGAATTTGAAACCAAGCTTTGCCATAGAGCAGTCTAATTTTTTGCCTAGTTGATAGCTGACTGTCATTTTGGCGCAGGATGTCATCAGTGGTATCGATTGCTTGAAGTGGCGATTGTGCAGATGCTTGTCGAATTTCAGCTCTTAGCTTCTCAAACTCGGCTTCTGTAATGGGCATTGCAAAAGTATTTGCTGTAATTAAAGTGCAAACCAATATGGCACAACGTAAAAGCATCAAACGTTGACTCTCTACAAAAGGTTAAACCATAAGCATAGCAGCAAAATTGTTATCTGCATTCACAAATATAAAACAAATATTAAACTTGTTTATTTAGAGGGGTTTTATATTTAAAATATAAAAAATAATATTTTAATTGACAGTGGTTGTTGGTTATATATAATTCTCCGCAGCATAGAGGGGCTATGCTTTAATATATTAAAAAGGACGACACATGCTTAATAAAGCACTTTTCACATCTGCATTTATTTTTTCCATTTCAGCTCAAGCTTCAATTGCAACGGTTAATATAGAACCGATTGTAAAATCACCATTCCCTTTGAGCTATTCAAAAGCAGATACTGAAGGTTTAGACTTCAAAAACAAAGCGCCGGGCTACTTAGCCGATTTCTCCAAAGCATATGTTGATATATCAAAGTATTTTGATTCAGTTGAATCAGTATGCTTTGAAATTGATACGGCTTACTCTGGTTCTGGCTCTACGCCAGGCATGGCTGGAGTATATTTGTACAAATACTTTGTATACAGCGATACATTTAGAGGTGACAATAATTACAGTGGCAGTGCTGGGGGCTTAGCTCGCACAACTTTCTCAAAATGTTTCAATGAAAATGAAGGCTTTGCACAGAGTTTTGTCCGTGAGGGGAAGATCGCATTTACACCTTATACTACTGACTCAAATGTGAGTATTAGTGATGTACGCGTGCAAGTTAGTGGTGTCTCAAAAATAAGGGGCGAGCTTGTATCATTAAAAGCGAATACCAATTCACTTGGTGGCCAGACAGGCGAAGCATTTAAACATGTTGTTGAGCCAAACACTACTTACTCAATAGAGATATTTGAAAATAGTTCAGCTTATAATCAAAATGGTGATAAATATAGCTCACTTGGTGTTAGCTATATAAATACAAAAGGTCAAAAGACAATCAAAGCAATTAATGAGTTTCTACCTACCTTTGTAACCACACAAGGCGAATTATCATTGTTCTTAGTTGGTGATAATGAAAGTAGTCAGGGTGAGGTGTTAGTTAACATTAAAAAAGTTAACATCGATTAATTGTTAACCAGTGGCGTGCGGAGTTAATAATTTGCGCGCCTTTTAAATCTCAATGTATTTTTTATTTTCTCTCAAATTTTCATTCATTTATCAAGTGCATTATTATTCATTAAAATATAAAAATTATCATTGGCTTTGAGTGTTGCAGTAGGTCGATGTATATTTTCAAATTTCTTATTTCACTATCTGATGATAAAGAGGGTAATGTTAACTCTATTACTTTAAATTACAGTTATCAGCTGAAAAATAACTCTGAATTCAAGACTGGTACGCTCACTTTACCAATTAAGTAATTGGTTCACTCTAAAAATTAGAGTCGTGTAACTAAACGGCCAGAGTGATTTAAAGCCTCGGTGAAGCACCGGGGCTTTTTATATAAATCTTAAATTTCAGCCTGTTGTTTTGGTGCAGCTCGCTATTTTAGTCACCTATTGAATACGATTTGGGCGGCTCGACCCCCAGTAAATGCTGTACGAAATAATCCCACCTCTTCCTTACAAAGTATGGGTTTTTATCTAGCACATGACCCATATTTGGATAAATCATTAGATCAAAATCTTTATTCGCTTTCATCAGGGCATCCGCCAACTGTAACGTCGCAGCTGGATGAACATTAGTGTCTAACTCGCCATGAGCGAGCAAAAGTTTACCTTGTAAGTGTTTTGCCCAGTTCAAATTTGATTGAGCTTCCCAGTGTGGTGTTTCTGGATAGCCCATCCATATTTCATTCCACCCAGCTTTATCCACTCTAAAATCATGATTACCAGAAGCAGAAACGCCTACTTTAAAAAATTCAGGGTATTTGAACATTGCATGTGCGGTGTCGTAACCACCTGCACTGAAACCGAAAATACCGACACGATCAAGATCAAGATACTTGTGGCGCTGGCCAAGCTGTTTGATAGCAGCCACATGGTCATCGCTACCACCACTGAGATTTTTAAACGAATATTCATGGAATGCTCGCCCACGCTTGCTTGTGCCTCGTCCATCCATTTTGATCACGACAAAACCAAGTTCGGCTAGTGCATTTGCTTGGCTGTAGTACGTTACATACGATTTGGGCGTAAAGAAGTTGTGTGGCCCCGTATAAATGTCATCAATTACAGGGTACTTTTTACTAGGATCAAAATTTGAGGGCAAATACATTAATCCATAAAGTGACGTTTTTCCATCTCCTGCCAGAACAGAGAATGGCTTTGGAGGCTGCCACCCAGTGGCCAACAACGCGCTAGTATCGGCTCTTTGTACCGTACGAATTATGGACCCGTCCTTTGTACTTCTTAGAACAGAAATTGGTGCCGAAGTAGCCGTGGAATAGGTATCTACAAAATATTTGTAGTCTGGGGATACACGAGTGTCATGTTCAGCCGCTTCTGGTGTGAGCAAAGTTAAATCACTGCCATCTAAGTTTACCCGATAAAGGTGGCGATAGTACGGATCCCTATTTAGCTCTTTTCCTGATGCCTCGAAGTAGAGTTGACGTTTCTCAGTATCAATTCCACGAATGACTCGCACGGTCATGTCACCCGTTGTTATTGCATTTTTAAAATTGCCGTTACTCAAGTCGTAAAGGTACAAGTGCTGAAAGCCATCTCTTTGTGAGCTCCAAACAAAAGCGTTTATCTCTGGCAGTTCCCAATACTGTTGAACCCACGGGTCGATATACTTGTCATTTTTTTCTTCGACTAACACTCTTACTGTACCCGTTTTTGGGTTTACTTCTCGCATAAAGTATTGGCGGTTGCCCCGAAAGCGATTGTGGTAAACAAACTTGCCGTTGTCCTGCCACCATCCCCATACTGCTGCACCGAAATAGGTTTGCATTACAGGGGGAGCTTGTAGATGGGTTGCGGTTTTACTTAGTGTATCGACTAATACGAGTACTGCCGTAGGAAGCGTATCTTGCGCAGCTGAAGGGTAGTAAAACTGAGTCGTTTCAGGCCGTTTTCCCCTTTGATGTGATGATCGTACAAGTGAGTACTTTCCAGTATGGCGGCGGTCTAAGCGATAGGTCATGACATATCGGCCATCAGCGGACCAATTGGCATAGATCTGCATGGGTTTGTACGGTTTATTATCAGCTAGGTCATATGCTGGGTTTGGGTGCATTAAACCATATGGATGTCCTTCACTCCCATCGTGTGTGAGCTTTGTATTTGTGTTATTTTTCAAATCTTTTAACACTAAATTATAGTCTTCAACAGTGAGTTGCCATCGGCCATCACTGGAGGTGCCTGGTTCTACGGCGACATCTTTAACGGTGCTTGATTCACAAATGTAAGTATCAATATTACATTGCCAATTGCTTTTATCATGTTTGAAGCTGATTTGTGGAAAGTTGACATCTAGTGCTGTCAGCTTGAGCTTCTCTTTTTGCGCATCTTTGAGGCCCGATTGACGTAAACTGAGTGCCAATTTTTCGTGGTCAAATAGTGGTTTTTGTAAATTGTTTTGCGGATCTACAAATATATATTGATGACCATTTAAGTTTTCGTGCTTGAACCAAAATGTATTCCCATCATCTATCCAGTTGGGACTTAATTTTGTGTTCTTTACTAACGGCGCCAAGTTCTGTGGTAAAAATGATTCAGCTCTTTTGTAGTCAATTTGTGCGGTTTTTATTGATTTGGTGTTGATACTACTTTGGCAAGCGGTCAAGAGGCAGACAGCCGTAATTAAAGTAATGCCAGTTAATTTTGACATCTAACTTACTCCTTAATCGTTGCTTCACTGTATGAGCGTATGAGACTAACTGTATGTTTTATTGTTTCTGAAGATCTAATACATCATACGCAAAGCAACACTTATTGATGGATGTGGTACCGGTAAACTATATCCCACATCAATATTGTATACAATATCCAAAAAGTGATTAGGTGTGAAAGAAGCTCGCTTATTTTTATTGTAGTGAGTTTACGCCACTCTACATTTTCAATGTTTGCTGAAGTTCTCGGGTATAAGTTGTTTGACGCTGATATTTATGCTTTATATGGTTGTTTTAGTTGATGAATGTACTTTTTTGATGTTGTGAACGTGGGGGGGGATTGCAATGGATTGGAGGTGGGGCCACCTCCGATTTGATTATTTAAACACATCTGTATCACAGAAAATTAAAATGGAAGTGATGCCTCTTAACCCTGCACCCCCTGCGATATTTTTTGTCTGCTGTGGGGTCAAGTGTGCATCTGTTACTGCAAGGTTTTTTAAGTTTGCTTTCTTTAATACTGGTTTCATTGTTCTATTCCTTATTTATGGTGAAACTATTGAGATGTTACTTCGATCAGCCACATATAAATAGGTAAAATTTGACAGTGTTTACCAAAGAAAGAAGACGTTATCCTAGAACCTTTTTAGGTGAACCTTACAAGAACAACCCTTTAAATTATCTCGAATTTAAGCATATATTTTTGATTTTGGTTTAAACCATGTTATTGTTTTTAAAGTCAAATTAGAAAAAACAATTGTAGAAAGGAATAAAATGAAGAACCTTATGTTTGCTGTATTGTGTATTGCGGCTCTATTTTCGAATTGCATTGACGCAAAGCCGGTAAAAAAAATCTTAATTCTTACCTCAAACTTAATTGATATGGGGGATCCAGAGAAGCATGACGCGAGAAATAACCTTTGGGAAGTAGCACCTCCATATCATATTTTTCTAAACCATGGTTTTGAAGTGGATTTTGCTTCTCCAAAAGGTGGCAAAGTTGAGTTTCAGATGTTTGCAATGGGGATCAGTAAATATACGATAAAATATGAGGGTTTTTTAGATAAAACAAATAATACTTTAAAGCCAGCAGATATAAACCCTGACGACTATTGGGGGGTATATATAGGTGGTGGCTATGGTCCGCTTTTCGACGTTGCTAATGACAAGGCGATTCAGTCTATTATCGCGCGGATTTATGAAGCTGGTGGCATTGTAGGTTCAGCTGGTCATGGCGCTGGTGCTTTCGCCGATGTTGTGCTTTCTTCAGGGGAGTTCATGGTCAAAGGTAAAAAAGTAGCAGGGTTTCCTAATTCAACGGAGGTTACCAAGTCATGGGCAAAACAGGGGACTCTTTTACCTATCATGGTTGAAGACAAATTAAACAAAAATGGGGCATTCGCCCAGAATAAAAAGACGCTAAAGGATAAAACCGAAGTTGTGGTTGATGGTCGAATTGTATCGACTCTATTTTTGGACTCGGCAGCTATTGTGGCAAAAGAAATGATAATTGCACATCAACAATAACTATGTTTTATGGCACTTGATTTGCGTTAATGACGTCAAGCTTGCTAGAAATGGCTTTATTTTAGCAAGCTTATTTAACTTAAATAGGAGCACGTTAATTGACTCAATGCCTATTAATGCAAGGTTGGGATACTTGTCATTCAGAGGCTGTTGCTGAACTTTATGAAGTTGCCTTTGGGACAAAGTTTGCTAAGGCTATTAGTCGTAAAAGCGACAGAATAACGGTATTTAATAACAGCTTTTTACCCCAATTTTCATACGTCGCAAGTATTGATGGGGTAATAACTGGGGTGGCTGGATTTCAGACTCAAAAAGGATCATTCACTGGAGGCTTAGATTTTAATGGGTTAGTAGATTGTTTGGGGTTCATTAAAGGAGTTAAAGCCGCTCTAATATTTAGCCTATTCGAAAGAAAGGCTGGAGAAAAAGAACTGCTAATGGATGGTATCGCAGTGGGTGAACAATATCGTGGGTTAGGTATTGGGTCCCAATTACTGGATGAAATTATCGCCTATGCTGCTAAGAACAATTATGAATCAGTTCGACTAGATGTAATAGATAGCAATGTACGAGCTCGAAAATTGTACGAGGCAAAGGGTTTTGTCGCGACAAAAAGTGAATATTATCCGTATCTCAATTGGCTTGTCGGATTTTCTGGCTCCACGACCATGATCTATAAAATCAATAAAAGTGACTTTTAGTTTAAATATCACACTCTAAAGTAAGTCGGTATATTCTATATTTAAGCTCAAGTATTAAGTGGTAAGTGATGTTTAGGGGGCGGATAATTAGAAGGGAGCAAATTTGAGAAGTATAACTTTGTTGTTTGCGAGCTTTTTTACGTCTGGCTGCGCAGGCATTGTAGAGTTCAAAATTCTTTAGACTTGAAAGCTGTGATGATTATATAGATTGTGGCCTGATTTAAAAGGAGCCTCTTACCGGAACAATCAAACGTATATAGAGTAACGGAAATAGTATGACTGTTTCGATAGGTGGACAAAGTCCATTGATTTGCTCAAATAGCAAATTGATTTTACTTTCGTTGGGACACTGCACACCTGTGGGCAGGTAACAATTGAATAGGATGGTGGTGTATACTTTATTTTTACAGAGTAAATGAGCTTTGTTCACCGAGATGTAAAGGGTGCTTAGCCTCATTAAATCAAGCTAAGATCGTTGATAGTAGGGGCTTATGTTCTTAAAAAAAGTACATCATGCGGCAATTATCTGCTCGGATTATCAAGCGTCAAAAGCCTTTTACACCGAAATATTAGGGCTAGCGATTGTCGCTGAAAACTATAGAGAGCCTCGCGACTCTTATAAACTTGACCTGAGGCTGCCCGATGGTGGGCAGATAGAGCTATTTTCATTTCCAACACCTCCGAAACGACAAAACAATCCCGAAGCTTGTGGCCTGAGACATTTGGCATTTGGCGTTGAGTGTGTATCACAAATGGTTTGTTATTTAGAAGGTCGAGGAATCGACGTTGAGCCAATTCGAATAGACGAATATACGGGCAAACGATTTACGTTTTTTAAAGATCCAGATGGATTGCCTATAGAGCTTTACGAGCAGTAGCCAAAATTGTCTCAGGTAATAGTGTCTTAAGGTATAATGATAAGGTGCCATAAGGCATCTTTTTCAATGCGACAATGCTCTTGCAAACATTGCCCAAAACATTACTCGAACATGTGACTTTGCTACAATATCAAATTCTTCCTCTCTGCCTTGTCGGTACTTCTTTGCCATCTCAGTATGCGCGTAATCAATGATTTCATTGGTATAACCTGCACACCAAGAAAATAGCAATTTGGTTTTTTACAATTAAGTCACAATAATTAATTTAATTTATATATAGTCAACTTTTTATGAAATTAATAATGATTATATAGGTCCGCGTGATAATTTCTTCTGGCTTTATTCTAAACGAGTTTTGGTTGGTTTTTGGGCGCTTTTATTGGTTTTTTAACTTTTTATATTGAATAACTGTATTTAATGTCTTGATTCTTACAATTAATAACATTTGGTTTGTTGTATATTTTTAATCGGGCTTTATTATTCCGATGATATTAAGAAGTATGTAATTATCATTTTTGCCTCTTTTTTAACCTCAGGCTTTTACTTCTTTAGAAAGTTTTTAGTATACAAGTAAAGGAATCAAACATTGAAACCAATCAATCAAGCAACAATTCTAGCCCTCGCCTTAATGAGTCTGACCGGGTGTAGCGGCGGTGATGTCGCAAAAGAAATACAAACAGATAATTCAGTGATAGAAAAGCCATTAGTAGATATTATTGGTAGCATTGAAAAGGGGCCGTTTGTTGTTGGATCAAATGTGACTATCAATGTTCTATCTGACACAGGTCAAAATACCGAGTCGACTATATTAACCAAAACGATCGATAAACTAGGTAATTTTAAGTTTTCAGTTGAAAGTGAAAAGTTATTACAAATTTCAGCAACTGGTTATTATCTCAATGAAATAACGGGAGAGCTATCTGAGGGAACGGTTACTCTTCGCTCAATCTATAAATCCAACGGTACGAAGCAACAAGTAGCCAACGTAAACTTATTAACGCACCTAGCAAGCGCACGTGCACTGAAGCTAATAGAAAATAATGGATTGCAGTTTGAAGCTGCTCTTGAACAAGCTGAAGCGGAATTTCTGTCGGCGTTTGACAGTGTGATCCCCAAACCCCAACAAGCGAACTTTTCTAACTTATCTATTTTAGAAGGTTCAGGTCAAGAAGCGAGTGCATACTTGTTGACCGTTTCTGCTTTAGTGTATCAATACGCATTGGATGCAGCTGAAAGCAAATCGACCAACCCTGATGCCGAGCTCACAGCTTTGCTCAATGAGTTAGAAAGCGACTTTGCCAAATATGGTGATTTTTCTGATAAGGATGCATTGGCTGAGTTGAGAGCTTCACATACGAAGATAGACCCAAACTTGGTTAAATCGCATCTACTTGAATGGCGAGAAGACAATCAAACCATAAAAATACCAGATATCAACGTGTTTTTAGATACGGATTTAGATGGTACGCCAAATTCAAATGACGAAGATGATGACAATGACGGGATAAAAGACGATAAAGATGGGTCACCTTTTAGACCTGATTTTAATGTAACTGACAAGTCAGTCACACTTACTGAGGACACCAATGTTGCTATTGACGTGAGTGCCAATGATCCTATGGGAACTTCCATAGATGTTGTAATTGAGTCGGCACCGAAATTTGGTCACCTTTCAGGTGTGTATCCTGAGCTTTTATACATACCAAATAGCGACTATACAGGACAAGATAGCTTCACGTACAAACTGAGGCAAGAAGATGCAATAAGTGATTCTGTCACGGTGACGTTGTTTGTAACGGCAGTAAATGACGCTCCAGAAATATCTGGCGATCCAATTGGTTTGGCAACGGCACTGGATAATTACACATTTAGACCTGATTATCGAGATGTTGATGGTGACACGTTACAATTTAAGATAGAAAACCTACCAAATTGGGCTCAATTTGACGCAAGTAACGGCGCTTTGCAGGGCACACCAAATAATAGTAACGCAGGTATATATTCGGATATAAGAATCTCAGTCACCGACGGTGAATATACTGCATCGCTTCCTGCATTTTCAATTGAGGTTCAATATTCTCAATTGGCTGCGCCTACCACCGTACAAAGTCATGTTTCTAATGCTGGCTACAAGCACAAAATTGTCGCTTTAAGTTGGGACGAAGTAGACTATGCAAAGAGCTATGACATTGAATTGTATAGTGATGAATCACTAACAAAATTAGCTTACAGTGCGAATAGCACATCGAATGCTCTGCAATTCGACCAGGCTTTGGGTCAGTATTTTATGCGTACTCGAACGAACAATCCGAACAATGTCTCGGGAGCGTGGAGTGCGACAGAAACGTTAGATGTGGGAACATTCACGCGTACCATAGGTGGTAGTGGAATGGACTCTGTTAAGTCGGTATTAAATGTTGACGATGGGCAGATCATATTAGCGCACACGACGTCAGTTGAAGTGAAAGAGGGCGTTGATTCGAAAGGTGTATATTGGTTATTTAAAGTTGACTCTAACGGGGATATTCAATGGCAGTACTTTATGGAAACCCCGAACATTGAGCACACCGATGTATACAGTTTAGATCTGCTAAATGATGGTTCAATTGCAATTATCGTTACGGATAGTCATGTAGATTACTATCTAACACTCGTTTCAAGTGCAGGTCAGTTTGTAAGAACTATTGAAATTACTCCGCCTAATCGCGGTCATAACTTGGGAGGTTTTGCAGACACTAAGTTTGGCACCTTTGTTAGTTTTGATTTATGTCGAGGTTGGTTCTGTGCGATGACGTCTATGGAGATACATAAGTTAAACTTAGAAACGGGCGAGCTTGGTGAGGCGATTACATTACCTACGATAGATGGCTCGATACTGGCAAATTGGTACTCGTTGAATACGACTAAGGGTGGGGATTTAATTGTATCTGGGCAGCTAGTTAGGGAAGGCGAAAATACCAGTTCTGCGAACTCTCCTTATATTCAAATATTTGATAGTACATTTAATGCTACATTTACATGGAATGGTCTTGAATCACATCGTGACATGCCTTTCGGAAAGGACGTATTGGAGTTGGACAATGGTGATTTTGTACTTGCTGCGCAATCGTGGACAGTAGGGTTCTGGGTAGCAACGGTTGATAGAAGCACTGGCAAATTATCTAGTTACCTTTCTGAAGAGGATACGATGATTTTGATAAATGGTATTTCACCGATGATCCCTTCGTCAAATGGGATCCTGTTTGCACCACACAATCTGAATGATAACCAAAGGAAAACGCAGCTCATTGAATTTGATTACAATTTAAATAAGCGAAGCGAAGTAACAATTGATGGATTTGGTGAGCAATGGGGAGCCGGACTTTTAGAGCATAGTGATGGCGGAACAACGATTGTCATGACATCTAAAGTCAATGGGAAAGATAGTATCGTAATTATAAAACGATAACCTTACCCTCTGTTAAAGCCGCCTATTAGGCGGCTTTTTTGTTACTGATGATCCGCCCTAAATAGCGTTGACACTTTTTAAACTTATTTTTGAAAGTGGCATAAAATCAATTGTTAAGCGTACTCAACGTAATTATTCTTTTGCCTTTAAATTAGCTGTAGTGGGTCAAATTGAAAAAGATGAGATGACCATTACTGATATTAGGTTGGTCTTTTAAGTTTCTATCTGTGGTTCAATTTTAATGCTTAAGAGTTCATTCACTTGTATAAAGCAAAACCTTTTGGCCCTGGCTTTATAATTGAGAAGGGCTATGTGAAATCTACCACTAGACCCTATCAGCATGATTTTTGTTCAGTTAAATTTTGTTCAGTTAAATTGAGTATCCCAGCCTATAAAAGCCCAATTGGACTCTAGATATCAAAACAGAATAGTTATTCCTACTGTGTGATTTTGATGAAAGTCTGACGACGTGTTACAAGAAGTGTGCCCTTGCTTTGTAATAATTCACAAATTTAGCTTTGTGAGAAGGAAGAGAGTGAATTTTAGTATGCCATCAACATTTATGTCTGTTCTGAGCAAACTCTTCGAACAAAGCTAATTATTCATCTAACAAAATTCGAGTGTGGTTTTGCTTGTTTTGTTGAGTACAGGCGCAGAGACTGCAATTAAAGCTGACTTTTTAATCGATATTGGCTTTGTCATTTTATGCTATTTCATGACTTTAACTATAATGCTTGGTTGCTTTTTAAACGTTTGGCGTGGTTTCTATACAAGTTTTGCAAGTTGGATTATTTACATTTATTTAAATTTTTAGAGGTGCTTAATTTGTTGAGGTCAGGAATTTTATTCTAAAAGTTATTATAAAATTTAATAATGGTAATTGTAATGTTGATTTATTAAAGGGGTAGCATTCGAGAATACTGAACCGACAAATTGTTTAACTTAGTTGTTATAAAATACGCTCTAATACCTTATAATTTCCCGCTGTTTGGTATGCATTAAATGATTTTAGCTGTTGTTTAGTGCGAATTTATGGATTATGGCAGTATTTCTTTATGGGATTGTGCCTTAAAAATTTAACAATGGAATAAAGTTGATGAAGTATTTGATACTACTGATAGCGATATTGATGAGTGGTTGTGCCACCAATGTTGAATCGATAAAAGATGACAAGGACGTACTAGTACAAGAGGACAGCGGTTACTTATTATTAGGGATTGATAGCACAATGAGCCTAAAGTCGATTGTACTAGAGGGGCCTCAAAATATAAGAATTACACATAAAGACTTAACTGAGGGTAGCAATCATATTTTGCTTGCTTTAAAAGCGGGTGATTATCAGTTGACTCAGATTGAGTTTAGTAACTATTACAAAACCGATGTTGATGACAGAGAGTATTGGACTTTTTCTATCACCCCCGGAGAGATAAACTACGCAGGAGATATTGAGTTGAGAACTAAGTGGTTTGTAAGATCGCTTAGATTCAATATGGAACTCATCAATAACTCTTCTATTGCTTTAGACTTTTTAAAAACTAATTTCCCAACTATTTTATCCAGTAAGTCAATTGCTTATGGCGGTCCAGGTGAGGACGATTATTTACATCTATGGAGTGAGAAAAGTCTATGAAACAATTTTTTGTCGCTTGTTGTATTTTCATATACTCAAGTATCGCGCAAGCGGGATTAATCGACTCCCAAAAACTGCTAACAGCACCAGAATATGCACAGTTTGCCTTATCGCCAGATGGTGACAACGTAACTTATATCCAAAGAGCCGCCAAAAGTTACCTAATTGTTAACTACAATGTAAAGGAAGAAGCGGCTGTTGCTGTAAAAAATGTTCATCACTCGAACATGCTACTTGATAAGTATTGGATCAATAATGATGTATTGTTTTTTGAACTGGAAGGCAAACGTTTTGATCACTCTTTCATAGCTAAAAAAACGCAGTCAGGCAAATTCAAAGAAGTCAGGTTAGATAAATACTGGACTGTTATTCGAGGTTACAAAGGAGACGGCAAACACATTCTGATCTCTGAGTGGAAACGTAATACGCAGTATCAAGTATCTTTAGTACAGATTGAAAGCTTGTTTTCTCATCAACGACCCAAAAAGAAAGTGCTATTCACCTCCAATTACGGTGATGGTTATATGTTTTATGAGTCTAGTGTTGATCAGCTTATTGGTTATAAGTCAGAAGAAAAAGAGGTGACGGTTTCCTCAAGATCGTTGGAGGGGTCAAAGTGGGTACCGTTGTTGACCATGAATTTTGAAGAGCGAGATTTCTTTGCACCAATTGGCTTTCTTGATAATCGTACTATGGTTGTGCTGAGCAATAGGGATAGCGATAAAATCTCAGTTTATAAATACTCTCTCGATGATAAAAAAATCAGTGGCCTAATATATGGCAATAACACCTATGATGTCACTGACGCACGTATAGAAGAAGGTCGTGTTGTAAGTGTGACATACATGAAGCACGGCAAACCTCATCATGAATATCTAAGCAAAGAAAGAGAAGCTTTTAAAGGACGCCTATCAAAAGAACTCGAAGGTCAGGTGCTAACTACGCTAGATATCGACCAAGACCGCAATAGTTATTTGCTCCATGCCAGTTCACCAACTCATGCAGGTACTTGGTATCACTTTAATAGTGTTGATAACAAATTTACTCGATTAATATCTGCATACGAAGAGTTAGAGAGTTACAAGTTAGCCTCAACGCAGTTAATCAAAGCCACATCTAAAGATGGGATTAAATTGGAAGGGTGGTTGACTCAACCTCGGGTAAATAATCGTAATACGCTAATTGTCATGCCTCATGGTGGACCAATAGGTGTGCAAGATAGCAATGAATTTAGACATGAAATTCAGTTGTTAGCCAATAGAGGCTTTACAGTTCTGAGAGTTAACTTTAGAGGCTCGTCAGGTTACGGTAAAGAGTTTCAAAAGCTGGGTGTAGGTGCCTTAGGCGGAGAAATTGAGTCTGATATTTTAACTGTTATCGACAAAGTAAATGAGCAATATAGCTTTAAACACACCTGTGCAATGGGGGCAAGTTATGGTGGTTACTCATCGGTAATGTTGGCCATAAATGAGTCGCAACGGTTTGACTGTGTGGTTGCAGCTTATGGGATTTACGACATTCCTTACTTGTTCAGCAGTTCTAACTTTCATGGTAAAGAAGAGTTCCAATCTAAGATCGAAGGTGCGGTAGGTTCTAAAGAAGAGGCCAGCAGTAAGCCATCTCCTGTATATCTTGCCTCTAAATTGAATGTACCTATATTTTTGATTGCAGGACGACGAGATTATGTTGCGCACTTTGAACACAGCAATCGATTCAAACAAGTATTAGACATGCATAACAAAGATGTTGAAACTCTGTTTTTCAAAAAAGTAGGACATGGCCAATCTCAGTGGTACAGGCAGAGACAGGAAACCCTTGCGGTGATTGACTTCTTGGAACGTAAGTTAAACTTACCTAAGCTGGTTCCAGATTCAGATGACGAGAAAGAGATCCTTACAAGAGAACTCATCGAAACAGCAGAGATGTATTATGCAGAAGATGTGCTTTTGGAACCAAACTACAAATTGGCCATGCATTTCAATAAGCAGGCAGCTGAGCAGGGAAGTGCAGAGGGACTGTACAATCTGGGTCTCATTAATCAGTATGGCAAAGGCGTAGAAACGGACCTAGAGCAAGCCCGAGAGTATTTTCAGCAAAGCTCTGAATTGGGTTATAGAGATGCCAAGGTTGCATTAGCTAAGATGTATTTTCATGGTATAGGTGTAGAAAGAGAGACAGATAAAGTCCACGATATTTTAGATTCTATAACTGAAATAACGGAACACCAACAGGAGAGCTTATTGCGCCTAATGCTGTACTGCCAAGCTCCGAAGAGTGATAAACATCAAGCAAGGTGTTTAGATTACCCGAAAGATTTCGTTAAGAAGTTTGAACAAGGTACTATCGGCACGTTAGCAAGATTAATTGTGAGTGCAGAAACACCCCAAGGCGTTAAGGACAACCTGATTAAGTTTGTTAGTGAGCTGTACGAAATTAATGACGTTAAGTTTAAACTCAACACGCGAAAAATGGGTACTTATGTTTGGAGTCGTCACCCAGGGTATGGATGGCGAGATAAACTTGTGCCAGTTGAAGACGCCGAGGTAACAATGGACAATACCAAGCAGTGCTATTTGGAGGCGTTTGTAGACTTAGAAGGATTTGATGGCGGAAAAAGAACAGCAGCTATTATGCGCTGGGAAGCTTTCAAAGACGGCAAACTTGAAGATGATAGCTATACGTTGTACCGGGGAAAAACATCCAAGGCATGGCAATATGCAGTTTCGATGAAAGAAGGTGCAACTGACCTACTTTACAAGGTGAGTGTATTTAATTTGCACGGAGAGCTTGTAGATAGTTTTGAGTGTAACAACAATTAAAAAATGAAGCCCGCGTTAAGCGGGCTTTTTGATCTCTCGCTCATTGACGACAGTTAATTGAAAACTATATCGCTTCTGATAAGGTTTGTAGGGAATTTCCAATATGTTTACTATCCAAGATACATTGGTCAATACCGTCAGATACAACAGTCAACTTTTTACTTAAACCGGGTATGTCTTGCCAACCCTTAAAAAGTTGGTGCATAGCTTGTTTTTGTTTAGTTGAGCAAGCTAGTAAAAAGTTATAGGGAAACCACTGTAAAGACTCTTGGGATACTCTTTTGAAAATAGCCCCTTTCTTATCACTTATTAACTGAGCAGCCGCCTCTCGTAGCACCGGGTTAAAAATGGGGAATTGAAAGCGGTAATCGATGACCATGCCTTGCGTGTCGTCACTGAGCAAAAGATCATAGTAGAGATCAGCTTTTGAGGCCGAGTCAACGTACCCAAGCGCACTTAAAACAGTTTCTCTTTGCGGTTTTGGCGTTTTTTTAAAGTCATTTACTAATACTTTATAGTGTTCGATATCCGTATGTCTTGCAAGCGTCATCACGATACTCTCAAGGTGAGCGTGGTGAGATTTAGATTGGTAGGCAATTTGAGCTGCATTGATTGCTTTGGAGTCGCCTAAATATACGCCAAAAAGTTTCAGTAATTCGCCTGCATATGGTTTGTTTAGCAGGCTTTTCCAATCTAGCTGTAAATGAATACTTTGTTTTAAATAGGCATTGAATGCATAAACATCATTGTGCTGGATGTGCTCTAAATACGCATCGTTTAAAGCACTTACAATGTGATTTGAGCGAGTTGCCGATAATGGTAATTGATTAAGTTCTGTGACCATGTTTTGAATGTACTGCATGTAGTTGATGTACCCAGCAATGGCCAGTGCTTGTTCATTATCTCTGAATGAAGCCTGTTCCTCTTGAGATAAATGTTTGAAATCGATGTCGTTATATTTTGATTGATTAATATAACGAAAATATCCAGCTCCTCCTGCGTCCATAAATATAGCTTTTACCTGCCCTGCTAGTGCAATTGTTTGTGACTGTTGTGATAGAACCATTTTATGTACGGAGGTTCTTTTTCCATCCCATAGCTTTAACGAGACAGGGATGCTCCATAATTGATTAGCTCGATTCGACATGTCACGCTGGCTAATGACTAGTTGGTCCTTATTCTGTTTTAAGGTGAGCAATGGGTAACCTGCTGTTTGGGTAAAATCAGTGACTACATTTTGCAGCTTCGGACCTTTTAACAAGTCAACAAACTGCTGTGTACTGACATTTTTCCCACTAAAAAGACTGACATAACGTCTCATAAGCGCTTGAAATTTATGATCTCCCATTGCTTGTTCGAGCATCTCAAGCACCGCTCTGCCTTTGGTGTAGTGTAGTTGTCCGTAAGCCAGTGTGTCTTTTCTTGATTTCACGTCAAAAATAAGTGGCATGGCATTGCTGGTATCATCTTTAAAAGCGGAAGACTGCGGTGTGTAAGTACACATATCCTGATTTGGGTATAGGCTTTGTACGACTTTTGCAGCCATAAACTCTGTGAATGATTCATTCAGCCAATAATCGTCATACCAAGCCATTGTTATATCATTACCAAACCAACTATGGGCTACTTCATGAGCAATTAATTTTTTAAATTGGCAATGCGCCATATCAGTGGCGTCTTTACTCGGTACTTGATTCACATTGAGAGACACAAGCCCAAGGTTTTCCATAGCTGCAACACTGCCGTAATTTCCTATCACGAAGTCGAGCTTATTGAAGGGGAAAGGGGTATCTAGATATTGTTCAATACTCAAGATCGAAGCATCAACAAGGCGGTCAAAATACTCTGGTAACACTACATCTAGGCCTTGTGGGGAGTAAACTTTTGATTGATAGCGACTAGGGTACAAGTGGCGTGTTTCGAACTTACCAATGGCAAATGACAATATGTCTGTATTAGTCATAGGTGTTGCTCTAAATTGGGTTAATGTTGCACTTTTTTGTTTTGTTATGGTTTTTACAGGAGTGTTGTGCAGTACATCATACCCAATGGGTGTCGAAATGCTGAATTTATAAATGGATTTCTTATTCGGTTCATCAAAAGTAGGGAAGACGCTTCTTGCTTCCATGGATTGAAATTGGGTGAGTAGGTAAGTTGGCTCGCCCTCATGATTAGCTTGGTACAGTCCCTCCATGTGCTTGGATAAGTACCCATTAAAATGAATGCTTAACGACGCGTCTCCACTGAGCTCAAAGGGCACTGTATGTGATACAATTTCGTACTGATTAGCTTGCTCGATGCTTAGTTGGTGACGCTTGTCTTGGTATTGTAAGGATACTTCGCTAATTTCTAAGTTTTTGCTGTGATATGAAATATACCGAATTGGGCTTTGAACGTTCAACTTAAGTGTAGTGTGACCAGTAAAGGAGTTACTCTGCGGATCTATGTTTAAATGGATGATTTGTTCGACCAGTTGAGTGTGCTCAGGTAATCTAAATGCATCATTTGCTGGGCTTGAAATTGAGAACAAAAGCAAAACAGATAGGATGCATTGTGCAATACGGCGTACTAGCATAGATTTCTTTTTTTGATTATTTATTTAGCTAATCTACCTCAATAACTTGTTTGTTGATAGCGGTGTGTTCTGATTGATACATGTTGCTGTTACATGGGTACTGGGCGTTACTACAAAAATAGACTCAGATAAAAGAAACCCTTTATTAAATATCTACATTCTAGGTGGTTTTCTACACGTCAGTCTTAAGCTAGCCAAGAAACTCTGCACAATGATGGTTTAAATTACGACGTAAACCTGTCTATTCTTTTGTCGATTAACTATGCTCATGTTAATAGAGTGCTTTTCTGGGTAATACAATGGCCTTTTGGTGCAAAGCAATAATCACTGCAATACTATTCGTGACTTCTTATTGCTATGGCGCAAGCAAAACGGTCTCGGTAATTACTTTGCCTGATTATGAGCCATTCGGCTATTTAGCTCAAGGCGACACACACGTAGTGAAAGTACCACCTGGTGAGGATAGCGAGCTTTTTGAGGGGTTCGCATGGGATGTTGTGCGTGAGAGCTTTCATTCAATGGGCTACACGGTTGAATTATGGGTTGTTCCGTGGGCAAGAGCATTAACTTATCTGGACTCGGGCAGGGTTGATCTGATTTTTCCTGTGAGCATCAGTGCAGAGCGACTAAAAATTTATCGATATTCTAAAGAACATGTGAATAGCGTTTTTTATCGTCTCTATGTCTTAAAGTCTCAATCATTGGAATGGCAATCCTTAGAAGCTCTACATGACATGACCATTGCCCAAATGCGAGGGTTTAATTACGGAGAGAGGTGGGCTTTGCTCAAAAGTGTTGATAAGTATGATGTAGGCGAGATCATTCAAGGATTTGAAATGCTAATGAGCAAGCGAGTAGAGGGGTTTGTTGGCTATGAAGGCGTTTGGGATATTGTTCTTCATCAGCACAAACTTGAAAACGATATTATCAAGCTACCTATGTTTGATAGCAATAAGGAGTACCTCGCTGCGTCTTTAGGTAATCCAATGGGAAGAAAATTACTACGTCAGTTTGACATAGGAAAAAGAAGAATTACAGAAAGTGGCAAGCTAAAAGAAATTCAGGCCAAATGGTCAGATCTATTAAGCGAGAGTGATTCTAGTAGCGACAATAAAAATCAATAGTTAGGCTTGTAGTTGCTGTTTTATTCGATGTCTTTAAAATCGCAGCATCTAAGTCCAGAGCAAACAGCACTAGTCGTAACTGAGGTGAACTAAGCAAACTATTGATAATAAAAGCATCTAAAACTTTTCAAGGCTATTTAAATATCATCTAGGGTTAAGTGAAAGGTCTTTAACCTTGCTCTTAATAGTTAGCTTATTCATCGCAAAAGTTTGGTTGATGGTGGTATACAAACTGTGTTTTGGTCATGCTTGTGCTGTCTATATAGTCAAGGTTATTGCTAATGCTTTCGAATAAATGCGCAGCTCGCTGCGTTACCGTTTTACTAAAATCTCCCTGTTGTTCAGCATATTTGAAAGAAAGTTCTGCAACAAGTGGTGTGTTGGACGATTCATTTTGATACCAAAGTGTTATGGAGAATTCAGCTTCTTGTCGTCCAAGGTCAACCGTTGGCCCTTTATAAACTCGCTCATAAACATTAAGCCCAGATACAAGATTTAACGGCATAGCATCTGGCAACTGATAGGCGTGTTCAAACCCATCGAAATGCTTGTTTATATCCTTTATTTCATTGATGTTTCTTGTATTTGGCACTTTAGTAGAATGTCCATAGACTACTTTCCAGAGACCACTATGCGTGACACTGTAATCAGCTTCAAGTTTCGTGGTTGCATCGGTATGTTGACTTGACACATCTTCGAAATGTGACATGTATAGGTCCACATGACGATATTTTAAAGTAACTTCAGACTGGTTCTTTTCAGTACGCTCTCTAAATATGTATCCTAGCTTTTTTAAAGTGCATGCGTGTTGCACATCATAAAAACGAACTTGGCGTATTTTTGACAAATATGAATCACCTAAAAGGGGCTTATTTGTGGCAGCCAAAGTTATGTCTGCAAGCTCACGAAACACTTGATTGACGATGTCAGGCTCATTTGAATTTGAAAAGTACGTATTACTTAACATAACTTTGTACTCTTTAGAGTCAATGATTGGTACAGCGACCGTATTGAGAGAAAGCAGCGCAAGTATGGTGATGAGAGAGTTTTTCATGATTATCCTTAATATTGTCAAAAAGCGGCTTGTGCCGCTTTCAGAGTTATTGGTCAAGCTGCAGATTTTCAAATAGATAGAGCTTGTTTTCATCAACTTGTGTGCGCCCCAAATCTAGGTATTTTTGCTCAAGCACTCCATCGGTAGACCAGGTTGCAAAGTCATCATCATTGATAACAGCCAATCGACTTGAGTCAATTAACCACATACCCTCTAATTTATCGTGGGGGTAGGAAATTTCCTGTACAAGGTCCAATACCAGTGTTTTGCTTACAGGTTGAATACCATGTGTGGTAAGTCCGTTCCAGCCAGCTTGCTGGACTGTTTGTTCTATGGTGTTGCCCGAGATTAACAGGCCAAGTTCAGGGTGTTGTGTAAGCACTTCATTTTCGGTAACTTGTTCAAGATCGGTCGCATTGGACAAATCAATTTTGTAGATTCGCTTCATTGCTTCAGGGGTCTGTTGATAAAAGGCCCCATCTCGTTCAATCACAAGGAACTCTGTATTAGACAGTGCCACAATTCCTGAATTTGAATTTTGCTCTTTTTCTTGTGAATACAAGTATTGGCTAACTTGTTGAGTTTCTAAGTTAATTGCCACAATACGAGTAACGTTCAATGATTTAACCGTTTTATCAGGGTTGTACATGGTTGATTGCATCACACCAACTAGCGTTTTCTCATCGGGTGTGACGGCCAGACCTTCCATACCGCGGTTTGCTCTGCGGTTAGAAAACTCTTGAGGTAAATGTAGTGTCACGCGTTCATCATGAGTAAATGCATTGATGCGGGCGAGCTCATTGCCGTCCGCGTCAAAGTGAACGATATGTGGTCCATATTCATCACTTACCCAAAAGGTGCCATCAGAAAGCGCAACGAGGCCTTCACCATCTAAGCCATAGTCATCTAACTTTATGGGGTTATCTAGTTCATGGTAGGCTTTTGTTTGGTCAACAAGTACTGGTTGGCCGTCCACTGTGTAGGGAGTTTCACCTGTTCCTCCCAAGCTTGACGTATTGGGTAACCCTGAAATTGGGGTGCCGTCTGGGCGTTTTAGTAGTATGGTTTTTACTTTTCTTATACTGCCATTTTTTTGCAGTTCGAAAAGTCCGATACGCGGAGTGTAATTTGGTGTTGGGAACTTTTTACCTTTGCCATGATCGCCTGTGAAGGTTGCATTTGGGCCACGGTCTGTGAGGGCGTAAAATTGTAGTTTGTTGCTAGGGTGAGCGACCATATCTGAGCCAAATCCGCCATTTCGAATTTCAAACGTGCTGCCTTCAATCGACCCATTTTGTAAATCATTTCTGAGTGCAGTGTAAGGTAAACTGACGCCATTCGCCGTTATGGGTGTCAGTTGGCAAACTACATTTGATTGTGTGGTCTCTGAACTGCTCAAGTTACCGTCACTGTTTGTATCTAATCCTGACGTAATAGCGATGCCTCCAAAAAAGCACTTACTATCGCCCATAGGCAATGCAGATTGCTCCACTAGGCTAGACAAACCGGCGTTGCCATCTTTACCCGTCGAACCATCTGTACCGTTACTTCCTGCTATGCCTTGTGCGCCATCATCACCATTACACCCTGTTAAGCTAGCAATCAGTGCAATTGAGATTAAACTGAGCCCAATATGTTTCATTCCATACTCCTTCTTATTATCTATATTGCGCAGCTAGATAGCTGCTTAAAACTTGCGCTAGCTTAAACTCAAAGAATCATAGATTTATGACATTGAAAGGCGTTGATCTTTAGTCTAAATGTGGCTGAGACATCTATATGGGTCGTGCTGAGGCTTTATGCGGTGGTGATTGGTTTGCCAATCGCTGTTGGCTAAGTCGGCTATGACGCCAAAACTACAATCAATTACATACAAGGAATACCAGAGCTCAGAAATTGCGCTCGCTAATAAGTGACAACCTGATTCTATTTCACATTGGCCCTGCGGGGCCAGTGTGATTTACTACATGAAACTTATTTGGTATTCATGATAAGATTTGAACTGTTTTCTTTTTTGGGTGTAACAAGCAACAACTTGATTTTTTTAGTGTTCTTCATCTCGAAGTGTCAGTACTTCATATCCACTCTCAGTAACTAAAATAGTATGCTCCCATTGCGCGGAAAGCTTTTTATCCTTGGTTACAACAGTCCATCCGTCTTTTAGCGTTTTAACCTTATGGGTCCCTTGGTTTATCATCGGCTCAATAGTAAATGTCATACCCGGTTTTAAAGTGAGCCCAGTATCTTTTTTACCAAAGTGGAGTACGTCAGGGCCTTCGTGCATTTGTGCACCAATACCATGGCCACAGAACTCTCTAACAACACTGTAACCTTGACGCTCAGCGTAACTTTGAATCGCATGACCTATATCACCGAGCTTTACACCAGGTTTAACCAGTTTGATCCCTTCCCACATTGCTTTGTATGTTTCGTTAGAGATTTTTCTCGCAAGTGCTGGTGCTTCTGGCATCACGTACATTTTGCTCGAATCAGCTAAAAAGCCGTCATATTTAAGGGTGACATCTACATTCAATATATCACTGGACTTTATTTTTTGGCTGGCTTTTGGCATGCCATGGCAAACGACATCATTAACAGACACATTGACCGCATACGGATAGCCATATTGCCCTTTGGTGGAGGCAATCGCGCCGAGTTGTTGCGTAATGTATGATTCAACGAAGTCGTTGAGTTCCATGGTTGTCATGCCTACTTGGATATGTTCATCAAGCGCTTTGAAAACGTTTGCCAATAATTTACCAGATTGCCTCATCTGTGTGATTTGTTCAGTACTTTTAATTATGACTGGCTTCATGTTGTTTCTTTCTTACTTGTTCTAGTTCAATTTGGATAAGCTCAGCAAAAGACTTATCTTGATTTTGCTCTGCTAAACGACCTATTTTGAGCCAAAACTCTGCCTGTGAATTGATCGAACGTGACATTACCTGGCTGGCTAGCCTTACCTCTTCATGTAATTCTTCAGAAATTTTTACGATACCCATAAATTATATGTTTTGTAGCAAAATATATATGCATTGTATTTTTTGGATATAAAAAAGCAACTATTTTAGGTAGTGCCATGTGAATGAGAGAGAGTAAATGACAGTTTTATGAACATGGCAGGAGAGTGGGGCGAATAATTTTAGAGCAAAAAAAACGCCCAGTAATGTGTGAATCTGGGCGTAGGGGAAGGCTCATATGGAGCCGTGCGCTAACTTTAACACCTTCTATTACATATAAGGGAGAAGTAGAAAGTCTATTAAGTGTAGTTAACACAGCTAAAAAGTTACAAACAATCTGACATTTTTAAAATTCTTATAAATCATTGGGTTAAATTCATATGAATTAATAATCTTAAAGTTGTCAAAAAGTTCTATTCAGGTTATACCCAAGTTATCAACTGTCCTTGGGCTATCAAGTCTCGTGGTAGGTTGTTTTTTATTTTTCCTTTTTGCCATTTGCCAAGTCCTACAGGCGCCCCACATAGCGTTAATATCACTTCACCGCTTTCAGATGTTGGTTTGTCTAAACGAACGTCTTTGCCCTGGAAATAATCCACAGCCTGTGTGTACGTAAGTGCATGGATATTTTGCTTGGCTAAATATCCAAACGCGGTGGCCAATTCATGCTCTAGCCTAACTCCATTTTTGTGAATAGTGCCAACTTTAATACCCAGTCTTGAATACTTTATTTTGTCTTTGAGAACTTCAAGGTGTTCTGGGAATAACCAAAGCTCTTTGTCTCTTTGCATTAGGTCGCCCGGCAGCTCGGTTATTTTAAAATGCTTTTTAAGGTATGAATTAAATGTTTGCTGCGCTTTGGGTGAAAAAGCTTCAAAGGGAAAAGCACCTTTTTTAACTTGTTGGTTCTCGTGGGTAACAGAAGCATTCTTTTTGAACTTAGCAATAAAAAATCCTTCACTATCGAAGATCTGAGGCCATACATGTAAGTAGCCTTGCTCGGTAGTAGCGTGTGCGGCATTTTCAAATAGGTTCTCCAGAGAAATTGTTTCAACAGAATCACCAAACTCTTCGAGTAGATACTTGCACACATTTTGGTTTTCAAGTGGAGTCAGCGTACAAGTTGAGTACACAAGCGTACCGCCTGGTTTTAATGCTAAAAACGCGCTTTTGATTAATGATTTTTGCACTTCGGCAATTTCAACATTTGACTCGATAGACCAATTTTTGAGGGCATTCGGATCTTTTCTAACCGTACCTTCCCCTGAGCAAGGCGCGTCCAATAAAATGTGGTCAAAGCATTCGAACATATAGTCGCCGAAAATTTTTCCGTCGAAATGTGATAATGCGCAGTTAGATACACCCATTCGCTTCATATTGGCAGCAAGTACTTTTAATCTGGAAGAAGAGAACTCATTGGCCACAAGTAACCCGCGATTATCCATTAAAGCGCATAGTTGAGATGTTTTAGAGCCTGGTGCAGCTGCTACATCAAGTATTGCAAACTCACTTCCTTCTATTGTTTGGATTTCTTCACGAAGGGCTAAAGGTGGCAACATTGAGCTGGCTTCCTGCACGTAAATACAACCGCTGAGGTGCAGCGCAGTATTGCCAATAGGCAGTGCAGCTTCTTCTTCTTCACTTCGAGTAAGCCAAAAACCTTCTGGGCACCAAGGGATTGGAGATATTTGCCAACCAATTTTTTGTGCTTCGAGTTCGAATTCGGCAACTGACATTTTTAGTGTGTTAACACGTATTGATAGCCTCAGTGGTTTTTGACAACTACTGATAAAATCTTCTAGAGCTAGGTGAGGTGGGATGTAACTCTGTACGTCATCAATAAAGTTTTCTGGGATATATGTATTTTTGTCCAATCTAAATTACTCGACACAATTGGGATTGGGCCTAGTTTAACATTATTAAGTATGGATTGGGCTAGGACAGGGTCATTTTGGCAAACGTCATGCAGGGGATAGTACATGACGCTTGCGATTACTTAAGTTGGTTAAGGAGTTTCTGAATCACAATGGTAATAAGATTCGCATTCTTGCGTCGGCCCGTTACTGAGCCCCGCACCACCCACTAATGGAGTGAGCTTTTTATCTAACGGTAGTTTGTCGAAATTGAGTTTCTTTAGTGGTCTTTTGTTGACTTTAAGCTTCATAGTTAGCTCCTTTAAAGATTTCATTTACTCATTGCTTTCATTTTTATGTTAGTAAACTAAGAATAAATTTCAAATAAATTTAACTAAAATAATACAAAAGGTTCACTTTTAAAGGGTTGTATATATGTAAAAACGAATATATGATTTTCCATATATTGAGTGAGGTCAAGATGGCACGTTCAAAAGCAGAATAATGGCTGCAAAGCGAATTATATTTGTCTAAATTTGAGACTTTGCAGCATTGCTAAATATCAATTGGAGTATCCATAAGATGAAAATTAAAGTAGGTATTAACGGCTTTGGCAGAATGGGGCGCTTAACGATGCGCGCTCTATGGGATTCAAGCGAAGTGGAAATCGTCAAAATAAATGACCCAGCTGGCGATGCTGTTACGCTTGCACATTTAATGAATTTTGACTCTGTTCATGGAAAATGGGCGCACGAAGCCTTGGCTGAAGGCGAAAATATGGTGATCAATGGCCAACGTATTGAAGTAACACAGCAAGTAAGTGTGGCAGAAAACGATTGGTCAATGTGCGATTTGGTTATTGAAGCTTCTGGCAAATTGAAGAGTAAGCAAAAATTAGCTGACTTTTTTGCTCAAGGGGTTAAACAAGTGGTTGTAACTGCACCTGTAAAAGAAGAAGGGGTGTTGAATGTTGTGATGGGCGTAAATCATCATGATTATGACGTACAACAACATGAAATCGTGACCGCTGCGTCGTGCACAACTAATTGCCTTGCCCCTGTTGTAAAAGTATTGCAAGACAATATTGGCATTAAACATGGTTCTATGACCACAATCCATGACATTACCAATACTCAAACAATCATTGATGCACCCCACAAAGATTTGCGCCGTGCGCGTTCATGTGGTACCAGCTTGATCCCTACGACAACGGGGTCTGCAACTGCAATTACACATATATTCCCAGAGTTAAAAGGCAAGCTAAATGGCCATGCTGTGCGTGTGCCTCTGACAAATGCTTCTATCACAGACTGCGTATTTGAAGTCAATAGAGAAACATCTACAGAGGAAATCAATGGTTGGATGGAACAAGCTGCTAAAAATGAGTTAGCAGGTATTTTAGGTTACGAAACCCGCCCACTGGTATCTATTGATTATAAAACCGATCCTCGAAGTGCAATAGTAGATGCGCTGTCGACTATGGTGGTTAATGGAACTCAAGTAAAGTTGTATGTGTGGTACGACAATGAATGGGGTTATGCAAACCGCACTGCTGACCTAGTGCGCCTCGTTGTCGCTAAGCGTTGGGGATGATCAGATGACGCCGTCTCTCAGTTCAAGGTTGTCGCCTGAAATCAAACAGTATTTAATAATTACGGGCAATTACTGGTCGTTTACTTTGACTGACGGTGCATTGCGCATGCTGGTGGTACTGTATTTCCACCAGCTTGGCTATAGCCCTCTGGCAATAGCTTCTTTGTTTTTGTTTTATGAGTTCTTTGGCGTAGTAACAAACCTGCTGGGTGGTTGGCTAGGTGCCCGTTTAGGCCTTAATAAAACAATGAACATTGGATTGTTTTTGCAGATTGTTGCGGTGTCGATGCTTGCACTTGATGAGCAGTTGTTATCTATTGCATATGTGATGGTCGCACAGGCATTGTCGGGAATAGCAAAAGATCTCAATAAAATGAGCGCCAAAAGTGCTATAAAATTATTGGTCCCCAAAGATCAAGACAGCACGCTGTATAAGTGGGTCGCTATCCTTACAGGATCTAAAAATGCACTCAAGGGCGTTGGCTTCTTTCTTGGTGGCATGTTACTTACCTTACTTGGATTCCAAGGTGCACTATGGTTTATGGCCGCAATGCTCACGATTACTTGGTTGATGAGCTTATTATTGCTGACGCAAGATTTAGGAAAGAAAAAGAACAAACCCAAATTCAGTGAACTTTTGTCCAAAAGTAAACAGTTAAATTTGCTGGCTGCGGCGAGGATGTGCTTGTTTGCATCTCGTGACGTGTGGTTTGTTATTGCTTTACCGGTCTTTTTGGCATCAACGTTTGGATGGGACCATTGGTGGGTCGGAGGCTTTATGGCCAGCTGGGTGATCGCTTATGGTATTGTGCAAGCAAATGCGCCTAAAATTACTAAAGGCACTGAGAACCGCTTTAAACAGGCTTTATTTTGGGTCACGATATTATCTTTCATCCCTGCGTTATTAGCACTGGGGTTGTGGCTAGAGTGGCAACTAAAATTGGTTATCATCGGTGGGTTATTAATATTTGGGGCGGTATTTGCCATAAATTCTTCACTCCATAGCTTTTTGATCGTGAAAATTGCAGACAGTGACGGGGTGTCAATGGATGTTGGCTTTTACTATATGGCCAATGCGATGGGGCGGTTGATTGGTACGGTATTGTCTGGTTTGGTGTTCCAGCTTTATGGCTTAGAGTCGTGTTTATTGGTTTCTAGTGCGATGTTAGTTATGGCGAGTTTATTTACAGTAGGTTTGAGCAAGCGCAACTAAGCGCTTGCTCTGACTTACATTAAGAACCAAAACTATTTGGTAGTTTAAAGCTTGCTGTAACCTGCTTTAAGGTCTTTGATTGCTTGTCTAACTCCAGACTTGCCGAAGTCACCTGATCTGCCCCGGCTGCATTATCAATTGCGGCTTGTCTAATAGATTCTACGTTGTAAGAAATCTCTTCGGTAGTAGCTGATTGCTCTTGTGCAGCTTGTGCAATTGTTTGAGCGCTCTGAGCAATTTGATTGATTTGGCTAACACTTTGCTCAAGTAACGCTGCGCTGTCGTTGGCCGCTGCAATGGTTTCTCTGGTGGCTTCTGCGGATGCATGCATTTCTGAAACAGCAGTTTGAGACGTTGATTGTAGGTTAGCAATCATGGTTTCAATATCGGCAGTTGAAGCTTGAGTTTTTTGTGCAAGTTGCCTAACTTCATCGGCTACGACCGCAAACCCACGACCATGCTCTCCTGCACGCGCAGCTTCAATAGCGGCGTTAAGCGCAAGCAAATTGGTTTGCTCTGTTACAGCCTGAATAACTTCAATGACACGACTGATGTTCTGAGTATTGTACTCCACTTCTTTAATTGCAGATTCAGAGTTCTCAACGGCGCTATTTAGCGACTCCATCTGCTCGACAGTCTGACGTAAAGTCTGATTCGCCGATAGTGATGTTTGCTCAGCATCCAAACTTAAATCAGCAACATTACGTGCGTTGGTCGCCACTTCGTCAATTGAGTATGAGGTCTGTTGAATTGCTTCGGCTACCTGCTCAATATTAGCATGTTGTTCTTGTAAGCTTGCATTTGCTTGTTCACTTGCTGCGCTCGTTTGTGTCGCTGTTGAAGCAAGTTGCGAAGTTGTTTCTACAATCGTACCAATGACACTGGTAAGGTAAGTGTTCATTTGCTTCATTGCACCATAGACGCCAATTGCATGTTGCTCGGTGCTAAAATCTTCACGCAAGTCACCCGATGCAATGCGTTCACTGATCATGCGCATTTCAGTTGGCTCGCCTCCAAGTGGACGAAGCACGGCGCGTGAGATTAGCACTGTCGCTACCGCAACACTTAAAATGGTGAGGACAAAGATAATTGCAATTATCCAATAAAGCTTATGTACCGGAGCAAAAGCTTCTGCCTTATCGATTTCTGCGAGCAATACCCATTTTAAACCCGCAAAAGTGTAGGGAAGGTAAGCCGACAGTACAGGGTTTCCGTTGTAATCAATAATAATTTCTGTATCAGAAATACCCTGAAGACCTTTTCTCACTGCTTGTGTATCAGCGCCATTCGCACTCACATTGCCCGCGAAACTTGCGATTACTGTGTGATTAATTGGATCAAGGTAAGAGTCTGAGCGCATACGGAAGTCGTCACCGACAAGATATGATTCACCTGTTTCGCCCATGCCGTCTCGTTGCTGCATAATGGCATTGATAGCATCAATAGAAAGCTGCAAAGCAATGACCGAGTGAACTTGGCCATCAATGATTACAGGCATACCGATAAATGCAGCAGGCTCTTGGTTACTCGGTGCGTATGGACTGTAATCTGACACTACAAACTGATTGGAAGTGACCACTCTATTAAATAACTCAGCTAAACCTGAATCTCTGTAAGGTCCTGATATTAAGTTTGTTTGATAATCGGACTCTCTGGCTACGGTATAACTGATCAAGCCGTTGCGCTCAATGACGAATAGGTCGTAAAACCCCTTTTCAGTGATAAACATTTCAAAAAGAGAGTGGTAGTTATGTGCCAGTTGGCCATTAGTGTGCGATTGGTTTTGCTCCACCATTAGCTGCCACTTTTTAGCGATCACCGATAAATCGCCTTTTCGGGCGGTAAAGTAATCATCAATTTGCTTATGTTTTATATGTTTGATGGAAGTGAGTTGGTTGTATGCTTGTTCCTCAAGCGCCGACGACGCAGTCCACAGTGAAATCATCGCGAGTATGCCTGCTGGCACGAGGCCAATAAGCATAAATGAAATGAGTAATCGGGTTTTGATCAGCATACTTCTTTTTACCTTATTTGAAATTCAATATTGCTATTATGTCAATAAATAGGGTTACATATTTTAAACAAATGGGCCCGGTATGGATACACGCAAAAAGTATGGTTTAAATTAATATTACAATTAAATTAAGGTTAAATTTTAACCCCAAATTGAGATTTAATCGTATTTGTTCAAAAATACTACGCTGTATTTACTGGATTTTGTATCAATGGGAAAGGTTGCATGCTACTTTTGGCGTAAACAAACGTTACTGTTCTTATATGCCACTGTAGTATATCAATATTATTTTTTATAACTAGGATGGTAAAATAGCGTGGAAGAAAATGACTAAATTTAATTAATTGTAAATCGTCATTAAAAAGGCCCGAGTGGGCCTTTGGTTATAATAACTACAAAGTGTTTACATTTTATTCTAAGATAATGCGGCAATTCTTTGCTCTAATGGTGGGTGGGATGCAAATAAATCCATCACATTTTTACCCGATGCAATACCAAATGCCATCATTGAGCCTTCTAATTGAGAGTCCTTATTGCTGCGAAGGCGCTCTAATGCAGCTTTCATTTTATGTGCGCCCACAAGGTCAGCTGCACCTTTGTCCGCTGCATATTCACGCTTACGGCTGAAATAAGCAACAATCATTGAAGCCAAGAATCCAAACAGGATTTGGAAAATGATATCAAAAATCATGTATGTCCAACTCACGCCTTCACTTTCTTCATCGCCATTCAAAAAGCCATCCACAATATTGGCGAGGACTTTTGAGATAAAAATGACAAAAGTATTCACGACACCTTGAATTAAGGTCAGTGTTACCATGTCGCCGTTAGCAACATGAGAGACTTCATGGGCTAAAACGGCTTCGGCTTCGCTTTGGCTCATGCCTGCGAGTAGTCCTGTACTCACAGCAACGAGGCTGTTATTTTTACTTGGCCCTGTGGCGAATGCGTTCACTTCCGGGCTGTTGTATATAGCAACTTCTGGCATTTTAATACCCGCTTTTTGCGCTTGCTCTGATACCGTGCTTACTAACCAGTGCTCGGTTTCGTTGCGGGGCTGTTCAATGACATATGCACCAGTTGATTTTTTTGCCACCCACTTTGAAAGATAAAGCGAGATAAAAGCACCGCCAAAACCAAAGAATACTGCAATCGTCAATATCCCCGCATAACTGCGCGAAGAGACGCCAAGGACAGAAAGAACAATAGACAAAACAACCATAATGGCTAAGTTTGTCGCTAAGAAAAGTAACACGCGTTTCATAGTCACCTCTTTAAAATTTACTTTACTAACTAGTTTTACTCTTGCTAGATAAAAAACGTTTAACGCTTAAATACCAATATGGAGGTCGTACAGCATTTCTCAAGACTGAGTATGGCGATGAAGTGTTACAAGATGTTGTGGCGTGCAAAAGCTGGTAAACAAGCTGGACTTCAGAATAGTACTTATGTAACTTCCGTGGCTCGCTCATTGCTCGTTAGATAGACGTATTTAGTTGCAATAGATGATAGAAGATAAAAAAAATCCCTCTTGCGAGGGATTTTGGGTAACTCAGCGCCTTTGGCACTGGGAATGAGGTCGGTACATTTGTGCTAGTTGTTTACTAGGTTCTTGACCTTATTGATTAATCTATTCTGCAAACTGCATTTCAGGGATATCGCCATCGACGATTAATTTACCTGCAGTTTTGCTGATAATTTCATCAACACTAACACCTGGCGCACGCTCAAGCAAATGAAATGCGCCATCTTTTACTTCTAACACAGCTAGGTCTGTGACAATCTTTTTGACACAATTTACTCCAGTCAGTGGCAATGTACATGACTCAAGTAACTTAGAATCGCCGTGTTTACTAGCATGGGTCATGGTCACAACAATGTTTTGTGCGCCTGCGACGAGATCCATCGCACCACCCATGCCTTTAATTAATTTCTTCGGGATCATCCACGAGGCAATGTTGCCGCTCTGATCCACTTCGAATGCACCTAATACTGTTAAGTCTACATGACCACCACGTATCATGGCAAAGCTTTCAGCGCTATTAAAAATAGCCGCTCCTGTGGCTGCTGTCACGGTTTCTTTACCCGCGTTGATCATATCTGCATCAACTTGGTCTTCTTCTGGGTACGGACCCATGCCTAACAGGCCATTTTCTGACTGTAGCATTACTTCCATGTTGTTCGGCACATAGTTAGCTACGAGGGTAGGAATGCCGATACCAAGGTTTACGTAATAACCATCTTGTAGTTCTTGCGCTACGCGCATTGCAATTTGTTCACGATTTAAAGCCATGGTGATCTCCTTACTTGCGCGTGGTAACACGTTCGATACGCTTTTCAAAGTCACCTTTGATAACGCGGTTTACATAAATGCCTGGGGTATGGATTTGGCTTGGTTCAAGCTCACCAGGTTCAACAATCTCTTCAACTTCCACTACAGTGATTTTACCAGCTGTTGCAGCCATTGGGTTGAAGTTCATTGCAGTATGGCGGAAAACAAGGTTTCCATAACGGTCAGCTTTCCATGCTTTAACGATGGCAAACTCACCCGTAATTGATTCTTCTAGAATATATGGGCGTCCGTTAAATTCTTTAACTTCTTTCCCCTCGGCAACCGGAGTACCGTAACCTGTTGCTGTATAGAAGCCAGGGATGCCAGCACCACCGGCACGCATTTTTTCAGCAAGCGTTCCTTGTGGTGTGAGCTCAACATCGATAATGCCGTCAAGAAGCTGTTGTTCGAAAAGGGCATTTTCACCAACATATGAGGCAATAATTTTTTTGATTTGACGATCGTGAAGTAAAATACCCAAACCAAAATCATCTACCCCACAGTTGTTAGAAACAACTGTAAGCTCTTTTGTTTGCTTACGTTTAATTTCAGCAATTAAACCCTCTGGAATACCACATAGTCCAAAACCACCTGCGATGATGGTGTCTCCGTCTTTAAGACCCTCCATCGCTTCTGCGTAGCTAGAAACTACTTTGTCGAAACCGGCCATTAGCCCACTCCTCGTTGTCAATATTGTCTTATTGTTAAGATTGGCAGGTATTTTTAAGCGCTAAAGATACCTTGCTAACAGGTGCCTTATTGAGTGCATCGCAAATTTGCCAACCTGCTTTTGCAAGCCTTTCTAAATCAATTTCGGTACTAATGCCAAGTCCTTGCAGCAAGTAAATGACATCCTCCGTGGCAACATTTCCTGACGCACCTTTTGCGTAAGGGCATCCACCCAGACCTGCAACTGCACTATCTATAGTTGAGATCCCCATTTCTAGTGCTTTATGGATGTTTGCCAATGCTTGTCCATAGGTATCGTGGAAATGTACGGCAAGCCTTTGAGCTGGTATATGTTCAAGCAGTAAAGTAAGTAAGTTTTCAATCTGATTTGCAGTACCAACACCAATGGTATCGCCTAGACTTATTTCATAGCATCCAAGTGCCAATAATTGTTTACAGACAGACAAAACTTGCTCTGGCTCAACTTTTCCTTGATAAGGGCATCCAGCGATGCAGCTTACATAACCTCTTACTTTGATGTTGTTTTTTTGAGCAAGCTCAACCACTGGGCGAAAGCGTTCAATGCTTTGTTCAATGCTACAATTGATGTTTTTCTGAGTAAATGCTTCACTGGCTGCTGTGAAGATTGCAAATTCATCTACTTGGTTTTCTAGAGCAAGTTCTGCGCCTTTTAGATTAGGCGTTAGTGCGCTAATTTCGATTCCGGGGTGGCGAGTAATCCCCTGAATGACCTCAGCTGAGTCAGCCATTTGTGGCACCCATTTGGGTGACACAAAAGCACCTGCCTCTATGTGTTTAAGGCCAGCATTGGCTAGCGCATCAATCAAAGTAACTTTGTCGGCAGTTGATACTGCCGATTCATTTTGTAAACCATCACGGGCGCCCACTTCAACAATTTTTACTTGCTTTGGGTAGTTGGCCATATCAAGCTTCCTCTACGATGGCGAGCATTGCACCATGGTTTACTAGCTCGCCTTCATCAAAGCAATAGCTTGTTAAAGTACCGTCAAATGGAGCATTGAGCGTGTACTCCATCTTCATTGCTTCTATCACGACAATAGGATCTCCCTTGGCAACTTGAGTGCCTATTTCTTGCAGGTGCTTAACCACAGTACCATTTAAAGGGGCTGCAAGAGGGGCTTCTTGATGTTCGTGTTCACTTACGTAATGCTTAGTCTGCAACTCAAAAGTATGCTGGTATGGACCATACATAACCGTGATGTCGGTTTCACTAATGAGGACGTCAGCAATAAGGCGCTTGCCATCAATATTCGCTGTAAGCTTGTGATCATCTAACTTTGCTTCAACACGGTGTTCAGAGTCGTGGTAATCCACTCGCCAGTGCTGACCTTGTGCTTGTGCGACCACAAAGTGCTCGGTAAACGGTACGGTGAGTTTACGCGGTTGATTTAATCTAAAGCCCACTTGATGCCAAGGTGAATTCAATTTTGGTGCTTGTTTGTGTGCAAGATACGCAATACTCGCTAAGCAAACTAACGTGTCGCTCGGTGCTTTTGAAGCCGTTAGCTCTTCAGTTTGAGTATCGATAAAATGGGTATCAGGTGCACCCGCCATAAATGTAGGATGCTCTGCAAGGTGATGTAAAAAGGCAATGTTACTTTTTACACCTGCTAGATGAACCTCATTTAAGGCCGATCTCAACTTGAGTAATGCGGTGCGTCTGTCATGACCATGAACGATTAGCTTGGCAATCATCGGATCATAAAAAGGGCTTATCTCATCGCCTTGCTGAACACCAGTATCTATACGTACACCACGCTGAGCACTAGGGAAGCTTAAATGTGCTAAGTTTCCAGAGTAGGGCATAAAGTTTTCTTCAGGATCTTCGGCATAAATACGTGCCTCAAAACTGTGGCCTTGCAGTGTGATCTGTGATTGTTCGAGCGGGAGGCGCTCATTATTGGCGACGCGAATTTGCCACTCAACTAAATCTTGGCCTGTGACCATTTCGGTAACTGGATGCTCAACTTGCAAGCGAGTATTCATTTCCATAAAGAAAAATTCATCACCACACAACAGGAACTCAACAGTACCTGCACCGCGATAATTAATGGCTTGAGCACAGCGTACAGCCGCTTCACCCATTTCTTTGCGCAGTGCATCACTCAAATCTGGAGCTGGTGCTTCCTCAATAACTTTTTGGTGTCGACGCTGTAAAGAGCAGTCGCGATCGCCTAAGTAGACGCAGTTTCCGTGATTATCAGCAAAAACTTGTACTTCAACATGGCGAGGTTTATCGACAAACCGCTCTAATAAAACTAAGTCATTGCCAAAACTTGCTAAGGCTTCGCGCTTTGCTCCTTCTAAAGCACTTAAGAACTCATCAGCGCTTCTGACCACTCGCATGCCTTTACCACCGCCACCAAATGCCGCTTTAATCAGCACTGGGTAACCAACCTTTTCGGCTTCGGCAGTTAAGAATTCAGTGTCTTGCTGTTGACCGTAGTAACCCGGTACAAGTGGCACATTTGCATCCGCCATGATTTCTTTTGCACGGGTTTTTGAGCCCATGGCTTCTATAGAGCTCGCTGGCGGGCCAACAAAAACAATGTTATTTTCTTCACAGGCGTTGGCAAAAGCGTCATTTTCAGATAAAAAGCCATAACCTGGGTGTATACAGTCTGCACCACTTTGCAGGGCGACTTCTAAAATTCGTTCGCTTACTAGATAGGAGTCTTTACTGGGGGCCGCACCAATGTAATAGGCTTCATCCGCATTTTTTACGTGCAGTGCATTGGCATCGGCATCGGAGTAAACCGCGACGGTGGTCATTCCCAAGCGTTTAGCTGTGCGCATTACGCGGCAGGCTATTTCACCACGGTTAGCAATTAAGATCTTTTTTAGCATGGTCTACTCCTTACTCGCTTGCCGCAGGTTGCCAATTAGGCGCTCGCTTCTCAAAAAAGGCACTTAGACCTTCTTGACCTTCTTCACTGACACGGATTTCGGCGATTCGTTTGGCTGTATGTGCAATTAGTGGCTCTTCAATTGGTTTGCCAGCTACCTCATCAATTAAAGATTTAGCGCTTTTTACGGCTTTAGGCCCGTTATTTAAAAACAACTCAATGAAATGTGTTTCGCTCGCATCAAGGTTGTCTGTGACTTCATGGATAAGTCCCAGCTCTAACGCTTTATCAGCTTTGAATACTTCGGCCGTTAAAAAATAGCGACGAGCTTGTCTTTCTCCAATGGCCTTAATGACATAAGGGCTTATCACCGCTGGGATTAGTCCAAGTTTTACTTCACTTAAGCAGAACTTGGCGTCATTGCTAGCAATAGCGATGTCACAGCATGCAATAAGGCCCAGCGCGCCCCCGAATGCCGCACCTTGAACAAGGCAAAGAGTTGGGTGAGGCGATGTGGCCAACACGTTCATCAACTTTGCCAGCTCCATTGAGTCAGCGACATTTTCTTCGTAGTTGTTGTTAGCCATTGACTTCATCCAAGCCAAGTCAGCACCTGCTGAAAAGTGCTTGCCATGGGTTTTTAAAACTAAGGCTTTTACATCTAGTTCATTGGCGTATTCAATGGTTTTGATAAGTTCAGCGATAATTTCAGCGTTGAATGCGTTGTGTTTTTCAGGGCGACTTAATTCTAAAATCGCGACCTTGCTTTTTGTAATATTTAAAGTGACAGACATGTACGCCCCCTACATTCTGAAAATGCCAAACTTAGACTCTTGGCGCGGTGCATTTGCAGCAGCCTCTAGCGCCAAACCCAGTACGTTTCGTGTCTCAGCAGGATCGATAATGCCATCATCCCATAAGCGCGCACTGGCATAATAAGGGTGCCCTTGCTTTTCATACTGCTCAACGATTGGCTTTTTGAATTCGGCAACTTCTTCATCGCTCATACTTAAGCCTTTACGAGCTAGGCCGTCTTGGCGAACTTGGGTTAATACACCGGCCGCCTGTTCGCCGCCCATAACTGAAATGCGGGCATTTGGCCACATCCACATCATGGTTGGTTCGTATGCTCTTCCGCACATGCCGTAGTTACCAGCACCATATGAACCACCGATTAGTACGGTGAATTTAGGCACATCAGCACAAGACACTGCGGTGACCATCTTGGCACCGTGTTTCGCAATTCCCTCAGCTTCGTATTTTTGACCTACCATAAAGCCCGTAATATTTTGCAAAAATAACAGTGGAATATCACGTTGTGCACAAAGCTGAATAAAGTGTGCGCCTTTTTGCGCAGACTCAGAGAATAAAATACCGTTGTTAGCCACAATACCGACTGGGCGACCAAAGATCTCTGCAAATCCAGTAACGAGTGTTTCACCAAAATAGCGCTTAAACTCGTCAAACTGAGAATCGTCGACGATACGGGCGATGATTTCACGAACATCAAATGGCTTCTTCAAATCGGTACCGACAATGCCGTAGACTTCGCGGATATCATATCTAGGGGCTTTGATGTCTTTTAAGATTGGTTGGGTAGGGCGTTGATGATTGAGTCTTTCAACACATTGACGAGCAATAGATAATGCGTGTTCATCATTTTCAGCATAGTGGTCGGCAACACCAGAAACCTTACAGTGGACGTCTGCACCACCAAGATCTTCTGCGCTCACCTCTTCACCAGTAGCCGCTTTTACTAAAGGCGGACCCGCTAAGAAAATAGTTCCTTGCTCTTTTACAATAATACTTTCATCTGCCATAGCCGGTACGTATGCGCCACCAGCAGTACACAAACCCATTACAACCGCAATCTGCGGTATGCCTTTTGCTGACATGCGAGCTTGGTTGTAAAAAATACGTCCAAAGTGAAGTTTGTCAGGGAACACTTCATCTTGCTCAGGTAGATTTGCACCACCTGAATCTACTAGGTAGATACAAGGTAAGTGGCAGCGCTCTGCAATTTCTTGAGCTCTTAAATGCTTTTTGACAGTTAAAGGGAAGTAAGTTCCGCCTTTTACTGTGGCATCATTGCCCACAATCATGCATTCTACGCCTTTTACTCGGCCTATACCTGCAACAACTCCTGCACAGGGAATATCTTGTTCATATACGCCAAATGCAGCAAATTGAGATATTTCTAAAAAAGGAGAACCTTCGTCGAGGAGGGTGTCGATACGATCACGGACAAATAGCTTGCCACGGCTTTGGTGACGAGCAATTAAGGCTTCACCGCCACCTTGACTTAGAGTTGCGACCTTGTCGTTTAAATCGGCAACCAATGACGCCATCGCGTCATGGTTGTCTTTAAACTGTTGGTCATGCGTATTAACAGTTGAATTTAATACTGTCATGCCAATTCTCCTTAGCGGCTTTCGTTGAACAGCTCACGGCCGATAAGCATACGGCGAATCTCAGACGTGCCTGCGCCAATTTCATAAAGCTTGGCATCTCGAAGTAAGCGACCAGTAGAGTATTCGTTGATATAACCGTTTCCGCCAAGAAGCTGAATCGCATCTAAAGCCAATTTAGTCGCTAGTTCCGCAGCATAAAGTATTGCACCAGCGGCATCTTTACGGGTTGTTTCTCCACGGTCACAAGCTTTCGCGACGGTATATACGTATGAACGTGCTGCATTCATCTGTGTATACATATCGGCGATTTTACCTTGAACAAGCTGGAACTCCCCGATAGATTGGTTAAATTGTTGGCGTTCATGGATATAAGGTACAACTACATCCATACAAGCTTGCATAATGCCAAGAGGGCCGCCAGCTAGCACCACACGTTCGTAATCAAGACCGCTCATTAGAACTTTGACGCCTTCGTTTAGCGTGCCAAGAATGTTCTCTTCTGGTACTTCACAGTCTTCAAATACGAGCTCACAGGTGTTTGAACCACGCATACCGAGTTTGTCCAGCTTTTGGGCTGTTGAAAACCCAGGATAGTTACGCTCAACAATAAATGCAGTGATACCGCGAGGGCCTGCATCTAGTTCAGTTTTCGCATAGATAACAAACACGTCTGCATCAGGACCGTTGGTGATCCACATTTTGTTACCGTTCAGTACGTATTTATCGCCTTTTTTCTCGGCTTTGAGTTTCATCGAAACAACGTCAGAGCCAGAGTTCGGTTCACTCATTGCCAGTGCGCCGATGTGCTCACCGCTTATCAGTTTAGGTAAATATTTTTCTTTTTGTGCCTGATTACCATTGCGGTTAATTTGGTTTACACATAGATTGGAATGCGCACCATAACTTAGACCAATAGATGCACTTGCACGACTAATTTCTTCCATTGCAATCACGTGCTCAAGGTAGCCCATGTTTGCGCCACCAAACTCTTCTGGCACCGTGATCCCGAGTAGGCCCATTTCGCCAAACTTTGGCCAAAGTTCATTTGGGAAAGTATTTTCCTGATCCGTTTTCTCGGCAAGTGGCGCAATTTCGCTGGTCGCAAAGTTGTTTACATGATCTCGGATCATGTCTGCTGTTTCGCCAAGTCCAAAATTCAGTTCTTTATATAGTGATACAGTGCTCATTTGTTGTCATCCTGTGTGAGATTGTGTATTTCGTTCCCTAGCGGGAACCGGAATGGATGTAAGTCAGTTACCACTCCGGGCTGACACATACTGTGTATTGATTAGTCTTGTAATTCTTTTAAAGTATCTAAGCAGCGTCGTTCTGCCGTGACGAGTTCCATCAAAACGACTTTGATGTCATCCATTTGCTGGCTTAGATCTGCTTTTTTCTCTTCTATTAATTGCAGCATGGTATGTAGCTGCTTTTCGCTGGACTTATCCGCGTCGTAAAGTTCAAACAGTCTGCCAGTTTCGGCAAGCGTAAAACCAAGTCGCTTCCCGCGCAAAATGAGTTTGAGACGGACTTTGTCTCTTTTTGAATAAATTCGGGTTTGTCCATTACGCTCAGGTGAAAGTAATCCTTGATCTTCATAAAAACGAATACTTCGTGTGGTAATGTCAAATTCCTTAGCGAGCTCGCTTATTGAGTAGGTTGGTTCTTTATTGGTGTCTTGCATTATTTACACACTTACTTCGAAACTGATTAGACCAATATAAGTGAAGTTTACGTAAAGGTAAAGTGTCGTTTTTGCATCATGCTTTAGTCGCATATGCAAAATCTGGATCTTGAACTACTTTTAGCTCGCATGAGGCACTATATGCTTTGTTAATTTGCTCTTCAACATAGGATATAGCAAGGGAATGCGCGGTTATTTTCCAGTTTGGCAAGATAACTGTGCAAGTAAACTTTACATTTTTAAAAAACGCAAAGCGCTTGATTTTAGATTTACGTTGGCGTAAACGTAAATTTTAGGTATGCTCGACGTAAGAGATTACTAAAAGCAAGCTATTTGCTTGTTAACAGGAGTTTTAAATGAGTAACGAAGCCGTAGTCATTGTAGCAGCAAAACGTACACCTATGGGTGGTTTTATGGGTAGCCTTTCAGGTGCAGCAGCAACTGATTTAGGTGCAACTGCAATTAAAGCTGTAATGAATGATACTGGTTTATCGGATGCCAGCATCGATGAAGTTATTATGGGTTGTGTTTTACCGGCAGGTCTAGGTCAGGCTCCAGCTCGTCAGGCAATGCTACACGCAGGCCTTGCACGCTCTACTGGTGCAACGACTATCAACAAAGTATGTGGTTCAGGTCTTAAAGCTGCGATGTTTGCACATGACCTCATTAAATCTGGCAGCATTAAAACAGCAGTAGCAGGCGGTATGGAGAGCATGACAAATGCACCTTACTTTATGCCAAATGCTCGAGGCGGAATGCGCATGGGTCATAATCAGGTAATTGACCACATGATGGCAGACGGTCTAGAAGATGCGTATGACAAAAAAGCGATGGGCTGTTTTGCACAAGATACAGCCGATCAGTACGGCATTACTCGTGAAAATATGGATGAGTTCGCACTTAACTCTTTGAGTAAAGCGAACGCGGCAATTGAAAACGGCAGCTTTGACAACGAGGTTATCCCTCACATCATCTCTACTCGTAAAGGTGATGTTGAAGTAACCACTGATGAGCAGCCAGGTAACGCTCGTCCAGATAAGATTCCTTCATTACGCCCTGCATTCAAAAAAGACGGCACCATCACAGCAGCTAACTCATCATCTATCTCTGATGGTGCAGCAGCGCTTATTTTGATGAGTGAGTCAGAAGCAAAAGCGCATGGCCTTACTCCGCTTTGTAAAATTGTAGCACATGCGACACACTCGCAAGCTCCAGCAGAATTTACAGTTGCACCTGTTGGCGCAATGAACACGCTGCTTGACAAAGCTGGCTGGTCAAAAGAAGACGTTGACCTATGGGAAATCAACGAAGCGTTTGCAATGGTGACTATGCTTGCAATCAATGAAATGCAATTGGATAGCACCAAAGTAAACGTTAACGGTGGTGCGTGTGCACTTGGTCATCCAATTGGTGCTAGTGGCGCTCGTATTTTAGTAACGCTTATTCACGCACTTCGCAACCGTGGCCTTTCTAAAGGTGTCGCATCACTATGCATTGGTGGTGGTGAAGCAGTTGCATTAGCAGTAGAAGTTTAAATCGTCAAAGCGCCGCAATTATACTAACTTTTAACGCGGCGCTACTTTCAGTTTTTTTGGGGAGGAGTGCAAAATGCACCAGGTACCATTATACATCAACGGTGAATTCACACAGTCGCAGTCTGACAAATGGTTAGACGTCGTTAATCCAGCAAATCAAGAAGTACTTGCACAGGTACCTTGCGCAACGTCACAAGAAGTACAAGCCGCAATCAACTCGGCTCAAGAAGCATTCCAAACATGGAAAAATGTACCGGTTCCAGAGCGTGCGCGTATCATGATGCATTATGCGGCGCTTTTAAAAGAGCACCAAGAAGAAATCGCAACCATCATTTGTCACGAACTTGGCAAAACGTTTGAAGATGCGAAAGGTGATGTATGGCGTGGTATTGAAGTTGTAGAGCAAGCAGCTAATGCGCCTGCAATGATGATGGGTGAGACAGTTGAAAACGTCGCGCGTAATATCGACACGTATTCATACATTCAGCCTTTAGGTGTGTGTGCGGGTGTCACGCCGTTTAACTTCCCAGCAATGATCCCATTGTGGATGTTCCCAATGGCGATTGTTTGCGGTAATACATTTGTATTAAAACCGTCAGAACAGGATCCTCTTACGCCAATGCGCCTTGTTGAATTATTTGAAGAAGCAGGTGCACCAAAGGGCGTACTTCAAGTAGTTCATGGTGGTAAAGACCAAGTAGACCAAATTTTAGAAGCGCCTGAAATTCGCGCTGTGTCGTTCGTGGGCTCTTGTGGTGTAGGTCAGTACATTTACAGTAAAGGCACTGAAAACCTTAAGCGTGTTCAGGCATGTGTGGGCGCAAAGAACCACATGGTTATTATGCCAGATGCGAGCAAAGAGCAAACAATTAACAACCTAGTTGGTGCGTCAGTCGGTGCAGCAGGTCAGCGTTGTATGGGTATTTCAGTTGCCGTATTTGTTGGCAAATCTCAAGAGTGGGTTGATGATTTAAAAGCTGGCCTAGAAAAAGTGCGACCTGGTGTTTGGAATGACCCTGAAGCGGCATATGGCCCACAGACATCAGCAGCCGCTAAGGCACGTATCCTGTCTTTAATTGAGTCAGGAAAACAACAAGGTGCGACCTGTTTGCTAGATGGCTCTGACTTTACTGTTGAAGGTTATGAGAATGGTAACTGGGTTGGTCCAACACTGTTCACAAACGTGACAACCGACATGGACATTTACAAAGAAGAGATCTTTGGTCCGGTACTAAACTGTGTGTTTGTTGATACATTAGAAGAAGCAATTTCACTTGTTAACAACAGCCCATATGGTAATGGCGTTTCACTATTCACTGCGAGTGGTGCAGCAGCGCGTAAGTTCCAACAAGAAATTCAAGTTGGTCAAGTTGGTATTAATATTCCAATTCCTGTGCCATTGCCTTTCTTCTCATTCACTGGTTGGAAGAATTCATTCTACGGCGATGTCCACACGTATGGTAAGCAAGGTGTTCGTTTCTATACAGAGACTAAGACAATTACATCTCGCTGGTTTGCCGATGAAGCTGTGACTGGCCCTAACATGAGTATTAACCTACGTTAATCCTGCAATTAATTTCCGAGCCCAGTACCTATGCTGGGCTTTTAGTAGTAACGCCTGACGCAGAACAGGTGCAACAAGAATAAAAACAAACGAACTTATATTCGTTTGAGATGACAACAAGAGAGGTCTTTTATGGACTTTAATCTGAATGAAGATCAACAGGCATTCGCCGAAACCGCTTACCAATTTGCTATGACTGAGCTTGCGCCAAACGCAGCGCGTTGGGATCAAGAGCATATTTTTCCTAAAGACGTTATAAAACAAGCGGGTGAGCTGGGTTTTTGCGGTTTATACACTCCAGAAGAGGCCGGTGGCTTAGGCTTGTCTCGCTTAGACTCAAGCATTATTTTTGAACAATTGTCTATGGGCTGTACTGCAACTACAGCGATGCTGACTATTCACAATATGGCAACTTGGATGATCGCAAGTTTTGGTACTGATGCTGTAAAAAGCCAATATATGGACCAGCTTGTCATGGGTGAGTTACTCGCGTCTTATTGCTTAACTGAGCCGGGTTCGGGCTCCGATGCAGCGTCGCTCAAAACCAAAGCCGTGCTGGAAGGTGATGAGTATGTATTGAACGGCTCAAAAATGTTCATCTCTGGAGCAGGTGAAACGGATGTGTTAGTCGTTATGGCACGTACTGGTGAAGAAGGCCCTAAAGGGATCTCTGCATTTGTTGTCCCTGCGGATGCTGCTGGCGTCATTTATGGTAAAGCCGAAGAGAAAATGGGTTGGAACGCCCAGCCAACGCGTTTGATCACCTTTGAAGATGTAAGAATTCCCGCTGCTAACCTGATGGGTAAAGAAGGCGAAGGTTTCAAGTTTGCCATGCAAGGCTTAGATGGCGGTCGTATCAATATTGCGACTTGCTCTATTGGTACTGCACAACAAGCGCTTAATACAGCCAAAGAATACATGCAAGAGCGCCAACAATTTGGTAAACCTCTGGCTGCTTTTCAAGCATTACAGTTTAAAATTGCTGATATGAATACGGAGCTTGTAGCTGCACGTCAAATGGTGCGTCTGGCTGCATTTAAGCTAGATAGCAATGACCCTGAAAAAACCACATATTGTGCAATGGCAAAGCGTTTTGCAACGGATGTTGGTACTAAGGTGTGTGATGACGCACTGCAAATTCATGGTGGCTACGGTTACATCAAAGAATACCCACTTGAACGCCATTTACGAGATGTACGCGTTCACCAAATCTTAGAGGGCACCAACGAGATCATGCGAGTGATCATTGCCCGTCGAATTTTAGCCGAAGGCGCTGCAAGCGTTTTATAAGGAGCGAATAAATGTCTGCACAATTAAAACTTGAAAAACGTGGTCACATTGCAATTGTTACTATGTCTAACCCGCCTGCAAACACGTGGACACGTGACACGCTAGTTGGCTTAAAAGAGCTGGTTAATGAGCTAAATGCCGATAAAGAGATTTACTCGCTGGTTATTACTGGCGAAGGTGAAAAGTTCTTCTCTGCTGGCGCTGACCTAAATGTGTTTGCCGACGGTGATAAAGGTGTTGCCGCTGATATGTCGCGTGTTTTTGGCGAAGCTTTCGAAACATTGAGCAATTTCCGCGGTGTGTCTATCGCTGCAATCAATGGCTTTGCAATGGGCGGAGGCTTAGAGGTTGCGCTGGCTTGTGATATCCGAATTGCAGAAACACAAGCTCAAATGGCACTACCAGAAGCCAAAGTTGGCTTATTACCTTGTGCTGGCGGCACACAAAACTTGGCGTGGCTTGTTGGTGAAGGTTGGGCTAAGCGTATGATTTTGTGTGGTGAACGTTTAAAAGCGGATAAAGCAGAAAAAATAGGCTTGGTGGAAGAAGTTGTAGAGCAAGGTCAAGCACTTGAGGCTGCACTAGCATTGGCTGAAAAAGTTGAAGATCAAAGCCCTGTAGCTGTTACTGCATGTAAATCACTGATCCAAAAAGGCCGTACAGGAACGATTGACAGTGCATTGCCATTGGAGCGTGAGTTATTCGTTACTTTATTTGATACTCAAGATCAAAAAGAAGGCGTAAATGCGTTTCTTGAGAAGCGTAAAGCAAATTGGGTGAATGGCTAATGGTTGAATTACAGTTACTAAACCAAGAAGACGCGCCAGTCGTGTTCCAATTGGCGCACTGTAATAATGACATGAAGGTGGCGATTGCCACCTTGAATGCGCCAAAAGCGTTAAATGCGCTGAACATAGACATGATCCGCCTACTTGCACCACAACTAACTGAGTGGGCAAATGACGATAGCATTGCCATGGTGGTCTTGAAAGGGGAAGGTGAAAAAGCTTTCTGTGCTGGTGGGGATGTTGTTAGCCTCTACAATTCAATGGTTGCAAACGATGGTAACAATTACCTCGAAACCTTTTTCAGCGAAGAGTATCGTTTAGACTTCCAGATCCATAATTATGACAAGCCAATTTTACTTTGGGGTAATGGCATTATTATGGGTGGTGGACTTGGCTTGATGGCAGGAGCTAGTCATCGAATTGTGACCGAAACATCACGTATCGCGATGCCAGAAATTACAATTGGTCTTTATCCTGATGTGGGTGGATCTTATTTCTTGAATCAAATGCCAGCAGGAATGGGACTGTTTCTAGGGCTAACTGGTGCTTCTGTCAATGCAAACGATGCAAAGTTAGTCGGACTTGCGGACCATTTTATCAACGCGGATCACTTTGACATTTTGCTCCACAATTTACGTGAAGTGAATTGGGGTAAAACCAACGTGTTGAATCATGACAAACTAACACAGTTACTGCTTTCGATTGAGGATGGTGCACACTCATTGCCTAATAGCGCGCTTAAGCCACTTGCGAATGATATTGCTCATTTAGTAGAACTCCCCGATTTATCTGCGCAAATTGATCATATTCTTTCTATTGATAGCAATGAAAATAAATGGTTGAGCAGGGCACAAGCAGGCTTAAAACATGGTTCGCCAATAAGTGCAGTACTGGTAAGTGAACAACTTAAGCGCTTAGCTGGTAAGTCTCTAAAAGCATGTTTCCAACATGAATTAGCTATGTCAGTACACTGTGGTGAGGTAGGAGAGTTTCAAGAAGGGGTGCGAGCTTTATTAATTGATAAAGATGGCAAACCAAACTGGCGCTTTAAATCAATCAATGACGTTGAATCTGAAGTTATTGAAGGGTTCTTCAAACCAAAATGGGATGAAGTAAATCACCCACTGGCAGACATGTAAGGAAATAAAAAATGGCAAAAGTAGGATTTATTGGCCTTGGCAACATGGGTGGCCCAATGGCTGCAAATTTGGTTAAAGCAGGCCACCAAGTAACAGTATTTGACCTTAACGAAGAAGTTGTAAATCAACTAGTTGAACAAGGTGCTCATTCAGCATCCAAAGTTTCAGATACATGTACAGACGCTGACTTTGTGATCAGCATGCTGCCTGCAGGTAAACATGTTCGTTCAATTTATACTGGCGAAGATGGATTAATCAACTACCTTAGTAAGTCGGCACTGGTTATTGACTGTTCGACAATAGATGCAGAGTCAGCTCAGTTTGTAGGCAAAGAGCTTGCAAACGCGGGTGTATCTTTTGTTGACGCTCCAGTGTCTGGGGGTGTGGCCGGAGCTGCTGCTGGGACATTGACTTTCATTGTTGGTGGACGCGACGAAGATTTTGCCAAAGCGCACACAGTGTTGAAAGATATGGGTAAAAACATCTATCACGCTGGGGACATAGGTGCCGGGCAGGTCGCAAAAATTTGTAATAATATGCTGCTGTCAATTTTAATGGCAGGGACCAGCGAAGCACTCCAAATGGGTGTAGATCACGGCTTAGACCCCAAAGTATTAAGCGAAATTATGCTTAATAGCTCTGGGCGCAATTGGACACTTGAAGTGTATAACCCATGCCCGAATGTACTGGACAATGTTCCTTCTTCTAATGAGTACAAACCGGGTTTTATGGTGGATTTGATGGCAAAAGACTTAGGACTTGCAATGCAAGCAGCTCAGCAGACAAATTCAGCCACCCCAATGGGCGCACTAGCTAAAAATCTCTATAACCTGATGCAAAACCAAGGCAAAGGGGCGGAAGATTTCAGTGCGATATTTAAACTTTTCTCTGAAAAGTCTTAAAACGTAAAGGTTTAAAATTTAATTATGAATGTAGAAAATAAAACGGTTGTTATTACTGGGGGCGCACAAGGTTTAGGTCTTGCAATGGCGCACAAAATGGCGAGTTTAGGCGCAAACCTTGCCCTAGTAGATATGCAAGAAGAAGTTTTGCAGGCGGCAGTTGAAGAGCTAAGCCAATTTGATGTAACCGTTAGAACGTATGTTGCAAATGTAAGTATTGAAAGCAATGTTGAAGAAGTCTTCGACAAAATTGTTGAGGATTTTGGCTCACTGTCAGTACTTATCAATAATGCGGGTATTCTACGCGATGGCTTGTTTGTTAAAGTCAAAGAAGGTGAAGTAGTCAATAAGATGTCACTTGACCAGTTCCAATCATTGATGGATGTAAACTTAACAGGTGTATTCCTTTGTGGTCGTGAGGCGGCTGTGAAAATGATTGAGGCAGATCAAGGTGGTGTGATTATTAACATGTCGAGTGTGGCGCGCGCTGGTAATATCGGCCAAACTAATTACTCTGCAGCTAAGGCTGGTGTTGTAGCAATGACTACAACATGGGCTAAAGAGCTTGGTCGCTACGGTATTCGTGTGGGCGCGATTGCACCAGGTGTTATTCGTACAAAGATGACAGATGCCATGAAACCTGAAGCAAAAGACCGTTTGGTTAAAATGAAACCGGTTGGTCGTTTAGGCGAAGCGCAAGAGATTGCACATACTGCTCAATTCATTATCGAGAATGAGTTTTTCACTGGTCGAGTCGTAGAAATCGATGGCGGTATAAGACTTTAAAAAGTATCCAATATTTTCGTTATTTTGTAATAAAATATCGTTAATATTCAAAGTATTCGCATACTTATGTTCCTTTATCTTCGAAAGAAGAGAGTGTGTAGAATAAAGCGGTGGGGGTGTGTCCCGCCGCTTTTTTATTTCAGCAGTTTTATTTTAGTTATTGATAGTTTTATGTTTTAATTTTAGCCATGACAGGTAACATAAGTTCAATATTCAAAATACAATGAAATTAAAAGCAGCGTACATGTATAAATTATTGATAACCATACTAATTGCAGTTGTATTGCCAGCGTGTCAATCAAATAGAGCTATCGTCAAAGATATTGATGCGATCCATAAACAGGAGCGCAATGGCATAAAGCTTTATCAGCAAGGGCACTATGCCAGAGCGTATGAAGAGCTCGGGGAACTTGCTACTTGGGGCTATAAAGATGCACAGTATTATTTAGCGTTTATGTTTTTAAAAGGCCAACATCTAGAGCAGTCGACTTTAATCGGAATGGGTTGGTTGGGTGTTGCAAGTGAGTCGGGGATTAAAGAGTGGGTCGAACTGTATAATGCGCTCTACGCTAAAGCTACTCCAACAATGCGAACCAAGATTGATGCAGTCGTTGCTGATTACAAACATAAATTTGGCATGAAGGCGCAGTTTGTATCTTGCCGAAAAACTCAGACACCACCATCAATGAAAATAGCTATCAAATGTACCAAAGAAGATAAAATTTCCAAAGTCTACCCACTTGACTTGAATGAATCACAACTCAATTTATAAAGCTTTTCATTGATATTAAAAGCCACTACTGACTTTGTGGTGGCTTTTTAGGTGGCACGATACAAGCTCTCATCGGCTCGGCAGCCGTAAAATTAACGCTAAATAAGTAACTGAGTTTTTACCTGCACCGTATTGTGAAGTGTCTTATGCACAGGACATTTATCTGCGATAGCAAGTAATTTTTGCCTTTGTGCATCGTCTATTGGGCCTTTTATTTCAATGTGGCGGGTAATTTCCTCTGTGTAGTTGTTTTTACTGTCACAGTTTTCACAATCGTCATGGTAGTTTTTCTGATGCGTTAGAGTGATTTTGATGTCTTCCACAGGTAAGCCTTTGCGATTAGCATACATTCTCATGGTCATGACAGTACAAGTGCCTAAGGCTGCCAATAAATGTTCATAAGGATCCGGTCCAAGGTTTTTTCCGCCGACTTTTATTGGCTCATCGGCAAGCCAAGAGTGGCTATCGCTGTAAACACTTAACGTAAACTTATGGTCTTTTTCTCTAACGACGAGCTCACCGTGGAGCACTTTTTGTGCGTTTGGAGCTGGGTGGGGCACAATATACTTGTCCACCCAGCCAGTAATTGCCGTAGCAGCATATTCAGCATCAGTGGAGCGTGTTAACAGGTGATCTGCATCGTCCAACGAGATAAAACTTTTTGGGTGTTTGGCATTGACGTAAATGGACTCTGCTTGTTCAATGCTAACAACATCATCAATTGGGCTATGCATAATCAGTAATGCTTTGTTTTTAATTACTGATTGCTTTTGACTTTGTTCGTTCAAGTCTTCAAGAAACTGCTTTTTAATATTGAAAGTTCGCTTTCCTAGTTGAACCTGTGCTTCACCGCATTGGCTAATTTGTTCAATATGTGCAGCAAAATTGTGCGTGACATGCTCAGCATTTGCTGGGGCGCCTATCGTAACAACCGCTTTTACTTCGGGAATTTGATTGGCCACAGCTATCACAGCTGCACCGCCAAGACTGTGGCCTATTAAAATTTGCGGTGCAAATAACGATTCTCTTAAGTAATCTGACGCGGCTCGAAGATCGTCGAGGTTTGAAGAAAAATTAGTATTTGCAAAATCTCCGTCGCTATTGCCAAGCCCTGTGAAATCAAATCGCAATACGGCATAATTTTGTTTCACGAGCGCCCTTGATATTCTCGATGCCGCGGCAATATCTTTACCACAGGTAAAGCAATGAGCAAATAAGACTACCGCTTTAATATGTTCTTTTGGGCGCTCTAATAGTCCTGCGAGCGTATTTCCACTGCTGGTAAACTCTATCTTTTGTCTCATGGTTTATTTCCTTGTAGGTAAAGGGACAAATTCTCGGTTGTCATCGGGGATTTCGGGAAAATGGCCGTTTTGCCAATCTAGTTTAGCTTGTTCAATGCGTTCTTTACTAAAGGATACGAAGTTCCAATGTATGTGGGGAACAGAAGTCCACTTGTCACCACCGAGCAGGATGACCCTAGTGTCTTCTATAGCTACGACTTCGCTTTCTAAATTTTCTAGTAGCACTAAATCACCGGCTGTATATTGGGTTTCTTCGACTCGAATCTCGCCATAAATAACGTAAATGGCTGTCTCTTGGGTTGCGCTCGGTAGTTCTAGTAAGCTCTGTTTAGTGGCAATGATGTCGATATAAAATAAGGGAGAATAGGTTCTGATAGGTGATGTTAATCCATAAGCTTGTCCTGCTATGACCCTTGCCATGACTCCGCCTTTTATTGTCTGAGGAAGTTCATGTCGATTGATATGCTCAAAACTAGGTGCTATGTCTTGGTATTTTTCAGGCAAAGCAACCCATGATTGCAGGCCATTAATACTGTGAGACACACCTCTTGTTTCAAAGCTTTCTCTTTCCGAGTGCACTATACCATTGCCAGCAGTCATCCAATTGACATCACCGGGTGCTATTTCAAGGTGGTTTCCAAGTGAGTCTCTGTGTAGAACATTGCCCTCGAGTAAATATGTCAAAGTTGACAGCCCAATGTGAGGATGAGGTTGCACTTCAATACCCCGTCCCCTAGGAAAATGAGTGGGCCCCATGTGGTCGAAAAAGATAAACGGACCTACCATGCGTTTTTTCATATGCGGAAGCAGGCGTTTGACCTCAATACCGCCGATGTCATGTGTTGTTGCTTCAAGTAACTGTGCCACTGCCTTTTACCTCGCGAAGAACTCATCATTTTGAACAAGCATGAGGTTATTCTAGTATCAGTTTAAGAAAGGGTAAAAACGCAAAACTAGGATAGTGCGTTCTATTTTATAGAATCAATCTAGATTGTAATATGATAGGTTGAAGGTGACTTTGACATGTTAAACTAATTTGTTACAGCGGTGCGTATGAGCAACAAAGAAATGCTAGAGGTATAATTAAAAATATGAAGTATGTTGCTATGTGCGTATTTGGTTTAATTATCACAGCACTACTTTTTTTAGGCATGGCTAAACTGATAGAGACGAATAGTACTGAGAAACAAACTCGGATTGAGTGTTTCCCCATTCCATCTGATGTATTTGAGTCAGAAGGGGCAAAGAACAGTTGCAAATGTTGGTTTGTAAGTCAGCATGTAAAAACATTAGAGCACCCTGATGGTATAGCTTGCAACGCATTGTTTTTGTCTCAGTCAGAGATCCATAAATTACCAGTTTGTTTGTCGGCTTCTGCCAATTTATCACTTTTTTAAAAATCCCGACCTGTAATCCATTTGACGTTTTCTTCACACATTCTCTAGTAACTTAATGGCACATAATAGTTAAAAGGATATGTGTTATGAAGTTACTCTCCATTTTGGTTTGTACTGTTGCATTGAGTGGGTGTAGTGTCGCTAACTACGTCCGGCTAAAATATGAAAATGATGATATCAAACCGCAATGGTCGGCAAAGAAAAGTAAAACTCAATTGAAAGCTGATACTGGGGTTAAACCATATGTATACATGTCAATCAATGGTATTTCTGGCTTTAAAATGATGTTGGATACCGGTGCGTCTGTGTCGATCTTAAAAGATTCGGAAAAAGTAAAGGCGCTGGCATTGAAAGAGGGTTACCCCTTGGAATTAGGAGGCTGGGGTGATGGTGAAAATTCCTATGGATTTCAAACAGAGGTACAGAGTATTAAGCTGGGGGACGTGAAGTTTGATGGAGTCAGTTTTGCGTATATGCCTGTCACACAAAGTGAATACTTTTTGAGGCCCGATGAGGCGGTATATGATGGTGTTCTTGGTCATGATATTTTGAAGCATTTTGCTTGGCATATTGATCCGAGAGCGGGAAAGATTGAGATCTCAAGCCAGTCTTATAACGGACATGATCAGGGTGTTACCTTACCTATGCGAGTTTTTCTCAGCAAGTTATACCTTGATAGTAAAATTGATTTAGGTGGCAACCAAACGATGGAGCAGGAAGTGGTATTGGACACAGGTAGTCGACACTACTTCAAACTGAACAATTACTATGTACGTGATGAGGGGTATACTTTTAAAGGCAAAACCGTTATCGGTTCAGATTTCGGTTTAAGTGGCCAAACAATTCACCATCGCGGGACAATTCCCCAATTACAAATTTCAGACCTGAAATTAAAGCATGTCAAAACTAACTTTATTGAGGGCGGAGATGATGGAAAGTCAGTTATAGGCAGCTCTATTCTAAACCACTTTAGCTATGTGATTGACTACCACAATTTAAAGTTACATTTAAAACCATATGCCGACACGAACTTTAAAGCGAGATATAACTTGCTCGGAATGGAGCTTCGCAAACTCACTAATGGGGCGTTTGTAGTACGTTATGTTATGCCTGATATGGCGGCGTTTGGTTCTGGCATTAAGGTGGGTGACGAAGTGCTCAGCTTTAATGGGGTTAGTGCAAATAAATTGGCACAAAAGGAATGGCTAGAACTATCAGCAACAGAAGGAAAGCACCGGTTGTGCATTGCCAGAGACAATCAATGTTTTGAGTTATTAGCCAAAAATATTGAGGGATATAGTCAGTGGTAACAGCCTCACTCTCCCGTTATTACTTCAGTTAACTTTAGTGTTCAGGCATTTACGAGCGGCAGTTGGCTATCTGCCGTATGTTTACGTACTGCGTCCGATATTTTAATGCACTATCAAAAGTGCTTTGATATGTTATATTGTATCATTTTTGTGGGGCGCGAAAAAACATGGGTCGAGAAAAATCAGCAAGTGTCCTTGCTGAACACGTGATAAAAGCATATTCAGATTCAATTATAAAGCAGGGGTTTGAGGGCGAGGTTGATACCAGCTACTCAACTCAAGTGGTGCATTCTACAGACAATAGTATTTATCAACAGACACCGAAGGCAGTCCTGTTTCCTAAGTCGAATTCAGACATACAGATTGCGCTGTCTACTTCTGAGAGCGCAGAATTTAGCGATTTGTATTTTGGCCCGCGCGGAGGTGGTACAGGCACAAACGGCCAGTCACTGACTGGTGGTATAGTTTTAGATCTGTCCCGTCATATGCGCGGTATTTTAGAATTAAACACTGAACAAGGCTGGGTAAGAGTGCAAGCTGGCGTTATTAAAGACCAGCTAAACGAGTTCTTACGGCCACATGGATTTTTTTTCGCACCTGACTTGTCAACCAGTAATCGAGCGACCATTGGCGGTATGATTAACACCGATGCGTCTGGGCAAGGATCTTTAGTGTATGGGAAAACCAGTGATCATCTCCTTGCTTTAAAATGTTTTTTGTCCGATGGATTTGAGCTTAATACCCACAAAGTCGCTTCGAAACAAGCAAAAGAAGATGCCAAACAAAGCGATAGAACGGGTAGGCTTTTAAATACCGTTCTGACAAGCTGTGAGCAAAACAGAGAAAAAATACTTTCAGTTTTTCCTGATTTGAATAGATTCCTTACTGGATATGACCTTAAAAATGTCTTCAGTGATGATCTTGAATCTTTCGACCTGACCCGCATTATTGCCGGCAGTGAGGGGTCATTGGCGGTCGTTGCAGAGGCAAAACTCAATATTTTGCCGATAGAGCCATATAAAACTTTGGTCAACATTAACTATGATAACTTTGACTCGGCGCTTAGACATTCTCCGTTTTTGGTGAGCGCCAACTCAACATCTGTCGAAACCGTTGATAGCAAAGTACTGAATCTAGCTAGAGAAGATATGATATGGCGCAGTGTATCGGACTTTTTAGAAACTCCTAACCATATTGCATCGGACGGCCTAAATATGGTGGAGTTTAATGGCTCCGAAAAAGGTGATATCGAAGAAAAAGTAGGGACTTTGACGGCGAAGTTGGATTTGCTCATTGCGAACAAACAGTCTGGTGTATTGTCATACTCGATCACCGTTAATAAGGCTGATATTATAAAAATATATGCAATGCGTAAAAAGGCAGTAGGCTTGCTAGGCAATAGTAAAGGTGCTCGAAAACCGATTGCATTCGTCGAAGACACAGCTGTCCCTCCAGAAAATCTTGCTGATTTTATCACAGAGTTTAGATCGCTATTGGACTCCTACAACCTAGCCTATGGCATGTTTGGCCATGTCGATGCTGGCGTGTTGCATGTTCGCCCAGCATTAGATTTGTGTGACGATTCGCAACAGGCCATGCTGAAACCAATTTCTGATCAGGTTGCGCAATTAACCAAAAAATATGGCGGATTATTTTGGGGAGAGCATGGTAAAGGGTACAGAAGTGAATATGGGCCACAATTTTTTGGACCAGAGCTTTTTCTTGAGTTACGCAAAATAAAAACGGCTTTTGATAAGCGTAATAAGCTTAACCCCGGTAAAATTTGCACGCCTTTGGATAGTGAAGTTGAGCTAGCCAAAGTAAATGGGCCATTAAGGGCGCGCTATGATTCATTAGTGCCAATCAACATAAAAACGAGCTTTCAGGACACCTTAAATTGTAATGGCAATGGGCTGTGCTTTAACTATTCTCAAGCAGCTCAGATGTGTCCATCTTATAAGGTAACTAAGGATAGAAGAGATTCACCTAAAGGCCGTGCGATGCTGTTTAAAGAATGGGTGCGTTTGCAAGCGGAGCAAGGGGTTGAGCTACCACAACAGCTTTCTGAATATTTTGACGACCAACCACGCAGCCCGAAAGTGATAATTTCTGATAAAGGAAAGCTTAAGCAGTTTAATCATGAAGTGAAAAGGGCGATGGATGCTTGCTTGGCGTGTAAAGCTTGCTCAAATGCCTGTCCTGTGAAAGTGGATATTCCCAATGTCAGAGCCTATTTTCTTGATTTTTATCACCAAAAATATGGCAGGCCCCTTAAAGATTACTTAGTGGCTAACATTGAACGTCTGCTACCTATCATGTCACGCTTTGCAAAAGTCATTAATCCTATGATTAGTGGACGATTAACAAACTATTTGGCGCAAAAAACGATTGGCTATCAGGATTTACCGCAACTGAGTCAACATAAACTAAACGCAATTGAATATGACTTTGCCAAGCTGAGTAAGCTTAATCAACAGCAAAGAGATGAATATGTCCTAATCGTGCTTGATCCGTTTACACGTTTCTATGAAGCAGAGCTGCTCGCAGCGACAGTTAAGCTTATTGAGCGGCTTGGTAAGCAAGCGGTTTTACTGCCATATTATGAAAACGGCAAAACCAAGCATGTTAAAGGCTTCTTAAAAGACTTCAAAGCAACTGCGCTCAAAACAAGCGAGTTTTTAAAGCTCGTTTCTACCTTAAACATTCCAATGGTAGGTCTGGATTCGGCTCTCGTTTTTGTCTACGAGGATGAGTACCGTAAAGTACTAACAGAGTTGCAGCGAGGAGATTACATCGTTCAAACAATTCATGAATGGCTGAAGCTGCAAGATCTTTCTGTGCTCAAACTGACTAGTTATCAAGGGCCTTTGAAATTACTTTCCCACTGTACCGAAGAGACAAATCCGAGAGCTTCGAGCGCTACCTGGTTGTCTATTTTTGAAAGCTTAGGTATTGAGCTAGAAGCGCCAAATATCGGCTGCTGTGGCATGGCAGGTACATTTGGGCATGAGTCTAAGAACCAATCTGCATCTCGCCAATTGTATGAAATGTCGTGGGAAAAACATGTTAAGTCAGAAGAGGTAATTGCAACTGGTTTTTCTTGCCGAAGCCAAGTAAAGCGATATGAAGGTGTTAAACCTAAACATCCGATTGAGTTTATTGCAGATCTTTTGTAGCTTAGTGGGTTGGCGATGTAATCGTCAACCCACTCCTGCGTAAAGAGTAATGTGGTTGCAAACTTTCTGAACGTGGCTGAAATACAAGTCGCTATCAAATAAAATTGTTGGTGTACTTTTCAATGCCTGATTACGTACCAGCTGCCATACAAATGCTCAATACAATCTACATTAGGTAAGCAAACATCCTCTTTTACGGGGTTTCCATAGACCTATAGACCTTCTTGGCTACCATTTTGGGGTTTTGTAGCTAAATGCTTTTCGGACTAGCCAAGCAGTATTGCTTTTTTGCACCCAGAGAAACTCAAAGTTACTTTCTTTTGCTAACGCTATGATATTGTCGATTTTCGGATTCTGGACTTTTATAAATTTTGGCTCTCCAGCCTACCAAGCTAGCTTTGACTTTTCTCGAATAGAATTGCCTGAGCCCCATTGGACTGCGACAAAGCCTTTATTATCAGCTTCTAAACATAGTTTTAAAAACTGAGGCGTGCTGCATTATTACTAAGCTTTGCTTGAAGTTAGTATCTGGTAAATAGGGGAGAAATGTGGGCCACATAAGTGCGAAAGTTACCACTATAAAAACAAACGAATACTCCTTTTACCCCTTTTTCATAACGATGCTTCCTTATTTTTAGTCAGAGGGTTAATTAAGTCGGATGATATGTGAGTAGCTGCCTATTATTCACCTCCACCACAACCGCCATCAGAGCAGCTGTCGCTTGGACCGAAAATACCGCCGTCCTGGCGTGGATTGAAACGACTTGAATAGTCGAGCAATGTATCAAAGTTAAATCTAGGCCAACTTTCAAAACACACTTTGGCAATTTCAGCTCGCAATTCGCCATAAATTGAAGTTAGTTGCAGGGTGTCAAAGTCAGATTCAGAACAAAACATGGCATAAGCATATTCAATATTATGCCGACTTTTAAACTGCAGCATAAAAGTCGAGAGTACTTCTTCAACAGGAAAGAATGCTTTTTTGCCATGGGCTTCTAGCAAGCGCTTAGGGAGCATGATTGCAATACTGGTTATAGAGTTCTTATTGAGTGCATCAAGCATATGAGCCTCCAAGCAATGCGTCTTGAGTTTAAATTACTTTAATGGCGTTAACCGAAAAAGTTCGAAAAGTATTCTCGGCATATAACCCCTGACGGCCACATATGAAAACCCCAACGCGCCTGAAAGTGCGCCGATAAATGAGAGCCAAGTATAACTGCCATTGTATTGTTCGATCATAATTGCAAACAATATCACAGTGGTTATCACCCATAACGGGAGTGCTAGAAAAATGGCTAAAAGTCTAAATATCTTTCGTGCTTTCAACATTTCCATAAAGTGTTACCCCTTCTATTTTGCCTGCATCAGCAGCTTGCTCTGCAGTGTTTTTTGGTTACTTCTCTGTCAATTGGCCAATTATTTTGTATATGAAGCTAGCGTTGTTGCCACAACTGCGGCCTTGGTATTTCACCAGCTTTGGCTGTAATTTCTATTCGCTTCAAATGCTTCCACTTCTAATGGCGCGTCGTTGTAGCCGTATTGTGCTAAATCGGAGAAGTGCAGAGATACAACTTTGTCCAAACAGGCTCTTTCTATTTGCAATACGTGAACTAACTCATGGGCTAATTTAGGCTTGCTTAAATGGTATCCTTTTCTAACGTATATGCTATGACCAAACACTTTCTCTCATTAAGTTGCTTACCAATTTTAAGTCCTTGATCCTCAATGTTATGCGCCCACTCTATGTATTGAGGTAGTAACACAACTGAAATGACTTTTTGATGGTAAAAGGCCAATACAAAAAGGGCTGCGACTACAGGTATAGATAAGAGCTTTACGACTTTCGTAATTTTACTTGAGTACCAACATTAATAATATTATTACCTATGTTAACATTGTATTTTATAAATTCTCTCATAAGCGTAACGAATCGTGTTAGTTGATGATCAAGAAGTGACTTTTGTACAAAGTATGATTTAGTGCTCTGCCATATCACGGCAATCGAATTTAGATACTTGAGCACATGTCTATCAGTTTATCTAAGCTCATAACATCAAAGGTCTGTAGGATAAATACCACCGGACGACACTGATAGACAGAGCTAAAAATGGTGTGATATTGAAGAAAAGGTGAATGAAAAAATTGTTCAAAAACTATTCATTTAGATGTTGTGACAATTAACCTAGATGTTGCCTCAAATTATGTGTACATATAAATATATAGTCAATTTTAAGTGAGTAGTGGTTATATAATATATTTCCAATCTTAATTTGATTGCTTTTTGAGCAGTAAAATATTTTCTAAAAAAACTTATACTGTATCGAGTTTAAAAAGCAAACATTACTCACTTAAAATTTTTCTATGGTTTTAATTTAACCTTTAATTTCAATCCAGTTTACATCAACAATGTTGGGTGCGATTGTGCATTGTCCAGTGCTGAAAACATCAACGTTTTTCTTAGAAGCTTGGGCTGCAAGAGCCAATGCTAGAAGCGCTTTACCTAAATCTGTATTTACTTTAAAGTGCATTCTTTCTGCGCTCGTGTGGCAGGCATCTTTTTGCAAGATTGGCTTATCAAATTTAATCGAGCAATTTTCAGTCGTCCCGATGTAACCACAATACAAAGAGGTTATTTTTGCATTGTAGACGTGACTTGCTGAGAAGGCATCGGTACTAAAAAGTATCATTACTAATGATAAGATAGAACTTAATTTTCTCACGAAGTTTCCCTTTTAATCATGTGTTTATAGTGAATTTTTAACGTATATTAATGAGCTTTTGACTCCATATTCGACCATTATATTATACTTTTTCGGTATATTTAAACGCTTTGTTGTAAAATCGGCCAGCTAGGAAATTAAAGTATTCATTTTGTGTGTATGATCTACGCTCAAATATATCACTTTATTAACCTTTTTTTGATTCTAAATTAATTTATTAATTTTTAAGGGGACGCTTATACCTGACGAGCTTTCAACCTCTTGTATGTGGGTTTCTCACTATTTGGATAAAACAAAGAAGTGATATCCAAAGCTATTTTTATTCTGTTTACTAATCTCAATTTCAAATTCTAAGTTTTGAAGTGCCTTCGATTTCTTGCCATTACTTTTGAGGACTTTTACTCGACGTTCCAGTGGTCCATAGTAGTTTTTCCAAGCCAGTTCGCTTTGTGGGAAGTGGTCAACTAATCGGTATCCAGACTCTTTGATTTGAATTGCTCGTTCGGAAACTGTTTTCATATCTGGGTATTCCTGCAACCAAAATGCTTTTACCCTCTTACTTGGAGAATTTGTGTACCAAACTAAGTCGCTAAATACCAGCATACCTTGTTTGGAAAGCAGAGGTTTCCAGCTGCGCAGCGCATTTATAACGCCCATAATGTACGCACTGCCTTCAGCCCAGATTAGGTCAAAACTTTCAATTGGATATTCAAGTGTAGTCATACTGATACAATCGATAGTCAGTCGTTCTGACAGACCCAATCGCTCAAAGTTTTCTTGCAGAACATTGAGCGCTGATTGTTCGCTGTCGACTGCGGTAATGTGAGCAGCGCTGTGTGTTGCCAGTGTTTGCGTTGCATGGCCTTTACCACATCCGATTTCCAGAATGCTAGCAATAGATTTAGGTACGTTTTTAAGCGCTTCAAGCGTATCTTCCCGACTTCCTGGTGCCCAGAGTTCAAGTGGTTGAATAGCCTCCATAAAGTCCGATATATAAGTATCATGCACGTTAATGTCTTTTGAAAGCCATTTAAGTTTTAGTGCCTCCTTTTCATCAAACCCCTGTTTTATTAACCAATCTAGGTGAGCATCGGGTGCAATTTTATTTAGCTCTTCGTGCCAAGTTTTTAATTCTCCTTCACCAAGCATCGCTGAAAGTAAATTTCGAGACTGCTGCTTTATTTTAATCTCTGTATCGAGCGCGGATAATCGGCTTTTCAATAGTTGCCTGTCTATTTTAGTATCAATGCACGCTTTGCATTCACTGAGTGTCAATCCACCAGCAAGCAGTTGTTGAATTAAACGTACTCGTTGAAGTTCTTTTTGTGTATAAATTCTATATCCATTTTCGAGCCGTTTACTTGAAATGAGACCTTGTTTCTTATAGTAGAGTAGAGCGGTGCGAGACATTCCCACTAGTTTTGCGAGTTCAGAAATTTTAAACATTTTGCGCTTATACGGTATAACACTACCTACACTGTAGACTATGAAGTAATAGACAGGTCAAGAGGGGGGGGGTTGAATTTCATCAGATTTAAGTGAATGACTTTAAGTAAAATACCCGCAGCAAATATTATGGCTGCGGGTGGGTTTAATTATGAAGCGATATGTGCCAGCCCCTTTGCATTGCTGACACTGCTTTTGTCTAAAGTGAAAAAGTCCATTGTGCGATTCATATTATTGGCTTGATCAGCCATTGACTGTCCAGCAGCAGACGCTTCTTCCACTAGTGCAGCGTTTTGCTGTGTCATTTCGTCCATTTGGGTAACTGCACTGTTGACTTGGACAATCCCCTCAGACTGTTGGCGAGCAGAAACAGCCAGTTCTTGCATCATTGCGCGAACTTTTGAAGTCGACTCTACGATCTCTAAGAGGGTTTCCCCAGATTTATTGACCAAAGAAGTGCCTTCTTCTACTTTTGTTTGACTGTCTCGGATGAGCTCTTTGATTTCTTTTGCCGCCTCTGAGGAGCGTTGGGCAAGATTTCTTACTTCGCCAGCAACGACAGCAAAGCCCCTTCCTTGCTCTCCAGCTCTTGCAGCTTCGACAGCAGCATTGAGCGCCAATAAGTTGGTTTGAAAAGCAATCTCGTCAATGACGCCGATGATTTCAGAAATTTCTTTGCTTGAATCACTGATTTCCTTCATGGCTGTGACAGCTAAATTGACAACTTGTCCACCTTGTTCAGCGCGTTGTTCGGCTTCCATAGATAGCTCATTGGCATTTTCAGCACGTTTGCTGCTTTGTTTCACACTATCTGTCATGGCGTCCATACTGGCCGATGTTTCTTCGAGGCTAGATGCTTGCTCTTCAGTACGTTGACTGAGGTCCATATTCCCCTGTGCAATTTCGTTGGCACTTTGAGAAATACTCCCTGCTGAAGAGCGAATACTGGAAATAATTTCTGTCAGCTTATCAGCTGTCGCGTTGGTGTCTTCTTTGAGTCGGCCAAATTTGCCTTGGTACTCATTTGTGATACGTTTTGATAAGTCGCCATGGGCAAGGGAACCTAACATTTGCATCACATCATCAAGGGCTACCTCTACAGTGTCCAATAGGCCATTCAAACCCTGACTTAGGTTGCCAAAGAATCCGGACTTGCCTGTGGGGTCAATTTTTTTACTGAGATCGCCTTGAGATGCCGCTTGAACAATTTGGTCAATTTCTTTTTCGATATTGACTTCTGCGGTACGATCAACCCATTCAAGTACTGTCCCTATGCGTTCACCTTCAACCTCAATTGGATTCGCTGTCAATCCAAACACTTTGTCACCGATATTTTCAACCCTTCTCAGGGTGTCGTCTAAGTTATCAAAGACTAGTTTTTGTTGCTCGGGCTCCAAGTAAAAGTCTTGAATTGCAAAGCCAATAAGTTCTGTTGAGCTAAAGGAGCCAACGTGTCGACGAATGTCATGCTCAGACTCTGCCATCATTTTTTGTAATGCATTATTGGCATAGATGATATTCAAATCAGGATCGGCAATCATTACATTGCCAGAGACACTGTCTAATGCATATTTCACGCGTGCATTTTCTGAGGCAATCCGTGACTTTTCTAGTTCTAGCGCGAGCCACTCTGTTTTGTCCTGCCACTCGATTACAGTACCAACTCGTTTACCCTCAACATTAACTGGACTCGCGACAATAGAGAATGTTCTTCCAGCCACAACAAACTCACTTTCGTGGCTTGTAACTAGTGTGTCGTATTCTACCAACAGTTCAGAAAAGTGCTCAAAGTTGCGCGCGAGTGGCTGATTTTTTAATCCAGTTGGGTCAAATTCAGGAAGGGCTTTGGTGATGTCCCGTTCTGCATTTGCGAACATCTGCTCAAGCGCTGCATTTAAGTAGATAATTTGGTAATTATCATCAGTGATCATTACTTGACCTGATGAGCCATCCAATGCGTACTTCACACGGGCATTTTCAGATGCTACTCGAGCCTTTTCTTTTTCATTTGCTAACCACTGAGTTTTATCTTCCCATTCATATACCAGGCCAACTGTTTGACCATCAACAACAACAGGGCTTGCGACCAATGCAAATGTTCTTCCTGCTATTTCCAGTTCGCTTTCAAAGGTGCTGGATAATTTCTGAACTTGATTTTCAACCTCCGAAAAAGTTGGTAGCTGCATGCTTAAAGGCGCGTTTAGAATGCTGCTGTAGTCAAAGCTTGGGTGTACTTGACAAATATCTTGGCTTGCTTCTTTAAACATCGAGTTGATAGCATCATTTAGATAGATAACTTGGCCTTTTTTGTTGGCAATCATGACACAGGCACTGGCATTATCTAGAGCGCTTTTAATTCGCGCATTGGCACTCGCTATGCGCTTCTCTTCTTGCTCTTTTTCCTTGCCAAGTCTCAAACTATCACGCATTGAAAGCATTGATTTAAACACCCCTTTTGGTGCGCTTTCATCATACTTTTCATCTAAGTCACCGCGGGCAATCGCTATGGCAATCTGCTCAAGTTCGTTGGGGTCTTTACCTAACTGCGCCATAACAGAGCGGGTTAGGATAAAGACTACGCATCCGCTCAATAACAGGGCAATGGCAAAGGTAACTAAAATTTTATTTATTGCGAATTCATTGTCAGCTTTTAACCTAGGTCCTAGTGTGTCTTGATCAGATTTAACCGAGAGCTTTAAGTTATCCACTAACTTTGCGAACTGAGGCCCAATGACATCAAGTGTGTTGGCGACTTTATCATTTCTGTCGACGATAATATCGTGAACGCTCTGATAAGCTATTTTGTACTCAGATTCCATATTTCTGATTTGGTTAATCATTTGTCTGCTGGAGTTAGAATTTGTCAACAGCTCAATGCGATCCATCTGTTCTTCAAATTGTGAGAATTCCTGCCTAACTCGCTGATCAGCACTTTCATCGTTACTCTCCAAGTACTTAATAACGTACAAACGACCCAGAAGTAGATTTCGCATAGCAACGCCAGTCAAATAAGCGAGCTGAGTGTTACTGTCTTCAGATGCTTGATACATAAGCTTAGTGAGCTCTCGCTCCATTTGAGGGCCCAATACATTGAGCTGTCCATTGACGAGCTCATCTCTTTGCACTCGATAGCCTTTAATAATTTCAAAGGTCTGATTGTACTGAGTAATTTCTTTTATGAGTTCCTCTACCATTGCAGCACGTTCGGGTTTGTTGATTTCTCGAGTTGCATCATTAAGTAACTTCTCTACCTCAACAAAATATTGGTTGTACTGGTTTATATCCTTGTCGCTACCGGTTAATAAGAAATCTTTCACATTCATACGAACCATCAGCATATTTGATTGCAATATGCCTGCTAGGTTGCTGTCACGCGCTAGTTCGCGATAGTCTTTGAAGCCGTCCGAGGCTGTTTTTAAAGCAAAGAATGAAATTAAGCCAATAATGGCCAATGTAACCATTACCGCAGAAAAAGCCGCAATAAGCTTGGATTGTAGCGTAGATAAAAAATTGAATCGGGCAGAGTTAACCATGTTCAAAGTTCCCTTAAGACGCTGGTGTAGCGAGAAATATCAAAAGTCCTGACAACAAGTATAGAAGCTAAATAACAATGCGTTTCATTATTGATGAAATATGTATTGGACAAAGCTCAGTTGGGCTCTGAATTGGTAGTTTTTGTATTGTTTTAACAGGTGTTAAAAACTTTAAATAACAATATTTTAATTCCTTTTTATGGATGTTTTTCAACATGAACAGTGTGTATCGAAGTTTGAGTAAAAAGCTGAAATTTGTCATGAGCTACACGGAATTTGATACTCAGAGTAGTTATTGTTCAGGGCGGCAAATCAACACCGGTCTTGTATGGCTAGTAATTGCTATAAGTGTATGATATTTAAATTGTAGGGAGTACTCTTTGGAGCTGTCTAGAATGAATGGTGAAGTAACAATAAGAAAAGCGAAGAAAGAAGAAATACACTGGGTAAATGAGCAATACCAGAGAATCGGTTTTAAATTGTCTAGTTTAGAATCTGATTTGATAGCGATTGCAATGATTGATGGCCAGAAAATTGGCGTGGGCCGTGTTCAAACTATTTCTGAGTTTCATGCTGAGTTGGGGGGGATGTATGTCAACCCAGATTTTAGAGGCGCTGGCGTGGCTGCCAAGTTGTTCGCATTTTTAGTTGAAAATGCCTCCCAGTTCAAACATGTATATTGTTTGCCATTTGCACACTTAGCAAAGTTTTATCAGAAATTTGGTTTTAAACAAGTGATAGAGCGTGACGATGTGCCCGACCTGATATTGAGCAAGCATCATTGGTGTAACGATATATACGACCATGAAACTTTGTTGTTTGTAAAATACAACTCGAAAACAGAGTATTAATTACTCTTGTGATTGACATTGTGGAACTGATTGAGCACAACGGTCGTTAAGTCAGCTATCTAGTTTATTAAACATGAAACTAGTCCGTTTAATTTACAAACGCTGCTTGAACGCATGAGGAATAATGATAAATAGAACCTGTTTGGTTTGTCCTGTGCATTTAAGCGTTGTTTTATGTCGGTTAGTACGGCCTTTTTGGCGCTAATGTAGCACGTCGGGTTTTTATACGGATGAATGACTGCTGGAACATACATTTTGATAAGTGCAATACGAGCAAAATTCGCAGGTAGTGACAACACATATTAAAGCGACCTCATAGGTTTATAAGGTCGCTTGAGCGAGTCATTAAAATTAAGACAAGCAAGCCTGTGGGTGTGTACAAGCCCATTCAGAGTGACAAGCTGCACGTGTTTCAATGAGAGGCTTACCACCTGCGATGTTTGGGGTAACATCTAGGTTTAATGAACGTTTGTTAGATAGATGTTTTATTGTGTTTTTCTTCATTTTAAGTTTCATTAGTATCTCCTTGATTTGTACAAAAGTGCACCTTTACAAAGCTAGCGAATCAAAAATTTAGAATCAATAGATATACATAAGCTGTTACATTCAATAGAAATTTTTAGTTTGTAACAGGCGATAGTTAAGACATATCTTATTACTTATTTTTCAATTAATTTTCTTAGAAAGTTGTTTTATATACTTTCTTTTTAATCAATAATTTGAAGGACGATAAATATCGGTGACGATGGAGGTGAAATTTCCATTTGTTACACTATGTGTCGAGGTCGACTTTCTGGCCTAACTGGCACTATATTCCGCGCGTGATACAATCGCCCGTCGAAAATTTTTGGTGGTATTTGCTGCCAGCACATTGAGAGTTAAAAATATGAGTGAGTCTTACTCGGCAATTGGTCTGGTTAATCCGAAGTCACCAACCAATGTAGGTGGAGTTTTACGTGCTGCGGGGTGTTATGGTGCGCAAGCTGTGTATTTCAGTGGAAATAGATATGCAAAAGCGGCAAAGTATCACACAGACACAAAAAATATTGCCGATAATATCCCTATTGAACAAGTGGATGACTTTAAGGTATTAAAAACTTCCAATAGAGCCCTTGTGTGTGTTGAGTTAGTAGAAGGTGCAATCCCCCTGCCTGAGTTTAAACATCCGGAGGATGCTCTTTATGTATTCGGTCCTGAAGATGGCAGCTTGCCGCAAAGTATTGTTGATGTAGCTGATGCGGTTGTTTACGTGCCAACAACTGGGTGTATGAATCTTGCCGCAACTGTAAATGTACTTTTATATGACCGAATGGCAAAACGTACAGCATCTTTTGATTCCCAACAGGTACTTACAAGTAGGGATACAAACAATCGCCTGACTGTCGGCTAAAGTGCTTTTTCATTATTGCAGATTTAAAAAGCCGCGGTTAGCGGCTTTTTAGTGTCGTTTTATCGTAAATCAAACCTATCCAAACGCATGACCTTTACCCATACTTTGATAAAGTCATCAACAAACTTCTGCTGTGCATCTTCAGATGCGTAAACTTCAGAGATCGCTCGTAATTCAGAGTTGGATCCAAAAATCAAATCGACAGAGCTCGCTTGCCACTGCTGCTTGCCCGACTTTCTGTCCAGCCCAATATAAATGCCTGCTTGGGTGTTAGACTTTTTCCACTTTGTTTTCATATCCAGTAAGTTGATGAAAAACGCATTGTTTAGCTGCCCAGGAGTATGAGTCAGTACTCCTGTTTGTGAGTTGTCAGTGTTGGTACCAAGTACGCGCATGCCACCCATTAAAACTGTCATTTCTGGTACAGATAGTCCAAGCATATTGGCTTTATCTACCAACATCTTTGTTGGAGACATGAAGGCATCTTCATTGTAATAGTTTCTGAATGCGTCTGCTTTTGGTTCTAAGTAGCTGAAAGATTTCACATCAGTCTGCACTTGACTGGCGTCGGTTCTTCCCGGAGCAAAAGGCACAGATATTTTGAAACCGGCTTTTGCTGCAGCATTTTCAAGTCCGCTAGCGCCGCCTAAAACGATGAGATCTGCAAGTGATACTTTGCGTTTAGCGTGTTTATTGAACTTATTCTTAACCCGCGTAAGCTGCCTCAATACTGAGCTCAATTGTGCAGGGTTATTGACTGCCCATGTATTTTGCGGGGCCAACTGAATTCTTGCTCCATTCGCACCACCACGCATATCTGTTACTCGGTGGCTTGATGCAGAAGCCCACGCGGTTTCGATTAAGTCGGCATCACTGAGCCCTGTCTTATTAATTGCTTGCTTTAGCTTTTTAATATCCGTTAAAGAGATGGGCTCGCCCGTTGATTCTGGCAATGGATCTTGCCATAAGAGAACCTCTTTTGGGATATCATTGCCAAGGTAGCGAGCTCGGGGGCCCATATCCCGGTGCGTTAACTTAAACCATGCTTTTGCAAACGCCAATTCATACTCTTGTGGATCAGCTCTAAAGCGCTCCACAATTTTACGAAACGCCGCATCTTCTTTTAGTGCTAAGTCAGTTGTAAACATAATTGGCGCGCTGCGTTTGTTTTTAATGTGGGCATCAGGTACTAGATTTGCAGCTGCAGGGTTATCTGGGATCCACTGAATCGCACCAGCAGGACTTTTGGTTTGCACCCAGTTGAAGTTCATTAGATTGTCGAGATAGTTTGTTGACCAGCGCGTGGGGGTAACGGTCCAAGCACCTTCGAAACCACTGGTACTCGTATCGGCTCCTTTGCCACTGCCACAGGTATTTTTCCACCCGAACCCTTGTTGCTCAGTTGGTGCTGCCGCGGGCTCTTTTCCGATACAGTTATTTGGCTTTTTGGCACCGTGTGCCTTGCCAAAAGTATGGCCACCAGCAATGAGTGCGACTATTTCCTCGTCATTCATTGCCATACGGCCAAATGATAAACGAATGTCTTTTGCAGCAAGCAACGGGTCAGGTTTGCCATGTGGGCCTTGTGGGTTTACATAAATCAAGCCCATTTCAACCGCTGCTAATGGGCCTTTTAACTTTCCTTTTTTGTCTCTTCTCTTATCTGCCAAAAAAGTCGTTTCTGGACCCCAGTATACAAGATCAGGCTCCCAGTCATCACTTCGTCCACCAGCAAACCCAAAGGTTTTGAAGCCCATAGACTCGAGCGAAACATTGCCTGCAAGCACCATAAGGTCTGCCCAAGATAACTGTTTACCATATTTTTGCTTGACGGGCCAAAGTAGGCGCCTCGCTTTATCTAAATTGGCATTGTCTGGCCAGCTGTTTAAAGGGTTGAATCTTTGTTGACCACCTGCTGCACCACCTCGACCGTCATGAACTCGGTACACGCCTGCACTGTGCCATGCCATACGGATCATTAATGGTCCGTAGTGCCCCCAGTCGGCGGGCCACCAGTCTTGAGAATTAGTTAAAGTGGATTTGATATCCGCTTTGACTTTTTCTAAATCAAGTTTGATAAATTCATTGCGATAGTCAAAATCTTCACCGTAGGGGTTTGACTTAATCCCGTGCTGTCTTAGTGGGCTTAAGTCGAGCTGTTCAGGCCACCAAAATTGATTAGTTTTAATGTGAGTTGCAGACGGTGATGCCATTGCGGTGCCACAAAACGCCATACTGACGATTGCTGCCAAGGTTAATGTTTTCGTACGCATATTAAAGCTCCAAATAAGATTACTCAGTGCGTGTGTAAAAGCTGCCTGAGTGAGTGTCCTTTAGAGCCTAAAATCACCGACCAAAGAATTAAAATTGAATAACTTAAAGATAATCATCAGTTTTTTAGAATATCTACCTCGAAAGTGAACACGATATTTTATCTGTATGAAAATATTGAATTTTTAAGGTTTTCAATACCAACCCTTTCGATGTTTGTATGAATTTCGCTCATTGGCTTGGGTGCATTATTTAATTAAGCGATTAAGATAGAGAAAACAATCTAAAATAAAGAACATTAGCGATGGTTTCACTTAAACAAATTGTCTATGCGTTGGCTGTAGAAAAGGCACTGCATTTTAAAAAAGCAGCTGATGCTTGTCATGTATCACAGTCTACACTGAGCACCGCGATTCACGAACTCGAAAAGCATTTAGGCACAGTCATTTTTGAACGCAATAACAAACATGTGTTTGTTACTGAAGAAGGCAGGTTATTGCTAGATAAGGCGAGGAAGATCAAGTTAGAGGTTGATGAGTTAATGACCCTTGCACAGACCAATAAAGCCCCATTAGCACGACCAATGAAAATTGGTGTGATCCCAACAATCGGGCCATTTTTGCTACCTAAAGTACTGCCTGAAGTACGCAAACAATATCCAGATTTTAGATTAAAAATTATTGAGGATCAGTCTCATGTATTGGCTGATATGCTTCGCCAAGGAGACTTAGATGCTGCGATTTTGGCACTCCCTTATCAAATAGAAGGTCTCATGGCATTTGATTTTTGGCAGGAAGACTTTTACTGGGTGAGTCACAAAGAAGAATGTTGCACGGACTTTGAAGAGATAAGCAGTGAACAATTTGAAATGAACAAATTAATGCTGCTAAAAGATGGACATTGTTTGAAAGAGCATGCGTTGAGTGCCTGTAAATTGTCGAACGAACAAAAAGATACCTCTTTCGATAGCACAAGCTTACATACCTTGATTCAAATGGTTGTAGTTAAAATGGGTACAACATTGGTGCCACAAATGGCTTTAGACCAATTGGTAAAAGGCGAGTCTGATCTAGTTGCAATCCACCTAAATGAACCTGGGCCCCACCGCACAATCTCATTAGTAGTGAGGCCTAACTATGTACGTACGAGTGACATAACTATTTTGCAAAAACTGTTTAATCAAGAACTGAGAAAAAGCTGTGCAATGAGTTTTTGCAACATTTAATGGACATGTCAGCGGCGCTTGAATAGTTGGCTAATCGCATCGCTGGCTAGATTAGAAAGCACCGAGTATACAATGTTGCAAATTAATCTACCGCCTTGTAACGCTTGACTACATCAAAGTAGGTAATAGTTACACTCGATAACAACTTCAGGAAGATAGCTTGATTATACTTTCTCCAGTGACAATTGGAGGAGAGTAAAGTGAATTTAATCAAAGGTTTAGTGTTCTCGGTTTTCGTCGGTGTATTAGCTGGGTGTAGTGATGATAGTTACACCGCGGATGTCAGTGCAATCAACTTGGTGAACAGCGAAGTAGACGTATACTGGCAATTTGAAAAAGGCAAAGAGGAAATGTCTTTATCGGATAAAAATGGACTACTTTTTGGTGAAAAATCAGCTGAAAAACTGTTGATACAAGATGATTCTGATGGGAATGTTTTCACGTTTTATGGGGTGAAAGGCAACTCATTGGAAACGGCCATTGAGTCAACTCGTTTTCGCTTTTCAGAACACGCCGACTACGTAGTATATGCATTTGGTCGCCTTGACAATGACTCTGCTCAAGCGGCACAGCTGGGAGCAGTGAAAATTAACGATGATGAGGTTGCGAGTAGTAAATATCGAGTCATTGTGTTTCACACCTATGTTGCAGACATGGGTAAGATAGACGTTTATGTGGGCGATGAAAGAGTAGCGGAGGATCTCGAGTATGGAGATGCGACTGATTACCTTGACCTACCGATTGAGCAAAACGAACTCATTGTGGTAAAAGCAGGGCAGGGGGCAAACACAGATAACCCTATAGCTAAAGCAACCTTGTCACCTCAAGCTGGTGATATTCAACTAGCTTACATTACGTCAACTTCAGAAAATGAAGGAAACATTAAGTCATACAAAGTAAATAAAGCTCAATAGCTAGAAGTAAAATCACATAGTAAGCCACCTTTACCTTGGGTGGCTTTTTTATTTCTTATCACCCTAAATATTTCTAAATACAGCCCCTTTTAACCTAATACACACTTAACCTAATACACACTTACAGATAGCCTCTAATTTTGATTACCTTTTAAATTCTTAAAAATAGAATGTTAAGCTCATTTTTTACTAATTTTAATTGTTTTAAACGATAGTAAACTTGTTAGCAAGTCAGGCAAAGGTGCCAAGAAAAAGTTTAGAGCTTAGGAGTAAAACAATGAAATTAGTCAATTTTATCTCGAACAATGAAAGCTTATCTAGCATTGCGAATTTAATTGGTCGTGTTGGTTTATCAGTTATTTTCATTCTAGCAGGGATGAATAAAGTTCAATATTACGACGGTAATGCACAGTACTTAGTATCAGGTGGCTTGCCCGAATTCTTATTGCCAGTGGTAATTGCATTTGAATTGATAGGTGGCCTGTTTATTCTTGCTGGCGCACTAACGCAACTAACAGCGTTGGCATTTGCAGGGTTTTGTGTCGTGAGCGCCCTTGTATTTCACAATAACTTAGCAGATCAAATGCAGTTTTTTATGTTCTTTAAAAATATAGCAATGGCTGGTGGCTTTCTAGCGTTGGCTTCTGCAGGGGCAGGGCGTTTTAGTGTAGACCACAAGCTTGTAAAACAGTAACGCATAATGTGGCTGGTATACATCGTTATACCAGCAATTTACACAGAGTTAAGAGGGTGGCTTTTATACAAAGCGCAAATAAACACTGTGCGCATCTAGTCAAAGCTACTGCAAAGGTTTCATGTTTTTAGATTTGGAGAAAAATAATGGGCTTATTAGTAAACGGTCAATGGCATGACAAGTGGTACGATACGGCTTCTAGCAATGGTGAGTTTCAAAGAGAAGCTGCACAGCTGCGCAATTGGGTTACAGCAAGCGGCGATGCTGGGCAAAGTGGTGAGGCGGGCTTTAAAGCCGAGAAAGGTCGCTATCATCTGTATGTTTCACTAGCATGTCCATGGGCGCATCGAACTTTGATTTTTCGTAATTTAAAAGGGTTAGCAGACTACATAGATGTGTCTATTGTTAGCCCAGATATGCTTCAAAATGGCTGGACATTTGACAAAGAGACTGGCAGTACGGGCGATGGATTATTCGATAGTGCATACATGCATCAAATCTATACAAAAAACAAAACTGATTATAGTGGTCGCGTAACGGTACCTGTGCTGTGGGACAAACAGCAGCAACGAATCGTGAGTAATGAGTCATCAGAAATCATTCGTATGTTTAACAGCGCATTTAACCATTTAACAGGGAATGAGCTTGATTTTTATCCTTTAGAACTCCAGCCACAAATTGATGAAATAAATGGCTTTGTTTACGAAAGTATCAATAATGGAGTGTACCGAACTGGTTTTGCGACCAGTCAAGAAGCGTATTCTGCTGCGTACGAAAAGTTATTTGATGCACTTGATAAAGTGGAAGAGATACTGAGCAGCAATCAATATCTTGTGGGAGACACTTTGACTGAAGCAGACTGGCGTCTATTTACAACTTTGATCCGTTTTGATTCAGTCTACGTTGGACACTTTAAATGTAATAAGCGCACCATTGAAAGCTATCCTAATATTTCTAATTATGTGCGTGCTTTATACCAGTACCCTGATGTCGCGCAAACGGTAGACTTTTACCATATTAAGCGCCATTACTACTTTAGTCATACGATGATCAATCCAACTCAAGTAGTGCCAAACGGACCTGATATAGATTACGGTCGAGCTCATAATCGGTTATGAGCGTGGCTCGAGTCGCAATAAAGGGCCTACGGGCTCTTTTTTGATTATTCATATAGTAAGGTTGGTTGAAGGCCCAATCACCACATAAAGTTTATAGCGAAAACGCGATGAGGCATGTTGCTTTGGCGACTTTGAATCACCGCAGTAATGCTCACAATACTATGAATGTATGAGAAAGCGTCTAGACTAAAAGGTTATTCGTAAAAGCTGTGTAGCTTTGGTGAACGATATTGTCCATAACCCTAGCTTTTTCTGTGGCTTATCGGTACAGTTGCCAATAAAAGAGTTGTCGATGTTTAGAATAATCACTCAAGTTACCTTGTGTTTTTTCGCCCTTTCAGGGTGTAACTTTCTTGATGAACAGAGTGATACGCAGAAGTTGAAGGGGTTACTCGCCCAACACGCTCAGAAGCACCAAATCCCAGCTCAAGGACTTTTAGTATTGCACCAAGACAAAGAGGTGTTCAAAGATGTCTATAGTAGCGAACTGTTTAAAAAAGAACATGCGCTCAACAAAGACAGCTTATTCCCTATTTATTCCATTAGTAAACTATTTGCCAGTATTTTAATTTTGCAATTTGTCGAAGAGCAAAAGATTGCGCTCGACAGCCCTGCCTCTATGTACGTAAAAGGTTTGCCAATAGGCTGGCAAAATATTCCCGTTAGTGCGTTTTTAAATCATGCATCTGGTGTCCCTGAATATTTTGAAAGAGACGTAAAGCAATTTACTTTTGCACCAAATAAACAAGAGACCTTTGAGCGTTTAAAGGCAAAACCCGTACACTTTGCCCCAGCAACAAAAATAAGATATACACAAACCAACTATTTGGTATTGGCTGCTATTTTAGAGTCTGTTTCAGGGGTTAACTATGAAAAGCTTGTTGAACAACGCATACTTACTCCGCTTGGTATGAATAGCACCTTAAGGCTACAGCTATCTGAGCGCTATCCGAATGTTGTTAAAACTTATCATGTAAAGGCTGGTAAATTGATTGAGTTTAAGCCAATTCAATGGCCGGACTACAGTGCTGCGCATGGCGGGTATTATAGCAATCTAGATGATATTGGGCGATTTTTATCTGCTGTGGCTGCTGGAAAACTAATTAGTCAAACACAATTGCAGAAATACTTTCAACCATATCGCTTACGTGATGGCAATATCGGCTATTTTGCGTCTGGGTGGGACTATGGCAGAAATTGGCAATTTCAGGAGTTGGGTCATGATGGGGGCACATTAAGTCGGGTTAGAATTCTATTCAAAGATAAGCTAGATGACGCATATATCATTGTTTATTTTACCAATGGTAACAGTGATGGCGTTTGGTCTAGAGTGCTTGTTGACGCGGTGCAATCAAGCTTGTCATTGTGAGTGTAGAGCTGCTTATTACTTCGTTTTCTTCATAAATATACAAAGGCATACCTTGTAAAAAGGTGAAGTTCTTCCTTTTCTTTAAACCAACCTTTAACCAAACCGTCACGCCAGTGTAAAAAACCGCCATTACTCTATTTGCAACAAATTGGTCTAGACCAGAAAGAAACCCAACATTTGAGATAAAAGCAATGAGTAAACTAACACAAATCGCAGCAGCGATAGTTTTGGCTAGTAGTGCAAGTGTATATGCCTCCAGTGGCAAATTGGTAGGGGTAGTTGAAGATCCGCAATCAAGCTTACCCGGTGCGATTGTACGTGTTAAAGGCAGTGATGTGTCCACAGTGACGAATTATCGCGGCGAGTTTGCCTTGTCTAAGCTGGCAAGTGGTCGTTATACCTTGTTCGTTTCTTATATTGGTTATGGGGATGTAGAAATTGAGGTTGAAGTGACCGATGGCAAAGTTGTAACACTTAAGCCTATTGTTTTAAACAACAGCCAAACTATTGAAGAGGTTGTTAGTGTTGGGCAAATCTTTAGAGGTGAAATGGCCGCAGCAAACACACAAAAGAATGCGTTGAGTATCAAGAGTGTCATTGCCGCGGATGGTATAGGGAAACTACCAGACAGAAATGCGGCGGAAGCTGTTCAGAGGATCCCTGGTGTGTCAATTGAACGGGATCAAGGTGAAGGTCGCTTTGTTGCAGTAAGAGGACTGCCAGCACAATGGAGTTCGACCAGTTTAAATGGTAATCGCTTGCCAACGGCGGAAGAAGAGACCACAAGCCGCGCAACTGCCTTTGACTTTTTTCCAAGTGAATTAATTGAATTTGTAGAAGTATCCAAAGCCATTACGCCAGACATGGAAGGCGATGCAATTGGTGGAAATGTAAATTTCATTACTAAAAAAGGCGCAGATGAGTTCATTTTAAAAACCAATCTAGGGGTGGGTCAAAATGAGCTAGCTGATGGTAACAATTACTCAGCCAATGTGATCTATGGCGATAGAGTTTTAAACGACAAGCTTGGATTTATCATCAATGCTACGGCATGGAAGCGAGACTGGGCAACAGACAATTTCGAAACCCGTAGACGTGGTAAAGAAGAAGATTATGGGATCTACCGTTTAGAACTGCGAGATTATACAGGGACACGAGAAACATATGGTTTAAACGGATCCGTAGAGTATGATTTAGACAATGGTTCAATTAGCGCAAGCGCCTTGTATGGCACCTTGGTTGATGACGAAACGCATTACAAACACCGCTTACGTTTTGATAAAAGTCGAATAGAACTACAACATATACGCGATGAGCTAATCACCGAAATGACTGGGTATGAGTTTAGAGGTGAACATGACTTTGGGATTGATAAAACACTCAATTGGCAAATCGCCAGTTACGAGAACGAATTTCGTTACGGGAACAAACCAAATACGCAAGATCATAGCTATTTCGTCATGCGTTTTGACCAGCAAGTGAATTATTCAGGGTTGAAAGAGGCGTCAAATGGTAAGTCATATGCCTATAATGTTGTCGATGGCGGGCAAGATCCTTGGAATGGTATTGGCACTTACTTACCTGAAAACTTCAGTATGGACCCCTCACAGAGCCAGCTGTCTTGGGTCAATTTGTATAAAGTGTTTGTTAATGAGAAGGACCGTGCAGTAGTCAATGTCGACCTTGATTGGCAAATAGATAATGCGCTAGCCGTGAAATTTGGCGCCAAATATCGTGATAAGCAAAGACAAGCTAGCTTCTCCGATGAGTTCTACAGTTGGGGCGAAACTAGCGGAGATACCCCAACATTGGATAGCTTTACACTTTCAGACCAACCTGGCCGTAATGACTATCTTTCTGAGTTACCTGTAAATTACCAAGGTATTTTTGCGCCAGTAGCCTCTACTGAAGACGCCATGCAGTTTTGGAATAACAACAGGGCTAAATTTGAGCTTGATGAAGGTGAGTCTGCACTGGTGCAAAATGGCGGAGCGCTCGGGCGTAACTTCACCGTAAACGAAACACATGCCTCATTTTATGGAATGGGCATATACCAATTAAATGAAGACGTCGAAATAGTTGCTGGTATTCGTGCCACACACACTGACACTGAAGTTTTAGGGTTTACTTATTTAGAAGATTCAAATTCATTGGTAGCGAATAATCACACGAAAGATTATTGGGCTATTTTGCCATCTTTTCACCTGACCTATCGAGCAAGTGAAGATACTAATTATCGTTTTGCTTTGACCCGCACATTTGCACGTCCTGACTTTGGCGATTTAACGGCGGGTGGTACGTTTTTAGAGCAAGAGCAGAAATTGGAAACCGGTAACCCTGACTTAAACCCAACGTTCTCAATAAATCTAGATTTAATGGTCGAGCATTATTTTGAACGTGTTGGCTTGCTATCAGCTGGAGTATTTTATAAGGACATCAAGGATCCCATCTATTGGTCTACACAAAAAGATACATACCGAGGTGTCGATGGCATTAGCATTACTCGTCCAGAAAATGGTGACGGTGCAAAAGTCGCAGGCGTCGAAATTGCGTTCAATCGAGATCTAGCATTTATATCGCCCCAATTGGAGAACTTTGGGGTGATGAGTAATGCAACATTTATGGACTCTGAAATGACTGGGCTCAATCGGGGCGATAACCCTGCAATACCAGGTCAAGCAGATGAGCTCTACAATTTCACGCTGTATTATGACGATACACAATTTGCTGCACGATTCTCTGTTAATCACAAAGGCGCATACATAGACGAACATGGGTCAGAGGAGAATGCGTCGCAAGAAGATATCTTTTACGGCGCCAATACCACCGTTGATTTCACCACGTCATATCAACTTAATGAGCATGCTCTAGTGTACCTAGAATTGAACAATCTGACTGATGAGCCTTTGGAGTACTACCAAGGGAATAAGGGACGTCCTGTTCAAGTGGAGTACTACGGTATTCGTGGCATGGTCGGACTGAACTATCAGTTTTAATCATTAAGGTATCGAGGCAGGTGTAACAGCCTGCTCATATGAGTGGAAGTATCATGATCAATTTTCGCCTTTGGCAGCAACCTCCTGCTTGGATTGACAAAGCAAGTGGGGTGGGTTTCGTCTTGTTTGCAGCGTCAAGTGCGTTTTTAACTTACTTTAGTATGTACGCGTTTCGTAAGCCATTTTCTGTAAATTCTTATGACGCATATAACAACTCAGACTGGCTAGTAAGTTTTAAAGTAGCACTGATTCTAGCCCAAGTTTTTGGCTACCTGTGTGCCAAGCTTGTTGGTGTAAAAGTCATAGCTGAAATGCAACCAAGTAGGCGTGTATACGCGATTTTAGGCATGATCTTAAGTGCCGAACTTGCATTGGTGCTGTTTGCATTAACACCCAATGGCATCAATGTGGTCTGGCTGTTTGTCAATGGGTTATCCCTTGGCATGATTTGGGGGTTAGTATTTAGCTATTTAGAAGGGCGCAAAACCACCGAAATTCTTGGGGCCGTATTAAGTGTGACGTTTATCTTAGCGTCTGGTCTTGTTAGAACTGTGGGGCAATGGCTGGTGGTTGAGCTTGACGTCCATGAGCTTTGGATGCCAGCGGTAACTGGGGCTGTGTTTCTACCATTATTATTTTTAAGTGTCTTATGTTTAAACAGCATTCCCAAGCCTACTCAAGAGGATGAACTGGCTAGACAAAAGCGCGCTCCCATGAGTGGCAAAGCTCGTTGGCAGTTCTTTAAGCGATATTGGTTTGGCATTCTCGCGCTGGTATTGAGCTTTTTATTATTTACTGGCTTTAGAGATTTTCGTGACAACTTCTCAGCAGAAATTTGGCATGCATTGGGGTATGGCCATGAGCCCACAATATTTGCCTACGCAGGGATTAGAATCGCTTTTTTTGTCCTTTTGGCAATGGCGGCACTGGTGCTGATAAAAAAAAATCGAACAGCATTCTTTGCTAATCACTATTTTATTTTGCTTGGTATTCTCCTCTTAGCGGGAAGCACCTACGGATATGAGTCTCAATGGCTGTCTTCCAAGGCTTGGATGGTACTGCTCGGGGCTGGTTTGTATATCAGTTATATACCCTACAATTGCTTTTTATTTGACCGGCTAATCTCTGCAGTGGGCTCGACCGCAAACGCTGGTTTTTTGATTTATCTTGCAGATTCGGCTGGGTACATCGGCTCCGTGGGCATTTTGTTGTACAAAACATTTGCAACACCAGAGCTCTCTTGGTTGCAATTTTTTGTGTCTGCTTGTTATTGGATCTCAGCAATTGCTGGTGTCTTGGTGATCAGCGCCTTTATTTACTTCAAAACTCAATTACTCAGCACACAAAAAATCTCCACTCGTAACATTGAAATCGCATCTAGCTAACGCATTTACACATACTAGGAATAATCATGAAACACATAAAAGCACTTATTTTGGATTGGGCAGGAACGGTTGTGGACTATGGCTCAATTGCACCGACAAGTATCTTTGTTGAAGCATTCAAACGTGGCTTTGACTTTGATATTTCATTGCAAGAAGCTCGCGGCCCAATGGGAATGGGAAAGTGGGACCATATCAGCACGTTGTTGAACACACCTGAGATTAGTAGTCGTTGGCAGGCGCAGTTTGGTAGATTACCCTCGAACCAAGATGTTGATCACATATACGAAACGTTTATGCCATTACAGATAGCTAAGGTGACACAGCGAGCAAAGCCAATTGAAGGCACCCTCGATGTCATCCATCGACTTCAGGCGTCCGGCATTAAAATTGGCAGTTGCTCGGGTTACCCAAAACCTGTTATGGACGTGCTGGTGCCTGCTTCAGCAGAGTATGGGTACATTCCAGATTGCGTTGTTGCGAGTGACGAATGTGTGGCGGGATCTCGTCCGGGGCCGTGGATGGCTTTGGAGAATGTACAGCGCCTCGGGATTTCTCGGGTTGCATCATGTGTTAAAGTGGACGATTCGGTACACGGCATTACTGAAGGGCTAAACGCGGGAATGTGGACTATTGGTTTGGCTATTACCGGTAATGCAGTTGGGCTTAGTGAAGAAGAGTGGCGCGCGTTAGATGAATCGCAGCAGCAGGCACTAGCGTATAGAGCTTATGCGCAGCTATCAACTGCGGGTGCACACTATGTGATTGACTCACTTGCAGATATTGAGCCTGTACTACTTGAGATTGAGTCTAAATTGGCGCGTGGGGAGCGCCCATGAAACGCTTTCAACCTTTTTGGTTTGACGAAGCAATAGAAGAGGCCGATTTGGCCTCTGCCAAGCCACTAACACATGATATCGATACAGGTGCTTGTATTATTGGCGGTGGCTATACTGGGCTTTGGACAGCAATTATGCTCAAGCAGAAAAAGCCAGAACTTGATGTCACGGTAATAGAAAAGGACTTGTGTGGGCAAGGAGCTTCGGGCCGAAATGGAGGGGCTATGTTAACTTGGTCCACCAAGTTTGCTAGCCTTATCAAGTTATTTGGATTAGAGCAAGCGTGCTTTTTAGTGAAAAGCTCTGAGCAAGCTGTCCATGAAATTCAAAACTTTGCTCAGAGGCATTGTATTGACTGTGATTGTCGCGTAGACGGTACCTATTACACGGCATCTAACTGTGCGCAAATGTCTAGCTTAGCACCGATAATGACATTGCTTGAAAAGCACAATATTAATCATTGGCAGGTGGTGGATAAATCGCGACTTCGAAATACTGGTTCGGATGCAAATCGCAGAGCCATATTCAGTCCTCATGCTGGCAGTATTCAACCAGCAAAATTGGTCAGGGGGCTGCGCCGTGTAGCCAACAAATTGGGCGTACGCATATTTGAAAAAACGGCCTACAAATCTCATATTGGCGGAGAGACTTTAGCCATTACCACCCAGCAAGGTGCGGTTATACGGGCAACGAGCTTAACTTTCGCAGTCAATGCTTGGTTGCCTTCGTTGCGACCTGAATTTTCTAGAAATGTTGTGTTGGTGTCTAGTGATATGGCAATAACTAAGCCAATGCCTGCGCTGCTATCACAGCTCAATTTGCACCATGGTGCGCCAATTATCGATGCGCGAATTTTTGTTAACTACTATCGTACTACATCGGATGGGAGATTGATGCTGGGCAAGGGCGGCAATTACTTTAGCTTTGCTAATCAAGTAACTAGTCGGTTTGACAAAGCGAGTCGCTATTCAGAGATCCTTAGCCAGTCCTTGAAGTACTTTTTTAACACCCCAATGCAGCTTGATCGAACTTGGACCGGCCCATCTGATCGCAGTGTATCTGGTTTGCCATTTTTTGGTCAGTTGAAAGGACAAAACAATGTTTACTTTGGTAGCGGTTACTCTGGAAATGGAGTTGTACAGTCTTTTATTGGTGGGAAAATCTTGAGTGCGTTGATCACTAAGCAGAATAATGAATGGGCTGGGTGTGCTTTGGTTAATGGAGCGTTGGCGAAATTTCCTTATGAACCATTTAGAAGTATCGGTGCATATACAATAAGAAATGCAATTAGACGCAAGGAGTATGCACAAGATATGGGTGAAACACCGTCTAAATTTGACGAGTGGCTTAGCCGATTAAGCGCCAGCGCAGCAAAACTAGACCCTGATATCGAACGGTTGGCGAAAATGTAGTCAGGCGTTTTGATTAATTCGATGGAGATATTTCACCTTTCTATACAAGATATTAAGCTTACAGAGATTCAGATTGTCATAAAACTCACGTAAGCTTGTCATATCTAGCAGGTTTCAGTTTTAAATAATGCCATGTTGCTATATCAAAAAATTCGTAACTATATTCAAGATTTGTTGGCCCAAGGTTCTATGCAACCTGGTTCTAAATTGCCTTCTGAGCGCAGTTTACAGGACACATTTAATTCAACCAGAATTACAGTGAGAGAGGCGCTAGCTAGGTTAGAAGCTGAGGGGCTTATTTATAGTCAAAAGCGTCGAGGTTGGTTTGTTACTTCAAAAAAGCTGAGCTGGCACCCTGCACGCAAAGTAAACTTTAATCGACTAACTAAAGAGCAAGGCTTTGAACCAAAGACAGAAGTGATTAGTATCGAAGCTCCAAGCTCTGGGTATCATGTTGCAAAAGAACACTTTTCGGGCGAGGCACTTTTTAAATTGACGCGAGTAAGAAAAGTCGATGAGCGGGCGATTTTGATGGAGGAGATCTACTGCCTCGAATCGCGTTTTGAAGGGCTCGATAAACAAGCTTTAAATGGTTCAATAACTGATGTGATGTCTATGCATTACAATGTAGAGATAAGCCATGAAAAATGTGTGATAAGCGTGACTGTATTGCCTGATGAAGTCGCACAAAAGTTAGAAAAGAACAGCGGTGCGCCGTGCTTAAAAGTAAAGCGAGCACGCTATGATGGGCAAAAACAGCTGGTGGATTACAATGTAGAATATTGGCTACATGATGCAATTGAAATGGTGGTAGAAGGGATTTAATTTTAAAAACTTAAAGCGATTGTGTGAATTACTTTATTTATAAGTACTATACTGAGTAACTAAAGAGGTACAAGGGCGAAGCCTAGCACCTCTTTAACTGCACATCTCTACATTGCTTGGAGCAGCATTGCGACGCCAATACCGCCACCAGTTCCAATAATCACGCCCATAAGCGCCATCAAGATTGCTACAGGGACCAGAGTTTGACTATATGCCGCTGCAAGCACAGGAGACGAAGCGACACCGCCGATATTCGCCAGTGATGCGATTCCACATGTGAACAGGTCTAGTTTAAATATTTTTGCGATAGTGGTAAGTATAACGCCATGGATGAGTAAAATCACAAAACCGGCAAGTATATAAGCTGGGGCCTGAGTAAGCTCTGCAAAGTTCGCGTTGGCAGCAATAAGTGCAACAAGTGTATATAACAATACATTGGATAGTTGAGGCGATCCTGGAATTTTTCCAAGGGGAGTCATAGCACAAATCACACCAGCAATGGTGACTATCATGATGCTCCAAGTGGTGCTATTCAAAACGGCGTTTTGTGGCAGCAAACCAGATACAAAAGTAGCCAGTGCCGATAAACCAAATGCACAACCGAGCAGTAGCATCATATCAGGGAAGGTGGTTTCTTTGCGTATTTGGTCATTGGAGAGCGTGAGCTTTTGCTGTAAATCATCGAGTGTACTTGTATCGGCTTTTGTCCAGTCGTTAAACTTGTGTGCAAAAGGTACCAATGCCAATAAAAACATAATCCACATGGCGTAATCTATTGAATCTATTAATAGGGTATAGCCCATGCCCGCATCATTGAGCCCAAGTGCCTGCTGCACTGCAACCATGTTTTGCGTGCCTCCAATCCAACTACCAGCCAATGCGCCAAATGTAAGTGCGGCGTTGTCACTTAAAAAGCTTTGGAATAGGGCAAAGGAAACAATAAAACCGAGCACAATACTGAGCGTTGCTGCGAAAAAAGTACCTAGCAGTTTGGGTCCAAGTTTCACAATATCCCTTAGATCAGCGCGCAATAGCATCAAAAAAATCATTGCGGGTAAAATCGCGGTTCTGACTTCTCCACGCGCTTGTTTAACTGAATCTGTCATCTCCCACACACCCAGTGTGGACATTACCATCGCTGAAAAATAGATTATAATGACCGCTGGTACATATTTAAAAAATCGACCGTCCTTATATTTATTTTCATACCAAATCACTAGGCCTGAAAAAAACATCAAAAATGCAATAAATGAAAACCCATCTTGGATCATGCTTTCCTCTATTTTAATTATTATTTAACCAGCGTTATGCTAGCTGATCTTGATAGGAAAAACGATGCTGATTTAGACAATATGCTCATTTGGTGAGTTTTTGTGTTGGGTAATAACGTTATGAATAATGGCTCATGGCAATTACATAGAATCTGGTCGATTTTATAAGTCGATTAAATCGTCAACTTTAGACTAATGGGTAATTGCATTTATAATGTATTTGAAGTTTTGTATCTGTATGTTTTAAATGGATTTTATTTTTATTTTCACTGGCGAACGATTTCTCCGTGTCTATATTTAAGGTTCAATATGTATGCAAGAAGGAACAACTTATGCGAACGTTAAGGCAATGTAGTATTTATCAACGCCTCACGATTTTAATTGGGACAGTGATAGCCGCTTTGGTAATCCAAAATGTGCTAAATTTGCAGCGTCAATATGCTGCTTTAGAATCTCAACAATATGAAAAAACACAAAGCTTAGTAGAAAGTGCGCACAGTATTTTAAGTCACTTTTATGCACTGCAACGAAGTGGTGTATTAACGGAATTACAAGCTCGCGAGCAGGCTTTAAATACCTTGGCTAGCTTGAGGTATGAAGATAATAATTATTTTTGGGTAAATGACTTTCAGCCTGCAATGGTGATGCACCCCTTTAAACCGAACTTAAATGGTAAATCCCTTAGTGCAGTTAAGGATCCGGATGGCAAAGCTCTTTTTGTGGATATGGTGAACGTGGTTGAGCGTCAATCCAGTGGTTTTGTTCCTTACAAGTGGCCAAAGCCAGGCGCGCAAGAAGCCGTTGAAAAAATCTCATTTGTTAAAGGGTTTGAACCTTGGCAGTGGATCATAGGCTCTGGAGTATATCTCGATACTATTTATGCAGAATATCAATCTCAAAGAAACGACCTGCTTATTGATTTTGCTGTGATTATCATCCTATCAATCAGCCTTAGTATACTTATTTCTAAGAGCATACTGCACCCAATCCGCGAAACGGCTAATACTATGAAGCGTATTGCCAATGGTGATGGAGACTTGACGTTACGCCTCGATGAGTATGGTAAAGATGAAGTAGCTAAATTGACCAAGCATTTTAATGCATACACGGAGAGAATGCGCAGTTCCATACTCAAAGTGGCAGGCAACAGTGACAGTGTAAAAAACCTTGCCCATGAAGTTGATCAAGCTGGACGTGGAAACTTGAATTTTATTGAAATGCAAAATGACAACAGTCGCCAAGTTGCCACTGCAGTTGAGCAGATGAGCATGCAAATACAAGAAATTAATAACAACGCAGAAGCGGCGGAGCAAGCAGCCAGTGATGCTATAAAAAACAGCGGATTAGGTAAACATACTCTTGCCAAAACAATCGACACGATTGAAAGCCTTTCTGGGAATATTCAACAAGTGAGTGAAGTGACAAGCTCCTTGGCTGAAGAGAGTAACAATATTGGCTCTGTATTAGATGTGATCCGGGGCATTTCGGAGCAAACAAACCTCTTGGCTCTAAATGCAGCAATTGAAGCTGCGCGGGCGGGAGAGCAGGGCAGAGGGTTTGCAGTTGTTGCCGACGAAGTAAGAACTTTGGCAAGCCGTACCAGTGAGAGTACCGATGAAATTCAGTCTATGATTGAGCGATTGCAACAAGGTGCCAAAGCAGCTGTTATTGCAGTACAGCAGAGCCAGACAACGTCAATAGAGTCTGTAGAACAAGCCAAAGAAACGGATACTGCGTTGACGGAGATCGAGCGCTTGATCGAAGTGATTTCTCAAATGAATAGTCAAATTGCGCGTGCTACACAAGAACAATCTCATGCAGCTCAAGAAGTTAATCGACGTATAACTGACTTGTCTGATTCTACAAATCTGTCTTTAGATGCTACTCAATCATTGACTGATACGAGTAAGGCGCTGCGCAGCGCCAGTCAAGAACTGGGGCTCGTGGTTGAAGGTTTTAGAGTCTAATGCAGCAGTACGGAGCATGCTATAAGCATGGCTCCGTATACTCAGCGACTTAATAATGACCCTTAAATGACTGTATGGGCCTATTCAAAGTATGTAGACTGCGTCTTTTAGCCTGAGAAGCTAGCTCTTTCCATATCTCAAAGAGCAGCTGCCGAGTAGTTAGTTCACTATTTTTTATGTTGTATTTTGCGGTAGACGTAGAGTCAGGTATTTATTACTCTTTTTGGGTTTAATTACCAATACTTCGCCTGAGCAATCGCTTCCAACAATTGTGTGATATCTTGAGGCGTTACTTCACCGATATTACCAATTCTAAAGCAGTCGGCATTGGAGACCTTGCCTGGATAAATCACGTACCCAAGCGACTTCAATTGATTGTAAAAGCGTTTGAAGTCATAGTCAGGTGAGCTTGGAGAATAAAAAGAGGTAATAATAGGTGACTGGAGTGTCGTTGGCAGTAAAGTCTTAAAGCCAAGCTCTTGCATCCCTATAACCAATAGTGATTGGTTTTTTTGATAGCGTTGGAAACGCGCTGAAATTCCACCTTCTTGTTTAAGTTCAGTCAAAGCTTGAGCAAAGGCCCTAACGACGTGGGTTGGTGAGGTAAATCGCCATTTACCATGGTGCTGTTCCATGGTTTGCCACTGTGCGTATAAATCAAGAGATAAAGAACGAGCGTTGCCTTTGGCTGTGTGCATGAGTGATTTTTTGGCTATGACAAAGCCAAAACCGGGCACACCTTGAATGCACTTATTGGCAGAGCTTATTAGTACATCAATATGCCACTCGTTTATGTCAAACGGGATCCCGCCAAAACTACTCATAGCATCGAGTATCATCACTTTATTATGTTTGTGCACAAGCTCAGCGATTTCTTTTGCTGGGTTCAATATACCGGTTGTGGTCTCGCAGTGTACCATTGCAACGTGAGTAATTGTTGGATCTGAAAGCAGCGCAGCTTCAACCTTATGGCCCTCGGGCAATTCAGTTTCTGCAAAGCCCAGCTCCGAGTATGTAATTCCGAGATATTGCGCAATTTCAACTATACGTGCGCCATATGCCCCGTTATTGATGACTAAAAGCTTGCCACCATTTGGTATAAAAGTGCCAATTGCTGACTCGACACTACTCGTGCCGCTTCCTTGCATTAATGTTGCGGTATATTCAGTGCTCTTCGTAGCTAGTGAGCATAGTTCGCTACGAATGGCTTGCACGATGTCTACGTTATAATCATCATCCCAAGTACACCAATCTTTTAGCATTGCTTCTTTTACTGAGTCGGAAGTCGACAAGGGGCCTGGAGTTAAAAGTAAATATTCGTTGTTCATGATGTTTCTCTATCTGGTCTATACCAGTTATTAGAGCACAGAGTTGATGACGATTTGATGACGACAATAAGTCAAACAGAATTATGATGCAGTGACAAAGAAATGGGTAAGTTGAACAAAAAAGTGATATCGACACTATATTAAGCCGATATCACAATAGGTTGGTTGTGTCTGACCAAGCCAAATTAAATTGCAAACCTTAATTTAGGTCAGAAAGTGTAATTTAATCCAACATAAGCTGTTCTTGGCGCACCGGGTTGAATTCGCTCTCTACCATAACGTTTTTCAGCTTGAAGCGCGTATTTTTTGTCTGTCACATTAGCAAGGCGCATATGGAGCTTGAGGGCTTGTGACAATTGATAGTTAACTTTCAAGTTTGCAATCGTGTAGCCATTGTACTTTTCGGAATTTTCGGCATCCATCCAGTAATCGCCGATGCTTTTGAGCTCAGCTGTGATTTGTAGTCCCTCAAGTAGTGAGCTATTGTGATTCACTCTTAAGTTTGCGACATACTCTGGCGCCATCTGTAAGCTATTACCCGTTAGGTTTTTTTCGTCTCTGTCTTGTCGGTTTTGATCTTGAATATAGTGCCCAAACTCGTGGTTTGATTGACTGTAAGCTAACGCTAACGACCAGTTAGGGCTAAAGGTATAGTTTGCACCAAACTCGAACCCTTGATGCTTCACTTCGCCAGCGTTAGTTCTGTAGCTAGCACCAAGATCATCATAAGCAGTTACAATGGCATCTTTAACGTCCATTACATAATAGGCGACCTCAACCGAGAGTTTGTCTAAGTTGGTTTTGTAACCTATCTCATAGGTGTCGGATGTCTCTTCACTGAGAGAGTCCAGTTGAGAGCTGGTTTCCTTAGTTTTAAGGTGATACATTTCTGAGGCGGTAGGAAGGCGAATAGCACTTGCATAACGCACATATACACTTGCATGGTCCTGAAGCTTGTAATTCAAACTGGCTTTAGGACTAAAGTGTTCAAAGGTGTCACTGCGGCTCGGTATTGAACGATTATTAAATCCGTCGTCGTCATATGTCGGCAAGTGGTTGTCAAAATCATATTCGTTATGATCATAGCGCAGTCCAACGGCGTAACTTAATTGGTCACTAAGCTGGCCAATGTGCTGAACATACGGAGAAATACCCGTGTAGCGGGTGGTATCATTATAGAAAATATGCCCTTTGGGAAAAGTTCTTCTTGAGCGACCAGATGTGGTGATAGTGGTTGGCTGATACGAGTACGCTTCACCCTCAGACCGCTCGATATCGATACCCACCGTGGTTTCAAAGTCACTGCTATGTTCAAAGTTACTTAAAGCTAATAAGCCAATTGATCTCACACTCGACTCAACATTGGGCATATTTGGCTGCCATGTGGCGATATAATCATTACTTCTGTAGCGCAGATAGGGTATGACAGAGGCATAAAAACCTTGGCCTTCATACTGGTATTCAGAGCTCAAGCGTACGTAATTGGTGTCTCGACGGGGATCAATATCTAAGACGTTCTGTGACAGGCCGGATTGAGTCGGGTCGGCTGTAAATTCATCACTGGTCAATGCATCAAGCATCTGTTGGTCGAGAGTCGATGCAATTAAGCTTGTTTTGAGGCTTTGCTTGTCATCAATGGTCAACTCATGAAGCACATTGAATTCAGACTTTTTGACGCTACTGTGAGTCCGCCAGCCATCATTGTCTAGGTGTGCCGCTGAGATTCTAACTCCATTTTTATCTGACATTTTATGGACTAGCGCACCATTAAATTTCTGGTAGCCATTTTCTCCAAATGTAGTGGCGAGTTCATTACTACTCGTATTGACGGGTGTTGAAAGTACGTTTACCGTTGCCGCGACAGCTCCTGAGCCATATAGACTGGTACCCGCACCTTTGATGACTTCTAATCTTGAGGTCGACGAGTTTGTGCTAGCCCACCAAAGTGCATTGTGGTTGTAGAAAGCTGCAGATTGCAGTGGCACGTTGTCCTGAAGGTAAAGGGTATAGCCACCATAGTTAATGGGCATACGGATCGCGGCGTTATGGCCTTGACCACCCGAGAGCTGGTTTAGCAATACGCCCGAGATTGTTTCCAAAGACTCGGAAACATGTTGTGCATTGTCATTTCTTATCACTTCTTCTGATACGCTACCAACGCTTAGTGCGAGGTCAGTATTGGCTTTGGCCGTACGACTAGCTGTAACCGTGATCTGTTCTATATCATCTGTTGCAGCTTGTTGTGCGTTGGCCATGTCTGCTTGTAAAAGTGCAATGGTAATCAGTGAATAAGAAAAGCCTGATTTCATTATGCTTGTTCCTTAGTTATTTTTAGTAATTCATTGTTATTTAAATCACGTTGCTGCTTTGCTCGTCGCTGACGAAATGTTCTAGCTAAGTATAAACTAGTGCCTAGTATGGCAACGGATACTAATCCAAGACAAATAATTGCGATAATAATGTCACGTGGACCTTTGCCGATTGGATTTAGAAAGTGGTATTTATGCAAGTAGCCAAAGTGCCAGCTTCGGGCGTTTTGCCATGTATTGTCTACTGCCGCTATATAACCGGTGTGTGGTTCGACACTGTAAAGTGTGCTCGGATTATGCTCAAACCTGAGTTGGATAACGGGTAGGCGCTTGTTGATAAAGCCGTAAGTTGGACCGAATTTATCAATTTTATCGGCGTGATTGACCTGACCTTGAACGTTCAGCTGCGCATGTAATATATGCTCAGCGAGTAATTGATTATTTATGTTGGTAGGCCTCTGTTGCCAATATGAAAATTGCATATTTCGCTTTTCATAGGAGACGACTTGGCTATAAATTTCGTCATCGATAGCAACCAGCTGAAAGTTATCTCCACCGGATTGAATCAGTGCCTTTACAGGGTCATGATTTAACGCGTGGGTGTAAAGGGTGTTGTCAGGTACGGTTTGCCTAAACGTTTGTGGATAAAACTTATCTATTAATATATGCATGCTACTGGTTGCGAAGCCCAACAAGCACAAACTGAGAGCCAACCCTGCACCTCGGTGTATTGCATGATTATTTAAGCGTGTTGATTTAATGCGGGGCCAAAGTAGGCTGTATGCGAAAAGCCCGAGAATTGCCATGACTAATAATGCGCCGCTGAGTAACAGCATCGGAAGAATGCGCCAAGGGCTATGACGGTCGCCAATAAACTGCCAAGTGTGAAGATGTTTAAACCAGAAAGACAGTGATTCACGTAATGGTGTGTTGTGTGCGGTAATTCTTTTACCAAGGGTGTCAATATATAAGAAGTTGCCATCTTCTAGCGAAAATCGATATACCGGTAGCACGCGATTTATTTCTGGATAAGCGGGGCTAAACTGTGTAACTAACTTTGAATCAATTATATTTTTCTCAGACCATTGGCTAGCGAGAGCACGTGCATATTGTTGGTCAGTTAGATTTGATACTTGCCCATCAACGGGCAAATAGTGGACTTGTAGCTCATTAAGCTTAACTTCCCTAATCTGGTAGTAATAGCGCCCATCATATTGTATTAGGCTTGCATGACTAAAATGTTCTATGCGCGCCTTATGCAGCAGATCTTTTAACTGTGCATAAATTTGTAAATATTGCGTATTAACCTGAACAGGCGCTGCATTGATCCTTGGCGCCTTCGCGAAGTGCGACATGATAGGGTGCAGTAAGCCAGAAAGCGCCCATATTACGAAGGGTAACAAACAGAACAGGGCGATGCGTCTATGCCATGTAAGTAACCGTTTTAGCATATGATTATTATTATATTAAGGATAATGGATGCATTATATGTAACGTTCAAATGGATTGGCATGTGACAAATTGTCGCAGGTTGGCTGCATTTGATTAACAACTGCGATGTTAATCAAGTTGTAAGTAAATGTGAGTATCTATATACATGTACCTTTTTGGCTGATACATTATTAAAAGAATCGAAATAGGTATATTCATTATATTAATGAAGTTAATGAGTATTTTGATTAAGCATTGAACGCATATCAAATATTATAAAAAGGAACTGGCATGTTTATCGTCACGCTAAGTTATTTAGTTGGTTTATCAGAAGTTGATAAGTATTTACCCTTGCACGTTGAATATTTGGACAAGTGTTACGACGATGGTGTTTTTTTAATGTCTGGCCGTACAGAACCTAGAACGGGTGGGGTAATCTTAGCGACTTCTACCTCTAAAGAGCAATTGGAAGTTGTGTTAAGTGAAGACCCATTCTTCAAGACGGGTATTGCCGAATACCAAATTACAGAATTTGTGCCCTCAAAAACAGCAAAGGAATTAGATTACTTATTGTGACTTCTGTAGTAGTGTAAAACAGGACAAGCAATTAATAGTTAGTCAGCTCAATGAAAGAAAGCCTTTTACATAAACTACAAGTATTTAAGTCCTTACCAAATAAACTTTCATCCAATGTAAGTGATAAGTTGACCATTTTTCGCGGCGCCCTAGAAGGGCTGCCGCTATTTGCCTCTCAAAGTGAATCAAAGCAAGCTGTCTTCGACGAAAAGCATTATTTTGTAATTCCTTTTGCATCATCTCAATACAAAGTTGCGTTACACACTATACGGAGTTTGCCCTGTGGCGCACCTGAAATAAACAGCTTGCCTAAACGGCGTGTTTTTCACTTTTTCAATGAGCACACTGAGTCTTTATTGGAGCACATCTTGTTGGAGCAAGCGGAAATATTAGTAACACAAGATAATGCTGGAAAGGTGAGCCGCTTAGAGCAACTAGCCAATGATATTGATGCTTTAGACACTAAATTGACGTATGGAATGATGTTGGTAGGCAGCTTGTCTGCTTTAGTTAACCCGGTTGTAGGTGCAGCTATTACCGCAAAGGCGATTTTGCCTAGTGTCACAGGTTTACTGAACAAACATGGCTTGCGGCCGCTGGCTGAAAAGCGCACTCAAAAAGAGCTTGAAGACCAGGTAAAAGAAGCACAGGATAAAATACAGCAAGAGTTTAGCGAAGCGCAAACAGTGAAGTTTATGAACCCTGTTTTGCAACGTTTAGATCTCGCATTGAGAACCGATGAAAGTCAGTATGATCCGCTACTAGATAGCGATGTTTCTCAGCTAGCTGACTGGGAGAAAGAAGCCTGGCAGTGCTTAACTATCGAGGCGTTGGAACATGTATATCAAGAGGTTATTGCGGATCCAAAACAATATCCAGATGCCTGCTTGGGAGAGGAGGACATTCGTTGGCTCAATTACTTATTTGAAGGCAATAAAGCGCTTTAAGGCTTTGCTGCACTCGTCACCTTCATGTACCAAACTAATCCTAAAATTATAGATTAAGCGCGATTTCACTTTTTACCAAAATTGTACACATGGTCGGCGGAACGCCTAAAAATGTAATTCTTTTCATCAAGAGTGGTGACTTTAAATATCTATATTTTTTAGAAGGTTATTGTTTAAAGTTGAGCCTTTTAAAGTCGATGCATTACTATAAATATCGAACAGAAGGCGTATATTATAGCGTTCAGCGTTTCATGCAGAGCCACGATGTTTGAGTCGTCATACACTCATTACCATGATCATGTATAGAAATGTTTTTCTGGGTTTGTACTCGTGCCGCCTCGAAAGATCGCCCTAAAGTATATGAATGTAAACGGCATTGTATTGAAGCCCCTAGAATTTGAGGTGAGTCCTCCACTGCCGCGATGGTGTCTGGTATATCTGCTGGCGTGAGCGATTGGCAAAAAAACTTTGCAGTTTAAGCAATGAATTATGCTTTGTCCCAAAGTAGTAAATCGAAATTCTCAACTGGCAAATGTCAGTGTTTTGCATAAGCCTTGAGCCACTCCGTACTGCTTGAACATCAGTAGATAAAAGTTGGCTACGAAGAGGTATTGAAGACTCAAAGAAGTGATAGCAAGCTATTTGGAATAGCGGCACTTGCAGAATCGTTATGTAAATCAGGATCTGTTAGACAATAGGTCTATATTTAACCGAGCGCACTACAACATACACGAATAACAGAAAAGTAGTGGGTTAGTGCATAAGCTAGCTCAAGAGAAAAACACATTGGTGTCAATCATATGATAAGAGAAGCAAATACAAAAGATGTCGCAAGTTTAGCTGCACTCGCGTTACATGTGTGGCTAAATACTTATACCGTTGACGGTATGCGTAAAGAGTATGCTGACTTTGCCATCACTCAATTTACTAAAGAGTACTTTGAAACATTGCTCGCTTGTGAGCACTATCATGTGCTGGTATATGAGAAAACAGGCGCTATTCTCGGCTTTGCAATCGCTAATTTAGACTCTTTTTATGATGAGCCAAGTAACGGGTATGAACTAGAAAAGCTCTATGTTCATAGCCATTTTCAAGGCAAAGGAATTGGCAAGGCATTGATAAAAGCAATTGAGCAACACTGTGGCAATCCGTTTTGGTTATATACTTGGGCAGAAAATAAATCCAACGTATTTTATCAGCGCTTAGGTTTTAAACAAGTTGGCGAATTTAAGTTTGATTTCGCAGGAGCCACTATTTTAAATTATGTTTATGTAAACAGTTAGTGTAATAATAGTTATAAAGTGTTTTTTGGTTGCGTGGCTAGCGGTTTTTTAATGTAAAATTAAATTATTTATATTGTTTTATTTATGGTTTTAAATCTTTGAACTTTTGTAAATTTTGGAGTGGTTAAACTTTAAATTTAGAAACACTTAGTTAGTTGTTTTTTATTACTTTCAGTTGGTGTGTTAGAAGCGTAAGCAGTTAAGGCGCGTTCAATTTAGACTATTGCGTTTATAGTAATTGTACTTGAGAAGTGAGCTTTCCAATTTTTTGTTGGAATAGCAAGCTGTTTATCTCACCATTTGTGAAGTGATGAGAACAATAGTGAGCATATTTGTTTTGGCGGTTTTGAGCTTTATTTGGCGCCCAATTGGTTACCATGTCTTGTCAAAAGTAATTAATTTTAGCCAGAGACACTTTTCTGACTGACTGCATTGTATGTGTTAATAGTTACTGTATTCACTGTGGTTAACCTTTAAGCTGATTGATTGAGCAATTGTGAGATAACATCTCGAGCTTGATCAAATTCAAAGTCCTCTATGAGCTCAATAAGCTGATTACAGGTTTCTTCGCTGATCTTATGTTTCGCTTTTAGTTCATGCACTTTGTCTACTGATTGCGTATCGCAAGCCAGCAGCAGCTCTTCTAATTCAATAAAGTCACTTCGAGAAATGTTTAAAGGTACAACGTTAGAGGATACTTGCTCTGGAGGAGGTGTATCTTGTTGTACTTCAGAGAGTGCCTGATGGAGTTCACGTAAATACTGCGTCATGATTTCAACGTCTTGTGATGCTACTTTCTCTCCTTTTGATATGGCTGACTCAATGTCAGAGGCTTGTTTTGAAAGTTCATCAATACACAAATTGGCACTGGCCCCTTTGAGAGAGTGAGCAATCCTCTCCGCATGCTCTAAATCGCCAATGACCAATGCCTGACTTAGGTTTATTGTTTCTTCAATTTGGTTTCTAGCGAACTTTTTAATAATATTCCAAAATGCTTTTTCATTACCGCCTAGCCTTTTGATCGCACACTCTACATTGACGCCTTTAAGTTCTTGAGTTTTACTCTGCTCTGGCGCATCGTTAGGAGACTCCTCTGTCACAGTCTTTGAAATTCCATTTGAGCTTGTTTCGTTTTGATGTTTGCCTCGCTCAGTGGCAAGGTGTGCCCTGATAGTCTGTGCCATTTGAGTGAAGTTGATTGGCTTGCCGATATGGCCATCCATACCTGCTTGTTCACATTTTTCTAGGTCTTCTTTCATCACATTGGCTGTCATAGCGACGATCGGAAGTTTATCAAACTGACTATTGCTTCTAATGGCTTTTGCCGCAGAGTAGCCGTCCATAACTGGCATTTGTATGTCCATTAGTACGATATCGAAAGGCTCGCTATTAACCATATCCACAGCGATTTGGCCGTTGTCCGCGATTTTTACAGACAAGTTTAACGAGCAAAGCATTTCATTGGCGATCTCTTGGTTGGTACTGTTGTCTTCTACCAGCAATACTCTCTCTTGATTAAACTCGGTTGTTTCTGACTCAGAGGCTGTTTTGACAATGTCTTTTGAATCTTGTGGTGTTAACTCAAAAGATTCCATAATCGCATCGAGTAACACAGAGGCATTAACTGGTTTTAGTATGATGGCATCAATTAGGTCATGTATTTCTGCATTCATGCCTATGTCGGTGCCATAGGCAGTGACCAAAATATACTTAGGCTCTATCTCCAGCTCGAGCGATTTTATATGTTTGATGGCATCAATGCCGCTCATATGGGGCATTTTCCAGTCCATGAAAATAATGTCATATTCACTGGCTTGCACCAGCTCAATGGCGCCAGCACCACTGGCGCTGCAAGTGACATTGAACTTCATCGCTTTTAGTAAATTAGTCAGTATTGAGCGTGCACTTTCGTTGTCATCAACCACTAAGACCCGTTTACCAGCGAGCTGGCTATCTGGGCATATTACATTTGTTAGTTTTGCTGATTGCAGCCCACAACGTGTTGTGAAATAAAATTCAGAACCATTACCTTCTTCACTATTTACGCCGATAGTGCCATCCATGAGTTCCACAAGTTTTTTCGAGATACTCAGCCCAAGTCCAGTACCACCATACTTTCTGGTTATAGAGCCATCAGCCTGCGAGAAAGCTTGGAATAGCTTGTCTTGTTGCGCTTGTGTCATCCCAATTCCTGTGTCTTTGACAGAGAATTTGAGAGTGGCTGTATTTTCTTGTTGCTCGATGGTCGTAACAGAGATTGTGATTTCGCCTTGCTCGGTAAACTTAATCGCGTTACCACAAAGGTTGATAAGTACTTGGCCCAGCCTAAGCGGATCACCAACCAAGCTAATTGGCACGTCAGGGGCAATATCAAGCAGCATTTCAAGCCCTTTCTCTTGCATCCTGATAACGTTTATATTGACGACATTATCAAGTACTTCTTGCAGAGAAAAATCTATTTGCTCAACTTCTAGCTTGCCAGACTCAATTTTAGAGAAATCTAGGATATCATTGATAATCCCAAGTAAACTTTTTGCAGCTTGGTCAATCTTGTTTACATAACCAGATTGCTGCGGGCTGAGCTCTGTGCGAAGTGCCAAGTGGCTCATTCCAATAATGGCATTCATAGGTGTTCGAATTTCATGGCTCATATTAGCCAAAAATTCACCTTTTGCGGTACTCATCTCGTCCGCTCTGTCTTTGGCTAGGCGCAGCTCTAGTTCCATTTGTTTGCGCTCTGTCACATCTAGCAACAGACCCACAACGCCCGCTAATTCATTTTCGGCATTGGTGAAAACGGCTTCATAGACAATGAAATTACGCGGTATATTTTCTGAGTTTTGAATGGTAATCTCATAATGCTGATTGGACTTTCCTGTTAGTAGATCTTGGTGGGATTGCTCAAAGACTTGTGCAATTTCATAGTTGAAAATGTCCTCTGCTGTAGCGTCCAGTACATCCGCATCGAACGTACCAAAGTATTGATGAAAAACGCTATTGACGCCAAGGTACTTGCCCGCACTGTTTTTGTAATACATGGGACTTGGTATGGCATCCAAGATTTTTTTGTTTAACTCTAGTTGTTCAACAATACGTTTCTCAGCTTTTGATTGTAAGTCTATGTTTTGAGTAAGTTGTAGGCTTACTGCTAAGTCGTTAATTACGGATTTAATCCACTTGTAATCTTGGTCTGTTAAGGCAACTAAACTACCGAGTTCAAGTAAGCCGATACTGTCATTGCTGACCACTAACGGGAAGTAATAAAGCTCGCAAATCGATAGCTTTTCACCATTTAGCTCAATGGCATATTGATCTTTTTCGAACTTCATCGAGTAGGGCTTTTGTGTGCTTAGCACATGAAAGTGGATGGAGTCATAATTACTATAGGTTCTTGCGGCGCTAGAGCTGTAGCCGGTTCCGGCAACTCGATTTAGTACTTTTTGTTCTTCAAACACATAAAGGCCTAAAAGTGGCACAGATAGACGCTGTTCTAAAAATTGTAGTAGCTCTTCTCCGAGTTCATGCGGGTTCTTCTTTCCTCGAAGTGCAAGACCAAAGTCTTTCATGATGGTGTTGAATTCCAGTTGTTCAGAGAGATCACCTAACAGCTTATTCATAGATTTAGACAAGTCAGACAAGTCTCCTTTTACAGACTCGTCCAAGGTAAAATTATAATTGCCTTGTTCGACATTTGTGACAACCTGCTTTTGAATTGATGCAACTGGGTTTATATATAGCCGCCATAATAAGTAGAATGATAGAGCAATATTGACCAGCAGAACCAAATTGAAGATGTTTCTCAGTAGGTAGGCGTTACTTAAACTATTCTGATGGTTTTCAAGCTCTGTATTGATCCGGGTGGTAATGGCCCTGTGCGCTTCACCTATCGCCGACATTATTTTTGATTTTTCGATTAAGTAGTTGTCGCTAAAAAGAATTTTTTGAGCACTGATTAAATCTGGTGCAGCGTCTTTGACCCAGTTACCATATTCATCTTTGTGAATACCCTCAATAGAATTAAAAGCACGCCTTTCTAAAGAAACCAGCCCATTAGACGTTGAAAGTGCGTTTTGCATTTGTAAAAGCTCAAAATCTTGGGCACCTAGCTGCTGAAAGCGTTCAATAATGTTGTGCCCATCATTGACTCGTACAATCGGCGGTAAGTTGGAGTGAGGAGCTGCCAAGCTATCCCAATAATCATAGGTGTTTGCATTGTCTGCGCGAACTTTTCCATCACGTACTAACAAGGTATAACTAAATAGCTGTTGCCATTTGTCATTGCCCGTAACTGCGTAGGCCCTTGCAAAGTTTGTTAGATTATCGGAGCTAAGCTTTAACTCATGAGCTAACTCAGTGAGTTTGAAAAGCTGAGTTTGTTTTTCTGATAGCTCACTCACTTCGGTTTTTACATAGTAAGACATCAGCCCAATACCGATACTAACTAAGAGCATGATTGAGAATGTGATAAAAAAGCTGATTCTTAAACTTTTCATCGGATCCTATCCAAGCTTGGCGTTTCAGTAATAATAGACCTATATTTTTGTGTGTGGTGAACAATTGTCCAACAAATCAATAGAAGGGACTATGGAACAGCAAAAAACAGTGCTAGTGGTTGATGACGTTAAAGAGAATTTGGCTTTCATGACGGAAATCATTAAGGATAAGTATCGAGTACTGGCAGTTAAAAGTGGCGAGGCTGCGATTTCGGTTGTGGCAAAAAACAATGTTGATATTATTTTATTAGACGTTGTGATGCCTAAAATGAATGGCTATGAAGTAATTAAGTATCTAAAGTCACATGAAATTTACTGTGACATACCGGTCATTTTTCTAACCGCAAAGACCAGCGTAGAGGACGAAGAGAAAGGTTTTTTACTCGGCGCATGTGATTATATTAACAAACCAATAAGTCCACCAATTTTGCTTGCGAGGTTGAATACACATTTACTTAATAAAGAATCCAAAGATATTCTGAAAAACAAAAATGATTATTTAGAAGAAGAAGTACAAAAGCGGACTGAACAAATGTCTCGGTTGCAGGATGTCACGATACAAGCAATGGCCAGTTTAGCAGAAACCCGTGACCAAGAGACGGGTAATCATATACGCCGTACACAACTATACGTAAAACTATTGGCAACTATTATTAGTGAAAAAGACAAGTACAAAGAAGTACTTAACTCAGAAACCATCAATAATTTCTACAAGTCGGCACCACTGCATGATATCGGCAAAGTAGGGATCCCCGACAATGTACTACTCAAACCAGGCAAGCTAACAGCCGAAGAGTTTGAAATAATGAAAAACCATACCGTGTTTGGCCGCAATGCGATTGAAACCGCTGAATCAGCGCTAGGCCAAACGGATAGCTTTCTACAAACCGCAAAAGAAATCTCCCATTACCATCATGAAAAATGGGATGGCTCTGGTTACCCATTGGGATTAAAAGGGGAGGAGATCCCCTTAAGTGCTCGTTTGATGGCAATAGCAGACGTGTACGATGCGCTGATTAGCAGGCGTGTATACAAGGACGCAATGGAGCATGACAAAGCAATTGCAATTATGAAAGAAGGGAGGGGGACACATTTTGACCCTGACTTACTGGATGAATTTTTGCAAAAAGAAGAACTGTTTTTTGATATTTCCCAACAGTATCGAGACTAGCACTTAATCGGGGGTGATATGAGTTACACTGTTTTGCTAGTGGATGACGACGACGTCAATCACGATATCGCAAAAACAATGTTAGGAGAGGAGCACGAATATTTCTCGGCGTTCAATGGTGATGACGCACTTACATTGTTTGATGAGCGTAAATATGATGCTGTGTTACTAGATGTTGTGATGCCAGGTATGAATGGTTATGAGGTTTGCAAAGCGATACGTAGTAGACCGAATCATTCAGACACCCCGATTTTGTTTATTTCTTCAAAAGACTGTATAGAAGATAAACTTGAAGGTTTTAAAGCAGGAGGGGATGACTATATCACTAAGCCTTTTGACGCCGATGAGCTGAGCTTCAGAATTGAGCGCTTGGTAAAATACAGCAGTGAAATTGATACGCTCAAAGTGAGCTGCGAAACAGCCGAAGAAGTAACGATGACGGCCATCACCAGTTGCAGTGAGCTAGGGCAATGTCTTGAGTTTATCGAAAAGTCTTACCAATGTAATACCCTTTCAGATTTATCGAAAGCCATATTAGAAACATGCAGTAATTTAGACTTAAATGCATCTGTGCAAATTGGGTTACTGGGTGAGTTTAGAGATTTTTGTAATTTTGGCGTGATAAACCCACTTGAAAGTGAGTTGCTCAAAAAAGGGCGTGAAAGTAAAACGGTGATTAATATTGAAAAGCGCAGCTTCTTCAACAGCTGTTATTGTTCTTTGCTAGTTAAAAATATGCCCATAGAAGATGAAGAAAAGTATGGTCGATTTAATGACATTTTGGCCTTGATTGTGAGAGGTGCTGACGCCAGACTGCGGAGTCTGCAAACTAATATTCAAGCTATACAAGCCAAAAATAAAGGTCTACGAGAACTTAGTCAGGTGGCAAGTAAGGACCTAGAAGACATTGAACAAGTCTTTAAAAACTACAGTCATTCGTGTCAGGAGTTAGTTGAACGGCTAATTTTTGATGTTGAAGACTCGATACTAGAGTTTGGTTTGACGAGTGCACAAGAGCAACAACTGAGAGACACGTTAGACGGAGCGAAAGATGACCTGAAGCAGGTTCAGGAACATTCAGAGGACATGTCTGCAACGTTCAATGACTTTTTTATTAAGCTAGACAAGCTTATTGACTAAATAACTGGTCAATTCAAAGTAAACGTGGGTTTTCCAGCCGCGCTTTAACCCACGTTACTGCATCAGGGGTATAGTTATTGGTTATAGCTCTCAATTCACGTAAGCAATGAAATGGCATTTGTCTTTGCTTTTTTGACTCAACAGTTAGATGATTAATCTATTCTTATCCAGACTTTACTTAAATACCTTCGCGTATTGCTCATTTATGCCTCTCCATTTATTTCACTTGAGTTTCTAAGTTTTATACAACAAAATTGCAATTGATAATCGTTATCATTTTAAACCCTTAAAAGGAGATAAATGGGTATGTCTATAAAATTTAGCTTTTTTGGTAAAACCACTTTTTCGATAACACTGCTGGGGTTGTTGCATTTTTCACCTAGCATATTTGCCTCAGAGTCTGCAGTTGAGCTGAGCGATCAGCAGAGGGCGTGTATGTCTTTGCGATTTGATAATTTTGCAAAACTAGAACGAGGTGATGCCGCGACCAATGTGATTGAGTCTCGTTTTGTTAAGGGTTATGAAATGAATGCGACGGAATCTTTGTGGGCCTACAAACATAGCCGGTTAATGGGAGCGCCTATTCCCAGGTCACAAAAGTATCTCCCAGACCATTGCCTTGTGCGAGGCTATGTGACGCCAACTATACGCTTCGAATTACGCTTACCCGCACGTGAACTATGGAACCAAAAGTATTTGCTTAATGCATGCATGGGCTTTTGTGGAGATGTGAGTCCGTATCCACCAATGGCAGGTATTGTAAGGCATTATGCAACGATGAGCCATGATGGTGGCCATACCGCTTATGGGTTTGATGGCAAGTGGGCGCGGAATAATGAACAAGGAAAGATAGACTTTGCCTATCGTGCAAACCATGTTGTTGCCGTAGCAGCAAAAGCAATAATCGAAAAGTTTTATCACACCCAGCCGCAATATTCATTTATAACGGGGTGTTCAAAAGGTGGACATGCAGGTGTCATGGCTGCAAAGCGATATCCTAACGACTTTGATGGGGTAATAGCCAGAGGACCTACTATCAACTATACCGATGTAAATTTGGTTAATTGTATGGATAACGCGCGTGCAATTTTAGATGAGCGAGATGAACCAATCTTATTGCCAAAAGATATCAGCAAAATTGCCAATGCGGTTGTGAATGCATGCGACTCGATTGATGGAGTGAGCGATGGCGTAATAAGTGACCCAACTCAATGTGACTTTGATCCACAAACCCTAGTTTGTGAAGCCGGAAAAGTACAAGACTGTTTATCACAGCAACAAGTTAACGCGGTTAAAGCGCTATACGCACCTTCCAAAAATGCGCAAGGGGAAGTGATTTATGCGGGTCTACCATATGGATCTGAAACTGAGTGGATGGGGTGGGTTGCCCCTCAACTTACTCAGTTAAAACCGTTTCATTACTATGCAGCAACAGAGTATCTAAAGTACATAGCATATCCTCAAGCGCTTGATGTCGACTACAAATGGCGTGATTTTTCATATGAAGATGAACAAGAAAATTTGGCACATGTCAGCAATATGATTGATGCTGATGATCCTGATTTAAGAGACTTTAAAAATAGTGGCGGAAAAATGCTGGTTATACATGGTTGGGCGGATGCAGCGGTTCCTGCTGGGGCAACCATCAAATGGTATGACGAAGTTGAAGCGTTTATGGAAAGCCACAACCAGGAAGTTCGCGATTTTGCCAGATTATTTTTGTTACCGGGCGCTGCGCACTGTGGTGTTGATGGCCCAGGAAACTCAACTTTCGATGCCATTAGTGCTTTAGAGGCTTGGGTAGTTGGCGGAGTTGCTCCAAGCAGTTTACTGACACAAAAAGAAAACGCTCAGGGAGAAGTTGTAAGGGAGCGACCTGCATACCCTTACCCGCAACAAGCTATTTATGATGGTAGAGGCGACCCAAGCAAAGCGAGCAGTTTTAAAATTGGTCATTTAGAGGATTAAGTCAAGCGCAAAAGCGGCGCTATTGCGCCGCGTTTTGAGTTATTTGATAAAGTATTTTAGCTGGTCTTGCTCAGTATGAGCATAGATTGTACTGTATGGCCAGACTAAAAAAGGTCTTTCTGGGTTACCATTAAATATTGCGGCGCCTGCAATATCATATTGATAATAACCAGTGTTATCTGCCAGTTGTGCCATTGTGAAAGTTCCGCTATCGACATAATTACATGCTACGCCAGTAGGCTCTGAGCGGAAAATATTTAACCCTTCCATATGTGGTGTATTGTTGAACGTTGCAGTTAGGTCAGCAGCTGTGTTGTCCATCAAACTTTGGCATCCCACACCCGTCGGATTAGTGACATTGTAAGCAGAGATCATAGATACTTTTTGATTCTCATCGATAAACATGAGCCCCTCTGTCATGGTATCTCTCAATGCTTGCCATTGGGCGGCTGCCAACACACCATATTGATCAATCTTAACAGGATCTCTCTCCAGTTTTCTTTCGATTCCATCGGCATGGTTGGCAAACAGAGTCCAACCACCACCTAATGTATCCATGTCACAGTATGCCGTAAAGGGGGCCAATCCACCGGCTCCATCTGGGTCAATTTTATAATACCCTGAAGTAGCGCCAGCATTTTTCTGTTGAATATCTCTGCAGTTTACGCCCTGCGCGGTATCAGGATCTAACCCAAATTCATCAATGAAAAATCCGTGGTATTCCATTTCATCAATTTGAGTACGGCTTGAAGAGCCATGAGTCGAAAGTACTAGCAGCCTAAAGTACGTGCCAACGGCAGGACGTTGAAGCGTTACTGTCGCCTTTCCTTTGTCCATAGTAAGGTGTTCATGGTCAACAAAATTGACGCCATCATCTGAAACCTGCAATATTGCTTCATTTGGTGTTCTTGGCGCAAAATTAGCATCATGCATCGCAACTTGGGTACTAAATGCGGTAATAACCGCTTTTTTGGCAAACGCAACTTGCAACCACTCATTGCTGTTTGCAGGCCCAAGCCAAATTCCATGGGAAATATAGTCTCCAGCATCAAGGTTTATTTTTCTTTCCGGAGCGGTGTAGTATAAGTGTCCATCAAATGCGCCGGCAGGGGTAAAGCCTGAGACAGTGGCACTTGCTGTATAGCTTGCTGGTTGTAATGAATTTGTATAAACCAAAGCAATGTTTTTATTTGGTCCAGTTTCTTGCGCGAAAATAGCTTTGCGAGATGCACTTGGGTCTTGCATATCACAATAATAATAAATGCCTTGTTCGCCACCAGGGCCATCTGCATCAATGAGGTATATGCCACTTTGTGCTGAAGGGGTCGCCGCGAGTACATTCGCACAGCTTGAGCCATCACTTGGGAATACTTCGTTATTCAATACTGTCAGCATAGCCAAAAGTTCATCGTACTTGGCCATAAGCATTCTATCTGCAGAGTCCGTATACCCTTTAGTTACAAGGTGGTTAGGCTGAATAGGGGTATTTGCGATGGCATTACCAATCACTTCTAGTGCCGCTGAAGGTGTCACTGTGCCTATACCCACATTTACATTGGTGGTTACTTTGCCTGAGCCATCTTGCCAATGAGTTGTGCCTGGTACACCCTGAATACCTTGAGGCCCTTGCGGACCAATTGGGCCTCTGTCCCCTTGTGGGCCAATTGCACCAGTTGCACCAGCCGCTCCAGTTTCGCCCTGAAGGCCTTGTATGCCTGGAATGCCCTGCGGCCCCTGAACACCTTGCTCACCTTGTATACCTTTGAATTCACTCCAAACAGCTCCGTCACAGATGAATACCTGCTTTTCGACACTGTTGTAGTACATAGAACCTTCATGAGCTGAGTCACAAAGAACGGGAGAGCTTGTTTGCGGCTTTAACCTCAGTGCGCCGGCAATTTCGGTATTGCCATCTAATGTTTGGCTAAACGCACTTGGTAGACTGGTACTATCAGATGGATCTGTATTGTTTAAAAACTCAGTTAAGTTAGTAGCTAAATCACCATCCAAATCTGATTGAGCATCGCTCGGATCAGCTGGGTTAAGGCCATATAAAACTTCCCAGGTGTCGGTCATACCGTCCCCATCACTGTCAGCATTTTTAGGCGCGATGGTTACTGATACAGCGTCGAAGTCCACAACACTTACCTGCGTATCAGAGTTTACAAGCTCCAATACGATTGGTTGTGCGGAGTCAACTAAAGCTTGATGTACACTACTTGGTGTGAATGAGACTGAAATTGGTTTCAATTGGCCTTGCTGAAGTTGTATATTTGGCGTGAGATCAATAAATTCGCCATTGATTCTAAAACCAATTTTAAAATTATACGCGTTACTGTCATTTCTCCAACCCACATTCGCAGAGACCGTATATGTACTTTGCATATCAAGAGGGGTTAACAAGTCTTGACTAAGTTTTGCCCCAGCATTTGCAAATCCAATGTTATTAATGGTTTCGTGTGAAGAATACTGAGAGAGAGTTGGGTTGAATATGCCAGCGCTATCAGCAGAAGATACCTGCCAATTGGTTGACTCAGAACTTGCCTGTGCTTCTTGCAAACTGAGTGCATTGAACTGGCCGTCGTTAACCAACTCTTGGCCAAAAGCATGTGTACTAGAAAGACACAGAGCCAAGGTTATGTATTGAGATAATTTAGACTTTATCATTGATTTCCTTTGTGTTTATTTATTGGGTAGAGAGCTTGTAGAGCGACTTTTTAAGACGGTATGGAGGTATAAAAGTAACTATCGAGAAATCGGGGATTTTATTTTGACCGGGCCTCCTTTCTATATTCACAACGGGCTAAAATAGTGAGTTTCTCTTGGTTACTTTTGCTACCCCAACCAACAATTTCATCGATACTACGCAGGCACCCAACACAAACGTCTTTGTCGTCAAGACAGCAGTTTCTAACGCAAGGGGAAGGGACTTCAGACTGTTTCTCTATTGGTTTTTGGACCATTTTTACTACTTACTCATATGCTCATCACGTTAATTATGACCACTTTGGTGAGGACTTGAAAGTCGCTATTTAGGCTGAATTTCAAATAATGAATATGTGCATACAAAATGTTCTAGTGCATTCACAATTTCTTACTAAATTTTAGTAATTTGTGGCTCATCTCATCACAAAGGCAGTTGGTCGAGTATACGCAGAGTTTGGAGGAACTCTTCTTATCTGTGCCGGTCTGTATTGATTACGGACTGCAAGAAACTTAATTGCCAACATAAATAGCAGGGAGTAAGCCGTACACTATGACATGTAAAGCCCCAGAATATAATAACCCTACGTCAGTTGAAGTTTGCCAGAAACAGCGTAAAAGGGCGGTCCGTAAGCGCTGGATCTTAACCGGCACAACTAGTGCAGTCCTCAGCCAGCTTACAATACCAATGCTATTTGCTATCTTGGCTTTGTTTGGCGCTGATTTAATCGAGTTATATTTTGCATCACGTCTTGGAGTTGAAGAGTTAACAGCAATGAGCTTTACCTTACCAATTCAGGCTACGCTTTTTGCGTTTGCGATAGGGCTTGGAATTGTAGTCGCTACAAGGTTAACGCAAGCTCGAAAAGTCGAAGAATTGGCCGCGGTTAGTTTGGTGTTTACGGCGATAGTTGGTTCTTTGTTGGCGCTCGTTATATGGTTCAATTTATTACCTATTTTGAATTTGCTCGGGTTTGATGAATATTCAGCGCAACAATTACAGGTTTGGCCATCTCTAAAGGCTTATATGCAATATAGATTGACTGCTGTCGTATTTTTCTTCGTTGTTATGGTAGTTTTTGGGGTATTACGGGCATTTGGTAATATGCGAGCAGCTGCGTGGCTGTTGGTTACCTTTTCGGTAACACAAGTTTTACTCAGCGCGTTATTGTTCTCCCCTTTTACGCAAGGTTTACTTTTAAGTGGATTAGAAAGACTTGGGATTGCACATTTGCTAGCGGCGATTATAGGCTTTCTATTTTCTATCTACTTACTTGTAGTCAAAGAAAATATTTCAATTAAAGTGAACTTACTTTCGCAGCAAAGCCGTCAGGCATTTAAGTGTTTGATGCGGTTATTAATTCCAGTGGTTGCCATACAGCTGCTTACTCCTATCGCACAATCGCTATTAATGGGAATCGTAGCGACACAAGGCAGTGACGCTGTAGCTGCATATGGAGTGGTAATACGTTTGGAGCCCATTGCACTATTGCTACCAATGGTATTAACAACCTCATTGCCAATTTTCGTGGGCCAAAACTGGGAGGCAAAAAAGGCTCTTAGGGTAAGAAGGAGTATAAAGCTGGCAATGCTTGCCTGCATTGTTTGGCAGTTAGTGGTTGCGTCTGTGTTGTTTCTCGGGGCAGACTTTCTCAGTGGTGGGTTTTGTAAACAACCAGATGTGAAAGATGCTATAAACCTTGCTGTATCTGTCTTACCGATATCCTACATTGCGTTAGCTGGAGTGATGCTATACGTAAGTTGTTGTAATGCAATCGGGCGTAGTGGCTTAGCTTTGAATTTTAGCATCGTGAGGCTTTTCGTATTTTCGGTACCTAGTGCATTTATTGGGTCTTATGTCGCGGGTTTTAGTGGTGTTGTGTGGGGGTTGTCCTTGGCAAATTTTGCACTAGGAGCGTGTTTAATCCTGTATACAATAATGCGTAAACAGCCGGACTCACTCGCAAAAAGGCCTGTACTTAACTAGGTAACCAGACAGCCGTTTTGTGTATTTATTGTTTAGTTATTCGTCATAAACTTCGACAATAACTAAAGGAATAAATATGAAAAATACAGTGTTTGCTTTTGGGTGTGTTGCATCTGCGTTTGTCTTAACTGGTTGTAATTCAGATCCCAATGTACTGTTAGGGTACAGTGCCAACCAAATTTGCTCTCGACATTTTGTCTCAGGTGAGTCTATTGAGTTTATTCAACAACGAGTTATTCCTGAGGCACTTGCAGCATTACCCAAAAACCATGCTATCAATGTTGACACTAACTTAAAGCAGGTGTCAGTTACTGCACAGTTTGAAGAACAAAGTATTACCCGTACATCTCTCTTTCGAAGAGGGTTGGGTTGCACTTTGTTACACGACTTAACGCCTGCCGAACTCCTTGCACAAGCTGAGAATTTAGACCTACCAGAAGAACTTCCCAGTGTGCCTTTGCAACAAGCTATTCGCCAAGATATCTCGTTGAATAAGTTTTTTGCCAACAATCATCTAGATTACACATGGAGTGATAATACATTTGCTGTAGCAGTATTACATGAAGGCAAATTGGTCGCTGAAAAGTATGATGCATATCATGCTGGTGATACAAGAATGCTGAGCTGGTCAATGGCTAAAACTCTCACGGGGTTGCTGACTGGGGTATTAGAGCAACATGGAAGACTTGCTTTGGATCAGGAAGTTGATTATGGCGCACACACGATGTCGGTTAAAAATTTATTGAATATGAGTTCAGGAGTAAAATGGGCAGAAACACCAGATATACATGGATATGAAGATTTGGCACCAATGTGGTACCACACCGGAAACTCTGTTGAATATGTTTCTAAGCTGCCAGTGCAATACACTCCTGGCAGTAAGTTTGAGTATGCCACCGGTACAACTCAACTACTCAGCGATGTGGTAAAACAAGCCGCTGGTGGGGATATTCAATCACTGAACAACCTATACCAATCGCAGCTGTTTGCACCACTTGGAATTAACAATGCCATTGCAGAGTTTGACGAGGCAGGCAACCTACGTGGTGGAGCAAGAATGTTTTTGAGCATTCATGACTGGCTAAAAATAGGGCAGCTATTTATTCAGCAAGGGAATTGGCAGGGTAAGCAAATCGTTTCTCAAGCTTGGATAAAAGAAGTAATGATGGGCAAGGGGGTTGTTGACCATTATGGTGGGCAGTTATGGTTAAATGATCTGGGCTTTTGGCTACCTGCTTTGCCAAAAGACACAGTGTCGTTGCGTGGGCACCGAGGTCAGTATGTTGTGATTATCCCTTCAAAGCAACTCGTTGTTGCAAGGTTTGGCGCCTATGGCTCTGTTGTGAATCAGAACTTAGGGCTAGCGAACAAACGCTTATTTAAAGCCGTGATAGATGTAATAGAGCAAATCGAAAACTAATAAATGGAAGCAAGTATGCTGTGCAGTATGTACTGCACAGTCATCAGAATTAAAGTGTATTACTTTAAATCAAGGCTGAGTGCACAGTGATCACTAAGCATTTGTTTTGGTTCCATATTGTCGAAGTAATGAAACTGTGCACTGTTTTGCACATAATTGGACGCTAACGTGTTAGAAACTAATATATGGTCAATGGGTGCAGGATAATATGGGTGGCAACCAGTTAACATTAGATTCGCATTGAAAAACGAGGCTTTGGTGACATCGTTTGGTGCATTGTTAGCCAAACCGTTTGGATGGTAAAGATCGCGGCTAAAACGGTTGTATGGTGCAGAAAGTCTGTGATTAAAATCACCAAGCACAATAAAAGGAGCATTAGCCTGGCTCTTGTCTTCAACCCACTTGTCTAATAGTGGTATTTGCTTAGCCAAAAGCTTACATGAGTCTTTGTCTGAGCGACGATAGTCGTCTACAAAACAGCCACTCTTTAAGTGAACGTTTAACAGGCTAAGGGTTTCACCACGGTAGTTTAATTGTACTTCTAGTGCATTTCTCAGGCCCATTTTCAGATCGGAGAATTGTCTATGTTGCACAACTTGCTCTACAACAAGACTTTTTCTTACTGCAAAAGCAACTTTTTGTTGTGTAGATGTTAATCCGTTGCCTCTGCAAGTATAGCTTGGGCTATCTTTACGGTTTGAAATGATAAATTGCCATTGGTCTTTATCTAAAACAGTTTCAAGTGCTTTAATTGAGCCCACTTCTTGAAATGCTATGACATCTGCTTTTAGAGACTTAGCATAGGCTTGTAATTCAGTTAGCTCTTCGTTGCTTCTCGGTTTACAGCCTTCGGTATTTTTTGCCGCTAAATGCTCAATATTCCATGTTACAACACGCAAATTGTTTTCTTCTGGTGTTTTTTCTTTGCTTGGAGTTGTCGTGTTACAGGCAGCAGTCAACAAAGCACACAGTGCGATTGCACTTGTTTTGAAAGGGTGGTTCATAAGTTTTACAACACTTGAATTTTTCTAATAGCGTTATAGTGTATCAAAAATGTTTCAAATAGATTATATAAAAAATTTTATTTGTCGCGAATATTTGGGAATTGAACTCAGAAATTGGCGTTGTCATTCGTTGCAGCCTTACCGCAGTAATAATTTGCTGTGGTAAGGCTGAAATCGCATATTACTCAGAAGGTTCGTGCCAGTGTTTGCACTTACTTGTTTTGCCAATTCCAGGGTTAAATGAATTAGTTGGGTCTAGTTTTTTGTAGAATGATTTGAGTGCATCTTTTGCAAAATATTCATGGCCAACGTTATGCTCAGCAGGGTATTCCGCACCACGTTTATCAAATGTTTCGAGAATTTTGTTCTTCACTGCTTTGGCATCAACGCCTGGCTTCATGATGTAGTTTTGATGCATCACATGACAAAACAAGTGACCATAGTAAAGCTTTACCGCGATTTGGTCGTTAATTTCGGGAGGAAGTTGCTCAAACCAGTCTTGTTCGTTTCGAGGGAATGCAACGTCAATAGTCATGATTGCTCCCATTTCTTTACTGTTCATGGTTTGCATGCGGCCAATTGCGCCACCAGCTACAAAACGGTGTAAGATAGCTTTTTCACCTTCATCTTCAGTACATTCAAAATAGCTACCATCATTGGTTTTGAAAAACTCGTCAAAGTAGGCTTTTGCTTCCGCAACACCTGCATTACTCATTTCCACGATCCAGTGATGCTCGTAGCGGTCTCGGTAGGCTTCCATGCGTTTTGGAAGGTGGTTTGGCCATAAACAACTTAAATACTGCATAATACGATCAGAAAATTTGTTGGGTAAAAATTTAAAATTCTCTGCAATACGATCGACAGTTCGCTTCATGGCAAACATTTTAGGAATGTATTTTGAACCAAGTTTATCAATCACTAAAAACGTATCTTTACCATACTTCTTAGAGGCGTCATAACAGTCTCTATGCAAATATTCACCAGACACAGGCAGGTTATCAAACTTAGACAAGATATCTCGTCTAATCTGGGCGAGTACTGCTGGGTCGTTTGTGCCAACATAAAAAACTTGATGTTTTTCTGGTACAGGATAGGTATCTAGGCGTACAGCAAAGACAGCTAGTTTACCTGCACAACCTGAAGACTCGTACAATCTGCGGCCATCGTTATTAAATCGAGAGGGGGTATCAGCGTCTACGTCTCTAACTCGCTCATGATATTCATCGTCAGAAGCTCTAAGCTCTGGGAAGTGAACATCGGCGTCTGAATAGCTTTTGTTTTGAAGGTTAGTCAGGATTTCTTCAGGTGTTTGCCCTAAATTAATGCCTAAATTGTTGACCAATGATAATTTGCCCTGCTCGTCTATTTGAGCAAACAAAGACATTTCAGTATAGGCTGGGCCACGCTGAACGAGTGCGCCGCCAGAATTATTACAAATGCCGCCAACGATTGACGCGCCTATGCACGAAGAGCCAATCACGGAATGCGGTTCGCGACCATGAGGCGCAAGTGTATCTTCTAATCCAAACAGGGTGCTGCCTGCTAAGCCAACGATTTGCTTTGCATTGTCAATAAGCTGAATGTCATCGATGCGCATTGTACTGATAATGACTATAGGACGGTCATAGTCTTTGCCATCAGGCGTTGAGCCGCCCGTCAAACCTGTGTTGGCTGCTTGCATTATTACAATGACATCCGCCGCAACACACACTTCAAGTGCTTGCCAAATTTCTAACAAAGTTGCAGGTCTAATTACTGCTAACGCTTCACCAGAGCCAAACCTAAACCCTTTAGTATAGGGCTGTTTTTTGGTGTCGTCAGTCAGCACAAAGCTATTTCCAACGATAGATTTTAACTCTTGGATAAGGGTGTTATTTGAAGCGTTACTAGTCATGCTACTCTCTGAATGAATGTTAGTATGGGCATTGCTGATGAGGGTTTGGGTACTAGTATACCGTAAGCGGAGTGCCGAGTGAATCGAATGATTTGCATCTTAATTAGTATTTTATTCGGAACAAAATGAGCTAAATGAATAGTTTTGAAGGCAATCTCGCAGATTTGCTCTAAGCTTGATGCAACTACAAGGAGAGGACATCAACATGAGCATTGCATCTACAAAAATCACTTTTAATGTGCTAATTGCACTTAGCCTCACGCCGCTCACAGCGTGTGAGGGGAGTGCAAATGAGCAAGGTAACTCGCAGCAATCCGCGCAACTAGCCAGTCGGGGTGGATATACAAACTTGATGCTTGATACGCCGAAATATGTTGTAGGCGCTTGCGTTGAGGCTGGTTATCCAACTTTGAGAGATTCTAAAGTGTATTCGGAAAAAGAGTCCAGTGCCTGTTTAAGAAACCTCAGCCACCGTTATAATGCGGACACGCTAGCTTCAGCCACCAAGCTTCATTGGCGTGTTAAAGTCAAAAATCACGAATTTCAATGTACCTGCGCGGGTTATGTAAAAGATTTAACTCCAGCAAAGTAGTATGAGTGGTTTTATGTTTGCTTGTTTGAGCATTTTATATGCTTTAATTGCGTGGTCATGATAGTTTGCCTCAAACTCCATCGCAAACTCAAATCCATACTTCTTGTAGAGTTTTATTGCTGGCGTGTTCGATTTGCCACATTTAAACTGGCGGGGCCGTTTGCTAAGGACAATAAAGTTTCAAGCAATGCCTAACCGATACCATTGCCACGAAAATTGGGGTGAACGAATAGTGCGCGGATCTCATTGTGGCATATTGCACCAAATCCCATGATTTCTTTGTCCTCAATGATATAAATATTTGATTCTTTAAGCTCCGTTAGGCGTTTATGGTCGTTTTCCAATGGAATGAGTTTCAACTGCTGTTGCTCATTTCGTAATTCGTCCAATTTAGATTGGGCGTATATTTCAAAAGTAGCGACCCAATCACTGCTTGTCAGCGTTCTTACTTGCTTAATATAAAGGGTGAACCAAACTAGCAACTGAAGCTTAACGAACGCTTATTACCTGATAAAGGGTCTAAAACAACTCATCAAGTTTGAAAAAACATTTATTTTGTGGCGGCATTAAACTAATTTCCACCATTTTGGTGGCAACTTGGCTGCCTTTTATAGGTTTAAACTTGCGTAAACTAGGTAATTTACATAGAACAGGCAAAAAGTAGCTGCCTAGCGTTTCAGCGATACGTGTGTGATCACGTTGACCCAGTAGCAAAGAAGGCTGAATAATACTTGTTCTCTCAAAGTGGAGCTGTCTTATTTCGTCTTCCAATTGGCCTTTCATTTTTAAATATGGGCTGCGGCTTTTTCCATTTGCACCACTTGAGGAAACTAAAAGATAGTGTGCGACTTTGTTGCGCTTTGCCAATTGTGCAGCTTGTAGTTGATAATCAAAGTCGACGATGCGTTGTTTAGCAATTGATCCCGCTTGTTTTTTAGTAGTTCCCAAGCAAGAGAAAAGAATGTCCCCTTGGAAAACATCAGCATGGTTTTCTAATTGTTCGAAATTAACCACTGCGTTGGTCACCTTAGCAGAGCCAAAATCAACGGGTCTGCGCGTTACAGCAACCACTTTGCTAAAGAGAGAATGATGCTGCAGCTGCTCAACTAAATGCTTACCAATAAGACCTGTGGCACCCAGCACGATGGCTGTTTTCATACTATGTAACCTTTGAAGTTATTATTTAAAAATGGGAAACGTCACAACAAAGATAATACCTACAGCTTTCTACTAAATAAAGATACTTTAAGTGAAACCAAATACGGAACTAGCGTGCAGTATATTTGAGTTGTGCTGTGAAAAAATAGGACTGATAGTGGTAATTAATGGGGGATAGTTCACACTAAGTTGATGAATCGGCTTGGAATAATACATATTCACAGGTAAAGGGCAAGATTTGTTGCCCCTAACCAGTTAGCTAAGTCGGCTTGCACGCGCTCCCAATGCTAAAGCGCGCACAAGTCTGAGCTAATCTACAAATAATTGATTTTCCAAAGTTCGCCCATTGACAATTTGCTTATACGTCCATTGATTTTTATGTATTAAGGTCAGTAGAGACAAATCTAGAGGCTCTGAATACTCTGTATATTCGATAACGAGTTCGTCCGATTGTGTTTGTTTCACATTCGTTACGCCTTTAAGCTGTGCTATTTTTTGACTCATTTCGTCATTGAGGTTGAGCATTTGCAAGGTGATGTAGCTGCCTTGTTGAGTTTGGTGTAGATCACTCTGGTGGCTGCTCAGTTTGCCTTGTTCCAAATAGAGCACGGTGTCACATAATCGCTCCAGTTCGCTTAAGTCATGAGAGCTCAAAATGAAGGTGATCTGGCCTTTGAGAGAAGCAATAAGGTTGCGAATTGCTTTGGCATTTTTGGGGTCCAATCCAGCCGTGGCTTCATCGAGTAATACAATTTCAGGACTACCTAATAAAGCCTGTGCAATACAAACTCGTTTGCGCATACCATGTGATAATTCGGATGTTTTTGATTGAGCCACTTGGGATAAGTCTACAAGCTCTAGAACGCGCTGAGTATCTGCTAATGCAGTTTTTTTATCCATCCCTTGAAGCTGGGCAAAAAAACGCAATTGCTTCTCAACAGAAAACTTTGGATCCAGCTGGGCGTCTTGTGGTAGTGCGCTTAGTTTATTAAATAAAGGGGCGCTTCTAGGGTCATGGCCAAGAATATTAACTGTGCCGCTGTTTGGCTTTAAGTACCCGCAGATGATACTAAATAATGTCGTTTTACCCGCGCCATTTGGACCGACCAAAGCAACTGTATTGCCTTGCTCAATTTTAAAATTGACATCAGATAGCGCACGTTTCGAGCCAAAGTTTTTTGCCAGCGCGTTTACTTCAATCACTGTATTCATAGGTCACGCTCCCGCAAAATAAATTGGCTAACACCAAGCAATGCTATCGCTTGTATAATTGGAATTAATAAAGAGAGGTTAGAGTTATTTTGCCAGCCAGTTACATCAGCAATATGATGTCCAGGAATAACATAGTTTAGGAATGCAAACATTGGGTAAACATCCCCAATATATGTAATCACCGATGCGATAATGGTGAAGAACAAAATCGCGAAAACAATGCTCATACGTGCTGAATTAGTCACCAAATTAAGTAAGCTCATGAGGGCGATAAATGGTAAACAGGTAATCAATAACTTAGCCCAAATTGCTAATGTTTTTGGTAGACCTGAACTGACTAAGTCAAGTTCTCGCATTCCCATCATAGCTAACGTAGCGACACATACTAAGCCAATTAAGGCAGCCAAAATTAAGACCTGTCCGAAAAAACGTCCAAGTAACAACTCAAACCTCGTACTTCTTAATGTTAAAAACCTAACAGTGCCACGATTACGGTCCTCAACAGTTTGGTCTGCGGTCACAAAGACAGAAAACATTGGAAAGGTGAAAAGTGCTATAACCCAGAAAATGGCGAGTTCGGCTTCTGGCCATGAAACGAGGTTGTACAGTCCAACAGTGCCAGCCAACTGACTAACAAAACCTTCAAACTCTGAGCTATTCAGAAAAGGAACCGCGTTGTAAATCGGGTAACGCAGCACCATAAACCACACTAACGAGAATGCGGTAACGGCTAGCCAGCCACGTTTTGTGGCAAACAAGCGAGTAAGTTCAAACTGGCTATACAGCCAAGTACGATTTAGATTCATGTGTTCTCCTCTTGATATCAATACATTAGCGGTATTTTTACAGAGCAGGAAGAAAAAAAGTGTTGCAAGATATGGCGAATGAGAAATAGTGCAGCGTTAAGCTGCACTATTTAAAAGTACGAGATTACCAACCACACTGACGGTTTTTGTTTTGCTCGTCTAGGTAAGCTTGAAGTGGCGCGAAGTAGTCAAGAATCGCTGTCGCATCCATCTGTTTGCTACCAGTTACCGTTTCAAGTGCCTCTTGCCATGGACGACTGCTACCCATTTCTAGCATTGTGTTTAAGCGCTCGCCAGCTTCTTTTGAGTTGTAAACCGAGCAGCGGTGAATTGCTTCTTTACTACCTGCGATTTCACATAGAGATTTGTGGAACTCAAACTGTAGAATATGCGCTAGGAAATAACGTGTATATGGAACGTTGCCTGGTACATGGTATTTCGCACCTGGGTCAAAGTTATCCTCTGTACGCGCAACAGGAGCTGTTACACCTTGATATTTCTCACGAAGTTCCCACCAAGCTTGGTTGTATTGCTCTGGGCTGATTTCGCCGGAGTAAACTTTCCAACGCCATTGATCCACTAACAAACCAAATGGAATGAAAGCAACCTTATCCATCGCCATTTTCATTAGTAAGCCGATATCTTTTGACTCATCAGGTACTTGCTCTAATAAGCCAATCTCTTTTAAATATCCTGGTGTAACCGATAGTGCAATAGTGTCACCAATCGCTTCGTGGAAGCCATCATTTGCGCTTTCTTGATAGTAAAGAGGCAGTTTATTATATGCACGCTGATAGAAGTTGTGACCTAGCTCGTGGTGAATGACTGAAAATTCTTCACCTGTTTGCTGGATACACATCTTGATACGTAAGTCGTCTTTGGAATCAAGGTTCCAAGCTGATGCATGACATTGAACGTCACGATCTTTCGGTTTTAGGAATAGAGAGCGCGTCCAGAATGTTTCAGGTAGAGGTTCAAAGCCCATAGAAGTAAAGAACTTTTCTGCACCTTTGGTCATCTTAATTGCATCGTAGTCATGCTTTTTGAGCAGCTCGGTAAGGTCGTAACCTGGATCTGCATTCTCCGGTGCAACTAGGTCGTAGATATTGCCCCAAGATTGTGCCCACATGTTGCCTAGTAAGTGTGCCGGAATAGGCTGATCTTGAGGAACCTTGTCTTCACCATATTTTTCGCCTAGTTTTGCGCGAACATGGCAATGTAATGAATTATATAGTGGTTTTACCTGGCCCCAGATACGATCAAGTTCTTTTGCGAAATCGTCTGCTGGCATGTCGTATTTACTGCGCCACATTGCTCCAGTATCAGCATAACCAAGCTCGTTAGCACCTTCGTTCGCTAAAGAGACCAAATCCTTATACAGTGGGCGCATTGGCTTAGATACTTCACGCCAACCTTGCCAAATATCTAGAAGTTCCTCGTAATCACGACTGGTTGCCATTTTGGCTGTCATATCACCTAGGCTAAGGCAGGTGCCTTCTTTACAGTATTTTCCTTTGCCATATAAACCATCTAAATCGGCTGAAAGTTTTGCAAGATCAGCTGTTTTAGCCGGATCTTTTGGTGCTGGAAGTGTTAAGTTTAACTTTAACTTATCTAGCTTACGACGATTGTCATAGCTTAATTCTAGGTCATCAAATTTTGCTGCTTCGTTAGCAAGCGCTACAAGTGCCGCTGTATATTCTTGACCTACTTCAGCAGAAAGCGCTGCTGTATCTTCAGTAATGAAGTTAGCGTAGATCCAAGCTGCACGGGAGCTTCTTGTAGTTAAATCTAGAAGTTGTTCTTCAGCCTTAACTAAAAAAGCTTCTGCGTCTTTTTCAGTTAGCTTTTCGCTTGTTGTCGAGTTACAGCCACTCAGAGAGAGTGCCCCAGCTACGAATATCGCGCTTAGGCTGAGTTTAAATTTTGCTGACATAATTATTCACTTATTGTTATAGAGAGCAGCGATAATAACAGTCTCTTGGCATCCCCTCAATCATCTAAATGTTACGTTACGTTTATTCAAACCGCAGTCAAATCAAAGATTATGCATTTAATTACAGTGATACCGTGTTATTTGTTGTTAGGTAAGCTTAGTGGTAGTTGAGTTAGCATGTTTTTCATCCATACTTACCTTAACGATAGGAAGGAGACAAACTCTCATGTGGTTAGTTTTATTAATAATTGTAGCTGTTTGGGTAATTTTTGGAGTTAAGGAGATACGCGTAAAGTGGGTATCTTTACCATTGTTTAACTATTTTAAGCGCGCATTACCAGAACTCTCAGATACAGAAAAAGAAGCAATGAAAGCGGGGGATACTTGGTGGGATGCAAGCCTTTTCAGTGGTAAACCAGATTGGAAAATGTGGCTACATAGCGGAAAACCAAGGCTCTCAGACGAAGAACAGGCCTTTGTAAACAACGAGCTAAAGTCGCTTATTGCGATGTTAGATGAGTCAAAAATTACTGCGCAGGGAGATTTACCTGAAGAAGTGTGGAAATATTTAAAAGAGCACGGGTTCTTTTCGATGATAATCCCAAAAAGCTTCGGAGGCAGGGAGTTCAGCGCACAAGCGAATTCGGTCATTGTATCGACAATTGCAACTCGCAGTCTCTCCACAGCCGTTACCGTCATGGTGCCAAATAGTCTAGGCCCAGCTGAATTACTCCTACACTTTGGCACGCAAGAGCAACAAAATTATTGGTTGCCTAAACTCGCAAGTGCTCAGGCATTGCCATGTTTTGCATTGACCTCCTTGCATGCAGGTTCCGATGCCGGTGGTATCACGGATTTTGCCACGGTGTGCAAACAAGAATTTGAGGGTCAAGAAACACTAGGTCTAAGTGTAACTTGGTCGAAAAGATACATTACACTAGCGCCCGTGGCCGATGTGTTAGGTCTTGCATTTAAGGTATACGACCCAGACCAGTTGCTGAGCGATAAGACAGAGCTTGGGATTACGTGTGCGCTGATCCCCACTCAACATAAAGGAGTTATTCATGGTGACCGCCATGACCCTATGGGGCTTGCCTTTATGAATGGTACCACGCAAGGTAAAGACGTTTTTATTCCATTGGATTGGGTCATTGGTGGCCAAGACGGCATTGGCATTGGATGGCGAATGTTAGTGTCGTGTTTGAGTGCAGGGCGTGGAATTTCTTTGCCAGCGTTGAGCGCAGGAACCGCTCAGCTATGTAGTCGCGCTACGTCTGCTTATAGCCAACTTCGCTATCAATTTAAGCAGCCAATTGGACAATTTGAAGGAGTGCAAAGCGCGTTAGCAAGAATATGTGGGTTGACCTATAGCATTGAAGCTGGTCGGGAGAATACCGCATTGGCCGTTGATTTAAATAAAAAGCCTTCGGTTATCACTGCAATTGCAAAGTATCACCTTACCGAGCAGTCTCGAGTTGTCATCAATGATGCTATGGACATTCATGGCGGCAAAGCAATTCAAAAAGGTCCACTCAATTATTTAGCCAATCACTACGCGGGTATGCCAATAAGCGTTACGGTAGAAGGGGCAAATATCCTAACTAGAAACTTAATGATATTTGGCCAAGGTGCTAGCCGCTGCCACCCATTTATTTTAAAAGAGATGGATGCAGTTCAAATCGAAGATACTGAACAGGGCTTAAAAGAATTTGATAAGTTGCTTGTATCCCATCTGATTCACTCTGGCACGAATTGCTTAAAAGCGCTGTTTAATGGATTAACGGCCGCGCGGTTTGTGAGCTCACCAGTTAGCGGTGATGTAGCGCGCTATTACCAATTACTCACTTGGTACAGTCAAGTCTTAGCTGTTATGAGTGATATTGCAATGCTGCGATTGGGTGGGGCACTTAAATACCGAGAAATGCAATCGGCGCGCTTAGGGGATATGCTCAGCCATTTATATTTGGCCTCCTGTGTATTGAAAAAATTCGAGGATGATGGTCATCAATGCGGAGACTTGCCACTTGTTCGAGCTGCTATGGCATATCATCTGTCAAGCTATAGTGAAGCGGCCAAAACATTTATCGAGAACTTTTTACCTAGGGGCTTGAGAAGTATCGTGAAACGGTTGGTATTTCCTTTGGGAACGCGAGCGTTCAGTGTCTCTGATGAAGAAGTGAAGTCATTGTGTGCCAGCGTATTTGAAAATAGCAATACGCGAAATCGTGTTAGTGCACTGTGTGATTGTGAGGGAATGGCTGGATTAGAAAAGCTAGAAAAAGCGCTATCTTTATCTCGAAATGTTAAAGTGGCTTATCATGATTTTTTACGTTGGCAAAGAAAGCAAACGGCGACTCTATACGACAAGGCCGTTTCTCAACAGTTGAATGAGGCATGCGAAGCAGGCGTGATTTCAGAAGGAGATAAACAGGCACTGGATGAATGGCTAAAAGTAAGAGATGAAGCGCTCAGCGTTGATGCAAAAAGCGCTTAGAATTTAGGCTTAGCGCGCATATGGGTCAGGGTTAATTTTGTCTACGTACCAATCGCCCTTACGATTTACCATTTGCACGCTACGCATATCGTCGACCTGATCACCATGCAGTTGGCCTGTAAATATTAAATTTACTTTCGCTTTTTTGCCGTACTGTTCACGGAGGCTTTTATTGGTCATGTCTAACTCGATAGTCACTTGATCATATTGCATATTTACAAGATTTCTAGTGAATTGCGAAGGCGTTCCATAAGAGCGCATAATGCGTGCAAGCCTAGGGGTTGCAAGCTTTAGGGCTGCATTCATATCTTTGCGGTTATACAGGGCGTCAAAGTACATTGTTGCGGCGTAGCCTGGGGTGTCTTTATCACCTCGACCCGCTTCTTCATTATTACCACACCCAGCTAAGAGCAACGTCGCCAGAGCGAAAATCAAAGAGAGATATTTCATTTTAAAAAAGAGTTGCCAATCACTTTCTCTAGTGTGTCTTCATTCGAATCATTTGTAAAGTTAACTAGTTAAAATAACCTAACTACATATTTTATCTTAATATAAATAGCTTATTCTTGAAAAGAATTAGAAGGAGTGGGCTTAAAATCACTAGATAAGAGTATTGCAACTCCCTTTTTAGGCACCAGTTGGGTGTTTTCCAAAAAGGGAGTTCGATTTGGCTTAATTAATCTTTCATAGGGCAGTTTAGAATGTTAGAGCCTTGCGTGCGGTAGCACAGCTCTCCGTCGTCTAAAACGATATTTTCAATATAATCGCCTGTACTTTGGAACACGACTTCATTGCCAGCATAGCATACCAAGCTGCCATCGCTAACAAGACAAGTATGAGTGTGATTCCCTAAGATTTGGTGCACCAGACCAGATTGTGCAATGAGTTGTTCTATTGAGGCTGCCGCGCTTCCCCAGCATTGCCAACTCGCATTAGCAAACTGTGCACATGCAGTATCGTAATTGACTGCATTTAGCTTAACAACATCTTCTAGCGTTGGAACTTGAGCAACTGGAGAATCGTTGAAGCCTGCGCAGTGTACGTCTCCAGCATTACCCAGCTGACAAGCATAGTAGCCTCGAGTGACTACTTGTTTAAGCTGATCTGGCTGGGTCTCAAAGTTTAAGAGACTGTTGCTACTGGTGCATTTTGAAAGTGCGGTATCTTCCACTGTACAGCGATAATGCTCACCTTCAACTTCCAAATTTTTTGCCAATGTGATTTGCGCACTATTTGTGACGAAAGTATCCGCCTCATCTCGAGTATATAGAGATAATCTCGCTTCATCATTCTGAGGTAAAATTTGTCTGTATTCTGTGAAGAGTGCAACATCATTTGAAACTTTTGATACACCACCACTATTGTCCCAAGCTGGGACGTAGTCAGTATTTCCCTCTAGGTGATTCAATTGCCCAAACAGGTAAAAATTTGAACCACTAACGTATGTTTCATTGACGCCTGCATAAGTTCTTAGTAACGAGTTGTATGATTCTGCATAAACTTTAATTTCTTTCTCTGCAAATCCTGCTTTGATAATCAAGTCAAATGCTCGAAAAGAGCTCGCTAAGTATTCGTTGTCTAGAACTTTGACAGTCGCAGTATTATTATCATGAGACACTTCTAATATGTCGTATGTATGCAAATTGGTGATAGCCACAATTCTGATATCATCAATGGGTACTGCGCTGGTTAGGTTGTAGTTGTGTGTAACCTCTCGTTTGGGGTAAATATCGAACCTTTGGTCTTTATTAATAATGTCGATAGTACCTCTAGTCGCCACAGTATTATGGAAAGTAAATGGCTGGGTTTCAGTGACGGACCCGCCTGATTTGTATTTTACGGTGTAACTGATATTGTGGAAGTTATTGTAGCTTTCAACTTCTGGTACTTGTATTGTTAATTTGCTGTTTTCTTTAGTGAGATATTGGTCATCAAATTGATTGTTTACAGACCACGTTACACTCTCTACATCAGAGAAGTCGGTTACATTACTTGTCACTACAACCGTTTGGCCAGAAGCTGCAACGTCATGAGAGCTAGTCAATGTGATAGGGTTTTGAGTCACTAGTTTCTTTACATTGACTTTAGTTGTTGCCGTTTCAGTTACACCTCCTTTCATAGTGACCTTTAGCGATAAATCAAAAGTAGTATCTTGCGCAACAACTGGTGCGACAAACTTGTAAACTTTATTACTACTTGTTTGCTCTGAAGGTTGTGGGCTTTGTTGCCACTGCCAAGAATAAGATTCTATTTCATCACTGTGCGCAATAATAGGGACTATGCTGGCCTCTTTGGCGCTTGAAACAGTTATTTGTTCAGGTAAAGAAACATTTAAAGTAGGGCCATCAGCAGGAGATACTTTCATTGTAGCAGAGCGAGTATGTGCGCCGTTGTCAGTTACAACTTTTAGCGTTACCTTAAACTCGGTTACCTCAGATACGTCTGGAAGCTCAATTTTTAGAGTCGACTCACCTTTATTATGAGTTGTTGAGCCAGAAGCTTCGTAACTAAGGTCGATACCCTCAAACTCCCACATGACATCTTGGATTTCAGTGTCCGTTTCAAATGTCGCATTGATTGTAGCTGTACTACCGCTACTAAACGCATAGCTATCTTCCATAACAATATTGGCACCTGCAATCACGGGGTACAGGGTAATGGAGTAAGTTTTTGTGACTGCAGGGTTTACGCCATCTGACACTTCACAGGTCAACGTAATATTTTGCTTCTCGGTAACGGTAGGGAATTTGACTATAGTTGTCGCCAAGGATGCTTGGTCGAATTGAACGCCTGTTAGAGAGCTTGACCAATTGACTGTCAGTTGATCATTGTCAGGGTCGTTAAAAGCGGTATTAAGAGTGATAGACTCAGCGGATATCGCCAGTGTGTTGCCGCTCAGAGTGACGGTAGGAGCTCTATTTTGAGTGGTAGGACGCTGATCATCGTTAGAAGATGAACCACTACCACCGCCGCATGCAGTTAAAAGTCCAACGAGTGAGGCCAAAAGTATTTTGCGCATTTTTATTCCTTAATCAATGCATTGTTTCACATTATCTATTTTATTAAATAGGAAGTGTTATCCTATTCCAAGCAATTTAGACTGGTTTATTTTAATGGTAACTTAATGAATAGGTTAATTTTCGTTCATTAATTGTAAGAAGTTGTATAATGAAAAAGCCCAGCGCATTTGGCCGGGCTTGGTCAGGAAGGGAGTTTACTTAATTTAAATTAGACTGGACTTGGCTTATGTCCTCAGTCTTTTTGCCAAATAGTTTTCTAGTTATACGTTTAGCGTCTTCTAACGCAACGTACTGGCAAGGAATTAATATCAATGTTATGACCGTTGCGAACAAAACACCAAAAGCAAGAGATACGGCCATCGGAATAACAATTTGTGCTTGCAAACTGGTTTCCATGATAATGGGCACCAAGCCAATGAAGGTGGTCAAAGAGGTCAATAAAATCGCACGGAATCTGCGACAACCCGCCTCTACAACCGCTTCTTTAATACTCAGCCCTGTTTCTCTGGCTTTATTGACAAAATCTACCATCACTAAAGAGTCATTTACCACAACCCCCGCAACAGCAATTATGCCAAAGAAAGACAATCCGCTCATTGTCATTCCAAGCACCATGTGGCCCAAAACGGCTCCTACTACACCAAAAGGTATTACAGACATAATCAGTAAAGGTTGAGTATACGAGCGCAGTGGAATCGCAAGCAGTGCAAAAATAATCATGAGTGATAAAGCGAAGTCGCGAAGTTGTTCGGCTACGCTGTCCATTTCTTCTTGAACTCGACCTGTGATACTACTTGTCACATCTGGGTAGTTTTCCAAGAGGCTAGGTAAGTATTCTTCGCCAATTTGCTCTGCAATTTTGAACGGTTCAGCTTTATCAGTATCTACAGATGCCCAAACATTAATCGTGCGCTTAGCATTCTCGCGACGGATACGGTTTACACCCTCCACGAGTTTGATATCAGCGACTTCAATTAGGGGGATTTCAGCGCCAGCTGGCGAGATAATACGCACGTCTTGGATATCGCTAATGGCGTTTCTATGCTCTTTTGGATAGCGAACCATCACTTTGATTTCTTCGCCATTACGCAAAATACGCTGAGCTTCAAGGCCGTAGTAACTAAAGTTTACTTGCGAAGCAACATCCGACAGTGTCAGACCCATACTGTAAGCCAATGGTTTCAGTTCTAGTCGAATTTCATCTGTTGCGGATTGCATAGAGTCATTCACATCACCAACACCTTCAACAGTTCTGAGTTTTGCTTTAAGTTTGGCCGCTACTTCTCTGAGGGTTTCTTTGTTTTTGCCCTCAAGTCTGAAGCTAATATCACCATCATCTCTGCCACCACCAAATACATTGTCTTCGATGTTAAAACTCTTAACTCCTGGTAGAGGAGGCATATTTTCGCGCCACATTTCACTGAGTTCAAATGTGTCAATAGGGCGCAAATGTGGCTCCACCAAAATTGCACGAATAGATGCGTTGGTGCGACCATTCATGTTTACTGAAAGGTTTTTGACCATCACTTGACCGTACTGGGCTTCCACTTGCTTCTCAACTTCCCAAACCATCTTTTCGATTTTATTGGTGGTTTCTAGGGTTGCTGATTCAGATGCTGATAGATTCATTTCAATGCGAATACTTGGGAAATCATGGGGGATTTTAGGATTCGCAACAAACTTGATGAAGCCACCAGCGAATAGTCCAGCACTGACAATCAGTATGCAAATAAAACCAACGATAACTGTATATCTGTAGTGTATACATTTGTCGATAAATGGTCTGTAGATGTTTTCAATAAAGTGCTTTAAGCCATTGTCCATTCCCGCTCTCAAGCGGTGGAGTGGGTTTTTAGGGTTGCTTGGCTTGTCTTTCATTGCGGCTAAGTGTGCAGGCAAAATGAGCTTTGATTCAATCAAAGAAAAGATCAAACAAAGTATGATGACTCCACCAATCGCTTTTGAAAATGCGGCTTCTGGGCCTGTCGAAAGGGTTTGAGGTAAAAATGCAGCAATGGTTGTCAATACACCAAATGTTGCCGGTACCGCGACGCGTTTAACACCACGAACAACGTTATCAAGACTATGGCCATGTTTTTCTATTTCTGCGTGAGCAGATTCTCCAACCACGATGGCATCGTCAACTACAATCCCCAGTACTAAAATGAAAGCAAACAGTGAAGCTAAGTTGATGGTAATGTCCATAAAGCCCATCGGCATCATTAAAAATGCACCTAGGAACGAGACAGGTAGGCCCATCATAACCCAAAAAGCGAGTCTCACTCTTAAAAACAGAGCAAGCATCAGCATTACCAAGATCCCACCGATAACCATGTTTTCGATCATCATGTTTAATCGGCCTTCAAGGTAGTACGTGAAATCTAAAAATGGTTCTAATTTCACGTTTTGAGGTAGCTGAGACTCTTTTTGTTTTAGGTAATCTTTGATGACACTGGCTACTTTAGTGATGTCTTGATCTTTTGATGCCATCACTTCATACAATAGTGAGTTTCTGCCATTGTATAAGGAGTACATCAAACCTTCTTCAAAGCCGTCTGAAATCTTAGCGACGTCACCTAAGCGAATTTGTGCTCCATCTTCCAGTGTAATAAGAGGTAATTGTTCAAACTCATGGCCTTTATATGCTTGGTTTTCTACCCGCATTGATATGTAGCCGTTATCGGAGCGAATTTGACCGGCTGACATATTGGCTGAAAAGCTTTGAACTGCGGCTGAAATATCACGAAATGTAAGGCCGTACTCGCGCAGTTTATCTGGGCTAACCTCAATGCCGATTTCATAGTCAAGACCACTATTAAAAGTCACTAAGTTAACACCCGGTAGGGCAAGCATTTCATCGTGGAGTGTGTTACCAAGCTTTTTCAGCTCTTTGAAATCCATGTCGCCATTGAGTGTCAGAAGCATCACATCTTGTTCATTTTTTTCATTGCGAACAATTGGGCGTTCCATGCCTGAAGGGAAGTTAGAAATAGCGTCTACCTGCATTTTAACTTCGTCAAGGACGTCTTTTGGCTCATACTGCTGATCCACTTCAATCCAAGTTTGTGAAAAGCCGCGGTTTGAATAGGTAATGAGTCGCTTGATCCCTTCAAGTCCTTCCATTGCCTCTTCAACTTTTATCGTGATCCCTTCTTCGACTTCTTGCGGCGCAGCGCCTGGGTAAACAGCTTGGATGCTCAGCCAGTAGTTTTTGTTTTGCGGAAATATTTGTTTCTGAATGGTGAAAGCTGTCAATAGGCCACCAACGAGTACAAAAATCATTAATAAGTTTGCTGCGACTGGGTTGCGTGCAAACCAAGCAATAATGCCTTTCTCTTGCGTCTCCATACGTCACTACTCCTCTTTCAATGCGAGCTGCGTTGAAGCTTGAGAGAGAGTATCGTCGTCAATTCGGAGTTGCATACCTTCCGTTGGATACTCAAGTGCAGAGGTAATTAAGCTCTGCCCTGATTCAAGGCCTTGATCTACAACAACTAAGCCATCATATTCTCTAACAATATTGAGTGGCTTGAAAGAGAGAGTTTTGTCATCATTCATGATTGCCACTTGTCCATCTCGAACTAAGTGATGTGGGATTTCTACTGCGTTTGAGATCAACTTACCCTTAATCTGAGCATTAAGGTAGGCACCAAATCGCAATGGCTTTTGTTCGTTATCATAGGGGCGTTCGACCTGAGCAACAAGGTATGTCATACGGCTTCGGCTATCAATCACACCCTCGCTACGGACTATTTTGCCTTGCCAATTAACCTCTTTACCAGCCACTTTCGCTGTGAGTGTAACAGCGGCGTCAATACCATTGTTGTTCAAATGCTGAAGTTCTGCATCCGCTACGGGTAATCTCACTTCTGCCACCGAGATTGCATTTAGCACGCCCACTGAACTCCCTTGATTAACTACGCTACCAAGGCTCAATGAACGAGTGTCAATAATTGCGTCATATGGCGCTTTTATATAAGTGCGTTCAAGATTACGTTTGGCACGTTTGACACTGGCTTGCGCGGCTTTAAAGCGAGCTAATTTTTCAGCAAGTTGAGGCTTGCGAAGGTAAAGCTCAGAAGGAATTGTTGAATTTGCGTTGTTCTTGATACGTTCCCATTCAGTTTTAGCAACATGTGCTTGAGCTTGTTCTATTTCAAGTGCAGAGCTTGCTTGTGCGAGGTTTGCCTCTGCATCTATTAACGCAGCTTCATAATCGTTGGGGTCTATACGTGCTAAAATAGCGCCCTGTTTAACAAATCCACCTTTGACGAATTCATCAGACAACTCGATAATTTGTCCACTAACCTGAGCGACTAATTGAGTACTGTACTTCGGTTTGACAATACCGTAAGAGCCGACAGACATTTGTAGTGAAGAAGTATTAATTGGAGCCACTTCAACAAGTGGGTGAATGATCTTTTCTGGTTTTTCTTGTGGAGGCGTTTGCATTGACGAAAATGCAATAGCACTGGCAATTCCTCCAAGTAATACTACACAGGGTAATATGATTTGTTTTTTACTAGCCACGATGTTAATTCCTTCCTGAATTGACAAATTTGATACGAGTATTAATACGACGTTCGCATCGGTTACACAGAATAATACGCCAATAGATATTTCTATGTGTTTTGATCTCATATCAATATGTAACAAACCATTGCGACCTTTGTCACAAATTTACAATTTGTGGTTAAAGTTGCTTAAAACTTAATAAAAAGAGGCTTTTTTACATACAGAGAGCGTGATAGTCCGTATAATTTGTAGTTTTATCCAATGAGGGGTGGTGATGGATTGTAGATTGGGTTGTGGCGCATGCTGCATTGCGCCAAGTATTAGTTCTTTGAACAAAGCTGCCAATGTGCGTTGTAAATATTTAAATCAAGACAATTTATGCTCTATATTTGACAAACCGGAGCGTCCGAAAGTATGTAGTGATTTTAAAGCGGACAAAGACACATGTGGTACCAGTAACGAGCAAGCTATGGCAAATTTGATTTACCTTGAAGCGGTTACTTGAACGCTAGAAAAAAGCTATTTTCAGCATCAAATTTTATTACAGAACGTTGCTAAGATGTAGATATTTATTTGTACATTAAGCGCTCTTGACTAGACTAAGTATAGCAGAGTTAACTATCGAAAATACCTAACCTTATGTTTATTATTTAAATTTTCGTTAGTATGTTGGCGAGTAGCCGAATAAGGAAAGTGCAGATGAACGAATACACAATAATGCTAATAGATGATGATGAAGTTGACAGGTATTTGCTCAAAAGGGCGCTTAAGAGTGCAGGGTATGTCAGTTATATCTTTGAAGCTGACAATGGACAAGCAGCCATCGATTTTTTGTCAAACTACGAAGACAATGCAAAACTATACCCCGAAAAATTTCCTCCAATCATTATTTTCCTCGATATTAATATGCCTCTGATGAACGGTTTTGAATTCTTAGAGGCGTTTGTCAAGTTGCGCACCTGTACCCGAGTGTTTGATAATTCGATGTTGGCCTTATACACATCTTCAAAATGTGAAGAAGACAAACAAAAAGTGCAAGGTTACGATTTCGTTAAAGGGTACTTAATAAAAGAAAATTTAACCGCTCAAAACTTAAAGAGAACCATAGAGAGCTGCACGATATAAGGTAAGGAAGAAAGCAATTTACTGTGGTTGCCATACAACTTGAAGTAACGCCTACCTGTGCTTGTATTGTGTTTTACAATAACCTCGAACTACATCTTTTGAGCGCATATGTAAGTGTTTGGTCTTTCGAGCAGAGACACGAGCTCTCCAATTTTTAAAGCTGCGAGGTTTGAGGCTTTTACGCATGAGCTTAATTACTTCTTGCTCATCTAAACCAAATAAGGTGTAAATAGCTTCAAACGGCGTTCTATCTTCCCATGCCATCTCTATTATTCGTGATGTTTCGTCTTCTCTAAATTGCATCTTTATATTAGCTCATTCATGTAACTTGGGTTTGTTGTACGCAGACAGAAGTCGTTTGGATTAGTGTATCCAGTGAGAAAAATCAACCGAAGAAGTGGCTAAATTTAATAATAGGTGCATCAGCTATCTGTATTATAAACAGTGTACACCTATAAATTGCTACTTTTCAGAAAGAGGCGGCTGAGAGAACGATACGCCTTGCCAGCCATACTTGATAAAGTTGCGGATGTTGGCGTGATCTATACCGTCTGGGTTTTGCAGTACATCTTTTCTGTAATAGCGGCCAAAGCAATTGAGGGTTTCATTGGGCGACAAGCCGTGAATCTTTGCAAATGCTAAAATCTTGCATGAGCTGAGGTTGGTTCCTGCCTCATTTTTTTGTTCACCATTTTCAAAAGCGCATGGGGCAAATGAGTAGTGCGAATCTATCACCGCGATGGTGTGATCAAACTCTACGCTCTCACTGTCACAGCTTAATCGCTCTAAAAATTCTGTAATACTTTCACAATGTTGGGGGTTATTTGTCATTGAAACTACTTCTGAGTTAAAAAATGTCATTATGGCGAATTGAAACGAAGTTTCATAGTACAAATTTGGTACAAACAGCGCGGTATTTGCTGACATAACCCGATGTTAGCAAAGGATTTGTGTTATAATTACAGGGTGTTAAACATTGGAGGTACATTATTCGAGTGAGTAAAGCGAAACTAAGCCAAGACGAAAGCCTATCTTTTAAAATCAATTACCAGCTCCTGCCTAAAGAGACAAATCAACTTGACCTGTATTTCTCGATACCAACTTGACCTGTATTTCTCGATACCAACTGACATGGGGATCAATGCAAATACATTGAATGAAGTCGATTATTTCAATGCAAATATCAAAAGCCATAGCGCTTACTATTCTGAGCAGTTGCACTTACCATTAGTACGTAGTCGTTTTATTAGCCAAAGTAAGGGGCAAAAAAGCGACTACCGTGTCAATTTGAATTTATTTTGCTATCAAATTCGAATTGCTTTGGAAGCAGATGTCAAAGACACTCTCAAACTTAAGCAGGCCGAAGAGTTTTACCCCAAAGCCATAGAATTAGTAGAGCAGTCTGCCAAATTGTTAGTAAAGTTGAGGCGCTATACGCCACCGGATAATAAACTAAAATCCTATTTTCAAAATGCGGACAACTATCTTAGCTGGCACACTGAACAGGCATTTTTGAAATTGCTAGCAAGAGGGCCTAAATCCAGTGATTTTAGCCGAGAGAGAGGTGCCGTAATTGATTTTTGCAAACAAGAAAGTGAATACAGAGAAAAGCTTAGTTACAACTCACAGGTTACATTAGAAGACCCAAATCGTATTACCAATAAAATGCGTCTACTCGAAAGGCTAATCGAGTACGGCGTGGTTTTTAATAAAGAAACAACAAATTTAGGGGCGAACCTCAAAAGAATGGCCAGAGGTGCAGTCACAGCAGTAATTATGGCGTTTGTTATGTATTTAGTACTCAATGCTCGCTCTAATTTTGAAGAAATCACCATTGCACTTATTGCGTTATTAGGGGTTATTTATGGGTTGAGGGAGACTTTCAAAGACGATTTAACCCAGTGGGCGTGGCGCCAAGTACAAAAAGGCAGACCAAAGTGGCGTAATAAGTTTAAAAACTCAGTGAATGACGCGACAGTATGCACGCAAATGATTTGGTTAGAGCACATCAAGAAAAAAGAGATACCAGAAGACGTCGACAAACTACTAAAAAAGCGTGGGAGACAAAATCGCCAAGAGGCTAATTTTCTGCATTTTTGTGCCAAAAACCAAGTTCATGTGGATGAGTTTTTACCAGGTTATGAAGAAGTACAGCAACGCATCACCTTTAATATGAGTTCGTTCGCACGATATTTGAAAAAGGGGGCGGGTAAGCTTTATAGCCTTGAAGGGCATAAAGTTTCTAAAAACTCGGTAGAGCGACGGTATCAAATTAACTTGGTTATGCGCTTTAAGACAAAAGATGAAGTACAACTTGAACGCTATAAGTTGACAATGAACCGCTCTGAAATCGTGGCCATTGAACAGATGAAAGATTAGTTGGGGGACTTTTAGATTAGCGCCAGTAACACAGCGTTAAGCATCTCTGAACACTGTGTTCAAAACTTATGAATTCCTTAATTAGCAACCACTTAGTATATTACCGAGCAGATTAAATAAGGAGTAAATTCATGTCCAATGTCAGTCACTTTTTAGAGCACAACGCGCAAAAGTCGGTGCAGTATTTTACGCATAAACTTGCATGTGAAACCGATTGTTCAGATGTTTATGCAGATATTAAATCTGGTGATAACAATTTTGTACTGCTTGATGTTCGTTCAAACGAAGCATTCAATAAAAGCCATGCAATCACTGCAATCAATATTCCCCATATTGAAATAACGCAAACGCGTATGGCGCAGTTTCATAAAGATACTTTATTTGTCGTTTATTGCTGGGGGCCTGGGTGTAATGGCGCAAGTAAAGCCGCACAAAAACTGTCAGCTTTAGGTTATCTGGTTAAAGAAATGATAGGCGGTATTCATTACTGGGAAGACTTTGAGCGTTACCCAGTGAACAGATGTATTGATGAAGCGCAAAAATGACAATGTACTCGTTAACTCGTTTGAGTGAAGATTAGTTTATTGCCAAAGGGGTCTGAGATTGGCATTTCTAACCCCCAGGGCATTTCGTTGATGCCTGGCCTTGCATGTTTAAATTGTTTAGCAGACAACAGGTTTTGATATTGTGTCAGGTTTTCAATTTCAACTCTTAGGGTTGTTCCGGGGCTAGCATCACCATAGTGCTCTGACAGGTGGATAATGCAATTTCCCTTCGATATTTGTGCATACAAAGGCGCGTTTTGCCCCAATCTATGTTCCCAATCCAGATCAAACTCTAGAAAATCAATATAAAAAGATTTTGCTTGTTGTTCACTGAAAGAGCGCAGGATTGGTACTGGAGCTAGAAAGTGCATAGTTTACTCGACTATTGGTATTGCTTCGTACGTTAAAAGTTGCATGCAACTTTGGCGTGTACAACTAATACAGCCACCTGTTAGACGATGGCTGCATTGGTAAATTTAATTTTGCGCCGAGCTGTCTTGGTTGTGGATTAATTCAACGATGGCTTGAAAGTTCCTTTTAGAAGTTTCAGATCGCAGTGCTGATTTAAGCATTTTCTTGATGCCTGCTTGGTCGTTTTGAGTGGCCAAAGTTTTGATAGCTGCATAGCGGTGCTCTTCATCTAGATTGTTAACCGCGATAGCAAGGACAGCATCACTCGCAGCTGGTTTAAGCTGGTAATTTGCGAGTGCACCGAGTAGCGCCACCTGATTGTTATGTGTGGGCTTTGCCAGTTGTTTTTCTAAGCTTTCATATGCTTGAGTAGTTTTCAGCATACCTAAAGCACGAAAAGAGGCTTTTTGTACACTCCTATTGCTATCGTTAACGAAGCTGTCGATTTGTTCAAAGTGCTGTTCATTACGACTGTTGCCAAGCCCTGTGATTAATGCAGATTGAGTCCTGTTATCCGTTTCAATGGATAGTTGCTCTGACAGTGCGTCGTGCAATTTTTGGGCTTGCTGATTGGGCTGACGGCCATTTAACATTGCACCTATGGTCATATAAAAACTACTCGTTACTTCAGAATCAAGGCTGCTAAAGCCCGTTTCAATTTGTTCTTTGAGTAATGATGATAACTCTGGGCTAAATGGGTTACGACCCTGAGATAATGCTCTCAAGGCACGAAACTGCATGAGTGGATCTTTCTCTGCCTCTATTAATAAGCGTCCCAGTAGCAACTGGCTATTCGCACTGTCTAACTGGCCTAGGCCGTTAAATAGGCGCATTTGCGCACTATCTGAGAGTTGCTGCTTTAAAAATACATCACTTAAAGTGCCTATAACAGCATCAAATTGCGCAAGTTGCTTCGCCAAGTTATAGGCGGGGGTTTGGGTCAGATCATTTTCAAGTACAAATTGTTGAAGTGATCGCGCCAACTGCGCTAACACCTCTTCGCTGAGAGATTTATTGTTTGTTGGCCAGCTCGATAAGTCATTAGGAAGAGAAAATAAACTAGAAGGGTATGCCTGTTTAGCAGGAGCAAATTGATATCGCTGTTTGGTTTTCAAGTTTAAGCTTTGCGATTTGCCGCTAAATAACAATGTTTCTTGGCCTTGGCGCAAGCTAAAGAAACACGTATTAGGTGTAACTTCATGGCCTGAAGAGGCGATTTTAATAGTTTGCAAAGCTTCTTGTTTAGCGTTATGCAATTGGTACGCTTGTTTATTGAGTTGAATTTTATCGTTTTCAAAAATATATGTCGCTGTATATTGGCCAAGCGTATCTTGTTCCAACTTCAATTGAGTTTCAGGGTTGCGTTGAAATTGAAAATAGTACGCAAGCCCTTTTAGTTGATCCTGTGCCTGTTTACTGAGTTGTGTCGGAAACCAAAAATCGCTAATTAACCCTTGTGGGGTTAATTTAAAAGCGAATGGCAAGGTATAACTTTCTAACTCAGAGGCAAATTGGCCACTTCCTGCGCGCACATTATCCGCTTTGAGAGCCCACCAACCATTTTCATCGTTGTGCTCAGCCTCTTTAATTGTGATTAGTCCAAAGAGCCTAATGTGTGTTTGCTGCCCCTGACTTTTAATTTGGTCGTAATTGAAAGTAGTGCGAGTATCAATGTAAAAGTCATACTGTGTAGCGCAAGATGCTTGGGTATACTGAGAATTAGCCAGTGCACTTAGTGCACCGACTAAAATCACTTTGTTAAGCGTTATCATAGATTGATATCGCCTTCTTTGGAGTAAATTGTCCAAGATTTGTCGAACACGCTGTTGGTTTGATATAACCACAGATCATAGCGAGTTGTTTTCTTTCCGCAAGGATATGGAATCCCCCATTTTTTACACCACTTAACACCGTAAGTTTCTGCGTACAAACCGAATTTACCGGAGATAACATCCAGGTCGTTCTTCAATTCAATACCATAGTATATGTGAGGGTTAGTATTGTCATTGGTAAGCAGTGCAAACCCTGCATTTGACTCCATCGCAAAGGTATTGTCGATCAGTGTCAAGATGGCTTGAACGCCAGCAGAGGCAACAAGTAAATTTACGCCGCCACGTCCAAATGCGCCAAAGTCAACATGGAATAGGTCGCCTTCAGCGTATAACTCTGCGTTATAGCCTACTGTCAATTCGAAGCCTAAGTTACCGGTTACACCCGCTTCAACTTTAATCGGAATAGGGCCTACAGTAAAAGTTGCTTGTGCAATTACTTTGTCCTCTTCCCATTTCTTTTCCCAAGACTTCTCATATTTTGCCGTGAACTTCTCATCTTCAAAAACAACATTGTTGAAGATAATCATTTCAGATTCATAACCCGTATTTAGGCCACTAATATAGGCACTTCCGTTATATGAGATGCTAAATAGCGTATTTTTAGCATTGAAGAAATATGCCTCTACGGTGCCTTCACCAGTGATGCGGCCACCCGGGTCGCCAGTAGGCACAATAAATAGCTGACCTTGTAAGTCTACACCCACGCTAAATTTAGATTTATTGCCGTATGATTTATTGAACTCACTAGAAAAGTTTATGTTGGCAAGACCTACAGCTGCGGGCGCAATAGCGGATTCGTTAATACGAGCTTGTCTGGCTGGGCGCTCTTGCGGTGCGTCAGCTTGTTCGAAAAAGTAAAGAGGGATGGACGTTAGGATCTCATTATTATCTGTTCTAGTTTCAGCGTCTTTTGCTGCGTCGATCAATGTAAAGCGCAGCTCCAGTTGATTGTCACTTTGTGCATTGTAATGAGTGTAAAGCTGTTGCAGTAACTCAGGTTCTAGTGCTATGTCAAAGCCGATGTGCTCATCGTGCAGCTCTGCGGTGAATTCATGTGCAAGCGTGTCTGTATACTGATTACTTTGTGCATCCCAAAAGTGTGTTTCGACCCAGTTGCCAGCAACCATTACTTCAGCTTTAATGTGCGAAAGCCCTAAGTTACCACCTTCGTAATCAGCTTCTAAATAACCAATAAGATCCGAGTGATGTTCACTTGCGCCATTGTCAACACTAGGCGCATCTAAGATAAGTGCAGATTGGCCAAAAGCAGCACTTAATAGTTTGTAGTCATGATCTTCCTGTTCTCTAACCACGATATCTGCGTGTGGGAACTCACCATCTAGGTGCGGCTCATGGTCAACAGAAGGGTGGTTATCTTCTTCGATATCCTCTACATGCAAGTCATTTGGATCAATTTGCGCAATGATATGGTAGTTACCGCCTTCAAGCACGTTTGGTAGTTGCAAGTCAATTTCATGTTCAGAAGTGCCTTCTGTAAGTGCCGCAAGTTCGACAACCGCAATTTGCTGAATATCTTCAATCGCAGCTTCCTGTTCACTGCTGACGTCAAGTTCATCCGAGTGCATTAGATAGAAATGAACTTCTACATCAACATTGTTAAAACCCGTAACATCAACGGTATAGTAGGTTTTTACTGTGTCTGATGGTTCCAGAGTATCCAAAGGTCCTGTAGAAATTGCTGTAATTTCTAAGTTGCTTTTTACTTCAGGAACTGGTGAAACGGTGAGCGTATCATTGTCGCCAAATTGACACCCTGTCAAAGCAGCTAAGCTCAGGAGGGCCGTAGTGATTATGCGCATGTTGATTCTCTATCTTATTTAACTATTTAGTATTATAAGCGAGGAATATGGAGCGAGTGTGGAGTGGTTTTTAGAGACCTTAGTACTAATTATTGAGTTAAAAGTACAAAGTGGTGGACCTTAACTTCATTAGCTAGCAACTAGCGTACCCCTCACAACAGAATAAATCATGTTAATGGCGAGCAACGTGAGTAGCCATTTAATTATAAATATAACTGTGTCATTGTGAGTTTTGAGTCTTAGTTTTGTGCCAATAAAGGACCCTGCAATGGAGCTAAACACCATTACGGCGACTAACCCAGCGGATTGCCATATTAAATGCGTAATCAACATAAAAATGGGCACTTTTGCCAGATGGCTAATGGTCATAAATACGGCACTGGTTGCAATGACCTCGTCTTTGGATTTCAAATTTTTAGTCAAAATAGATAAAGACAAAGGGCCAGTTGCACCGACAATTAACCCCAATCCAGTTTGTAATATGCCGATAAGGTAATAGTTTTCGAATTGGCTAATAAATCTGGTGAATGGTTGATACCACAAGTTGAGAAGTAAGTAGGTACCAATGGCGAACGGAATAAATGTTGTGGGCACACTATATAGCAGGAGTCCAAATAGTAGGGCGCCGATAATAGAGCCAGCTAAAAAGGGGGTGAGCAATTGCCACTTCACATATTTATAAGAAAAGGCTGCACGAGATACGTTACTGGCAAGTTGGGTGACTCCATGGATTGGGATCACCAGTGCAGGAGGGAGAAATATAGGCAAAATTGCGATTAGTAACATTCCGCCACCAAAACCAATAATGGCAGCAATCATAGATGTACTAAATGCGGCTATTCCGAGGATCAGCTCTATGGGCAACTTTCTCTCCTTCGTATATATTACGTCCTTAGTGCAACCGCAATTCCTGACGCTGAAAGTAAACTGCCTGCGAGCTTGTTAAAAATACCCAGCCGGTTAGGGTTAGAAACGAATACGCGAGCTTTGGCTGACAAGTATGCATAACCTAAATTAACAGAACTAAATGCCAGTGTTGCACATGTAAAAATCCCTAAAATGTCTGATGGCGTAATGTTTTGAAAGTCGACAAAAGCGGGAAATAGCGCAACGTAAAAGATGATTGCTTTTGGGTTACTCATAGTTAATAAAAAACCCGCCAAAATGTCATAACGATGTGTTTTTGGCTGTTCTGTATGGTTTGGTAGCTCTGGCTTTGATAAGAATAGGTTTATCCCCATCCATACTAAGTAGGCTGCACATAGATATTTGATAATCGCAAATGCACTACCCATAGTTTCGGCAATAAATGAGAGTCCCGAAACCGCCAATAAAATAAATACGTAGTCAGCAACGACTAATCCTAAAGTCATACTCGCCCCGCGACGGAATCCACCCGAAAGAGAGGTTGTGGTGATGGCAAATACTGCTGGACCGGGAATAATGCCCACTACAAACATAGCGCTAAATAATGCAATATAACTCTCAAGACTCACGGTAACCTCCATTTATAGTTGCGATTTCGTATGGTATCACAGCTTAGTTACCAAGATGATGAGTAAATATACCAAGCAGGTAAACAATTTTGCCTAATTGGGCTGCATCACGCAGTGGGTTCTTATTGCCTTTAATAGAGCAACGGTCACAAATTTCGCAAGTAATTGGAGAATGTCTAAAAAGTTAAATAATAGGCTATCGCTTTTAAGAAGTAGGTAGTTGAGCGTTACAATTAATTAAGGAGATATGTCATGGTTATGACAGCGGCGATAGAAAAACAATTATCCACCAACGCAGCTCGAATGCTATATACATTGAGAGATGCTAATTGGGAAGTCTTAGTAGTCGAACAGGATTTTTCCGACTGGGACTTGTACCAAAAGTGGGAAATTGCTTCCGCTCGGGAGAATAAAGGGTTTGTTCTTGTATTATGGTTTTTCAAACATGAAGGAAAATTTGATGGAATGGACAGGGTAATTGTATCTGGAATTGGTGATAAAAAGCCCTCTGCTTATGATACTAGTACTGTTTTAGATCTTGATGGAAACCAGTTTGATAAGCTATTAGATACATTTATGGATGCTTTACATTCCTTGAGAATCGCCAGTTAACAGTGCGCCCATAATTGTAGGTCGCAACTTAACAGGCAGACCTACGAACGAGTATTTAAATAATTGAAAATAGTCACCAAACGACAGGCTAATAACACCTTCCTCTCATAATATAATTTGGTCCTGCTGGGCTACCTAAATATTTTTCATTGGTATCTTCAAAACCTGCTTTTCTATAACACTCATATGCGGCTTTGTTTCGGCAATTGACGGTTAAAACTATCTCTTTATAGTTGGGGTAGCTCGATGCTACATAAGGAAATAATGCTTTAACAGCCTGTTTGCCATACCCTTTCCCTTGCTGTTTTTTGTCTATCACGAATGCCCGTATCCCGACTGCACTTTCAGGGCAAAAATCGTATTTTCTTGCGTATGCCAAATCGAGTTTGAAATACCCAATAATCTCTTCTCCACTTTTGATCACATGCAGATGAGTTGTGTCTGATGCATCATTCAAAAACTCGTCTACGGTTCCTGCGAATTCAATTTGATCTTCATTGAGGTGGATGTGCTGTATTTGTTTAATATCAGTCTCAAAGAGCTTTGTTATTGTTATCATACATTGCTCAGGTTTTGTTATAAAGTAACAAAACTATAATTTAATTCGCAAATAAATACCATTATAATTAGTAATACTAGTAACGCTTACAATAACATAAGCTCGTTTCGCACATGCTTGTCCAATTTTTCTAAGGCATATCTAAATGCGATTCTTGGCATTGTTTGGTGTCGATTTTTTAAATATGAGATCACCTCTTCGGGGGCATGCTTTGATAATACCTTTAGTGCCCACCCATAACCTTTTTGGACCAAATCATGTCGGTCAAACATCAAGAGTTCGGATGCCTGTATTACAGCATCAATAGGGCAACTATTTTTATTAAGTGGGTAAATTAGAACGACGGCAATGGCGCGTCTTACCGCAAAGTTTGGGTGATTAGTCCACGAGTGTGTTTTGATAATTAAGTCGTTGTATTGCGCAATTAGCTCCCCAAATGCGTGGGTACAAAAATCATCGCAGTCATACCAATCCGTGACGTATTCAAATAGCCAATGTTCGAAAATGTCAAAGGTATCGCGGGTATACTGTTTCTTAACTCTAAACGCCCAATCAAAGGCAATGAGACTAAAGGGCCAATCACGCTGTGACAACAAAGCTTCACATTGCTTAAATACAAAGCCAATATCGTATCCATTTAGCTGTTTGTATTGCTCAGAAGATATTTGTCTAATTTGAGCTGTTTTTAACTTCTCAGCAGGATAGCCAATGTCAGTCAAAGCACTAGCTACGGTTTCTATAATATTCATAAGATAAAGTTGAATAAGGCTTTTAGAAACGCTAGCGCACCTATATCAATAACGCAAAGCCCCAATTGTGTTGGGACTTTGCGTGAGGTGCCGTTTACGGTGTTGTGACCTTTGAGTTTTGCCAAATGATTTGGTAGTGCTTATCATTTTGCCACTGCTTAAAATAAGTCTCGAACAGCGTTTCCCAGTTTGTTGAATCTATATCATACCTTTCCAGTAATGCTAGGTAATTGTCTTTATCATAGGGTGCCATTGGCATTAAATAGGTCTCAAAGAGATACTCATCGTAGCCTGGCCGTTGGGTTAATAAGCCGTCCATAATTACCCGTGTGTTACCTAGTTCTAAACCATCTACATAGGCTTTGCACGCATCAATGAAATGTGATTTTTTCGATTGCTTAAAACTCAGCTGTCTAGACTGCGCAAACTCATAGAAATGCGCGATGGGTAAAGGTGCTGGATTTGCCACGTGAAACACAGTATTACGCTTTTGTTTATCTTCCATGCCCTTAACAATGGCAGTTGCTGCTTTATCAACTGGAATAATATCAAGTAAATAAGGTACATCGCTCGGTATGATTGGGACTTGCAGCATCATTTTTAAAATTCGATGGAAGATATCATCCGTATTACCTATCCCGGTTTCTGATGAGCCTGATATTTGTGCAAAACGATAAATGGTGTATGGGACGCCTACTTGTGAGGCCTGTCGTATATTCTCTTCTTGCACCCATTTAGATTGGCCATAGCCGCTGCATATTAATTCCGCATCTTCAACATTTATAAAGTCTTCCACTGGGTTAACTGAAAAATGAGAGTTCTTAACTTGCGTGCTAGCCGTCGTGCTCGAAACAAAATGAATCATTTTGAGTTTATCAGTTGTCGCTATTTCTAGCAGTTGGTTAGTACCCGCAACTGACTTTTTAAACGCAAAATAGGGCTGGATATGATTTACGTATGATGCGGTATGCACTATGTGTTGAATTTGTTCACATAACAATTGCCAATTTGAATCAATTAAACCCAAGCGTGATTGCTCCATGTCACCGATCATGGGGTGAACCCTAGCCATATCAATATCCAATTTATATTGTTGAGCTGATTGTTTAATCCGTTGCTTTGCTTGCTCCAATGATTCTGCGCGTATCAAACAGAAGATAGTGGCCTGGGTCTCATCTAGCAACTGTTGCAGTATGTGGCTGCCTAAGAAACCGGTCGCACCAGTCAATAAAACAGACTCTACCTTGCCATCAAACGCCTTTTCCAAGTCATCTGTTCTTGTTACGGGCGTAAAGCCCGCATCTAATATAAAGTCGGGTTTTTGCTGCTTGTCATTGTTTGCATTGCCTTGATATTGCACTTGATAGAGGCGCTCAATATCCTCAACAAATGCGCCTATTGTATTCATATTTTTAAAGGCATCTGCCTGTAAGTCTATTGCTAATTTTTCTTTTAGCTGCTGAAAGGTTTTCAGTAGCGAAATTGAATCAAACCCGTATTCGTAAAGGTCGCAGTCGAGATCCAATTCTTGTGATGAAATACCAATTACTTTGCTCACTATCTGGATAACAGTACCACGCACATCTGACTGAGTTTGAACATGCTCTGATACACTCTCAGCAGGCTTGTGAGCAGCCGTTTTATTAACATCACGTGTCATCAACTTTGCGGTGCTTTGATAGATTTTATCCGGTGCTGAGCTAAGCAAGGCACCCATGCTTGAATGCTCAGAGCTTAGTAGTGACTCGATCAAATCTAAGGCATCAGTCATCTCAATGAGCTGGTAGCCTTTTTTCTCGGCAAAGCCATTTTCAATGCGCTTAACAGGGTCTTTGGATTGCCAATATCCCCAATTAATTGCCAGTGTTTTGCCTCGCCGGCTTCCTTGTTCTACCCACTGCTGACGTTGGTTGGCGAATGAGTTTTGAAAACCGTTGCTATATGAATATGATAAGTGGTTTAGGCTGCCAAAAATAGCCATGGACGAGAACATAATAAACATGTCTAAGTTTGAATCTCCAAAGGTGCTATCAAGGTTTATCGAGCCTTGTACTTTGACGCGTATCGCTTTTTCAAAGTCTTCCCAAGTAGCTTCATCATCAGAAAATACAGTGCCTAAATGTAATATGCCGTTTAAAGCAAGGCGATTATCATCCAAGTACTGCTTCACTTTGTTTAGGTGTTGCAGCGATGTGACATCGGCAGTTAGGTAATGAATATGCCCCTTACCAATTGAATTGAGCTTCTCTAATGGTTCTGCACAATCTTGTATTTGACGTCTACCGAGCATGACAACCGTGGCGTTAAAGGTTTGCAATAAGTGTGTGCATAGAGCGACTCCAAGCTCACCTAGCGCGCCTGCGATAAGGTATACACCATTTTGTGTAAATCCAGCTCCTTTGGTTTGCACCTGTTCAGCCTTGTGTAAAAATTGACCCTGACGAGTTTGCCCAAGATATCTCACGTGGTTTGGCTGTAAGGTCTGTCCATTTAAGCTGGGTGATATTAACTCTTTGACGAGTAATTCAGGCCAATCTGAGGTTTTGTGGTCAAATTCTATCAATGCCCAGGTATGCACCTCGTTGCGCATCGTGTAGCTTCTGAGCAGAGCAGCTATATCATCAAAGCTGGAGCGCTCGGAACTAGTTGGCTGCGAATAAAGCAGTTGCATCGGGTGTTTATCAAATGGTGCGATTGCCTTTAGAAGGCTATAAAGTGGTTTGATATATGAATTAACCGACAGTAAATCGCTCACTTCAGCGATAAAAAATACCACCTCAGGTAAAGACTCTGCGCTGAAAGTAAGCGTTTCTAGTTGCTCAAACGACACAATTTCAATCGCCGCATTGCCTAGACTATTGATAAGCGGGGTCGAAGTCACAGCATCTTGTGCTATCACCATGACCTTCTTGTTTCCGGTGGTTGTTTCGATATGTGCTTGCCAATCAGCCGGTACGCTCAAAGGTTGGGCTTGAAACTGATTGTTTAGAAGCAGCCATGGTACAAGTTCTTCCTTTGTGGTCGAAGTTTGCTCAATAAATGATGTGGTAGGAAGAGACAGCTTTTTCGGTTTAGTCGTATACAATAGCGGCCAATTCACACCTTTGCCTTCAAGCCAAAAACGCAGCAGTGGTTGAAAATCATGATGTAATTGCTGAATATCAGAATCATCAAGTGCAGGTTGTTTTGTGCTTGGCGCTTTTGAACATTCCAGTAAGTCATCACTCAGCGCATGTGTAAGTTCACCCTTTAGTTCAGCGATAGAAGATACTACCCAACCAATACGATATTTTTGGGCGGCTCTGCCTACTTGCAGGGTGTACGCCAACGATTTAAGTGCAACCTGTTCGTTTGTTTCAAGGTAAGTATTTAGTTCACGTACTTTGTTCGCTAGGGCAGATTTGCTGATAGCAGATAACAATACAATGTGCTCACTGGCTTTATCATCTAAAGGCTCAATTTGTTGCGCTTGAGGAGAGTACTCTTCCAAAACAAGGTGTGCGTTAACACCACTGATACCAAATGAACTTACTCCAGCACGGCGCTTGAGCGAGCTTTCCCAATGGCGAGTATCCGTTTGCACCTTAAAAGGTGAGTTTTCCAGAGATAAATAGGGGTTTAGCTCATTTACATGCAAAGAAGGTACAAGCGTTTTGTGCTTAAGCTGTAACAGAACCTTTATCACTCCCGCGATACCTGCTGCGATTTCGAGGTGGCCAATATTACTTTTTACTGAGCCTAAGGCACATTGATGAGGTTGTTTGTGTTCTGACGGTGTTTGTTTATACGCTGCTTTGAGTGCATCTATTTCTACTGGGTCGCCTAAAGATGTACCAGTACCATGACACTCAATGTAGCTGAGTGTGCTTGGATCAATTCCCGCATCTGCCCATGCTTTGTTTAGCAAGCGAGTTTGTGCTTTTGCATTGGGTACGGTGAAGCCCTGAGATTTACCTCCATGGTTGATGGCTGAGCCTAAAATGGTACCGTAGATATGGTCGTTATCTTGCTCAGACTTTGATAGTTTTTTGATAAATAACATACCGACACCTTCACCACGGACAATGCCATCGGCATCCGATGAGAATGTACGACAGCGTCCAGTTGCAGATAGCGCACCTATATCATGCATGGCAAGAGAAGCACTGGGCGAATCTATGACATTTACGCCACCAACGATAGCTTGTTCGCATTCTCCGTTTTGGATAGATTGCACAGCTTTGTGGATGGCGACCAAAGACGATGAACAGGTTGTGTCCACGCCTTCACTGGGGCCATGTAAATCTAAGAAGTAGCTCATTCTATTTGGTGCATAAGCAGGTGAGGTGACTAAACCATCGTGGTAACTTGCCTGACAGCCAATAAATAAACCGGTATTGGTACCTGCAAGTGATTTGGGGTCATAGCCAGCATCTTCAATACATTTCCAAACATGCGTCATCAGCAAGCTTTCTTGTAATTTGATACGCTCGCTTTCAGCTGGGGCAATGTTAAAAAATAATGGGTCAAAGATCTGATTTCGTTCAAGGCGACCTAGCCAATTGACTTCAGGAGGAAATGCTTTTTGTGAACGAGTATCGTCACTTGATAAACCCGTCCATGTATATTCACTGATGCAATCTTGCTCATCAATTAAGTTTTGCCAAAATGCTTCTAGATCATGTGCTTTTGGGAATTGTGCGCTCATGCCGATAATCGCGATGCGATCTTCTATCGTGGTACTTTGAGTGCTTTTTTGATCGTTAAACGATGCTGCGTTGTCCGTCGATTGACTAATCAATTTATCACTGTGTTCATCCAAAATGTGACGCAAAATGCCATTTAAGGTTGAATGCATAAACAGTACACTTGGTGAAAGCGTTAACTCATATTTAGCATTGACTTGATTAATAAAGGTAATAAATGCAATTGAATCAGCGCCAAAATCACCCAAATCAGTATCGACATCAAGATCACTCACCTGCACCCCTAATACATCGGCAGCAATTTTAGCAAGTCCCCCAGTCAGTTCTGCAGTTAGGGCATCGATACTTTCAAATTGCGTCGAAGCCTTTGAAGTCTGGCCATTTTCTTCGAGCCTTTCTACTGTAAATTCCACCAATGCTTGTGGGTAATTCAAAGCCGAAGAGAACGCGTCAACGCCATACTGTGTTGGCATCGGGGCAAACCCGTTAGAACTCAATGCTTTGATAACATCGGGGTTGATAGTCATCCCACCTTCTTGCCAGTATGGCCAGTCAATACTGGCACTTAAGCCTTGGCGTTTACCTTGCTTTTGCAATGTGTCGCGGTGATGCATATAGCTATCCAAAAAGGCATTTGCAGTGGCATAGTCAACTTGCGTTAATGCACCATGGACGCCACTTTGTCCTGCAAAACAAGCGAAAAAGTCTAGTGCAATATCTTGAGTGGCTTCGTCTAGGGCAACCACACCTGTTACTTTAGGAGCCAATACTTGTTTGAATGTCTTGCAATCTTTATTGGTCAAAAGTGTATCTTGAACTATGCCTGCGCTGTGTATCACACCAGACAAAGTGCCATATTCAGCGACAATCTTTCTAACTAATAGCAGCACATCCATTTTGTGCGATACATCGAGCTTTTGATACTGTAATTTAGTTTTTGTGCTTTGTAGTTTGGCTAAATGAGCCTTTACTTCTGGGTGATCAGCGGGCTTCCTACCAGTGACAATAACCGTTTTATGAAATGGTTGCGCATTCAGCATTTTAATGAAGTGCCTGCCAATTCCTCCAAAACCACCTGTAATCAGATAGATACCATTTGATTTGAATGGGGTTGCTGCGGAGTGCTTAGAAACGGGCGCATACTCTAAAACCGATCGTATATTGTTTTGATAGCGAACAATCGCTTCTTCAAAGTGATGTAGGTTTTCATTTAAGGTATTCGCAATCTCACGAGGTGATAATTGTTTATCTAAAATAACCAATTGGGTTTTCAGGTTATTACACTCCATGCTTGCGGTTTTAAGCAGTGCATGAAAACACATATATAGGTTTGCTAATGTGATGTTTTTGCCTGAATCTCCTATCAACAATTGCAGTTTGATAGGCTGTTTGGTCGCGTACAAGCGCTTTACCAGCTCGACCAACTGAAAGCCGTAATCTTCAATCTTTTGCTCAATAGAAAAATGGCTCGAATGCAATGTGTGTAAAGTTTCGCTACTGTGCTCAACTTTAGGCGCTTCACATAAAACAACATGGTGTTGATAGTCATTATCCGTTGCTTGAGAGCCGTGATCATATAGCGGCTTTGCAGTCCATACAGGTGCTTTAATGTTTACTTGGCCTGCTTTGAGAGTATCCAAAGTGGGCGCTTTGGCGACACTGTGCTCACCCACAGGGATAGATTTGAGTGCAAATGAGTAGGTGGGTAAACTGAGTTTCGGTACCTGACCGCCTCGGTATATAAAATCCCAATCATCAAAGCCAGTCTCTAGCCAAGTACTTAAAATCGCAGTGTGATCACCTTGCTCCAGTATCGCTGCCAGCGTTTCTTGTCGCACGGATTTCTGTGGTGCATTGTTATAATTGGGAGATACCAAATAGTGTTCGAGTTTGGCTTTTAGCTCATCAATGCTATTAATGACAAAACCAGTACGGACATTCATCACAGCGCGGCCGTTCTGAAGCGTGTATGCAAGTCTTATTCGTGCACAATCAATCAGAGGGTTGTCTGCAATAAAAGTGCGTAGTTGTTCAACCTGAGTCGCTAATACTTGTGGATTGTGTGCAGACAGAACCACGATGGAAGGAGAAGCCATAAGTTTCTCTTCGAGGAAGTTATCAGCAATACTAGGAGATGCTTCTTCCAAAATAGCATGTGCATTGGTACCGCCAATACCAAACGAGCTGACCGCGGCACGCCTTGGCAGCAGCGGTGTATGCCAATCTTGTGTATTCTCTACAACATAAAATGGAGAGTTGATTAAGTCGATATGTGGATTAGCATTGTTGTAATGTAACGATGCCGGAAGCGTTTTGTGATAAAGTGCCAAAGATGTTTTTATCAGTCCTGTTAATCCAGCTAACGTGTCTGTATGGCCTAGATTGGATTTTACTGCACCTAAGCCGCAAAACTGTTTATCGCTAGTATGTCTTTGGTAAACTTGCTGTAATGATGTAAATTCAATTGGGTCGCCAAGTGCTGTACCTGTGCCATGCGCTTCTACATAACTGATCGAAGCAGGAGATACATTCGCAGCCTTAAGAGTCTGCTCAATAACGCGCATTTGTCCCTGAGTACCAGGTGCAAAGAAGCCCGCCTTGTCTTTACCATCGTTATTTACTTTGATACCACGAATTAGGCTGTAAATGTTGTCCGCATCTTCAATGGCATCATCTGCGCGTTTTAACACAATGACAGACACGCCACTTCCGCCAATCATACCATCTGCTTTTTCATCAAATACTTTACAGCGTGCATCACCAGCAAAATTGAGGCCTTCTTCGTATTGATAACCTGTATAACGCTGCGGGTATAAACATGCTGCACCAACAATGGCATAGTCAATTTCTTTGGCTTTCAGTGCGCTACAAGCCAGTGCGATTGCAGACAGAGAAGAAGAGCAGTTAGAGTGCACAAACAGACTCGGTCCATTAAAGCCAAGGTGATAAGATATCGTTGTAGGCAAAGTACCAGGCTGATTAATCGTGGATGCAACATAGTCCTGCGCATTTAAAATAAATTGGCCATCTTTAAATTTATCTTGCAAGTTAAGGTCTAGGCTGTCTGCGCCCGATGATGATACATAAACTCCTGTATTTGGCATTTGTTCAGCGCGATAGCCTGCATCTTCTATGGCTTTCCATGCATGTATAAGCAACTGACGCTGAGAATAGCTCATGGTTTTGGCATTTTTTTCAGAGATATTAAAAAACTCTGGATCGAATTGTTCTTGTCCATCTATCCACGAGTCCAGCCATGTGATATCACCTTGGGATTCAGATTCGCTCAGGCGCTTTAAAAAGTCTCTTCCTTGCACAAGGTTTTGCCAAAATGCTTGGTGAGTAGGCGAGTCAGGGTACTGGCAAGACAAGCCTATCATGGCGATGTCCTGTGTATAGTTATCGGGTTTTGTAACCTCGACTTTGTGCATAGAATTGTTTTGTTGTTCAGCAACATTGCATTGTTGCTGAACAACAAATTCGGTCATTGCGTCAATGGTACTATGCTGGAAAATCTGCGTAATTGGGAACTCCACTCCTAATTGCGATTTAAACTTGGCGCTCAATATATTGGCAAGCAGTGAGTCTCCGCCAGCTTCAAAAAATGGCACGTTGGCTGCAATTTGCTCGACTTCTAACACTTGCTGCCAAATTTGGGTTATTGCTGCATGTATGCCAGTTTGTTCAACCGCGGGCTGCGTATGCGTCAAGGTTGCAGAATGTGCAGTATCGAATGATGCGTATTTTGTGGTTGAATCTGTCGTACCTTGATTAAATGGCAGTTTTTTGAGGAGTGTTTGTTTATCAATTTTACCGTTTGAAGTTAACGGGTAGTTTGGCACTAAAACGAAATAAGCAGGTACCATATATTCTGGTAACTCGGCTAGTAAATCCGTTCGTATTTGGGCTGTAGAGGGGGCCTCTGATGCAATTAAATAAGCTACAAGGACCTGGCCAAGCTGCTTTTTAGCTGCGACCACGTAAGCATCTTGGATGTAGTTCAAGGATTGTAAGGCATGCTGTACTTCGCCTAACTCAATACGGTGGCCTCGGATCTGAACTTGGTCATCGGCTCTGCCGATATACTCCATCAGGCCTGCTTGATTTAAGCGAGCTAAATCACCTGAGCGATACAAGCGTTGACCTAAGTGCTGAATAAAACGCTCATTGGTGAGTGCATCTTGATTGTGGTAGCCTCTAGATACGCCGCAGCCACCTACAAATATTTCGCCAATTTGGCCCTGTTGCACAGGATTCAAGTACTCGTCGAGTAAGTGTATTTCATAACCCGGTAAAGGACGACCGATAGTACTTTGCGCTTTGTTTGAGAACACTAAATCCGCGTTAATTGTGATTTCGGTAACATGTACCGTTGTTTCTGTTATTCCATACATGTTGATTAATTCAGCATGCGCTGCTGATTGATTAAACCAGGGTATCAATTTTTTATGGTCAAGTGCTTCGCCCCCAAAAATAATTTTGCGAAGGGCGTTGCCGTGACCTGAGTTTGCAACCAACTCATCAATTAACGGATAAAACGCTGATGGGGTTTGGTTTAAAATGGTTACTTGGTTGTCAACAATGAATTGTGCAAAGCTGTTAGTGTCCTTTCGTGTCAATTCATCTGGAATTGTCAGCTTGCCACCATGCAGTAAAGCTCCCCAGATTTCCCAAACTGAGAAATCAAACGCATAAGAATGAAAAAGACACCAGACATCCTGCTCGTTGAAGTCAAATAGCGGCTGTGAATTGATAAATAGATTACAGATGTTGTGGTGTTCAACTAGAACGCCTTTTGGCTTGCCTGTTGAGCCCGATGTATAAATGACATAGGCCAAGCTGCTGGCTGTAGCACAATTGATGTTGGCCACTTGTGTATTGCTAGAAAGCGCACGCTGCAAGTTGATCACCTGATGATGTTCAATCGCTTGAGCATCAGGTAAGTCAGCACCAAGTACCAAAATACTCGCTTGTGCATCTTGTAAAATATGGCTGATGCGAGCCTTGGGTGAATTAGGGTCTAATGGTACATAAGCCGCACCAGATTTTAATATACCTAGGATAGCAACAATCAGTTCAATTGAAGGCTTGGCACATAACGCGACAAGATTCTCTGAGTTCGGCTTAAACTCTGGATGATTGAGGAGGACCTGTGCAAATTGGTTTGCTCTATCGTTTAAGTCACGATAGTTGATTGATTGCATACCAAAGCTCACCGCTGTGCGCTCTGAGTGGGTGCGTGCTTGCATTTCAAATTGCGATACGAGAGAACACGCCTGCATCTTATTTTTAACCACAGATGACTGAGTTGCGAATACAGGAAGTGCACCAAGAGTGGGTTTGTCGGCAAACATGATGTCTTCAAGCAATGCTAAGAAATCCCTAGCCAAGGTATCGATCACGTGAGCTGGGTATATTGCTGCGTCAAACTTAAATGCTATTTTGAATGCATGTGGCAAAGGAGTCACTTCTAGACTTAGATCTAGTTCAGGCTCTTGTAAGCACTCTTGCCATATTGAATCGACTAGGTCTTGGTTAGACTCAATCCAATCTGCTTTTAAGAAGTTATGATATGCAAAACCGATTTGAAATATTGGATGACTTTGCTCAGTTCTTGGGGCTCCCACTGCACGAACAATTTCAGAGAAAGGTAAGGCGCTGTGTTTTATTAACTCACTCAATCCACGCTGGTTACTACCTGCTAACTCGTCAAAGGTTTTAGCTAGGTCCAAGTGTGCTCTAAAAGGCAATTGATTCACAAATAAGCCAATGGAGTTTGCCATCTCTTTTGTTGGGCGATGTAATACGGGAACGCCGACCAGGATATCCGTGTTGTTTGTTTTGGCACCAAGTAAAGTCTGGAAAGCCGCTAAGAAAAATGCTGCGGGATTTACTTTGTGTTCACCACAGTACGCTTTTATTCGCTCTAAACTGTTGCCAATCAGCGGTAATTCTAGGCGACTCGCCAGTTTTACCGTAGAGCTTGCTTGTTGCTTTTCAGGTAGAGCAAGTAGGGGCAATGGGCCTTGCAAATTAGACTGCCAATACTGTTTAAGGATGTTGCTTTGTGCACTTTGGAGCAGATTTTTTTCCCATTCTAGATAAGTGAAAAAGCCGAGATCTTGGGATGGTGGTTGCAAAACTTCACCGGATATTCGGGTTTGATAAGCGCGCCATAGGTCCTCAAGCAACTTGGTTGCAGAAACACCGTCAATGATCAGGTGATGGAATATCAGTACGATGACATCTACAGGTTGCGTGTTGTGGTTTATTTGCCAGCATGTTGCACGCCATAATAACTGGTGTTGTTTATGTGGTTCATCATTTTGATTGATTGTGAACGGCTGCTTTATCTGTTCTTTGATCAATTCTAAAAGTGCTGATTTGGAAGCAATATCCGCACTTTGCTGGGTCAAATGTGGCGCTAAACCTGTAACTTGTTGTTGTGGTAAGCCTTCAACTTCAGAAAAGACAACCGACAAAATTGGGTGTTTTTGGCTTATCCAGTTAATTGCATCTTGCATACAAGGCACATCAAGGTTTGCAACCTCAAACACCATAGGGACATGATAGCTACTTTGCGATGGGACTTGCTTTTGCAGTAGCCATAAGCCTTGTTGTGCTTTTGACAGCGGCATAGCTGTGGTTGCACAAATCGGGGTATTTGGCACCTGACGAGGTTGCTGTTGTTGTGGTGCTTGATGCTTTACCAAATAATCACAAAGTTGCGTGATTGTACTAATGTCAAATAATAGGGTAGGTGGAAGCGTATCAATGGCTAAAAAGCTGTCTGACTCAATCTTTTGCACAACAGACATCAGCATTATCGAGTCAAAACCCATGTCTTGAAATTCAGTGTCACTGTCTAAATCGGCACTGTCAATTTTCGTGATACCTGAAATAACTGACTTGATATAGTGGCTTATCTGGTGTTGAGATTTACCTGATTCAGCGAGAGAGTGACTGCGTTTAGCCGTATCAGTTTTTTGCCAGTTCCACAGCTTAGTCATCTTTTCGGCATCGCCAAATAAAAAGCAATGCTGAGTATCGATAGTCTGTGTTGTAAAAATGCGGTAGAAAGCTTCAACGCCGGCTGCACTAGGTAATACTTCTATACCTTGTGAATGCAATATTGAAGTTGTGAGTGAGTCAACTTGCATCCCGCCTTCTGACCACAGCGGCCAGTTAATAGAAAGGCTCAGACCAAAGCGCTCACCACGCGTTACTCTATTTTGTCGGCTGGCCATGAAGCGGTCCATGAAGGCGTTGGCACAGGCGTAATCCGCCTGTCCCATATTGCCAAATACAGCTGCAATAGATGAAAAGCATACAAAAAAGTCCAAATCCATTGACTTGGTTGCGTCATCGAGATTAATTAACCCGCCAACTTTAGGCGCAAAAACGGCTGCAATCTCTTGCGACGTTTTGTTGCTAATTAGCTGATCTTTAATTACGCCTGCACTATGAATAATCCCTGTAATGCTACCGTGTTGAGCGCGAATTTTATCAAAAAGCTGAGTAACAGATGCGGCGTTTGCGATATCAACAGACTCATAGCTGAGTTTAGTACTTTCATTTTGCAGTCTGTTTAATTGTGATTGAATCACACTGTTCAGTGCGCTTCTGCCAACAAAAATAATGTGGGATTGTGATGTATTTTCGATAATTTCTTTTGCAAACACTTGTCCAAGTTGGCCAAGCCCACCTGTAATTACGTAAACGCCTTGCTCTTTCCAAGGAAGCGTAGTGGTGTCTACTGATGAAAAGGGTTGCAGGTCAAAGTTTAAGACTTCTCTACGCCCTTGGGTATAGCGAATACACTCATCTTGTTGATTCAACTCTTGATTTAAAAGTAGTTCGAGATTGTCATGCCGCTCGGTGCAAATTAACTGTGCTGAAATACGGTTGTATTCAATAGTTGCACTTTTTAGCACACCACTTAAAGCACAAAGTAGGTTACTCTGATCTTCCACGACCACTTGAATCAACAATTTCTGCCCATCAGCTACACTGTTCGCATCAAGTGCTTTATAGTAGGCAACTAGCTTATTTGTATAAGTTTCAAGCTGATCTTTTACCTCGGTCTCACGACAAGCAAAGTGCGTTGTCGGTGCTGATATTGAGGGTGTTAAATCATCCCCAATAAGAACAACGCGACGCTCTTTTGGTGCATTGATGTTTGAGTTTATCGCTTCTTCAGCCCAGTTTGCTGTGTAGTGTAAAAGCGCAGGATTTACCGCCGTTTGATTTGAGGTTGAATGTAGGCTGGCTGGTTTAAAGGCCTCATTTCTTTGCACATCAAAGTCTAAATCTATATCAGCATCTACGCTAATTTGAGACGAAGTACTTGCATTGGGTTTTTCAACAGGTGTTTTTGGCAACCAAAATGAAGTATCTGCAAAAGGATAAGTTGGTAAACGCAGCAAGCTTGGTAAGGTTTGGCCATAAAGTAGTGGCCAGTCGATGCTGGCGCCCACGACCCATAATGCCAGCAATTTGTTTAACTCTCCTTGCTCAATCCAGCGTGTAAAATCGCTGCTATCAAGCGCACTTAAAATTTCTTTGCCTTGTTTAACTTCACCTTGTTTGTAGGTGCCGCGGGCATCTTGCAAAAAGGAGTCGAGTTGAGTGCTCACATCGCCTAAGGTTTTAGCACTAAATGCAAGCCTATGGTCCATTTCTTCGCGCGCGCTTTGTAATGTATACGCTAATTGGCCGAGCTGTGAGTCAGTGAGGCTCTCTTGGCTCAACCAATTACGTAATTGCTTTGATTTATCGATAAGAGATGCTTTGCTTTTGGCACTTAGCGCAATAACAACAGGTTGAACCGCTGAGTCATTTTGACGTGAATTTAGGGGCTGATATTCTTCTAGAACCACATGAGCGTTGGTGCCACTGAAGCCGAATGAGCTAACAGCTGCTCTGCGTTTTTGATTATTATCAGGTTGCCAATATTGAGCGTTTTGGTTGACAAAAAATGGTGTGTTTTGCCAATTTATATGTTTATTGCCCTGCTCAAAATGTAAAGAAACAGGAATGGTGCGGTGTTTCATAGCTAACAAAGTTTTAATGACGCCAGCAACGCCCGCAGCAGTTAAGCAGTGGCCGACGTTGGTTTTGACTGAACCTAACGCGCAAAACTCATTTTTATTGGTATGTTCTCGAAACGCGCGAGTAAGGGCTTGAAACTCTATTGGATCGCCTAATTTTGTGCCCGTGCCATGCGCTTCTAGCATTTGAATTGAGTCAGGCGTGATGTCAAAGCGGTTATAGATTTCACGGTGCAATTGCTCTTGTGAAAGTGAGCTGGGGGCTGTAATACCGCTGGTGGTGCCATCCTGATTGGTCGCAGAACCTAAAATAACACCGTAGATTTGATCCTTATCTCGCTCTGCATCCTCTAACTTTTTCAATACCAAAACACCGACGCCTTCACCTGGAACAAAGCCATTGGCGCGATCATCAAAGGTATAGCATGTACCGTCTGCACTGAGCATACCGGCTTTACCAGCATGGATAGAGAACTTTGGAGAACACAAAGTGGCCACACCACCGACTAATGCACTGGTGATTTCATTATTGTTAAGTGCCTGGCAAGCGCTGTGCAGTGCGACTAATGAAGAAGAACAGGCAGTATCAATCGCAAGGGCTGGGCCCTTGAGGTTTAAAAAATAAGATACACGTGCAGGAATGACCGAACCTGCATTGCCCCAAAATGCTTGTGCTGGTGTGTCATCTTCAGCCAGTCCTACGTAGTCACTTTGCGCACAACCTAAGTATACGCCGACGTTTTGGCCCGATACTTTGGTTATCATGTTAGCGTCTTCAAGCGCTTTGTAGGCCTCTTGTAAGAACAACCGTTGCTGCGGATCCATGTACATGGCTTCTTGTGGTGTGATTGAGAAAAATGCCGCATCAAAAGTGCTGATGTCATCAAGCAAGCTCGCGTATTTGCTCCAAACTTGCTCTTTTTCACTCAATGAGTCAGTGTTCCAGCGAGTTTGCGCTTTTACAGAAGTTCTCTTTTCTGTAAGCATGGACCAAAATTCTTCCAAGTTGCGTGCATCGCCAAATTGACCGCTCATGCCAACAATGGCAATTTTGTCACTTGGCTTAGCTATATTTTGCTTTGTTGCCATAGTTTTTGGGCTATGTGCATCGTATTTTTTAAGGCTAGACATGTTGGGAGTGGGTTGCTCTGGCAATGGCTGACTCGAAACCAAAGCGGCTGCTTGTGTCGGCATCAATGTAACAGCACTATCTTTATGCTCCTTGACTATATACTCGCTTAAAGTTTCTATGGAAGGGTAGTCAAAGAGCAAAGTTGCCGGCAAATTCAAATCAAACTTTGCGTTGATTTCATCTAGCATTTGAATAGCTAAAATGGAGTCCACGCCATAATCTGCAAATGACTCTTCAGCTTCTAATTCGTTCGGTGCCATATCTAGCGCTTTGCTGGCGATGTTAAATAGAGCGTCTTGTACGAAGTCTGCGACAGCCTGTTCATCACATGTTTGTGTATGCTTTTGGAATGTTTGCTTTGCGGCCATATTTTGTTTGTGTGGTCTTTTCTGAACGTTACTCGAAGTTTTTTGGTTGCTCTGTTGTTGTATCTGCCCATCACTGAATGCACAAAAAATTTGCTGGGGGCTGTGTTTATCTGCTGGATGTGTTACAGATATAAAGCCTGATTCTTCAAGTCCTTTTTGCCACCCTGAGATGGATAACATCGGCGACCCAGTTAGCCGCAAGTGGGTGTCTTGGCTAAGCCACCAACCTTCAAGTAAGCCAAAAGTGAGGTGCGTAAATAGTGACTTTTGTACGACTTCATTGATAAGCAACAGCCCACCTAATTTCAGACAGGCTTTGGCATTTTGCAGGGTATTTTTAATATCTGCAGTTGCATGCAATACGTTCGTTGCAAGTACTACATCATAACCGCCGATATCGATATTTTGCGGCTCAAGCGGTTTGCTGATGTCCAAATATTTGGTTTCTAAAAATGGATATTCTTTTTGATAGTGCTCTTTGGCGTGATTGAAAAATGCTTGAGATAAATCAGTGTAAGCATATTCGTCTATCTGCAAATGTTTTAGTGCAGGTAATACTGAGCGAGTTGTGCCCCCTGTACCTGCACCAATCTCTAGCACTTTAATTGATGGCAGGTTGTGCTGAGTCAGGTATGCTTGCAGTTGTTCGATCAAAACGTTATTAGCGTAATCAGCAATAGGGTTATTTTGGTAAACTGCTTCTACTAATGCCATGGATGCATTTGGAAATACGGCATCGGTGGCTTTCATTTCGCCAGCTAAAATTGCTGGTAAATTTTCTAAGCAGTTACTTAGTAAGGTGCTTTGTGCATTTTTAGGCGAGCTAGCTTCACCCTCAGGGTTTTTTATTACCCCATCTTCAATTAAATTCTCGCCAGTTAAATAGTGCTGGGTTTCAGCCCACCATTTATTAAAATAGTTTGGTAGGTTGTCAAGGGCCTGTTGGCGCGCAAGCGGTTCTTGCCAACCGGCTTTAATTAAGGCTACGCACAACTGTGTTAAGTTTGTCTCGGCCTTAGCGTTATTTTTCGGTGCGCGAAGCTTTGAGTGAGCCAGAGTGATTCCCGACTGCTCGCCTGAAGCGCTGTAGCTTAGTTTGTTTAGTGAGTTTTTGAATTGATCTTGTGTCACTTTTAGCACGCCCGTTTGTGAGAGCCCTGAGCCAATGAATTTATCCAGAGCAGCCATACCGGCATTAGCCTCAATGGAGCCAATACCGATTGCTTGCATTTTCTTCTGGTAGAATTCATCCTGCACTACGCCAACCGATCCCCAATATCCCCAATTAATAACTTTGACAGGGCAGACTTTTTGGTAGGAGAGGGCAAGGCTATCCAAGTATGTGCAGCCGGCAGCATAGTTACTTTGCCCTGCAGCCGGTGAAAATGATTGCATTGAAGAAAAGAACAAGAAGAAATCTAGGTCGAGTTGGCTAAATACCTCTAAAGCCGTTTCACCAGTTTTTTGTTTAGCTTCATAGCTCCTCAAAAACTGCGCTTCATCCATTTTGGCAATAGTTTGGTCTTCCAAGTGCAAAATTGAGTGAACCACGCCATTGGGCGCTCCATACTGGCGTTGGATTTGATCGAGTACACAGAGCATGGCCGTTTTATCGCTCGCATCACAAGGGATATAAACAGGAGCTTTGCCAAGCTTTGCAAGACGAGCGATGTGTGCTTCGATATCGCTATTTTGCGCTCGTCTCCCCAACCAAATAATTTGTGCGTCAAAGTGCTCAATCATCCACTGACTCCAAACTTGACCTAGGCCGCCAGCGCCACCCAGCACAAGGTAAACCCCCTGTGGTTTGTAGTTACCCTTAGGGGCGTTTAAGTATTGGTGTGATGCAAGTTCAAAGTTGTACCACTGGTTGTTTCTCAGAGCATAAAAGCCGGGTGTTAATTGAGCTATTTGCTCAGTCAGTTGAGTGTTTTGCAGCGAGTCTGTGATATCGACAATTCGCAGTGTCCAACGCGAGTATTCTTGGACAGCACTTTGAACTAAGCCAATGATTCCAGAGCCATCCGCCTGTACATCCTCACCAAACACAGACTGGGTTTGTGCTGTAATTAATGTGATTGAAAGGGGCTTAGCATCATAGCCTTGTGCTATGAGCCTTTTAAGGTGTACAAAGAGTTTAACTGGCTCAGCGTAATCTCCTTGTGCAATCCAAAGGAGGTGATCTAGCTCACCATCATCGATATGCTCACAAAGCCAATCTGGTTGAGACTCACTTGGGCCGATATATTGCCAGCGGTTATGTGCTACAGATTCAGTAAATGTGGTTGGCGTAACCTCCGTCCAGCTAGGCTTGAGGGTGAGCAATGTCTCTTGTTCATCAGCTGTTTTGCACTGTGAGTCAATTGGCATTACTCTGGTCGAAAACCCTTGAATGGACACCAACAATTGGCCTTCTAAGTCATATATATCGACATCAAATTTTTGCGTGTTTTGACTTTTTTCACTGATTTTAATTGCTTTAACTAAAACTTCTTGGTGTTCACTTTCTACCAGTGTACTTGCGTTAAAGTAGGTCACTTTATCAGTGGCAAATGGCAGAGCGAGTTGGTCTGGAGAGAATATTATCAGTGATTGCAAAGCGCTATCTAATAATGCGGGAGACAACGCAAAGTCATGGCAAACCGCTGAAGAGACCTTAACCTTAGCTAAAGCAGTAACGTCATTTAACTCAACCTTCTGTAGCCCTTGAAAACTAGGGCCATATTCGATACCTGCGCTGGAAAAAAGAGCATAGATTTGCGAAGGCTTTAATACGCTTTGCGGTGTTGCGACTGAATCGAAAGTGTCAGAAGGACGATGCTCGCCAATTGAAACATTGCCACTTACGCAAGTTTGTTTTTCACTATCAAGCTTTTGCCAGATTTCAAATTGAATACCGTTATCAGTTCCCCATAATGACAGATACACTTTTCTTTGCTCTTCGCAAGAGTCAGGATTAATGCAAATTGGGCGTAGCCAATTGATGTTGCCAATTTCAATGTTGTGCGTATTGCCCAATTCATGCGACAAAGCGATTGCTGAGCGAACCATTTCTAAGCTACAAACCCCTGGTAATATGCGTTCCCTTTGAACTTGGTGATCTACAAAGAAAAACTCATCTCCTGAAAATAGTGAACTGAATAGCAACTCATCGAAAGCTGGTAACGACTGGTGTAAAAGGGGATGTAATGCATGTGTAGCTAGCTGCAGATTAGGTTTGGTCATCCAGTATGGCTTTGGGTCAAATGGGTATACTGGCAAGGCGATGCGTTGTGGCGTGCCATTGTGATAGAGCATTGACCAGTTTACTAAAGCCCCTTCCAACCAGTGGGTTAGCATCTGTTCAAAGTTGTTTGCTTCGCTTGATTTTATGTTGGTTTTATTTACTTTTACCTGTTGCCAATTACCCTGTTCGTTATCGACAAATAATTGAAGTTGTTTAACTACGTCCTCGATAGAGTTTGCGATAAAGCCCATACGGTATTGCATGTTATCGCGACCAACCTGCAATGTGTAAGCTAGGTTGATAAGGCTTGCATCATCGATATTTTCCCCTTGAATAAACGCAAGTAATTGTTTTGCGCGCGTGACTAAACCATGCGCTTTTTTAGCCGATAAAACAATCGCAAAGGGGCCGTCCATTTCTACATGAGGTACATCTAGTATTGGTGGCGATTGCAAAATTACGTGTGCATTTACGCCAGCAAAGCCAAATGAAGAGATACCAGCAAGTACAGGTTTTTTGTTGTTTTGAGACCAAGGTATACAGTCTGTTGCAAGTGTAAAAGGTGACTTTTCTAATGCGATTTTGGGGTTGAGTGTTTCAAAGTTTTGTAGCGGTAGTACTTGCTGGTATTTAAAGCTTAAAAGCACTTTGATGATCCCTGCGATACCTGCAGCTGATTCAAGGTGGCCAATATTGGTTTTTACCGTGCTGAGGTAACATGTTTCGCTACTTTCTGAATTTTTAGCCTTGGTGGCTCGAAATGCTCGTTTTAGGCCTTGGATTTCTATTGGATCACCAAGTACAGTGCCAGTACCGTGCAGTTCGATGAAAGACAAGTCGTTTGAGTGAATGCCCGCGTTGTTAATGGCTCCTTGAATTACCCGAGATTGTGAAAATGGGCTTGGTGACGTTAGGGTGTTGGTATGGCCCGAATGCCCAACACAACTACCTTTGATGACACCATAAATTGTCAGGTTTTCGGCAATGGCACGTTCTAGAGGTAATAATAGAATCATACCAACCCCTTCGCCGCGTACATAGCCATCGGCGTCGGCATCCAGCGTTTTACAGCGCCCTTGAGGAGAAAGTACTCCTAGTTTACTAAAAGACACATAGCGGCTTTTTGTGATTAGTAAGTTAACTCCACCAACCAGCGCAGCATTAATTTCGCCAGCTTTGAAATCATTGACTGCTTTGTGAAGCGCAACTAAAGAAGAAGAACAGGCTGTATCTACTGTCTCGCTTGGCCCTTGAAAGTTAAAATAATGAGAGATACGGTTAGCAAAAACCCCGGTGGACATACCGGTTAAAAAGTGTGGATCAATATTACCTGTTGCAAGCTCTTGGTAATCCGTATTACTACACCCTAAATACACGCCCGTTTTAGTGTTTTTAAAGGTATTTGGAGATAAACCTGCGTCCTCAAAGCAATGCCATGCAAGCTCCATGCTAAGGCGCTGTTGTGGGTCCATGCTTTGGGCTTCTTTGGGAGAAATGGCAAAAAAGCTGGCATCAAAGCCATCTATGTTGTCAATGAACCCACCCCATTTGCTCACTATTTTTTGTTCGTCTTTTTTAGGGGCTGGATCAAAGTCGTCTTGCCATTGCCAACGGGATGAGGGGATCTCAGTGATACTACTTACTTTATTGGATAAGTTGTGCCAAAACTGCTCTTTTGTGTTTGCACCGGGAAAACGCAATGATATGCCAACTATGGCGATATCTTGTTGAGCGTTCGCGTGTTCTGGCACTATAGTATCTTGTGTATCTTTCATGTTTTGTCTCAATAAAACGGGTATATGGAACAAAGGGTTTGACCGCCAACCTTGGTGGTCGCCCAAGACCAGTTGTCGCCTTGGGCTCTGGTACTACTAGTTTTTCTCGTAAATAGTGTTGTTAATCACCAATACGTCGATACCAGACATTAAAAATACCGCCAGCATATCTTCGACTGAGTGCACGATAGGCTTACCCATGATGTTAAAGCTGGTGTTCAACAGCACAGGAACTCCAGTTATCTCTTTAAAATTTTGAATGAGGTTGTAATACGGTTCGTTCCATTCTTTTTTAACGGATTGCAGGCGACCAGTATTGTCTACGTGTACTACAGCGGGGACTTTGTTGCGCACGGCTTCTTTGAATACCAAAGTACGTTCCATATAAGGAGACTCTTGGTAGTTTTCAAAGTACTCATCACCATGCTCATGTAAAATGGACGGGGCAAAAGGGCGAAACTCTTCGCGAAATTTTACGCGAGCGTTAATTGTATCTTTCATATCTGACAAACATGGGTTAGCCAGAATTGAACGGTTACCCAAAGAGCGAGGGCCAAATTCTGCTTTGCCTTGCGCCCAGCCAATGATTTTGCCTTCAGCCAAAAATTCTGCGGTTTTCTTATAGACTTCATCTCCATAGTCTGTGGCTTTCAAATGCCCATACTGAGCAAGTTTTTGCAGAGACTTTTCTTTGACTTCTGAACCCGTGTAAGGAGATTGAACGGTGTTACTTGGTTTCCAGCTAGGGTTGTCTTGCTGGTAGCTTAAAAATGCAGCACCGATGGCATTGCCATTGTCAGCGGGTGCCGATGGTACAAAAATATTTTCAAATTTTGAACGCTCTAGAGCAGTACCCATAAACGAAGAGTTGAGTGCACAGCCACCAGAAATAGCAAGGTTCTTTGATGGGGCGTAGTCATATGCGGCGTTAATTAAGTCCATGAAGATTTCACCAAATACAAGTTGCCCCGTATACGCAAAGTCTTTATATCGCTCTACAGACTCGCCGGGCTCACGCGCCATGTTTTTGATTTCTTTCATGATGGCATTTAAATTTTTAGGCACTGCAAAATTGCCATTTTTAACTTGAAGCGATGAGCGAAGGAGGTCGTAGACCTTTTGGTCTTTTTGCCCATAAGGCGCAAGCCCCATAACCTTCCATTCTTCACCTTTAAGTGGATCAAAACCTAGGTTTTCGCAAATGATGGTATAAAACAGGCCAAGGCTTTTAAATGAGCGTTTTACTTTTATCGGAGCTGGCTTAATTTGTCCGTTCTTGTAGGTGTAATAAGCAATACTGCTCTTTTCACCCATGCCGTCGACAACAATACATGCAGCGTCATCGTAAGGGCTGTTAAAACATGCATTAGCCGCATGCGTTAAGTGGTGATCGTGGTAGCGTACATCAGTTGGCTTTTTGGTACGATAATTACCAACAATGAAATTTCGACAACCAGCTTCAAAAAATCTTGATAGAGTTCGCCCTGCGGCAGCTTGTGAAGCGCGAGCGAAATAAAATTGGTCTTTGATATCTCGGGTATTTACATCAATATTAAATGAGAAGGTTTCAAGAATACTCAGAACTACATTTTCTAAAATGTTGGTGCTTTTCTCACGTCCCTTACTCCAAGTTTTTGCGATAATTAACTCGGAGCAGTCTGCACAGTGTGTTTTTAGGACTTCTTCAATGTAATATGGGTTGTCTGGTAAACAGTATAGCCCGCGTTTGTAGCCTAAAAAACGTTCTGCGTCTTCAGCGAAAATTAGTTCGCCTTTTTCGTTTACGATTGCAATTGCAGGGTCGTGGAATGAGGTTGCTAAGCCAATGTAATATTTCATCGCTGTGGTCCAAAAGTATTGTTAGAGTTTATTCTGTTGATGACTTGGATGTGCCCAAGTCATTGTATATATTAATAAAGCTTTAGGCTGATGCAGCAGTTTGTTTGATGTGCTGCATTGGCGTTATCTCGTTTAAATGAAAGTATCCGCGAAAACCGTGCAAAAAAATTGTAGGGCGGTGCCCAAAAAGCAAGGTTGCATTAGTGCGGGTGGTATGCCGGTTCGAATTGCCGTTTATCTTTACTTCAGTGCCAATCGGGTAAGTTTTGTTCCAATGTGCTACTTGCTGATGTGGCGCAAGTGGTTTTGTAGCGACATTGATGGTAGTGACAGGGTTGATACTCGTCACCAAAGAGGCGTTTTTTTGGATACTTTGTACAAGCTTGGTGAGTACTTTCTTCGGTCCAAGTTCGATAAACTTCATCTCTCCTTGGCGGATTAAAAATTCGATACTTTGCGTCCACCTTACCGGCTGTGTTATTTGTGCAATCAACAACTTGGCGATATCTAGAGGTTCAATTGGCTTAGCTGTAACATTATCAATAACCGGCGTGTGGGGCACAGAAAAATCAAATTCTTGGATGTAGCGAGCAAACGCTTGTTGAGCGGGTGCCATGTACCGAGAGTGAAAAGCACCACCAGTGTTAAGCTTGATAAATCGACCACCTAGCTGTTCAATAAATTGCTGACTTTGTTCAATATCGTCCACAAGTCCCGAAATAACAATTTGATCTGGGGCATTCAGATTGGCAACATCGACATTCATTAATTGGTTGTCACACAAACCCGAGCGTAGCTTTTCCTCATCTAAATTTAGCACTGCTGCCATGGCTCCAGGGGCCGCTTGGCTCATTAATTCGCCGCGCTTTTTAACAAGCTTTAGGCCTGTTTCAAAATTAAAAGCGCCAGCTGCAAACAATGCGTTGTACTCACCTAAGCTATGACCAGCGAAAAAATCGGCTGGAGATTCATTTTCTGTCTGATGCGCCAAGTAGGCTAGGGCACTCACGGTGTAAAGTGCTGGTTGGGTAAATTGTGTTTTATTAAGTTGCTTGTTTGGATCATATAGACATAAATCACTGACAGAGTAGCCGAGCACATCATTTGCTTGTTCAGCTAACTGTGGGAATTGAGCAAAGAGCTTTTTACCCATACCAACGTACTGTGATCCTTGCCCAGGAAATATGTAAGTTTTCATATTGCCTCCGTTTTTTATGCTGTGGCTTGGTTTAAAGCCAGAAGCTGCTGTGTTTTGATACTTAGCAGGGTTGCTGTGTCTTGCATTAACTTTTCGGCAATTTGAGCGACATAACGATTTTGCCATTGCTCCAGTTCTGTGCCTTTGACCCACTGGTTAAATGCGCCCAATGCAGGCCCTGTGTGTACTTGAAAATTGACACGTGATTGCTGTGTACCAGCAAAAGCTTGTTTCATGCTGGTGGCAAAATACCAGCGAAATACTCGGGCCATTTTGAATTTACTGTCTTGCTCAGCACGCTCGACATCTTGGAGGCGGTTTGATTCCAAAAGGTACTGTTTTGTTTGTTCCCACACTTCATCAAAAGATAAATTGAAATACTTGTCTTGCAGTTGCGTCTGAATTTTATCCGGCAGAGAATCAAGAGAGTCATACTGCTGATAAAGCTGGAATAGTTTGTTTGCTCTCGCCGCGAAAAATACGCCTTTTTTTAGAACTTGTACTTTGGCACCTGATTCAAACATATCGCCTGCTGGGGCGTAATCGGTATCCTGCACATTTATGTCTTGAAGCATGGATTTGACCAAGTCGGAAGTACCAGCCTCAACCGTGCATTGATTTATGGAGCCTGTTAAAATGAAGTCTGCGCCCATCATGAATGCAGCCGCTGCTGAAGTCGGCGTGCCAATTCCACCTCCAAGGCCCACTCTTGGTTTATGAGCAAAGTCATATTTTTTGATTTTTTGGTCTCGTAAACTTTGTATCGCTGGCAGTAATACAGAAGGAAGGCCTCTATCTGTGTGGCCACCTGAATCGGCTTCTACACATATGTCGTCGCACATGAAAATCAATTGGCTCAGCTCAACTTGCTCTGGCGATATTTTACCGAGTGCAAAAAGCTGTTGCACAATATGCAGAGGAGCAGGGCTGAGAAAATGGTCAGCTACTTCCGGACGAGAAAGTTTGGCAATGATCTTATTTTTTGTTTTTACTTTGCCCTGTGGATCCTTGAATATGCCTTGCAATCGATAAAGGACGAGAGCAGGAGTTAGGCGAATGAATGCAGCAGCTTCAATACAGCGAATACCATATTTTAGATAGAGTTCAATAGTAGCAAGTTCTAACTCCGGTGAGTCTAAATTAGCGACCAAGTTCATACCATATGCTTGACCTTCACAGAGGGTATTTTGAATATGGATAATATCTTGCTCGATATCTTTTAGACTTCTTCCACCTGTACCTAAAAAACCTAAAAACCCAGCATTAGCTAATGCAATTACTAATTCCTTTGACGCAATACCGCGGTACATACCACCAGCCAAATATGCGTATTTTATGCAATAGTCATTTCGAAAATCTGCGCTTCCCAAGCTCAGTGGTGAAATTACTGGCATATTTGTATCGCTGGCACTCTCACTATTTTTAACTGGATTTTTGTTATTTTCTTGTTCACAAACAGATTCTAAGGACTTTTCTTGTTCCTTATTTGTAGTTTGCTGCATATTTTTTCCAATTTAGATCACCGATTCTTATCACATGGTGATACATAATTATGAAAGCAAAATGGAGGAATAAACCAAATTTTTGTAGTGCTAGATTATTAGTTTGTATTTTAAACAAAGAAGTATTCAGCACTTTTTAAGGAGTTTTGGTGTTTAATCTACTTTTAAAGGCTGATTTGAAGCTAAATTATTATTCTTCGTGCAATTTAAGCAATAAAACTATTTCGGTTTTCACCTTTTTGGGTGGCAATTTTTTTAAGGAGAGATCGTAAATGTACGCAAAAAGCACGCTACTAACTCTTGTATCTATCATCATTTTAGGTCTTTTGATACCGCAGCGTAGCGAAATACCGGTTCGAGGAGCGACTTTACATGATTGGCATGAAAACACATTTTGGCATGAGCCTTGGGGGAGTTCTGGTGTTCATAAAGGCATAGATATTTTTGGTAAAATTGGCACAGGAGTTATCGCTGCTACGGACGGTATTGTTATCTATGAAGGGGTGGTGAAAAAGGGAGGGAAGGTTGTAGTAATACTCGGCCCTAAATGGCGTGTCCATTATTACGCTCATTTACAAAGTTACTCTGTGAAACAGGGGCAATGGGTTCGCAGGGGCGAACTGTTAGGGCGCTTAGGTGATTCTGGAAATGCTCAAGGAAAACCCGCCCATGTTCATTACTCAATCTTATCATTACTGCCGCTACCTTGGTTGGCCACTACCGAAACACAAGGCTGGAAAAAGATGTTTTATCTAAACCCTGGTCTTATTCTTACGTCTGAATAGAAAGAGAGTTACTATATTGTTAGCGACTTTACGAAAAAGGCGGTGTTAATGCTTATTATGGTAGGGTGCGCGTAACTCATTGTAGAAATTAAAGTACCATTATAAGTGACAGCTATTCTAAGCACTGTTATTTTTTAGGTGAATACTGATTTTTTTTAAGAATGGTGCAACCTTTAAAGCAAGCAACAGTTGCGCGGGCGTTTTCAGGTTCATAGATGTTCATAAGGCGTATTCTGATGATTAACAAGGGTGATTATATAGAAAGCTGCGGTTCTCATATTTATTTTGAACTTACAGGGAATCCAAATGCAAAACCTCTACTTATGCTCCATGGAGGGTTAGGTTCAACAAGGGATCTTGTGACTTTACATCCATATTTGGTCGAGGACTATTGCTTAATTAGCGTTGACTTTAGGGGTCATGGAAAGTCAATTTTGGAAGGCCCTGCATTGAGCTATGCTCAGTATCAACAGGATGTATTAGATGTATTGTCTCATCTAGGTGTAACAAGGTACTCAATATTTGGTTTCAGTGATGGCGGTATTGTGGGCTACCGATTGGCTGCGCAGCAAACAGAGCATGTCGTAAGCCTGATTACTCTTGGTTCGCAATGGCGATTGGAGACAGATGATCCTTCGATTGACATTTTAAGTGGCTTAACTGCTGAATATTGGAATGAAAACTGTCCTGAGGACTTGCGAACTTACAATGCTTCAAACCCATCTCCAGACTTTTCGCGTCTTCTAAAAGCAGTGAAAAGCGTGTGGCTTGATACAACCGACTTAGGCTACCCCAAAAACTTGGTTAAACAGATAAGCTGCCCAACTTTAATTATGCGCGGAGACAATGATTTTTTGTTTTCTTTGGACGAAGCCGCTGCTTTAAAGGCAAGTATTCAAAATGTCGATTTTGCCAATATCCCATTCACGTCACATGCTGCTCATCAAGAGTCGCCTCAGTTGGTTGGTACGATTGTTAGTGAGTTTTTGTCTCAATCTAACCTTGAATAGCCTGATAAGCGTAACCGTGGCGTAATTTTCTAGAAGCGCCATTTTAATGTTAGCTAAGTCACCTCCTTGCCTGTAGTAGAAGCTTTTAGCTCGCTTCTATTGCTCCGAACGTAAAAGGGCCTGCCGACGAGGGTTATTGTGTATCTTCATAGTTTAAGTATCACTTTTAGTGACAAGTAAAGGCGTTATTGATATCGTTCGCGCTAATTCTAAATTCAATTCTCTGACAGTTACTCGTTAGCATAGTTAAAGTACTCACTATCCAATGTTGGTTCAGAGAAAATTTATATTTTTAAAGGAGATTGCGTATGGCGAGAATAATCGCTTTATTGGCTTTACTTATGTGTTCTAATTTGGTCTTAGCAGGAGCGCAAACTGGAAAGATAAAAGACATTCGGGTGCGTGATGATGGCCTACACTGGTTTTTTTTAGAGGGAGAGAGCACAAATAAGCCAACTTGCGCAAAAATTGGATATTGGATGATCAAAGATGAAAAAAGTGATTATGGAAAATCTCAATTCAGCATGCTTCTTTCTGCATATATGGCAGATAAAACAATCACGGTTGTTGGAGCAAACACTTGCACACGTTGGGCAGATGGAGAAGATGTTAGCTACCTAATGCTGACTAAATAGTAAATAAAGTCGTTTGCATTTGAGGCAATATTCATTGTGAGCGCTTTCCCTTTGTGGCATTTTGTCATGATATTTAGTCACTCATTTGACTTACTTTTAATTTTTCTATGGTGATGACTAGTAGAGCGGTTCATTTAAAATTTTTGAATTAAAATAAATGAAGACTTAAAGGATTTTACGGTATTATTATAGCAGTGCTAAAAGTGCACTCTATATTGAGTGCAACATTCAATTTTTAGCTTGTTGAGTACGTTAAAACTCACTGATTTGCCATGTAACAAACACTTTATCAAAATGAGATGTAATGATGAAAACTAAGTTATTTTTAATGTTGTTAGGGCTTACTGTGTCGCAATTCTCTTATGCGTCATCTGTTGAGCGGTCTAGTAAAGGGGTTATAAAAAACTTAATAAGTTATGCCGATTATGGCAACGGAGATGTATTCATCTCGCTACCGACAAATGGTGCAACTTGCAGTTACGGATACTATGTCAATAAAAACAGTGCGGGCTTTCAAGCAAACTTAAGTATGCTATTAGCTGCTTATCACTCTCAAACCCCTGTTTATATTCATGGCTTTACTGCTGAGAGTAAACGATGGACAGGTTCTAATAGTCCTGTTTGTGAGATTTATTCGGTACAATTCGAAAGGTAGTGTAATTAGCTTGATTAACTCCTGTAGAGCGTTTTAGATGTTGCCTTTAGATTTTTAGATCTGTCCTTTTGAGTACTCGATGTGGATGTAGACTTCGTGTGTTCAAAAAGTTTAAAGCCTGTAAGCTGGAATAGAGTGTGTTTACAGGCGACCATAAATACTTTTGCTCAGATGAAATACCCCCTGAAACTTTCTATGCGGCATATGTTCTAAATGGAAGTGCAGTAGGCGTAAGTAGTATAGATGTTAGCCCTATTAAAGTTGAATTAGTAGATAGTTTGTGACCTAGCTGTATAGACTTTGATTGGCTAAATACCCTGCTCAATGCTGTGATTGTCGCAGCATTGATGTTTTTAATTTCGACTTGTTAGCTTTTTATAATGGTCTGCTCAATTATAATTTACGGTGTTGGCAATAAAGTAGAGGTACTCTCTCCTGAGTCTTTATTGGACCTTTAAAAGCAACTTAGGCGTCTATGGTGGTTTTATAGAACCTGTCTCAATACACATGCAAAATTTACTCGTGTTTTGAAGGCTTATGATAGAAATGGAAAGCCTCAATTCTCCAAAATTACTAATTTACTTACATCATTTGTTGTGCCTTTGAAGTATGCGTTTTATTTCAATGTTAACAACTTTTACTGCAAAAAATCACGAACTCTTGCCTAATTCTTATTCTTAATCAGGGCTTGTCAGTCACAAGTGCTTTAAAGTATCCAAATGCTATTCGTGCGTTTATCTGGCATTTAACCAATATGAGCCAATTTTACTTTTCTACTTTTATCTGCTGAGCCATCATGCTGGTGTGATCTCATCAAAATTAAAGTTCAGTATTCACAATTTACGTCACCATGATTGCAAAATTATCAACTAAATAGGCTGTATTTTAAAACTCTCGAAAGCCGCAGCTTGGGGGGCAGATGAGGGTATCAGCTTTGCAAAAAATAGCTTAAAGCGTATACTAGCGCACTTTGCGTACCTAAAAAGGCTGACAGTGCCAAGGGCTGTGCGCAGGTTTGAAACTCAAAATTGGTTTGAAATCTATTTAATAACAGTGACTTATTGTATGTCGAGTAGAGCCTTATTAAAGAGATCTAACTGTGTGTGGTAGTTTTTGTTCCTGTGAATCAGGCGCAAAATATCCATTTGGGGAAACTTGAAATCAATCTTATTAGGGCCGTTGGCGATTATAGTGGAAGCGCATATGACGGGACAATTGAATTGTGGTTTACATCAGCTCTTGAGTGCTCATAACAGGCCTGTACAGATACTCGCCACTCAACACCAGTACATTATTCGTGCTACTTATATGGCTTTCGCAGCGAATAAAAAGGTGTCGACTCGACTTTAATAAACGTGGCGGTGCTTGCGAAGTCTCGTATTTAGATATTTTGAAATAATTAAAGGGCAGTTTATTAATCTTAGCTAGCAATCGCTAGTAGTTTAATATACTCCCAACATTGATGAGATGACTCTCAATTATTAAGTATAGAGGTAAAAAGGCAATGTTAAAAAAACTCGCTCTAGCGATACTATTTCTACTGCTATCAGAGCAAGCATTTGCATACGACGGGTGGAGCAGGGGGGTTATTAAAGAGATCCGCCTGCAGGCCGGGCGAATATTGATTATACAAGAAAATGCGGCAAATCCGGGAAACTGTAGTAATACAGATTACATAAATTTGCATCAAGGTGATGCTGTACATCTTAAAAATATGTATTCAGCTTTACTTACAGCTTATGCAACCAAGTCTAACGTACAATTGGCTTTAACGGGGTGCACAGGGGGCGGAACCACTGGATACCCAATTATCAGCGAAGTTTGGATTTTGTGACCCACAAATTAATGGAAAAACTTAACTAGGAGTAAGCATGAAAGTTTTTAAGTTTTTAAGTTTTTGATTGTATTAGCTTTTTCTTTTGTTTCTCAAGCTTATGCTATTGGAGTTGAGAGCGCAAAAGTATTGACAATTCAAACATATACAAATGGAACTGTTGCTGTGACGACTGATAAACAACACTTTGGTCCGAGCTCTTGTAATAGTAAAGCGAAGTATATAGTACCGGCAACTGACAAGGGCTTAGCCAATACTCTCAGTGTATTATTGACGGCTAAAGTTGCTTCAATGCCTGTAACAATATATTTGCATGATAGCGTATGTAGCTCGGGTTATCCGATGATTACCAGTATCATTATTGAATAGTTAGGTCAAAACTGCGCCACACTATGCTCTGATAAACAATGTGGCGTAACCCTTCCATAGTAAATTTTTTATTAGAGTGTGTATTGTTTTCGCTGCCTTTGGTGCAGCAATAACATGCTCCCATATTGAGTTTTAGTCTCGGCTCAACATAGGCAATAAGGTAAAGTTTTTTACTTTTAATCGTTCGATAAATGCTCAGTGAGCTATTTGCTTGGTTGAATCAACTAGCTTTACTTGTGTCACCTTATCTATGAATCGTGTAATCAATATGTTTTATAGGGTTTTCGAATCGAATGGAACATTGCTAAAGTTTCTTGCACTATTTCAAAGCTAACGCGTGTTACCGGAGCATTAATGATTAGAAAGACCGTTAGTTACCTTTGTAGGGTAGTGTTTAACGTGTACACCTTTCACTCAATAATTTAAGCCAAAAAAATCAATGTAAATGAACGAAAACTCGGAGCAAGTGACGTAACGAAGTTGAAAATTAAGTTTGCATTATACTTCAAAAGGATACATGCGTATTGCTACTCGGCTTTACCCATCTGATTAAGTTAGGGTCCAGTGTCGCGAGAACCCATTAAAGCTGGTAGAATATGCGCGCGAAAAATAGGCAGTGTAGCTACTGAATATTGGAAATTTTATTGTAACTCTGGAAAATTAAATGAAAAAAATAGTTTTTCTGTTGGCTTTGTTCTTAGTACCTAATGCATGGGCTGCTGTACTGACGGTCAATAATGCCAGCGTAACGTCTGTAAAAGTATATGAAACGCCTGATGATTCATTGAATGTATGGCTATTTATAAATGGACAAGGGCGCATTGGACCTAACCCAGACAACACCAGCGTAACATGCGAGTTATGGACGCATGACAAAACAGTTCATTCAACCGCGCTGGCTGCATTAATGAGTGGAAAAAAGGTGAGTGTGAGTTACGTTGATAGAGGCGATAAATCGCACTGGTGTAAAGTAAGAGAGCTTGCGATTTCTGCTAACTAATTTGAGACAACCGTAACACCTGTAAGTGTTGCGATATTACACTTCTATATGGTCTTGCTCTATATCATAGGAATGAGGCCCTTCTCTAAAGTACCATTTAAACTAGATGAAAAAGTCAGATAAAAAGCTAGAAAAAGCCATTGTAAACGCGCTAACAGAAGCATGTGAAGAGGTGCTTAAGCAGTATATTGGATTCGAATGGTTAACTCATTTTGTCAATTTTCAAACGTATCCAGAAAGTCTCTCTGTTGTCTGTGTTTTTGATAATCAGGAAAGCTTGCAGCGAGTAATCGATTCGGGCAAATGTGATCACATTAAGGCCCTAATTGAGAACAAGCTCATATCAGCTGGTGTCAAAGCAAAAGGAGTTAAAAAGCGTATTGTGTTTGATACAGAAGAGGCGTGTCACAGTCAACATCAGGGTAATTGGAACAGGCGATTTGAAGGGTTACACAATGCTCGCCATGTATAACTTTGCTCATGAGTTTATTGCGTAAGAATGTATAAACTTAACTTTTTTGCTTGATTAAGGCCATATGAAAAACCTATTTAAATGCTTACTATTTAATAGTTTAAGTGTTCTAGTGTACTTTGTATTCTTCTCGATACTTTGGGACAAAGTGTTTCCTTATTACTATGAAGAGGTTCTTTCTGAAATTTTCATAATTGGTTTGGCTTTGATCATATCTATGCCCTTAATTTGGGCGTTGTACAACCCTGCGGGTATTGGTGGGCATTTTAATGAGCGCTATTTAAAATTTTGTAAGAAGGCAAGTTTGGCAGTTATTGCGATTTGTTTGATGGCTTTTGTTTATCAACATAGTGGTATCTCGTCTGGCATTTCAAGTGAAAGTAAGTATTACAAAGTAGTGCCAATGAATAACTAAATATTAATCTAGAGTTTGAATATAAAACTCAGTGTTTTTGCATTTTTTTAGAGACGCCAGTCTGGCGAATCAAATTTTAGAGGCAGATTCGCCGAAATAAAAAATAGCGCTCATAAAAGAGCGTGTTGGAATTTTTTTTAGCGCTTCATTTAAGCAGCGGCGCATTGCAAACTAATTAGAGTAAAATCGAGTAAATAAAATGGATCAAAAAAGCAGCCAATTGGAATCTTTGGAACCTGAAACAAGTAACCTCTTTCCACGATTGAATCCATGGCTATCTATATGGACACAACCAAGAGCCACAATACAACAAATTATTGACTCTGGATGTGCCAAATATATTTTACTTTTAGTGATGATATCCGGCGTAAATAGCACATTGGATAGAGCTGTTTCAAAAAGTATGGGTGATGATAAAGAGGTGCTTGTCATTGTCGCTATGTCTATCGCAACAGGCGCTTTAAGTGGCGTTTTTTTCTGGGCTTTAGGAAGCGCTGCAACAAGGTTGATAGGTAAATGGCTTGGGGGAGTAGGGACATATGAAGAGCTGCGAACAGCCATTGCATGGTCAAATGTTCCTTTAGTATTGTCCCTAATGTTATGGGTGCCACTGATTGCAATAGCGCCTAATGAAATCTTTGCAACTAACACACCGACTATAAACGCAAATACAATAAAGTCAGTGTTATATTGGGGCATTATGACAATTCAATTGGTGCTTGGCATTTGGTCCTTAATCTTGATGATTAAATGTGTAGCGCAAGTGCAAGAGTTTTCATTTTGGCGAGCTTTCTCAAATCTTCTTTTAGCGGGTGTTGCTCTTGTTGTTCCGGTAGGTATTGCTATCGCGATAGCTATTGGGCTTGGTAAATAAATGCCATAGCGCAGTTTGCTTTATATAGTGAACAACGTATATAAAGCCATAGTTTCTTAAACTAAAAATTGGGCAGGGCGCTACCTAGCACAGTTGAACCGTCATTGCCCAGTATCCCTGTCTCGAACTACATTGTTTATGGGTATTTCACCATTCTTTAGTGCCTGAGCGAATTTGCCTTGCTTATTTTAAGAGTACTTCACTGTTTAATTCTCGACGCAGTGAATGCTTAGCCCTTTATCTAGTTCCTACTCTAAGAGTTTCTGTACTTGCCTCTGGCTAATTAAACTTTGTCGAACCAAAAGGTTTTAAAATGGATAATACAACTGGGTTTATCTTGGTGATCGTAAGTGTGAGGTTACGTGTCAATAATGCAAATAGACAGGCTCAAGTGTGATTGCCCACGTTGATGGTTCAAAGTATAGATTTTTGCGGCTATTGAAATGCAGGGCAATAATGGCGTAGCAACTATGAGCAAGTGATAGCTTAACAGGTTTGTTTATTCAGAAGTGGCTTATCTATATAGGGTTGAAATTTAAAGAGTTATGAAATGACAATTTTATTAAAGCAGTATCTTTTATGTTATAACATATTTATGTAGTCTAGACTGGTTTTTATTTTTGGAGGCATTTCGCGATGTTGCGAATTCTATTGTATGCTAGCTTGGGGCTAGCTGTTGGGGCTGAGGCATCAGCAAATGAAGTGATGACGCCGGAAAAGCTTTGGCAGATAAAGCGTGTTAGTGCGCTAGGTTTAAATAAAGAAAACACCCATGTCATCTATCGCGTTACTACACCAAGTGTAGAGATGAACAACTTTGATAGTAAAGTTTATCAAGTACCAATTAAAGGTGGTTCAGCTCAACTTTTAGAAGCTTACCAAGGGCTTTTATCGGATGACAATATTTCTCCAGATGGCAGCAAAAAACTATTCCATGACTCAGTTAAAGTAGAAGCCATTTTATCTTCTGACAAACACAAAGATTTAGGAAGTTCAAACGCATATGTTTTTGACGATCTGAACTATCGTCATTGGGATACATGGAAAGACGGCAGTGTTAAACATGTATTTTACCAAAACCTGAAGACTGAAGAAAAAGTCGATATCATGAAAGGCAAGCCTTTCGATAGCCCAACTTCACCATTTGGTGGTTCTCAAGACTATATTTGGGGCCCTAAAGGTGAAAATATTTACTATGTTAGTAAAAAGCTGACGGGCGTAGAGTATGTTACTAGCACTAATACGGATATCTATCGTTACAACCTTGCGAGTAAAAAGACCACCAACCTAACTAAAAGCAACCTGGGTTATGATAAAAGCCCTGCTTTTTCGCCCTCTGGCAAGCTTGCATGGCTTCAAATGGATGAGCCGGGGTATGAAGCGGATAAAAACGACATCATAGTGATGGCGAACAAAAAGAAAGTCAACCTGACAGAAGATTGGGATGGTACCGTTTATAGCTTTAAATGGAGCCACGACGGCAAGCATATTTACTTTGTTGCACCAACGGACGGTACTATTCAATTGTTCCAAGTGCCAGTTAATACTCGTTCAAAAGCTAAACCTAAAATCAAGCAATTGACGAAAGGCCAATTTGACGTTAATGGTATTGTTGCTGCTCTGGACGGCCAGTTAGTTGTAACACGCAACAGCATGAATAAAGCTAAGGAAATCTATAAGTTTAACTTGCGTAACAAAAAGATGACTGCGTTGACGCAAGTGAATGAAACGTTCTATGCAAACTTAGATCTGCCAAAAGTTGAAAAACGCATGGTAGAAACCAAAGATGGCAAAGACATGTTAACTTGGGTGATTTATCCACCTAATTTTGATAAAAGTAAAAAATACCCGACGCTACTTTATCTACAAGGTGGTCCGCAATCTTCGTTGTCGCAGTTTTATTCGTTTCGTTGGAACTTCCAAGTGATGGCGTCGCAGGGCTACATCGTGGTTGCACCAAACCGCAGAGGTATGCCTGGTCACGGTGTTAAATGGAATGAAGATATCAGTCAAGATTGGGGTGGCAAAGCTATGCAAGACTACTTGGATGCGATTGATGACATTGCCAAAGAGTCTTATGTGGACAAAGAACGTATTGGTGCGATTGGCGCAAGTTTTGGTGGGTATTCTGCATTTTACTTGGCGGGTAACCATGATGGCCGATTCAAAACCTTTATCGCACATTGTGGCATCTTTGATACACGCAGTATGTATGGTACTACTGAAGAGGTTTTCTTTGTAAACCATGAGCTTGGTGGTGCTTATTGGGAAAAAGACAATGGTGCTGAGCGTAAGGCTTATGCACAATTTAACCCAATAAACTTTGTCGATAAGTGGGATTCACCGATGTTTGTTATCCATGGTGGTAAAGACTATCGTGTACCACTAGGTCAGGGGATCCAAGCTTTCCAAGCGGCTAAATTACGAGGCTTACAAAGTCGATTCTTATATTTTCCTGAAGAAAATCACTGGGTACTTACGCCACAAAACGGCATTGTATGGCAGCGAGAATTCTTTAAATGGTTAGAAGAGACGCTTTAAATAGCACCTAAATTAACCTTTGGCAGTTATTACCAAGAGGCCCCATTTATTGGGGCCTCTTTGATTATATCGTATCAAACCTTTTGGTATTTAAACTCGTTCAGCTGGCTCTTGTTTAAGCGCGTGGTGAAGTATTGATACCAATTGTTGAGATTGTTGAAACGGTGTCGACATAATTTCACTCACTTCAATTCCCGGTGTCCAAGAGTTCATCAAAGCTGCGCCTTGGAAGTTTTTTAATCTATCTAGAGTAATTGCTTCACTGCGTTGAGAAATGTTCAACTTGTTAAGTTGACGCTGTAGGATTGCCATCATAGTGCCTTTTAGCATGTGTGCTTTTGGCCAGATAACTGAATCACCATCCCAAAATGCGAGGTTCCAAATTGTGCCTTCACTCAGGTGGCCATTATTGTCTATGAAAATTGCATCATCAAACCCTTGTTTAATTGCTTGATGCAAATAGTAAGTTTTGCCAATTTCCCCCACATGTTTTATATCGGCTAAAGGTCTCTCATGTTGAATTGCTGACAGTCTTAAAGGACCTAATGGACCGTTTTCTGGTTTAGCGGTTCTCACCATAACATGGGGCTCAGCATTCATACTGTCTGATGTAAACTCCCCATGGGGAGAGTAAATAGTCACAGTGAGCGATTGGTCGGCTGGCCCGTTGTCAATTGCCGCGCGAATAAAACTGCAGATCATGTCATTGGTATGAGCATGATTATAAAGCTCCAATGATGCTTTACTTAGCCTCTCTAAATGTAAGTCCAACCCCTTGACCATCTTGTTTCGTACTTGAAGTGCCGTAAAGTGAGCAAATCCACTGAATGCCAAGCTCGATATATTTGATTTGACAATGGGATGTCCGTTTATAAAGTTTTGGGGAAAAAATGATTGGGTGTTCATATTGTTATTTCCTGATTGAAACAGCTCTTGCGTGGGGGTAGCATAAACCCTGACAGTACTGTGAGGGTCAATAGTGAAGTATGAAAATAGGTGAGCTTTCAAAAATATCTGGTGTAAGCGTAAGGATGCTGCGTTACTACGAAGAGCAAGGATTGTTGCAGCCTAGTCGCACTGCTGCAGGGTATCGAGATTTCAATCAACAAGAGATCCGCACATTAGAGCGCATCAAGCTACTGAGCGCTGCTGGCATGAACTTGAATACAATCTTAGAATTCTTACCTTGTGTTAGAGGGAATGCTCTGGTTTTTGAACCCTGTGATGAATTAATTGAACTTTTACACGCCCAAATTAAGCAGGTTGATAAAAAGGCGGCAGAGCTGGCTGCCAGTCGGCGAGTGCTTATGGGTTTTCTAGACGAGATTGATGGAAGTTAGCGTTATGTTGAGTGGTTCTTATTTGTAAACTGATCACTTATATTCAATTGCAGGTGAATGTGTTTGACGGTATAAATCACTTATTAAGTATTTTTGGGATTTTTAAACTAATATGGAAATGCTCATCCATTCATTAATTAGCTCAACGCTAGACACTATTGTGCAACTTATTTTGGCAGCTGTACTTTGGGTTTTCTATTTGAAGCTGAATGAAAAGTACGCTGAGACATCAAAAAAGGGAGTGCTAAGTATTGCCAAAGGTAGCAAATATTTATCATTATCTATCATTGCTCCTGTTTTACTTTCCATGATTTCATTGTTAGTTTTAGAAGATAATTATGAGCATTATATTTGGTATCTAGTAAACCTGCCTCATACCTTTTTGACTCTTTTTTCCGTGGTATATTTTATAAGAGGAGTTCGTAATTTTGACCTTTAGGAATTTTTTGAAGTAGCATTTAAAGGTAAATATTATATTGAATTTAAATAACTTTGGTTTTGTCGATCTTGCTCTTGTGCTCATAATTGCTCTATTTGTCATTTATCCAAATAATAGTGAGGTTGGTATAGAGTATACTCAAGGGGTCATAGCCGATCATACTTACTGGGGGCGGCGCCATAGTTCTGCTATCAAAGTTAAGTTAACAGAGAATGGCATGGTCCGATTTACCAGTGTCAGAAAACGTTTTGCTATTGTTGATACTCCAAATATTAATAGGCAAATCAATGAAATGATTTCTGAGTATCCAACGAATACGGTATGGATGTACGTGGAAGATGGCGTTCCTATCAAGTCAACTATCGAAATTAGCAATCTGTTTAAGCAACATGGTGTCGAAAAGTTTGTTTTTGGAAAGCTATGATAAGTGCGCCTTGTTTGAACTCTTGTTTTTAGTCAACATACTTTGATGCTCTTTTAATTAACAGTTTAAATAAATTGTAGAAAAGTAATATTTGTACAGAAAGGCGGTTTTTGACACTCCGCTGACCTATTCGGAGGACTTTAAAGTCCTATACTGGCAACTGATTAAACGTTACTAAGATAGATGAAATACATTATTTTATTACTATTGCTGCTAACTTCCTCATTTGCGTCTGCCTGTAAGTGTGGTGATTTTGGCATAGAGCTAAGCTTAGAAAACAGCCAAAAGGCGTATATCGGAAAAGTGATACATATCCAATCTCTTGGAGAAAGTGGACGAGTGTCTGCTTCAATTAGGGTGTCTGAAAAATTTGCAGGCGATGTATATAACGTCGAAGAGGTTATTTCTAGAGCTACTAGCTGTGCACAAAAGTTCTCGATAGGTGAAGAGTACTTAGTTTTCGAAGGACTAAATGGAGAAGTCACTCAATGTAGTATGCGCAAAACAAATCGCATTAAAAATCTAGCGCATTATATTGAAACATTAAGAGTTATCCGGGATTTAGGACTCTAGGTACTATTTGCCTTCTTTTAATAAGTCTAAAAGGTCAACTCTACTACATCCTGATTTACTTCAATCACTTGCTCGATTAATACTGTATTGTCGCGTATATCCGTCAACTTCCAAGCAAAGGGCTTAAGTGGTATCAGCTGCTTTTTAAATTCACCGCTAAGCGAATACGCAGATAAGTAACCAGTACTAGAGTCGTAGCCATAAAACAGTGATTGTTGCATAACTAGGCTATTGCCATTTAAGGATGGTAGGTGTTGAGCTTTTTGAGCTTTTTGAGTTTTTGGAGATAAATCACGTTTAAATACTTTGCCTGAGAAGTCACTGTAAAAGAGAAATTTGCTGGTTGGCCAGATATTTTTGGCATTTTCAACAGGGTATTGTGAGAAAGCATATGTATTGAAATCAAACTGCCAGAGTGATTTCGCACTTTCCGTTGTTCTGGAAGTGAAGAATAGACTTGTCTCATTTGGCCAAGCAACAGCTTGATGCATAGAAACATCGTGAACAAAGCTTTCTACATTGCCTTTTAAATCGATGATTTTGAGAGAGCCATCAACAACGATCGCAATATGTTGCCCATTTGGAGACCAAACAAATCGCTCAAACTTAGCTTGGCTTTCAAAGTGACTCAACTGCTGTGATTGCTCACCGTCCCAAAGCCAAATTTCACTGTGACCACTGCGTGTGGATATAAATGCAATAAGCTCACCAGCAGGTTGGTATTTGGGTGATATTTCAAGGGCTTTGGTACGGGCAATGCTAATGTATGGCGTTACACGTTGATTAATTCCTGGCTTGTTATCTATTTGAGTGCTTTTAACAATGGACAATTCGGCAATATCAATATCTTTGTAGCCCTTTACAGCTAAGAGTTGCGGCTTTGTCGGGTGTTGGTAAGCGCTCAGAATACCCTTGGTAGTTGATTCATACTTACTAAGTTGGCCATTCAAGCTGAGGCGATATAGCTGGCCTTGGTTTACTGCAATAAGGCTATTATTGGACATTGAAGCGTGAATATTAAACCGCTCCGTAAATACCGAGTTGCCATTGAAATGTATGGTATTTTGCTGAACTATCGAGCCCTGATTATCAATAATCGTTATTAGGTGCTGGAATTGGTCGTTGTATCCAAGCACTATAAACTGAGACTGATTGTGATCGTAGTCATAGGTATAAATTGTCATATCAGATGGCTTGAATAGTTCAGTAGCAGCTTGTGCTGTCGCACTGTATCTGAACAAACCCGTTTGGCTTTGAGTGATGTTCAAATACGCATACTGATGATTGGGTAGCGCGATAGGACGTTCAATTTGTTCATTTTGACACTGAAGCCTCACAATTGCAGGTTGCGGGTTATGTAATGACGCGGCTAAATCCAGCATATTAATCTGCCAACAATTGGCTGTGTGGGGTTCATGCTGGGACGTTGATGCTTGGTTGCAATGCCGTTGTTGAGTGTAAATCAAACTACGACCATCTGGTGTGAATCGTGTATTTCTATAAAAACCAGCTTGTTCAGTTAAGCGACTTTCGATACCTGTTTCCATGTGCTTGGCCCAAATATGACTTTGGCAAGAATTTTCATGGCGATTAAACACAACGTATTTCCCATCTGGGCTGTAAGTTGCGTTACTTTCGAAAGCGTCTGTATGCGTTAATTGCTTGATAGACTTTATTTTAAGCTCATTCGATATGTTTACTGAGAACATAATGCCAAAGAATAAAGTAAAACTGATAATAGCAATCCATATCCTCTTGTTAATGGAGTTAGGTATTGCGACCGCTAGTTTGGTTTGTTTATCACTATTTTGCTGCCATCTTACGTCCACCATAAGTCGATAGCCTATTTTAGGATGTGTGGCAATTATGTGGGGCGACTTTGCGTCATCTCCGAGGACTTTTCGTAGGCGAGCGATACAGCGCTGCAGTGCGTTGGGTACGACTTCCGTACCGTGCCATACTTGATCCATGATTTGCTGGTGGCTTACAACTTGATTTGGGTGTTGGGCAAGTAAGTACAGCACTTGCAATACTTTCGGCTCGACCTTAGTACTGGTCTTGTCGTAAATGACCTCAGAACGAGTCAAGTCAATGAGAAAATCGTTGATGTAAAAGCATGAAGGTGAGGTCATAAAAATAGAATTACAGCTCAAAGTAAGTCCGAGTATATGAATATCAGCGTAGGATGTCGAGTGCCTTTGTGCACCGTAACTCTTTGTAAAATATGCATATCAGTTATTCATCATAATTTCATCAGTGCGCCTTTGTTGTACTGGTTAGCCGTTCAAGCACAGTACTGACTCTAAATTCGCATAAGTTAAGGAGTCATACTATGTGTATACATTCAAAAGCTTTTATTTCAAAAGTATCAAGAACCATTCCATACTTAGTTGGTGGGGTTTTAGCTATGCATTGCCAGTACTTAAAAGCATCTGAGGGAGTGGAAAAGATAATTGAACGAGCGGTTGCTGCATACGGTGCTGAGGCTTTATTGTCTGTAGAACAGATGATAATCGAAGAGCAGCTTTTTCGTTATTCACAAGGACAAAGTGGTTTCGCAGCAGAAGGTTTGCATGCTATTCAACTACACGAATATGACCAACAGTTAAAAATCAACTTTGAAGCGAAATCTAAAACCTTTAAACGTGGCGATAAAAGCTTGATTGGTAACTATGGCCACTACAATATGACAGTTATAGATAGACGTGTTGATAAAAACTTAGGAGTAAAAATCGATCACTGCTTGCAATCATTCCAACAGTCATCAAGTGTGAACTGGGATTCTATTGCGTTGGGAATGGAAAAAGGAGTTGATACCTTAGTAGTAAAAGCTTTGGCTACGAATAAAGCAAACTCGACTAATCAAACAGAAATGTATATCAATGGCAGAGTCCATGATGTATTCACTCAAGTAACTAAGGGCGTCGCGCAAACGTTCTTTTTTGACAGGAACACAGGGCTTCTGTCTCGTGTGATTAACAAAAAAGGCGGCAGATCTACACGTTATGACTTTATGCAGCACACCCGTAATCAAGATGGGGTCGCTTGGGCAAAACAGACCTTAGTAACTAAAGATGCCCGTCCGAGTTTGCATGTTCTGTCTCGCGATATTTCGACAACGAAGGACAAATCCAGCTTTGTATTGAAACCAAAAGATTATAAACCAAACACACCTGACGCATTTCTTGAATTCGCAGAGCCAAGTGTGAATCAAATCGCAGCAGGCGTATATCTAGTTGGACAAGGTTGGGGATTCACGCTGTTTTTTGATATTGGAGATTCGTATGTATCTATGGGCGCTTGGCAAATGCCCAACGATACATTTACATGGAAAAATAGAGTGGCACAACTACAGCAATTTACAGGCAATAAAAAGCGAGTTTCCCATTTTATTGTTACTCACCATCATGATGATCACTTAATGGGCTTAAAAGAAGTAGTGGACCACGGTGCCCAATTGCTTCTTTTGCCTGAACACCTAGATGCCGTTCAAGAGAGCTTCGAGCAGCAGTTGTCACCTAATGAATATACTTTGGTACAGGAAGGCACTCGAATAGAGCTAGGACATCTTCAACTAATTGACATACCGAGCAGCCATGCTGATCATAACTTAGTTGTGTATTTGCCAACACAGAAGGTGCTGTTCGCTGAGGACATGTTCGGAAGCAGCTTTGAGCATGGCTTTCATTCTCCGAATAGTTGGCCGAGCCGCGACGTTTATTATCGTAGCCATACGTTGAATAAAAAGATGCTACATCTTGGCTTAGACATAGAGCAATATGTATCTTCTCACCATGGTCGCGTGTTGTCCAAAGCTGAATTCAACCAATCACTACAGCTATTTTGCCCAGATAACAAAGAGTTGAAGCGTCGATTGTTTGCACAGTAGATAGGGTTATTTTTTATAACAAAATAAAGGGCCTGAGCAGGCCCATTGTACTCCTTTTGAAAAAAGTCGTTAGTCTGTGCGTTTTATTAAATTCAAATCATGAAAGTTATAAGAAAAGTCGGTGCTTCGACTTACTGCTTTCATCTTAATACCTTTAACCTTGCCTTTAAAATTTACTTCGAAGTTTACATATGCATCAGCATTAAGTGTGCGATCTTTCCATTTGGCTACAAAGCGATTGCCTTGGATATGTTCTAGCGTGCCATTTAGTGCCTTACTTCTGGAAAATTTAATAGTCAGAGTGTTGTTTTGTATGTCCACGAAAACATCACCATACCAGTCGTCATGATAGCGGCCTGTATAGTTTTCTAGTGGTAATGTGGGAGCGTCATTTTTACTTTTCTGTAGTTCAGCAGTTGCTTGTTTGGGAATTTGTTTTGACTTATATCGATTTCTTCCATCGATATAGAGGTCAATATAGTCTGTCGGGTTGTCAGTAACATAGCTTTCGAGAATTGTTGCAGTTAACCCTTGTGCGGCTCTTGACCACTGGTTGGTTAAAGCCACAACGGCAATATTTTTTTCAGGCAAAAATGCAATGTGGGATGTCATACCTTGCACTGCGCCGCCGTGAGAAACATGTAAATGGCCATGGAAATCCATGAGTCTCCAACCCAGACCATAGGCTTGAAAGTGCGTTTGGGAGTAGGTTTTCGCCATGTAAGATACTTTTTGTAGAGTTACAGGTTGCCACATTTCTTGATGTTGTTTTTGGCTAATAAGCGTTCTACCGTTAGGAAGCTGTCCTTTGAGTAAGTGCAATTTTGCCCATTGAGCCATTCCTTCAATGCTGCAATGAATGAGATCTCCTTCTTTGAAAAACGCGGTCTTTAGCTCTCCATCAACTTCCATATGAGGTATAGCGCGCTCTGAAGACGCCACAATTCGGTCTGAGTGAGCAACACACCCACGCATATTGAGTGGTTTTAGGATTACTTTTTCAGCGTACTGATCCCAAGGAATACCGGTAATTACACGAATAACTTCTTCAGCGACAACGTACATTAAATTGTTATATGCATAACTTGAGCGAAATGAACTTTCAGGTTTTAAGTGACGAAGTGCTGCAATGATTTCATCTGGTGACGACTTTGCATCTGGCCATTGTAGCAGGTCACCTGCACCTAGGGGCAACCCTGAACGGTGTGTAACTAAATCCCTAATTGTAAATTCACGTGTTACCCACGGGTCGTACATTTGAAACTGAGGTAGGTAGTCAATGACTTTATCATCCCATTTAATCTTATTTTCATCTACTAACATTGCCAGCGCTGCTGTTAGAAAAGACTTCGTAATTGAACCAATTTGAAACAATGAGTTTTGGTCTATTGGCTTTTTATTAATTATGGATTGTACGCCATACCCTTTGGCGTGAATAACTTTGTCTCCTTTTATTACGGCCAATGCAATACCTGGAACATTGAGACCGCTTTGCGCTTTGGCAACCAGTGCATCAATCTGTTGTTCTTCAAATTCTGCACTTTGGCAAGGTGATGCTATGATTGCATGTAAAAAAATAACCCCTGTGAAAACCGATTTTTTGATATAGTTCATTAAAATTGACCTTTTAAACGCTAGCTACAATATTTCAAGGACACTAACGATTTCTCATTATTTTTCTAGTACTTATATGCAAGCGGTAGAATATCTTCTGCAAGTGGCACGACAATCTCAAGAAGTGCTATGCAAAGCTAAATTATTCGAACACCATATCGTTAAGGCGCACATTGGTTATCTATTTTGCGCTTTGGGGCTGCTTTTAACTTCACTAAGCCTTAGCGCAGAAGGAATTAATAAGTTTCAAATTCATAAAGTTAAGGTGTGTGGAGCTGATATGGAATCGGTAGGAGTGCCTCATTCTTCTCGTCAAGACTGCCAAATTAAGACAATAGATGACGTTGACTCGAAGGCCAGATTAGTTTGGGTAATCGCATCGTTTGATTTAGGCGTAAAATTTGAGCAAGAAAGGGGCCCTAGAAAACCGCTTGGCTTATTCATGTCGGCCAAGGCCTCTGCTGAATTTTACTTGAATGGGGAGTTAATTGGGCGTAACGGACTGCCAGCTGACAGCATTGAGTCTGAAGAATCGGGTATAATGGATACGGTTGTATATTTACCCGAAAATATACTCAAGGCATCTCAAAATGAGTTGGCTATCAAGCTGTCTTCACATCACAACGTTTTAGGCTTTGAGCAAATGATTCAACGTTTGATAATAACCGATTATGCGTCACCTCAAAATATGGTACTTCGTCATTACCTTCCTACGTTTATCCCATTTGGTATTTTACTTATTGGGCTCTTGTATTCTGCGTATTTACTGGTATTGAGAGAGGGGGCAGGGCAACCGGCATTGTTAACAATCTTTTCTTTTTTTGTTTTGGCACAACTCGCGATAGAAGTTTCGCGAGGTTTATTTGCATATCACTACCCGTTTCATGAAATAAGAGTCCTTGCTATTTTGCTTTTGGGAGCTTGTAGCGGTGGGTGTTTGTTACTCTATATAGCAAATAAATTTTTGAATAAATGGAATTTTGCGATTGTATGGTTAGCCATGTGTGTAACGGCTGTGGCTACCTATACTGCAACCACGATGGAAGAAAAAACCACTGTCGCTATTCAGGTACCAGCGGCTTTTAGTGTGCTTTTGATAGCAAATGCGATATTGCGTAAATACAAAACGGCGAAAACTTATGGTGTGGCCTTAATAATGTTTTCGCTTGCCCTGACATTAAGGCCTAATCAGTTTCTAGATGTGTATTTCTATTATTTTATTGCTGCGTTGTTTATTTTCTTTTTAGCGGTGCAGGCAAGTGACTATAGGAAGGAAAAGGCACAGCGTATTATTGAGCAATCTCGAGCTCAGCATTTACAATTAGCTTTGGATGAGATTCAGGAAATTAAAAAGCCGACGAAACTGAAACTCAATCAAGCAGGTAAAATCGAATGGGTAAATTCAGATCAAATATGCTTCTGTAAAGGCGCTAGGGATTACGTTGAATTGGTTTTGTCAGATCACCGAAGTGTATTGCATAACGAAAGCTTAAGTTCATTGGAAGAAATGTTGCCTTCTGTATTTTTGCGGGTACACCGTTCATATTTAGTCAATACGCGTTTTATCCAATCTTTAGAAGGTGCATCATCAGGTGGAGGAATACTTAAACTTTCTACGGGGGATGAAGTACCCGTAAGTAGAAGAATTATGCCATCCGTACGTAAAGTGCTTTGCTAAAGGAATCAGGTGTCGAAAAATAGTAAAGGTGAGATTGAAGTTTTATACTTTTAAGGAAGACTCAAATGCTTGAAAATAAAACCCCAGTGAATAAATACACTGACTATCATGCACATGTATATTTTGATGCATCTTCTCGTGCTTTAGCAAAAAATATATACCAAGAAATCTTGGACAATTTTGATTTGAAAATTGGTACATTTCATGAGAAGTGTGTTGGACCTCACCCGCACTGGAGTTTTCAAATTGCATTTCAGTCAAAAGATTTTGAACACGTTATTCCCTGGCTTGATAACAAACGGAAAAACTTAACTGTACTTGTACATGCGCTAACGGGGAATGATTACCAAGACCATACGGAGTTTGCATATTGGTTGGGGGAACCAGTAAAGCTTGAGCTGAGTATTTTTTCATAGACTTCAAGAAAAGCCTCACCAATCTAAGTGGGTACAATAGGTTTAGTTTGTATTCAGAGTTGGATATGTATAATTCCAATGCAAAGAATGGCTTATGATTATCTGCCATGATATTTTAACCTAAATCGGAATTAACTATGTCGCCTGGCGCACTTGTATTATTTAGTTGGTTAGCTTCGGCTGAACTTATTAAACATAGAAGAGAAAGGATTCTGGTGACTTTATCCGGGGCCTTACCAGATTTAGATGGCATTGGATTGATTGTGGATGTCATTACAAATAAAACGAACTTTTACCTTACTTATCATCACTATCTTGGGCACTCAATTTTTGCATGTCTGACTTTTGCAACCTTTTTGACCGCATTGGCCAAGCGGCAAAAGCAGCGGGTCTTTCTCCTTTGCTTAATTGTATTTCACTTTCATATTCTCTTGGATGTGATTGGCTCAAAATGTTCTGCGCAACTAAATCA
>NZ_AUYB01000101.1 GCF_001625655.1 Pseudoalteromonas luteoviolacea DSM 6061 | reverse complement strand
GAACGCCGAGAACGGTTTGGAGATTGGGAAATCGATACGGTATTAGGTAAACATGGTACAGGCGCGATAGTGACCATCTTAGAGCGAAAAAGTCGGTTTTATTTAGCGAAGAAAGTGTCATCAAAATCTGCTGATGCAGTGACAAAAGCGACGATAGAGATGCTTATGCCATTTAAAGAGTACGTACACACAATTACCGCAGATAATGGTAGAGAGTTCGCGGGGCATGAACAAATTGGCATTGCATTAGATACTAAGATTTACTTTGCACATCCATATAGTTCTTGGGAGCGAGGCGCAAACGAAAATGCCAATGGCCTATTGAGGCAGTATATTAAAAAAGGGTCGGATTTAAGACAGGTAACAGATGGAGATATTAAGTTTGCTCAATCAAGGATTAACTACCGTCCTAGAAAGTGTTTAGGGTTCAAGCAACCAGCCATTATTTTTAAAGAACAGGGTATGGCTGCTTGATATTAACGAGTGTCGCAGTTCGGAGTTGAATTCGGGCATCTCTTCACTTTCAAAGTAACTAATATTTGGACAGCAAAAGTCACTACCAAATAAAAGATACATCTCATATAATTGAGCAATCGTCATTATGGTTTTTCCATTTTCGAAATTACTAATAGTTGCTTGATCTACATTGAGTTTTGCTCCAAGTTGAGATTGCGTAAGGTTATTTTTCTTTCTCGTATGACGTAAGTTTCTCTGCACTTCGAGCATAAGACTAAATACTTTATTTTTCCGTCTAATAGCATTATTCTTCATATATACCTCCTATATATTTAACTCACTTGCACACTCCTTGGTTCTCAAAATCGGTTTCATGAGCACCTAAGAATAATCGCTGCGCCATCGTACATACTTGTTAGTCAAATAGGTTTGACAATCGTACTTTTTTTCATAAAATAAAAGTGAAATTAATGTAACCAAAAGTTGACATTACAATTAACAGTATTAGGCGAGGATAACTCAGGGATAGCGCATTGACTCTCGAATCAAAGAAATTAGTCCAGCAAATCAGATTTGCTGGAAACTACAGTGTAAGCAGTTTTGCGAAAAAGATGGGCGTATCGAAACAGACGATATATAACTGGGAGAGTGGAGAAACATCCCCAGACACAAGCCTGTTAATTAAAATGTATATTATCTGTGGGTTGAATCCAAAATCTCTCCTACCTCAAAGAAAGCCTAAAGTTGATAAGATAAACTTACTTGGAAGTTCAAAACCTTCTGATTGAAAGGGTTACTTAAGTTGAAATTTTATTTGCTACACTGCTACCTTCAACACATCAATAACAGGATAGATAATGGGAAAAATGAATCTAAGTAAAACCTTTATGTTGTTAAAGGGTTCCAAACTACGAATGATTTCTGGTTCTGGTGGAGTTGCGGGAGGTGGTGGTCAGATAGATCCAACTAGTGCCTCATCGAGAGTTCCCATTCCCGATCAGAGAAAAAATAAATAACTAATAAAATATTGGAAAAATATGGATATAGTCTCTAACTTCCCAGTTGATATAAACCACCTAATTAACAGTACAATTTGGGTTTTACTATTATTTTCGGTTATAGCTAGCGGTAAAAGCCCTACAGTTAGGTGGATCGTTTCATGCATCTTAATCGCTAGAACCTTGGATGTTATTGTATATCCTTGGTCCTTAACTACTGGCAGTTGGTTTTATATTATAATCAGTTTACAGGATCTGGCTTTACTACTTGCCATTCTTTTTAGATTTCAGATAACAAACAACCTTTCTAATAATAACATATGGATAATTAGTAGTTTTTCTAGAAAATGCGCTCGAGAATTCAAGTTAACTTCAAATGAAATTATGTATATCCTTATATTGTCGATGTCAATTTTTATAAATATTGCATCTTTGATAGAAAGAGGCATAAGAAAATTGACTGAATATAACCCCATGTTTATATATAATGCTTTTGAGCCCTCAAAGTGGGTACTTACATTGCTTTCTGTCATGGCAATATGCTCACTCACGATTGATGCATTACGTGGTTATTACGCTGATAAGCGTGTGGAAAAAGTGAGTTAACATTTAAGCTTACTAGATAGGGTTAGTGGTATTCTCATTTATAACTAGCCCTAATCTAAAAACTTCACAATAAATGAATGTATGCGTTTTTATTAATACAGTTTTAATAAGGTCAACTTTATAAAGCACAATCAGCACCGACTCTATCGTTCACTTCTCATTTTCTTGTGCCACTTGCGTATTGCCATCTGCTAGTTTGATACGAGTATCGCCCACCACCAACTCAGTTTCTTTTCTCATCAACTCTGCCAACTGGCTGTTCATATCTTTGGCCAGAGCAACAAAGTCCTGCGTGGCTTCTGTCCCTTTATCAAACTGGCGTATTTTTTCCTGCATTTCGTGCTGAAATCGCCGCTCTTCATAGGCCAACTGTGCCAACTTGAGCTCTTTTTCAATCTCCAATTGACGTCGCCTTTCTGAGCGCTCTCGCTCTCTATCTTGGTACGATTCGTCTTGCTCCTGGCCCAAAGAGGCCTCCTTAATAACCATAATCAATGCCATAACCACTGGCGCGATCATGCCAACCACAGGAGTAAATGCTTCCACATTTAAGTAATACCCCGATAGGCATGTGATCAATACCAAAACAACGGTTGTCGGCATAGCCCACTTCCCAACTAAAACCATAACAATATCTTGTGGCTGGCGTTGCTCTTCAGCTTTCTGTGTGGCCTCTTGGGCATCGAAATCAGGCTTAAAGCTCTGCGATAACATCGAGTTATCTTGCTCCGTTGATTGCACATCGGATACATTGTGGGACTCCGAAGAGTCTGTCGTTGTTTTATCTAACTCTGACATATAGCCTCCTCTGTTCTAGATTTTTATATCTATAAAAATACTCAAATTCGGTACTTTTCGGACAATTTAAGACCAAAATTGGCAAGCACCATGAGGCTAATCAACCACCTATACCAAGTGGGTATATGCTCGAGTAAAGCAAACGCATCGAGAATAAACTGCGCTGTGAAGGGAAAAAATAGCAATATGCACGGTAGAACGAGAACTGCATGTAACCAATCAAATGAACCACTTGATTTAGTCACTTCTAACTGGCGGATTCGGGCATTAACTTTGGCATTTCGCAAACGTTTATGATTGTGTAGAGATTCCAAAGCAAAATCATAAAACAATTGTAAAAATCGGTTTCTCATTACAAAGCACTCCTTGAAATAACTTCCTTGCTAAATCTGCGAAGGTTGCTCAATTACGATATATTTTCGCCACGACATTCGCATCTAACATAGTTTTAGTCATAATTCTAAGTACAGATGCGATAGTAAAGCTCGGCGAATGTTACGGCCAATCAGGTGAATTCAATCTATTTTTTTGTTACCTCTCCAAGTGCAAAGCACAAATCTGCACTACTTATGTTCATTTGGCGCTTGTAATTGTCGATAACGCTCAACCATGGCGGTGATACGAGGCCTTAACGTTTCGATGGCGGTGTTGATTCGTAACCGATGAGACTCATTAAACTTTTCCTTGCGCAGTAGAAAGTGGACATCATTATCATGAATGGGATAAGCCCAGCCAAATATAGGTTTTTCACTTAATTTGTGACTCAAGTAGTTGCCAATAATTTCATCTTCAATAATAAAATTAACACGTTGCTTATTGAGTAATTCAATACGTCTTTGAATGGTGGAAATACCGATAAACTGCCCCGTAAAACGTTCATTGCGGGCCAACGTTTTAACTTCTTCACCATAATATGAGCCGATACTGAGGCCGACTGTCGCGCCACTGCTGAGTAAAGACATTAAAGATATAACAGGTTGCTTTTGCTGTTTTAAAGAGAATAGACGCATCCGCTCTTTGCGATAAGGAATTGAAAAATAGCCCCACTGTTTACGCTTAAAGGTGTAACTGACCATCAAAACTACATCAACTACGCCCTTGGTTAATTGAGCAAAACTACGCGCAGCAGAGGGCAGTCGGACAAATTCAACACACATATTGGCATGCTCAAAGACCAATCTGGCGATATCAATATCGAGGCCCTGCGCAATGCCGGCCTCATTCACACTCGTCAAAGGGGGCCAGCCAGCAACAACACCCACTTTGGCGTGCAAACTACATGAAGAAGTGGTGGATACTGGCATTGACTGCAATGCAAATGCTTGCCTACACCCTACGAGCAGAATGAAACAAGCTAAACAAAGTATGCGCACTGGCACCTACTGTCAGGGTTAACTGTTACTTAAGTGTAGTCGTTAATTCATTTCTCACTAGTTCACATTCAATCACTTAGATTCGGTATTTAGGCTTGATTCTTAAATACCAAACACTTTAATCCGCCTTCAGGGTCAATATCTGTAAATTCTGGGGGGTTAGCCAAGCGCTCAACATACTTGACCGACGGCGCCTCTCGGTGCATCTCATCAATCAAAAACTGGCTTTGTAAAGCCGGGTCGTTCACACAAGCAAGTACCTGTGCACTGGGGCTCAATAATTCTGGCAAGCGACGCAATATTCGTTGGTAATCTTTAGTCAATGCAAAGCTGCCTTTTTGAAACGTGGGCGGATCGATGACAATCAGATCATATGGTCCCATCTTTCTCAACTTACCCCAAGATTTGAACAAGTCATGCCCTAAAAATGAAATCGCCTCCAGGCTGTGCTGATTCAACAGGTGATTTCGACGGCCTTGCTTCAATGCCGCTTTAGCCATATCCAAATTAACAACTTTTTGCGCACCACCAGCAATCGCGGCAACAGAAAACCCACAAGTATAGGCAAAGAGGTTCAACACTTTTTTATCTTGGCTATGATGTTTGACCCAATCGCGGCCATTACGCATATCCAAAAACAGCCCACTGTTTTGTTTTTTACCCAGTGACAACTCAAATCTCAGCGCATTTTCTTCTACAACAATTTGTTCTTCAAGCGTACCAAATAAAGTTTCAACTTGATTTTCATGGCGATATCGATGCTGAATAAAAATACATTGAACAAAATCTTGTCCTAGTTGCGTTTGCATTAAATCATGCATACAGCCTCTCAGTGCATCTAACCACTTCTCGTCTTGTTCTTTAAACACCGAACACATTATCTGCCCTGATAACCAGTCGATAGTTAAGTGTTCTAAGGAAGGATAGCAACGGCCACGACCATGAAAGAGGCGCCTTACTTCATTTGGAAGCACACTTAGCTGAGAAAAAACCTGATGCACAGGTGAGAAGTCAATTTGCATAACCGAATTCGTTTCAATATAAGATGTGCGCAATTGTACTTAACTTAATACGAAAGCCAATTAGATTTAGATTTGTATAAAAACAAAAATTAAACACGCTTGGTTTACATCGTCATTTTGCCAGTGTCATTGATATACAGGCTGCCATTTCACTCTATGCTGTGTGCCTTACTTTCACTGTAACAAGCACTGTTGTTTATAATGTAGTGATGCAAAATTAGTCACTTGTATTATTTTTGCTGTACAGTCCATCACTGCACGCGTACTCTTGCGTTTTTGCCATTTTTGAAGCCGAGAGCACGTTTATGAGTACCGCATTTTCCCGTCGTTTTATCACCCTCGTTGAGCAATTTGCCGGCGGTAACAAGCGCCAGTTTGCCGAGTTAACGGGTAAGTCCCCCTCTCATATCTATCGTATTTGCCAAGGCCTTGGTAGGCCATCAATGACATACCTAGAGCATTTGTATGGTTTATTTGCCATTGATTTAAATTGGTTACTTACTGGTGTACAGGCATCAGAGCCACATCGCCAACATAGCCAAGATGACTTATTGGTGGTGCCCAAATTAGATGTGGAGGCCAGTGCAGGTTTCGGGGCTGTCAATGGTGCAGAAGACATAACCGAGCAATTTGCTCTAAACAAACGCTGGCTACAATCTCAACTTGGTGTACACAGCGAACGTTTGGCCTTTGTGTCTGTACGCGGAGACTCCATGCTACCAACATTGCAACACGGTGATATGGTATTGGTCGATATGAGCCAGCAACAACCTTCTAAGTCAGGCGTTTACATCATTCAAACACAAGATGGGTTAATGGCAAAACGTCTGCAGCAAAAGTCGGATCACATCGCCGTGATCAGTGACAATGACGATTACCCTAGCTGGCAAATCACCTCAGATAATGCAGAGCAACACGGAGTAGCTGGACGTATAGTTTGGTGTGGGCGTAGCCTGTAAGCGTGCTGAGGCAGTGACTTTTTAGTGACTGCCTATCTTAGCGAGTTTAGGTTAATTTAGCCTGATAGCAGACAATATCACTCGATAACCCTGCACACAGTGTAAACCCCAACCGTTTAAGCAGGCCTCGAGATGCTTGATTGTGAGCATAGACATGAGCCAAAACCTGACTAACACCGAGGGCCTTTAGTCGTATTAGCATACTTTGCAACGCCCACTTCATCACGCCGCGACCACGATATGGCTCGGCCAGCCAGTAACTGATTTCAGCTATATCACTCACACTCGACTTGGATAATCGATTGTAAGCCATTCCACCAAGCAAACCCAAATTGTTATGTCTAATCGCAAAACGTTGCTGCTGCGTGGCGCCGGAGCCCGCGATAAAATACTTTGCCTGCGCCACAGACTTTATTTGTGCAATACCCAAGTTTTGGCATGTTTGCAATGACATGCGCTGGTGTATGCTCTTGGCATCCTGAGCTTTAAGTTTAGAAATAGACAGTGGCCACAAATTGCATCGCATCGCTATATCTGTGACCCCAGCACCGGCAAATTGTAGCAATGGTGAAGGCGTTATAACCATAATTCTACCAATGCCCGAAAGCTTGGATTAAGCGCATATAACGTTAATACAATTAGCCACACAATTAAAATCAAATCTAAAAGTCGCATCGTCTTCTCCTTGTATTGAAGCTATCAATTTCGCGAGCAGCTACCGCCACATATCCAAATTTCCTAGAGTTTGGCGCGTATTGAATGCACTGAGCTCGTAGTGACAAAGCTGTCTTGCAAGCCAATCACAGTGATACTCGGCAGCTTTGTTATACTTGAACCATGCAGAGCGTTTAAAGCCAGTAAGATCTGTTATGTATTCACCACTACGGACAGCTCCTGAAATCAACGCTTGTTCATAGAGGTGAGCTGGACGAAGTGCTATTCCGTATAGGTGGGGAGCTTCTCCTTGAGGCATATGCTGTGCAATTAATCGCGCCCAATCATCCCCAATACCACGGTAATCTTCATAGCCATGGTGACTGTACAAAAGACATTCAAGTTGTGCGACCGCCTGCCTAACCGACGAGGGCATCATACCTTGCACCCAATAGCCACAGTGCTTGAGAGGAATACGCTTAACCCAACTTTGTATCGCATAGCAAGTGGCAATAAATGCAGATATGTGTGCTTTAGCTATGTCGCCTTCCCCTTGCCACGTGTTTTGATACACGTATAGGCGACAACCAAACAACGGCCATGAAATACCTTTAGTTTGATTGTCATAATGACTTTTATAAATTACATCATTGAGCATTTTTCTCGCAAATGCGCTGTCAACGCTACATAGCAGCTGTGTAGGCAGTTCAAGCGGCTCGTCCGGTGTTGACGGCGAAAATAACATGGCACTCTCATCGCCCTTATTTTCTGCAGCTTTGAACTCGCTGTCATTTTCTCCCGTCATTGCGTGAGAAAGCTCAGCACTATGAAAGTAAGCCTTCTTTTGTAAGCGCTCACTAAAATGGCGCTTAAATTCACCGCCATGCTGCCAATCAATATCGGTAAGTGGGTTGTAATAGCATCGCGTCACTGTATTCCCTTGGCATACAACCTTGGGTTTGTGGCTGTTCAATTGCTGTTTAGAAAGTGGCATTGGTCGAGCGACAGCCACTTCAGTCTCATCTGTACCAGCATCACAAAATGCTGGCAAAGATTGAAACGCCAAATTACAACAGTATTTACCTAATTCACTCTGTCCGTCTGCTGTAAGCACCGGATTAAACCGATAATCTTCGTAAAACAAGGGACTCGGCACATTGCCTGCGGTTTGGTCTGCCGCACAGTACGTGTAATAGGCCAGTTCCTGCGCCGCATGCGGTTGCACTCCCATTGTAAGTGCTGCCAAATAGGTACCATAATAGTGAAAATACGGATCCATGAAGGCACTCCTTTTACCTGTAACCTCCCCTTTTCGGTCCTACATTTGCAAGGCCGAAAAAGGGGTCAATCCTCGCTCATTACTCTGTAACTTGATGAGTAAGCGCGGGTGTTTGATTGCCTTCACTATGAAGCGTTTCGACAAATCGATTCAGTATTTGGTCGGCCGCTTCTTTGTCTATCGGGGCCTCTCCGATATAGCTGTCAATATCATCACGGATATGACCTCCATTCATATTGTCTTTAGCGCGTTGCGTAACGATGGCGTTTATCGCCTGACAAAAAGCAGAAGCTTCTGTTTTGCAGTAAATTCTGTGCTGCTGAGCTATCTGCTGTCCTTGCTCATACCTTGGTGCACTATAGGCAACTGTATGAGGCTGTACCTTTGGGTCTCCACCGACCAAAGAATCACAAGAAAAAAGCACAAAGTCTGTTGAGCGATGCAAATCCATAATGTCATTACACATGGGTAAATCACCCTCAATACCTAAGTTGTAATCACAAAAAAGAATATCAATCCCTTTTAGTAAGCTAGAGACCATGGTGTTAAAACCCTGCTGCACAGCTGCAGGAACTTCATCGCCACAGGGCAACATGCCAAATTCTCTCGAGTGCACAGTAAAGGCTTCTTTCCATTTAGCCAGTAGCTCTGGTGTATCTTTGCCGTCTTTGTCTTTGTATGCGATTTTATAGCCGTTATCGAACTTTTCCTCGACATCCAATTGATCTGATATCAGCGCAATTTTACGCCCATCACTTGCAATGCCTGAACGAAATACCAGGTTGGTCATACCATTCTGCTCCGTAGTTGTGGTTATGTTGATGCATCTATCCTATTGAGAAAGGCACTAGAAAAATTGGGGGATCTTGGCAAAGACTGCTGTGAATACATGAACTCTAACAATGGCATAGTTAGATAAGACTGCCACCGCTTTTTATGCAAGCCAATTTGTTCGGCAAGGCACGCCCCTACACTTTCTGGCAGAGTAAACATGGTAATTTCAAAGGGTTGATGCCAATCTAAAATATGCTCAACATGTGCTGACATAGACCAAGGAGCTGACCTGACCAATCGCGACAATGGCTCACACAAAAGCGGCCTTGAAAACTGCTTCAGCAATATCCATTCAGGTTGTGCTTGTCGCGTAAGCAACCACCCCATAAATTGCTCTGGAGTACCATGAAATTCGTGCCGCTCCGTACAGTGCATATGCGCTAACAAGTTTTCCGCAAAATGTGCTTCATTGACCAAGCTGTTGGCTCCATGACTGATGCACGCCGCGATCAAATGTTCAACTGTCATTTTACTCACACTCTGATTTGTCTGCCCATTGAGCAGTCGGTTAAGATGCCCCAATGGCAATTGTGTAAGCCAAACTGATAGGTCATATGGCGCGTGCATGTACAAGGCCAATGACATCACGTTGTCTGCATATTTCCTTAGCTGCTTATCTACCGCTGTAACGAACTCACTATAATAGCGGTGATGCAGCACATGACCTCCAAACCGAACTGGAAGATCAGCTGCTTGAGGAGACTTCACCCCCTGACGCTGATTTTTGGCATGAACTCTGTTCCACTTTGGAGTTGGCCAGAATAACTGCGCTCTTTCATAAGACTCTTGCGTCTCACCGTATTGGGCAGCATGAAAGTTTTGGGTGTTATCGTGCCTAATTTCACATTGCTCAGAATCGTTCACATCTTTGTGTTCGACCTTTACCAACTCAGTGCTCTCCTCTGTATTGGACAAAGCAGGGATGGCCACTTCTTGAGGCAAACTAGTCAACATCACTGGCACTTGTTGGAGATAATAAATATAAGGGTTTTGTCCTGGTTCAAAGACCGCTATTGGTGGTTCAATAGCCTCTTCTCTTGCCGCCTCTTCAATGTTGTTTGGCAAAAGTTCGGTTGACTCATCTTGGGATTTGTCATTACCTAGTTCACTTTGGGATACAGAGGCTTGCGCAACAGCTGGTTTATCAACCTTATCTGACCTTTCTAGGCCTGCATGTGACTCATTAATTCTTGAACCAGCCGATGTCTCTGGCTGAGAAACAGGTTGAGGTAAATGCGCCTTCGCCCCAGCATGAAAGTAATAATTATATGGCTTTAAAATACGTACCCGCCGCCAACGAATGCGCTTTTTCGCTCGACTCATTCCTATTCTCCCTGATTAAATAGGGTGAGCATAACGTGCTTTTCAGTACACCAATCGGGTGATATGAGGATAAATGAAGGCGAAAAAAAGAAGGTGCATCCTTGCACCTTTTGACAAAAAGTGGAAATTACAATGCACTTTTCAAGGTGGCTGTTAGTCCATTCATTACGCCGTTTACAGCTTTTTGTATCGCTGCTTTTGCAGCGATTTCAAGTGTTATAAGTTGCGCTTCTATGACTTTTTGCTCTCTTTCTAGCTCTTGCTTTAATTCATCTTCGTTTAGTTCACCCTGCAAGTAAGCCGTGCTTAGCTCTGTCAAACTTTGCTCCTTATCTGCGAAAGCCTTACCTAGTTCACCGGCAAACGTATTGCCTACTTCCCCCATTTCACTCATGACTTGACCACTGACATTTTGCAGTGTTTTTGCAATATCGAATTCCATCATTTCTCTCCTATTGTGCTTTACTTTCTTCGCCTCGGATCATTGCTAACATCACCCGCTGATACTCAGATCGGCGACGCTTGATAATGAAATCCGAAATACTATCTTTACTTTTGTGCGCCAACCTTCCTTGCTGCCACAGCTCCAATAAAATCTCCACCTGCTTTACTGTTAGCTCGTTGAGTTCACGTACCTTTTGTCTTTGCAGTAAGGCATTAATTTCTACTTCAATATTGGTGTAGCCACTTACATAGTGTGAAAACTGACGCTTATCAGGCGCGACATTGGACATATGTAAGTAAAAGCCATCGATCTTCTTCATCAGACTCAGCATATTTCGCTGTGACGCTCGGTCATACTCAGATATCAAATGTAGTGAACACCCGACTTGCGTAGTTAAAATCAACAAAGTAGCCAATATCACCAGTAACTTCAGCCAAGATTTAATCATCTCATTTCTCCTCATGGGCATTCATGACTTCTTTGAGGTAGTCAGCGAGCATTTGCTGAATTTTCGAAACCGGCATATTTGGTTCTAAAGCCAGCTTACTTTGAATTGCCACAATGCCCTGACTCCACAACGTAATTTGATCCAACTCCTGTTTTCGAAAATGATTTTCGAGGTTTTGCTTAAGTGTCTGTGGATCTTCAGGAATATTAGGAGAAATAAACGATTGAACGGTTTCAACAATGCGGTCTAGAATTTTGTATACCAAATTAGCAGAAAATCCACCCACCAACGCCATGGTGATCCTGAGCGCAGCGTGACTAACCGGTGCGCCACCCGTTTCACTGCTGGCAGCATTGGCCACCGCATCCAAATTCACAGGGATCAGCTGGGTGAGAATAATGCCCGCAATCAACCCAACCACAAAACGCACCCAATAAGAACTTTCAAACTTGGGGTCATACACACCAGCAGTCACATAGCTGTTGGCCTTAAATAACGCAGCAAAAGATGCCCCAATGGCCGCAGATGCCAACAAGATAGCCTGCACATAGAGTAAACGAGTCCCCTCCATATCAAACATACTGGCAACCATATTTTCGTTGTTAATGTAACTCGACAAACTCAGAGCAATCAGTACGACCAAAGATGTAATGGCCACGACCATCATTTTTCGGATCAGTGGTACTCTACCAAGGAATAGCAGCCAACTGCCTTTTTTTGTTTCCTCCGACATTAGCCAAATCGTCTCTGGTTTTGCTGGGGCAACAAGTTCCGTAAGGCGGTTATGAACCTGCGTGAGTGCTTTCACTTCTAGCTTATTTATTCCCTCTGCTGTCATTGCATCTAGCTTGACCATGATAGATTCGGGAACTTTGATGCCTTTATGAAATGAAAATTCAGCCATCGCCTTACATTGCGCTAAGACAGCCGCAAATTCATGCTCAGCTTGTTTTGGTTTTATAACAGTTTCCTGCTGGGCTTCCATGATTTTCTCCTATGAAATTGATTTACCTAAAGTACTCAAATGAACAAGAAGATAATCGGCACATTTAACTGGAATATCTTGTTATTTACTTAATATTCCAGCTAAGTTATTCAACTTTACGACGCTCTGGTTGCGCTTGCGCGGCGGAGCCATTGGCCAGTGCATCACGTAATTTATCAATGATTTGATCCATAATCGCAAACAGTACATCGACGTTATATCCCATCAAAAATGCCAACGCCATTGGTGATAGTGAGGCCAATCCAGATAACTCCTGAGGATTTAAAAACCAGCCAATGATCATACCGCCGAGCGCCCCAAGCGTCAGTCTTAAGCGGTATCGGATCTCACTGTCAGAGGTAAATGTGATGGCTTTTATTTCTTTTAGTAAATCCCGCAGTACAAAGATAAATGCCCCCAACAATCCGTACAACAAAGGAAGAATATAGCCTTGAAGTACCTCTAACACAGACTGAGCAAACAACATGTTTTCAAATAGTTGTAGCCGAGCTTTGAGTCTCGTTTGCGACAAATGCAAGTTATCCAATTCATTTGCATTGGCCTGCTCTCTTTCCAAACGGCGCTGCTCAACAGCCAGCTTCTCCTGACTATATGGTGGAATATCACTGTTAAATGTGAGTCCAAACAACCACACTCGATTCCAGACCTTGAGCAAGTTGTAGTTAGCATCGAGTCTTTGCCCAACCTCTTCATAACTTTGCTGTATTTGTACGTACTCGGCACTATCCACACTGGCTTTTGAGACTTTTACCTGCCATTCGTTACGACTCTCATACAAGACCTTAAGGTCATGTGCCAAAGAGTGACCAAATAAATAGTAAACTTGTACTAATAGTAAGCACACTAATGCCACTAGGGTATAGCGCCTATACCAAGCGACGGCACGCTCAGCTTGACTCGGCTTATCAACATCAAGGCGTGAAATAGCTTGAATACTTTCCATAGAAACCGGTGCCACTGCTTTAGCAAGCTGGTCATAACTGTGCAGTACATCACGTTCGTCTTGGGCACTCCATTGCTTTTTTTGAAGCTTATACTTGGCATTAATCATGACCTCTGCCAATTCTGGGTCCAAACTAACTTGCCCGTGCTTTGCCATATAGGATACCAGCTGCTGCCCCTCTTGAATTACTTGTGCAATGTCAGCGGATACCTCAATTGAGTTAGATTGCTTTTTATTTATCATGAGTTTACTGGGGGCATTGCCCCCTTCTTTTCACCATTGATATGCACTGATAGACACATTTTGATTATCATATAACGCCGCTTCACCACCTTCGTTAGACCACAGTGCACGCTGACTTTCGAAATTATAGCCACCAGTACTTGGGTGATATTGGTTGGTATACACGCGTATCACGCCCTGTGGTTTGATAGTTGCCCCGTGAGGAAATTCAAAATGTTGCCCTTTATTACCACGGATTTGCCACAGCGAAATATCAGCTATCGAGTGACTTAAGTTGGCGATCTCAACATATTCATCACCTTCTTTCTTCGCCTCTAGGCCATCAAAGTTAACTTGACTAATTTCGAGGTGCTGATGAGCTGCATTACCATATATCCAAGTGCTAATAAGTGCGCCGTCACTATCGTACAAACTCCCTTTATCACCTTGGTTGTTCCATATTGGTCGCTTGCTATTAAAGCTAAGCGTATGACCCGGATAGGTATCGATACGCAGTGTTTCATGTGGATAGACCAAAGTATCTTTTGCAAATGTAAAAGTCTGGTGCTCATCTCCGGCATCTATTTTCCAACCGCTCAAGTCAATAATCGCTGGACCGATGTTTTTTATTTCAATGTACTCATCTTCATAATTGATCGCCGAAATCTGCACTTGATGTGGTGCCAGCAATTCAAAACAGGTGTGCCACCAAATATGCATCACTGATAGTTCATTGGGCGCTTTGCCACTTTGATGCCAGCTATTTGCGGTATCCGAAATCATTTTTTCAATACGTGGCCAACATACATCGGCGCCTTTCAAAACTTTGAAGTGGCTACTTAACTCAATAAGAGACATTTTACTAATTGCGTCCATGTGCTTTCCTTATGCGATATCTAGAAATTGCTTTGCTCGATTTAATAACGCCGCGCGATCATCCAAGCCATTGGTGCCACCATTAATGCGTTTAGTGATTTTGACCAGCTCATCTTCATCTGCCAACATATTGAGGTTACAGCTTTTCCAGTAGTGACATGCACTTTGAATCGCTACCTTAGCATCTGTACTCACCACGTCAGGATCGCTGATTAAGTCTAATCCCAGTGCCTCGCCACAGCGCATGTAATTGTCCTTTCCGGTTAACTGAATCAGCCCTCTGCCACGGTATTTCCAACCATCTCCCGAAGCTTCATTACCATTACCCATACGGTCCGCATAGACACGATTGGCTATTTTTTCAGGTTGGCGAGCGTAAGCTTTTGCACTGTCGTCGTCAGGGAAATATTTGCCAAACACAGCCCTGAGTGCCTGGTCGCTATAATTCAAATTTTCACTACTAGCTCTAAAATAGCCGCTTTCATGGGCTATTTGCGCCAAAAAATGCGCTATTCTCAGTGATGTGTTGATATCAAATTGAGGTAGTACCTCATTCAGAGCGGTTAAATATTTATCAATGTTGTCTGCTTTTGCTTGCGGCACTATTTCAGCCAACAACTCTAGCGTCAGTGATGTAGCCATGTTTACTCTCCTAGTATGAATACGTCCTATCATGACAAATTCACGGACTAGCAACTGAGTTGAAAGTAGGCTTAATACGGGGAAAAACACTAAACGTGCTTTATTTTATGCTTGGATTATGTGTTGTAATTTGGGGGTTAAACTCAATACTCGCCAGTGCTAAGACCACAGAAAATATCCAAGAAGGGTTTCACTAACGCGAAGTATATTACCTCTATGCAGAGGTAATATAACCTTCACTCATAAACTACATCGGCGTCTCGATATAAACGTGCCTCAGATCTTCTGATCCTGTTGCTAATGTGCACTTATCCAAACCTCTTATGCCCACTGTTTTACCACTCATTTGTGCGGCCATTAATATAGAAAGTATATTTTTCCCTTCTGGCGTAGTCCCATCGAAGGTATATTTCCAGCTACTATCTTTAGCACACGTTTCAGCGTTAGGCGTGCCATTTAGCATTACTTGACAAACGGGGGAAACAGTTTCCACATGACACACAACATGTTTAACCGTGCCTCGATACTCACTGGCTAAGCCAGCAAATGGAATTGTAAAAAGTGCAGCAACAAGTAAACGTTTCATAGTCCGAAACCATTTAAATTTAAAAAATGCAATAATACATGAGAAAGAAGAAAAAAACTGCCAGACAAAATGAATCAGTGCAGAACAGGTATGCTAGGAAGGGAACACACAAAGCAGAATTAAAAGCAAAGTCCCTGTATAACTTCAACGCTTTTTAGGACGGGTCACAAACAT
>NZ_AUYB01000100.1 GCF_001625655.1 Pseudoalteromonas luteoviolacea DSM 6061 | reverse complement strand
TTAATTAAAGCAGTTCAGGCCCCAACGATTGCCAATTGTGTAATTAATACGGAAATCGCAAAGTTTACCCGTCACTTTAATTGTCTGACCTACAATTTCCAATTTATCGACGGTTGAATATGTCCCTGAACTAACGGCCCTCGCTGACAAGATTTGTAGTTCTGCACCTGCGTCATTATTTAGCGGACGAATTGTAAATGTATTTCTCATACGACATTCATACACCCAACTGTTGAAAAAGTCATCTCTAGCAGTCGGAGTTTGTAAGCTGTTCAGTGCATTTGAATGAGGCAAAATATCATTAATCAATACGCCGCGATTCGCCCCCCCATTTTGCGTGCACCCCGCATTTGTATGAACCCCGATTAATTCGCCGTCTTGATTCAGTACGCCTGAGCCCGAACTCCCACCTCGTGTATCTAAGTCTGTGTACCTCATATAACCTCGAAGTGGGCCAGTCGCCTCAACACCATCATAATTGCCAGCCTCTATAACTTTTGGATTTCCAGCCGGATGTTGAATCATCGTGAGCAGTTCTCCACGCTGAGGGATTTCTGCCGACACAGCTTGGACACCAAACTGCCTTCCGGGGTTACCCGCCAACTGCAAAATCGCGTAATCTATGCCATTGTGGCGATACTCGATCATTTGCTGAATGGCAAAGCTTGTACCTGCGCGAAGGTTTCCGTTGGCATCTCGTTGAAAGTTCATGTTGATATGCATGTTTGTCGCAGCTTGCTGAGGCGTAATTTCTTGATTTGTTCCATTAACAAGAGGGAAATCCCAATTTCGACCATCATTATCATGCACATCAAAACAGTGACCCGCGGTTAAGAATAAGTTATCAGCTATTAGTGTACCTGTGCACCATCGAACTCCATTCACATTCCCTGGGTTATTAAAAACCTGCCTCAAGTTTGTGTTCCATTGAACTTGTCCTACAGGTCCTTCATGACTGTCAACAAAGGCAATAGATGGCCCTAGCATGCCGTTGTACCTTTCTACATCTTGCGAATCATCTGTAGTGCCACAGATACTTTCAGGTCCTGAATAATTAGGGGGGAGAGGTATATTTTCTTGTGCTGCAAATGTTGTGAATGACAAACCAGCGAGCAACATAGTAGAGCGAATAAACATTTAATACTCCTTTAAGTGTTGTTTTAGAGGAGCATAATTTTGATATTTATTTCTTAAATAATTATTTCACTTAGAAATACTTTTAATTATTTACAAATTCAAACGTAATAGCTAAAACTTGAGAGTGTACCTAGTAAGCTAATTACTTTAACAGGCTAAAAACTGCACTGCAGCTAGGTTACGTCTGAGCACTTTCTTCTTTGAGCGTTTTATCCTTACCCTTAGTCATGTATATGTAGATTGCTTCTTCTACTGGCATGGCTTTAAAATATAGAAAGCCTTGCACACAATCTATATGCGACTGTTTTACCAGCTTTTCTTCATCAGCAGTTTCAACCCCTTCAGCCACCAACTTAAAGCCTAATTTGGAGATCATTTCCGATAAATTAGTGTAAAGCGAAATGGATTTGCTATTTAACTGCTCTGGCAATAAGCTCCTATCCAACTTTATGGTAGATATATTCAATTTAGACAAAACCGAGAGGCAGGAATACCCGGTTCCAAAGTCATCCATTGCACAATCAATTTTATTTTTCTTTAACGAGTCGACCACAGAAACCGTTTTGTTAAAGTCTTCAATATAACTTGATTCTAATAATTCTACTTCAACTTGACCGGGAAACTTAGCAAACGCCTTGATAATTCTCCGGTAGCCACTTGTTAAAAGGTTTTTAGGAGAAATATTAAAGCTGATTTGAGGATGAAGCCCCAACTTAGCGAACTGTTCCAAGTCTATCTCAAGTTGGTCAATCACATAGTTGTCGATAATATGTAATAGATTATGCTGTTCTAGCGTTTCTAAAAACCACGGCCCATCTATGCTACCGTCTTTGTTTGTTAATCTGAGCAAGGCTTCAAACCCAACAACTTCTTTATTGTAAGGGTTTATTTTTGGTTGATAAAACAATGTCAACGCACCTTGATTGAGCGCCTCAGTTACCTCCTTCAGGCTATGTGCATTGATCTGCTCTTTTCTCTGACTTGCGCTATAAGAGCTCTCAGCTCCCTCTTCGATCATTCTGCCTGCGGTGTATCGTTTCATCAAGACATCTAACGCTTTGCCAGATAAATTATTATCTCGATTGGCTTTTAAAAATGGGAAGTAAATCAGTGCATTTAACAGTACAAGAAAAAGTTGTAGCAATACCCCTTTAACACTTTCAGTTAATAACCAGCCATTTATAAAAATTGGCGTAAACCAGGGTATTTCTTCCACATACTGAATAGATACAAAACCAGAATAAAAAGCAAAGTATGCAATACTTGCATTTATTAGAGGACACAATAAAAACGGTAATAAAATATACGGATTAAACACAATAGGTAAAGCATAAATCATTACTTCACTAATATTAAATAATGCTAACGGCGATGAAATAATAGCTATTCTTTTTTCATGCTGGCCATTTTTCAAAAATAGAGCGGCAACTATTAAACCCCATATACAACCAGTACCGCCCAATATCACAAAGCCAGTAAAAAAATTATAACTTATGAGGTCCGGCAAAACGTAATAGCTAGTCAGCTCGCTTGAAACCAATATATGATAAGTGTTATCGCCATGTACTCCTATGAACCATAATAGGTGAGCAATCAAGAGCTGCATTGAAAGTTTTTCAAACACATTCCAATGAGGATTTAGAGAGCGCAAGGCCTCCACGGATGCCTCAGCGACTAAATCGATATAAGGGAATAGAAGCAATACAATACTGGTTACAATAAGATATGGTAAAATTAGATTAAGATGCTTCCTCAAGAATAAGCTGATTGAGCTCACTCCAACTAAACGGAAAACTTTTAACCTCTCAAGGTAAGACAGAAAGTAGCAACAGACGACTGGCATTAATAGTGAATACAATGCCCCCATTCGATGATTAATTGCTAATTCATTACCTGAAATTGTGATATATCCAGTCGTTGCTGTGAAGCAAGTAAAAACAAGTATTGGACTAGCGATGGTATGAACTTTTAGATTTTTCGAAAGGTAATAACTAAAAGACATCAAGGTTAAAACTGGAAATATCCCCCAAACCAGAGTATTAAAGTCTTCCAGAAACTGGTGCTCCACCCCTTTCATGGAAATATTTAACCATTGATTTATAAGGGTGATAACTGAAGCAACAATAAAAAAAGGAATTAAAGCAATATACCCTTCCCGCAGTGAAAGTATTACGGTATTAGAAGATATTTTAAAGGCATATTGATTAAATTTACTCAGCAACGCTTTTGTCACAACTTAGTTTTTCTTTTTACATTACTCCAATAAATTTAGAATACAATCGCTGATTCGATTTTTTTACTGAAAATTATTCACGCACATTATGCGTATACGTCAACACCTATTAGAGACTGAACTTCAGACCGTCTATTCTGGTTTTGCACTGACGAGTATGCTTGGAGGGCTTTGTTTGAATTGAAATCGGGCTGGTCGTATATTACGTCACGTTTGCTTTGCTGCAACTGCTCTGCTAACTGGATACCTTGCGGGCTGAATTTTATTTCGCTGACAGGTTTGGATTCATTAGGGCGCGACTCAGTCGGATTCTTAATACGCTTTGAATCCAGCTGATATGTATGTTGATTCTGAACTAATTGATTAATTCTCATTAGTCACGCCCGAACTTGTGCCTGTTTTAAGGATAGAGCTTTATTCTCGCCCTGGCAACTTTTTCCAAGTTACAGTATCTCGCACATAATGCGGCTGTGCATCTTGCGCTTCAACTATGTCCCCCTTTTCGAAAGCTACATCGCCCAACGCTAACATATATTCAGCACTTGGTAAGGTAATATTATCAATAACCTTCACACCTAGTCTGTGCGCAGTATCCGCATAACTTTGCCAACCGGTTCCTACGGCCATAAGACCTTCAAAATCTTCGTTAATCATCTCCGGCTTAACGACAATTTCATCTCTTTTCTCGATTGCATTGCCATTGCTGTCTTTACCAAAGTAGCCCAAGTACACTTCGCCCATTCTGGCGTCAATAGCACTGATTACCTCACTACTTTCGCTAGAGCAGATGGCCTGCTGAGCCATTGCCTGTAGCGTTGAAATTCCACACAGTTTTAAATTAGCTGAGTATGCAAGCCCTTGAGCAACAGCAACTCCTATTCTAACTCCTGTAAAACTGCCTGGGCCGCGACCATAAACGATACCATCTAATTCATTTAAACTGCAGTTTGCCTGCTCTAACAAAGACTCCACAAGCGGTAGGATCTTTTGACTGTGTTGTTGTGGGCACTCTTCAAAATGAGTAAAGGTGTGACCCTTAAAGTGAAGCGCAAGGCTCAAAGCTTCAGTTGAAGCATCAATGGCTAGCAAATTATGTTTCATGTTTATCGATATTCTCTAAAAAGTTTAAGGCCATTTCTAAATCTCGTGTACGAGTCATATCAGGTAGGCTCTTAATAAACGTTTCGCCGTATTTTCTCGTAACTAGACGATTATCGCAAATGATCAATACGCCTTTATCACTTCTATCGCGAATTAATCTTCCTACACCTTGCTTTAGTGCGATTACGGCTTGTGGAAGTTGGATGTCTTCAAACGGCTCTTTCCCGCTTATTTCTGCATCTTTCATTTTAGCTTGTAATAGAGGGTCATCTGGAGAAGCAAACGGTAACTTATCTATTACAACACAGCTTAACGCATCACCTCTTACATCGACACCTTCCCAAAATGAGGCAGTTCCAAGCAAAACTGCGTTACCGTGTCTCACAAATTGTTCAAGGATGATGCGTTTCGAGGACTGGCCTTGCATAAAAACAGGATATTCAGTAGCAGTGCTGATCCCTTCATAAACTAGGTGCATTACTCGATAGCTGGTAAAAAGTAAAAATGTTCGTCCCTGAGCTGCGTTAATGACAGATTTTGCAATTTTTACCAAAGAATGGGGCATCAGCTCATCTTTTGTCTCAGGTAAATATCTCGGTAAACACAGCAAAGCCTGCTTTTTGTAGTCAAATGGGCTATCAACGATTTTATGAAAGTCTGGTTTAAGTCCTAAACTCGAATTAAAATGAGATAAACTATTATCCACCGACAGTGTCGCAGACGTAAACACAAAACCCGCCTCAGTCTTAGTCACAAGCTCCTGAAATCGTCTTGAGACATCAAGCGGTGTGATATGTATTGTTACAAAACGTCTTGTGGTTTCAAACCAGTAGCTATAACCCGTCTGTGTAACGTCAAATGCCCTTTCTAGTTGACCTTTAAATGCCAGTACTCGCTCAAATGGGTGCTCTATTTTTTCACTTCTGTCCAGACAGAGCTTTAGCACTTTATACAAAAACTCTAAATTGCTGATCACTCTGTGAAGCGCTTCACATATTACTTTGTCCTGTAAAGCCTCGCGCCAATCTCCGCGTGCACCATCGCCACCAAACACCAACCTCAGATCAGCAATGCTTGTCGTCAGCTTATTCAACGTTTTACCTAACTGAAGCATATCCGGAATGTCACTGAGGTAAATCACTCGAATGTCATTTACCAAATCTTGTAATTGCTTCGTGCTGATTGTTTCACCAAAGTAGTCACTTGCGATTTCATTAACTTGGTGTGCTTCGTCAAAAACATAAGTATCCGCTGTAGGCATCAATTCTGCAAAGCCAGAGTCTTTGACCGCCATGTCAGCAAAAAACAAGTGATGGTTGATCACAACTAAGTCGGCTTCCATTGCTTTTAAACGCGCTTTTCTGATGTAACACTCGGCAAAATCGGGGCATTCTTTACCTAAGCAATTGTCAGCGGTAGAGCTCACGTACGGTAACACCTTTGCATCTTCTTCTATGCCAACACAGTCAGCTAAATCACCACTTTGTGTTTCAGTCGCAAACTTTGCAACCATAGCAAGCTGATGCATTACATCCGGATCGTCAGTTGGCACATGTGCTACATGTTGATTAAGACGATATGTGCACAAGTAATTTGCTCGCCCTTTCAATAAAGCTGTCTTTCTACCTTTTTTAAGCGCTTTGACTAAGCTAGGTAAGTCACGATGGTAAAGCTGCTCTTGAAGTGCTTTAGAACCCGTTGAAATCACGACTTTATTGTTGTTGATCAAAGCTGGTACTAAATAGGCGAAAGTTTTACCGGTGCCGGTGCCAGCTTCAACGACGCATTGGCCACCGTTTTTGACGATGCCGTCTATTGCGACAGCCATTTCGATTTGCGGTTGTCTTGGCTGGTAACCCTTAAAGTATTGTGAAAGGGGCCCAGTTGATGAAAAGTACTGTTCTATTGACAAGGAAAACACTAGCTCGACTTGATAATTCAGGCAATTTTAATTTTAAAACAGCAAATGAGCAAGCAACACAGCGCGCTCGCCTAAAATGCTCGCACAACAAAACTATTACCATCAGGCGCTGTAAATCACGCTCAATTTAGGCCCATGTATCTAAATGTTCTTGCTCGTCCTCATCTTTACTGCGTTCGCTATCGTCATTAGCTCGTAAATCCCTCTTGTCTTTCAATTCACTATCAATTTGATTGGCAAGAGACTTCCCTTTAATTTTTTCCGTTTTGTTGTCTAGTACCCCAACAATTTTAAACGGTCCGTTATGGACAACTTTTAGCCTAACTATAGGAGCCATATATGGTTTAAATACATCCATTCCGATTACCTCCAACTACAGAAGTGCTTGACCTACATACTTATTATCGACTGATATAATTTATTCTTTAATATAAACGAAAAAGTACTTGCGCTAGATATCTCTTTCATGATTATCTATAAAAAGTTAATCGAATTACATAAAATTTTACATTCGTAGGTAAACACATGTTTTTAAATCTGACAGCTGTACATCATCACCATCATACATCGGGATAGCCTGTCAGGTATTTCGCTGGTGGGTTATTCCTAAAAGGAACCTCCGGCGAACCAAGTAACAAGTTCAAATTTATTTTCGCCCTGAGGTTCCCTCGGGGTTTTTAGTTTTTAATATTAGGAAAATAAATTATGAATACTTCTACGCGCTTACGTATCGCAATTCAAAAATCAGGACGTTTATCAAAAGACTGCCAGTCTCTTTTGAAGCAGTTGGGCATCAAATTAAACCTCCGTGAACAACGCTTAATCGCACACTCTACCAATATGCCAATCGACGTACTTCGCGTTAGAGATGACGATATTCCGGGATTAGTTATGGATGGAGTATGTGACTTGGGCATTGTTGGTGAAAATGTTTTAGTTGAGACGCAAGCGGAGCGCGAGCGTGTTGGCCAACCCAATGCTGTTGAAAAACTCTCAAAACTAGATTTTGGTTACTGTAGGCTTGCTTTAGCTTGGCCTCAGGAGCTAGGACAACAATCTAAAGATTGGTTCAAAGGCAAACGTATCGCAACCACTTACCCTGAAATTCTCAAGCAATATCTTGCTGCTGAAAATATCGACGCCAGTGTCGTAATGTTAACAGGCTCGGTTGAAGTCGCCCCTCGAGCAGGCCTAGCAGATGCGATTTGTGATCTAGTATCAACTGGCGCAACCCTTGAAGCAAACGGCTTAATGCAAGGGGAGACTATTTTAGAGTCCAATGCATGCCTTATCCAAAACGCAAACTTAAATGACGACGCTAAATTGTCACTAATCAATAAACTACTTCCTCGACTTAAAGGCGTAAAACAGGCTAAAGAGAGTAAGTACATCATGTTACACGCACCAAAAGCTAAGCTGGATGAAGTTTGCGAGCTACTACCTGGTACAGGACAACCAACTTTACTTGCACTTGCCGGTAGCGATGACTACGTCGCTCTACACATGGTCAGCAGTGAAACACTATTTTGGGAAACGATGGAAGAACTAAAAAGCCTTGGCGCAAACTCCATCCTTGTTATGCCAATCGAGAAAATGATGGAGTAAACCATGCTGGTTTGGAATGAGTTAGACAGCCAAGCACAACAAAAAGCACTAACCCGCCCTGCGGTTAGTGCTGGAGCAGAGGTACAAGCCGCCGTAGAAAGTATTATTAGTATGGTTAAAGCTCGTGGCGATGAAGCATTATTAGAGCTTGCAGCTCAGTTCGATGGCAGAATCTCTCCTCGACTTTGTGTGCCGACTATTGAAATCGAACAAAGTGAGCTAAATCTAAGTAACGAATTGAAAGCAGCCATAGATCAAGCGTATAGCAACATAAGAAAGTTCCATGAGTTACAACTGCCCAAACCTAAGCAGCTTGAGACTCAGCCAGGCGTGTCGTGCGAATTGCGCTATCAAGCGATCGACGCGGTCGGTATTTATGTACCTGGCGGTAGTGCACCGCTGCCCTCCTCTGTATTAATGCAAGGCGTGTGCGCACAGTTAAGTGGTGCGACTACGGTAGTGCTTGCTACTCCAGTAAAAGGCAGTGAAACAATCCACCCTGCGATTTTATATGCAGCTAAAAAATGTGGCATTACAACGGTCATTGAAAGCGGTGGCGCGGGTATTATTGCAGCAATGGCAGTGGGCACGCCATCGGTACCAAAAGTCAGCAAAGTTTTTGGCCCTGGCAACGCTTATGTAACTATGGCAAAACAGCTTTTATCTCAATCCGTTCCGGGCTTTGCTATTGACATGCCTGCTGGGCCTTCTGAGGTGTTAGTCATTGCGGACAAAACCGCTAACCCAGCATTTGCGGCAGCTGATCTGTTGTCGCAGGCTGAGCACGGTGCAGACTCACAAGTATTATTACTCAGCGACGATCGTACCTTTATTAAAGAGGTAAGTGCAGAGATTGAGCGCCAAATTGCATTGCTAAGCCGTGCAGATATCGCCCAAAAAGCAATGGAAAATAGCGCATTGATTCTGGTTGAGTCTGTTGACCAAGCTTTTGAGTTATCTTCTGAGTACGGCCCAGAGCACCTTATTTTACAGTGTAAAGATGCCTACTCAAAACTCGACAAAGTCAAAAATGCTGGCTCTGTATTTGTTGGTGATTACACTCCGGAGTCTGCGGGAGATTACGCTTCAGGTACTAATCATGTTTTGCCTACATATGGCTATAGCAAAACTTATTCTAGCCTAAACCTAATGGACTTTTTTAGAACTTACACAGTGCAAACAATTTCAAAACAAGGTTTAACTGAACTCAGCAAAGCGATTTTACCTCTGGCACAAGCTGAAGGTTTAGATGCCCATGCCAATGCCGTTGCGATTAGATTAAATAGTGGAAGAAGCTAATGTCAGAATCATTGTTACCAAACAATATTGCAGAGCTAAAAGCGTATAGCTCGGCGAAAAGTGAAAAGTTGACTGGCACAACTTGGCTCAATGCAAATGAAAGTCCGTATGCAAAGGAGTTCCAGTTGAGCCTTAACAATCTCAATAGATACCCAGAGCCACAACCAGAAAACGTGATTAATGCATATTGTAGTTACGCCCAGCTAAACGCTGAGCAAGTATTAATGACCCGTGGTGCGGATGAAGGAATTGAGCTTTTAATGCGCACATATTGTGAATCTGGCGTAGATAGCATCGCAATTTTTACACCGACTTATGGCATGTATAAAGTGTCTGCCGATACGCAAAATATCGCCATTAATGAACTAAGTCAAAAGTTATTGCTCGATGCAGAAGTAAGCGAAATAAATGAGGCGGTGGGAAAAGCTAAGCTCGTATTTGTATGTAACCCAAATAACCCAACAGGCAGTCTAACACCAATAAACAAAATTGCAGCGTTAGCCAAATCGCTTGAAGGAAAAGCAATCGTTGTAGTGGATGAAGCATATATTGAGTTTTGTCCAGAGCACAGTGCAGTGTCACTACTACAAGACTTTAATAATATCGCAGTATTGAGAACGCTTTCAAAAGCGTTTGCATTGGCTGGTTTACGTACAGGCTTTTTGCTGGCCAACTCCAGCCTCTTAGCACCTGTAAGAAAAGTGATTGCGCCCTACCCTGTATCTACAGCAGTAGCATTGATTGCGGAGCAAGCTTTAAGTTCAGACTCCGTAACTCAAATGCGCCGCCAAGTGTCAATTTTAAATGGCAATAAAGAAAGACTCAAAACTCTGCTAAATGGGTCTCCAAAAGTCACTCAAGTTTTAAGCGGCGAAGGAAACTTTGTCACTTTACAGCTAAAAGATAAAAACGACATTGATGCGGCCATGCAACAAGGGACCATCATGCGCCCATTCTCTTTATATGGTGATGAGAATTGGCTACGTATCTCCATCGGTAATGAACAAGAATTAGAGCAAGTCAGACTCTGGCTTGAGCAACCAGAGTAAGTAAGGAAGTAAAAATGAGTACGCCGTATCTTTTTATAGACCGAGATGGCACCTTGATTGAGGAGCCAGTCACAGATAAGCAAGTAGATAGTTTAGAAAAGCTAGCCCTACTTCCTGATGTAATTCCTGCCATGCTTGCACTACAAAATGCAGGCTACAAACTAGTTATGGTTTCAAACCAAGACGGATTGGGCACCGCAAGTTTTCCTGAAGAAGACTTTGCTGCGCCACATAATATGATGATGGGTATATTCGCGTCTCAGGGTATAAAGTTTGACGAAGTGCTTATTTGTCCGCACTTTGATGAAGACCAGTGTGACTGTCGCAAGCCAAAAACAGGCTTACTAACAAATATTATGCGTTCAGGAAAAGTCGACTTGTCACGCTCATACGTGATTGGCGATCGTCAAACTGACATTGAGCTTGCAAAAAACCTATGTATCGAAGGTATTTTGTATGAAAACAATTGGCCACAGATTGTCACCAAGCTAACAACCCAAAACCGAGAAGCACAAGTCGTCAGAAACACGAAAGAAACACAGATTTCCGTGGCGGCAAACTTAGATCAAAGCGCGAATGGTGAAATAAGCACAGGTCTTGGTTTTTTTGATCACATGCTTGATCAAATAAGGACTCACGCAAACATCGGGCTAGAGATTAAGGCCTGTGGTGATTTACACATAGATGAACACCATCTAGTTGAGGATGTAGGCATTGCTCTTGGGCAAGTTATCAAGCAAGCGCTTGGCACTAAATCACAAATTGCACGCTATGGCTTCGCCCTACCAATGGATGAATGTAAAGCGGAATGTCAGCTTGATTTGTCTGGCCGCGCATCTTTTGTGTTAAATGCAGACTTTAGCAGAAGTATGGTTGGTGATTTAGACGTACAAATGGTTGAACACTTTTTTAAGTCTCTTGCCGACAACGCTCAGATTAGCCTGATTTTAAGCGTGTCTCAAGGCAACTGTCATCACCAAGTAGAGGGGCTGTTTAAGGCATTTTCTCGCGCATTGAGAATGGCTATTGCAAAAGATGCAACTCAACAAACGGCAAGCTCAAAGGGGTGTTTATGATAGCCATAATTAATACCGGATGTGCAAATATTAATTCGGTGAGATTCGCATTTGAACGCTTGGGAGTCACACCTGAGATTATTTCAACCCCATCTCAGTTAAACAAGTTCGACCGTGCAATATTACCAGGTGTAGGTCACGCTAATGTTGCTATGAAGCGTTTGGTCGAGCAAGGCTGGAAAGAAGCAATTTCCCGGTATGATAAGCCATTAATGGGGATTTGCCTCGGTATGCAGTTACTGTGCGATTACAGCGAGGAAGGGAATATTGACGGACTAGGCATGATCAATGGGCAAATTAAACAATTGCAAACTGGAGCACTTACAAGCCCTCATATGGGTTGGAATACTATCCAAACCGTCGGGCAACATCCTTTGACCAAAGGTATAGACGCTAACGATCAAGTGTACTTTGTACACAGTTTTGCACATACGGTTAATGAGGCCACTTTGGCCCAATGTGAATATGGGCAATCATTCTCAGCCATAGTGGCACAGGACAACTATGCAGGAATGCAATTTCACCCAGAAAAAAGCGCCAAAGTTGGTGCCAAACTCTTGAACAATTTTATGCAATGGCAAGTTTAAAAGGATAAAAAATGATTATTCCCGCTTTAGATGTTTTAGATAGCCAAATCGTTCGCCTCTATCAAGGTAAATATGACACGGCCCAGTTTTACCCTTTTGACTTGCAAACACGACTGCACGAATATCAAGATTCGGGGGCAATAAAACTGCACCTTGTTGATTTGGAGGGGGCCAGAGATCCAAGTAAAAAGCAGTGGCAGCAAATCCAAAATGCCACAAACAAACTAGACACCCCTTACCAAGTGGGGGGCGGAATACGCTCTTATGAAGACATAAAACAGTGGTTAAAAGCGGGTGCAGGACAAGTTGTAATAGGCTCATTAGCAGTTGACCAAAAAGAGCAATTAGCACAGTGGATTGAAGAATTTGGTGCAGAGCGATTTGTCATTGCATTGGATGTCAATAAATCAGCTAACGGCTGGTCTGTCGCAACCCATGGCTGGTTAAGTGACTCAACGGTTTCTTTGTTTGAGCTGATTGACTTTTATTTAAACATTGGTGTGTATGACTTCTTATGTACAGATATCAGCAAAGACGGCACCATGACAGGCCCATCTTTTGAGCTGTACGAACAGATTGTACAGCACAACCCTGCTGCAAAAGTACAAGCTTCAGGCGGTGTTAGCTCCTTGGATGATATTAAACGTCTAGTTAAAATTGGCGTTAGTGGAATTATCTTAGGCAAATCTTTATTGGATAACGCATTCACTGTTGAGGAGGCCATTGCATGTTATCGAAGCGAATAATTCCCTGTTTAGATGTTAAAAATGGTCAGGTTGTAAAAGGCGTAAAATTTAAACAACATGAAATAGTTGGCGACATTATCGAGCTAGCCAAACTCTACAGCGAGCAAGGTGCTGATGAACTCGTATTTTACGAGATCAGTGCCAGTGTCGAGAAACGACTCCTTGATTTGAATTGGGTTAGGGATATTGCTCGTAATATAGATATTCCTTTTTGTGTGGCCGGTGGCATCAAATCGGTGTCAGACGCAGCAAAAGTGCTAGAGCAAGGCGCTGACAAAATATCAATCAACAGCCCCGCTATTGCGCGCCCGGAATTAATAAAAGAGCTGCATGACGAGTTTGGTAAACAATGTGTCGTAGTTGGTGTTGATAGTTTTTATGACGAGCAAAGTGGCGAGTTTTTGGTTTATCAGCTAACTGGTGACCCAAATGCAGCCAGCCAGACTCGCTATAAAACTCAAGAGTGGATTTCTAAAGTTCAAGAATTAGGAGCTGGCGAAATAGTATTGAATTGTATGAATCAGGATGGTGTGCGTAAGGGCTATGACATAAAACAGCTGAAGGAAATGCGAGCGCTTTGTGATATTCCACTCATCGCCTCAGGTGGTGCGGGAAAAATCGAAGACTTTTCTGAAGTGTTTAACCAAACGAATGTAGATGGTGCACTTGCTGCGAGCGTATTCCACAAGCAAGTCATACAGATACCGACACTAAAACAGTACTTAGCAAATAATAAGGTAGCAACAAGATTATGCAGCTAGATCCATCAAACTTAGACTCAGTCGACTTCGAAAAGGCTGAGCTGATCCCTGCAATTGTGCAAGATTACGCGACAGGGGTTATTTTAATGCAAGGGTTTATGAACAAAGATGCTTTGCAAACGACTTTTGAAAAGGGCTTGATTACGTTCTACTCACGTTCAAAATCAAGGCTTTGGACCAAAGGTGAATCATCAAATAATGTATTGAGGTTAGTTGAAGCACATACCGATTGTGACTTTGATAGCATTTTATTGCTTGCCAACCCCGAAGGTCCAACATGTCACCTTGGCACACAAAGCTGCTTTGCTGATGCCCAGCCTGAGTTAGCCTTTTTAGGCACACTTGAAAAGGTTATTTCAGAGCGTAAAAATGCGGACCCAAATGAAAGCTATACGGCCTCATTATTTGCGAAAGATCTCAGCCGAAGCTGCCAAAAAGTGGGAGAAGAAGGTGTTGAAGTGGCACTTGCAGCAATGAAGCAAGACAAAGAAGAGCTGCTTAACGAGTCTGCAGATTTGATTTACCACCTGTTAGTACTTTTACAACGAAGTGATATCAGTTTATCGCAAGTTGTCGATACATTGGCCAAAAGGCACCAATAGCCTACCTCATAGGAAATGACCATGGTATGCTTAGGAAAAATTCGATAAGGAAGCTGCCATGGTTTTTCGCCATCTAGTTTGCTCTCTTGGCTTAATTGCACTAACAGCCTGCAATTCACTACCAAGTGATGTACAGAAAAAAGTAGAAAATATGACTGACTGTGAAAAAGTTAACGCGCTAATCACTGGTGCTGATGACGGTTTCGCAATTCTAAAAGGCAGTGAAATCAACGGTAAGTTGATGAAAAGCTGGCAACCTAAGGCACATTTATTAAAAAATAGCTGCCAAATAAACTTATATACCAGCGGTAATACCGCATATGAATGCAATAAAGCATTTGCCGGCAAGACTGAAGCTTTGGTCAGATTTGAGCAAGTTAACGAACAACTAAAAACCTGCTTAAGCGCGGACTGGACAGAAAAGCAACATTACGGTGACGATACTAGTCGCTCAACCTTTACCAGCGAACATTCTGAAACCAAAGTTGCAGTTAATTTTGGTAGTACTTTAGATAAAGGTAAGCCTTGGGCAGTTAGTTTGGAAATCGTTAAGTAGTATGAGTAAACAACCTCCTATTTTTTTAATAAATTTAGATCAGAGTGCTGACCGTCTAGAAAAAAGTGCAAACAGGTTAGCAGAACAAAATATTACCTTTGAACGTATTTCTGGGGTTTACGGAAAGTCACTCCCTGATAATGAAATCAATAAACACTATAATAGCCAACTAAACCGTCAGCGGTTTTATAGAGAACTCGGTAAAGGTGAAATCGGCTGCTATTTTAGCCATAGAAAAGCTTGGCAAACTATTATTGACCGGAAACTTGACTACGCAATCGTATTAGAAGACGACTTTAGAGTCGTGGGTAATTTACACAACGTATTTGAAACCCTTGCATCGTTAAAGTTTGAATGGCAATTAATAAAGCTCGCTGCATATGAAAACCGCGAGCGACCAATTGAATTCAAACATGCTCTCAACGATGAGTTTGATTTAGTAGTCCATAAAAAAGCAATGACCGGATGTTGCGCACAAGCAATTACTTATGAAGGTGCAAAAGCTTTGCTTAAAGCTACGGATCAATTTGGTAGGCCTGTTGATACAGATATTCAGCACATTTGGGAAACAAGTGTGCCTGTTTACTCGATGATGCCATATTACATTGAGCAGGATTTAGAGTTTGACAGCGACATTGCTGCTGCAACCGGAAAAACAAAAGTCAAAAAGCGATTTTGGCAAAGGAAAAAACTTCAGTTGTGTGAAAAAATCCAAAATAAGAAGTATACCCAAAAAGTCATTGACGACCTTAAAAAAGCGCTCTAATCACTGAGTGCTTTTTTATTATTGGCGCAATGAATAAGCACTCATTCCCTAGCGCACACACGAAGTCACCCAAACGCCACCCTAGAGTCAAAAAGTAGCTTAATAAAGCATTAACGTTTTACTAATCAGTTCGCTTTTTGATTACTTTTAAGCATTTGATAACCAATTATTTTCTCATTAAGTTGTTTATATACAAACTTATACTAAAATTTTTATACGCCTGAATGTAATTCAACCAATTTTTGACTTTTTTTCAATTATTGTAACTTTATACTTAATTTAGTGTAGTTTTAATGGCATAGTGGCGTCACTAAAGTAGGTATATCACACAACTATTTTTTCAACCTACTGGATATAAAAAAAGAAACAAGTGCATAAGGGAGAACATAATGTCCATCCAAGTAAACTTTGAGTTAACCGATATCGATTTAGAACACTTTCGTTCAATGATGCAGACTGCAATTGAGCGCAGTAGCCATTTGAGTGATGAAGAGATCATCAACAAGGCACGCGAATTGGTTGATCAAATGGAAGGAACTAACGTTCCTGAATTCGTGCGTACACGTATGATGTCCCTATCCGCACTTATTGATGCGGTTCAAGATGAAGAGTGGCAAATGCCTGAGGATGAAAAGAAAGAAATCATGCTTTCTTTAGCTTATTTTGGCGAACCAGAAGACATCGTGCCGGACAATGTACCAGTGCTCGGTTACATTGACGATGCGATTATGATCGAACTTGTACTTCAAGATCTTTCTTTAGACTTAAAAGCATATAGAGAGTTTTGTGGCTTCAGAGCAACTGAAGAAGCAAGACGTGGTGAACATGCTAAAGTAAACAGGGAAAGCTGGTTGGCAAGTACAAGAGCGCAAATCCGCTCGTCAATGCGTCGCAACAGATCTGGCGCTAAGAGTTCACGCTTTTTCTCTCGCATTATGTAATAAGATATTTATTGCAGATTGAACTAAAAAAGGCGCTCATAGCGCCTTTTTTTAATTTTTAGCGTTTGGGTGTGATACGCCTGTCCAAGCCTTGTATAGTTTAGCTTGGCGCTCTGAAGGGGCCTGCACAGCTCTAATCACTTTATTGCTATTATATCCTTTAGCAAGTTTGAGCTCTAAGGACATCAGTTTGTGACGACGAATAAAGTCAATGGTTACAACATCGCCCGCTTCAAATAACGAAAGCGTTGCTGCAAGGTCTTTTCTGACCTGATGCTTGTTTACTGCGACGATTTTATCTCCCGCCGTCAACCCTGCCTTCCACGCATTACCATCACGTGCAACATGCGTTAACTCAAGCAACTCCCCTACACTTTTAGCTGCGCCGTCTAATCGCGCTATTTCCTTTGTCCCCATGGGATACACGTACTCAAGACCAACTTTTTCAAATAGCGCATCAAAATCTAAAATTGCTGGTCCATCTACATAATTGTCCCACCAATTGGAGTAATCACGGCCGCTTATTTCTTTGAGAATGCGCTTTACATCCGCAGCATCAAATGACTTTGGTAGTTTATGCTGTTTGTAGAGCTCGGTGTGCACGTCTCGATAACTCACCTTTCCGCCACTTTTATCTATCAAGTCAATATCCAGCGCCATGGATACTAGCGCGCCTTCTAAGTAAATATTAGTGCTGTAGTTTTTACCATGATCGCCGCCTTGGTTAATCCACTTATCAAAACTGGTGTGCGCCACTGATTGCACTTCACGCCCTGGCGTTTTCATGTGCCGGTTTACTGTTCTCGTTAAACTGTTGTAAAACTCTCGGTTTGTTGTAATGCCAGCGCTCAAAAGTAAGTAATCTTCTAAATAGCTGGTTGATCCCTCAACTAGCCAAAGCAGATCCGAATAGTTGATATCGACATAGTCGTACGGGACTAGCCCAGAGGGGCGGTAGTTCTTTACGTTCCAAGTATGAATAAACTCGTGAGCTGCTGTAGAAATAAACCCGATATAATCACTTCTAGACGCAAATCGGTCTCGATGTCTTTGAATAATAGTCGAGTTCAAATGCTCCGTTGCACCGCGTGCACCACTTGTCGCATGCACCATAAAAACATATCTATCGTATGGATAGTCATGCCAAATGAGACTGCCAGTCTTTACTAGCTTTTTAAGGTCTCTGAGCATTAGGTCAACGTCATAATTGCCTTCACCCCAAATGACCAGCTCATAATCCCTGCCATCAACTGAGAATTTATGGAGCTCATTGATCCCCGTTTCAATGGGTGAGTCTAATAAAATGTCATAGTTATCTGCTTTGAAACTATGTTTTGATTCAGCAAACGCCATGCCAGAAACAGAGCGCCATTGCTTTGGTACATTTAAGTCAACTCTAACAGGCTCTTGCCTAAATGAGTCACTGAACATGAAAAAACCAGATGCATCAATAAATGCATGAGAATCATCGATATGCCTTGAGCGCATACCAAGTTCATTTGCGTATACTTGGTAAGAAACGGTAACCTCAGTTGGCTTTTCAAAATGCACTCGCCATGTGTTTTTATCAATTTTATGCCATTTTAAAGCATTTCCTTGACCGTCATTGGCGTTAAAAAAGCGAATGCCATTGGCCATATTTAAAATTTCGTAACGCCCTGTTCTCCAATCAGGTAATTGAACATCAATATGTGCTTGAGCTGATTTGGGAAACGTCACATCAACATTACCTAAATGATGTTCTGGCTCAGTAATTGATAAACGATATTGTACATCTGCCATCGAAAAGTGGCTGACTAACGCAAGCGTTAAAAGTGAGAGTTTTGTTTTCATATTTATAAAAAATTTATGAGTTTTCTTAAAATTAGCAAAATCCGAGTGGTTACGACCACTAAAAACGTTGAACCCACACAATAAAAAGCCAGACTGAAAAATAATTTCTTCCACATTTTTCAGTAATTTGATGTAAACTTGCTAGTGATATAGTTAAAAAAAGATGTTGGACTTTTGTGACTGATAAAACTGCACTATTGGAAAAAAAACTGTCTCAAGCTATTTCAGCGAGAAAAGCCTTAGAAGAAGCAAAGAAAACTCAAGTTACTATGCTCTGTGACTTTGCGAGCAAGCTGTCTTTTGGTTGTCGAGGACAAGATGTCGCATTGGATAATCAACTCGCCAAGTTCAGGAGCGCTTTATCAAAAGGTGTAGAACTAGAGCAATTAACCCCTGTTATCGAGAATGCGATAGTTCAGTTGAAGCAGCAAGAGAACATATTTGAATCTAACGAACGGGCATTAAAAAGTCATATTCAAGGGGCTGGTAAACAACTACAAAAGCTCAAAGGACTGCCTGATGATACGAGAAGAAAACTGCGTCATTTGTTAGATCATGAATTAGGCAACATAAAAGCTAATGTTGACTATGTGCCGTTGTTAGACAAACTATTGCAGTTTTACATGCAGACTTTGCAAGCAAAAGCTGCACCTCAAATGTCGAGTTCTTCAACTAACCCCGAGCTTGCTTTGGAGTTGTTAGCACTGACCAATGAGCTGGTTTTTGAGGAAGACGTATCTGAGCAAATCAAGCAAATTAAACACAACCTGTCATCAGATGACTCTGTTGACTCTTTGCTAGAAAACTCGGTCAACATTATAAGAATTTTCGCGAAATCGATAGCAAGAGAGAGACAATCAGCGCAAGGCTTTTTGGTATCTTTGAACCAAACATTAGAAGAATTGCATAAGTCGATTGTTGAAACCACCAATCAGTCCAAATCGGTTAACCAAGAAGTTTCTGCGCTTAATAAACGTATTGAGGAAAAGATAACTAAACTCAACGTTGAAACTCAACAAGCAACGTCAATTTCAGAGCTAAAGCAATTGGTCGACAATGAGCTCAAAGAGTTAAGTAAGGACCTTATTGAACGTGAAAACATAGAACGCAAAGACAAAGAAACACTACTGCAAAGTTTCGACAAAATAAATGATCGAATCAACGTTTTAGAGTCTAAAGTCACTAACTATAAAAAACGACTTAATGAACAAAAATTCAAAAGTTTACTTGATGGATTGACCAAGTTACCTAATCGCGCTGCTTTTGATGATAGGTATAATCAGGAGTTCCACTTATTTGAAGTCCACAGCAACGATGTGACGCTAGTGGTAATTGATGTTGACCACTTTAAGTCAATCAATGATAAATATGGGCATAGTGCCGGTGATAAAACGCTGCAAGTTATCGCGCGAGCACTCAAAAAATCAATTCGTAAAGCCGATTTTATCGCTCGTTACGGCGGCGAAGAATTTGTGCTATTAATGCCAGGCATGCCCTTAAGTGCCGCCAAGGCACCTTTAGAAAAAATACGTGCAACCGTAAAAGCGATACCATTTAAATTTAAAGAAACAGAAGTGCAAATAACGATTTCCCTTGGAGCCACTCAGTTAAAGGCTGGAGATACGACATTAACAGCATTTGATCGTGCTGATAATGCCCTTTACGACGCTAAAAACTCTGGTAGAGATAGGCTCTGCTTACGAGAATAAAAAGGAGAAGTGCCTATGCATGTACAGCTTAATCCAACAGGAGTTCTTAATCTTTTATCGCAACTTGAAGTTGATTTGTTGCAACAGTCTTCCACTTTTGAACGATATAAACTTTTTAGAAACTGCGTTTTGGCAGTACTGAATGTAGGCAGCCATACTGACTCTAGCTATGAGATATACAAAAAGTTTGAAGACTTTGATGTAAAGCTCGTAGCCAGAGAAAGAGGCATAAAAATTGAGTTAACAAACCCACCAGAATCCGCATTCGTCGACGGCGATATTATTAGTGGTATTCACGAGCATATTTTTTCAGTTATTAGAGACATTCTTTTCATCTGCCAAAGGCATGAAGAAGAGTTAGTTGAGACAAAAAATATCACGCATATGGTCTTCGATATGCTCAGAAATGCGGATGCACTTGAGGTAAATACAGATCCTAATATGGTTGTGTGTTGGGGGGGTCACTCAATCAATGAAATGGAATACAAATACACCAAAGAAGTGGGGTACCAACTCGGCCTGAGAGGATTAAACATATGTACTGGGTGCGGTCCTGGTGCGATGAAAGGCCCCATGAAAGGTGCAACTATTGGGCATGCGAAACAGCGTATAACCAACAACCGCTATCTTGGTTTGACTGAACCGAGCATCATTGCTGCTGAACCACCTAACCCAATTGTCAATGAACTGGTTATTTTACCTGACATCGAGAAGCGGCTCGAAGCTTTTGTACGAACGGCACACGCAATTATCATTTTCCCAGGTGGTGCTGGTACTTCTGAGGAGCTACTTTACTTACTGGGGATATTGTTACACCCAGATAATGACAAGCAAGTTTTACCAGTGATTCTAACGGGGCCGGCTTCAAGCTCTGATTACTTCAATGAAATAGCCAAATTTATTGAAACAACTTTGGGTAAAGAGGCATTAAGTAAGTTTGATATTATCATTGACGATCCAGAGCAAGTCGCAAAGGCGATTAAAAATGCCATGCCCAACGTTAGGGAATATAGGAAGTCAGAGGGCGATGCCTATTATTTCAATTGGACTCTCAAGATTGAGCCACCGTTTCAAAAACCATTTGAACCTACCCACGAAAATATGGCTTCATTGGATTTACACCTTGATCAACCAAAAGAAGTACTGGCTGCCAATTTACGTCGCGCCTTTTCGGGTATTGTCGCGGGCAATGTGAAAGACAATGGAGTTAAAGCAATAAAAGAACATGGCCCGTATACACTTAGCGGCGACAAGTCGCTTATGAAGGATATGGATAATTTATTGCGCGCCTTTGTATCACAAGGTCGAATGAAGTTACCTGGTAGCACATATATACCTTGCTATAAAATTGAGTCTTAATACAAAAACTGAGTAAACGCGGTTTTTTCTTTTGAATAAAAGCAACCAGAGGAGCGGTGAAGTATCGCAGCCCCTCTGGTATAATATGCCAATATTGCATTGTTTTAACCTCTTTGAATTCTATGGCACATTTACTTTTGATTGACGCACTAAATTTAATCCGACGAATCTATGCTGTTGACTGTGAGCAACCAGGATTAACTGATGAGCAAATCATTACAAGCTGCCATCACAGAGTAAAAAATGCGACGCGCAAATTACTTAAAACAACAGAAGCTACTCATGCCATTGCCGTTTTTGATGGTGATCGAAGTTGGCGTTACCACCTTTACGCCGATTACAAAGCAAATAGAAAGCCTATGCCTACGGCACTAAAAGATAACCTCGAACATGTTGCACAAGGGTTTAATGAAAACGGCGTTAAATCCTACTTTCCGCAGCAAGATGAAGCCGATGATGTTATTGCAACGCTTGCGTATAAATCAGCACAGCATCGTGTGCAGACCACTATCATCTCGACAGACAAAGGTTTTTTACCATTACTGCAAGAGCAAGTTAAAGTTTTTGATTACTTTAAACAGCAGTACTTAAATGAAGAGCATGTCACTACAAAGTTCTCAATTACAAAAGAAAAGCTACATGATTATTGGGGGTTAATGGGCGACAAAACCAACGATATACCGGGTGTTAAAGGAATAGGCAAAAAGACGGCTTTAGAAGTATTAGAACAGTACGGTTCAGTAGAAAATGCTGTGCAAAGCACCGATTTAAAAGACAGCATTAGGAAAAAAATTGAAGCAGATATAGACAACTTTGTATTGAGCAAAGCGCTCGTCGCTCTGAGAACAGATATTGAAATGGGGTTTAAACTCAGTCAGCTTCGCTTAACACAATTGCGTTAAACGCAAATCACTTGTTCTGGCTTAGCGCTTGGGCTAGGCTAACCGGGCTGTTCTCAGGTGACGTACATGATAAAAAAAGTTCTACAATATATTTTTCTCGGCTTGGCTGTTTATGCTGGAATCGTCTTTCTTGTCATCAACTTCTATAAAGATGACCCTAGAGCCATGGCGTGGAAAGATAGAGAAGCATTCAATAAGCGGTTTATAAGTAAACTTAAACCGAACGCCGAAATGGAGCTTGATACGGTATTAGATAACTTAGGCAGTCCAGATTTAACTTATGTTAAATCCGACAAAGAATATGTCTACCAAATAGTTTTTTACCGAACGCAATTAATGAAACCAGATGGAATAACGACACAAGACGAATGCACCGGAATGCTATTTAAAAATGGCCAACTTATTTTGTGGGGAGCCGGTGCCATTGTAGCGTATGAGAAAGCACTAAATAATGTCACAAACTAATCAAGAGATATCCAAACAACTATTTGAGCTTATTCAAAAAACGGAAATTGTTCTTAGGCTTTATTATAATAAAAATAAATGGCCCAGTATTTTCCCAACTTTGGCACAACTAGCTCAGTTATATCGCGAAACTTACCGGCTTGCCCCTAATGCTCTTCACAGCTATCTGTCTTTTTATTTTGATGAATATTCTCCTACAACAAACCTTGTAGTCAAAAAGTGTGTACTCGTTTGTATTATGTCTGAAGGGCATGGATATTCAGCAAAGATACAACAAGAACTTTTAGTCGCCTGTATCGCCAGTTTTATCTGTGTTAAAAATGAAAATGACAAACTTCAGAAAAGTTTATCTCTGACAGAGCAAGGCAAAAAGCTTTGGAAACTCAGGTATCAGCTGGCAGTTAAAGTGCTTGAGCATGGTGGCTCGGTAAATAAACAAGCTACACGCATGCTAGCAAGGCTACAGCCATATTGCGAAACCTTAAGAAGCAAAAATGCAACACCTTTATATGATAATACGACCCTAATAGTTGCTATTGCCCAAATTGTCGCCTTTGCTGTAGCAAAAAAAGGATGTAAAAACAATGCGCTAAGCCTATGCATTAAAAGGCTTTATTTGACAAACACTGACGAGTTTGTGAGAGTTTCTTTGTACAAGCTGGTTGAGCAATTTAGCCTCTTACCTGTGGGGTCCTCGACAAATTACGAGGGCACCACAGCGGTGCTTCTTCTCAAAGCAGAGCAACAAGTCTTATGTACTTTGGAAAATAACAAGCTCACCAAATTAATCAAAACTAAGAAACCCTACCGTTTCAGCTTTAATCAAATCTCGACTTCTGACAAACAATTACTCTACAAAGTGTGGAGCCATATTGAGCTACCAAGTATACAGTCAAGCGAGTCTAACTTTGACAGTACATTTGAAGTAATAGAAAAGCTCAATAAAGGTAGCTTTGGAAGTTTCAGGGCAATTGAAAAAACCATCGCCCCTTTCCCTCATATTGAAGAAGCTTTAACACAGGCTGCAAAACTCTATAATAGAGAAGCTCAAAAAGGCGCAAATATTCGCCATAGCCTCACAATGGTTGGGTTAGATACAGCGACACTTTTGTGTCAACGTGTTCTTATTGAGCAGGTCATTTCACAGTTGAGACACCCGTTTGCTCAGGATGTATGGCACAAATATCAGCAAATTTCCCTGGTTTTAGCGACGCTCATTAAGCGCGCATATGGCCAAGAGTATGAGAATATTCTCTCCCCTGTCAGTGCCGTCATTGCTTTTATGTTAAAACACCATGATATTGACATTAAGCGCTTCACATGTACCGATGAGCAATTAGATGATACTAAACCCTACTCGCTTTCTAGGCTATTTGGGTTTCAAACATTTGATGAACAAAAGCTACAAACATACTTTGACTCACACTTTGGAGATAGCCCTGCACACCAAGCATTTCAAAACTCTGAGAAAGAGAAACATAACCAGCTAAGTGGCAAAGCGAAAACCTTTGTTGCTGTTAAAGTACTCTCTATGCAATGGAGTAGCGCAGCATTTGAAGCGACTGCATGGCAAAAAACAATTCTAGAAGAACAAGCGATAAAATTTGGCTGGAAAAACATTGCTGAAGTACATGATGCGCTTTTAGCGCTATCTTTACACAATATAATTGAATAATATTTATTCTATAAATATAGGATATAACAAACATAAGTTCAATTTATGCCGTTTTTTCATTCCTTGCTGGAATAAGTATGAATAAATTGCTATAAAACGCGCTTAATTTTTCAAGCGACAACACACTTTTTATTTCATTGACTACAATAAAGTGGTCCTTTAATTAGGTGTGTATAATTTATTTTGATAAAGGAAAACTAAATGGCTAAGCAAACAGTTACTGTTATTCGAGGCGACGGTATTGGTCCAAGCATTATTGATTCAGCAATTGAAATCTTAAATGCAGCTGGTTGTGACTTTGAATACGAATACGTAGATGCAGGTCTTGCAGCCTTAGAAAAAACAGGTGAACTACTTCCACCTGCGACTCTTGAAGCAATTGAGCGTAACAAGCTTACATTAAAAGGTCCTTTAACTACGCCTGTTGGTGAAGGTTTTACTTCAATCAACGTAACACTTAGAAAGCAGTTTGGCTTATACGCTAACGTACGCCCAGTTAAGTCTTTCGAAGGTACACAAGCACGCTATGATGACATTGATATCATCACTGTACGTGAAAACACACAAGGTATGTACTCAGGTCTTGGACAAGTAACTTCTGAAGATGGTACAGAAGCTGAAGCAATGTCAAAGATCACACGTGAAGGCGCAGAGAAAATCGTAACTTTCGCATACGAACTTGCTCAACGTGAAGGTCGTAAAAAAGTTACAGCTGTGCACAAAGCAAACATCCTTAAGTCAACTTCAGGTCTATTCTTGAAAGTAGCACGCGAGGTTGGCGAGCGTTACCCAGACATCGAATCAGCAGAAATGATTGTTGATGCTACTTGTATGAAACTGGTAATGAACCCTGATGAGTTTGATGTTGTTGTAACAACAAACCTATTTGGCGATATCATCTCTGATCTGTGTGCAGGTCTAGTAGGTGGTTTAGGTATGGCGCCTGGTGCTAACATTGGTGAAAACGCAGCAATTTTCGAAGCTGTGCACGGTAGTGCACCTGACATCGCAGGCAAAAACCTAGCAAACCCAACTTCAGTGATTCTAGCTTCAATTCAAATGCTTGAGTACCTAGACATGGGTGAAACAGCTGAGCGTATCCGCAGCGCTGTTGCTGAAGTAATTAAATCTGGCGATCGTACTACACGTGACCTAGGTGGTAACCACGGTACTACTGATTTCACTCAGGCTGTGATTGAGCGCCTTTAATTAGCGTATAGAGCGAATAGCACCCCCGCTATTCGCTTCACTATCCTTACTCTCCAGCTCAAAATATCTCTATATACACCAATTACATACTTAACTATTTCTTACCGTAACTTTTTGCGTCACTCTCTTTTAATTTTATTGTGATATTCACATTAAACTTCAAGGCTTTATTATTCAAAAATGGTTATTTTTGAAAAATGAAATACTACCTTTCAAATTTATCAACGAAAATAATAGATATATTATGCATATTCACCGCATCATTCCTTGACAGAAAACCAAATTGGCCTTTAAATGAACGGGTGTTTAGATTATTTAAGTAGAAAAGAAATGACGTTTACAAAACTCGCACAGCTAGTCCTCGTGGTGGTCTTGGTTAAAAGTCCATAGGGGCCTGTGTGAGTGAACGCTTTCATCGACCCCGCCATTTGCGGGGTTTTTTTATGCCAAAATTTTATTTGACTGAGGAATGAGGTAATGAATGAGCAATATAATGGCTCCGAGTTAGTTGTAAAGGCGCTAAAAGATTTAGATGTACAATTCATTTTCGGTTACCCTGGTGGTTCAGTGTTGGACCTTTATGATGCACTTTTCGAGCAATCAGATATTGAACATGTACTAGTTCGTCATGAACAAGCTGCCACCCATATGGCTGACGGATATTCTCGTGCTACAGGAAAAACCGGTGTTGTGCTTGCTACGTCTGGACCGGGGGCAACAAACTGTATAACTGGTATTGCCACAGCGTATATGGACTCTATCCCTATGGTCGTGCTATCGGGCCAAGTTCCTTCAAACCTGATAGGCGATGACGCTTTTCAAGAAACAGATATTGTTGGCTGCTCGCGGCCTATTGTGAAGCACAGTTTCAATTGTCGAAATGCCGAAGATATTCCCTCAATCTTAGCAAAAGCCTTTTATTTAGCTGGCTCAGGCCGGCCAGGACCTGTCGTTGTAGAGTTACCAAAAGACGTGTTAAACCCGCAACTCAAGTTTAAGTATGAAATGCCAAAGCAGCTTGAGATGCGTACTTACAACCCGAATACTAAAGGCCATTCAAAACAAATTAAAAAGGCCGTTGAGGCAATTCTAAGCGCTAAAAAGCTGGTAATTTATTCTGGTGGTGGAATTATCCTTTCTAATACCTCAGACAAGCTAACAGAACTTGTAGAAAAGCTAAATGCTCCCATTACTAACACGCTAATGGGCTTAGGAGGCATAAGCGGGAATCATCCGAACTTTATTGGTATGCTCGGTATGCACGGCTCTCTTGAAGCAAACAAAGCCATGGCTAATGCAGACGTAATATTGGCCCTAGGTGCGAGATTTGATGATCGAGTTACAAATAACGTAAGTAAATTTTGCCCAAATGCAAAAATCGTCCATGTAGATGTTGACCCAACATCCATTTCAAAAACAATACAAGCACATATCCCTGTGGTTGGTTGTTTAGATACAGTCATTGATCAAATTTTGCACAGCGCAAATAACAGCAACATCGGTATCGACCGCGGTGCGCAAGAAGTTTGGTGGAATCAAATCACAAGTTGGCGCGCTCAGAATTGTTTGGGCTTTGATACTGAGACTGACAAGTTGAAGCCGCAAACAGTTATTCAAAAACTATATGAGATTACCAAAGGCGATGCATATGTTACTTCTGATGTTGGTCAACACCAGATGTTTGCTGCGCAGTACTACCCTTTTAAAAAGCCAAGGCAGTGGATCAACTCTGGCGGACTCGGCACCATGGGCTTTGGTCTTCCAGCCGCGATGGGCGTAAAAGTCGCTTTCCCTTCTGAGGAGGTTGTTTGTGTCACTGGTGACGGTTCTATTCAAATGAACATCCAAGAGCTGTCTACATGCTTACAATACGGCTTAAATGTAAAGGTGGTTTCATTGAACAACCGCTCTTTAGGAATGGTAAGACAATGGCAGGATATGCTGTACGATGGACGACACTCAAGTTCATATATGGAATCACTACCGGATTTCGTTGCTTTAGCTGAGAGCTATGGTCACGTAGGAATACGGGTTGACCATCCAGATGAGTTAGACGAAGCACTACAAAGGGCTTTTTCAATAAACGATCGACTAGTTTTCCTAGATATTCGAGTAGACGAAAAAGAGCATGTTTATCCGATGCAAATTAAGCATGGTGCTATCGATGAGATGTGGTTGAAAAAGGGAGTAAAAGCATAATGAAGCGTATCTTGGCAATCCTATTAGAAAACGAACCAGGTTCCCTATCAAGAATCGTAGGGTTATTCTCACAACGGGCTTACAACATTGATAGCTTAACGGTAGGAACGACAGACGACAAGACTCTGTCACGCATTACTATCACGACACATGGTGATGACCGCGTTGTAGAGCAAATTACCAAACAAGTTAACAAGCTTGTGGACGTATTGAAAGTTTTAGACTTAACGGAGATTAGTCACGTAGAGCGAGAACTACTAATGGTTAAGGTGTATGCTCGAAATGAAACCACAAGGGCAGCAATAACCAGAGTAAGCGATGTCTTTGGTGGCACCATAATTGATATGGGAAAACAAAGTTACACTATTCAAATGACCAGCAGTAGTGACAAAATTGAAAACTTTTTAAAGATGTTGTGCCATGAAAGTGATTTGATTGAAGTGGTGCGTTCTGGATCTGCTGGGATAGGTCGCGGAGATAAAGCTCTCAGAAATTAAAAAACAAAAAAGAGAGTTATAAACTCTCTTTTTTTAATCTACACCGCCACATTTTTTGTGGCGCTTTTATATCACCTTATTAAAGGTTCACTTGATCTTTTAGACCTTTACCAGCTTTAAATGTTGGGATATTTGCTGCTGGGATTTGGATCTCATCACCTGTTTGAGGGTTACGACCAGTACGTGCTGCACGCTCTTTTACAGAGAAAGTACCAAAACCAACTAGTGCTACTGAGTCACCTTCTTTTAGAGCTTCAGTTACAGCACTAGTTAAAGCATCTAATGCACGGCCAGCTGCCGTTTTAGAGATATCAGCGTCGTTCGCTATCTTTTCAACTAGTTGAGCTTTGTTCATTATTTAATTCCTATATTTTTATTTTCTGCCGGAGCGAATTCTATGTTTATCCATTTTTGCCCTTTGTGCAAGTGCAAATTCGCTTATAACTTAAATATTTCGCTCTAATTGTCCTTATATTGCGCGCATTTAGCATTAATGGGTACGAACCAACTCAGATGTACCTATTTCCCGTCTGATTTTGGGGTGTTTATCAAGCCACCTTAACACTTCAAAACCACAGAACCAAAGGCCCCCATAAGAAACCCAGAACAACCACACAGGTTCGATTGTTAACAACAAACCCACTTGTTGACCAGCATAGTAGCTTCCCGGAGCCCCTAACCAAACTAGTAGTAGCCTAGTTGGCAACGTCAGAACAAATAGTTTCGCAAGAGATTCTCTAAAACTGAATAACAACGCTGCCCATAAAAAAATCAGCCAAACAGGAATCCACCCGCCCTCATATCGAATGATCCCTAACCCACTCGCGACTGCCTCTATAGAAACGGCGACAACTAGGCCAATTAGCACAAACCTACAATCATTTTTTTTATCTGGGCTCAAAGCAACCATGCAAGAAATAGCCAAAGCAACGACTAACATCCCCTGCTCCTGTAAAAAGAAAACAGCAAACCAAGCCGCTTGAAATAGGGCAAAATTAATAACTACAGAATACTTTCTCATCATCACTTAGATACCTAGGCTTTCTTGCAACAAGATGCACTGCACTGGTCGCTCTTTGCTTAAATCCACCTTCGCAGTAACACAAGTAAAATTCCCATAGGCGGTAAAAACGTTGATCAAACTTCTGATTATTTATCGATGGCCAAGCTTCATTAAAGCGCTCTCTCCAATCAAATAACGTTTTAGCATAATGCAATCCAATATCTTTGATTGAGTGAACAACCATATCTGTGTTGTTACATATTTGCTTGCTCATTTCAGTGACAGAAGGAAGACACCCTCCGGGGAATATGTACTGCTGAATGAAGTCAGAATTTTTCAAATAATGCTGGTATCGCTGACATGCAATGGTGATAGCTTGAATCAACATAACACCTTCGGGCTTGAGTAATGAACTACACTTTTCAAAGAAGCCACGTAAATAATCATGCCCTACTGCTTCAATCATTTCTATTGAGACTAGCTTATCGAACCGTCCATTTAACTCCCGGTAGTCGTCTTTAAGTAGCGTTATCTGCCCTTCTAGCCCCAGTTCACAGATCTTCTCTTTAACATACGCATGCTGTTCATCTGAGATAGTAGTTGTCGTAACCTTGCACCCGTAGTTTTGTGCAGCATAAATCGCAAATGCCCCCCAGCCTGTGCCAATCTCAATAACATGGTCACTTGCTTTGAGGTCTACTTGCTCACAAATTTGCTTTAGTTTGTTACTTTGCGCTTCTTCTAGTGATGAATCATGTGATGGATACACAGCACTTGAATAAAGCATCTCTTCGCTCAAAAACGCACTGTACAGATCGTTGCCTAAATCGTAATGAGCAACAATGTTCTTTTTTGAACCAGCTTTTGTATTGCGATTTCTAAAATGCGTCAATTTGTTAGCGAAACCAGATATTAATGCGAACTTCTTTTCAAACTGGTCCAATACGTCTTGGTTAACAACGAAGATCTCTATTAGCTTTGTTAAATCAGAGCACTCCCAAAACCCGAGAATGTATGACTCTCCAGCTCCAACACTACCGCCCAAGGCAAATTTAGAGTACATCTGCTGGGAAAGCACATTGATAGTGACAGAATGCTCACCGTTTTGCTCTCCAAAATCGAAGCCTTGGGTGCCGTCAATAAGCCTGATATGTCCCCAAGTAATTTGATTTAGCGCAGCAAGCACTATCTTTTTGCATACTTTGCTAGTCCAGCTTTCACTTATGTCACTATACTGTTGCGTCGTTTTTTCCATCTTACAAACTTCCGGGATGACCAATAAAAGGAACCTTTTTGATAAAAAGCTTCAAAGCCTGCCAATAGATACCTTTGAGTATCGTGAACGTCATCGCAGGAAAACGCTTCAACAACTTTGTAACAGCGTGTCGCTCAAGGGGCACACGCTGCAACCTTAAAGTCGCATCAAAAAGAAGTTCTCGTTGATTTTTATTTTCAATATGGATAAAGGCATGCTGCGTTGGCGCTTTTATATGCCAATGATAATCCATATCTAAATTCATAAATGGTGATACGTGAAAGGTCTTTTTAAAGTTCACTTTTACACCCAATGGAACAAGATAATAGTGTCGCTCGTTCCAAGGGGTATTACTCACTTCAGCTATCATGTGCGTATATTCATCATCAGAATTGGAGAAGAAGTAAAAATTAACTGGGCTAAAATAATATCCCAAGCACCGACATTGACCCATCAACAAGATACGGCTACCTGTTGCATCGACACCAAGTTCTTTGCTCTTTTCCAGCGCCCTTTGCTTGAGACAAGCACCACCACCAGCTAGATAATCCTCTTGACAAAACTTGAGGAACTTCTTGCCTTTAGTACCAAACATAGGATGAATACCATCTAGGCGGTTTACCTCATCCAAATCAATGCACATCATATACATAGGGTACTTAAAATTATGTGAAGATACCGAGTAGCGCCGATGCCTCACATCCCCTACATAGATGGCACTTCTCAAAACTCAACCCCTAACTTTTTGGCTACATCTACCGCGCTTTTTACACCATCTTCATGGAACCCATTAAACCAATATGCACCGCAGAAGTAGGTTTTATTTGCGCCGTCAACTTCATCTTTTCGTTTTTGTGCTTGAATGCTTTGTGTATTAAATACTGGATGAAAATACTCAAACTTTTGAATGACTTTATCGGATGCAATTTGTTCATCGTTATTTAGGGTCACGCAAAATTGCTGATTTGAATCAAGTTTTTGCAATATGTTCATCTGGTAAGTGACCGTTGCAGGCCTTGACCGCCCTTGGTCCAATAGATAATTCCAGCTGGCCCAAGCCGCCTTTCTTTTTGGTAGCAGACTAATATCAGTATGAAGTACCACGCTGTTTGGCGTATAACTGATCGCACCTAACACTTCTTTCTCAATATCTGATGCGTCGGTTAGTAGCCCCAATGCTTGATCTGAATGACACGCAAAAACAACTTCATCAAAACGTTCAACAGATCCGTTATCGAACAATATTTCAACACCATTATTGTCTCGAGTCACTCCCTGTATATTGGCACTTAACCTAATTTTATCTGCATAAGATTGAGTTAGTGGTGCAATATATTGTTTTGACCCACCAGGAATTACATACCACTGTGGTCTACCTGCAACATCAAGCAAGCCGTGATTATAGAAAAACCGAATGAAGAATTGGATTTCGAAGTCTAGCATTCCCTTCAAGCTTGTTGACCATATAGCCGCTCCCATAGGTAAAATGTAGTGGCTTTTGAAAAAATCATCAAAGCCATATACATCCAAAAACTCACCTAAGTTTTTATACTTAGAGTAATCGCCACTGTGATAAAGCTCTTTTGCAATGCGATTGAACTTGACAATACTGTATAAGAAACGCCAAAACTTTAGCGAGAAAACATTGCGTTTTTGCGCGAATAACGACGCAAAAGTATGGCCATTATATTCAAAATCACGATCTGCGGTCTTTACGCTAAAACTCATTTGGGTTGGGTTGCGGCCAATATTTATTTCGTCTAGTAATTTCTCAAATAGAGGATAAGTTCTATCATTGAATACAATAAAACCAGTATCTACAGCGACGTTTCCCTCTGATGTTTCGACATCGATCGTCGCCGTGTGACCACCAAGTCTGCTGTCTTTCTCAAATAAAGTGATGTCATGCTTTTTATTTAGTAAATAGGCAGCTGTCATTCCAGAAATACCGGATCCAATTATTGCTATTTTTTTCAACGTTTTATCCTTTTTGCTAATGGCAGCCATAAACTGAATGGGAGTAATGAAAACAGTTTGAGTAAGAGAGTAAAGCGCTTTGGAAAGTGTATTTCGCGCTTTCGGCTTTCAACGCCTTTATATATTTCGTCACATGCTTTTTCTACAGAAACCAAAAATGGCATGGGAAAGTCATTTTTATCTGTCAAAGGCGTTTCGACAAACCCAGGGTGAACAAGCGTGACATCTATGTCCTCTAGCTCAACCTGCATAACACGTGTTAAATAGCTTAATGCCGCTTTGGATGCCCCGTAAGCTTGCGCCCGAGGCAGCGGCAAAAAGCTCGCGCTAGAACTGACAACCACGAGCTGACCGCCCGGTTTTATTTTTGGTAACAAAGCTTCAATGCAATAACCGGTGGCAATTACATTTGCATGAATAACCCGTTCAAACAGTGAAGAGTCAAAACTGGAGGCATCATCTATATATTCACAAACACCCGCGTTCAGTATTACAATATCGACACTCTCTACCCTATTAAAAGCGTCAATAACTTGTGCTTTTTCAGTCATATCAAACCTGAGAGGCTGAACATTTTCTGATTTAAGAGCAGATAATTTTTGCTCGTTCCGCCCACAAGCGATTACCTTGTGCGTTGAAGCGTACCGTCTGACTAAACCTTCTCCAATACCAGACGTCGCTCCAGTCACTAATACTGTTTTAGTGCCGTCGCTACTCATGACGTCGCTCTCTTTTCTATGGTTTTGATAACTTGACCCAACAATGGAATGTTCCGGTACAGTAGCGCACCTACGTCAAAATAATCTCTATGATTTACTACTTTTGAACCTTTAAAGGTAAGTTTACTGTGGCCTGCTACCGTGATTACTTTTTTCCCATTTAAACGACTATGGGAAAACTTCATATCCCAATAAAGAAAGCCCATATTATCGAGAACAAAATGCTCTTTGATGTCGAAAGAAATAGAGCTGACATTCGCATACATGTTTTCAAAGTATTTTGTTAAAGCTTCTAATCCTTCAACTTCATGGAGAGGGTCAACAAAAATGACATTCTCGTCATATATACTTTTAAGTAGATTTAAATTTTTATCTGATAGCTTATTATATATATCAACAAAATTAATAAGGTGCTGTTCCATATATTATACCTTAAATGCAGCAAGCGCTCTTTCCCTCGCTGCCTTATGCTCCACAATGGGTGCCGAATAATTGCTTTCACCAAACGCACTGAGATAGTCGTGTGGAAAATGAATATATTTAGCAGGCACAGATTCTAGTTCTTGAACATATTTACGAATAAAAGTGCCTTCAGGATCAAATTTCTCGCTTTGTGTGATTGGGTTAAAGATTCGAAAATATGGCTGAGCATCGCAGCCAGTGCTTGCAGCCCACTGCCAACCGCCATTATTAGACGCCAAATCTCCGTCAATTAACTTGCTCATAAAATAACTTTCACCCCATCGCCAATCGATTAAAAGGTGCTTAGTTAGAAAACTAGCAACTATCATTCGTAATCGATTATGCATCCAACCAGTTTGGTTTAATTGGCGCATAGCAGCATCAACAATAGGGTATCCTGTTTCTCCTTTGCACCAAGCTTTAAAATCACTATCTTTATTTAACCAATTAACGTCATTGTACTTTTCATTAAAGTTAAAGCCCTTGCAAAGTTTTGGATAAACAAACATCAGGTGTCTATAAAACTCTCTCCAAATAAGTTCATTTATATATGAGAACTCAGCTGATTTGGTTCTAATTAGCACATCTGGCGACTCTGCCTGTAATCGACCAATTAACTCTGATACTGAGATAATGCCTAGCGCCAAATATGGGCTTAAGCCCGATGTTCCTTTAATGCTTGGTATATCACGTTGTACGTCGTACTTATGGGCTTTTTCAAAGATAAATTGAGAGATTACTTTTTCAATTATATGATCTTCAATCGGCCATTTTTCAGATTGGCCGTCGCTCTTTAAAATTTCTGGAACTCTCCAAGTAATCGCGGGACCAATTGCATCTACCCGACGCCCAACTGGGAAAATCCGAGTACTGTTTAATGATAACCACGCCTTTTTGAAAGGAGTGAATACCCTAAACATCTCACCACCTTTAGTAACAATACTCCCTGGAGGCGATAATACGTCGCCATCAAATAAACGAATATCTATACCAATATTACTGCATGCATAATCTCTTTCGAGTTCGTTTATTTCGTATTCTCTATTTGCATAAATTGTAGAAATATTATTTAGTTTTACAAACTGTTCAAGACTAGTTGGTAAACTATTAAAGTCATTTGTTTCTATTACATTGAGCTTGATACCCAATTTAGCTAATTCACCGCCAAGATAATCAACTCGCCTTTTTAGCATATCAAGCTGAATAGAACTGACATTGTGCTTTTGCCATTGCTTTTCACAAACAAAAAACAGCGCCTCTTTGGCGCCGTTATTAATTGCCTCAATTAGCGCTTCATTACCGTGAAGCCGTAAATCGCGCCTGAACCAATATAGTGGATTATTCAAATTGCAAACCTTAATTTTAAGTCGTTAGGATAAGGGTTGAAATATACTTGTTGCTCTAAATATGCTTTTGGGTGAACCCGTAAGTGATGCTTTAGTAGCGTTAAGGGCACATTGAGTGGCACTAACCCTTGTCTAAACTCTTCAATGGCTTCAACCATCTCGGCCTTTTCGACCTGTGATATGTCGTTTTTAAAGTATCCTTGCAAATGCGCAAGTGTATTTGCCTGCCCTTTTCTACTAGCTGGTTTTTTCAGTGCTTTCATTAAGCCTGATATGTACTCTTGCGCAAGTTCATCACATTGACTCGGATCACCTTCAGCTAGTAACCTGCCAAGTGTACGATAAGCCGCATAATTGTGACTCATCAATAAATACTTATGCTGTGCATGAAAGTCTGTTAGCACTTTTTTATTAACTGCTTTTTGAATCAATTCCTGCCAAGACTTGTAGACATACACTCTCATGACAAAGTTTTCACGCAGATGCATGTCGTTTAAACGACCGTTTTCTTCACATGGTAATAGAGGGTTGTGCTTCATAATTTGTGCGGCGAAAGCGCCAATACCTTCGGCCGTAGCGCCAGTCCCAGTATCGTTGTAAATCTTAACGCGCTCCATACCACAGCTGGGGCTTTTTGCACAAAATACGAAACCAGATAACTCTCTCGCCTTACTTTTGGCTATTTTTTCTCCATACGCTGTGAGTTGAGGTCCGACATCACCAGTACCATCTGGCCTACACACCTTTATGACGTCTCCGTATCTAACTTGTCGTATTGTGTTACGCGGGATTGGCATTCCAACAGCGACTTCAGGACAAAACTTGACATATTCCACATGGTTTATGAACTCATCCATACAAAAGTTCGACCGTTTATGGCCTTTGTCAAAACGAACGCGATCTCCACCTAGACATGCACTAAGTCCAATTTGAATCGCAGTTTCAAAGTGCTTTTTTGTGTTTGTCATTAGTAAATCAACTTTCCAATAGGGTTGAGTAATTTGCTTAAGCCTTTATTGAAATGTAACGCATTATCTACCAAGGTAAAGCATAAGCAGCCGTCTTTAGTCTTAGGCGTGTGATTATGACGCCCGTCTAGCATAATAAAGTCACCAGGAACATATTCTCCGCTTTCGTCCTCGAAAGTACCGTCAAGCAAAAGGGTCAGCTCAAAACCAGTGTGTGTATGTTCTGGGATCTCACCACCTGGCTTTATATGGAGTAAACTACTTCTCAGTGGGCCTTCTTCAAGTTCAAATCGCGCTCTTGAAACCTTTCCGGCATTTATAAAACTGCCAAGTTTCAACGCCGCTATTGCCCTAGGGAGTTGAACCTGCTTGTCCTGATACTCAAAGAACTCAGGAGATTGCGGAACTAAATCATCAAACATCGACATTTCAGTGATACTTTCCATCATAGCTTCAAACTCGCAGTGATTGTCGTTTTCTACACTTTCGGAAAACACACTCGATGCTTGTTTTGCTTCCAACATATCGAATTCTTTGCCGCATTGGTCACACAGCTCAATATGCGCCGATATAGCAACGCTTAGGCCTGCAGGTAACTCTCCAAGTATGTGTTTCTGCATGAGTTGTTTTGATGGGTGATATTTAATCATGATGCTCTCCCAACTCCACTTTTAACTTTTTCAGCGCCAAGCGCAATCTTGATTTAACAGTACCAACAGGGATATCCAGATGCTGAGCTAACTGCTCTTGTGTCATATCTTCAAAATAGACCCCTACTACAACATCTCTTTGAGGAGCTGGTAAGTTTCTGATTTTTTCTTGTAGTTGGTTGGACTGCAAATGGTCTTTGAAACTTTTCTCACAAACCTGTTCGTCGTGAAACAATGGCCATATATCTTCGCTTAAATTGTCCTCACGATTACTCTTTATTTTTCTCAACGCATCAAAAGATGCGTTTCTCATTATCGTGTACACCCAAGTGGTTGCCGCGCCTTTATCGTGATGATACAACTTTGCTTTGCGCCAAACTGATGTCATGGTGTCTTGAACTAGCTCCATAGCCATCGCTTCAGATCCGAACTGTTTGATCCCAAACCTTTTTATTTTTGGAGCAAAGTACGAGAATAAATACGCGTACGCCTTTTTGTCTGCATGCGTTGCGACTTTAATTAATGCTTGAGTTAACTGCTCTGAAGGGGTTTCTTGCATCCCTACGCTTTTACCTTTTTGAATACGGCAATCTCTAGACTGCTCTAAACTAACCATAATTTTAACGCTCTCAGTCAGTAACATAATAGACTATACGCGCTTACAATACATTGCGATCACTCTTGTTCTGCAAAAATTTCCGCTAAGACATTGGTTACTCCCAGGTAGCTAGTACAACTTTGTATTTTTAGTTTTTGTTCCAAGGTCAATGGCAACAATTCTAACCACCTAGCAGCTACCCAAATTGGATTCGCATAATTCTTTTCTTTATAGAGCGTATTAAGCTGCGGGTTGATAACAAATAGGTCTCTAAGAAGATCCGCTAATTTTTCGTGAAAGCTAAGCTCATCATCTTCGCCAATTATCCAAAGTGGATCCGTGATGATTTCACAATCTCCATGCCTTAAGTCCATTTCATCTTTACTTACATTAGTGATGGTCACTCTTTGTGTTGCATGGACGTCTATCAGTAACTGGCCTCCTTTATCCTGTGAGAAGTCAACAACTTCCACGTATACACCATGTTTTGAAACTCCACATTGACTCGCGTCATCTGAGTGGCACAACACAAAACCACTGCCTTCTTTCATGGCAACTTTTACCATGTGTAAATACCGAGGCTCGAAAATTCTCAACCTCGTATAACCTTGTGGCAATAAAAAGATAGGTAATGGAAAAAGTGCTAGTTTCATATCAGTTTAGTAAAATTTGAGATAAGCTTATGTACGCCCCCCCAGATAAAACCGATCAACTTAGTCGAATAATTGTAGTCAAGTGTCCACGTCATTTATTCTTTATTACGCAAACATCAACGCCACTGATAAACCTTTAACGACAACTTGCCAGATACAATTTTAACCCCTTCGGCTAACAGTCTATTCTGCTGCTCCTGAAACTTTTCAGAATCTTCAGGAAATGAAATTTTTCCTTGGCCATTGATAACCCTATACCACGGCAAAGCGCTATCCATTGGCAAGTTCTTAAGTAAATACCCCACTGCTCGAGCATGTCGAGGGGATCCTGCCAGCTTGGCTATTTGGCCATAAGTTGCGACAAAGCCTATCGGTATAGACCCAATTAACGTATATACTCTATGCTTAAACTCTTCTTCCATCGTACTCCTCTCCTAACTTCTTAAATCCATCCCAAAGGTAGTTGGCTACAGAGCCATAATGTGGCAATTGGCGTCTAAATGCGTGAATATCGATATTGAACTGATCTTGTCGATCCAACACATTTATTTGTTCTAATGTGCCATCTTGTAACTCTTTCTCACAGTGGTTCAGCGTGACCATTGCGAATCCAAGCCCTTGCATTACAAACATTTTTATTGTCGAAATATCATCTAGCTTCATGACACTCATGCTTTTGGAGTATTCTAAACGGTCACTATCAAATTCAAACCCGCTCTCTTTCATTGCTAGGCAAGGGTACTGGTTGAGTTGTTCAAACGTTAACTCTTTCGGCATCAAGCCTGTCTTTGCCACAATCCCTAACTTTACTTCACCAATCGCGATAGATTCCAAATCTCCAGTAGCATGGAATAAGTTAAACCAAGGGCCTATCCCAATATCAGACAGTCCTTGATTTACTCTCTCCAAGGCGACAAATCTTTTCCCACTGGTAATTTCAAAAGCTGTGGATGGGTATTGCCTGAACGCGCGCTTGATCAATTCGTTGCAATCATAATCGTAACTCATAGCCTCATAGCAAATATTGAACTTAGGCTCGTTTCCCTGTGATAAGTCAGAGGCCATGGCTTTTAGGTTGGTGTGATGTTCAAGTAACTTGATTGCTTCTTTGTAAAACCTTTTGCCCTCCTCTGTGAGTTTTATTCTATAGTCTTCTCGAGTAACAAGAGCAAAACCTAACTCACTACTGAGCCTCTTAATTGCCTGCGTAACAGCAGGTTGGGTCTTATATAAACGCTTTGCTGCGTCATTTAAACTCGCTGATTGTGCTACAACATGCAGTACTTCTAAGTCTGACAATTTCATAAATTTTATTTATAGTTTTTCTAATTTTTTATAATTTTTATAATTTTTATTTTAGTACCAATTTATATATCCTGCACTACATTATTTTAGGAGTCATACATTTCGGAGTAACCTTAGTGTTCAAACGCGTATTCGTATTATCTACGGCCCTTCTATTAGGAGCCTGCCAAGATGAAGTTAATACACAAGCAGAGCCAGAACAAATCAGGCCTGTTAAGCTTCATACCGTCAATGATCCTGCCGCAGCCACTTTGCGCCATTTTCCGGCAGAGGTCGTCGCTAATCAAGGGTCTTACCTCGCATTTAGAGTCAATGGAGAATTAGTAGACTTTCCAATTTTAGCTGGCCAAGAAGTAAAGAAAGGACAACTGTTAGCTAAGTTAGACCCTGAAGACTTCGAGTTGCAATTTCAACAACGCAAGGCACAGTACGAACTGACGGCTCTACAACTAAACCGCATTGAATCACTTTTTAATAAATCCACAGCTTCTAAGGCTGAGTACGACCAAGCATTAGCAAATAAACAAGTTGCGGAATCAGCATACCGTATCGCTCAAACTAACTTAGCAAACAGCGAACTTCGTGCACCATTTGACGGCACAGTTGCAAAGGTGTTCGTTAAGAACTTTGAGAACATCGTTGCAAAACAAAATATTTTACGCCTTGAGACTCGAGACCGCATGGATGTTGTCATCCAAGTCCCTGAAAAACTCGTTGCGAGAGTAAACAAAGATCTAGACTATCACCCAAGTGTTGTGTTCGATGGCTTTCCAGATAAATCTTACTCTCTTACTATAAAAGAGTGGGATACTCAGGCAGATCCCGTTACTTTGACATACAAGGTTGTATTTTCTCTACCCATCCCAGAAGATTTTAATCTGCTTGCTGGTATGACTGGTCATGTCTATATCGACCCCAGCAAAGTCACCAACCTTGCCAAAAAAACACTAATGGTACCAACAGAAGCCGTTTTTTCATCACCAAATGAAAAACTAGAAGGGAATCACTATGTCTGGGTGTACGATACAGAATCGGGTGAGGTCTCTATGCGCCATATAAAAATTGGCCAAATGAGGCAGTCAGGCATTGAGGTTCAAAGTGGTTTGCAAGCGGGCGAAATTATTGTTTCTGCAGGTGTTCACCACTTAAAAGAAGGACTAAAAGTTAGACCGTGGACCAAAGAGCGAGGCTTGTAATATGAGCTTGGCACAATGGTCAATTGAGAACAAAGTTATCAGCGCTATGTTTGCAGTGCTTTTGCTGGCAGCTGGCACGGTTTCTTACTTTGGACTTGGACAACTAGAAGATCCTGAATTTACGCTAAAAAAAGCAATGGTAATTACGACTTACCCTGGTGCGTCACCACAACAAGTCGAAGAAGAAGTGACTTATCCAGTCGAGAACGCGATTCAGAGCCTGCCGTATGTAGATTATGTGACGTCAATCTCATCTCCGGGTAAATCGCAGATTTCAGTGGAAATGAAAAGTACCTATAGAAAGGAAGATTTAAAGCAGATCTGGGATGAACTAAGGAGAAAAATAAATGACCTAACTCCTCAATTACCTCCTGGAGTAAACCCTCCCAGTATTATTGATGATTTTGCTGACGTTTACGGCATGCTTTACGGTGTAACAGGCACTGGTTACACATATGATGAGCTGAAAGATTATGTCGATTTTTTACGTAGGGAACTTGTATTAGTAGATGGTGTAAGCAAAGTTACAGTCGCTGGTGAGCAGCAACCACAAGTCATTGTTGAAATCTCGACGCAAAAACTTTCCCAGTTGGGTATTTCTCCAAACCATATTTTTTCTCTGTTGCAAACACAAAATACCGTTTCTAATGCAGGTAAAATTCGTGTAGGTAATGAATCTATCCGTCTTCACCCTACAGGTGAATTTTCTGATGTGTCCGAATTAGAGGGCCTTTTGATCTCTTTGCCAGGCGCGAAAGAACTTATTTATCTTGGCGACGTAGCCACTGTATCGAGAGAATATCAAGAAGTACCGAGTCATATTACACGCTTTAATCAAGAGCGTGCTTTGCTACTGGGCATCTCTTTCACATCGGGTGTCAATGTGGTTGATGTTGGACATTCCATTCAAGACAGATTACATGAACTCGAATACCAAAGACCGTATGGTATAGAAGTGAACGCCGTTTATAATCAACCCGCTGAGGTTAAAAAGTCAGTTGATGGCTTTATCATTAGCCTATTGGAAGCCGTTGCAATCGTAATAATCGTGTTATTGATTTTTATGGGGGTCAAAAGCGGAATACTAATCGGGGGGATCCTTTTACTCACCGTACTAGGCACATTCATTTTTATGAAATTGTTTGCGATTGACCTGCAACGTATCTCTTTAGGCGCACTGATCATCGCACTAGGTATGTTAGTTGATAATGCAATTGTGATAACAGAGGGCATATTAATCAACCTCAAGCGCGGTCAAACCAAAGTCAAAGCAGCGGTCAATATTGTTGAACAGACTAAATGGCCTCTGTTAGGTGCCACTGTTATCGGCATCACAGCTTTTGCGCCAATCGGTTTAAGTTCAGACGCCAGTGGTGAATTTGCTGGTTCATTATTCTGGGTACTTTTCATTTCTTTATTACTAAGCTGGGTCACAGCAATTACACTTGCGCCGTTCTTCGCTAACATGCTATTCAAAGAACAAATCCAATCAGCACAAACCGCTGAACATGTGGATCCATATCAGGGGGTTATTTTTACTGCATACAAAGCTCTTCTGACTTTTTGTCTAAAGAACCGTTGGACAACTGTTGTTGCTATGGTGTTATTGCTAGTAGGTGCAGTTATGGGCTTTAAGTCTGTTAAACAATCTTTCTTCCCTGCTTCTAATACACCAATGTTCTATGTCGACTATTGGCATTATCAGGGTTCCGATATTAGGAGTACTTCTGACAACGTCGAAAAGCTAGAGGCATTTTTAAAACAGCACGACACTGTGAAAGAAGTGACAACGACAATTGGGCAAGGTGCGCCGAGGTTCATGCTAACCTACGGCCCAGAAAAGCAATACGATGCTTATGGCCAAATGATCATTCGCGTAGAAACTCGTGACGATGTTACCGCGATGATTTCAAAAGTCAGAGAATATGCGGCTCAAAACGAGTTGGATGGCCAACTTAAGATCAAACGAATGGAAATTGGTCCTTCCACAGATGCCAAAATAGAAGCAAGGTTTTCTGGGCCTGATCCGGTTGTGCTCAGACAATTGGCATATGAAGCTAAAAGCATTCTTGCGAAGGATGATGGTGCACACAGTATCCGTGACGATTGGCGAGAAAGAAGTAAAGTTCTTCAGCCAGTTTTCAATGAGCAAAAAGCACGTCGATTAGGGATCAGTAAAACAGACCTTGACCAACTACTGCTGACAAGCTTGTCTGGTGCTCAAGTTGGCTTGTATAGAGATGGAACAAAGATGCTTCCAATCGTTGCCCGTTCACCTGAAGCTGAGCGCTATAGTGTTGAAAATTTACAGGATTTACAAGTATTTAGCCCTGTTTTGAATGTCTATGTACCTGCAAGCCAGATTGTAGACAGTTTTGAAGTGGTCTGGGAAGATAGCTTGATTATGCGCCGCGATAGAAAGCGCACAATTACGGTGATGGCAGATCACGATGTAATTGGCAATGAAACACCTGCAAAACTATTTGCCAGAGTTAAAGCAGATATTGAAGCGATTGAATTACCCCAAGGCTATACCATGGAATGGGGCGGCGAGTACGAATCATCAACCGATGCCCAAAAGGCTATCTTTGGCTCGCTACCTATCGGGTATTTGAGTATGTTTATAATTACAGTACTTCTGTTCAATTCAGTCCGCAAACCTCTAGTAATATGGAGTACGGTTCCATTAGCCATTATTGGCGTAACTGCTGGTCTTGTACTTTTCCAAGCTCCGTTCAGCTTTATGGCTTTACTTGGATTACTCAGCTTATCAGGTATGCTAATCAAAAATGGTATCGTGTTGATGGATCAAATAAACCTAGAAGTAGACAGTGGAAAAGATCCATATCAAGCTGTATTTGATTCTGGTGTTAGTCGTGTACGACCAGTATCCATGGCTGCGATCACTACAATCTTGGGCATGATACCGCTGCTGTTTGATGTGTTCTTTAAGTCCATGGCTGTAACGATTATGTTTGGCCTTGGCTTTGCCACAATTTTAACTTTAATAGTTATCCCTGTGGTTTATTGCTTAGCGTTTAAGATAAAAGCACCAAAACATGCTTAATACATAAAAAAAATGGCCGCTTAGCGGCCATTTTTTTTGTTCAAGGATAAAGTACCCTTTAACTTTTGAGATGACTTTACAGCTTTTTTAGGTTTTTCTACTTTTTTTCGAACATTGCTTTTAGTAGGCTTTGTTCCGTCGTGCTTCTTTGTCGCTCTGCTATTAGGGTTTGAATCACCCTGTTTCCTTGTCGCTTTGCTGTTAGGCTTCACGCGCTTTTGTTTATCCAATGACGCCTCCTCTGTTTTTGAAGACCCTTCAATAGACGCGTTAATTTCAGCCATTTCTTTTTCGCTTAAATGTCTCCACTCGCCAGCTCTAAGTCCATTTAAGTTAACATTCATAATACGAACGCGCTTTAGTGTTTGTACTTCGTAACCAAAGTGCTCACACATTCTTCTGATCTGTCTATTTAGACCTTGCGTCAATACTATCGTAAACTTTTTAGGCCCCGTCTTTTTTACAAAACACTTTTGAGTAACGGTACCAAGGATTGGCACACCAGAACGCATACCATGTATGAATTTCTCATCGATAGGTTTGTCGACAGTAACAACGTACTCTTTTTCGTGATTATTACCCGCGCGAAGTATTTTATTTACGATATCTCCTTCATTGGTGAGAAATATTAAACCTTCAGAAGGTCTGTCTAATCGGCCAATGGGAAATATACGTTCAGGGTAGTCTATCGCGTTAACGATATTGCTTTTGATTTTGCGCTCAGTTGTACATGTCACACCAACGGGCTTGTTGTAAGCGATATAGACCAGTTTAGGCTTGGCTTTGAGTGGCTTATTGTCAATCAAAATTTCATCGCTGTCTGTAACTTTAAGTCCCATTTCAGCTACTTGACCATTAACCGAAACCCTACCTTCACCAATTATGGTGTCTGCTTCTCTTCTGCTACAAAAACCAGTTTCGCTGATGTATTTATTTAATCGCTTAGGTGTATCCACGCCAATCTCAATATCGTAAAAAGCGTAATTGTATATCTAAATCCGTCTAAAATGAATCGCTTATTCTAGTATCACGGATTGCGTCTTACTCTGTTTGAGATACTTGGGAGAAAAATCATATTGCGTCAGCTTTTTGTCTAAAATGCTGAATTGTTTGTAGTCAATTCTCGACCAATCAGGGTTATTGGAAATCCAGATATATTCATCAATGTTATCTTGGGTAATGGAAGATAGTTCAAATGTAATTTGACTGTTGTTGAGCCAATATTTATTACCATGATGATAATCAAAAATGGATACAAGGGCCCATCCACCCATCATAAAATGCCCACCAACTGATGCACTTAAATGCCCTTGTTGAATCAAAGATAAACTATCAGACAGCCAATCAAAACCACCAATTGCGACTTTACTTCCCTCTTTGTTAAGTTGCCTTATTGCTGTCTGTGCTCCCATAGCCATTAGGTCTGAAGCACTCCAAATTAGTTGCGTATTTGGGTAACGTTTAAATAACCGTTTTGTTTTTGTGTAAGCTTGCTCTTTGGACCAACTTGCATGTACAGTTTGCTGCAGCTTTACCCCTGCACTCTTAAAGTAATCTGCGGCTCCCTGATTACGCTTATCTGACTCACTTCCGTAATGACCATTGATGGCCAAACCGTTCACATTTCCTTTGTATCCATTAGCTTTTACTCTGTCATGTAGCGACTTGGCTAAATCAAACCCAGCTTGGTAATTATCGAAATAGATCTCACCTAACCAGTGCTCAAAGCGTTGCTTAGGAAACCCTATTTCTTCTTTTTCCATGCCTGTAATTGTCTGCTCTAAGGTAATAAATTTTATGCCGTAGTTGTCCAACATTGTTAATGTTTGCTCAGCACCACCGGGGTATAACATTAAGATGACGTAGTCTGGACTGGCCCTGTAATCAAGGTACTTTTTTAACTCTGCGAGCTGAATGTGCCGATTTCCATCTCCATAAATCACATCGATGTTTACACCGAGTTGTTTGCAGGCTTCTTCAGTAATTTTTTGTACTTTGCCCCAAAACGGCTCACCAGCTAGAGAAGGATTAACAAACAACACTGAAAAGCCTGGTTTTGCTAAACATGCAGGTGAACAAACTAATACAGCAAAAATTAGAACTACTCTGAACAATGTCATTTAGCTACTCTCTTTTGAAAAAATTCCTGAAGACTCATGAATAACCTCTCCGCAGGCCCCATTACTTTATAATATGATAAAGTCCAAGCTAAACTTAATTGTAGAACAGTCAGCGCAACAAATATTGTTATGAAATGTATTTGGCGCAATTCCAGTTGCAAATTTTGCAAGATGAGCTGAAACGTCACAATACCCAGAATAGACTGTAGTAAATACAGAGACAACGAATAGCGACCAGCTAAAACTAAAACGTTACCTTTTGCAATTTTCGACCGGGGAATGTAGGTAGATAAGCTAATAAGTGCGAGACAAAATGGGATCGCAAATAGCCAGTTTACAACCTCAAAAACAATTCTATGCTCATAAAAAAATAGCCAACGAGCACTGATGGAACCAAAAACAGCCAATGGTATCAATACCGCAATACAAAAGAGTGGCGAAAGAGCTCGACCCTGCAACCATCCGGCTCGGTACATAAGTACACCGATCACCATTAACCCAAAAGTATACCAGAGCGTTAAAAATGGTATAAGCGTGAGCATTTCAAAAAAGTGTTCAATATTGCTACGAAAAAATGAGAGTAACCCATCAACAGGTTTGGTTGGAATTAACGGGGTTGGCTCATCATAAACAAAAGCCAAATAAGCGAGCAGTGTAATTGGTAATACGATTGTACAAACTGAAAGCTTAACCAGTGTTTTACTGTCGGACTGGATGACATAGAGTAAAAGCAAACCCGAGAGCGCATAATTAACTAGTATGTCTCCAGGCCAAATTGCAAAACCGTGAATACACCCAATAACGCCTAGCGCATAGAGCCTTGTTTGGGCTTTTCGAGTAAAAAAATCATTGCCATGTTTTTCTATAAAAAGGCACATAGATAAGCCAAACAATATACTAAATATTGTACGAAAGCGCCCTTGAGCCACAACATCAATAAAAAACGTTAAAAATGCGTCTAAACCGCCCTCATCAGCTGCAATATATCCATTATTGAAATCAGCCATGTAAGCGAGGTTGGTCAGTGGGAGCCCCAAAAGGGCAACCCCCCTTAAAGCGTCTACTAAAGAGACTCTACTCATCAATATACATGTTCACGATACATATCTGCCCAATTGACTGCTTGAGCGTGGAAGTCTGGCAAGCTTTCATCAGACATGTTCAGCATAGTACATGCCTCTTGCATAGCCCACCAGCTACCACTTTCGTATGCTCTGACAATATTTAAAATGTAAAATAAAGTATTTGGTTCACCCAGCAATGCGTCATGTAAAACTTCGGGAAATGGCAGCCGTTCTACCACAACTTCCATTGGCTTGTCTAAAATCGCATCCAATAGAGAGAACAATCCAGTTAAAAAGCTCATACTTGATAAAGAAGGCGCAACTTGCTTGCTTATGAGTTCACAAAATCGCGAACGAACTATGCTTAACCTAGTAAGTTCAGTTGGTTTTTGCTCTGCAACGTGTGCAGTCATAATAAGATTTACAAACTTGATAATGCGTTCATGACCTAAATAAACGAGTGCTTGTTTGAGTGATTCAATACGATTTTTAATCGGGAAAACACCAGAGTTAATAAGCCTGAGTAATTTGTATGCCAATGCAGTGTCTTGTGCAAATAGCTCGGCAATACGGGGAATATTCATATTTGGTTTTAATGCTTCTGAATAAATCAACATGACAATGGCATAATTAATTTCAATGTCATTTTGGGCAATCATGGTCGGCTTAGCAAAAAAATAACCTTGGAAAAAGTTGAAGCCCATTTCTTTTGCTTGTAAAAACTCCTCTTCTGTCTCGACTTTCTCAGCCAACAATTGAAGGTTTTTACGCTGTTTTAGCTCTTTTACGAGCGGAGCAATTTCCTCTAGTGGGCTTTGAATAAGATCGAACTTTACTAGCCTTGCTAGTTTAAGAAATGGCTCCCACTCCTTGGAGTAATTAAAATCATCCAGTGCTAATCGGAAATTATTGTGAAATAGCTGTCTTACTTTTTCGTAGTTTTCTCTTGTTGGGGGAATTGTTTCTAATAATTCTAGGATGACATCATCTGTAGGTAAAAACTGTGCCAGTTCTTGATTTAGTGACTCTTCACCGATGTTAATTAATGCCTTCTTTCCAGATGTTAAATACCTTGTCCCTAAATTCAGTTGATTATCCATAATCAACCTAGCAGTGGCAGCGTTTTCAGCGATATTGGGAAAGCTGTTTTTCGTTCCATCACGAAACAACAGCTCATATGCTACCACGTGCTTCTTGCGATTAAAAATGGCCTGGCGAGCCACAAACACTTTCAAATCATCGCTCCTAGCTTTACTGTTTAATAACAGTACTTTTGTTCTATGCTTTTTAATTATATTTAATAATTTTAACCCGAATTTCTGATAAATAAAATCAAACTAAAACATTAAAGTACTAGTTTTGTATTGCTAGGTTGAGCTAGCCCTAACTACTCATATAACTTTTCCCTGTACAGTATAGCGCTTTGTTCCCACGTAAACCGTTTTTCTGCCGCATTTTCAGAAATTTTATTATAGCGCTGCGAATCACTCTTAAACATTTCAATGCATTCACCAAACCGATTAACTAAACTCGTTGATTGTTCAGCAATGCTGTCCCCAGAAAACACAAACCCTGAAATATTGTTGTCAACGGTGTCTGCCAACCCACCAACATTGTTAACTAAACAAGGCTGACCAGCCCTCATAGCAAGCATCTGACTAATGCCACACGGCTCAAAAGAACTTGGCATCACAAATAAGTCGCCAACCTGATAAAGAAGCTCACCAATACCTTCTCCATAACCCCTTAAATACAGAACATTTTCATTTCGCGCCATGACTTGCGAAAAAATATACTCCAGCTCAGCATCACCAGAGCCGAGTATAATCATTCTGCCTTCAACTCTTGCTAACAGCCTTGCCATTGCGTCAAGAACAAGGTCACTATCAAATGGTTGTTTCAACAGCAGTGCTTTTTGGTCTGTAAGTCGGCCCACACTGGTTACCAAAGGGCCTGCACAAGGAGTACTGAGCCACTTAATTACCCTTTGGTGAGCAATATAATGTGTACTTTGCAATTCATTTTGTTTTGCCATCCAAATAAACAGGTTGGACTCAGCGCTTTCTAAAAGTAACTCCCAACTGGCTTTTGGCACTTCATAGTCATAGTTACAACCATTTAATATACCGACTAACTTCCCTCTCTTAGCCGCCAACTGCATATCGTGTTCAAGACCTTCGCCGCCAAAGAAACCAGCCTGATGATCACTCCCCTTTTGCACCTCATTACAATAATTAGGTGAGACTAAATGAACTCGGTCAGCTAAGTTAATTGCAGCTCTCATGGGGTTAAAGCAATGGGGATAATGATGGTCGCAAATTCGTTGGCCATCATAACTTAATGTCGGATACCAAGCTTCTAGGCTAGACTCGTCGCCATTGAAAGGCCTAATGCCTTGTAACGCTAGGTTATGAACAGTAAAAATAGTTTTTAAGTTTTTAAGCCTTTCAAATCGTGGGCTAAATTCTCTTAGTACAGCAACGCACGCAGCATGCCAGTCATGCAAGTGAAGCACATCGACTTCTGAAATCAACTCGTGTTCGATCACTTCACACACTGCTGCACTAAAAAATGCAAACTTATTTGCATCCGTATAAAAAGGTCTGCCATTGTCGTTACAATACACCTCACCGCCATGCTCAGAAAATAATGAGTGTGAAATAACATATTGGCTTACACCATCTTTTTCTTCAACTCGCCATAAAACGGCTGTCTCAAGGTGCTGCTTAAACGGAATCGCAATATCTGCCACAAACTGACGCGGCATATGGGCTTGGCCATAATCTGGCACAATTACCGATGTTTTAATATTTTTTTCAGCTAAAGCGTAAGGGATGTCACGGATCACATCCGCAACACCACCCACTTTGCAATTAGGCAGCCTATCATTTTCGGCTGCCACCATAACTACATGCATAAAATAACCTTAGGCGCTTTCTAAACTAGACTCTTTCGGCTTTTGGCTTTGCTGCAGTGCTGCAAGCATATCCCGAGTAACTAATACAATGCCCTTGTTAGATACCCTAAAGCCATTGCTGCGATCTTCCTCAGCGTCATACCCAATCCTCATCCCTGTGGGTATTTCACAACTTCGATCAATTATCGCATTTTTAATTCTACAATGGCGATTGATTTTAACCCCTGGCAAAACTACGGCCCCTTCAATTTCGCAGTACGAATGTACATGCACATTTGAAAACAGTAGGGATTTTCGAACTACAGAGCCTGAGATAATGCACCCACCTGAAACGGTAGAATCTACTGCCATACCTCGTCTATTTTCGTCATCAAAAATAAATTTGGCAGGAGGTAGCTGCTCTTGATACGTCCAAATCGGCCAAGACGGGTCGTATAAATCTAATTGAGGTTCAACTGATACGAGCTCCATATTAGCTTCCCAGAATGAATCTATTGTTCCTACATCACGCCAGTATGGTTGGCCTGGATGACTTGGGTCTCTAAATGGAAATGCATATACATTATGTTCCTCTATGATTGAGGGAATAATGTCATGTCCAAAGTCTCTGCCAGAGCCTTCTCGTTGAGCATCTCTTTTTAGCTGTTCAAATAAAAACTCTGTATTGAACACGTAATTACCCATAGATGCTAAACAAATCCCTGGTTTTCCTGGTATGGATGAAGGCTCTGCCGGCTTTTCATCGAATCTACGGACACGTTTATCTTGGTCTACCGTCATTACGCCAAACGTATTCGCAGCCTCATCACAATCTACCTCAATACAACAAACGGTCATGTCAGCACCTGTTTCTACATGCTTCGCAATTAACGCACCGTAGTCCATTCGATACACATGATCCCCTGACAAAATCATTACGTACTTTGGTAATTCATGACGAATAATATCCATGTTTTGAAAAACAGCATCGGCTGTACCGCAGTACCATTCATCACCATAACGCTGCGATGCGGGTAAAATTTCGACTGATTCCCCTAATTCTTTTTTGAAGTGACCCCACGCACGATTTACGTGGCGTATCAACGAATGCGACTTGTACTGCGTTGCAATACCCACTCGTCGAATACCCGAGTTTATGCAGTTCGATAATGGGAAATCTATAATTCTGTGCTTACCACCAAAGTAGACCGCTGGCTTAGCACGCCAGTCGGTTAATTCGTGCAACCGACTGCCACGCCCACCTGCAAGGATCAACGCATACGTGTCTCTTGTCAGGTTACTGATATAACGGTTTGCATAACTCGGCATTTCTTATCTCCATATTTATGTTCAAGGCGGTTACTGCATGGGTTTCAATCGCCAAATATCTTCACTGTATTGCGAAATCGTGCGATCACTAGAAAATGTGCCACTAGCTGCTGTATTTAATATACTCATCCGATTCCACAATGTTTTGTTCGTGTAACTCTGCGCAGCACGTTGCTGTGCGTCAAAATAACTTTCGAAGTCTTGAGCAACTAACCAAGGGTCATGAGGGCTCTGAATTGACAAAATGATGTCGTCAAAAATATTAGGCTCAAATAGATTGAAGTGACCGCTGGCCAATAGCTTCATAGTATTTTTTAAAGGTGTAAAAGACTCGATAATTTCACTGGGGTTATAATTCTGCCTTACTTGGTTGGCCTGCTCTGCAGTTACACCAAACAAAAAGAAGTTATCGTCTCCAACTTGCTCACGAATCTCTATATTCGCTCCATCCAATGTTCCAATGGTCACTGCACCATTCATCATGAACTTCATATTGCCAGTTCCGCTGGCTTCTTTACCTGCGGTTGAAATTTGTTGAGACAAATCAGTCGCGGCGCAAATGGTTTCCATTGCTGTTACATTGTAATTAGGTAAAAATGCAACTCTTAAGTAAGGCTTGGCAGCACTGTCTTTGTTAACGACATTAGCAACATTGTTTATGAGCTTTATAATGAGTTTAGCCATGTGGTAGCCCGGAGCAGCCTTACCACCAAACAAAACACACCTAGGGACCATGTTTTTTACTTCACCACGTCGAATTTGGTCATATAAAGCAATGACATGAAGTATATTAAGCAATTGGCGTTTATATTCATGAATGCGCTTTACCTGAACATCAAACATCATGTCAGTATCGAATTGAACACCACAACGGCTTTCCACCAGCTTCGCTAGTTTCACCTTATTGTGCTCTTTTACTTGCTGCCACTCACGGTGAAAAGCCGCTTTATCATAAAAACGTCTGATCCCCTGTATTTCTGAAAAGTCAGCTTGCCAACCCTCACCAATTTTTTCCGTGACTAGTTGTGCTAGCTCAGGGTTACAATGGGCAAGCCATCTTCTCGGAGTTACACCGTTTGTCTTATTGTTGAATTTGCTTGGCCACAAATTATAAAAACTATTGAACAGACCTGATTTAAGAAGTTCGGTGTGTAACGCTGCAACACCGTTAACCGAAAAGCTGCCGACGATAGCAAGGTATGCCATTCTAATTTGGGGCTCGGGGCCTTCTTCAATTAATGATAATTCTCTTTGTTTATCAATATCACCTGGCCACTTAAGTGCCACTTCAGCCAAGAATCTAGCGTTAATTTCATAGATGATTTCTAAAACGCGAGGTAGAAGACGACTAAATAAAGATACAGACCATTTTTCAAGCGCCTCAGGTAGCAACGTATGATTGGTATACGCCATCGTTGTTGTCGTAATGCTCCACGCAGCCTCCCACTCTAACTCATATTCATCCAACAACAACCGCATAAGCTCCGCAACAGCCACACTCGGGTGTGTATCGTTTAGTTGAAAAACATGGTAATCCGCAAAATCACTAAAATCGGTGCCATGCTGCTCGGTCCATTGATGTAGTATGTCTTGTAAACTGGCACTGGATAGGAAATACTGCTGTCGAAGCCTAAGCTCTTTACCATTTTCACTCGCGTCGTTTGGATACAACACCATGGTAATTTGCTCTGCAAGGTTCTTTTTGGCTACAGCTTCAGAGTAACTTCCTTGATTAAACTCTTTTAGATTGAATTCATCTGTCGCCTCAGACTTCCAAAGCCTAAGGGTATTTACAACCCCATTTCTATAACCGGGGATAGGCACATCAAATGGCACAGCGAGAACATCTTGAGTGTTTACCCAATAATGATGAACTCGACCTTGTTTATCGGTATGCGTTTCTACATTGCCAAAAAACTTAACTACCTTAGCCTGCTCTGGAGCACTCAACTCCCAAGGGTGTCCCTCTCTGAGCCACTTATCCGGATGCTCTATTTGTGCACCATGTTCAATTGATTGATTAAACATTCCATACTCATAGCGAATACCATATCCGATAACCGGAAGCGCAAGAGATGCACAACTATCAAGAAAACATGCAGCCAATCGTCCTAAACCACCATTTCCAAGCCCAGCATCATGCTCTGCTGACTCTAATTCTTCTAAGTTAGTGCCATATTCACTGAGTGCGGACTCAATCTGTTCTTCCAAATCCAAGTTTAATATTGCGTTACCTAGTGCTCGCCCCATTAAAAATTCGAGCGATAGATAAGCTGCTTTTTTGGTTTTTTGCTGGTCTAAATGCTGCTTTGTGGCACGGCACCTAGCAACCAGCCTATCCCTAATGGTCAAGGCTAAAGCTTGAAATAGGTAGTGCTTAGACTCCCCTACTTTATCTCGTCCAAGTGTGTAGTAAAAATGTCGATTTAAGTCATCAGCTAAATCGCTTTCATTGAGCTTAGGCGCATCCTGCCAGTGTTTAACGACACACACATTAGACTTTTTCTGAGCCATTCGCGGTTTCCTCATTATGAGACAAGAGTACCCATGCACTCTGTCCTGTTAGGCGAAAAGAGTTGAGAGGCTGATCTGCTTCAATATCAATATCTAAAGAAGAATAGGCAACCTCCCAGCTAGTAGAAAACGGAGATTCAGGTAACTGTATTTCGGCTCCATCACAATCTGCATGCAAAATCACTAATACAGCACTGCGTTTTTCATTATCAGCCAAAATATAGATTAAGGTTTTGTTGAGTTCATCATGCCAGTCGGACTCACTCATGATTTGCCCCGCGCTGTTGTACCACAGCACCGCAAATCTATTGTCATCCGCGTGAACATAAAACGGATGTTTAAACACACTCAATTTGCTGCGAATTTTCATGAGTGATGTAATTGACGCTTTGAGTATTTGTGGAGAGTCTAGATTATGCCAATTAAGCCAACTATTCTCGTTGTCTTGACAATACGCATTGTTGTTGCCCTTTTGAGTATGGTTAAGCTCTGTGCCTGCACAGATCATCGGCACCCCTTTGGACATAAATAATGTAACCAAGGCATTTGTTTGTTGTCGCTTGCGTCTGTTTATTATTTCAGGATCAACAGTTTCACCCTCAACACCACAATTAAACGAATAGTTTTCACTGTGCCCATCGCGATTGTGCTCACCATTCGCATCATTATGTTTGTTTTCATAGCTAACCCAGTCGGCAAGACTAAACCCATCGTGACTGGTTAAGAAGTTTATTGAATTTAGCGGCCCTCTCAAATTGTGTTCAAACAGATCATTTGAGCCGTGTATACGCTTAGCAAGCTCAGGTAGTGTGCCACTGTCACCACGCCAAAATCGTCTTACAATATCACGGTATTTATCATTCCATTCCCTCCATGGTGGTGGAAATGCGCCAAGTTGATAACCTCCAGGCCCTACATCCCAAGGCTCTGCAATTAGCTTCACTTGTGACAAAACAGGGTCTTGTGAGATAGCTTGAAAAAAAGCATGCTGACCATGAAAGCCATCGTTTGTTCGCCCTAGAATTGTCGCAAGATCAAACCTAAATCCGTCAACGCCCATGTATTCAACCCAGTACCGCAAACTGTCTAGAATAAGCCTCAAGGTAATCGGGTCATCAATATTTATGGTATTTCCACACCCAGTGTCGTTGATATAAACCGACTCAGGTGTATGTAACATTCGATAATAACCACGATTGTGCAACCCTTTCATGGATAGCATTGGTCCATCAATTCCGCTCTCAGCAGTGTGGTTGTATACCACATCAATTATGACCTCAATGTTATGCTCGTGGAGCGTTGCTACCATCTTTTGAAACTCAGTGACATTTCCATTCACACAGTATGCTTTGTGTGGCACAAAAAAACTCAATGTGTTGTAGCCCCAATAATTCTGTAAGCCCTTGGTTGTCAAAAACTGCTCACTGATAAAGGCATGAACAGGCAGAAGCTCTATTGCCGTAACCCCCATACTTTTTAAGTGCTCAATAAAACCGCTATCACATATACCTAAGAATGTGCCTTGCTTCTCTTTACTCAATCCTATTAAAGTTTGTGTTGCGCCTTTGACATGACACTCATAAATAAAAGAATCGTGCCATGCTATATCTGGCTTTTTACCCTCATAAACTTTTGGGGTAAAAACTCTGCTTTTTGGCATGTCAATGGCATTATCATGAGAATTAAATTCGCCAACAGGTAGATGGCAGTAGTGCCGCTCACTCCAAGTAAAATCCCCTCTAAAATCCTTACAATACGGATCTAACAACAGCTTATTTTTATTGAAAAAGAAACCTTCTCCAGGGTCGTACAGGCCATCAACACGGTAGCCATATAATGCGCCTTCACCGATGGACTCTACAAACAGAGTCCAAAGCCCGCCTTCACGTTTGTTCATCTCCATACGAGCTATCTCAGTGTTTGCCTGATCATCAAACAAACACAGAATAACCTGCTCAGCATTAGGGGCATATACCGCAAAGTTGACCCCCTTTTCACAAACTGCATTACCCAGTGGGTATGTACATCCAATTGACGTTTTTAACATGTTATGCCGAGATATACTTTAGATAGACAGTGCACAGAGGTGGAACTGTTATTTCTATGCTTTGTTCAAAGCCATGACTAGAAACGGGCTTTGACTCTACCAATTGCTGTTTATGAGCAACAACCTTAACCCCACTACCAAACAAATCTTGATCATCAGAGTTAAAAACCACTTGATAAACTCCGGCTCTTGGTACACCTAATTTGAAGTGATGGAATACTTGCGGAGTGAAATGACTTACCACTATTGTTAAGTCAGAATAGTGTTTGCCAAAGCGCGCAAAACTAAATATGGACTGCTCATCATTATTACAGTCAATCCAGCGGAAACCAGCAGGCGATGTGTCCACTTCGTAAAGCGCAGGCGTTTTGTTATAAAGTTTATTTAAAGACTTCACTGTTTTATAGATGCCGCTATGCGCTTCACTTTCCAGCAAAGACCAATCCAAACTTTGATTATGATCCCACTCAGTTCTTGGCGCCAACTCACTCCCCATAAAGAGTAGTTTCTTTCCAGGGTGGGCAAACATAAACCCATAATAGGCTCTCAGGTTGGCAAACTGTTGCCAATCATCTCCTGGCATTTTACTGAGTAATGAGCCTTTGCCATGCACAACTTCGTCATGACTTAGAGGCAAAATATAATTTTCAGAAAACGCATACGCCATAGAGAAAGTCATTTCATGATGGTGATACTTTCGGTGAATAGGGTCTCTCTGCATAAAGCCAAGACTGTCATTCATCCATCCCATGTTCCATTTAAACCCAAATCCAAGACCACCATGTTCTACGCTTTGCGTAACGCCCGGCCAAGCAGTAGACTCTTCTGCCACCATCATGATGTGCGGATTGTTCTTGTAACAAGCTGAATTGCTCGACTGTAAACAATTGATCGCACCAATGTTTTCTCGGCCGCCATATTGATTGGCTATCCACTCACCCTCATTTCTCGAATAATCGAGATAAAGCATAGATGCCACAGCATCAACTCTTAGCCCATCTAGTTTAAACTCACTTAGCCAATAGTTAGCATTGGAAAGTAAGTAACTCTTAATTTCCGGCCTTTCATAATTAAACACACAAGTATTCCAGTCAGGATGAAAACCTTGCCGCTTATCAGCATGCTCATACAAGTGCGTACCATCAAACTTCTGCAATCCATGCGGATCTGTAGGGAAATGACCGGGCACCCAATCAAGTAACAACCCAACCTCCTGCTCCTCACACTTTTTGCTAAAGTATTTAAAATCCTCTACCGAGCCAAACCGGCTCGTAGGAGAAAACAAGCCAACCGGCTGATAACCCCATGACCCATCGAATGGGTACTCACTGATTGGCATCAGTTGGATGTGAGAAAAGCCCAATTCTTTGACGTAACTCACCAAGTCATCTGCCAACTCACGATATGTTAAATATCGATTGTCTTCTTCTTGGCGCCTTTTCCACGATCCCAAATGTACTTCGTAAATAGAAATGGGGGCATCTACACTATTTCGTTTACGACGAGCATTGATTTGCTCACAACTCAACTCAACAACGGATGTATTTTCTTGAAGGATACTTGCCGTACCGGGGGCTTGTTGCATTTTTTGAGCGAATGGATCTGCTTTTTCTAAAACACTGCCGTCAAGTGTTGTAATTGCAAACTTATAACATTGATCTGGCTGTAACCCTGGGACAAATAAATCCCAAACCCCACTTGCAGGGTGCAAACGCATAAAATGCTGATTCGGTTGCCAATAATTAAAGTCACCGATGACGGATACACTTTTAGCGTTAGGTGCCCAAACACTAAATTGAACCCCTTTGGCCCCTTGGTGTGTTAAGAAGCGAGCACCAAAGTGTTTATTGCCATGTTCTAACGTGCCTTCATTAAACAAATACATTGCATGTTCATCCAATGCACTTGCGAACCTATATATATCGTCAAAGATGACCTCTGAACTTTCAAAAGACACTTTTAAACGATAATCTTGGGTATTGAATGATTCTTCAAACTGGGCAACAAACAGGCTTGAATCGAGGTACCTTTTCATTTGCGTCTCAATGCCATCATGCAAAACCTTGACTGAAATTGCGCTGGGAATAAATATTCTCAATGCAACTGCACGATGTGTTTCAAAATCAACTACGTGAGGACCTAAAAAGCTAAATGGGTCACTAAAACAACCCGATGACAATGCACTCACTTGTTCTGAATAATCTTCAATACTTCCAAGCTTTTTGTTTACAGAATTCATTGTTTTTTCCTGATCTCATTAAGCTGTTTGATAAATTCTTGCTGCATTTCAAAGATATCAACAAGCTCATGATTTAATTTGCGACGCCAATTGGGGTACTCGGTATCGGTACCTGGTATATTTACAGGTACCTGTTGCAAGTCTAGGTCATCAAGCTGAATAGCCAAAAGTTGGCTGGGACACGCGGCTAAAACTTTCATAACATTTTGATAAATAACTTCACTAGAACTGTCCATATCAAAGCAACCATCCGTGAACTCATGTAACCAATCTAATAGGCGGCCCTTTTCAACTTCCCTATCTCGTAACTGCTTTTGCCGTTGCTCTTGATTAATAATTTCATATGCAAGCTTGACGTTAATATCATTACCGCTCCACCAACCATGAAAAGGGGGAACATCATGGTTTGCCACCATAGTTAGCGCATTGGATCTGAGCTTTTCGCTTGACTTAAATGCACCATTTTCATTTTTTTCAAAATAAAAAAGCGTATTGCCAAAAATAGCTGACTCTTCTAAAGAGCTAGTCACTTCAGGAGGAACTACTCCCAAATCTTCCCCAATAACGATGGTTGAACTCAAATGGGATTCAATCTTTAAAATCGCTAATAAGTGCTCAAATGGGTAGTAAACATAACAACCAAGCTCTTTTTCATCCTGTGTGAAACACCACCATAACCTACGCAGGGCCATAACATGGTCGATTCTCAAAGCACCAACACTGCGCATGTTTGCTCTAACCAGAGATTTGAAGTAATGAAAATTATGTGCTTTCATTTTCTGTGGGTTTGGTGCAGGTAACCCCCAGTTTTGGCCGTTTTCAGCCCATGGATCTGGAGGCGCCCCCACGTTTGCTCCATGTGTGAAGCAATCTCGATAAGCTTGAAACTCCATACCTTCTTTGGTACACCCCACAGCGAGATCACTAACCAAACCAATACTCATACCAAGTTCAGTGGCCAATTCTTGACACCTTTCAAGCTGCGCTGAGCTAACCCATTGCAAAAACCATTCAAACTGACTTAAAGGGAGTTCTCCAAGCTCTGCTTTTTGCTCTGCCAAAAACAGCTGAAAGCTTGCACATGCATCAGATTCAGGTGCCCACGCGTCGTATAGCTTTTCAAACAGAAGGTACTTCGTCTGACTGACAACAGAATAATCAACATACTGTCCATCAAATGCTCTATTTTCATTGGCATTCGTACTGCTTAAAAAACGCCTCCAACACGCATTGCCAACGATGCTTTCAACATCGTCTAATGATATGTATAACGGATTTATCAAACAGCGATGAGAAGGGCTATAAGGGCTCGCTTTTTCTGGTTGATCTGCAAATAGCATGTGCAATGGGTTCAATAAAATAAAATCGACCCCAAAATTGGCTGATTTACACACTAACTCCTTTAAATCGCTAAAGTCGCCAAAACCAAAGTTCCTGTTACTTTTCAGCGTATACAGCTGTATGGATAGGCCTAGCGACTTTCGCTCACTTTTGCCCAAATATGGGTTGTAACATGTTTTTGGAACAGACCATAATTCAGTCCTGAATGTTCCTAAGTTACAAGTTACCTCCATATCGAAGTACCCAACAGGCAGTGCTCCAACAGATACTTCTATAGCAATGTAATGCTCATTGTTATATTGATAGTTTCCAACTTCACGGCAATCTGCCAAATTCACCGATAACGCTACACCACACTTAAATATTTTTATATCAACTAGATGACCGCGATATGATGATGGCACTTTTAATTCAAAAGTTCCCATCTCTGAGCTCGCCAATGTCACCTCTGCGAGCATTTGCATCCAAGGTGCAACATCCAAAGCAAAATTCTTCGCGGTGATTAGGTTTTGATCCGACGTATCAATACCACAGCAATGCAAAGCTCCCTTTCTAGTTGCTTCATCAAAGACAACATATTCACCATTATATTTTGTAAAGTCGTACCCGATACCATGCAGGTAGTACAGTTGCTCTAACCCTTCCATTGGCAGCTAAGCCAATCTTTGTGTATCAACTATACTATTTTCACTGCCAAACCCATTGGCAGCATATCCATCAGCATTGTGGTCGTTATCCCAGCTTTTGCCATCAATAAGGTAACGAAAGTGAAATTGCTTCTCGGTTGGGAGTCGGTGTTTTAGTCTAAAACGTTTGTCTTTTTTATTAAATTTCATCGAAATGGGTTGCCAATCATTAAACTCAGCAACTAATTCGACCTTACTTGCATCTGGGTGAGAAAACTCAAACGTAATTTCAGCTTCGTTTTTTGTTTTAAAAAAACGTTTTGTTAACATCTTGGGCTCCAAAAACCTAACCTGGTTGGTGTTCCTTGCCACAAAAGGATGTCGTATAATTCATACTTATACGTACACATTTTGTGAGAATAATTTAGTACATCAAATAAACTCGTACGCCTCACAACAGTGCAATACAACTTACATTTGCACCAGAAAAGTACATTTTTGGATAGTTAACTTGATCCCTAGCTGGTAGCAGCAAATATCAAGCCAATGACATAAAAAAGTAGATAAGAATTATTATCATGTAAAGTGAATTAATTTGATAATTGATCTTACTCAGTGAATTTTAAATTATTTTGTTTAATCAAAGTTGAATTTATTTTGATAATTGCACTTGTTAGAAAAAGCGTGTAAAAGGTTGTAATCTCTGTGACTAATTTGATGTATACTACAGAGTTAAGAAGGATCCGTTTATCGGTTAATTTTGGATTGTCTCAATCATGCAAAATGTATTTAAAAATTTAGCTTACGGCTTAGTCAGTATCATAGTGATTGGGATTGCTGCAAACTTGACGTTTGCAAAGCACGTTTTAAACGCACAGTCAGGTCTGTTGACGTTAGATACCCAAATAGCGAATTTCTCCGAGGTAGATAACACGTCTCCATGGTTTCAGTTTGTTCTTTATGACCAAGATTTTGTAGAACTCAATACACAATACTATGTCATTGTTGGTAAAGAAAACGCCAACTATGTTCTTGCAACCACGACTGAAGTGTTTACGCTCGTTTGGTCATCGCCCGCTCTACTTATGTTGTGCTTGCTCATCGTTATCTTTATTTTTTCAAGGCTGAAAAGTCAATCTCACGAATCGGCACAATTAGACGCTTTACTTGCCATCAATAAAGATTTAACTACGTTACTAGAAGGCTTAGATATTCAACACAAAGAGCTGCATTCTGGTGGCCCTATGGCTCAAATATGTCACTCTGTTCAAGCTTTAAGTGACAATTTGCAACGAATAAAAGTTCAATCAGATAGTCATGTGTATCAAGACAAATTGACCAAGCTTATAGATAGACATGCATATATTGAACATATTAGCGAACAGCTAACTGAAGCAGATAAAAGTAAAACTAAATGTGGTTTACTATTTATTGACTTAGACGGCTTTAAACAAGTGAACGACTCATTTGGTCATAGTTTCGGCGATGAGATTCTTATTCAAGTATCTGGTCGCTTAGAGCAAGTTGTTAGGCAATTTCAACTCAACGATGCACATCCAGTGCATGGCTTAGATCAAAATTTATCGCGTCTTGGTGGCGATGAATTTTCTATTTTTATTCCCAATTTAAGAGACACCAGCTTTTGTACAGAAGTGGCACAAACCATACTCAGCGAAGTAGAACGCGACTTTGTTCTCGGCAATAAACTTGTCAAAATTAGTGCAAGTATTGGTATAGCCGTATTTCCAGACAGTGCTTCAACACCTAATGCCTTATTGCAAATGTCAGATGTCGCTATGTATAGGGCAAAAACAGATGGCCGGGGTATCTTTAGGGTTTATTCACCAGAAATGGGCAACAAGATCCGCCGTTACCATTATTTATTAGAAGAATTGAGACTTGCTATAGCCTCTCAAAACTTTCAACTATCTTTTCAACCAATTGTTCATGTTGAAGATTGTTCAATTGATTACTTTGAAGCTTTGACTCGCTGGCACCACCCAATTGAAGGGTTAATTCCTCCTTCGGAATTTATTCCTATTGCGGAAGAGTCAAACCTTATTTTAGAACTTGGAGATTGGATTTTACTTGAATCATGTCGACAAATGTCAGCATGGCACAATGCAGGCATGAAGAAAGTCAAAATTTCTGTCAATGTATCTGGTATTCAGTTAAAGCACCGCCCTATTTATGATTGGGTATTAAACGCACTTGAAAAGTCTGGGCTACCGGCCAGTTCACTGATGATAGAGATTACTGAGTCCACACTTATTACTGCCAGTGACGAAATCATAGCGCAATTAGAGCGCTGTAGAAGTGCAGGCGTCACAATTGCTATTGATGATTTTGGCACTGGATTTAGCTCATTGAGTACCCTTGCTGATTTGCCTATAGACGTCATAAAAATTGATAAATTGTTTATCTCCCAAGCAAAAGATAATCCCAAGTATTACAAGATCTTAAACTCAATTAGTGAATTAGGAGCACAACTTGGACTAAAAATTGTCGCAGAGGGTGTCGAGCAGTTAGATCAATTTGAGTTGGTCAAAGACATGGGGATCTGTTGTGTTCAAGGTTACCTAGTTAGCCGTCCCGAAACTTCGCGAAATGTAGGCGACAAAGTACTTAAGGGCAACGTAAATCATATAGCCACTACAGGAACCAGTGTCTGGTTGCCAAAAGCCAATTAGTTTCGGCGCATGTTTAGCGCTGAAACTTGGTTTCTAAAATAACCGCTGAGTTTGTTCTCTCTACACCATCTAAATTACCAATTTCGTCTAGTAATTTGCTCAGTTGCTCTAAGTTTTGGGCCTCGACAATAGCGATCATATCGTACTCTCCACTAATCGCGTATAAAGCTGATATATGATCTAATTGCTTGAGCGCATTGTTGGTCTTGGCAGTTAATTTTTGCTTCACCTTAATCGAGACGTGCGCAGAGACTAGGCTACCTAAATAATCTTGCCCAAAGTCAATTTTATAACCTTGTATAACGCCATTTTGCTCAAGTTTCTGTAATCTTGACTGGACTGTTGTACGAGACATATCTAATAGCCTCGCAAGCTCTGAAATGCTTGCGCGTGCATTACTGCGTAGTACAGAAATCAATCTTTCATCTTGTTTACTTATCATTTTGACAAATCCCCTCGTCATTTTGACGAGTATTCTACTCATTTTATATAAATTTACACTGCAAATTTTCATCAGTTCACGCAATAATGACCCAATAAGAATATACACAAAACCAAACGTGTAAATTAAGTTGAAGTAATATGAGGACGAAGTCATGCAAGTGAATCGCGAACTATTTGATGAAGTAATGGTACCTAACTACAACCCTTCTGCGGTTATCCCTGTAAAAGGTAAAGGAGCACGTGTTTGGGATCAAAAAGGCGATGAATATATCGACTTCGCAGGTGGTATTGCAGTTAACTGCTTAGGCCATAGTCACCCAGCTCTAGTTAATGCCCTTAAAGAGCAAGGCGAAAAAATCTGGCACCTATCTAATGTAATGACAAACGAACCAGCACTACGTTTAGCTAAAAAGTTAACGGACGCAACATTTGCAGATAAGGTTTACTTCGCAAACTCTGGTGCAGAAGCAAACGAAGCTGCTCTTAAACTAGCTCGTCGTTTCGCAATTGATAAGTTTAATGAAGAGAAAACACAAATCATCGCTTTCAATAAAGGCTTCCATGGTCGTACTTTCTTCACTGTAACCGTTGGCGGACAAGCTGCATATTCAGATGGCTTTGGCCCTAAACCTCAAGATATCATCCACATTGATTACAACGACTTAGAAACTTTCTCTAAAGTGATCTCAGATAAAACTTGTGCCGTTATGATGGAACCACTTCAAGGCGAAGGCGGTATTATTTCTCCAGAGATTGAATTTGTTCAAGGCGTAAGAGAACTGTGTGATAAGCACAACGCATTGCTTATTTTTGATGAGGTTCAAACTGGCGTAGGTCGTACAGGTGATTTGTATGCATATCAAGGTCTAAATGTAACACCTGACATTTTGACCACTGCAAAAGCACTTGGCGGCGGTTTTCCAATTGGTGCAATGATTACAACAACAGATATTGCCAGACACCTTAAGATTGGTACGCACGGTTCTACTTATGGTGGTAACGCGCTAGCTTGTGCGGTAGCTGAAGCAGCGTTCGACACAGTGAACACGCCTGAAGTTTTAAATGGCGTGAAAGAAAGAGAGCAAATGTTCCGTGATGGACTAAATGCAATCAACGAAAAGTACAATGTATTTAGCGAAGTACGTGGTAAAGGCCTGTTACTTGGCGGCGTGTTAAAAGGGGACTATGAAGGCAAGGCTCGTGATTTCCTAGTAGCAAGTGCAAAACACGGTCTAATGACACTGGTTGCTGGCACTAACGTAGTTCGATTTACACCTTCATTGGTTATCACTGAAGAAGAAATTAAAGCAGGCCTAGCTCGTTTCGAGCTTGCCGTAGCTGACGTTGTAAACGCTTAATTATTTAGGGCGGTGTTCCGCCCTCTTAGATACTCATATGCAAGTACTTAGACCAATCAGCAGCGAAGATTTCGCTGCTTTAAAGACCATTGCAGTAGAGTCGGGGCATGGCTTCACTTCTCTACCTGTAGATGATGAACTTTTATCAAATAAAATTCAGCGCTCTCAAGAAAGTTTTGCAAAGTCACTCAGCACACCTATTGATGAAGGCTATTTGTTTGTACTGGAAGATACGCAAACAGGTGATATCCTCGGAACGACGGCAATAGAAGCCGCTGTGGGTATGCAGGTTCCTTTGTATCATTACCACCAAGGTAAGACCGTTCATCATTCCAGCACTTTAAACGTATACAATACTGTCGAAATCCTATCCATTTGCAATGATTACACAGGCAGCTCTGAGATCTGCACGCTGTTTTTAAGAGAACAGTTTCGTCGTGGTCTAGCGGGTAGATTCTTATCTCGTGTTCGTTTTTTGTTTATGGCACAACATAGTGAAAGGTTCAGTGATAAGGTAATCGCTGAAATGCGTGGGGTGAGCGACGAAAATGGCCACAGTCCTTTTTGGCAATGGCTTCAAGAGCACTTTTTTAGTATTGAGTTTCCTCAAGCAGACCATTTAGTCGGCCTAGGTGACAAGGTATTTATTTCTGAGCTAATGCCTAAGTACCCTATTTATTCGAACCTTTTGAGTCCAGAAGCACAAGCAGTTATCGGTCATGTACACGAAAAAACGAAGCCAGCTTTAAGACTGCTGCAAAAAGAGGGATTTGAGCACAGAGGATACGTAGATCTTTTTGATGCTGGGCCGACTGTCGAGGCACGATTAGAGAATATCCAAACAGTAAGGGAAACAAAAACGGGTACTTTGACTATTGGTGACAAAATACCAAGTTCTGCGGACACTTGGGCTTTATCTAATGGTCAACTAACTGAATTTAGAGCCACATTTACAACCAAAGTAATGTGGGATGAAGCGTCACAAACATTTACGGTAGACCATGAAACTGCGCAAGCACTCAAACTCAGTGCTGGCGACAAATTGAGTGGATTCGTTTTATAACAATCAAATACGTCGTGCTTTGTCGTAACATTAACTCGCGGCCAAGCCGCAATTTTAAGGAATTGTCATTATGCACAACAATGTAGATAGCTTATTCGATAACCTATGGAGTAATTACCTTGAAGTAACTCCATCTGCGGTAAAAGTTCATGAGCTATTAGGTTCAACACAACAGGATGATGTCATTAACGACCACATCGCACTGCGTACTTTCAATCACGAAAAAGTGGGACTAGAAAAGTTAGCAGCGCACTTTAAAGCTGTTGGTTATAAAGAATGTGGCGAGTATCACTTTGAAGCTAAAAAACTGTATGCAAAACATTATGAGCATAGTGATCCAAGCAAGCCAAAAGTATTCATTTCAGAACTTTTGCTAGAAAAGTGCTCTGAAGAGCTACAGTCTATCGTCGCGAAAATGATCGATAGTATTGACGAAAGCGCAGTAACAGCTGAAAACTTTTTGTATTCAGGTACACACTGGCAGGTAAGCAACGAAACGTACAAGCAACTTCTTGCTGAAAGTGAATATGCAGCTTGGATGTCTGCATGGGGCTATCGCGCTAACCACTTCACAGTGAGCATTAACTACTTAGCAAATTTCGAAACAATTGAAGCGGTAAATCAGGCACTTAAAGATGCCGGCTTTGCACTAAATACATCTGGTGGTGAAATTAAAGGTTCTCCAGAGGTATTGCTAGAGCAGTCTTCAACGCTTGCGGATCACCAGCCTGTTGCATTCTCTGATGGTGAGTTCGAGATCCCAAGTTGCTTCTACGAGTTTGCGCTTCGTTACAATAAACCAGATGGTGAGCTATACACAGGCTTTGTAGCCGCATCTGCTGATAAGATCTTCGAAAGTACTAACGCAAGGTAACCTAACTCGCGTTGATATTAGTTGAAGTAAAACTAACTTAAACACACAAAGCAGCCATTGGCTGCTTTTTTCTTGCCCTCAATTTGAGCTCCATGTACATTGTGTCAGTAACCACGGTTTGCCGTTTATTTTGTTAAGGACAATGGAGAAATACGTGTATACAGTGATCCCTCCCCCGCACTCTCTTGCGCCTTACGTCATTAACTTCTGGTATTGTTGTGGCGCCGTACCTGTAATGCCTCAAGCAATTCATAGTGATGGATGCATTTCAATATTGTTGGTGATGTCTGGTGAGTCCAATATCAATAATGCTGCTATTCGCTCTGGGGCTTTTCTACTTGGCCCTCAAACAACATCACATCTATGGCACTTTAAATCTGACAAACAAACAATGTTCGGTGTGAGATTGACCCCCTTGGGTGCAAAGCATTTTACTCATATGCCTTTGAAATACGCAAAAAACCAATGCATCGAACTACAAGAGTTTATAAGCATTATTCCATTACAAATGAAAGTTATTAGCCCTATTATGGAGCCAATACAACGTATTTACTCGTTATGTGAGTGGCTGGAAACACATTTTAATCATATCTCTTACCACCTGCCTGATGCTTACTATTTGATATCAAGTCAGATAGATAGCAAAGCTAGGTCAATAAAACTCTCAGATTTGTATGACACAATGGGCATGAATGGTCGGCGTGTCGAAAGGGCCTTTATTGAAGTACTGGGGATCAGCGCGAAGGAATACGCAACATTGGTCGAAGTATCGAAATCCAGAAGCGTAATTAAGTGTAACCCGCATAAGTCACTAACTGATATCGCCTACGATTTAGAATACACCGATCAGTCCCATTTTATACGTCAATTTAAGAAAGTGATGAAAATCACCCCCAAGCAATACAGAATGAGGCTACCAACTTGAGAAAGCAACAAACGCAATATCAGCACAGTAAGGAATTGCCAAATATAAAAGAGGCATTAGAATTCCCTGCAATAGACTCAAAAAGCGCTTACAAGCAGGCCCTCAAATATTGGCAAAATGAATTACTTCATGTTCAGCAGGCTTATTACCACCAAGGGCAACGCGCAGTAATTGTTTTTGAAGGTTGGGATGGAGCAGGAAAAGGAGGCGCTATACGGCGTATTACGGAGAAGCTAGACCCAAGGGGATATCAAGTATTCCCTATCGGCCCACCAACAGATGACGAACAAGGCAGACATTATCTTTATCGATTTTTTAATAAACTCCCCAAGCCTGGCACACTAACCATATTTGACCGTTCTTATTATGGCAGAGTGCTAGTGGAGCGAATTGAAGGCTATGCAAGTGACTCTGCATGGCATCGCGCCTATAAAGAGATCAATGATTTTGAGCAACTTTTGCTAGACGATAACATTAAAGTCATAAAACTGTTTTTACATATCAGTAGCGATGAGCAGCTTAAACGATTTTCTGAGCGGCTAAATAACCCTTATAAACGTTGGAAACTGACAACAGAAGACATAAGGAACCGAAGTAAACGTGCCGATTATGAAGTTGCTATAGATGAGATGCTATTTAAAACAAACACAGAGCAAGCACCATGGAACGTGATTTTGGCTGATCACAAATGGTATGCGCGTGTCGAGATACTCAAATATATTACACACGTTCTAAGCGACAATATGGTGATTGCGCCGCCGCCCATTGATCCTAAAGTTGTAGAGCTGGCGGAACATCAATTGGGCATAAAACAAAGAGGATGTAAGTATGAGCCGTGAAAAGTTATTAAGTACATATATTAAACGCCATGATGGCTGTGAACCTTCTGCCACCCTTGCTAAACACGAGAAAATGGCCTCTAGCCCTTTTCACTTTTTCCGTGGCACAGCACCATTAATGTACCAAGATATCTTTGATGGCTTAATTGCTTTACCAGATGAAGTTTACAGCATACCTGTGACCACAATTATGGGTGACTGCCACACCAGTAATTTTGGTTTTTTAAGTGAAGAGGGCTCCCACGGGGAAACGTTAGTGTTTACGCCCAATGATTTTGATGATGCATGTGTAGGACATGCGGTTTGGGATATTTTTCGCTATTTAGTAAGCTTGAACCTAGCACAACAAGCTGGTCAATTACTCCAAGAGACTACTGAAGATTTGACTATGCGACAAAAGCCCCTCGTATACGCAAGTGATGTACCAGAAGCACAAAAAGGCTTTCTAACTCAGTACACCCTCACGTGTGAGGCTTCTATTAGAGGAGAAAACAATAGTCAAAGCGCTATTACCAAGTTCGAACAAGATCACATTTTACACAAACGTTGGCAAAAAGGGTTACAACGTTTGGTCGGAGGCTCTGCTTTCAATTTAAAGAGCAGCCTCGCTAAAAGCGTCGACTTATCAACCTCACCTTTGCGTTTTAAAGTCGACCCGTTGAAGTTTGAGCCAATACACAGTGATATCAAAGCAAATTTGATAAATCAATTTAGGCCTTACGTTGATGATGAAATTATTGATTGTGTTGAACGTCTTGATGCAGGAACTGGCAGTAACAACCTTAAGAGATATTACTTGCTTGTTGGACCAAGGTCTCAAGCTCCAACAGAGCTTTATCATATTGTCGAAGTTAAACAACAAAACCTTGCAGCACCTCTAAACTATTTCACAGATCTAAGTCCTGTAAACAGATTAAATCACGCCCATTTAACCGTAAATTGCCAAAGACAAATGCAGCGTCGTCCTGATCTCATTATTGATGACGCTTTGTGGCAAGGTATTCATTGGTTAGTTCGGTCTCGACATCATGCTCGCGTTGGCATAGATCCTGAGCACATTGTATTGGGCAAACGCGCTGCCCAAAAAGGAGGATTCAAACAATATGCTCAAAGTTGTGCCGAAGTGCTTTGCTATGCACATATGCGCGGGGATAGACGTTCAATGGCTTTTCAGCAATTTTGTATAAATCAATTGCCCAAACAATTTGAGCAACTTATTGAGTTAGCGAATAATTATGCACAGCAGGTGAACACCGATTGGCAACTATTTAAGTCACTCAGAAAGTAGCTTTTTAGGCACATCAATAATGTCTCCGTCACTTGCCAGAACTAAGTGACCATCGAAGTTATCGTGGGCTTCCGCTTTTAGGCTTTCTAATAAACCGGGCCCATGATAACGCACACTGAAATGAGTCAACACCAGTGACGCGATATTCTCACACTGAGCAAATTGGGCCACCCTTTTCGCGTCACTGTGTCCTGTGTGATGACCGACTTTCATTAAGTCGCTATGTGTGAATGTTGCCTCGTGCACCAACAGATCTATATCACCTACGTAAGGTTTTAAAAGGCTTGGCTTCTCATTATCACCACATACTATTACTTTGCGAGGTCTCCAGCTTGGAAATACATATTTACTTGAGTATAAAATCTGGCCATCGAACTCAACATCTAGTCCCTTTTGTAATTGATTAAAGTGTGCGCCTGTGGGGATCCCGTCGGCCTTAAGTGACTTAATTCGCAACTTGTTAGGAATGATTTTTTCTGTAACTTTAAACCCATAGCTCGGTACACGGTGTTTTAAAGGCATAATCTCAACCGAGCAAAATTCAAACTCCAGTTGACCGTCCACCTCTTCAATTGCTGTTGTTCTTAAATCAAAAGGCAAAGACATATCTGTAAGTGCAAAAGTCGCATGGAGATATTCGATTACTTTTTTTGGCGCAATCATATATACCGGTTCCTGCCTTCCTGACATTGACATAGACGCGATAAGCCCTGGCAATCCATAGCAGTGATCTCCATGAATATGACTGATGCAAATTAAACTTAATTGGTACAAGGTTAGTTTGGACCTTAGAATTTGGTGCTGTGTCCCCTCTCCACAATCAACAAGAAGCCATTGTTTGCTCTTTTCAAATTTAATAGCGGTTGCTGACATATTCCGATATGTGGTTGGGCTGCCTGAAGAAGTCCCTAAAAATTCTAATTGCATAAACTGACTAAACGACTTAAAAGTAATAACACCCAGTGAGTTTAAATTAACTTTACTCGTAACAAAAGGATTACTCAATGCACTCGGATACACACCAGTATGAAATACTTATTGTTGATATTCAGCAAAACTTCCAGCCACATATTGACCAATATGAATCAGTCATAGAAGTATCGCAAAAGCTGCTAAGCGCCGCTCGTATGTTAGAAATACCAATACTTGCCTTTGAGCAATACCCCAAAGGACTTGGGCATACAGACAGCCGTCTTATGGCGTTTTCTCCTCCGGTTATTGAAAAAACTGCGTTTAGTGCAATGGCAGCCATGACACAATCAGCCAAAAGCCTTAGTCCGAAGAGTATAAAGGTAATTGTAGGGTTGGAAGCACACATTTGTGTTTATCAAACTGTACAAGACCTACTCAAATGCGGGCAGCAGGTTTATGTTTTAGCAGATGGTGTTTGCTCGAGAGATCGGCAACATAAAATCTGGGCATTGGAGCAGTTAAGGTATGATGGCGCAAAGGTGATGTGTCTAGAAACTTTTTTGTTTGAAGCGCTAAAAGACGCAACGCACCCGCAGTTCAAACAGGTATCAAAACTGATCCAGTAAACCTATTCACCAGTATCAGTGAATATGATTGTAAAAATATGATTATGTTATGAAGAATGAATTAAGTACTAACCTCGTATTAAAAGTGTATGAGCACATCCGCCAGAACGGTCAAGACTACGACTTGGGCAAACAACTTGAGGGCATTACGGCTTTTTCTGATCCCGATGGGTATACCATTTATCTCAAAGGAAGTGGGGTTTTCTTAAGATTTGGATTTCACAACACGTATCACTTTGAATACGACAAGGAATCGCAAAAACAAGACTTTGTGAAAAAGCTCAAATATATAGCAGAGTCCATTGATGATTGAACGACGTAACCGCCCACGGCGGCTTAGGGACACTTCAACACAATACCTAGAGCAAGTCGTGCTAACACTAAGATCTGAGCCACATAAAATCTCAGTGATCAAAAGTAACTGTGACTATTACCAGAAACAGCGCTTTTTAAAAAAGGGTTTTCAGCGAGCCGTCGAGCACATGCAATGGGTGCTTGCTGTAGATGATGACATTGACCGGATCTGTAAACAAATAATGTCAGACGATTATATTGGAACAAGACTAAGGAAATACCCACTCCTTTTCAAAGGCGTAAACACTTAACCAAAAAAGGAATACTTTAAACTACAAAAATGATTAAAAATAAATAGTTCATTTAATCATCAATGACTGTATCTGTGCCATGGTAGGATTTCCTCTCGGTATTCCCTTCGTCACCATTACTTGTAATTTTATCTCATTTTCACTTCTAGTTAACTTTAATAAATGACCACTGAACGAAAAAGTGATATGGTATGCCGCATTTTTTGGAACCGAGAAAATTTGCTATGTCGAATGCAGTAGAGACTAAAGCTAAGCAAGACTCACAATCTCCTGAGCAACAAAGTGGTTTATTTAATCGCTTTTTAGCGACAGTTGAATTTTTAGGGAATATGCTTCCTCACCCTATCACTCTTTTTGCGATGTTCTGTATTGCAATCGTACTGTTCAGTGGTATCGCTGATTGGATGGGACTCAGTGCCATCGATCCTCGTCCTGAAGGCGCGAAAGGTCGTGACGCAGATGGTGTTATCGAAGTTGTCAGTTTGATGAGCGCCGAAGGCCTACAAAGAATTGTTACTGGTTTAGTAACAAACTTCACTGGGTTTGCTCCACTTGGAACTGTTTTAGTTGCGTTGTTAGGGGTGAGTGTCGCCGAACATTCCGGCATGCTGTCTGCTGCGATGCGCGGCATGGTAATGGGTGCTTCGAAACGTCTTGTAACCTTTATGGTTGTATTCGCTGCTATTTTATCAAATACAGCATCAGAGCTTGGATATGTCGTTCTTATTCCGCTTGCAGCGATGATTTTCCATAGTTTAGGAAGACACCCTCTAGCTGGTTTGGCCGCTGCTTTTGCCGGTGTGTCTGGTGGTTACAGTGCTAACCTACTGCTTGGCACAATTGATCCACTGCTAGCTGGTATCACGACACCTGCAGCACAGATGATTGATCCTACCTACCAAGTTGGTCCTGAGGCTAACTGGTACTTCATGATGATTTCAGTATTCTTGATTGCCATCGTTGGTACATTAGTAACTGAAAAAATTGTTGAACCTAGACTTGGCAAGTATGACCCAAGCGAAGCGAGTATAGATTTATCTGAAAATAATATTGAGCACTTGAGTGAAAAAGAAAAATCAGGCTTGAAATGGGCTGGTGTTTCTCTACTTGTTGTATCTGCACTATTAGCACTGACTATCGTGCCAGAAGACGGTATCTTACGTCACCCTGAAACTGGTGCGGTTGCTGGCTCTCCATTCTTAAAAGGCATCGTAGTATTCATTTTCGTCACGTTCGCCATCCCTGGTTTTGTATATGGCCGTGTGGTTGGAACCATGAAAAATGACCGTGATGTCATTGACGCGATGAGTAAGAGCATGAGCTCAATGGGCATGTATATCGTGCTCGTATTTTTCGCTGCGCAGTTTGTGGCTTTCTTCAAATGGACCAATTTAGGTACAATCCTAGCAATTAACGGTGCAGCGTTATTGCAGGCACTAAACCTGACTGGCCCTGAAGTTTTTGTTTTGTTCATTCTAATGTGTGCATTGGTTAACCTCAGCTTGGGATCTTCATCTGCACAATGGGCTGTTACAGCACCTATCTTCGTACCAATGCTCATGCTTGTTGGCTATGCGCCAGAGACAATTCAAGCTGCGTATCGTATTGGTGACTCTGTAACCAACCTTATCACACCTATGATGAGTTACTTTGGCCTGATATTGGCAGTAGCCACCAAGTACAAAAAAGACATGGGTATCGGTACTCTCGTTGCGACCATGCTACCTTACAGTATGTTCTTCTTTGTTGGCTGGGTTGCTCTATTCTATATTTGGGTATTTGGTTTTGGCTTACCGGTTGGTCCAAATTCACCGATTTACTACACACCGTAGTCACTGATAATAAGAGCATTATGTGTGTAAGACACATAATGCTCTTGAAAATCTAGCTTTTAAATATCAAATACTACCTCTAAGAAAACCTTCTCACCCTTTCTTTATTTAAAAAATTCCTAGTAAAGGTAAAACCTTTAACTGTAGAAAAAGTATTGGTTAATAATGTAAACAGCCTTTGATGGATATAAATTTTTGAATAAAAATACAGCATTTTATTTGTTATTATCCAAATGCTGTCCTAAAGTGCTTATGGAATTACCAAAAAAGGAGCTTTCCAGCCAATAAAAATTTGACGATAAGGCCAGCTATGTACACTTTGTTTTATTATCCTCGCAATGCCAGTCTCGCCCCACATTTTGTTTTAGAAGCGCTAAAAGTCCCATACCAATTAGAGCTCGTAGATAGAAAAAAACAAGCACACAAATCGGCTCAATATCTAACACTCAACCCAACAGGACGGATCCCTACTCTGGTTGATGAAGAGTTTGTTTTATTTGAAAGTGGCGCCATATGCTTATATCTTGCTGAAAAGCACCCTGAATCTCAGTTGATCCCATCAGAGCCAGAGAAAAAAGGTGAGTTTTACCAATGGCTTATGTATTTCACTACTACGGTACAAGCTGAATTAATGATTTACTCTTATCCGGAAAGGCATACCCAAAGCGCTTTGATGTACGATGATATTGTAAAAACACAGCAAAGCAGACTAGTGAGTATGTTTGAAATCATTAACAGACACCTTGCGGGTAAGCATTATGTGGTAAACGACCAATTTACAGTATGTGATTGTTACTTGTTTATGCTCTGTATTTGGGCTGACGAGTTGAACAAACCACCTCTGCAATTTGAACATTTAGCCAATTATCTGCGTTCTTTAGCCAAACACCCTGTGATCAAAAAAGTATGTGAGGCAGAACTCACTGATTTAAGCCCATATAAATAAAAGTACATATGGCGGTTTATTCTTACCGCCATATTTAACGTGTTGTATATATAGTTTCTGCAGTTTTCAGGCAATTTTACATAATCTAACAATTGAGTTATTAGTAGCCATTCCATTCGTAACAACCCAAAAAACATGTAAGTTTTTGGGTCAAATAAAAGCGATTATTACACCTTCATAATGCTTTCTCTTCACGTTAATATATTCATAATTGTAAATTTTTAGCCTATTTAAATGTCCATTATTCAATCTTGTTATGATCAGCTTGTGCATGAGGGAGTTTTAACCCGTGATCAAGCACAGTACGCTGCAATATCGGCTCTAGATGCCCTACTACATCAAATCAATAACAATCAAGGGACAAAAGGTATATATCTATATGGACCAGTAGGTCGCGGAAAATCGTATTTAATGGATTTGTTTTTTGAATCAATTCACTCTGAGAAAAAACAACGGCTGCACTTTCATCATTTTATGTCACAAATCCATCAACAATTGCGAGCAATTCAAGGAGAAAAAAACCCATTGCAAAAACTCGCGATCCAATGGGCTAAAAGCACTAAAGTGTTATGTTTTGACGAGTTCTTTGTTAAAGATATCGGCGATGCAATGATACTCTCCGGGCTTTTGGAAGCGTTTGTAAAATCGGGTATTATTTTTGTGACTACCTCAAATTCACACCCCAATGAGTTATACAAAAACGGATTGCAACGATGCCGATTTGAGCCCACCATCAGTTTAATTTTAGAGCAGTGTGAGATTATCAATATTTGCGGAAAATTTGATCATCGCTTTAGGCATGGGTTCGTCAGCAACTACTACATTGTAAATGATCGAGCGAAATTCCATACCCTATTTTCAAGTGTTTTGGGTACCTTGAAAACAAGCAAGGTAGAGATTTTGGGTAGACCCATCTCCATAGAAGGTACTTCTGAGTCATCAATTTTAGCTGATTTTATGGCCTTATGCTCATCTCCTAGAGCTACTGCTGACTACATGGAGCTTGCAAATCAATACGACGCAATTTTTGTAGGGTCAGTAAAACAAATGGGTACATCCGCAGCCGCAAATAATAATGTGCAAGGAATTGAAGAAGGCTACATTCGATCAAAGCACAGTTATACACCACGTACACTGGATGATGAAGCTAGGCGCTTTATTGCTTTAGTTGATGAATTTTACGACAGAAAAAAATTAGTAATCGTGTCTGCAGATGTTGAATTGCAATCACTCTATATTGGCGAACAATTGGCTTTTGAATTTGAACGAACAAAGAGTAGATTAGTTGAAATGCAGTCATGGCCACTACCGCAATGATATAGTTATTTATCGACTACCTATTTAGTTAACCTGAAAATAGAAAAGGCGAACATAATTCGCCTTTGCTGATTACAAATAAAATCTTGCGCTTTACTTGTCTAATTTTAGCTTAACGCCTTTTAACCTGCTTCTTACTGAGCTGATTTTACTTCGATTTTTCGCTCTAGCTTCACCACTCGCTTGGTTGCTAGGTCTATTTGTACGCACTTTTCTTCTTTGGTGACTTGGCTTTTTGCTCAAGTTCTCAATTAAGTTGTCACGATTAGCTACTTCGTAACCTGGCAGGTAATAACGTTTAATCTTTTGACCAATCAACGTCTCAATATGCAATAAAAACTGCTCTTCCTCACGGCTCACAAAAGAAATCGCCTGACCACTGTTACCTGCACGGCCTGTGCGACCAATTCTATGTACATAGTCCTCAGCAAGATAAGGTAAGTCGTAATTAACTACACGAGGCAAACCTTCAATATCAATACCTCGAGCAGCGACTTCTGTTGCCACAAGAACTCGAACTTTGCCCTCTTTAAACTCTTTAAGAGCTCTTCGTCTTGCGCCCTGCTTTTTGTCACCGTGACATACAGTCGCGGCAATTCCATCTAACTCAAGCTCTTTAACAATCGTATCCGCGTCGTCTTTCATATTCACGAATACCAGCACCTGTTGCCAATTTTTCTTACCTATTAGCTCAGATAGAAGCTCTTTCTTTCGCTGTTGCTCTACAGGGTAAACAACATGACGAACAGTTTCAGCGGTCGTATTCTCAGGCGCAGTTTGTACTAGTTTAGGATCTTTTAAAACTTGCTTGGCGAATTGTTTAACTTCTGATGGGAATGTAGCAGAGAATAACAATAGTTGCTTATCTTCACGCGCTAATCCAATCACTCTGCGCATTTCGTCAATGAATCCCATATCGAGCATACGATCTGCTTCGTCCAAGACTAGATGCTCAATATTTGACAAGTCTACACTTCCTAAACGCACTAAATCGAGTAAGCGTCCTGGTGTAGCCACCACAATATCCGCGCCTTTAGCTAAACGCTGTGACTGCCCTTCAACATTAACTCCACCAAAAACAGCTACAACACGAAGTGAAGTATGCTTAGCAAAAGACTCACAGTTAGTTGCGATTTGCTCAGCAAGTTCGCGTGTCGGCGCTAAAATAAGTGCACGAGGGGAAGCGGAAGAAGTTCCTTTTAACAGATTATGGATCACAGGCAGCGCGAATGCTGCTGTTTTACCCGTACCAGTTTGTGCTGTTGCTAGTACGTCATGCCCTTTCCTAACTACAGGAATGGCCGCCTGCTGTATAGGAGTAAGCTCTTTAAAGCCCATTTCATCTAAGGCTTCTAATAAAGGCTCTGGGAAACTAAACGATTTAAAATTCATAACAACAAACCTGCGACCAATAATGAGGGTCGCAGATTATACGTCATTAATTAGCATTAACAAAGCTTAAGTAGCGTTTCATCCACTAAATTTGCTTTTCCGCCAACGATGTATTGCTCATCAATCGCATTTATCAAACTTTGCCCCTGCAATTGCTGTTCTTTGTTCAAAGGCACATACGGCAGCCTAAATACTGGACTAACAGCCCCTGTCATAATCAAAGCGGTGTTAATTGCAATTGGGTTGGGTTCACAGAAAAGCCAATTAACCATTGGCGCAAGTTCTTTATTAAGCCCGTCGTTTCTTTCATCCATTAGCTGCCTGAATAGTTTCGGCACCAAATTAGATGTAACTGAGATCACGCCATGGGACTGGTATAAGTGGCGACCGTCATGAGCTTCGTCATCATTACCTGACCAGCAGGCAATCCCCTGAGACTCATAATGCGCTATTCTGTCGTTACCTGCACATTCCTTAACACCAATGAAGTGCTTACTCTTTGATAAAGGCTCAATAATATCCGGCGTTAAGTCTTGGCCAGTGCGACCGGGGACGTTGTAAATGAACGCTGGGCCAATTTCTAATACGCGCTTAAAGTGCTCAATCACACCTTCATTCGAAGTTCGGCCATAGTATGGGTTGATTTGAAGTGCAGCATCCATTCCTGATGCAAAACCATACTCTGTTGCTTTCACAGCTTCGCGTGTATTGTTGCTGCCGGTATTACCAACGATAATAAGTCGATCCGAAAACTTGTTCACACTGTGAGCAATTAACATTAAATGCTCTTCCCAATTCATCAACTGACCTTCACCAGTTGTTCCACCAACAATAATGCCATCGACACCAGCATCAATTTGCGCTTCAACTAGAGCGTCATAGGCCACTAAATCGATCTCACCATTCATTTTATATGGCGTTTTAATAGCTGTAATTAAGCTGGCTTTTTTTATGGTTTGTATACTTCGCATGCAAATTCTAACTGGTTGTGAATATACGATATGTTGTAACACAATTGGCACTGTATGCCGAGTGTAAAAATAAAGATTTGCGAATTTTCTTGCTTAATGGCGAGATTTAATACAAAATCAAAACACTGTATATTTAACCAGTATTCATTATGAGACTCTCTGAATACCTAAAAACTAACTTTTATGACACACAAGAGTTGTGTAGCTTTTTAAAAATTGACTCAACTCAGTTGCAGTTATGGCAAGACAATAGCCTATTCCCTAACGCAAGCTATAACATTGAAAATCAAATTAAGTGTAGTTCTTATCTCGGGTTATATGAGTGCCTTGAAATTACCGATTACTACCCTCGAGGACTCATTGAGTGGGGACAAACCCTAGTTAAACATGCAGTTACACAATCAAGTCATGCATATGAGTTATTCCAACAGAAATATGTGACAACGCTGCAATCATGCGCGCAAAAAGGGATCTGTTCCCAAGATGATAGGTTTTTAGATGATCTACCAGAACATATACAGCAAGTTTGGCAGCAGTTTCTTTGTAGTAAATATGGGGTAATTAGCCAAAATGGACTAATTGAAGAAGTAGTATATATCGATCTTGGCAGAGCGATCGTCGACTCAATTACGGAAGACAGAACAATCCCTTCCATTGCAATTGATCAAAGGGGTCAATTACACGATGCAATTAAGCTTCTCAATCGCGCGTTAAGTCATCACGCAACCCATGAACGCAGCGCATCATTGCGCGAGAAATATATCGACAGTTTGATGCAAAAGTACGATTTGTCTATATGTTGACAATAGTGGATGCTACAACACACCTGCTAATAAAAATCTACACTGCATAGCATAATATAAAGCCACTTTATTCTAACAAAGTGGCTTTATATTTTTAACATATACGACGCAAATAAAAATAAAAGTCGTTTAATTGGTATTTTCGTAGTGAGCGCGAATTATTTCAAAACCTTTAAGGACAAGTTGTTGATCCTCACATAGACCATCATACCAATCATCAAATTTTTGGTCGTCGTCTTGTTCGCTTAATACTAAGTATTGTGCAAGTAATTCTACAATGTCACTGTGATCGCAAGTTAACCCGTTTAGTTGTTGGGCTAAAGATGAATGATCCTTATTTTGCAATTCCGCAATGACACCATTGTCTAATTGTTGTGCTTCTTCAGTCACGGCGTTATCCTCTTTCTCGATCTAGCTTCTAGTTATAACAGCCTGATATTGAAGATCCAGTAACAATTTGCTAATTAGTACAATCAGTAATCAAAATAACTAAAAAAAATATTTATTAGAATTAATTGAAAACTATTCTCAAATAGAATAGTATTTGTGACGTTATCACATTTCATAAGGTTTTAATTTAATATGAAAGCAAATATCCACCCGGATTACCAAGCTGTTGCATTTCATGACACGGCAGTAGACAAATACTTCATCGTTGGCTCAACTATCAAATCTGACAGAACTGTTGAGATCGATGGTCAAGAATACCCTTACGTTCCTATCGATGTATCTAGTGCTTCACACCCGTTCTACACTGGTAAGCAGAAGATTGTTGCTAGCGATGGCCGCGTTGCTAAATTCAACCGCCGCTTTAAAAATATTGGTTCAACATCGAAGTAATATTTTAAGCAGTGCTTTGACATCGTCTGACACAATTGACGATGTCAAGACGCTAGTAGCCGCCTAAAATTTATAACACAAGTAAAGGAGCATAAATTGAAAGTTTTAAGTTCATTAAAAAGCGCAAAAAGCAGACCTGGATGCCAAGTTGTAAAACGCCGTGGTAAGGTTTACGTTATTTGTAAAACAAACCCTAGATTTAAAGCTGTTCAGGGCAACAAAAAGAAAAAACGCTAATTTGCGATTCAGTAAATAGCTAAACGAGCACTTTGCTCTCAAAGTGCTTTAGACTCCTTCCCAACCCTCCAACAATCCTTTCATCAAAAAGCGCTTATATTCAATATTTTGCTTTTCAAATCAAAATTAATAGCCTATAAAAAAAAGCGGCTGACGCCGCTTTTCAAACTATCTAATTAACGCTTACGTCTTCTCAGTAATGCCAACGGTAAGCTCAACAATGCAAAGAGCCCAAATGAACCAGAGTCTCCGTCGTTGTCATCATCATCATTGCCTCTTACGTCAATCAGGTTCACCGTTACCTCGGTATACTCTGAAGTATTACCTGAAGTATCCTGTGCTCTGACGCCAAACTTAATCACACTTTGGAACTCAAAATCAAGATTTCCTTGTACGACGATGTCACCATTGTCTTCCACGGTAAATGGTGCATTGCCAATTACAAAGAACTCCTTTACAGGCGATGTTTGTGGGTCAGGATCTGAGAACTCAAGACGACCAACGATGGTGCCCAATGCAGCGTTTTCTCTTATTTCAAATACCTGCCCTGCTGGGATCACTGGGTTATTATCACTACCAGAGTCATTAGGATCATCGATTACCGTAACTTTGACTTTGGTATATTCGGACTCATTGCCTTTACTATCAATCGCTTTTACAGCAAACTCAAAGTACTCATTTGTCTCGAAATCAATTTCATCTGAAACGGTAACACCACCACTGGTATTAATTTCAAATGGCACATTGCCTAAGACTTCAAAGGATGCAATAGATGTATCGTCGGCATTGTCAAATTCAAGCATACCAATCACTGTACCAATTGCCGAGTTTTCCATAACTTCAAACATCTGCCCTTCATCGATTACAGGTCCAGTAGCATCATCATCTGCACTATCGTTGGTTACAGATACTTTCACTTCCGTATAGTCAGAGTGATTACCTAGCGTGTCCACTGCACGTACAAAGAAGCTATACTCACTTTGCATTTCATAATCCAATGCTTCTGTAGCGAAAACCTCACCTGTTTCATCAATCATGAACGGCACTTCGTCCAAAATCATAAAGGCTTCAACGGGCGACACCTCAGGGTCTGGATCGCTAAATTGGAGCATTCCTATCGAAGTATTTGGATCATTATTTTCTTGTACCTCAAATAACTGGTCTGCTTCAATCATTGGAGCACGTTTTGGTGGCTCCGAAATATCTAACCTGAATGACTGCGTAGTCTCCAGCTCACCGTCACTGACCATTAACGTCATTTGTCTGGTAAATTCAGTAAACGGTCGACCAGATAGCACACCATCTATAAACGACATACCAGGTACAGATGGTTCAAGCGTTATCATTAAGTCTTCATTATCGACATCTTCAACATGCTCATTGAAGTCTATTTCAACTAACTCATCGATATACAAATTGATATTTTCTATTTGCTCTATAACTGGCGCATCATTAACCGAGTTAACTTTGATGCTAATCGTATGCTGATTTGGCTCTGCGTCGTTATTTGGTATGGACTCTGCCACAGTGCCTTTAAATGTGAATGCATCATCACCAAAGAAATCGTCATTTGGTTTGTAACTCACATTTGCAAAGTCGGCCTGCATTACCTGGTCACCTGCTTCTAACACTTGCTCACCAGATAAAAGCATGCCATTTTCAGAGGTATTTACAATTTCAACCGAGGCATAAGGCTGGCCAAATTCATTGACTAGCACATCACCAAGCATTAGTGGCATATCTTCAGGTGTTTCTAATGTTCTATCTGACTCTGTTTTAATTGCAACTTTATAAGTACTGCGACCGTGTGTAAATGCAAACAACTCAGAATCTTTAATGACTAACTTGGCAATATTTGTGTTAGCCAAACCAGAGCCGTCTGCCATCCAGTTCATGCCGCCATCAATGGAAACAAATACACCTAAATCAGTACCTACAAATAATCTTTGTGTATTTTCAGGGTCCACAGCAATAGTCATTGCTGGGACGTTTGGCAACCCATTATCCATTGCCAGCCAGTTCTGACCTCCATCAGTGGTTTTCCATACGTGCGTAACATCAAAATTTGAAAGCGTTGCGTATATTACCTGATTATCCTTGGGGTCAAATGCAATCGAACTAACAGTTGCGCCTGCCACTGGTGTTGCTTCTACCCACTGTGTTTGTGCGGTAGCTTGATCAGCAGTATAGGAAACATAAATCGTACCGCCATTAGTACCTGCTGCAACGGCGCTTTCGGTATTGGGAGCAATACCTATTGAATAAACAGACCCATTCAATGCTCCTGATGCCGCAGACCAACTTTCCGCTTGGTTACTTGTGCGCCACAATTGACTCCCCCCAATCCACAATACTTGAGGATTGGAAGGCGCCATCTCAAATCGCGTAATAAATGGGAACCCATTATCACCCGAAATACCCGTTGTAGCACTGTTAAAACTCTGCCCACCATCTGTGGACTTTTGGATTGAAAGGCCAGTATTTTCAGCAAACATAATGTTGGGGTTGGTCGGATCAATGGCTGTCCAACCACCATCACCACCCAATATTTCGATCCAGCTATTGAAGCCTCCATCTACACCTGACAATGTGCCATTATCCTGCGTACCGCCAAAATAGCTTGTTCCATCTGGTTTAACGGTTCCATGATAGAATTGTGTTACTGCATACCCATTATTTAAGGTTGACCAACTGACTCTTTGAGCTGGGTCGGCAGCCACGTTACCACATACTTCATCAAGTGTTAGACGACCAGACAAAGCATTATCTGTTCTTTGGATACCACCATCATTTCCCACAAACATTGTCGTGTTAGTTGTGCCATTGTATTCTGGGTGAAAAACGATCTCGTGTTGATCTGCGTGCGCATACTGTGGATCAGTTGGGTTAAACCACCAAACACTAGTTGGTACAAATGATTGCCCGCCATCGTCTGAACGGAAAACGTCAATCCCCCCAGTCCAAACCACATCAGGGTTTACGGGGTCTACCGCGATAATGTTGTCATACCAGCCTTGGTTAAAGAACTGTGCAGTGCCACCAAAACATTGGTCGAATAATCCAAACACCGTATTACTTAGAAGTAGCTTTGTAAACGAGTCAGCAGTATCCTGAGTTACCGTTGTATTCCAAGTTGCGCCCATATCAGTAGATTTGTAAACTGCATCCATAGCATGAGAGTTTCTGTTCGCAGCCAAAGCATAAATAATATTGTTGTCTGACGGTGCAACTGCAATCGTCGTGCGTCCTTGAGTCGCTCCTGCAATTACTTGAGACCAGTTTACACCTGCGTCTGTACTGCGATGCACTCCACCTGTGTTAAAGGAGCCACATGCTGTCAGCAGCACATCCACATTCGACTCGCTCAAAACTGTTAAATCTGTACAGCCTACCGAAGCGCCTTGTGGTACAAAAACATTACTCCAAGTGACACCACTGTCTATTGATTTCTGGATACCTGTCTGGGTTGCCGCATATATTGTATTTGCATCATTTTTGCTAAACGCTATTTTATTCGTGTACTGGAAATCGCTGTTGCTTGCGGTACTAGGGATTTGCTCCCAAGTCATGCCGGCATCAGAAGATTTAAAAATACCATCCCCTCTGAGCGCATCAAAATTGAAAAAGCCTTCCCCTGTGCCTGCATAAATAATATCGGCATTATTAGGGTCGAAAGTCAAAGTTGTCACGGCTAAATTAGTAGCAAGATCGCTCAGTGGTGTCCAAGAAGCCCCTGCATCCGTTGTTTTCCAAACGCCACCAGCAACCCCTGCTGTATACATCACATCATGATTTGTAGGATGAATGATCAATGTTCTTGTTCGTCCACCTATATTACCTGGGCCGAGTTCTTGCCAGTCTCCAAGTTCTTGATTTTGTCCATCAGGTGCATTTAGCTGGGGCTGATAGTCAAACAACACGGTGTTCTCTGCCAAAGAGTAGTGTGGCATACTTTTAATTTGTGCTAACGCAGCTGAGTACTTTTCAGTCGGCAAAGTAGAAGCGCCAATTGGCAGCCTTTGCTGTACATAAAACTCATGAGCCTCTTTTGGTTTGTCATATCTTTTTGGTGCCTGTGTCTTGCTCGCGGCTTTCTTCGCTAGAAAGTCTGCTTTCATCTCGTAGGGAGTTTCTTGGGCTTGGTTTTCGTAGGCTAAGTATGCAGCACCGCCGAGGGCTACCGCCACAGCTAGACTGACTGGGTGGAGAAGTGTCATTGGTTCTATCCCTTTTTTTCGTAACAATTTTGCTGACCTATCGGGTCATTACGATAAACGATAAATATGACGACTAGTGCTTAACCACAGATTGCAAATCACACCCATTTACAAGTGTCAAAATTGTTTGAATCTTCACACGAACACATTTAACATCTTTCATATCTTGATAGGTATCCGAGCAAAGTGTAGTAACAAATACCAATTATTCCACGGAGAAAATAATGTTTATGGAGATATATGATTGAATTAATGGGATTAGCAGTTGCAGCAAACGATGTCGAAGTAGTTGAAATATACGCAGGAAAAAACCTCCTACAGGAAGAAATTTTTGCTAATCGTACAGTCGAATCCCTGCCTCCAAGCGCATATAGCTCTCCAAATACCAATATTGCTGATTATCTAGAAAGATTCCCTGGCCTGAATAAAACAGGACAAGGGGGATTGTTTCAAAGTTATAGTGTTCGCGGCCTCAGTGCTTGGCGAATTCGAACTACTGTAGACGGTATTCCAATAATCACTGACAGACGAGCCGGTAATTCAGCTTCTTTTCTCCCACCGTCTTTGGTTGCATTGATTGAAGTCAATCGTAGTTCAGGTTCTCTACTACATGGTTCAGGCGCGCTTGGTGGTGTTCTTAACCTTTCAACACGTAAACCCGAAGAGTTTACCTTCAGTATTACCCAACAAGCACCTACGAATGCGACCAGCATGACGATTGGTCATGGCAGCATGTCTAATTCATTCGCGGCTAGCTTTAGGCAGTCTGACAATGCAAAAACGGCATCTGGTTTGCCGCTCAACTCAGAGTACAAACAATTTGCAGCTTCTCTGTACCATCAAGGAAACCTTTTTGACCACTATGATTACAATATTAGTTGGCTGCCTTCCTTAGGCAGTGACATTGGTAAAAGCAGCCTCCAATACCCTGAAACTCAATTAGCGATATACCCAGAGGACAACCACAGTTTAATGCAAGCTACTTTGTATTCTGATAGCTGGCTGATAAAAGCGTTTCACCACTATCAAAACTGGGACAGCCTTGTAAAACGAATTGGAAAAAGAGAGAACTTAACAGCTTACCAGTCCCACACCTATGGCATGAACCTCTACAGTAGCACTCATGCATCATCGAGCTCATGGCGATTTGGTGTCGATTGGATATCCAGAGGCGGTATTAAAATAGCGGATAGCGAAACCTCGCTAGAGCACATCAAAACAGATCAAGTATTGATTGACGGTAACACCCACAACGTTGCTCCCTATGCCAGTGCAGCCATCAAACTAGCTGACTTAAAAATAAACCTCGGCGCACGATATGACTATTTTAAAGCACAAAACGCCGGCCTCAGTCGCACAGACAACCACTTATCATATCAAGGCGCAATTGAACGACAGGCTAAAAATCACACGTTTAAAGCTTCTTACAGCACAGCGTTTAGATTCCCTTCTATAACAGAGCTTTATTTTAATGGTGTTACACCAAGAGGAAACACATTTGGCAATGAGTCACTTGAACCCGAAACAAGCAAAACTCTCGAGTTCAATTACTTATATTCACATTCGGTGATTTCAGGTCGTTTAAATGTATATAAAAGCGAACTACGCAATTTTATTGAACGCACCAAGCTCTCTAATGGTGATCGAACATATAATAACTTAGATAATGTTAGTTTAAGTGGTTTTGAAGTCGCTGTAGACTTCACGCCTATGCCTGAACACGCTTTCACATGGAGTCTAGCTAAACAATCAGGTCAGCAATCGAATGGTGAATTTATACAAGGGATTACACCACTAAAAACCAACTTGTCGCACCGAACTTACTGGAGAGAGATAGAGCTATCAAGTGAACTATCTCACCGTTTTAAAAAACATAGAGTAAGCCCAGCAGAACAAGAAATCTCAAGTTCGACCACACTAAATGCCTACGCAAAATGGAAGATTAACAAACACTGGGCTGGCACTTTCAAAATAACCAATTTGCTAGATAGTGAATTCAAAACGACTGCGGACGAAGATGCGCCTTTCGTTGAAGAAAGACAAATTGCAATACAACTAGATTGGCAAAATTAGCCCCCAAATAGCAGCTCCCACACACTCGGTGGCTCGTGTAGTTTATGATACTTGATACGTAGTTCATCAACTTCCTTGAGCTTTAATTTAGCGGCATGCAGTTCTTTTTCATTTGCCAAGATTGCAGCTTGTTTGGCTAACTCAAGGGTAAGGTTCAAACCTTTTAACGATTCTTGAGCTTTGTCATCAGTAAACTTCTGCTCTTTGGCTTGCTCTACCAATAAGATAAATGCTGCAATATGACGTGACATTTCATTGTGTGTTTGAGATTTAATAGCCAGCTTATATTCATGGCCCATCTTTTTCATCACTTGGTTAAGATCTTGTGCTTTGGCAATGGCAAAACTAGACAACAAAAATGCCGTAATAAATACAAACTTCATAACACCCCCTATGCAGATTGCGCTAGTATATAGAAATATGCAGACCGCACAAGACTGGGCCATGTAAAGGGCGTTTACATTTTGAAAATTTATAACTTTTTATATCTGCTTGTATTAATAGTGTTTCCTTTATCCATTGTAGTGAGCAGTTTTGATGCCCATGCTTCCAAACCTCTTAAGGTTACTTTCATTAATCCCGGTTTTAATAGCGATAACCCAACGGGTAATTTTTGGTTTAATGTATCAAATATCATGGATGCAGTAGCTGAAGACACTAATATTGAATTGACTACTTTGTTTGCTCAGCGCAACCATATCCTAATGAAGCAGCTAACTAGACAAGCTTTAGAATCCGATGCTGAATACCTGATACTTGTTGATGAAAAGCGCGTGATCACAGAAGTTCTCCTCTCGTCAGAAAAAACCCATCAAAATATTCTATTTTTGTTGAATAGCCCCAATAAGCTTGCCCTCGAGAGGCTTTCTGCAAAAGGGTTTGGAGTCAAAGCAGCTATTTTACCGGATAATTATCAAGCAGGACGTTTACTTGCACGAGAACTAGTTCATAAAGCAAACACGACTCCTCCAAAGACTCAAAACCATACGATGTTGGCTTTTTTGGGAGACATAGCCACTAATGCCGCAACAGAAAGGGAACAAGGCCTACTTAGTTACACGAACAGGGTTTCAAATGTGACATTGGTAGATAAAGTTGATGCGCAGTGGTCAAAACAGCGAGCGTTAGAGCTATCGCGTGGACTGCTAAGGCGATATAGAGATCTCGACATAGTGTGGTGTGCTAATGACGCCATTGCATTTGGTGTTAGTCAAGCAGCTGTTGAGCTGGGGATCAGAGATAAGTTGCAAATAGGCGGGATAAATTGGGACAACGAGCATGATTCAAAGCTTGACATTTCAATCGGTGGGCACGTTTTATTGGGTGGATATCTACTAATTGAATTAAAAAAATATCAAAAAGGATTGGTAAAGTATATTGGCACCCAAAAGATTGCAATTTTTAGACCTTATAAATCAGAATTTGCCCCAATCTACAAAGCAATTCATGAAGATAGGCTAAATCAAGTTGACTTTTCTCAATTCGTCAATGATAAAAAAGATTACAATATTATGACGATTAACAGCGAATTAAATTTCTAATCTATTAACCCCTATTTGAAACAAATTCAATTCAACGCTTAATAAATGATCAAATATTTAATCTAAATTACACTCCTGTTATAAATACATTAATCATCGGTTTAAATTGAATGAATTTCACGCAGTTGACAGTCGAGCAAATACCTGTTTTAGTTAATTTGGTTAACAACATGTAACTAGGACAAACAAGATGAAACACAACTTTCTAACAAGCACTAAATGTACTTTACTTGCCCTTGGCGTTGCGTCTGCGCTTGGTACTGCCACAGCACACGCGTCTAATACTGAGCGTATGATTGTCACTCTGAAAAGCGAAGCAATGGCGAATACTTTACCTGTTGCGATGTCAAACGCTGAAATTACAGAGTTTAAAGCACAGTCTTTATCGCTATTTGCAAATGACCTAAATACAACTGCAATCAAAACTCTACCTAATATAAATGCGGTTGTATTAGAAGTAACGCCAGAACAGCTAGCTCAGCTTGAAAAAAGCGGCGATGTTGAAACTGTAGAAGTGGATCCAAAGCGTTATGTTCCTGAAGTAATCGAAGCTGGTATTTCTCCGCTTGCAGAGTCAACTCCTTACGGTATCAACATGGTTCAAGCTAAACTTGTAAGTGATGCTGCTGCAGCTAACCGTAAAGTTTGTATCATGGATACAGGTTATCATCGTGCGCACGAAGATCTAGTTAGTGCTGGCGTAACGGGTGACGATGGTTACGGTTCAAACGACACAGGTCTTTGGTACAATGACGGTAATGGTCACGGTACACACGTTGCTGGAACAATCGCAGCGCTAGGTGGAAATGGTACTGGTGTTGTAGGTGTTAACCCATCTGGTAATCTAGGTCTTCACATCGTTAAAGTATTCAATGATTCAGGTCGTTGGGCATATGGCTCAGATCTTATTGAAGCAATTAACCAATGTGAAGCAGCAGGTTCTCACATTACAAGCATGAGCTTGGGTGGCAGCGGTAGCTCAACCGCAGAGCGCAATGCATTTGACCAAAGTTATCAGCGCGGTATGCTTCACATCGCTGCGGCAGGTAATGGTGGTAACAGTGCGCTGAGCTACCCTGCTTCATACAACAACGTTGTATCAGTAGCCGCAGTAGATAGCTCTGAGAACAAAGCGTCATTCTCTCAATACAACAGCCAAGTTGAAATTGCGGGCCCTGGTGTAGGTGTCAACTCTACATGGAACAACGGTGGATATAGAAGTATCAGTGGTACATCTATGGCAACACCTCACGTTTCAGGTGTCGCGGCACTTGTTTGGAGCAACTTCCCGAATTGTTCTAATGCTGATATCCGTGCAGCACTTAATGCAACTGCTAAAGATAAAGGCGCAGCTGGTCGTGATACTTCTTATGGTTACGGTATTGTACAAGCAAAAGCAGCATACGATTATCTAGCACAAGGGTGTGGCGGCGGAGACCCAGTTCCTGTTGCAAACTTCAGCTACACAACTGACGGTTTGAAAGCAACATTCTCAAACTCTTCAACAGTTGGTACTTACAACTGGACATTCGGTGACGGTAACTCAAGCTCTCAGAGTTCACCTAGTCACACTTATGCGCAAGCAGGCACTTATGATGTAACTCTTAAAGTTACTAACTCTGCAGGTGATTTTGATAGCATCGTTAAGCAAGTAACTGTTGATGATGTAGTAACTCCTCCTGGATGTACTGGCCTATCGGCTTGGAGTGCTTCAACATTCTACCGCGTAGGAGACAAAGTTTCTTACAACGGATATGAGTATCACTCTATCTGGTGGTCACGTGGCGCTCGCCCGGATGTATTCTCAAACGTGTGGAGAAAAGTAGCTAAGTGTAACTAATCACACTGAGAATATTACACTCGTAATTAAAATAACCCCGATACAGGACCACTGTGTTGGGGTTAACTTTTCTCGAAACACGTAAACACCGATTAATCCAGCCCCAATTATACCAATTGCCCTTTTTAAGGCCTCTAGAATACCCGGTTGAATGTCTAGTAATGCCACAAACTGAAACGTTACAGCAAGAGAAAAGCATGCCGCAGCACCGACCCAAAGGCCTGTAAATTTCATTGCCTTTGAAAAATCTAACTTTGGCCTGAATAGTAATCCATTGAAAACAAGCACAACAAAAGTAATGTACATCACATGGAACTCTATACTGCTTTCTTGCAAAGCTTGTTTGTCAAATACAATACAGCAGCCCCAGCATATTGCTGTTAGTGATATGTACCCACTCCCCGGCTCTAGAAAAGTTAACCTTCCCCCTTGCAAAACGAATGATGCACTCACCAAAATAGCAATTGCCCCTACCTCAACCAAACTGAGAGCTTCACCAAGCCAGACCCAAGCGAATAAGCCTGATATAACAGGAGTTAAACAAAGCATTGGTAGCATAATTGCTACTTTGCCAACAGCCAATGCTCTTATGAAACTAACGCTGCCGATTCCCGCCAAAAGGCCACTCACAGTCGCGGGATAAAAGTACTGAAAGTTCGGAATAGAGCGATCAGCATAGACCCAGTATATTGCATAACAAGGTAATACAAGAGAGCTAAAAACAACCGACATTAGTGGGGCTGAAAAATGCGTCGCCAGCCGTTTGCGCGTGTAATCAAACCCAACCCAAAATAGAGCGCTTAAAAGAGCAAACCCCATTAACTGAACTGCCTCATAATAATACTCGTAGTTTATTTGACTGTGTTTTCATAAAACGATTGATCTTTTTGTGATCTGGTTTCCAACCAGCTAAGAAGCGATGAAAATCAGCCCATAAAATAGGCCATAACGGGCGCCACTCTGTTTCAACTTGGCTTGGCTGTATCTGGATATTAAGCTTGTTCATTTTTTCTGCGAGGGCTTGAAAATAATAATCCAACAACGATTCACAGTACCTCTCTAACTCATCATTTTCGAGCACTGTCGTAAATAATAACATGACATCAGCTAATCCAATTCCAACACCAACATGCTGAAAGTCATAGCCTATCACTGCGTCTTTCTTAAACGCAAAATTTGCCAGCTTTGCATCTCCGTGGATCAAAGTTCTGAATTTCGCTGCGCCCAATGCTTCATCAATTTTTTTAGCTTGTTGCTTCAGTTGGCAACTAGGCATTTTTTCAAGTTCATCTGGACGTGTTTTTAAATGCCAATAATTACCCTCTCCAAACTCATCGTGCATAGAGTGATTTTCAGCCGCCTCTAGCCAAATAGCATGAAAGCCAGCTAACCAATTTAGTATCTGTTTAATTTCAGAGGGCTGAACACTCGTTTTATTGTGGAACCCAATTGCTTCAAAATCTTCTAGCAGCGTAACAAAAGTCCCCCGCTCGTGGTGTAATTCGTATACTTGTGGTGCCAAGCTAATTTGGCTGAGCATACCAACATATCGCTTATAAAATAGTTGCTCTTTTTGATAACTGCGTACTTTTCGAGTCAATGCAAAGTCTGTTTGCTCGATATGCTTGTGCTGCAAGTCGTCCGGTACCTTGCTTATTTTTGCTACGTAGTATTTTGAGTCGATAACAAATTTCTCTAAAGTGCCACATCTATTCCACAGCTCTATTCGCCCGGAGCTGTTACTAACCTTAAGAAATTGTTGATAGAGAGAAGACTGCATATAAATGTATTTTAATTACTTTTGGGCAGTCTATATGAAACACCCGCTTATAGATATAAGCGGGTGTGATTAAGAAGGGTTACTGATTTGCCGCGGCCTTTAAACGCTCATCCGTTGATTCATCAGCAATGAGGTTTAAATCAAAGTCAAATTCATCCACTCGAATTGCTTTTTCGCGCTTGCGGTTATAGTCAACCAGCTTAATATATTCTTGTTCACTTACTACACTCGCGACAAAAGCGTTATTTAGGGTGTCATCGAAAGACACACCAGCTTTAATTTCACGACGTTTGAGCGCTTTTTTAACTTTACTTAGTGAATCCAAACAAGCCATTTTAGCTTTGTAAGCCTGCTCGTTAATATCATGACCGTCACCTTGCGTTGGTTTGACTAAGTGAGTTAATTGCTGCTTAAATGTTGTGTCCATTTGCGATGCCTTAGCCAACTCACGGATCATGTCATCACTAATTTTTGGCATGCGATGGCTAAAGTTTACAGTCGCCACACGCATAAAGCGTCTTGCGGCTTTACTCGGGAAATTGTCTAAGAATTTGTGTAAAGCTTTCTCAGCTTCCGATAGTGCATAACGAGTTGCGTAATGGAAATAAGGTGCTGCTTGCGCTCTCTCACTCTCTGACACTTTTTGCTCGTAGTAACGTATAGAAGCCATCGCAGCATAAACAAAGCTCATTACGTCACCAAGTCGTGCAGATAAAAGTTCCGCTTGCTTGAGTTTACCACCTAGTACTAGGAGCGAAAAGTCAGCATATACAGCAAGCTTAGAAGACAACTGCTGAGCAGCTTTTTCATACTCTACAACTTCTGGCAATTTTGACGTACCTGACGCTAAGAATGGGAACGCACCTAGCTTAAATGCTCGTAAACCGTTTCCTACGCTGTATCCAATAGTTTTCCTAAATATCCTGTTAAACTCTTTATCTGCCGTTGGAGATTCACTGTGGATAGATTCAACCATACTTTGCAGATAAGGGTGACAACGCATAACCCCCTGACCAAATATCATCAGGTTTCTGGTAAGGATATTTGCTCCTTCAACTGTAATCGCAATAGGCTGCGCAACATAACCACTTGCCAAGGTATTTTGTGGGCCGTTTTGAATGGCCTTACCTGCCAATATGTCCATTGCGGAGTCAAGAACATCTCTACCAAGCTCAGTCATATGATATTTAGCTATTGCGGTCACGACTGACGGCTTAAGACCCATACCTAGCCCTTCGGTTGTTAAAACCCTCATAGACTCTTGCAAATATGCTTTACCAGCAATGTCTGCTAGCTTTTCTTGAATACCCTCAAAGTGACCAATTGCTAAACCAAACTGTTCGCGCACGGCTGCATACTCAGAAGCAGATTTAAGTGCGACCTGACTTGTAGAAACGCCGAGTGCAGGAAGCGATATGCCCCTACCAGCGCCCAAACAGCTAACCAACATTTGCCATCCACGGCCGATATTTTTCTGGCCACCGATGATGAAATCCATCGGAATAAATACTTTGTTACCGCGAGTTGTACCATTATAGAATCGGATCCCCATTGGATCATGACGGTTACCAAGCTCTACACCTGGGTGCGATTTAGGAATTAATGCACAGGTAATACCTAGCGATTCTTTTGTGCCAAGTAAGCCTTCAGGGTCAAATACTTTAAATGCTAAACCCAATACAGTGGCAATCGGTGCCAATGTGATGTATCGCTTATCCCATGTGACTTCTAGTCCCAATACCTCTTTGCCATCGTGCATACCTTTTGTCACGATACCTTGATCTGGAATACCACCGGCATCAGACCCTGCTTCAGGGCTAGTTAATGCAAAGCAAGGAATGTCGCGACCGTTGGCGAGCCTTGGAAGGTAATGTGCTTGTTGCTCAGCCGTACCGTAGTGCAGTAGCAATTCTCCAGGACCTAGTGAGTTAGGTACCATTACGGTAACCGCAACCGCAGATGATTTGGTGGCAATAGTCCCTACGATGGTAGAATTCGCATAAGGACTAAATTCTAGCCCACCATATTGTTTTGGAATAATTAACGAGAAGAACTTTTCTTTTTTCAAAAATTCTAAGATGTGTTCAGGCAAGTGTTTAGAGTTTTGAATATGATTTTCGTCGATCATCGACATCAAAGTCTTAACTGGACCATCTAAAAACGCTTGCTCATCCGCAGACAATTTAGCTTCAGTTACGGCTCGCAAAGCGCCAAAATCTGGCTTTCCTTGATAGATAGAGCCTTCAAGCCAAACATCTCCTGCGTCTAACGCTTCTTGTTCTGTGATTGAAATGCTTGGCAATATTTTTCTTAGCTGTGTTCTTAAACTCATAATAAACTCATCCGACCAGATAGATATACCTACATTACGTCATAAAAATAGAATTAGATCAATTGCTCAAATGAAAAAATTAACGATATTTTTACTGATATTACTTAAGTGATGAGAAAAGTGACGGATAATTAATAGCTTACACGTGTACGCTGAAATTGAATATTTCAATATTTTTTGCCTGAAAAGCGCTTAATTCAGGCTGCTTGGATTAAAAATCCGCAAATGTAGCTTTGGTAATTGCTGCAAGCGTACTTGGGCAAATAGAGATCTCCAAGCCACGGCGCCCACCACTGACATAAATATTCTGAAATTGTTTCGCAGTTTCATGCAATACAACCGGAATTGGTTTTTTGTGGGCGAATGGACTAATCCCACCTAGTAAATAGCCTGTGGCAGTTTGTGCTCTATTTTTGTCAGCTAATTGAGCCTTCTTACCAGAAATCGATTTAGCAAATGATTTCAAATCAACTTGTTGACTTGCGGGTGTTATTCCAATGTATAGCTTTCCATCCACATCAATGACTAGGGTTTTAAAAACTTGTTGTTCAGCAAGGTTGAGTTTGGCAGCCGCTTCTTGAGCGTAATTAGCTGAACTCGGGTCATGCTTAAACTTTAGTACCTCAAATTTGACTTTCTGTTTCTTTAGTAAGTTTATGGCTGGAGTCATGGGATCTCCTTGATATATTTAACACAAATTAGCGTGACTCTGTAGGTCATTCTAGAACTTTGTAGGCCACATGTAATTGTCTTTCTCTGTCCAAAAAATAAACCTGATATTATACTAAAATATGCTCGACAATACGGGATTGTCTACTAAAGTAGTATATACCGGCAAACGCTTATTGAAGCCTGTACAAGTAGAGGTTTTGGCGTTGTACAGTTGCTCAAAAGCATAGTAAGCCGAGTGAGAAAAGTAGCATGAGTGTTCAAGTTGTAAAAGTACTAGGCATGGCCATTTTTGCGTGCTTGGTGGTGATTTTTTTAAGTAACGAGTATCACTTTTGGCTTGACAGACTAGCTTGTAATGAGAAATGTGAAGTCTTTGGGTGTAGCTCTGGAACACTGATTTCAGGAGAAGACCGATCGGACCTACTGTGCCGATGCAACGACGATATGGATTATCTCGTAATATTAGACTGAGAGGTAAAACGGCGCCAATGGCGCCGTTTTGATATGGGGTTTATTTGGTTAGGTCATCAAAAAACTTTTTAACACCGTCAAAAAAACCTTGAGCCTTTGGGCGGTTCTTACTTGTATCACCGCTCATACTCTCTTCTAGTTCGCGTAGTAGTTCTCTTTGGCGCTCGTTCAAGTTCACTGGCGTTTCAATAACAACCTTGCAAATTAAGTCACCTACTGAGCCACTACGGACAGATTTAACACCTTTCCCGCGCATACGGAACATTTTGCCAGTTTGACTCTCTGAAGGGATCTTCAGGTTCGCTCTGCCATCCAATGTCGGTACTTCAATTTCCCCACCCAATGCAGCAGTGGTATAACTAATCGGCACTTCACAATATAGATTGTTGCCATCACGGACAAAAATTGGATGTTCGCGCACGCTTACCTGAACATAAAGGTCCCCGGCAGGTGCTCCATGCATACCAGCTTCACCCTCGCCAGAAAGCCTAATACGATCGCCCGTATCAACACCTGCTGGGATCTTAACTGATAATGTCTTAGTCTTTTCGACACGACCTTGTCCATGACACTTATTACATGGATCAGAGATAACCTGACCTGTACCCTGACAAGTAGGACATGTTTGCTGAACAGCGAAGAAACCTTGGCGCATCTGAACTTGGCCAGCACCGTGACACGTTGTACATGTCTTAGGTTTAGAACCAGCTTTGGCACCAGAGCCATCACAAGGTTCACAACTTACCCATGTAGGTACTTTGATTTCAACATCTTTGCCCTTCACTGCTTCTTCAAGGGTTAGGTCTAAGCTATATCGAAGATCAGCACCTCGTTGCTGTCTCGATTGACGACGGCCACCACCGCCACCAAAAATATCACCGAATACGTCCCCGAAAATATCGCCAAAGTCGGCTCCACCACCGAACCCGCCATGGCCTCCACCGCCGTTTTGTTCAAACGCCGCATGGCCGTATTGATCATACATCTGGCGCTTTTGACTATCCGTTAGGACTTCGTAAGCTTCTTTTACTTCTTTAAACTTAGCTTCTAATGCTTCATCACCCGCAGTACGATCTGGGTGATATTTCATTGCAAGGCGCTTGTAGGCCTTTTTAATATCACGTTCGCTAGCGTCTTTAGATACGCCTAATACTTCGTAATAATCACGTTTTGACATAGTTATCACACTACTCTTACAAGACAACTCTAAAGGGTTAATACCCGATATATTGAGCCAAATTTTAAAAACACTAAGGGCGCGTCTGACGAATTCGCCGCGCGCCCTTTACAGTCAACAATTACTTGTTGTCTTTAACTTCTTCAAACTCAGCGTCAACTACGTCGTCGTCTGCTTTTGCTGAACCTGATTGAGCAGCACCTGCATCTGGACCTGCTTGCTGTGCCTGTGCATTAGCTTGTGCAATCTCCATTAGCTTTTGAGACTTTTCCGCTAGCGCTTGAGTTTTAGCGTCGATTTCTTCTTTGCTATCACCCTTAATTGCAGCTTCAAGCTCAGTTAGAGCGCCTTCGATTGCAGTTTTGTCTTCAGCAGGAAGTGCGTCGCCAGCTTCTTCAACTTGCTTACGTGTTGCATGTACAAGTGCATCGGCTTGGTTACGAGCACCAACTAGCTCTTCAAACTTTTTATCTTCTTCAGCGTTAGCTTCTGCATCACGTACCATTTTTTCTACTTCATCGTCGCTTAGACCAGAGGAAGCTTGGATAGTGATTTTCTGCTCTTTACCTGTATCTTTATCTTTCGCAGATACGTGTAAAATACCATCAGCATCAACATCGAAAGTAACTTCGATTTGTGGAGCACCACGTTGTGCAGGGCGAATGCCTTCAAGGTTGAACTGACCAAGTGACTTGTTATCAGTAGAACGCTTACGCTCACCTTGTAGTACATGGATTGTAACCGCAGATTGGTTGTCTTCAGCTGTTGAGAATACTTGTGACTTCTTCGTTGGAATAGTCGTGTTTTTCTCAATAAGAGCTGTCATTACCTGACCCATAGTCTCAATACCTAGAGACAGAGGGATTACGTCAAGAAGTAATACATCTTTAACGTCGCCAGACAGTACACCACCTTGAACAGCTGCACCTAGTGCAACAGCTTCGTCAGGGTTAACGTCTTTACGAGCTTCTTTACCAAAGAATTCTGCAACCTTAGACTGTACTAAAGGCATACGAGTCTGACCACCAACTAGGATGATGTCGTTTACATCGCTAACTGAAAGGTCTGCATCAGCAAGTGCACGCTTCAACGGCTCAATAGACTGATTTACAAGGTCTTCTACTAGAGATTCTAACTTAGCACGCGTTAGTTTAACGTTCATGTGCTTAGGACCAGTTGCATCAGCAGTCACATACGGAAGATTAACCTCTGTTTGCTGTGCAGATGATAATTCGATCTTAGCTGTCTCGGCAGCTTCTTTAACGCGCTGCATTGCTAAAGGATCAACTTTAAGGTCGATGCCTTGCTCTTTTTTGAACTCTTCAACTAAGTAGTTGATAACACGGTTATCAAAGTCTTCACCACCTAGGTGAGTATCACCATTCGTTGCTAGTACTTCAAAAGTGTGCTCGCCATCTACTTCATCAATTTCAATGATTGAGATATCAAATGTACCACCACCAAGGTCGTAAACTGCAACTACGTTGTCACCTTGTTTCTTGTCCATGCCATAAGCAAGAGCTGCGGCAGTTGGCTCGTTGATGATACGTTTAACATCAAGACCCGCGATACGACCAGCATCTTTAGTTGCCTGACGTTGTGAGTCATTGAAATATGCAGGTACTGTGATTACAGCTTCAGTTACTTCCTCACCAAGGAAGTCTTCAGCTGTCTTTTTCATTTTCTTAAGTACTTCTGCAGAAATTTGTGGTGCTGCGCGTTTTTCACCGCGTACTTCAACCCATGCATCGCCATTGTCAGCTTTAACAATGTTAAATGGCATGATGCTGATATCACGTTGTACTTCTTCGTCTTCGAAACGGCGACCGATAAGTCGTTTAATTGCATAAAGCGTATTTGTAGGGTTTGTAACCGCTTGACGCTTAGCCGGTTGACCTACTAATGTTTCGCCTTCTTCTGTAAATGCAATAATCGACGGGGTAGTACGATCGCCTTCAGCGTTTTCAATTACGCGCGTGTTCTCACCATCTAATACTGCTACACAAGAGTTAGTAGTACCTAAATCGATTCCAATAATTTTACCCATGTGAATCTTCTCCGACCTCAAAAAATTCGTTGTTCTGTTAGATGACTTGATAGATAAGGGCGGCAATCTCTAATTCAACCTTAAATTCGAAAAAAATTTCATTTTTTTTCAATTTTTTTTATTTTTAGGATGAACAGAGCAAAAAGCAGACAAAATAACTGTATTTATTCCGTTAGAGTTTATATTCTAATTCGTAAATCGTAATATTTGGAAAAACAATGGATTTCGACTCGCTTATTTCTTCAAAACAGTTACATGAAAATCACTGCCAACTCACCGTACCTGACACTTGGAGCCAAGGTAGAACTGTCTTTGGTGGACTCAGTGCAGCTTTAATGATGCAACACATGTATCTTCATATAAATGATAGTGCTCGCAATATGCTCTCTTTTAGCTGTAATTTCGTTGCTCCCTTACTCGCTCACACGCCTTTTTCCATATCGACCAAAATACTTAGAAGCGGTAAAAATGTGACTCAGGTTGAGACTATCATCACGCAAAACGAATCAGTATGCCTAATATCTTTAGGCTGTTTTGGTGTTCATCGGCAATCTAAAGTTAGTGTTTCTTCAATCGATAAACCTGTAAAGCTAGATAAAAATATTAGTGATAAACAAACTTTAAGATATGTGGAGGGCCTTTTCCCTGCATTTATCCAAAACATCGATCTAAACCTACAACACGGTGCAATGCCTTTCAGTGGTTCCAACTGTACAGAAATCCATGGTTGGATGCGATTTAAGCAAAGTAGTGAAATGACTTTGAATGAATTACATGTACTTGCCCTTGCTGATGCATGGCCACCCACATTATTACAACTTTGTGATTCACCTTCTCCTGCAAGTACAGTGTCTTGGTATATTGAATTTGTTCAACCCCTTAGTTTAGACGACAGCGAATGGCTCGGATATCAAGTGCTAACACACCAAGCAAATGGTGGATATGGCACAGAGGATGCGAAAATTTTCTCTCAATCCGGAGAGTTACTGGCACTTAGCAGACAAACTGTTGCGGTGTTCGATAGTTGATATTCTTTTCATGGTCACTCACAATAGAAGGCATATGTTTTTGCATTTGTACTCTATAATATTGTGATAATCGCTTGCCAACATTGTGACCATCTAGTTTCCATCGCACAAATGGGTAAACAACAACGTGCTGTTTGCCCTCATTGCGGTAACGTCTTGGCCAATTGTAGAGTGGACTACAACCAAAGCATAAACGCTTTTGGTTTATCTTCAATCTTGTTTCTTTTGGTGAGTCTTCACCCTCACTTTATATCTTATGCACAACACGGATTAAAACAATCCATTAGCTTGATAGAGGCCATTTCGTTACTCGCGACAAATTTCAGCGCCCTACTCGCCGGATTGCTCAGTTTTACAATATTAGTGATGCCAATGGCGGCTTTACTACTCATATTGCTCGCCCACTCTCCGTTATGGAAGCACTTAAACCCCCACAATGCTCGGATTTTTGTTAGGGCTCTCATGCTATTGAAACCGCTTAACCTTGCCGATATTTTTCTCGTGGCAGTTTTGATCAGTGCGTTTAAACTTACTGAGTTTGCCGAAATAGAAGTTGGGTTAGGCTTTTGGGCTTATGTTTTGTTTGTGCTGTGCTTTATAGAAACTCTCTCCTTATTGAGCAAAGAACAACTTTGGGAGAGGGAACAACAAACGTTTTGTCCAGATGAAAAAACATGCTCTCCAAGAGCTTTGCAACAAAACCTTAAGCAGTGCCATGTTTGCGGCCAATTGAGCGACTCAGTACATTGCCCAAGGTGTATGACAAAGCTAAAATTTAGAAAAACGAACTCTTTGGCTAAAAGTACCGCATGGATGATCACCGCAATGGTGTTACTAATTCCAGCTTTGGCTCTCCCAATTATGGACACAATTAACCTTGGACTTCATACTAAAGCTACTATTTACAGCGGTGTTGAGGTTATGTGGCACGCAGGCTCATACCCAGTTGCAATACTTATTTTTGTGGCCAGTATTTGCATTCCAATTGTCAAAGGCATTGCGCTTTTTTATCTGGTATACCAAGTTAAGAGGTGTACACACCCTAAACTAGCTAGCAAGCTCTACCGCGCTCTTGAATTTATGGGGAAATGGTCAATGATAGATGTATTCGTCGTAATTCTCTTGGTTTCTTTGGTTCAACTTGGTACTGTTTTAAGTGTTGAACCGCAATCAGGCATCGTATTTTTCACCGCTATGGTCTTATGTCAAATAATCTCTGTTAATCACTTCGACCCTCGCTTACTTTGGGACAATCTAAAACAACAATGAACGAACAAGCCTATATCGAATCTAAACCAAAATTTTCAGTGATCTGGATTGTACCTATTATCGCCATCATTATTACGGGCTGGATGCTTTATCAACACCAAGCTAATAAAGGTCATATTATATTCCTTAAAATGGAAACTGCCGATGGGATTATTGCGGGTAAAACTGAAGTAAAAGTGCGCAGCGTGCAAGTGGGTTTAGTTGAATCATTAAGATTGCAAATAGAACAAAATGCGGTAATTGCGACGATACGTATTAATAAACACTATGACTCGCTACTGACAGAGGATGCAAAGTTTTGGACTGTCAAACCTCGTGTAGATGAAACTGGGATATCAGGTCTCAATACCTTACTTTCTGGTGTCTATATAGAGTTACTGCCTGGTGAAAGTGAAAGTTCTGCCAGTTTGTTTACCATGCAAAACCAACCAGCACTCATCTCACCAGATGTTCAAGGGGTTAGATACAGTCTAACCGCGGCTAATGCAGAGGTGTTAGATGTAGGTACTGGCATTTTTTTCAGAAACTATAAAATAGGCCAAGTTGAATCGGCTAGTTTCAATGAGAAAACTCTCGAAATGGATTATGGTATTTTCGTTAACTCACCATATGACGAACTAATATCTAAAAATGTAATTTTTTGGGTGAACTCAGGTGTGGAAGTCGATTTATCAACGGAAGGTATTCGTGTTTCAACAGGTTCTTTATCAAAGCTAATCAAAGGTGGAATATCTGTAGATTACCCACCTGGCACGGACGCAGATGCAATCGCCCCAGAGAGCAGCCAATATAAACTGCACAAAAACTTTGCCGTTGCGTTAGAGCGCCGATTTGACTTGTTTGACCTATACCTCATCGAATTTGAGCAATCAATTAAGGGACTAAGACCGGGTGCGCCAGTTGAATATCGAGGTATGAGAATTGGCACGGTTGAACAAGTACCCGCTCAATTGGTCAGAGATGGACAGCCCCTCTATTTCCAACAAAACAATACTTCCATTCCGGTACTTATTAAGGTTGAATATGGGCGAATTTATGACATTGATGAGCAGGCTAAGGAATATTGGCAAGGCAATATAGAAAAATGGATTAACAACGGATTAAGAGCATCACTAAAAAGTGGTAATTTGTTAACAGGTGCGGTATATATAGAGTTAGACTTCTATAGTTCGGCCAAGCCAGAATCAATCGCTAAACACTCAGTTTACCCGATATTACCGAGTGTCCCGAGCGGTTTTACAGCCTTGTCTGAACAGGTCATGGCGCTTTTGAACAAACTCAATAAGCTTCCGCTTAGTGACACGCTGGGTGAAGCACAAAGCACATTGACAGCATACAAACAATTGGGTTTAGAAACCGAAAAGCTAATAAAAGAATTAAACAACAAAAAAGTATCAGAAAAAGTGGATAAGAATTTAACTCAACTACAAGGCACGTTGGTTCAATTAACTGCAAGCTTAAAACAATTTGAAAAGACACTCTCAACATATCAGCAAGGCTCAGGTGTGATGGAGCAACTCACAGATACATTGAGTGAACTTGAAAGCTTGTCAAATACATTAAAGCCAGTAACCAAAAGCTTAAATGAGCAGCCTAGTATGCTAATTTTTGATAAAAGCTCTGGTCAAGATCCTATCCCGAGGAAAGGGCAATGAGACTAACATCCCTAATTAGCGTATTTGCGTTAATACTTGCTGGCTGTAGCAGTAATGTAGATTCTCACAAGTACTACAAGTTTACGATAGATAGTAATGACTCCAAGCCCAGTACTTCAGTGATAAAACCAAGAGTGTATATTGATACAATTTCGATTCTCGGCGCAGCTAATCAACTAGCTTTGATTCAATACATCGATAAAAGTCGAGTCAATATAGCTAATTTTCACTATTGGGCCGAGCACCCTGAACATATGCTAGCGCAAGCTACAAATACATATTTAACTAATGAAGGGTTTAATTCTATTCCACTTGCTTTCGCAGGCGACGATGTTGAGCAATATGTAACCCTCAAAATTGTTATTAATGAATTTGCAGGGCACTTTTCAGAAGGGGCAATTTTGCGAGGAAATTGGTACTTATATCAACGTAACAAACGCAACAAAGTTTTACTCAACTCTTCTTCCTTTTCGTTATCCAACCCACTTGATAACGATGGTTTCGATGCCCTTGTCATGGCACATAGGAATAATTGGCAGTCACTTATGACTGCAATTACTAACAACCTTAGGCAGATTGAAAAGCAAATAGACTAATTGGCTGTTTCATTGAATGAGCGTACAGATAGCCACTGTTTTTGAACCCTAGTTTGGACAATAGTTTTTGGCTACTTATATTGTTAGGGTCCGTTACCGCATAAACTGCTTTCATACTGAGCTCATTTTTAGCAAAGTCCATCAGAGCGGTACACGCTTCTATAGCTAACCCCTGCCCTGTATACTCATCAAGAAAAGCATACCCTAAGTCTGGTCCGGTCAGATACGGCCGCTGGTAAAAACCACCAACACCGATCTGCTCTCCACTTTTTAAACATACAATGTACGGCGATACAAGTCCTGACTGATAAGGGGTCAAAAAAGATTTTTCAATATATTCTCGAGCAGCCTGTTCATTGGACACATTTTTATCTCCAATATTCTCAATAAAACTTTTTTGATTTAGAAGCTGAATAATGAAAGCCACATCACTAAAGTGAGCCTTTCTGATGTCGCATCTTTTTGTGGTTATAACGATATTCTGGGACATTTTTACTCCTTAGACATTTCATCAAAAAATGTACTTAGCTTGGTAAAAACATAGTATCTGGTTTACTTTGTTTACCAAAGCTTCAATTTAACATAAATGCGGCGAGACCCTCGCCGCATTTATTGTTATTTATTGATATTGTGCCTGCTTATACAAATCAGAAAGAGAGTGAATTACCTTTTGATTAGGAAGTGTCGCAAATGGCTCATTAGCAAATTTTCTTCCACGTATTTGAATATTAAGACGAGCGGCTTCCGAATTTAATAGAGTTTCGTTGTAGTACTGCTTAATATTTTCTTTCGTGACAAGCTTGGTCGCTTCGATGAGTTTTTGCTCGGAATCAAAGGATAACTTGTCTCGATACCAATCCGAAAGAATCGGCTGAGCTTCTTCGGCCAAGTTTTTCGGCTCTTCAGTTAAGTTTGCTAACACAGAAGATTTAATTTTTTTGAACTCGTCTTCCGTCAGCTCTTCGAGCTCTTTCGCATACGTTAACTTAAACTCATCAAATCGCTTTTGCATTGCCTCTACACTTTTAACTGGAGTTTGAATAAACAACCCGATAGCAGAGAACTCATCTATGCTAGTTGACAAAGCACCCACAGCGTAGGCTAGCTGCTCTTCCGTTCGGAGTGTATTAAAAGACTTTTGACGAAGGTGTGCTTTAAGTATCAGTGCTGCCGCTTTTTGTTCATACCCTGGTCTTGGATGTACCGCGACATCAACAATTGCCACATCAGCAACGTCAGCATCTTTTTGCCAAACTAATACTTCCCCTTGTTTAGGCTGCCAGTATCCCGTTCGAACATACTTAGGCTGGCTTGGCGCATCTCCAATTTGTTCTTCGAGCAATTTAACCACATTATTGATATCCGTATTACTGTAGTTCCCGTAGCCAAATACTCGAATCAGATTGTTGTTTAGAATATCACTCTGATATTTTGTAAACTGCTCTGGCGTCATATTTTTCGCTGTTTCAATGAGCATTTCATGATCGAAGTTGCCACCGCGGGTCAAGCGCCTGTAAGCACCAAAAGCTTGATAATAAGGTATTTGCTTATTTTGATTTTGTATCTTGCGAACAAATCTATCAACTGCTTGTTCCAGCTGCTCTTTAGTCGGTACAACTTTAAAATCAGCAAAGGCTTGCTCTAATAATAATGGCTGTTTGTCCGTGAACCCAGATAACGACATTACAAGCCCATTTGCATAGCTCAGGTTTAGGCCCATACCCGCGACTTGAGCCTCGGTGATAAGCTTCGCTTTTTTAATTTGATATAGATCTACCCAAAGTTGAGCCGCGACTCTGTTTTCTATATTTTTGATAGGTGTGTCACTATTAATGACTACTTCTAGTGTTCCTTTAGGTTGATGCTTAAACCTTTCGCTCGACTTACGCCAAGCGTGAACACGCTCTCCTTTATAAACTTGTTCTACACCATTGTCAGCGGCATTTTTATCAGCTTTTATATCAAAATTTTCTGGTAGCAAACGGTTTACACTTGGTAACTCCATTGCCAATGCGCTAGGTTGAGACCACTTAGCAATTTCACTTTTTGATATATCCTCAACTTTGTACTGGCCATCATAAAAATGCAACTTGCTGTCTACGGGCTCATCTTTACTGATGTACCAAATTCGCATAGATTCAGGGCTGAGCTGCGCCAATACATTGTTAATCGCCTTTGGATCAAACTTAGCAAAATGGTACCCGGCGTTAACCGCGTGGTTTAATGGGTAATCTTGCATATTTGCAGCTAACTCGCTGACATAGTCAAACTCGTCTTGCTTTTCTAAGAATCTGAATTGGTTATCAAGTGACGTTTTTATTTCCTCAAAGTACTTTTCATCAACACCTTCTGTTTTGACCAAATTTATGTACTGCATTACTGTAGCAACAATTTCTTCGCGCTGCTTCATACCCTCTTCTGTGAGTTCAATACCCACGTTTATGATCCCATAGTTGCCATAATGATTTGGAGAATCATACGCAGTTAACGAAGCAATCCAGCCTTTATCTTTCAGCAGTTGTGCTGGACTCCCCTGCATTTCATTGCTTAGTAAGTATGTAATGAAATAATTGGGCTTAACCGCAAAATCAGCCATGTTATTTTTGATAATAAACTCAATATTCAAAGATTTTACATCTTGATTTGGGCGATAATGGATACGCTTTTTGCCAGCGTTTTTAAAGTTTATTTCGCTAGTTACGACGGGTTCTTCAATGCTTTTGTTTTTTATACTACTAAAATGCTTTACGGCTTTGGCTTGCATCTCAGAAATAGGCAAGTTGGAGATCATAGCCAACTTCATAATGTTCGCAGAGTAATATTGATTGTAAAAATCGACAGTTTCTTGATGCAAATTACTCTGAGGCTTATCGCCCAAAGTTTCCAAGTTACCAATTAAGAAACGGTTTGCAGGATGCTCTCCTAATAAGGAGCGTGCAAGCTTAAACTGACCAAAGAAGTCCATTTCTCTGCGCATTGACCATTCTGCATTCACTGCATTTTTTTCTTTATCAGTATACTCTGGGTAAAGTTTAGGCGCTTTGAAGAAGTCTGAAAATCGTTCTAAAGCTTCATCATACGCATTATTGTTAATTTTCAGCATATAATTGGTCACGTCTAGCCACGTATATGCATTGTGGCTCCCGCCGTTTCGTTGCATAAACTCTGAATATTCATCAGGGTCAGGAAACTGCTCTGTTCCTAAAAACAACATATGTTCAAGGTAATGTGCCATACCTTGTTGTGACATAGGGTCATGTAGTAGCCCCACGCCGACGCTAAGAGCCGCGGCGGATTTTTCTGCACTAGGATCAGAAACCAAAACAACGTCTATGCCATTTTCAAGTGTGAAAATCTTGTATTGACGATCATCATTGGGGCTTACAACTAGGCTCTCCGCTAGTAAAGCCGATTGAGAAGGAGAGAGGTTTGTCAAAGAGCAACCAGCCAATAAGCCAAGTGAAATTGCTCCCAAAGCAAAAAGTTTTTTCATTATTTACCTATAGATTTTTACGATAACCTGTAATGACAATGACAAAAACGTCAGACAAGTTTCTGATAAATTTAGATACTATTTATATTGATTGTAATTTTACAATGGTACAACTGTTATTAGGAAAAAAGTGTAACGGATTGTGAGACGCCATTTGGCTGCAAGATTACGTACTATTCTCCTGACATCGAAACTGATGTAGCTCCTACAAATTAAATATTAATTTTTTTACCTATAAGTGTTTTTTTTGTTACCAAAAACACCTAAACTGTCGATAATTCAGGCAGGACAGCTTAGCGTTCCGCACATACAAGGCAAGTGAAAAGATAAAATAACAGGGGTAACTTTATGGCTGATGAATATATCTGTGATTTCGGACTTCATGCGGGAGAACCATATAGCAAATTGCCAGCTTGTTTCTTGAACTGGATGATCGAAACAAATCACAGCAAACAAAACATCGCAAAATTAGAGCTGGGTAGAAGAGCACAGGCTGTTTACGACTCCAGAGCGCAAACCAATTCTGAAACTTTGTAATTCCATTTTTGTGCAATTGCTTTAAAATAGGCGCATAAATAAATCTAGAATTATAAAATAATTTATGCGCATAATTATTTCGGCTCTATTAATTGCCTTTTTAGCCGCTTGCCAGCTAAGCTCTACACCACAAAAAACACAATACCTAACTGTATTACATACCAATGATCATCACGGTCGTTTTTGGCACAATGAAGATGGCGAATACGGTATGGCGGCTAGGAAGACATTGATTGATGAACTACGTGATGAAGCAAATCAACAAGGTCATAGTGTGCTTCTTTTATCAGGTGGCGACATAAATACAGGTGTGCCTGAGTCTGATTTACAAATTGCTGAGCCAGACTTTAAAGGCATGAGTCTAATAGGCTACGATGCAATGGCGATAGGCAACCATGAATTCGACAATCCTCTTACGGTGCTTGATAAACAAATAGCCTGGTCAAATTTCCCGCTTTTATCTGCGAATATACTTGATAAGAAAACGCGACAACATGCATATCAACCTTACGCGATCATTGAAAAAAAACCCCTAAAGATTGCTATTGTTGGCTTAACAACAACAGATACTGCTAAAATAGCTAACCCGCAGTATGTTGGACATTTAGATTTCATTTCACCAGCTGTTGCAACACAGCCACTAGTTGACGAAATCAATTCAAAATACAACCCCGATGTTGTTATCGCAGTCACTCATATGGGCCACTATCACAACGCAAGCTTTGGTATTAATGCACCTGGTGATGTCACTTTAGCAAGAGCTTTGAAGCCAGGAACGCTTGATATGATCATTGGAGGCCATTCTCAAGAGCCTATTTGCGTTGATCAGCAAGGTAATCCAAATGATTCTTTTACTCCGGGAGATGCTTGTTGGCCTGACAAACAAAACGGCACTTGGATAATGCAAGCTCATGAATGGGGTAAATACGTTGGTAAAGCAGTTTTTAAAATTGAAAACGGTAAAAAAGAACTTTTAAGTTACGATTTAATCCCCGTCAATCTAAAAAATGAACACGGCCACTTCATCAAAGATGAAATAGCAAAAGACAAAAAGCTCTATGAGTTCCTTCTTCCTTATCAAGAGAAAGGGGCATTAAAACTCGCAGGTTCAGTGGGCTCAGTTGACCAATATCTGGATGGAAATAGAAACACGGTAAGATTTAAACAAAGCTTAATCGCCAATTTGATAATTAGCGCACAAGCCGAAGCAGTCGGTGCTGATTTTGGTATCATCAGTGGAGGTGGCATTCGTGCAAGTATTAAAGCTGGTGAGATTAGCTATAAAGATATCCTAACTGTACACCCATTTAAAAATCGTGTTGCTTACATCGATTGGCAAGGTGCCGATCTTGTAAACTACATGAATGTTGTGGCTAGCTTCCCATCAGATGCTGGCGCTTACCTTCAATACCACAAAATTGATTTTGACTTGAGAGAAGGTGAAATACACATAAACTCAATAAATGGAAAGCCTTTTAATATTGACCGCACATATAGAATGAGTATAAATAGCTATAATGCGTCTGGTGGTGATGGCTACCCTGCTATATCTGAGTATGAAAACTACCAAGTCACCGATTTAACTGATGCACAAGCGCTTCGTATTTATATAGAAAAGCACTCACCAATTAAAGTTAACGAGCTATAAAGTTAGTTGGGCACATAGGTATATGTGCCTTTCTCTTTTACCTACCAATAATTTCCACATCTTCACTTTTTACGCTAGTCAACGCATAACTATGTAACTTAGAACGAGAGCCCTCACCATGTGCTTTTGGTGGATAGTATTTAGATTTTAGCTCTGGCGCATTTGATAAAAGCTCATCTAATGCAGCCCTAATTTCACTTAAGGTCTTTTCTAAACTATTTGAAAAGTTTGGACGCTTTCTTATAGTGTGGCCAAGCGAGATCAATCGATGAAAGTACTTATCGGCCAATTCCAGTAACTCTTCAGGTAACTCCTTGTTTTGGTTTAAAGGTGATTCCGGATTTGACTCACAAAACTCTATAAGTGCAAGATAAAAGCACAACGGTTTATTTGCAAGCTGAACTTTGCGCTCTTTGTCGCCAGACAAATGAAGCGACTTTGAGTATAAATCAATTTGCAAAATTGGCTTCTCATCTACAACTGGCCCAGCGCTTTTGACGATTTGCGCTTTAAACCTGCGCCTACTTATGCTGCGTAATACAGCAAAGTTAAGTACCGCAAAAATAAAGGGCACAATATACAAAGGTAATTTGTGGTCGTCATTGATTTTGAAACGTAAGTAAGTTTCATAGGTGGTACCCGATAAGACTTCCACAATTTCGTTTTCTTGAGCATAAAGCGCTTTGCTGGACACCTCAGATAAACTGACGCGACTATGCTTCTGTTTTAGAAAATCATTTAATGAAAACATATATTCATTTAATGCTTCTTCATTACCGGAGTAATTTAAATTTGGGTCTTCTAAAGACAATCTAGCTCTATCTATTGCCACTCGTAATTTTACGCTTTGAATATCACGTAAAATATTATCATTTATTGTATATTTACTTGATTGGTTAAATATAAAAAGAAACAATATTAAAAAAAGCGTAAACACAGAAACTTGTTTTAATGTAATCATTAACTTTCACCTAAGAAGTTATAAGGAAATGAATCACATTGCCAAAATTGGTCCACAGTGTTGAAGTAACTTGAACCACCATCTTTAGCGACGCGCTGGAGTACATTTTGTAAAGAACAAGCTAGCTCTGTATTGTCATTCAGCATTTTAAGATACCATTTGCTACCACTGATATTTTCACCAATTGGAGTAATATAATTTTTGGAAAAGTATCGCTCATCAGATTCATTCCAATAACTAGCGATAATATCAAGTTTTCCCGCTGCTAGTTTGTCACGTAAGATTTGATGTGAGCTCACATACTGAATATTCAAGGTATCCACATCGATGTCTAAACTTTTGAACGCTTTTTTAGGGATGATATGCCCAGATCGACTCGTCGGATAATCAAGCAGACCTATCCGCTTATCGAGAAAGTAAGCTTTTTCAAACTTGGGTTTTTCTCTATTAGAGATAAAAAATGCAGTATATGTTGGATACCCGATAACCGGCATATAACTATAAGTAGATTCAGCCATCAATGCTTTCATTACGTTATCTTTTGATAAGGTCAAATCAGCTAATCCTTTAGCAATAAAGTCTATTTGTTCCGCTAAGTTACCGCTCCACCAAACTTCAACAACGCCGTATTGTTTTGCCAATATAGGATCCTCACACAGTTGAGGAGCCAAAGACACTGCCAAGCTTTTGATTGGAACATGCACACTAAATACCTGCGTGTTAGAAACAGAACGAGTTTTACATTGAACATGCTTTTGCATGACTGGCGGGAAGTCCAGAGCTTGACCACCATTAAGCTGCTCAGCTAAAAACCAGCAGGCCCAAATAGACAGAAACAAAACTGTAACAATGGTTGTATTATTGCTTAAATTGAGATTGTATTTCACATTGATGATTTTCTTTTCCTTCAACCATGCTTATTAGATCAATTTTTATTACTTATTGCAACAGGTAATTTTACCAATAAAAGATAAACCATTGTTTTAAATGCTTTATTAATAAGAAATTATGAATCTCATTGACTCCTTTTATTTTGCGAAAAAATCCGGACAATTGACCTCATTGGAATGACTGGTTACATCCAGCATCACAACGTATAGAGTTAGTAATGTTAAGAAGTTCAATTAAAGTTTTAGCTGTTTCATTGGGGTTACTGAGTAGCTCCGTTTTTGCGTGGGGCCAAAACGGCCACAGAGTAATTGGTGAGTTAGCGCAAAACCATCTAACGCCTAACGCGTCTTCTCATGTTCAACTTATCTTAGGTGATGACTCGCTTGCAGAAGTCTCCACTTGGCCTGACGAAATGCGCTCCAATCCAGAGCACTTTTGGCGTAGGCAAGCTGGCAAATGGCACTACATCAATATTGATAAGCCAGAGCTGATGCATGAACACAATAACGCACTCATTTCAGAAAAGAACGAAGTGAAGCATATCCTTGATGGTATTCATTACACAGCCAATGTACTTAAAGATCCCTCCTCAGACTTAATAGACAAGCAATTTGCTTTAAAGTTCCTAGTTCATTTAGTTGGTGATGCACATCAACCATTTCATGCTGGTAGAGCTGCGGACCATGGCGGCAACAAAATAAAAGTTGAGTTTTTTGGCAAGCCATCAAACCTACATAAGGTGTTTGACACTGAATTGGTTGAACACGAAAGGCTTTCATATACTGAGTTGACTCAATTTTTAACAACTTCTAATAAAAATGTAATCGCCAACTATTTAAATAGTGCTCCTTCTGATTGGTTATTAGAATCTAACCGAATTGCAGAAGAAATATATGAGAGCAATGAAACTGAAATAAGTTGGGGTTATATATATAAGCATACGCCGATGATTAAAACGCGCCTGCAACAAGGTGGTATTAGATTGGCTGGCTTGTTAAACCAAATTTTTGACAAAAACTCAAAACCTTTAGTTAATGCTCTAGCAAAACGATAAGAGTTTTGAAAAATGATATTTAAACTAACTGATAAACCTAATAACACGGGAAACAACATAATGAAAAACGTTCGCTTAACTAAGGTAGCTGGTGCTTTAGTCCTAGCCCTAGGCGTATCTGCTTCAGCTTTTGCTTCAGACACTTCATCTGCGATGCGAGGCAAAATAACAACACCTGAAGGTAGCGCAGCCGCAAACGTTAAAGTAACTGTAATTCACGAACCCACTGGTACAGTGAGCCACTTCGTAACAAATGACTCTGGTGCGTTCATCGCTAAAGGTCTTCGTGTTGGTGGTCCTTACAAGGTTATCCTTGACTCTGACGCATACAGCGACACAGAACTAGACAATATCTTTCTAGACCTAGGCCAAACTCGCCGTGTAACTTCTCAGTTAGAGCCTAAAAAGATTGAAACAATCCAAGTTTCTGGATACAAAATTGTTCAGCAAGCTGGTGGTTCTTCAAGTGTCTTCGGTGAAGATACAATTAAGAACATGCCAAGCTTTAACAACGACCTAAAAGACGTTGCGCGTTTAAACCCATTAGCGACAGTTAGCGGTAATGGCGAGCTTACAATTGCAGGTAATAACCCAAGAACAAACAGTTTCACAGTAGATGGTATTGGCCAAAACGATGACTTTGGTCTAAGCTTCGGCGGTTACCCTACTCAACAACCACCAGTAGCGTTAGACGCTGTTGAGCAGGTTTCAGTAGATGCGGCTCCATTCTCAGCTAAAAAAGGTAACTTTGGCGGCGGTACAATTAACGCTGTAACCAAGTCTGGTTCAAACGAGTACACTTTTACTGGTTTCTACGAGTTTTCTAATCCAAGCCTTGCTGGCAAGCTAGACTCAATCAATGAAAACTCTGGTGAGCTAGACGAAGACGGTCACCGTACTTTCGAAACTGTTTCTTCAGATTCTATTCTAAATGAAAAGCGTTTTGGCTTCAGTACTGGTGGCGCAATCGTTAAAGACGAGTTGTTCTACTTTGTTAACTACAATGCGTGGAGACAAACTGAAGAGCTAAGCTACGGTTGGGAAGGTGAAGGTACTACTCACGAACACAATGTAAGCCTAGAAGACTACACTCGCTTTACAAACATTCTACGTGATACATACGGTCTAACAGACGAGCTTGGTGGCGATCCAGAAAACTCAAATGATACCTTGCTTGTTAAACTAAGCTGGAACATCAATGACGCACACCGTGCAGATTTCACTTACCAGTGGCAAGATGACAATCAAGACCGTGAATATTCAGATGGTGGTGATGAGGTTCGTTTAGCTTCTCGTCGTTTTACTGAAGAGAAGACTTTCAACAACTTCTCTACAAAGGTTTACTCAGATTGGACTGATAGCCTTTCAACTGAAATCGGCTTAGCGTACAAAGACGTAAGCAGTGAAAGTGTAAATAACTCTGACCTAGGTACAGTTTCTGTAAATATCGCTGATGGTCGTGGTCCAGGTTTTGAATTTGGTCGTGATGAATTCCGCCATACAAACAAATCTGAAACAGAAACCATTGCACTTACTTTCGACGGTACTTATTTCTACGGTGACCACGAAATTAACTTCGGTGCACACCTAGAAAGCCTGCGTTTATATAACCTGTTCGCTGCAAATACTAAAGGCTCTTGGCAGTTTGACAGTTTAGAAGATTTCGCAGCTGGTACAATCGAAGAGTTCTCTTACCGTAACGCTTACACAAATAATTCTGACGATTTAGCATATGATGCGACTCGTAAGCAATTTGCGATCTATGTAGAAGATAAGTTCTATCCAACTGATGATTTAGAGCTAAACGTTGGTTTACGTTATGAGCGTTTATCTTCAAGCGATAAGCCAAACCTTAACCAAGCGTTCCTAAACACTTACGGTTTCTCAAACCAAGAAAACCTAGACGGCTTAGACATCATTCTACCTCGTATTGGGTTCAAGTATTACGCGACTGAAGCACTTACAATTAATGGTGGTATCGGTCGTTTCCAAGGTGGTATTCCTAATGTTTGGTATAATAACCCGTACCAAAACGATGGTATTACTTATGTGTCAGCACCACAAAGTGCACTTGATGCATATGTAGAAGCAAACAACGCACTAGCAGCGGGTAGCGATAGTAAGATTACTGCGGCAGGCTTTGGTAGCGTACCAACACCTGTTCAGGGTTCTCTAGTACAAGGCGCTGGTAGCACAAACTACACTGACCCTAACTTCGAACTGCCTTCAAGCATCCGTGCTCAAGTTGGTTTCGATTACGAGTTTGACTCAGAAATGCTAGGTGATGGCTTCAAATGGTCTGCTGAACTTTCTTACCATAAGAAAGAGAACGAAGCGGTTTGGCGTAACACTGCGCTTAAAGAGGTTGGTAAGTCTGCTGATGGCCGTATCATCTACGACTCAATTTACTCAGGTGATGCCGCTGAAAACTTCGACATTGTAATGACAAACGCTGACGAAGATGTTCGTTCAATCATTTTCACTACGTCACTTGCGAAAGAGTGGGATAGCGGCCTATACGTATCTGCTACTTACACTCACCAAGATATTGAAGATGTATCTCCTGGTTCTTCTTCTCGTGCACAAAGTAACTACAAGCATGCCGTAACGCAAAGCCGTAACGTTGATCACGTTTCTACTGGTTATTACGAAATCGAGCACAGCTTCAAGGTTAACTTGAGCTATAGCACGCAATTCTTTGATGGCTACAACTCACAGTTTAACGTGTTCTTTGAGCGTCGTTCTGGTCGTCCATTCAGCTACGTAATGGGCTTCTTCAGAGATGGTGCATTCGGCGATACTCGTGATTTCTATAGCAACAGTGCATACCTTGCTTACATTCCATCGGGTGCTGATGACGCAAATGTAAACTGGGAAGAATCTGGTATCAGCTGGAATGAGCTTGAAACTTTGCTTAACAGAGCTGGTATTTCTGAGCGTGGCCAAATCCTAGAACGTAACACATACAAGCAACCTTGGGTTACATCAATGGACATTAGCTTTAAGCAAGAAATCCCTGGTTTCTACGACGATCACAAAGCACAGCTTTACGTGATGATCGAAAACTTCGCGAACATGCTTAACAGCGATTGGGGTCAGGAGCGTCGTCTTCAGTTCCCTAACCAAGCAGTATACGACTTTGGTGGCCTAGATGACGATGGTAAACTGATTCTAGATAGCCGCTTCAGGGGCTCTGACGTTCGTAACTACAACCAAATCGATGACAACAAGTCAGCTTGGCGTGCGAAAATCGGTGTTCGTTACACATTCTAATATCTAACTTAAACATGTAATTAGATTTCAAAGGCCAGTTTATACTGGCCTTTTTTATTACCGCCATTTATATCTATGTTTTATACTCACAGCTGCCTCACCTTTTTCAATATTCATTGTTCTTAATCAGTTAATCTAAAATTAAATTCATAATATAAAAATAAAAAAGGAATATAATATTCAAACATTGTAATTTACGTTGATATTGCAATGTATATTCATTTCAAGAAAAGGAATAAATTCTAATGAAATTACAAAAACTATTATTAAGTGTCGCGATCTCAAGCTGCATCGCCCTATCGCCAGCCCACGCAACAGAGCAAGAAGAAGAAACAGCTTCAATTGGTGAGCTCATACTAGACAAAGCTAAAAGTAAGCTTATTTCTGGCTTTGGCTCTTTGCTTGCGGATGCTGTTTTTGGTTCTGGTGGACCTCAGTATGTCATGCTAAGCGAGGCTAGTTTGCAAGCCATACAAGACCGCGTTCGAGAAGAAATAGTGAGAGACGCAGAATACGATTTTATCGCCGAATTCAGATCTCTTGAGTCTTCAATGGAACATTACGCAGATACAGCAAGCCATAGCCAGCCTGATCTTGCACTATTAACGGCATTACTTGTCAAATCTGAAGACGTTATCAATCACAGAGCGCTGAATTACCGTTATAACGACGATTATTTTTATATGGCTGATACCTATGCACTCGCCGCTTCGGTCAGCATAGCAATATATACAGAAAGGCATTTAGAGGGTTACATCTCTAAAAGTGTTGTTTCTACAAAAGCACATACGTTAGCGAACACTCTAGAAAATATGCTACGTAAGAAAAAATCTGCCGATTTGCCTCTACGCAGCGGCTGTGAGGCACCAGACCCATACGATCAAGTGGTAGAGTATGCCTGTTGGTTGAAAGACCCGTACGGCAACTACCTAGCATCTTATGTTGTTGAGCCTCAATACCCAGGTGACAGTGAATACTGGGATAACCTCAAAGGCCGTAAAGAAGCTGAATACAAGCGTACCAAATTTGATAAAATCCAATCTGTAATCAATAAGCTGCGTAACCTGTAATAGGTTTAAATTTCGGGCATCAGTTGATGCCCTTTTTATTTACCGCTTTTCTCTTCAACCGACATAGATAACTTGGCTATCAGTTCCCTAAACGTCGCTTTTTCGTTATCTGTAAAATTAGATAAAAGTGCACTCTCCCACTCTTTTGCTTTTGGCGTTAATTGTTCATAGAGGATTAGGCCTGCTTCTGTTGCTTGTAATACTGAAGCGCGCTTGTCTGTAGGATGCTTTGTTAACAATAGCAACTGCTTTTCTTCTAGCTGCTTAATAGCACGAGAAACTGTAGATTTATCCATATTTGCCAACTCACAGACTCGTTTTGCGGTTACAAACTCCAAATTAAATACATGGGATAAAACGCGCCATTGAGCTTGCGTTAAACCAGCCTCAGCACTGTAGACCTGAGCGAAATCATCGCTGACTTTGGTTGATAAAGACACCAATTGATAAGGCAAAAACTGGCTAATGTCCAAAATTGATTGCTTACTCACAGTGGAAAGCACCTCTCATTTTTTGTAATTATTTATTTACAGTACATCTTTATAATGATGTTTGCAATTACTCTCACATGAGAGTATCTTACAGGAAACATCAATGGAGTCTAAGTAAAATGAGTACAGAATTCGAATATATGACGGGATTCGGTAACGAATTTGAAACCGAAGCATTACCTGGCGCACTACCTGTAGGTCAATTCTCACCACAAAAAGTTAAATACGACCTTTATGCTGAGCAATACAATACAACGGCATTTACCGCACCACGTGCTGAGAACCGCAGAAATTGGTTCTACCGTATTCGACCTTCAGTATTACAAGGCGAATATCAAGCAATAGATAACGGTTTACTGCGAACCGCCCCTATTACCGAAGTGCCAACCCCACCATCTATGCTACGTTGGAACCCTGTAGAAATTCCTAGCGAAAAAACAGACTTCATTGATGGCCTAATTACAATGGCTGCCAATGGCAGTGCGAATGGACAGGCCGGTATTGGTATTCATGTCTATGTTGCCAATGCGTCGATGGAAGGCCGTTATTTCTATAATGCAGACGGCGAACTGCTGTTCGTACCTCAACAAGGTGAGTTGGTATTGCACACTGAATGCGGCAAAATTGACATTAAACCTGGCGAAATTGCAGTGATCCCAAGGGGTTTAAAGTTCCGTGTTGAACTAATCAGTGACACTGTTCGCGGCTACATCTGCGAAAACTATGGGCACCCTTATATCCTTCCAGAGCGTGGACCTGTTGGCGCAAATGGTTATACAAATGAACGTGACTTCCAATACCCAGTTGCCGCATTTGAAGACCTAGAAGGTGACTTTGAACTAGTCGCTAAATTTAACGGTAATTTATTCCGTTGTGATATTGGCCACTCACCACTAGACGTCGTAGCTTGGACTGGTAATAGTGCTCCTTATAAATACGACTTGTCTCGCTTTAACGTAATGAACACAGTAAGTTTTGATCACCCGGACCCATCTATATTTACAGTATTGACTTCACCATCAGGTCAAGAGGGTGTAGCAAATGTCGATTTCGTCATTTTTCCTCCTCGTTGGATGGTTGCAGAGAATACATTCAGACCACCTTACTATCACCGTAATATCATGAGTGAATTTATGGGCCTAATTGAAGGTGTATACGATGCAAAAGAGCACGGCTTTGTACCTGGAGGCATGAGCTTACACAACTGTATGTCTCCACATGGCCCTGAAGCAGATGTCTTTGAGAAAGCATCAAACGCAGAATTAGAACCACAGCGCTACGAAAATACGCTAGCCTTTATGTTTGAGTCTCGCTATGTAATTTCTCCAACAAAATATGCACTAGAAGGCAAAGAGCGTCAGCCTAATTATTCTGACTGTTGGAAAGGTATCAAAAAATACTTTAAAGGCGCATAGTTTGTAGTAAGCACAAAAGCTTAATCAACAACTAAAACACTTTAAATTGGCCACACTATGTGGCCTTCGTCGTGAAAAAGGACAAACAATGAAACTGTATACTTACTTTCGTTCATCTGCGGCTTACAGAGTTCGTATAGCGCTTAATCTTAAAGGCATTGAGCACGAGCTTGAGGCCGTCAATTTATTAAAGTCAGAACAACAACAACAGCCTTACACCGACAAAAACTCACAAGGCTTACTTCCAGCAATGGAAACTGAACAGGGCACACTAGCGCAATCATTAGCGATATTGGAGTGGCTTGAAGAAACTCACCCAGAAACACCACTTCTGCCAAGTGACCCATGGCAAAAAGCACAAGTACGTAACTTCAGTTACGCTATCGCTTGCGATATTCATCCAATCGACAACCTTCGAGTGCTTAAATATTTGGCAAACGATTTGGGGGTCTCCGATGAACAAAAAACAACGTGGTATCAGCATTGGATTATTGAAGGGTTCAAAAAACTTGAGCCAACTCTAGGTGATGGGCCATTCTGCTTTGGCGATAAACCAACGCTGGCAGATCTTTGCCTCATTCCTCAGGTTTTTAACGCAATCAGATTTAAAGTCGATATGACTCAATTTCCAAAAATTGCAGCTATTTATGAGCACTGCAACACGTTAGATGCATTTGTAAAAGCTGCACCGGAAAATCAGCCAGATGCAGCGTAATTAACAGTTGGTACATAGAGCGTTATTTTAGCGCTCCATGTACTTGATCAATATGGGACAACAAATCATGGCCCAAATCCGTCAAATACCCTCCATCAGGGCGATCTATTACGCCTTTTTCAAACAACCGCTCAGCTGCTGCTAAAATGCTTTGATCTGCACTACTATGTATTTTTAGACCTTGGTGTAAACTGCTCCTTGGAAATTTTGCTAAAAGTTCTAGTTCCGCCATTAACTGAGTGTCAAATGCCATACTTCCCCCTATTACAATCAAGCTACCATTCGGGCATGACTTGTGCTTACATTAGATATAACTAGTTCGACGAGGTTGCCGTCGAAAATCCCTTTGACCGTAGTTCAAACAAGCAAACATGCGACTAAATATTATTGTTGTTTTATCTACTTTGACCTAATAAACATTAGCCCAGACTATGAGTAATGCCATGTATAAGATCAATTTTTTAGCATTTTTAATACTTTTTTTATTTATAGGTCCCGTTAGCGCAAAAGAACAATCTGCACGGGTGTTCGTAAATGGCCCCGAACGCGTATGTTGGTTTAATTCTTCCAAGTATAGCGAGGGTGCGCTTATCAAACAGTTTGACCAGCTCTATATTTGTAGTCACAAATACTCCAATCAACCTGATAGTCCACTAGTTTGGCTACAAATGAATGAAAATGGAGACATAAAAAGGCTGGATTTGCGTGGTAAGATACGAGTACACTAGCGCGTCATAAAAAATGAGACTAGATATGAGTACTGAACAACCAAATAATCCCCTTCATGGTGTAAAACTTCAAGATATTTTAGAACAACTGGAGTCAGAGCTTGGTTGGCAAGAGATGGCGCAACAAGTAAATATAAACTGCTTCAAGTCAGATCCATCTATAAAATCAAGCTTAAAGTTTTTGCGAAAAACGCCTTGGGCAAGAGAAAAAGTAGAGCAGCTTTATCTAGATACATTTCACTCTTTTACTTGGCCTACAGCCCCTAAAAAATAGTAAAAACACTCACCCAGACTGCTTAAATGCATGCTTTATTTTTTTGGTAATATGTGGTGCCAGATTTCTATTGCAGGCAAAGTAGAGCTGGGTATTGAGATTTTTGAGTGTTAATACAGGTTCTAACAAACCACTTCGCGCATCATACTTCTGTTTAAACTCAAACTGGTTGTCGCTTAAGATAACCAAATCTACAAAGCTACGCCTCGCGTCTAATAGCTCGAATACCCTATCAAACGAATTTAAAAGAACGAGATTGTACCCTTCAATAAAGCCTTCTTTAACCAAAAATTGGTGGCTATAGTTATCTTTAATAACAGCAACTTTATATTGCTTCGCGTCCTCCACGCTCTCAATTGCAATGCGTGAAGATTTAAGCGCATAAAACGAAGTTGTAAATTTGCTAATCGGAAAGACCCAATTAAACTTTTCTCCTCTTTGGTCATTTTTTGCCATCGAGAATATGCACGTGTTGCTATCTCTTGCAGCAGTGTTGTATGCGGTTGTCCAAGTCTGTACACTGATATGATAATCAATTTTAGCTTTGCCAAGGACAGCTTTTACTTTATCTGCGGCAGTACCAACCAACTCCCCTTCACCATTAATATATTGAAAGTTTGGAAAATTCTCAGTCACCACATTCAGTTTATATTGTGCATGTGCAATGGCTGAACACACCAATAAACTGAATCCAAGTACAAACTTAAGCAACATAAGCTCCTTCTAAAATAGATTAACCCACATAAACTATAGGAAAAAATAACTAGAGTGTGAAATAGAAGAATTAATTTTGACAGCCAAGTGAAAAACAAAGGACATTGCTTCTCAAGAGAAAGTTTGAAGGAGGGGAACCCTCCTTCTATAGATTGATTACGCTTTATTCATTGCATCAATCAAAAATGCTGATAGCTTCGCGCCTTCTCTAAGGGTTGTTTCTGAGCTTGACTGTCCAGCCAAAGAGCTATCTGTAAATGGAGCAATTTCCATCATGTCAGCACCCGTAATTGGGAATTCTTCAGACAACGCTTTTAGGATTGTCATCGCCTCTTCAGGTGTTAAGCCGCCTGTTTCTGGAGTACCCGTTGCAGCTGCAAACTCTTCATCTAAAGCGTCAATATCAAAGCTTACATACAATTCATCTACATTGTCAGCTTTAAGCTGCTCAATCACTTGCGCAACGATAGCTTCTGCACCTTGCTCACGAATTTCATGTGCCCAATGCTGCTTGACACCAAATGTACCCTCCCAGTGCTCCTTTGCCTTACCACTTGATCGAATACCAAATTGAATAAGGTGATGAGGCGCAGGTAAAAATTCAAGGATATGAGTACACCAAGAGCCAAAACATAGGTCGATGCCTAGTCTTTCTACCAGCAAATCAGTATGGGCATCAAAGTGAATAATAGCAGTGCGCTTACCTTGATCTCTTTTCGCTTTTAAATAAGCTTTAGTGAGTGGGTAGCTAATTGAGTGATCGCCACCAATACCAAACACTCCTTTATCTGGGTAATGTTTGTAAAAGCCATCACATACATCTTCGGTGATAGATAACGGCGCTACGAAGTAGTCACTGTTCTCGTCTTGATAAAGTGCTTTTTGACAATTTGAGATTGTTCCCTCATTTAAGTATTTGTCGTGCAATAAATGAGGGATCACACGTACGTCACCTAGATCAAAAGCTGAAGTCTCAGGTTGCTGTTCTATCAAAGTGCTGCGAAGAAATAGCGGTCCCCAGTTAGCACCACGGAGAATTCCACCGCCACAATCCGAGCTAATGCCTAAAATGGCCGCTTTGTGTTCGCTTTGCTCTATTGTTTTTAAGGAGTCCTTCCAAAGATTTTCAACCCCTTCAGTTTGCCCATATAATTTTTGTCTAAGTGCTTCTTTTCTTTCTTTTGCCGTATTAACAGTGAATACACCATCGCCCGGTGGACATAAACAATTTTCTAGTTTTTCAAGGTATTGTGATTTGCTGTTGCTCATAGCGTGCTCCTCAAAAATGTGCATAATCATGCTAAATTTACTCTAAATCAAAAACGTACTACGCGATTGAATTCAGCTGACTTGAACTTCAATTAAGGCGCTTACAACTTTTCAAACAAAATTAAAAAGCTTTAATAATCAAAACCTTAAATATATTACAAGATGACCTTAGAGAAAATTAAAGTTGGAATATGGGTGGTATAACACGGCTGATTTATAAGTCAACCGCTGCAACGTTTTTAGCACTCTGTCACAACGGTTGATTATTCATTGAAGCTGTCTACTTATTCGTAACCTCTAGGTTTTTTCGTTTTGATAATAGCAATGTATCCGTGCCAACTAGCGTAAGCTAAAAGCGGCATTATCACGATAAACCCAGCTGCTCCCGTTAAAAATCCGATAATAACAAGAGTTACAATTGTCATACCCCACACAAACATAGCAGGTGCGTTGGTTTTAACTGCATGAACAGAAGACACAACTGCTGTCATAATATCGACCCGTCTTTCCATCATTATTTGAGGCGTAAAAGCAGATATTGCAAATACACACAGCATTAAAACGCCGCCCACGATAGAGCCTAAAGCCAAAAAGGCTTGAAGTTGTTCAAAGGTAGGATTGGGCACATTTGGATACAGCGCATGGATCAACGCCGCTAGGCGCATCCATACAATCATAATGACCATCAATAAAATGGCAAATCCCCACTCTCCTGCGGGGTTTCTAAACATGGATTTAAGACTGTGCATCAAGGTTGGCTTGTGGCCTTTCTCTAGCTCCCACGCAACATCATAAAGTCCCGCAGCAAAAGCTGGTCCAATCAAAGCGAATGCTACTGATGCAGGTAATATCACTAGGTGGGTACCGGATTGGAATACCAACCACATTATAAATGCAGGAATTATGCTAAACACCAAGCCATATATCAGGCTTAACATTGGGGCTCTAATTATATCTTTGAAAGCCAATGATAACCAATGGAATGGAGCTAGCGCACTAATTTGGTTGCTCTCTAAACACCGAGCAAACTCTTGGTTTTTATCGATAGGTTGAGATGTTGGCATAATGTTTCCTCTCTACATTGCTATATTAAGGTTTAGATGAGCACTGCCGAACATGCAAGCATTGCAATAATTGAGTGTTAAATTTGTTAGAAAATAGTCGCTGGAACATGTCGCACGACCGTTTTGTTAGCGCTCTAGTAAGTCGGTGTAAATGTAGTCATTTAGTTGCTACAGTCATTCATAGCGGACATCTGTCCTGTACTTAAAAGCCGGTAACTTTAACCATTACGTTTTAGAACATAAAAAGGTTTTTTATGGAAAAGGTATTTCACTTGGGTTTAACCCAAGCAGATCTTAAAGGCGCAACACTTGCAATTGTTCCAGGTGATCCTGAACGGTCCAAACGCATTGCGCATCAATTAGAAGAACCAGTCTGCCTGGCACAAACCAGAGAGTTTCACATTTACCTTGCTAACATCAAAGGCCACCCTGTGGTTATTTGTTCAACTGGCATTGGCGGACCATCAACATCTATCGCGGTTGAAGAGCTTGCACAACTGGGCATCAAAACATTCTTAAGAATCGGAACGACGGGTGCAATCCAGCCGCATATTGATGAGGGTGATATTTTAGTTAGTACCGCCTCAGTTCGTCTAGACGGAGCGAGCCAACATTTTGCGCCATTATCATACCCTGCCGTGTCTGATTTTCATTCTACACAGGCTATGGTGCAAGCTTGTGAGCTTGAGGGCGTGCCTTATCATACGGGCATTACAGCCTCAAGTGATACGTTCTACCCTGGACAAGAGCGTTATGATACATATTCAGGTTATGTATCCAAAGCTTACCAAGGCTCATGCGAAGAATGGCAAAAACTGAATGTCATGAACTACGAAATGGAGTCTGCAACACTGTTTACAATGTGTGCTGCTTTGGGCCTAAAAGCAGCCTGTGTTGCTGGTGTACTTGTGAATAGAACAAGACAAGAAATACCTGATGTTGATCATCAAATGGTCGAAAAACGCGCAGTATCTGTAGTCATAAAAGCTGCTGAGATTATCGTGACTAAAGCAAAGTAGGCTATGCCTACTTTGCTTCAAATACATGGTGCACCAAGGACGAATCACCATTCAAATTTGTTAATACAGCCTGAGCAACCGATTTTTGATTTTCATACCCTTTAGTTTCTACCAAAGTGATGCGCTCCACTTCTGCTTCTGGCAGCTTTTCGCCAGCTAATGCTAACTGACTTAATACACTACTCATTGGTGACAAACTGGGGCTGTACGCTGCGTTTTCAGCATACCTTCCATAGAAGACTCTCCCATCAGTTAACACCAGCTCTGCTGCACTCATATTCTTGCTATATGGTACATAAGCCAATCTTACCTGTTCTTTGAGCTCTTCTGATACCGGTAATTCAATTTCAATATTCTCTTTTTTATGAGACATCAAAGACTCTTGATTACCTAAATCTTGTGGCCCAAAGTCACATGGCAGTAGCTCTTCAAGAGAGTACCGACCTGTAGGAAGCAAAATCTCTAAGGTACCTGCCGTGCTGAGTTCATTCATAAATTGTCGGCAAAAACCACAGGGGGCAGCGTTAATTGCAATAGAGGTAATCTCTTTTGCGCCGTTGATCCAAGCATTTGCAATTGCGGCTTGCTCTGCGTGTACGACTAAAGACAGCGCTTGATGTTTAAACTCTAAATTCGCGCCTAAATACATATTGCCCGTCTGTTTATCGAAGATAACAGCACCAACATAAAAGGAGGAGATTGGCGCTTGTGCAAATGTAGCTGCTATCGGAAGCAATGCTTGTTGCAGTGACTCAATATCACACTCAAGTTGCAATATGAGTTGGTTGACGAGTTCTGAGTTAATCACGCCATGTGACTGTTTACAGGACTCAATAATAAATAATTCAGTTTTGTTGTCTATTAATGCCATAACTTTTTTATTATAGAATATGGCATGCCAGTTTACGCACCTTTTAGGCGTTACTCAACCATTCCTTTGCTGATTTAAAGCATTCGAAGTTTTCAGCGTGAATGCCAAAACGTTTTACTTTTTGTAAAAATAAGTCGTGCATATAACCTTCGAATCCAACTACACGTGCAATTTGCATGTTAGAAACATAGTGAGCTACTTTGGGCATGACATTAACAATGTCTATTGCAGCAAATCGGTGCTCTAATTCGGACACATCTACCAACACTTTATTGCTGCCGTGAGACTCAGCATACTTCTGTACTGCTTTGTAGGCATTAAGCACATCTTCAACACCAGCACGGCCTCTCACCGTCATCATAATTAGTGAAGTAGATTTATCGTATGTAATGCTGGTCGATAACAATGACATTTTCCGCTCTATATTTAGTTAAGTTTGCAAAAATTCTTTCGTGGCCGTGAATTTTAATTTATAGAGTCCGAGTGTCAATAAATTACGATTTAAAAACTAGAAAAAATTAAAAAACCAACCCTTATGGATTGGTTTTTTATTTCCGATTGTTATTTAAAAGTTTATTTTTAAAACTTTTAAGAAAATTGGATTAGCCTGTATTGCGTAAACCGGCCGCGATCCCCATCATGGTGATCATGAGTGCGCTGTCTAATTGATGGTCTTGCGACTCTCTAGTACGCTTCAACAACTCCACTTGTAATAGGTTTAGCGGGTCTGTATATGGGTTTCTGAGTTTTATTGACTCCTTCACCCAAGGCTGAGCTGACAGTAAGCTTCCTTTCGGTGCTAACCTTTGAACACCTTCTATTGTTTCTTTTAGCTCATCGCGGAGCTTTTCACCAATTGGGCGCAAATCATCAGGTACTAAACGCTCATCATAGTACTCAGTCAACCACAGGTCCGCCTTACAAAATACCATTTCGAGCATCTCTAAACGTGTACGAAAGAATGGCCACAAGTCACTCATCTCTTCAATCAGCGCCTCGCCGCCTAAATTCAATACCGCTTTAATGCCCTCATTAGCACCAAGCCAAGCCGGTAACATCAGCCTATTTTGGCTCCATGCGAAAATCCAGGGGATCGCCCGCAAACTTTCAATCCCACCTTTTGGGTTGCGCTTTGCAGGCCGAGAGCCTAACGGTAATTTGGCTAGTTCGATTTCCGGCGTTGCACTGCGGAAATATGCGACAAAATCAGGCGTATTACGAACATATTTGCGATACTGTTCACACGAAGCTTTACTTAATAACTCCATTGCCTCACGCCATTGTGATTTGGGTGTCGGAGGTGGAAATAAGTTATTTTCGACAATCGCACTTGCATACAAAGATAAGCTCTGAATTGCGACAGACGATAGCCCAAACTTAAAGCGTATCATCTCTCCCTGCTCAGTAACACGCAGCCCGTGCTTTAGAGATCCCGGAGGCTGTGAACGAAGCGCTTGCATTGCAGGTGCACCTCCTCGACCGATAGTGCCACCTCGACCATGGAACAATTTCATTTTAATCCCATGTTGTTCACCAATTGAGATCAGCGATTCCATCGCACAATATTGCGCCCAACCAGCCGCCATCATGCCCGCATCTTTTGCTGAATCGGAGTAACCAATCATAATGTATTGTTGATGTGCAAGGTGCCCCTTGTACCAACTCGAGCTCAGAAGCTCTTTCATTACATCAGGTGCACGATTCAAGTCGTCCAATGTCTCGAACAACGGCGCAACTGGTAGGTTAAATCGCACTCCACTTTCTTTCAGTAACAGCTGTACTGCTAATACATCTGACGCATTTCGAGCCATCGAAATCACATATATGCCGAGTGCAGCCCTATCTTGAGCCGCAATGGTTTCAAATGTATTGATCACCTCTTGTGCAGACTCACTCGGCTGCCAATGTTTGGGAATAATAGGTCTTCTAGAGCTGAGTTCAGACAACAAGAACGCTTGTTTATCCGCCTCAGACCACTGCGCATAATCACCTATTCCCAAATATCCAGTCAGTTCAGAGAGTACTTCCGTATGGCGAGCAGAATCTTGTCTAATATCGAGCTTGCATAAATGTACTCCAAAACAATCTAGGCGACGCAATACATCTTGCAGCAACCCTTTTGCAATAACCTCCATGCCTTGTTCATTTAACGAATTAAAGCAAGCTACCAAAGGCTCCCTTAGCTGATCAGTAAAGCGGATCTTGTCGCTACTAGAGCTCGGCAGACCTTTAATTTTATCTTCTAAGTGATCAATTGTTTCGCGTAAATCAGCTTTCAGGGATTTTAGCAACTGACGATAAGGCTCTGAACTGCCATTGGTTAAGGATAGTAGAGTTGTATTTGCCTCACTCATAGAAAGCTCTGCACTTAATTTATCCAAATCACGGTAGTACAAATCAAGTGCCATCCAACGCCCATGGTCAAGTACGCTCTGCGTCACGTCAGCTGTAACGTTTGGGTTACCATCTCTGTCTCCCCCCATCCATGATGCCAATTTGACCGGTGCAAAATTCAACGGCAGTTCAACCTGTAAATAGTCTTTGACCAATTTAGCCAGATTGTCTACAAACTGTGGAATTGCGTGCCACAAACTATTTTCAACTACCGCGAACCCCCACTTAGCCTCCTCTAATGGCGTAGGTCGCTTGTCTCTAATTTCATTCGTGTGCCAAGCTTGACAAATCAGCTGAGCAACACGAGATAAAATGCTCTCGCGCTCAATACTATCCGACTCATTATTTTCTAGCTGCTTTAGACAATCACTTAATTCAACGTGCTTGCTAATAATTGTGCGGCGCGTTACTTCCGTGGGGTGCGCAGTTAACACCAATTCAATGTGCAATGCTTGTAACGCATCCATAGCATCATCCAGTGAACACTCTCCGTTATCAACACGAGTTCTGAGCGTTTTTAAAGTCTCTTCAATAGTAAAAAAAGGTCCTTCTGGCGACCCAGATTTTGAAACTGTGTGGTATTGATCCGCCACGTTGGCAAGATTCAGAAAATGATTAAACGCTCTGCAAACCGGAAGTAACTCTTCATTGCTCAGCGCTTTTAAGGTATCAATCAATGTTTGACGGGCTTGGTGATCTCCGCTTCGAGACGCCTTTGCAAGGTGTCTTATTTGCTCCACCTTTTCTAGTACTTTTTCGCCTTGAGCATGCTCGATAGTGGCACCTAAATACTCACCAAGCAAGCTAACATTGCGGCGTAAATTTGTATATTGCTGATCCATAAACATTCCTTGAATACTAATTAATCAATCCAATATACTGCCAAACAGATATAAATGAAAAGACCATTTCATGACAGCCCCACACAGCATTAATTCGACAGTGAGTGCACTGTACATAGACTGATCCAAGTTCGCAGCTTTTACGTAAACATGAAAAATAATGAGCTTTGATAATGATGATTCAAGAAACAGCGGTTGTGATCGGCGCCAGTGGTGCGATAGGAAAGGCACTCGTCAATGAGAAGCTAAAAAATCATACACATGTGATAGCAGTAAGCAGGGCCTCTATAAACATTAAACATCCGTACATAACAATGTACGAAACAGATTATTCTCAAAAAAGTATCATGGCAATCGCCGACAGAATAACACGTGTAAATCCAAAGATTCACTCCATTACGGTGTGCAATGGTGCATTACATACTAGCGAAAACATGCCTGAAAAGAAAATAGAGTCATTTGATAGCGATTACTTTAATACCCTTCTTCATGTAAATACAGTTATCCCTTTCACTTGGCTCCAAGCATTTATGCCCCATTTAATGTCAACAGAGATGCCCTGCGTATTTACAGCACTTAGTGCGCGTATTGGCAGCATAAGCGACAACAGACTTGGAGGGTGGTATAGCTATCGTGCTTCGAAAGCAGCATTGAACATGTTATTCAAAACAGCTGCAGTCGAGTTGAAGCGCCGAAAATGCAATGCCAAGTTGGTGCTTTTCCACCCAGGTACGACCGATTCAAAACTTTCCAAGCCATTTCAGAATAATGTGCCACCAGAGAAACTCTTTTCGCCAACATTTGTTGCTGAGCAACTCAATAAATTTGAGCACAGCAGAGAATTCAATGGCGAAGTGGATTTTATTGACTGGCAAGGCGAAACCATAAACTGGTGATATGATGATATTAAATAACAATGACTTAAATCAATTCCACGAACGCTATAGAGCTCATTTTGTAAACTCGTTGTCGGGATACAAAAGCGCAAATTTAATCGGAACTCGTAGCCTTCAAGGCGATGAAAACTTGTCAATCGTGAGCTCGGTTTTTCATTTGGGGGCCAACCCTCCTTTTCTGGGAGTTATTTTTAGACCACATAGTGTAAGAAGAGACACGCTGGAGAACATTATAGAAACTGAGTCATACACTATAAATCATGTTAACTCGCTAATTTGGAAGGAAGCTCATCAAACGTCAGCTAGATACGAAGAGAACCAATCCGAGTTTAAAGAAACAGGTTTGGAGCCTTATTATCACGATGATTTTGACGCCCCGTTTGTTGCACAAAGTCAGGTAAAAATTGGTTTAAAGCTGCGCGAGTATCGAACAATTGAATTGAATAAAACTGTGTTGGTTATCGGTGAGATTGTGCACGTAGAGGTGCCTAGTGGTGCAGTCAACGAAGACGGTTATATTAATATTGAGCGGCTAGACACCGTCGCAGTTTCAGGGTTAGATTGTTATCATACAACACATAAGCTAGCGCGACTCGAATATGCCAAACCTGACAAACAAGTATCTGTTAAACAGTAGGTTTGGGGGGCACAGCCCTCCCCGTTAGCATTTTAAAACAGTCAAATGGCTTTTAGAAATAAGGAGGGGTTACAACAAAGCTCACAAAAAACACATGACAATGTGTTACTGAAACTCCTTCTGAAAATTCCACTAAAACAATTGAGGTGGAATAAAATCGGTGATAGCATCAAGAAAATTTTATTTTATTAGTCGTCAAATGCGTCAATTCTCTATCATATTTATAATGCTATGCATTCTGAGTACTCAGGTATTCGGAAGCGTTGCTTATGATGGGGAACATAAGTCACAGGGCGATAGTCATAGCCTACTTCATGAAATCGGTCAGCCACACAGCCACGATCATGATGATGAAACCAACTTCACTCTTTCTTTCTCTAAAGATGCAATTGAGCACATAAACCAGGACCTTGAGTGCTGTATTACTGCCATTGTTGAAGTTTCTCCGCTTAGAGAACCTGCTATTAAACCATCCGGACCAGTGATTTTGCTGTCAGCTAATTGGTCTCCACCTTTTTTAAAACACAGCACTCCACCTCCTAGGGCGTAATTCAAACTAACTTTCTTATTTGCCAATGCACCTTTGTGCGTGGCCAGTTTTAATGTTTTTTTGGATTAATTATGTACTTCAATTTACTAAAGCTGCGAACTATGCAGCGAACAATAGGCTGTGTATTGCTTATTGTACTTACAACTTTTTATTTTTCGTTTAGTTCATACGCCTCTCCTGGTGCCCACGGACCAAACGGAGAGCACTTGGATACTCAGCGTGAACAGGGTAAATCAAGCTATCCCAAGTTTGAAAGCGTGACAGAATTCTTTGAACTTGTTGGGGAGCTTATAGAGCACCAACTGGTTATTTATCTCCATGACTTTAAAACAAATGTACCTGTCTCTGATGCTTCTATTGAATTGGAAGTAGGCAATTTATCCGCGAACGCTCATTACTCAGAGCAATTGAACGCCTACATATTAACCAGTGAGACCATGCTAACACTGTTGTCCCAGGTTGGTTCACATGAAATCATGCTAACGGTTTTGACCGAAAGCAGCGGTGATTTATTAACTGCGAACTTAGAAATTATTGCTAAGCCTCTTAGCGACCTCAGCCATGGTGATGGACACCACCATAAATTTCGATGGTGGATAGTCGTTGTATGCATTTTGGTTTTCGTTGGTGGACTTCTGTTTGGGCGCCAGACAAAGGGGGCAAAAGCATGAAATTAAGAAACTTTCTTGCATTGTCATTATGTATTTGCTCGCTCTACACTATCGCTTCTCCTGGCGCGCACGGGCCAAATGGCGAACACCTTGAGCAATCATCAAACAAGGCAATCGACACTTTGGGGCGTCAGTCAGATGGGTCCGTCGTTTTAACTATGAAGCATCAGGCACTTCTTAGTATCACAACGCTGTTTGCTACAGAGACTAGCGCACCAAGACATACACAGTTGGATGCTGTGGTTAAGCCTCATCCAGATGGATATGCGAAAATCCAGTCGAGTAGTGATGGTCGACTGGATGCGCCTTCAGCCGGCATTAGACCAAGTGGCAGTAAAGTAAAAGCAGGCGATATTCTTGGGCTGATCCGATACCAAGATACGGCATACGAGCTTGCAAGCCAAACTAGTGAATTAATCGCTATTAGAAATCGAATTGCTCAAACTCAGCGAGATGTTGCGCGCTTAAAAACACTTGGCGATTTAGCCTCTAAACAGACATTAGAGCAACTAGAAACAGAGTTACTTAGCCTTGAACAACAAGCAAAAACCCTGCAACAGGGGCTTGAAAGACCTGAATATTTGGTTGCACCAATTTCTGGCATGCTCATCAATCGTGATGCATCTAGAGGCCAATGGGTTGAAGCTGGAGAGCCTATATTTGAAATTATCTCTAACAAACAACTTTTAATCGAAGCCAGTACAAGTGACACCCAATTATCTAGCCAGTTAGTTACGGCCAAAGTTGTACAAAGCCCTAACGTATCACTTAATTATATTGGTCATGCTCCAAGACAAGTCAACGGCCTAATACACATGAATTTTGAATTGGCTGATAACACTGAAAATTCCGGCCTGTTTATAAACCAAAACATCTCACTACGGGTGCAGGTCAATGAGCAACACAAAGGTATAGTCTTACCTGCCGATGCAATTGTACTCAGTAGAAATAATCTCCCGCAAGTCTGGATTAAGCTTTCTGCAGAGCGTTTTTTACCACAGTTAATTCAGTATGAGCCTCTACAACCAGGGTTTGTACTTATTACTAGTGGGTTGGGCGCAGACAACCGAGTTGTCATTGAAGGTGCGTCGCTTTTGAATCAAGTGAGATAGGCAATCAATGTTTAATTTATTAGTAAAATCAAGCTTAAAGCATCGTTTGGTAGTTCTGATTCTCGCATTTGGAATGATGGCATATGGCATCATTCATGGTCAAAAACTACCAGTTGATGTCTTTCCCAACCTGAACAAACCGGTTGTAACTGTTTTGACTGAAGCTGGCGGTATGGCTCCAGAAGAAGTAGAACAATTAGTGACTTTCCCTCTGGAAAACCTACTCAATGGTATCACTGGCGTAACGAGAATTCGTTCGACATCAGGTGTTGGTCTATCCATTGTTTATATTGAATTCGAGTGGGACACAGATATATATCGCAATCGGCAACTAGTGTCAGAGCGACTGGATTTAGCACCTGAGCAACTACCGAGTGGGATATCACCTGTTATGGGACCCGTATCATCCATCATGGGTGAAGTGATGCTAATTGCACTTCCCATTGATCAACAACACAGCCTTGACGCTATGGAAGCACGCGAATATGCCGACTTTGTATTGAGGCCTAGGTTGCTCTCTATAGCTGGTGTGTCTCAAGTCATTCCTATAGGTGGAGAAGTTCGTCAGCTCAGAGTATCCCCAGACACTATGCGTATGCGCCAACTAAACATTTCTTTGAGTCAGCTACACAGCGCGCTAGAGAGTTTTGCTGCGAACTTTGGTGGTGGATTTATTGACCTTAATAATCAAGAGTACTTGGTCCGCCACCTAGGGCGCACTCTAGATATTAACCACCTAAAGAACTTGGCAATTGGGTGGCAAGATGCACGTCCGGTTCTGCTATCAGAAGTTGCCTCTGTAAGTTATTCCGCTGCTGAAAAGCGCGGAGATGGCGGGTTCAATGGCCGCCCAGCCGTTGTTATCAATGTGCAGAAACAACCTAATGCCGACACCATTCAACTTACACAAAAGATAGAAGCCGCACTTGCAGAATTAAAAACAGGGCTGCCAAAAGGCCTAGCTCCTCCGCAAGTTCTATTTCGACAAGCTGATTTTATTCAGTCGTCCATTGACAATGTTACTGAAGCGCTGCGAGATGGTGCCATTATGGTTACTATCGTATTGTTTTTATTTTTATTTTCCATAAAGACCACGATAATTTCGCTGTTTGCAATTCCGCTGTCCCTGGCCGTTACTGTCCTCACCTTTCAGTGGTTGGGTCAGAGTATCAATGTAATGACTTTGGGCGGCTTGGCAATCGCAATTGGAGAACTCGTTGATGACTCAGTCGTCGATGTTGAAAATATTCTCCGGCGTCTAAAGCAAAATGCACTTCTACAGCTACCCAAGCCTGTGTTTAGTGTAATTTGGCAAGCAAGCATCGAAGTACGCTCTGGAATTGTCTACGCAACTGCAATTGTGATTTTGGTGTTTCTGCCTCTTTTTGCTCTGCCGGGTATCGAAGGACGGCTATTCTCGCCACTTGGGCTTGCTTACATCATTGCAATTCTCGGCTCATTACTAGTTTCAATGACTATTACACCCGTACTTTGTTACTACCTTCTTCCCAATGCAAAAATAGTCCACCAAGGTGACAGTTGGCTGGTGAAAAAACTCAAGTTATTACAAAGCCTTTGGATAGAGTGGGCTTTACCAAAGTCCAAATACTTGATAGCCACCATTGGTGCCATTGCCTTGTTATCTGCGGCGACTATTACCCAGTTTCCTCGCGCCTTTTTGCCAGCCTTCAATGAGGGGTCTTTAGTGCTGGGGATTATTTTTGAGCCAGGTACCTCTTTAGAAGAATCAAACAGGATGGGTCATTTAGCTGAATCCTTGTTGCTAACTGTCCCCGAAGTAACTCAAGTCGGAAGGCGCACAGGTCGAGCTGAACTGGATGAACACGCGGAGGGAGTCCATTCCTCTGAAGTGGATGTTGATTTGGTTGCTTCAACGCGCTCTAGAGAAGAAGTGCTCAAAGAAATACGCGACAAACTTGCGGTCATACCTGGACAAGTCGCCATTGGCCAACCCATTTCTCACCGACTTGACCATTTACTATCCGGAGTAAGGGCGCAGCTAGCAATCAAGCTATTTGGCGATGATCTTGAAGCTTTGCGGATCAGTGCAGAAGAACTTCGCACAAAACTTGAAGCTGTTTCTGGTTTGGTAGACATCAATATCGAAAAACAAGTTTTAATACCGCAGCTAAGCGTGCGTATAAAGTATGAAGAGTTGGCAAAGTATGGCCTAACTCCCGGCTCTGCGCTGCGTCAGTTAAACATGCTGACAGAAGGGACACATGTTACTGATGTGATAAATGGCGTGAAACGATTCGAACTGGTGTTACGATTAGATGATAAAAGTCGCACGCCTCGAGCCCTCGCTAATACATTGATCAACTCCCCCTCCGGTGCAATACCGATTTCTTATATTGCAGATATCGAATTGCTCGATGGTCCAAATCAGGTATTAAAGGAGAATGGCCGACGAAGACTTGTACTCTATGCAAATAGTGAAAATGTGGACGTTAAGGAGCTACTCAATAATGTCCGTAAAATTGTTAATACTCATCAATTACCAGATGGCAGTTTTGTAAGTATAGAAGGACAGTTTTTAGCACAAGAGCAAGCGATGAGTCTTCTTATATTACTCTCAACTTTGTCGTTTACACTAATTTTTTTAGTGCTTTACCTACGTTACAAAGACATCGTCTTTGCCGGTATTATTATGTGCAGTTTACCAATGTCCTTGATTGGCTCAGTCATTGCGATGTGGTTAACTTCTACGTCGCTATCCGTCGCGTCTGTTGTTGGATTCATCACCCTGACAGGTATCGCCGCTCGAAACGGCATTTTAAAAATTAGCCATTATCTAAATTTAATTCGATTTGAGGGAGAGTCATTTAATAAATCGCTCATCATTCGCGGCTCAAAGGAGCGTTTATCTCCAGTTTTAATGACATCAATGGTTACTGCATTTGCACTTATCCCTTTGCTGTGGGCTGCTGACCAACCGGGTAAAGAAATATTACACCCTGTGGCCATTGTCATATTCTCTGGTCTCGTTAGTTCCACCTTGCTAGATATCTTATTAACGCCACTGCTTTTCTGGACGATGGGTAAAAAGCCAACTGCAAAATGGCTAGAAGATAACTCCAACAATGTAATTTAAAAAGGTAAATGCAGTAACACCTTTATTAAAAGCTTACTGCAACAACACAATAATTAAGAGAAAAAATATGAAAGCATCAATAATATTCACCATTTTACTGGCATTGGGTACATTCGTTTTTTCATCTAGTGCGAGTGCTCACGGAAGTACTAAGGCACTTCATGGCGGTGTAGTCAAAATTGAACACGAAATGGTGTTTGAACTTGTACGAGAAAATGCTGCTACAACGCTTTATTTACGTGACCATGGTAAACCTTACCCAACTAACAAAGTAACCGGTAACATCACAGTACTTGCAAGCGGAGAAAAGTCAGACACAACATTCAAACATGCAGGCGACAACAAAATGGTGGCTAATATTAGCATTCCTGATGGTGCCAAAGTCCTTGTTAAGATAAAAGATCAGGGCCACCACTCAGTTACTGTGCGTTATACATTTTAAAGCACTTATAAGTGGAGTACCTTGAACAATACTCAAGGTATTCCACTCTATGACTCACTAATGTAACAACTCGGTTTGCATATCGCTAACCCCTTACTCATAACTTAGTCTGTATTAACTCGTTCACAACTCCCAGCCACTTTTTAAAGTACTCATCAACGTGCTCTTGCTGTTGGGAAGTGAGTGTTTCTCTTAACTCCAACATCAGCTGGAGTTGTTTTTCAACCCATTGATCTCTTGTACGAAGAATATGGCTTGGGGCATGTTGCATAGAATTGAAAATATAGCTTCCCAGCAATTTTCGCTCCTGCTCCGTTAAAGCCTTATCGTTTGCAAGCAAAGACTCTATTTTGTTGATTCTCTTTTGTGAATATAAAAGCCAAACTTGTCTATAGTATTCAGTTTCATCAAAATACTTCTCGACTATTTTTCGCTGCTGTACGCTAAGGTCTCCTAAAATATCTTCAAATCGCTCTAGCGCCCTTTCAAGTCTACTTGTGTTTTTGGATCTTTCCTCTGCACGTTTTTTTAATGCGGCAATTAGTTCTTCTTTTTGCTGCGCGTTCAGATCCACTAATAGCTTCGTCACAGGGTCATTCATCGATTGAGATAAATTTGCCCAGTGCTCCTGAATGTCCGTACCTAGCTCCCTAAGTTGGGATTGGCTAAGGCTGCGCCAATTCCCTTCTAGCGATGTTAACCACCTCACATAGTCAGGCATATAGGCTTTTTGATGGATTACTTGAAAGTCGGCAAATGAAGTTAAAAAGTACCGCTCTTGTTCAGCATCCAATTCCACCAGTTCTTCTAACCGATTTAGTGCTAGCCGATCGGCATTTTTGTACATAGTCTCATAGAGGCAGCCACTCAATGTGAATATCATAATTAAAGTGAGTATATGTTTTCTCATTTGACCCATAATGCAATTAGTTATCATTTAAAGTTGACAGCAAGCTAAAAGTTATTGATAATCATTCTCAATGAAACGCAGTTATTGATTATACGCATATAGCGCTTTGTTTCATAACAGTGAATAACTACTCGACCCAGTTTATTCACGTACTCATATACTTGCTACATTACATTGCTCATATCAGTGACGGTTGATATGAAACTAAAAAGCCCTATAAGGGCTTTTTTTATTTCCCTTCAAAAGCTTATAATCTAAACTGGTAAATTGCACTAGGTGCATTAAACTAAATTTATCCCCCCTGTGCTATAAGGAGAAACGCCATGTGGCAAAAAATAACTCGAACCTTTGTGTTAGCGGGGCTTATTACTTGCTCTGCACCTTCCCTAGCAACGTTAGAAGAAGGCATCGCTGCAGCTAACATGGGTAAGTTCGATGTAGCCCTAAAAGAGTTTAGGTATCTTGTTGATATGGGTTACGCACCAGGTATGTATGAACTAGCTAAAATGTATGATGGCGGATATGGTGTACCCAAAGATCCAAGAAAAGCAGCTGAGTTATTACAACGTGCAGTAAAACTGGGTAGCTCAGACGCTATGTTTGCCCTCGCAGTTATGTACGAGGATGGAAGAGGCGTTAAGCTTGACAAGCAAAAAGCTGTCGATTTATTTACTCAAGCAGCGAGAAAAAACCTTCCAGCAGCCCAGTACAACCTAGGTGTTATGCATGCTAATGGAGATGGAGTAACCCAAGACTATCTCGAAGCTCGCTTTTGGTATGAGCGTGCTGCTGCGAATAACTATACATTAGCAATGTTTAATCTTGCTTTATTGTACTATCAAGGACTTGGCGTTCAGAAAAACATTGAACGCTCATATATTTGGAATACATTAGCTGAGTTTAACGGTTATCAACCCGCAACTGAAAGTAGGCAACTAGATGAGCAAAGCATGTCCCGCTCTCAAATAGAGAGAGGACAAAAGATCGCCAATGAGATATACCACAAGATACAAGCACGCACTTATATCGCTGGTAGTGGGTTTGTTGAGTAAACTACCGCCACCAAATTAGCCTACTTTAAATACAGCCATGTTAGTACTTTTCCTATGATGTGGCTGTATTTATCAAACATTTTGCTTCGCCATGCATGGGCACTTGAAATAAAGACCCCTTTTCCATGACTGAATGTTTTAAATCCCTCAATAGAGTGATATTGTCCAAAACCAGAACTACCAACTCCACCAAATGGCAGATCTGCCACTGCGACATGCAAAAGCATGTCATTAATACTCAACGAACCGCATGCAAGCCGATATTTTATGTCATTTTGTGCACATTTATTTTCAGTATATAAATAGCATGCAAGAGGTGTCTCTGTGCTCCTAATGATACTTTGAGCATGTTCTAAATCTGTTACCTTAAAAATATTCAGTATTGGACCAAACACCTCTTCTTGCATTACTTGTAATCCACTTGGGGGATCAAACACAAGGTGCACACCAAAGTCATCTGCAGTGGCCGTTTCTAGAGGCTTTGAATGCCAAACTTCTAAGCCTTTAGACTCGGCCTGTTGGAGCATTGCTGCCAACCTTGATTTATGATCGTCAGTCAATAACCCCGTACTGCTTTCATATTTGTTAGGACGTTTGAGATGCTCTTTTAGCTTGTGAACAAACTGCTCATACACTGCTTGATGTACCAATACATAATCTGGCGCTACACATATCTGCCCACAGTTCATTCGCTTCGCGAAGGCTAAATCCAACACTACTTTGTCAATATTCACGTCATTTAAGACAATTACAGGGGACTTGCCACCTAATTCTAAGGTAACAGGCACTAGGTTTTTCGCACACGCTTGGTAAACCTTTCTACCAACGTGCGTAGAACCAGTAAAAAACACATGGTCAAACGGTAATTCACTAAACCTTATTCCAATCTGACCATCACCTTCCACAACCACACAGTCTTCTGATAAACATGCCAAAATAGATCTAATGACCTTATTCACATTCGGGGTGTATTCACTAAGCTTTAGCATCACCTTATTGCCTGCTGCAATTGCTGTAGCCAGTGGTACCAATGACAATTGGATTGGATAGTTCCAAGGAGCGATAATTCCGACGACGCCTTTCGGTACGTATTCGATGTAAGTCTGTGAAGGTAAGAACTCAATACCTGGACTACGTTTGTCTGGTTTCATCCATTTCTTAAGGTTACGAGAAATGTGCCCAATATGGTTCACGGTGGGCACCATATCAGCCATAACGGTATCAAGCTCTGCGCGATGGCTAAAGTCGGATTGGGCCGCCGACACCAGCTCTGTTCTATGGTTCGCAATTGCTGACTTTAACGCCACTAACTTTTCAACCCTAAGTGCACAAGAGGTGTATGGCTGCTCCAAGTAAGCTGCTTTCAATCTAAACAACAATTGCTCCAATGCAGAGTCATGTTCAGTTTTCACAGATCTTTCCTCATATATCTAGTTAGCCGGTCCATCAGTGCAACCAAAAGTGCCTATACTCGTTTCTTTTTCACCGACATATTAAAGATAGTATCAAAGAAGTATGACAACCACTAGATTGTAAAAACCATGTTAAAGCAATACAGCGGATTAGTTTGAAGGATAAATATACGATTATGAATCAAAAAGACGTGACGAAACTATGATGACCAATAGCGCTGCCCTAATTTGCAGCGCTATTCAGTTCGCAGCGATTAAAACACAAAAACCCATTTAGCGACTGTTAGAGTTAAAACACTAATCATGGTGATGGCGATTAAGTTCAAGACAAAACCAGCTTTGACCATATCTCTTATCTTTATTTCTCCAGAGCCAAATACGATTGCATTTGGTGGCGTTGCTACGGGCATCATAAATGCACAGCTTGCAGCCATAGCAGCTGGAATAATCCAAATAAGTGGTGTTCCAGTTACTTGCTCTGCGACAGGACCTAGTAGAGGCAAAAAGCCCGCAGCTGTTGCGGTATTACTTGTCAATTCAGTTAAGAATGTAATAAGTGCTGCCACAGCGACCACACCTAGAACAATTGGAATGGCACTGGCACCAGCCAACAAGTTAGCAATGTATTCAGCAAGTCCAGAGCCTTTTATTTGGCTCGCTAGCGTTAATCCCCCTCCAAAAAGAAGCAAGATCCCCCAAGGTACATCTTTAGCTGCCGCCCAATCCATCACTTTTTCCCTACCATCTTTACTAGCGGGTAGGACAAACAACAAAATAGAAGCCGCGACAGCAATACCTGTATCTGTGATATCAAGTCCAGTCCATGTTTGAAGGTAAGGTCTTAGCAACCAACCAAATACAGCAAACAAAAATACAAACAATACATTTTTTTGCGCAATTGACATCCTGCCTAGTGCGGCTAGTTGAGAAGAAAAAATCTCAGTTAAAGCGTCACTATCTTCTTGCGGCGACAATTTAAATGCGAATTTCGTCAACCAAACCCAGCACAATAAAATCATGCCAAAAGTAAACGGCACCGCTACTATCATCCATTGCGCAAAGCCAATCTTTATCTGATAGTTATCCCATAAATATGCCACCATCAAAGCATTTGGAGCGGTACCAATAATTGTTCCAACCCCACCTAAACTAGCACTGTATGCGATTGCAAGTAACAGAGCTTTATCGTAGTTATTGCAACCATTACCATTTTTTTGCAGTACATGTATCACCGATAGCGCAATTGGTAATAACATCAAGGTGGTTGCCGTATTGTTGATCCACATAGACAAAAAACCGCTTACCAACATCATTGCAAGAATTTGATACTTGGGATTAGTACCACTTTTGAGCATCGTTTTAAGCGCGATCCTTTTATGCAGTTGCGACTTTTCCATTGCAATAGAAATTAGGAATCCACCCAAGAATAAAAAGATAAGGGGGTGTGCATATGCCGATGATGTACTTTTAATATCGTTAATACCCACCAATGGCACTGCCAATAAAGGCACTAAAGACGTAACAGGGATTGGCACAGCTTCACTAACCCACCAAACAGCTAGCCACATTGCCAGACCAGCAGTTCTCCACCCCTGTTCAGATAACCCTTCTGGACTATTGGTAAAGCACGTAATCAAGAAAAGAAATGGGCCCAATAATAGCCACAAATTATTAAAATGCGCACTGCCTTTATTCATTGTATCTGTCATTTTTGTATTTTTTATAATTATGCTTCGTAAATAAGGAGGCAGTATGAATCACATCAGGCACAACGACAAGACAGACCAGACTATAAGTAGCTCTTTTCAAGATATTAAAGCTGATTTTGGATAAACGTTACTGGAAGAGCAACTCAGACACTCTACCAGCAACGTACCTTTACATGCTATCTATTTGGCGCTGTAAGTTAGCGACACACCAGATGACTGCGAATACCCTCTTATATCAAAGTACCAGTTTCCAGCTGAGGGCGCGTTGAACGTGCAACTCTCATTGTTGCCGTACAAATACGGCCTACACCTATAGGTGGAAGTTGAGGACTGTGAACCAAAGTTCACGTACAAGTCAGCATCACCAGTGCCACCGGATATCGAAACTTTAAGCTCCTGATAGCCTGAACCGAGGGCCAAACTAAAACGTTGCCATTGACCAGAGCCCACATCCACACCGGTAATAACTTTTTGTATCGGCGTCGGGTCAGTTGGCGGGGGCGGAGGCGTGCTACCAGCTGTTTTTGCGAGTTCAGCTACATATGCGGCCGCTAACTTGGCAAAATTAATTGAATGACTTGCATCAAATCCAGTATCGTTTGACGTATGGATACTACGATTTGCCTCTCTCATTCGAGATTCAAATGGAAAGGATGCCGCAATTCCCTGTTGATACCAAGAAGCATGATCTGAACAGCCATAGCCACACCGATCAAATCCATAGTTTACGTTCGGTAAATACGCATCTAATAATTGGCTCATAAACGTATTTTGCGCACTATTTGTGTAGTCAGTTATAAAAACGATGTCATAACTGCCACCTTTATTACCTGACATATCAAATTGTGCCATACCTACGACATTTTTCCCTTGCGCTACATAGTCCGCTGCAATCGCTTTAGAGCCTCTTAGTCCTACCTCTTCTGCAGCATACCCCATGATTTGCACTGTTCGTTTAGGTTTGAAACCAGAGTCTGCAATCGCTTTTAACACTTCACTCAATACTGCAATCCCAGATGCGTTGTCATCTGCACCTGGCGCACGACCATTGCTTGAGTTTGAGCTATTGATAGAGTCTAAATGACCTCCAATAATCACTATTTCATCTGCTTTTTCACTACCTGGAATCGTTGCAATAACTGATGGCTGAGCCCACTGATGAGAGTATTGTTCAACCGTAATGTCGGCTCTATTTTTTGAAATATCGGCCCAGTGTTGCTTGACCCAGTTTGAGGCATCTACGCCAGACTGTTGAGTATAGTAACGATTGTAAAATGACATCAACGAGTTCACAGTACTATCAAGGCCTGTTGTAGAAACTCGAGAAATTAAATCTTGAACTGTATCGCCATTATCAATTGTGTAGGTTTGTGCAGGCTGTGCTAAGTGAGCCTGAGCAAGTTGCGATAGATATTGCTGTGCTTCAATTTCACTGTCATGAGCTACAAATCCACCACAGCGGTGATAATGGTCGTGCATAAAATGGCTAAGCTGAAAGTGCTCTTGTTCATCTACCAGAAGCACATCAACATCCGTCGAGCTCGATATGGCACTTTGGTAGACCGTACCTTTAAGCGCATTTTGTAGTTGATAGTGATGACTTGCTTGTGATTCGATGGTGATCCATTTAGGAGCTGGATCTGCGTTCGCGATGGCAGGCAAAACAATGCACGCCGCCATCGATAATAAGGCTTTTGTACACATAATTGTTCCTTTAAAGTGGTGCTAAACTGAGGCGGTAGAACACCGCCTCATCAATTGATGTGATTAATTGGCTTTGATATTAAGCGTCACGCCAGAGGCACTGTTATAACCTCTTAAGTCAATATGCCAAGTTCCACTTTGAGGGTTAGTAAAGGAACAAGACTCACTATTACCATTTTTATATGGTCTGCACTGGTAAGTCGATGTTGAAGAGGCAGAGCCGAAGTTAACATAAAGGTCTGCGTCACCGCTACCACCAGAGATAGTTACTTCAAGGCTAGAGTATCCGGCACCTAGCTGCTGTGTATACCTTGCCCATTGGCCAGAACTAACAGAAATATTACTCTCAGTTCTATCAATCGGTTGAGTACCACTCCCACCTGATGAATATGTACCAGTTAAAGATACTCCTGAGATTTGATTCCACGCTTCAACCATCACGTAGTACGTACCCGCTTGAATATTTGAAATAGAACACGTTTCATTACTCGATGAAGAGGTACTCTTACAATCGTATGTTTGCAGAGAAGGTCTACCACCGAACTTGACATACAAGTCAGCGTCGCCAGAACCACCAGCCGTTACAAATTTTAAACTCGTTGCATCTGCTGGAACATTTAGTACAAAGAATTGCTGCGATTTAGAAACGCCACTGATACCAGCACGTGCCACCCCGTTGGTCAGCTCTTCATCTGTAGGAGGTGTACCACAGCTACTTCCTGAGCTCAATTGCGAGTTAACACCAACCTGAGCAAGCGCTGCTTTTACATCATCAGGGTTGTAGCCCAAATCACACGCTGCATCCAAAACTCCATTACCAGCGAGATCCCAATCTGTACTTGCAGTCCAATACATTTGGTTCGCCTTTGCCATTACGATGAACGCTTTTTTCGTATCCCAGCCAGTCGTAGTTGCAAGGTTATAAAATGCTTTATTAAATACACCTGATGAATGGTGCACATCCATCCCTGATGTAAAACTAGATTGTTGATCAATTGAACGGCCATCTTTGGTTGGATCATTCATATACCTAAGCGCACCGCTACCTTTAAAAATATCTTGACCAACTAGCCAGTCATTTGAGCCTTTCATATAGAATTCAGCCGCTTCCCCAGCCATGTCTGAAAACGCTTCATTTAGACCACCAGACTTGTTTCGATATATTAAACCAGAGTTTTGCTCAGTAAAACCGTGGCTTACTTCATGGGCAGACACATCTAAACTGACAAGCGGATAGAATCTATCTTTGCCATCACCAAATGTCATAGACCGGCCGTCCCAAAACGCATTTTCATAGTTGTTGCTATAATGCACACGCATTTGTAACTGGAAGCTTAGAGGAGCAGTTCCCAACCAATCGTTATACATATTGAAAACGACGTTCCCAAAATAATGTGCATCATTTAATGGTGAATAAGCGCCATTAATAGATTTAACGGTATTCTCAGGACATGTAAAACTATGTGCACTTGACCCGCTCGAGCCATGGTTAAGGTTAATCGTTTTAACATTGGCATTATTCATCGTACAGGTTGAACCTGACTGGCTGACGTCTAAATGGCCAAAATCTGTACCGTAATCATAACGACCTGTTTTTTGGTTACCACCGGGTCCAGTCGCATTTGCATGTTGAATATTATTATAGTTAACAAGGACTTCACCAGTATTTGCATCGACAATCATGTATGGGCGAGCTGGCTCATGACCATAAGTTACGTAGGTCATTTCATAAACTAAACGTGCAGTGCCAGCTTCATCAAGCCATACTGCCAACCTATTTTCTTCGTTGTGCTTTTGAATATGTTCGCTGGTTGACATGACCTGTGTTTGAGCAATGCTGGCCGCACCATCTAGCTTTAAAGACGGTTGAACATTTACTAGATCTGACTCAATACCATAAACAGCCGCGCCATGCGCATGCTTTAACGCACCTTGTTGATCAAATGTAAGGCTTACTGTATCGCCAATTACTGGCAACCCCTGATACATTTGCTGGTAACGGTGCGTAATCGATCCATTCTTATGTTTGAATGATTTCAAAACTTTTAACTGACTTTCTGTACTTAGCCCAATCATTTGCGCTGCAGGTGTTGAAAGCACAGCAGGCGCTCCAGACTGAAGCATCATGCTTAAATTTGCTTCGCTGTTTAAGTATTGTTTTTGCGCGGCTATCGCGCTTCCTGACATTAAGGCCAACGCAGATAACGTCACCGTTGTTATCATTGATAATTTCACTTTTTATGCTCCTTGATTGTGTGTTTTTATCTCTCAAGCAGAAGTTGAGAGCGCATGCTAAAAACTCATGCCTAAATCAGATTAGACAAACGGAACAATAAATACACTTATTTTTTACATTTGTTACAGGATAGTTTTTCTATATTTTTATGCAAGAACTTCATTAGCTTAAGAGTTTTCTATCATAGAAGAGTTGATAACGCAGCTAGAATTGTAAATTTTTTGATACGAAATTAGTGTTTATACCCTTCTTAAGCATTCATGGGCACAATTAAATTGACATATAGTTACAGAGAATGTTTTTACAAAGGAAGTGGAATATATTCATATTCCACGCTGAAGCATTTGAATTAAAAGAACTTAATTTACATTATGGCTTTTTATACCTAACTTTCGTCTAAGCTTTGCATTCAACCTCATTTGACAATGAATCAGCAATTAATCCCCACCCAGCTGCCGAAGATTTCAATGCATCAAGTAATGCAGGCTCACTATCAAAACAAACAATTTTTTGACTTGGGTATATAGTTATCGTGGTTGTTACATACGCTAAATCATCATCACCTGGGGCCGCTTTAAATGACAAACTGTTTATCGTAAAACTCTTAGCAGCGGGGTATTTAACTGCGACCTTCTCAACTAGGTTAAATTGATTTTCTGTAAGAGATTCCATTAATGCGGTTTCAATATCTTTCCCAATGCCTTGATCTATTGCTATCCCAACAGCAATCCCCATAGGGCCCATAGCCCCCATTAACATGGGACCAGCTGCTTTGCCTCTGCCTTCATATGACACTTGTGGTGGCTCGGGGCTCATACTCAGAGTTTTGAAAGCTGTGCTACAACCAAATAGTGCAACACAACATAATAGCGATAAAATTGATTTAGGATTAAGCAACATCATAAAAGAAAAGTCAGTTTGAAATCATTTCTAATATTTTGATTTATAATGCCAATTTTAACAAGCTAAAACTTGTAGGTATAACGCATTCTAATTTGCCTACCTCTTTGCGGCACTCTTCCGTCATAGCGCCTTGGGTCAAATGCATCTGTTTCTTTATCAAATAAGTTCTGTACTTGTAAAGTAACCCCTTGAAAGTCATTTAAACGCCAGCTCACTGTGGCGCCAAATATCCAGTGACTAGGGTGCCTATATGGAGAAAACTCTGGGTCGTCTGGTAACTCAACAGGAATAACTGTAATACCATCTCGCCACAACCCGTTGAACGAATATTGAAACGCGCCAGCTTTAAAGTTAAAAACCAATGAACCAAATTTTTTGTAGCTGGGGTTAAAAGGCAAATCAATATATTGGGTAAAAGTGCTACTTAGCCAAGCATTTTCTGAGAGGTGTACTGAGCCATTAAACTCAACTCCTTGCATACTTGTTTCAAACACATTATCAAACGTAAAGCGTGTCAACTCTTCATCCACCGGGATGAGGTTTATAAAATCTTCTAATTCGTTATCAAATACAACAAAATCAACTTGCCAATCTTGGTCTTGTATATGCCAAACTAGCTCTGTGGTTTTTACATACTCCGCCTTTAGGTTAGGGTTGCCTTGAGTAACTTCGTCATTCGAATTTAACTCATTGCTAACCGGGACTCTAAAAGACTCTCCATATTGGAGCTTAAACGTATGCTTTGGATTGAAGCGATAAATAACCGCCAATCTTGGTGAAAGCTTTTTATCAATGTCGAGTACGTCATCAAATCTAGCCCCAGCGAATACGGTTAAATCTTCATTTACCGTGTATTTCGCCTGCAAATATGCCGCATATGAATCGAAATCCTGCTTTAAGGATGTAAATGGTGCGTAATCATTGATAACTCGCAGCCCACCTAAGTAAAACTCTTCGGCCGGGAATACAATTTGTTGTTGTGGGTCATAATAGTTTGTATAAACATCTGCGCGCGACTGCTCTTCCCAAGAATATTCACCGCCCAAAATGATATTTAGAGAATTGCTATGGTCATATATAAACTCTGTATTAAGGGTGAGATCTCTTGATTGCCACCTCGGACCAACAAATAGCCCATGCTCAAGCCCTAACTGTTCACCTGTAGCTATCTGTCCACTACTTTTTATGTCGTGTTTGATAAACTCAATTTTAGTTTTATTGCTGAGAGTCTCAGTTATTTTATATTCAGCTTCTAACTGCATCCCTAAATTTCGGCTAGTGTATTCATTGTCCTTTGATTCACCTGATAAATTAATGAATTCATCTAACCGAGTCTCAGTATTATGTATCGCAAATCGCCAATTCTGCCACTTGAGATCAATCTCAACAAACCGGCCATCAACGGGATCTCTCACTCCCTGTTCGAAATATTTATCACCATCATCACGATATAACGACGCGTTTGCGTTAAACTCAAGCCCATTTTCAAAACCTTTATGAAAGCTCATCGCGCCCTGATACATCCCCCTGTCGCCAACAGCAGCCATTAGCCTATTGTCGCTTTTTCTGGTTACAATATTCATTACTCCCAAAAACGCATTGCTTCCATACAATGCCGACCCTGGTCCACGAATAAATTCGACCCTCTCTACCACTTCAACAGGGATAAATGGAGCGTATACAGATGCTTTACCAAATGACGATTCATTTAAACGCTGGCCATTTAACATGACCAACACATTGCCACTATCTAAATAAATACCGCGAGCATGTTCTTTGGGAACCGCCCCAACCCAGTCTCCTCTCGTAGACTGCATGCCTGGCACAAAATTCATTAATTCGTAAACATTGGCAACCCCAAGTAATTGGATATGCTGCTGGTTAAACACAGTAATACTAGAAGGGACTGACGTAGAGGTTTCTTCGGTTTTAGTTGCCAATGTAATATTTACATCTAGCAACTCTTCAAAGCTAAGCTCAAATATATCTTCTTGAGATGCTGCGCAATTAGCGCTAAAAAAAGTGGCAAGAATTAGAGGGACTGTTTTTTTCATATTGAGCCTGACTACTTACACGATAGCAAGCTCATGTTTAAATAAAGAAAAACTTTATCTAAATTTGGCTTACACAGTTACCGTCCATACAACTTAATAATACGCATGATATGCAACTGTGCAAGTTTTTGCTTATGTTTTTACGCCGTTTGTAATTTCTTAGCTTTGAAATATTTATATAGGCCAATAAGTGAAGCTGCAATCCAGAATAACTCGATCACAAAGCTCGCTAAGTTAAAGTTGTAACATAAGCTGATCAGCAGCAAGATAGCGCCAGAAAGGTTCATGAGGTTATATTTGAGGCCGTCAGGCGCGACTTTCTCTAGTTGCAGTAAAAAGAAAGCACCAACAACAAGAAAAGTTCCTGTCATACCAATAACGTCAAATAAGATATCAATCATGTTTTTGTCCATAGATTTTGTGGATACTCACCCAAACACGCTGGCCCTATTCCATGGGAAGGGTGACTTTCAATCGTTGAAACAGCACAAACTTTAAAAGTATCGCTGTTTTCTATGTGCAGCTACAGGATATATGTCCGCTAGAAATTTATTTAAAAGTAACTTTTTTTCCCACTATTTTTAGCGCTGGCGCCCCTCTTATTAGCGTCTTGCGCGAAAACTCCTGCTCACAGTTTGGGCAGTGTGTTTGATTCATGGTATGGTCCACACTAATTCTTTCAACAAAACACTTTATTAGATTACCTTTGCCCCCTTTTCGGTACTTAAACAACTGCGTTTTACATTTAGCACAAAAGATATCAACGGTACGAGTCGGCCCTTTTTTGTTTGGCTTTGCCACCTAGTTAAAACTCCCCACAATAAACCCAATCAACGTAAACTGTAACGTATGATAGCCTGCGTTAACTAAAAATAACTTCAATGGCCTTTGCTCAAATAGGTAGCTAACGCCAAAAGAAGTACTCACAAAAACAACTCCAATTCCCATACCATAAAGCATTGCATCCAAAACAGAAGGCAACTTTCCTATGGTTACAGCAACTCCTACCGATGCGACTAAGCAAAACACAAACGCACCGAGAAAAATCATTTTATGATTTGCACTTTTTAAATCCAGCTCTGTCAACCCAGCTCCTTCTAACCAAGCCTGTTGAAACATGAGAGGTGAATACCACATCCCGCCCAATACAAAAGAACCAATTGCGCTTAGCAATACGGCAAATATGTTCACTTCAAATAAATACATTGATACTTGCCCCATTATCTCGTTAATTTCAATTTAGTTAATAACTGAGAAATGAGCAATGTCACCCTTGTTTGAGCAGCTACTTGGAAACTGGGCGCTTCTGTAATTTACGCTGTAATGTTCTTCTATGCATGTTCAACTGCCTTGCAGTTTCCGAAACATTACCTCCGTTTGCTTGAAGAGTTTGTTGGATATGTTCCCATTCCAGCCTTTCAGGCGACATTGTTGACTCAAAACAACTTTCTACCTCTTCTACATCCTCTCCTAAAAGTTTTTTAGTAATCAGCTTCGTATCTGCAGGCTTGGTCAGGTAGTCATCTGCCCCTAATTTTATCGCCTCCACCGCAGTGGCAATACTCGCAAAGCCAGTAAGTAAAACGAGCTTACAATCTGGCAAAGTTTCTCTAATCTTGGCGATATATTGAAGGCCAGAAGAGTGTTCTAGCTTCATATCGAGTAGAACAAATTGAGGTAAAAACTCTGAACACTTATCGATTATTTCGGATTCACTATTTACACACCAACAATTAAAACCCATTTTTGCCATTCTGCGCGCCAACGTATTTGAAAATGCAATATCATCTTCAATAATCAACAACTTCATTCAGCACCTACTATCGGTAATTTTGCTGTGGATAATACACCACCTTGCGCCATGTTCTCTAGTTTTAGCTCCCCCTGAATACGCTCGAGTGTAGCGTGAGTCAACAATAGAGCCATCCCAAACCCACTGTCACTATCAACAACTGACTTACCTATTGTATCAAGCTTCTGCTGCGCAATTCCTCGTCCTTGATCTTTTATGGTTAAATACCAAAAGCCATTTTTAGAAAAAGCACGCAAGTCGATTTGAGTCATTCCTGTACGTTCATTTGCCTTTGCAGCATTAACTACCAAATTGAGTAGCGACGGGATTAACATAGGGTCTCCTTGAATACTCACTGGTGTAGTCTGTTCAACTATATCGATTGTTTGTTTAGGATACTGCAGCGCCATCAACTCTTCTAACTGAGATAAGATGTAATCAGTTGATTGTGCCTGTGATTGTCCTTTAAGCTTAAGTAGCTCAGTCTGATCACGAAACCCATCCAGTTGAGTGCGACATTGAGATATCGGAGCAACCATTTCTTTTACTGCTGGGTGGTTTGGGTAGTCTTCCTGCAACTCTTCAAGAAGCAGACTTAAATGAGCTATTGGAGTCGCTAATTGGTGAGTTACTTGTGCGGCTGCACTGCCTAAAGCTAAAAGTTGTTCTTGTTGCAGTTGCTTCTCTCTGGTTTTTGCTAATAAAGCCTCCCTCTCTCTAATTCGCTTTACTAACAGGGCTACTACGCCTACCGTGACCACGACCATGAATACAAAATTGACGAACATACCCAATAGATGCTCACCCATGTGCATTCCATGATGGTGCATAGGCATAGTTACAGCAACGTATAGATAGCCATACGCGCTCAATGCACTCGCAGAGACAAATAACACATAACCGATAGAGACTGTTACAGCAGCAATAATACATGGAAGTAACAATAAGGATACAAATGCATTGCTTGCCCCACCAAGAAAAGAAAGAAGAACAGATAGAAATAATACGTCAGCCACAAGCTGTAATGTCATCGCGCGCTCAGAAATCTCTCTAGAACGCCTGTAGATGAAAATACTGAACAGCTGAAAAACAGATTCCAAAGCAATGATTGTAAATACGGGTCTGTGTGGAATGTCTTTATCAAGTAGCAAAATTGAGATAATGACAAGTATGAGTTGCAACACTATCGCTATCGAGCGCAGCAATAACAACTGACCTAGTGCAGATTGGGGAGAAAAGGCGATAACCATTTTAGAAGTCCAGTGCAAAATGAGAGCGTACTTTACCGCACTAAGGTGTTAGCTGAAAACCCTGTGCTACAGATGCTAGTCGTATTTTAGCGCAAACTCGGGACTGGGCGTCCCTTGGTGAAAGAGCAACTGCCAACTGCTGGTATTTTTTCGCCAAATAGACATCCTAAAAGAGTATTGTAAATTGCTATATGCATTGCGCCGATATGCAGCTTGATACGTCAGTTGTGCGATATTTTCAGCCAACATTTGACCTCTAAAGTCTTGGTTGTAAAACTGCGGTACTTTTTCATTCGGTAGTCGAGATAAAACATGGCGCTTGTTGAACAACAAACCATTGGCAGATATTTCGTAAAAATCGTCATCCAACATAACAGACAAACGCTCTTTTGATTCTCTCACGTTTGGCTCAAGTAATTGACGCTCTAATGAAATAAGCTCGTCGAGTAGTTCCTGAGTGATTTTTTGAGTCATAAAGTGCTGAATTTTAGCCTGTTTCAATCTTAATTTTAGACAAATGTAGCAAATCAACAAGGTTATCTTTGTGTAGATATCAATAGTTTGTTATAAAGGTGCAATTAGCCAAGTGGTCGGATTTGATAAAGAGACACTATGATTTATGCGAAAATAACAGGCTGGGGTAAAGCAGTCCCACCAGCTGCAATCAGCAATGATGAAATTAGCACTATTGTTGATACCAATGACGAATGGATAGCCACCCGAACAGGAATACGCTCAAGAAGAGTGAGTCACGTTAGTACAGCTGAACTTGCAACTATAGCGAGTAAGCATGCATTAGCCTGCGCTGGTATCGAAGGTAAAGAAGTTGACCTAGTTTTACTAGCCACATGTACACCATCAACCATGGTTGCTAACACAGCTTCATTGGTTCAAAAAAATATTGGGGCAACGGGAGCAGCCGCTTGCGATACAAACGCAGCTTGTTCTGGCTTTTTATATGCACTTCAAAACGCCACAGCACAAATCCAGGCTGGTATGATAAAACGCGCAGTGGTTGTCGCCGCTGAACGTATGACATGGTACGTGAACTGGGCAAAACGCGACAGCGCTGTGCTCTTCGGAGACGGTGCTGGTGCCGTTGTTTTAGAAGCCAGCTCAGAGCCAAGCGGGCTAATGGGCACAAAAACAGGGTGTGATACTGAAGACAGAGACATTCTACATATTACCAATTATGGCTCTGACATAGACAAATATAAACCGGTTGGACCGTCTGAATTGTTATTCGAAGGCAGAGAGATATTCAAACGTGCTGTTACTGGAATGAGTATAGCGTGCGATGATGTTATGCAAAAAGCGCAGTTAGAATTAGATGATATTGATGTGCTGATCCCGCACCAAGCAAACCTAAGAATTATTCAAGCTATCCAGAAGAAATTAGACATCAGTGATGATAAGGTGATGGTCAACATCGACCAATACGGCAACACTTCAGCGGCAACTATCGCAATTGCACTTTGTGAGGCAGTGGAGCAGGGTCTAATCAAACCTAATGCCAACATTATGTCTGCAGCGTTTGGTGCCGGCTTAACGTGGGCAGCTAGTTACATTCGCTGGGGAGACCGCACAACGCCTATTAACACGAGCGACTATACATTCCCAGCATATGAAAAATCGGGCTTAGAGTTAGTTAAGGATGCTGCATTGGCATGTAAAAAAACTGACTAACCTAACTTATATTCGCGAGCCGCTACTTTATTATAGCTGCTCGCTATCCCGTACCATAACTGCTAAAATTCTCACAACACGATTTAACTTAGAACTGCCCTACTCGGCACTTAACAACGAACGTGTCATCGTCATTCTCATCCATTGTATTTTACTGAAGCGATTTCGTCATACAGACATACAATGCTCCTTGCGTAAATGTTGCGTAATGATTAGGTAGATGAGCAATGGCGGCCAACAATAATAACCTGGCGACACCTCACTTAATTTACTGGTTAGGTGAGTATTCAATTTAATGACAACAATCTTAGATTCATATTAGGGGAATAAGGTGTTTAAACCTCACTCAGAGATAAGCAATTTGGAGCCAAAAGCTGTTTGGCAGTTTTTCGATCAAATATGTTCAATCCCTCATCCTTCAAAACATGAAGAAGCGCTGGCGCAATTCATAGTTGATTGGGCTAGCTCCCAAAACTTAGCTGTACGAAGAGACAAAACGGGCAATGTATTTATTAAAAAGCCAGCAACCACGGGAATGGAAAACAGAAAACCGGTTGTTTTACAAGCTCATATAGATATGGTTCCGCAAAAAAATAACGATACAAGTCATGACTTTGTAACTGATCCTATTAAACCATATGTTGATGGCGAGTGGGTTACCGCGGATGGTACAACTTTGGGTGCTGACAACGGTATTGGTATGGCTTCTTGCTTAGCGGTATTAGCTTCTGATGATATCGCACACGGCCCATTAGAAGTTATCCTAACTGTTGATGAAGAAGCTGGAATGACTGGCGCTTTTGGGTTGGAAGCTGGCTGGCTTGAAGGCGACATTCTGCTTAATACGGACTCTGAGCAAGAAGGTGAAATATACATGGGTTGCGCTGGCGGCATTGATGCTAGCTTGAACCTCAATATTCAAAGGCAGTCTAAACAGAATAACCAAGTATACCTTCAAATATCATTAAAAGGGCTAAAAGGTGGTCACTCCGGAGTGGACATTCACACGGGTAGAGCCAATGCCAATAAGTTACTTGCTCGCGCATTAAAACATCATCTTCCAGAAATTGAATTTCAGGTTGTTGAGTTTAATGGTGGCTCATTAAGAAATGCAATTCCTCGTGAAGCCAACGTAACGATTGCGGTCAATGATGCTGATGTGAATACTGTGACATCACATATTCAGAGCGTTGAAAAGTTAATGCAGCAGGAGTTGGCAGCAATTGAAACTGGTTTAGTGTTCAATACAACACAAGTCGAAAGCACACTTATGCCGCTATCAAGAACCTGTACTGCCAAATTGTTATCAATTCTCAATGCTTGTCCTAATGGCGTTGTTAGAATGAGTGATGATATAAAAGGTGTAGTAGAAACCTCTCTCAATTTAGGGGTTATTTCAACAGAAAATGACTCAATTGAAATTTTATGCCTTATTCGATCTCTAATAGATTCTGGTAGAAAAGATGTCGAAGGTACTTTGACTTCTTTAGCTGAATTAGCAGGTGCTCAAATTGAGTTTTCTGGCGCATACCCAGGCTGGAAACCAGACCCTGATTCAGAGCTTATACATATTTTCCGTGACATGTATGAGGGCATTTATGGAAACAAGCCAGATATAATGGTGATCCATGCTGGCTTGGAATGTGGCTTGTTTAAAGAACCATACCCAGATATGGATATGATTTCATTTGGGCCAACAATTAAATTCCCACACTCTCCTGACGAAAAAGTACACATCGAGTCCGTCGGATTATATTGGCAACAAATGCAAGCTCTTTTGTCAAATATCCCTGTTAAGAGTTAATTATTGATAACTATAGAAAAACGGCTCAAATGAGCCGTTTTTTGTATTTCAGGTTAGTTTGCAAAGCGTTTTTGCAAGTACGCAAATGTTGCTCTTAAACCCAATCCTTCACCACCAACTGGTCTGCCCGGCAAATGGCGAACGTTCCATGCCATAACATCAAAGTGCAACCAAGGCGTTGTTTGTGGCTCTACAAATTCTTTTAGGTAGAGTGCCGCAGTAATTGAGCCACCGAATGGCGTTGAACCACAGTTTGCAATATCAGCGATGTCACTTTTAAATAGCCCTTTATACTGATCAAATAAAGGTAATTGCCATACTGGATCTTGATGTTCTAGACCTTGTGCAATAATTTCATTCGCTATCTCCTGATCGGTACTATAGAAACCCGGAAGTTCAGTGCCTAAGGCGATACGACATGCGCCAGTTAAGGTTGCAAAGTCAATCAACAACTCAGGATCTTCATTTTGCGCTTCAGCCAGTGCATCACATAACACAAGACGCCCCTCCGCATCAGTATTGTCGATTTCAACTGTAATACCTTTACGCGTTTTTATAACATCACCCGGACGGAAAGCATTCTTGGAAACTGCGTTTTCAACTGCAGGTACTAACACTCGCAGTCGTACAGGAAGGTTCGCAGCCATAATCATATGAGCTAAACCAAGCACATGTGCGGCTCCACCCATATCCTTTTTCATATTGCGCATGCCTGATGCAGGTTTAAGGTCTAAACCACCAGAGTCAAAACATACTCCTTTGCCGACCAAAGTTAGTTTTGGAGCGTTTTCATCACCCCAAGTCAAGTCTAATAACCTAGGCTTGTTATCACTCGCTCTGCCCACCATATGAATAGTTGGGTAGTTATGCTCTAGTAACTCATCACCGATCAGCTGTTTAAACTCTCCACCAAACTGTTCTGTTAGCTCAATAAATGTTTCTGCAAGGTGTTGAGGCATCATATCCACTGCAGGCGTATTGACTAAATCTCTAACAAGATAAATACCTGTTACTGTGTCATTTACGCGTTTAAATTGAGCTTCGTCAGACAAAGCGAGTTTCGCTTGAATTGGTGCTGATTTTTTATAGGCACTATACTTGTACGCGCCCAATGAATAACTTACTGCAGCTCTTTCGATTAGGTCATTTGTACCTGCAATCTGATAAGTTCCTTTTGGTAGCTGTTTGGCTAAGTCTCCTGCAATCCATTGATCTTCTAGGGACTCTACGATACAAACTACACTTTCTAGCTCTCCACTATTCAAATCAGGGATCAGCAAAACATTTTGCCCTTCTTGTCGAGATGCCAACACGAATTGCTGTGTAGCGCTTGCGTATTCAGCTAGCCAACTCGTAAGTTGAGACTCTGTGGTGAAATGAATCGGAGTACCTTTATTTGAGTGAATGAGTAAAGTGCTCATACGTGCCTCTTATTGTAAGTTGTATTAATTTAAGGATACCAATTCGCGACGGACAATTCACCGTTATAAGGGTAAGTTTTTTCTATTATTATAGAAATCAGTCTAATAACTAGATGAGAGACAATGTATAAAGATGCCTTCTAAAATTCCGGAGTTTGAACACATTTATTCGCGCTCGCGTTAAGTCGAGCTTATTTTCTCTTTGCTTCTTTGTGATTGGAAAATGAACTAGGTAGTACGTCAACACCCAACTTATTTCCTAGCGCAATGATAATAGGTATCGTGATTGGTGCGAAAGGTAAGATCGCGAAGATCCCTAATCCGAGTCCTTTTAAAACATCAACAAATTGCTTATTCGCGACTTTAAGCTCTTCTTTGGATGCGTGGCCTTGTGTATATCTTTTATAAATGGCGAGCATTTCTTCTGTTTCTTGCTTCTCTTGCGCAAGTGCTCCTTTCAAAGCGATTAAAGAACGCTTTAATTTCAATTTTTGACGCTTTCTACCTATCCGTACAACGCGTATCGGCGCTTTATGCGCAACTTTTATTAACCTCATTGATACCCAAAGTTAGGTCCTTTTGTCTGATTCTAGCAAAGTTTGCTATAAAAATCGTGGGGATTTTTGGTCCAACTTAGCAGTTTACAATGTTAGACATTGGTCGTACAAACTAAATGCACATTCTGAGAGTTAAGACCAAAAACTCACGTTTATTTAAACTAATGCCCTAAATAAACAACAACTGTCCGGTATTCCATAAGCTAATAAAAACATTAGTAAATACAAACATTTTACAAAGGCCACAAATGTTTTTATTTCTAAAATTCGTTAAAAAATCGATATTGCACACGTAATTGCAACATGCTTCGTCCCCGTTTAGCAAACAAATATAACGCTATAAAAATCACTTATGAGTATAAAAAATTCGCAAAACCTGAGAAAAAGCAATTAAATCAACCAAAAAGTTGAACTTGGAAAATTCACTGCTACTTTTATAAATGTGTTAACTATTTGATTGATAGTATAGGCAAAATCCTTTTGCAATGTTATCTTGATGTTAACAGTGTTAAGCTGGTACACAGCAATAAAAAAAGTTAAAACTGGGGAAACAGGATGAAACTACAGAGATGCAAACTTAGAAGTGCGATTAAATTTGCAATTTCAACTACTGCCGCTATTACGACAATAGCGTCGTTCAATGCTCTGGCAGATGCCAGAGAAGATGGAGCACAAAAAGACATAGAAAAAATAGCCGTAGTCGGCTCAAGGGCTGCACCGCGCTCTGTTGGCGAGTCGCCAGTACCAATTGACATCATCGGTGGTGATGAATTGAGTAAAGCAGGCGGTGACGATATGCTGGAGTTACTAAAAGGCTCAGTACCGTCGCTCAATGTGCATGCTAACCCAATTAGTGATGCTGCAAGTTTAGTACGTCCAGCCAACCTCAGGGGCTTACCCGCTGATTCAACGCTAATCTTACTAAACGGTAAGCGCAGACACCGCTCATCTGTTATCGCATTTTTAGGTGGTGGTATTAATGACGGTGCACAAGGTCCTGATATTTCGGTAATACCGAGTATCGCCCTTAAGCAAGTGGAAGTACTTCGTGATGGTGCAGCTGCACAGTACGGTTCAGATGCAATTGCAGGGGTACTCAACTTCGTATTAAAAGATGCTTCAGAGGGCGGCAGCTTCTCTGTGAAACAAGGCGAATACTACGAGGGCGATGGCGATACTACGACTATTGAAGGTAATATAGGCCTACCATTCACAGATCAGGGCTTTGCTAACCTTAGCTTCCAATATAAAGAGGCTGACCCAACAAGCCGCAGTGTTCAAAGACCTGACGCACAACGCTTTATTGATGCAAACGTAGAGGGTGTAAGGAATCCTGCACAAATTTGGGGTGCTCCGGAGATCAAAGACGACATAACTCTATTTGGTAATGTCGGACTAGAGCTAAGTAATAGCTCCGAATTTTACATGTTTGGTAATTACTCTGAACGTGATGTTAAAGGCGGATTTTACTATCGTAACCCTCAAACTCGTCCACAAGTATATTCTAATGATGGCGGTGCCACTCTGCTCGTTGGAGATTTAGACGGCCTAGATAATGGTATAACCTGTCCAACCGTTAACTTACGCGACAGTGACGGAAATCAAATATACAACGTAGCGACTATCGCAGCTTATCAACAAATTGCTGCAGATACAGAGCTGGGCAGAAACTGTTTTGCATTTAATGAAATTTTGCCAGGTGGTTTTACACCTAACTTTGGCGGTAACATCACTGATACTTCATTGACCATTGGTACAAAGGGCGAATTTACGGACGGCTTTTTGGAAGGTGGTTTTTACGATTTGAGTGGCTCTGTTGGCCGAAATGAATCTCGCTACTTTATTACTAATACAGTAAACGCATCTTTGGGTGCCGAGACTCCAATGGAGTTTAGCCCAGGTAAATACATCCAATTAGAAAAGAACTTTAATTTTGATGTTTCTAAAGGCTTTGATTTTGGCTTAGCTTATGAAGTAAATGTTGCAACTGGTCTTGAGTGGCACGAAGAAACATTCGAAGTCATCGCTGGTGATGAAGCTTCATTCATCGCGGGTCCATTAACACAACAAGGCTTCGGTATTGGCTCTAACGGCTTTCCAGGATTCCAACCATCAGCAGCTGGCGAGTTTACCCGTAGAAACTACGCGGCCTATGTCGATATAGAAACACCATTTACTGATGATTTCTTAATGGGATGGGCGTTGCGTTTTGAGGACTATGACTCATTTGGTTCAACGACTAACTTCAAGATCATGGGTCAGTATCAATTAACAGATGACCTTTCTGTAAGGGGCTCTGTCAGTACAGGCTTCCGTGCTCCTACCGTTGGTCAAGCAAATGTAAGTAACGTTCAAACAAACTTAAGCAGTGGTGTTTTAGTAGATTCAGCGTTATTACCTCCAACAAACCCAGTTTCTGAAATTCTTGGTGGTACTGAGCTACAACCAGAAGAGTCTGAGAGTTACACTCTAGGTTTTGTTTATCAGACTGGCGACTTGTTCTTAACTATTGATTACTACAATATCCAAGTTGAAGATCGCTTAAGTCAATCAGATAAAATTAACCTAACTCCAGAGCAAAAAGAAGCTCTGAAAGCAGACGGCGTACCCAACGTTGATAGTATCGCGCAAGTATCATTCTTTACCAACGACTTTGATACAACAACGCAAGGTGTCGATGTAGTTGCTAACTATTCCATGGACTTACTAGGCGGTTTCGCAACCTTTAGTATGGCCTATAACTGGAATGAAACTACAGTTGACAAGTTCTCTGCGATAACAGGCGACTTTAAAGTTAAACGCCTTGAGAATGACTTACCACAGCACAGAGCAACCTATACATGGTCACAACAGTGGGAAGAGTTCTCTGGCTTTATTCGTTACAACTATTTTGGTGAATACCAAGGTGTACACGTTGACTATGACGCAACAGCGATCATGGCTGACCCAACATTTACGTTTGATGCTGAGTTGACTTATTACGCTACAGAAAACATTAGCTTAACGGTTGGTGCAAACAACATCTTTGATCAAGATGCAGAAGAAGTTATCGACTTCTACGAAGGTACCAACACAGAGAAAACAGCTAAAAACACTTGGGGTGGCGTTTACTACGAAACATCTCCATTTGGTATTAATGGCGGTTACTATTACGTCAAAGCAACATATACGTTCTAAACTTTATCTGTAACCCAGAAGCAAAAGAGGAATTAGCATTGGCTATTTCCTCTTTTTATTTTTATTATTTGTTTAAAAATAAAAAGCTTAAATCATATGTTACTTTTAGATCGCGCCACAGAATTGCTACTTGAAAACCGTCTCAGAGAGGCAGAGTTCATGTTTAAGCAAGTGCTGAAACAAAACCCTAAAAACGGAAAAGCATTATTTGGGCTTGGCAGGATCTGTATGCGCTTAGAGCAATACGATAATGCTATCTATTACCTAAAACGCGCATGTGAACACTTACCAAAAATGTTAGATCCGCTCTATGCCCTAGCGGATGCGTTTATTGCTGTCGGCTCTCCTGTAGATGCCAAGACCGTTTTGGAATACGCGTTGAGCGTAGCCAAACATAACGCGCAAATACATTACCATCTTGGGCAATTTTACTTAGATCATGGCTTTATTGATAACGCGACACAAGTATTTGAAAAAGGTCTAGAGTGCCCTCCGTCAGGCGTATCTGTTTTTATGATATTCGAATTAATGCAGCTTAAACCCCCCTCTCAAATCCCTGCACTAATTCAACGTTTGGAAGACTTCGAAAATAAATATGAACACCCCAAATTTCAAATTATAGCTTACCATGCCTTGGCAACAGGGTATCAAGCTCTTGGAGAAAACGAAAAAGCGTTTGAATTCTATGAAAAAGCCAACAGGCTACAGCTCGCACAATGTAAATTTAGAACTGCGGATATGCTGCCATTTTTCAATCGACTCTTAAATACATTTGACAGCGCTTTTTTCGATAAGCCAACAGACAAAGTTCAATCAACCTTTACACCTGTGTTTATCGTCGGATTGCCCAGAACGGGCTCTACATTACTTGAACAGATTCTTATACAACATAGTCAAGTCGGGACCATTGGCGAAAGTATCATTGTCAGTGATAAAATAGTTCCTTACCTTGAAATGAGAACAGAACGACCATTTCCAGAGTGCTCACTCGAAATGAGTACCTCTATGTTAGATTACTGCCGTAATGTCTATGTTGAAGAAATCAAAAAGCATCGAGTTCAAGAAGAAGTCGTTATCAACAAATTACCTGCAAATTTTCAAAATATCGGACTTATTTATAAGGTCTTTCCTCAGGCAAGAGTAATACATTTAACCAGAGAATTTATGGCTAACGCATGGTCGGTATATAGTAATCACTTCGCTGAAGATGAGCCCTACTTTTGCTCACTCAAAGAGTATCAGCAATATGCATCCATTGAAGAACAAGTGATGTCGCACTTTAAACCGCTTATGAAACGAAATATTTACTCAGTAACCTACGAAAAGCTAATTGAAGACCCACAGAGAACGGTACAAAAGTTACTCAACTTTTTATATCTCAAATATGAGCCAGAATGCATGGAGTTTTACAAAAGCAGAAGTAAGGTAGAAACCTTGAGTAAAACGCAAGTAAGGCAGCCATTACACCAGCGCTCATTGAGCCGCTGGAAAACCTTTGAAAGCTTTATTGAAAAATCATTAGACGATCAATAGGGGTTACTCTCCCCTATTTTCGGTATAATTCAAACCACTTCAGTAGATCTTTAAACTGGTCATCTTGTGCTCTAGGGTGAGTCAACATGTCTATATGGCCATAATTGTGCCCATGCCCATGCTTTTTTCCATATATGTTAAGTGTTTGAAGTCCTATCCCAGACTCTTTCATAAACATTTTAATGTCTATGGGCTGGGCAAGTGCCTTATCTTTGACGCCAGCGATATGTAATGTAGGCGGTAAAACTTGTGATTTTAATGCCTGAGCGTAATCAAACCCATCATCACTATCTACCCATGGCATTTTTTTGGCCCATTGAGCGCTTTGCCAATGAGACTTTACCGTTTCATTATCTGAGCCCCACTTAAGCTTCTTTGCCGGTAAGTAGCCATATTTTTTTGAATAGCGATGAGCCAACCAGTACCAAAGCAAGTTTGCTTTGATTAGCTTTTCTGGGTGATTGTTGTAAAGGCTTCGTTTAGAGCCAAAATATACGCATGCGTCTACATTGGGAACTTCTTCTGGAAAGCGCGCGAATACGCTATTCATAATAACCCCGCCCCAAGAGTGGGCCACCCAAAACTGCGGTTTTGAACCCGTATACTGCTCAATGAACGCCAGAGCCGCTGGCACATCCTCAAGAATAGATTCTGTTTGACCATATTCATGACCACTGTCAATGGCCGGTACGCTTCCACCCCTTCCCCTTAAATCCAATACGAAACACCTAAACCCATTAAGCGCCATAAATGGAGCTAAACCTTTATTGCTATGCGTATAAAATATTTTGCCATTTTCTATGGCTCCATGAAGAAATAGAACAACTGGGCCCGTCTTTTGCTCATGATATATATGACGCAGATGCAAACAAGCCCCACCAGATACGGGAACAGATAGAGATTTTTGTGTGATCATGATTGTTCGAATTTACTTTTTAACTCATCGTACCAGTTAACTTATCCTAAAGTAAACCTCATAGTTACATCATCCAATTTAGGGTATAATAGTCAGCAATTATTTTGCGCTACTTTTTACTATGCATCCTAGAAATAAACATTTATCTGGTTACAACTTTGATATTTTAGTCAAACACCTACCAGAGCTATCTAATTACCTTATCACTAAGCACGATGGCGAGAGTACTATAAACTTTGCTGACAAGTCAGCGGTCCTCTTACTCAATAAAGCGCTATTGTCTGCGTATTATGACATTAGGTTTTGGGATCTTCCTGAGCAGTTCTTGTGCCCACCTATACCTGGCAGAGCGGACTATATTCATGCATTGGCTGATCTTTTAGCGGATGATAATGGGGGTGTAATTCCTACTGGTAAATCAGTTCGGTGTCTTGATATTGGGACTGGTGCAAATCTAGTTTATCCAATACTTGGACAGTCAATCTACAAATGGCGATTTGTCGGCTCTGATATAAACGAAGTAGCAGTAAAGGTTGCGCAAAATATCTCTAAAGCCAACAAATTAAACGTTAAAGTAAAGCTCCAAAATAATGCCGACATGATATTTTCTGGCATAGTTGGCCCAACAGATTACTTTGATATCACCATGTGCAATCCCCCTTTCCATGCTAATGCTGAAGAAGCCCTTAAGGGGACGCAGCGTAAATGGAAAAACCTTGGATTAAATGAAAAAGCAGATGAGAAATTACTCAACTTTGGGGGCCATGCTCCTGAGCTTTGGTGTGATGGCGGTGAATTTGGTTTTGTTAAAAGTATGATTATACAAAGCGCACACTTTAAAGAGCAAGTAGGCTGGTTTACTTGCTTAATCTCTAAAAAAGATAACTTATCTCCTTTAACTAAATTACTGAAACAACAAAAAGTAAGTCGCTTTAAAACGGTGAAGATGCTACAGGGCAATAAACAAAGTCGCTTTTTAGCTTGGTGCTACTAAGCGCGATAATTAAAGTGGGCTGCTTTTTGAGTTTGCTCACTTAACTTTTGAAAAACGGACATCAAAACAGCTTCCCACGCCAAGCTCAGACTCTACGCTTATATTGCCGCTATTGTGTTTAGCCAATACTAGTGCAATCGTTAAACCAAGCCCTAAATTTTGACCGATTGGTTTTGTGGTGTAAAAAGGATCAAAGATACGAGTTAGCTTAGATGCTTCTATTCCATCACCTCGATCTTTTACAGTGATCTGTATGGCGTTTTGGCTTGAGGCTATTGTTAATTCAATATCACCTGTTTTTGTTCCAGATTCGACTGAATTAACATATAAAATTTCCAAAACTTGTAAAAGCTGCCCTCTACAACACCTTAAATGCCAGTCAGCCCCTTCAACTATTGAATAAGATACTTGCAGTGGCTGCTGTAAAGAAGCTACAAACTGCTCTACGACTTCCTTAATATTTAGTGAGGTACTCTCTTCACCTGATATACCATTGAAAATAGATAGTGCGTTCACAATCTTTGCAATCCTATTCATATCAATGTCAGTATCTTCAAGTATCTCTTTAATGTCAGCCAAATCTGGGGTTAACTCATCTATATTACGCTCCTTCATGCATTTACTGAACTTTTCAATGTAGTCGGCTAGTACATCAAAATTGCACTTCATAGCACCCAAAGGGTTGTTAATTTCATGAGCCACACCAGCAGCCAGCTGACCGATAGATGCCATTTTTTCCGATTGAAGTAAGGATTGTTGTTGAGCAATAATCTGCTGTTTAGCTTGAATTAGTTCAAGATTTGCCAGTTGTAATTCTGAAGTGCGCTCAACCACCCGCTCTTCCAAATTATCATTGAGATCTTTAAGTGCGTTTATTAATTCAGCCTGACGCTCTATATCTTGGTATGCTCGCAGTGCACTTGTCATAGCAATGTATAAACGCGACTTGGTCAAATCGACTTTATTTTTGTAATCATTTATATCGTATTTGAGCATAACTTCATGCTCTGGGATCGTACTTGGTTGGCCGGTCCGAAGAATGATACGCACCGTTTTGTTTTTCAGCACATGGCGTATTTCTCTAACACAATCTAAACCAGCCGTGTCTGTCTCCATAATCACATCGAGTAATATTACACTCACTCTTGTTTCTGATTGCATCATCTCTATGGCTTGAGCCTTAGAATAAGCATGGAGAAACTCCAAAGATCGGCCTTCATAAGTAAACCTAGACAACGCCATTGTAGTTACTTGATGTATTTCAGGCTCGTCATCAACGAGTAAAATTATCCATGGTTCTTTTTTTGGCGTGTTAAGTGGTTGACCCGATTCGCTAGCTAAAAATGAAAATGAAGAGTTAGACATGGCTACCAAGTATTAATATCGATAGCCTAAGCATGGTTAAAAAAACGCAGAATTACAACTTATTAAGTTCTGATTTATAGTGCTTTCTACACACAGAAACATACCTATCATTGCCACCAATCTCAACTTGGTTACCACCAGAGATAGCATTGCCATTCTCGTCTAATCGTAAAACATGGTTCGCTTTTCGGCCACAATGACAAACTGTTTTAAGCTCAATGAGTTTATCAGCCCATGCAAGAAGGTATTTTGCTCCATCGAAGAGTTCGCCCATAAAGTCAGTTCGCAAACCATAACAAAGTACTGGAATACCCAAGCTATCAACGACATCAGTTAGTTGAGAGACTTGCTGTTTACTCAAAAACTGGCTTTCATCAACCAAAATACAATCAAGTTTTTGTTCATTGTGATGCTTGCTAATCAACTCAAATACATCTGAAGTTGGCTCAAACGTATGTGCTTCTGCTTCTAAGCCGATTCTAGATGCCACCTTACCTACTCCAGAGCGATTATCTATCGCTGCGGTTAAAATAAAAGGAGTCATTCCTCTTTCTCGATAGTTAAAAGCTGACTGTAATAGAGTAGTAGACTTACCAGCATTCATTGCTGAATAGTAGAAGTAAAGTTGTGCCATGGTGAGCTCGCAGAGTATATCAGTGCGCGATAGTCTACATAAAGAAAGCGAGCATGACCACAATCAATACCTTGGAAGTTTATGATTAGCAGGGTTCTTTACATAATCCAAGTAATACTTGTGCAAGGGCAAACTTTCTAACTGATCCCACAAGGTTTGCGCCATCTCAGGGTTTTGTTCAGTAAACTCCTTTGACAGAGCCAAATACCCATAACTGATATCAACGGGTGGATAAACCGCTTGTAGTTTATCGCTATGAGGAAAACCTGCGACCTGTTCATCGTAAATTTTACACAACCCCAAAGAACCATCGACTAAACTTTTCAGCACCAGTTGATACGCATCTTCTTGCGAGTCGGTTAAAATCACACGATATAAATCTTGTTGTAACGTACTGAGCACGGCGTAACCTCGTGGTGCAGCCAAGCTCAAAGGATAATTTCTGTTAGCTATGTCTACAGCCAACCCTTGCTTTCCAACTAAGCAAGTTCCTAGCATACTAATCGCCAGCGATAAATTAATACTGCCATCTACATTCTTAGGAAACTGCAGAAACTTACTGCGCTCTGGGCGATATGAGGCTACGACCGCATCTACTTTGTTATTTTTAATGTCTTTTAAGCAGCGTTGCCAAGGCTTACGTACAAACACCATTCGCACAGTAGATATACGCTCTTCTAGGCTTTGAAGTATTTCTATTGTCGCCCCAGGGCGCTCTTTTGGTACATCAAACCCACTGCCCAAGAAAAATGGTGGGGCATTCTTATCTTCATAACATACAGTTATAAAGGTCGTCGCTGAAGCAAACGAAGAGAAAATGGCAAAAAAAACGACAGCAAGAAATTGCATACAACCCACGTTTAGTAATTAGAATTAGCATTTTGATATATAAACTTAAATGCCAAAGACTTATCTATACTATAGCGCACAGTTTTGGTCACGTCTCTTAGAGGTAGTGACTATTTCTTTGAATACATCTATTTGTTCATTTTCCGAAACACAAATGGAGCAAGAAAGAAGGGAAAAACACCGCATAATTGCTATACGGTGTTTTGAAGTGAATTAGCTCGCAATGGCAGCTTGGTAACGTTTTTCAACTTCTACCCAATTAATCACATTGTAAAAAGCGGCAATGTATTCTGGGCGTCTATTTTGATACTTCAAATAGTATGCATGCTCCCAAACGTCTAATCCTAAAATGGGTGTTTTGCCGTCCATCAGAGGACTGTCTTGGTTAAGTGAACTCGTAACTTCTAGTTTTCCATCAGCGGTAACTACAAGCCAAGCCCAACCACTGCCAAAACGGCTCACAGCTGCACCAGTAAACAACTCTTTAAACTGTTCAAAACTACCAAATGTGTCTGAGATAGCAGCTGACAATGAACCATCATGAAGATTGCCACCATCTGAAGACATAATTGTCCAGAAAAGGCTGTGGTTATGATGACCTCCCACATGATCTCTTACGGCACCTTTCAAGTTCTCAGGCAGGCTGTCAATATTTCTTAGAAGATCTTCAAGATCTCGATTCGCATGCTCAGTACCCTCTAATGCAGCATTTGCTTTACTTACGTATGTTTGATGATGCAACGTATGATGAATTTCCATTGTTCTCGTATCGATATGCGGCTCTAACGCATCATAAGCGTAAGGTAGCTGTGGCAATGTAAAAGCCATGATTTTTCCTCATTTACTTTAGTGGACTATATGTGGACGGTTGAATCCACCTTCCATCGCCATATTGACTTGTTCAATTAACTCAGGAAGATGGGGATGACAAGAAGCAAAATTAATCAACTCTTGTCGTGTTTTATGTAAGTGGTGGCAAGCAATCTCCACGATTTCTAATGAGGCGTTTTGGACCAAGTTCAGCATAACAGAATGTACTTCTATCAATTGCTCACACGCTCTTTCTGGATTTGACAGCGCTATGAAGCAATCCGCCAAATTATGAGCAGCTACCACAAGGGCAGGACAGCAATGCTCAATAGCAACTAACTGTTCATCACAAGTCTCACTATTGACGAACCTTTGTAGCAAATGGCCAGCTAGGTTTAACGCGCTCTGGTAACGATCTCTTGCAGAGTCGAATTCCCCATGTTGGAAAGCGTGATTCCCTGACTTGATTGCATACTGCCACGGTGCCAATGCATACTCCAAAGGAGTGTCAACAGAAGTATCTATTTGCTCAGTTAGGGCCATTACGCTCCCCTTAGATTGCTATACACCTCACAACTATAAACAAAACAAACACCTTAATGCAAATTGTTTTTATTTGCATTATTGGGATCATTTGCATTTATTCTTGTAAATATTTACCAGAACCTTTATAAAATTCGAGCAAAATTTAGCTAAAAGAATAAATAACAACGAAAATGAGAATAAGAATCAATTGATAAACCATTGATTTATAAGGAATTTATTGACAATAAAATCTCTTTATATAAAATAGCCACATCAGTCAGAGTTTGAGGAAAGACCTATGAAAGGTAAACAAAAGATCATTGATGCATTTAATGCGCTACTGGCAAACGAATTGGCAGCCATCGACCAATACTTCATTCATTCGCGTATGTATGAAGATTGGGGTTTAAATAAGTTATATGAGCGCTTAAACCATGAAATGGAAGAAGAGACGACTCATGCTGATTGGCTAATAAAACGCATTCTATTCTTGGAAGGCGTGCCAAATATGACCAAGCGCCGTGATTTATTAATTGGACATGACGTAAAGTCAATGATGGAAAATGACCTTAAACTAGAGTTAGAAGTAGTAGCTTGTGTAAAAGATGCCATCAAAGCATGTGAAGAAGAGCAAGATTACCAATCTCGAGCTGTTTTAGAAAAGCTCCTATTTGATACTGAAGAAGACCATGTTTACTGGCTAGAGCAACAAATCGGCCTAATCGACAAAGTCGGAATTCAAAATTACCTGCAATCACAATTAGTATAAGGAGCTAAGTCTATGAAAGGCGATAGAGAAGTCATTGTTGCGCTTAATAAAGTACTTGCTAATGAACTTGTAGGTATTAACCAATACTTTTTACATGCACGTATGTTCAAAGACTTTGGCTTTCCAAAGCTTGATAAAGCTGACTACAAAGTGTCAATTCAAAAAATGAAAAATGCTGATAGATTGATAGAACGTGTTTTGTTCTTAGAGGGATTGCCTAACTTGCAAGATCTAGGCAGGCTCAATATTGGAGAAAATGTTCCAGAGATGCTAAATGCCAATATGCAGTTTGAAGAAGCATCATTGGTAGATTTACAAAGTGCCATTGCATTGTGTGAAGAGAAGCAAGACTATATCAGTAGAGAAGCTTTGGACAACATCCAAAATGAGCAAGAAGAGCAAATCGATTGGCTAGAAACCCAATTACACCTACTAAAAGCAACAGGTACAGAAAACTATTTGCAGTCTCAGATGTAAATCTAGGCAAATAAAAAAGGGCCAGTAGGCCCTTTTTTATTTCTAGAATTCTTATGCGACTTGCTCTGTCACATCTACAATTTCAATCAGTTTTTCGTTCAGAATTTTCTTCGTGCAATTACAACATTTGCCACACTGCGTACCTACGCCAAGATCTTTACTAAGATCCCTCATAGATCTCGCACCATCATCGATAGCTTGTGCGATTTTATTGTCGGTAACTCCGTGACAAATACAAATATACATGAATGAAAACCAATCTCAATTACATCAACTGGAAGTAAGTTTAATCTAAACAAAAATAGTTATCAACAAGCATTAGCATAAAAATGAGAATAATTACTAATAACATTGATAGATAAGGAATTTTATTTTGAGTTAAACTCGCCAACTCTTCCTTTTTGTGCAATTAAACAACAGCTTCTTATGCCCCACCACCAAACAGCCTCTTCCAATTAGCAAGGCACGAGTACAATGCCTGAGATTCAATTGGTTTCGCAACAAAGTCATCCATACCAGCCTGCAAACACTTTTCTTTGTCCTCAGCAAATGCATTTGCTGTAATTGCAATGATATGAGGAGTGCCGTACTTATCAGATTGCTGACGAATAATACGCGTACACTCAAATCCATCCATATTAGGCATCTGACAATCCATTAAAATGACGTCGAACAATTGCTCTTGCATTGCTTTTAAAGCTTCTACGCCATCTTGAGCTTTTACAATGGTACAACTTGTTTTTGCAAGAAACTGAATGGCGACTATCTGATTGATGGGGTTATCTTCAACCAATAATACTTTCACCTTCTCTAGGTTCGGAATCTCTGCACTTGCCATTACTTGTTGTGGCGCCTTACCTACTTCTGCTGGTATCTCTACCATAAACTCGCTGCCAATATTTTCTGTAGATTGAAAACTCAACTGACCGTCCATTAGATTAATGAGGCGTTTGCATATTGTCAGTCCAAGACCTGTGCCGCCATATTTGCGTGTTGTAGAAAGATCAGCCTGGGTAAACTCATCGAACAAGTCTTTTTGCGCATTTTGGGCTATACCTATACCTGTATCTTTTACTAGCAGCTCCAGCAAACCTTGCTCATAGCTCACATCGAGTTTTATTGTTCCCTGCTCAGTGAATTTTCCTGCATTACTCAGAAGGTTATTAATAACTTGGCTTAACCTTAGGTCATCGAACACTAAAATTGATGGAACATTTTCAGCCATGCTGCAAACAAATTCGACCTCAGGTTTATTGAGGGACTTTTCAAATGCCGTTGATATTGATTTGACGAACTTTTGAACATCAGTGTCATGCTTCGATAATTCAAGTGCACCTGCTTCAATTTTTGAGTAGTCTAAAATATCATTTAAAATCAATAGTAATTTGTGAGCTGACTGATGGATAATATCCAATTGCACTTTTGAATCTGGGTCAGGCTCCCTACCAATCAACTCCTCAGACATACCAATTATCCCGTTTAGAGGCGTCCTGATCTCATGGCTCATATTTGCGAGAAACTGACTCTTTGCAGAACTCGCTTTGTTTGCACGCTCCAAAGCAATTATTAACTCTTCTGTTTTTTCACTAACTTCTTGCTCTAAATGCTCATTAAAGTCCTTGAGTTTGTGGTTAAGTTGCTCGTTTTCTTGATTAGCACTATTTAACTTTGCAAAGTTCATGGAGAGCTTAAACGCCAATTGAGAAAACTGCTGCTGCAAAGTAATAACTTCTAAACAACTTCCTTCGGAGGTATTGTTCACCTCAGACATTTTTGCTCCAGGGTCAAAAGAGTTGATGCTGTGACTCAAATCCACGATGGGTTTTGTAAATACTCTTGTCATACGATTCACTAAAAAACTGCTTATAGCGATGATAAATAGTGCTAGCACAAAAGACTGAATCCAAGCCGACGCCACAGCTAAATTAACATGCTTTCTTTCAATGAGGCTGATCACTCGCCAGTTGAAAATGTCCGATTCAACACTTTGACGATAGAACACATCTCGATTATTACTGATGTATATCTCATCTGTAGACTCAGTAAGCTCCGCGAGTTGGTCATTGGCAACGTTATCAAGTATGTTGAAGTCTGACTTAAGCGAACTAAAAACAATATTATTCTCGTGGTCCACAATCAGTAAGTGCCCTTTTTGCGCAAGTACCTTTGGAATAAACTGTTCAAAGGACTCGAAGAATAACGAGCTTTCAACAATACCCTGAAATATACCGTCCTCATACAGAGGTGCTGACACGGCAACTACTGGGTCATTGCCAAATCCTCTTCCCTGAAAAATACCTGATACATAGCCATTTGGATAATAAGGGGCTTGTATAAAATACTCTCTGTCAGCAACGGATGGCACTTCTCCTACCAAGCTGGTTTTTAACGCATCAGGATAGAAATGTGTCACAAAAGCACTTTGGTCCGCGACAATTGCAGTTCTGAAATTTGGGTAGGTATCCACCAAACGGTTAATAACTTGCTGTTTATCGACACCTGACTGAATATCTTGTGCCGCAATGTTAATAGCCCGACGGTAACTCTCTAAATAGTCATCAATTTGCTTCAATGCGCTCACAGAGGCGTCATGCAGCTGAGCTGTAACTTCAAATTCGATACGTTTATAGTGACTATTGGTAAGCACAATTGTCGTGATAAGTACCACTAAAATGATCAAGTGACTTATCATATAGTTGAGGATCTGATACAACGACTTTGCTTGCCACATTCTTTTAAATAAGAACAGTGAGGTAAGGTCAACAATTGCCAAATAAACAGCTGCATTTATCATGTATTTGGCAAGCGCTGTAAAAATTACAAGCAGTGTCAGGCCCAACACGAACTTGCCCATAATAAATAGGATGGGGATACCAAATAAGACCCAAAACCCAAGCCCTCTCATGAATAGTGGCTTATTGGCCCGTACACAAAATACCTGTAACCAAATAATTTCAATAAGAAAGACAACTGAAGGAAGGCAGTGCCCCCACCGATACAACAAAAATATTGCACCTACTCCAACAGCTAAGATGGCATATTGCCAACCCAGTGCAAGTAAACACAGGATGACAAACAGTTGCCCAAACAGGAACTCTGAGCTATCTAAAAACCAAATTGGTAACAGGTTGGCTACGCCACCCAACACGCCCAAAAAGAGCGCAACAACCAATTTTGGTAACTTTGTGATGTAATTTAGCAATACCAGCTCCTTTTATATTCTATTAAAAAATAAAGGAAAGCTGGTAATTTGCCAAGTTTAATGGTGGGGACAATTGTGACTTTCTATTTGTAAGACACACTTTTGTACAGAAAAAAGCTGTTTTAGTCTCGCTTCTACTTGATAACGACAAGCGTCATCATGCATTTCAACCGTGCAATGATGCTTCAATACTATATGCGCACCAACCATCAAAGTACTATCTGTGTTGGACACTGTAATATTGTGAACACTTTCCACATGTTCTGTTTCTATTATAGCCTGCTCTACTCGCTCAACAGCTGGTAAAGAAGTACCTTTATCGAGTAGCCCAACAATACAGGTTTTAATGACCTTTAAACCTGTAAATAACACAAAACATGAAATCAGCATACTCGACAATACATCGATAATATTCCAGCCAGTCAAGTGGATCAAAATACCTGCGATAAATGTAGAAATAGTTGAAAGCAAATCAAAGAATGAATGCAAGAAGACAGCATATACATTGATGCTATCTTTACGGCCTTTGTATAGCACCCATGCAGCCAAACCATGGAACAAAAAGCCTACACCTGACACTGTTGCCATCACAAAAGTGTTAACTTCGTGCACATGCCCTTGGCTATGAAGTTCAATTCGTTGCGTTGCTTCTAGTAAGATGATGATTGCGATTGAAAGATACAAAATACCATTAAGTAAACCGCCGGTGTATTCAGCTTTTTTGTATCCTTCATTGAAGTTTTTTGCCAGCTTTACAGCCACACTAGAAGCGATAAGGGCAATAAATAAAGAGCTATTGTGTACAAACAAGTGCCCAGCATCTGCCAATACAGCAAGAGAGTTAGCATAATGCGCTGCAACTACCTGTATCAACATAAATGTACATGTTAAGGCGAGCGCAATTAACAAGCGCTTGCGAGAAGCCTCATGAGTTGTAAGATCGGTCATTCGAAACTTGAGAAACCTTTGTAACTAGTAATTAGAGGGTGCTAATGATAAAAGACAGCAATTGTAACCCTATTTTCTATCAGACGCATCAAAAATCATAATATTTAGCAAATAAATAAGTAATTTATCTTGCTATTCGAACCTATGAATTACTCGCCAATTGTGCATCTGTTGTAAGTAAGCTTTCGGCCGAAAACAACCTTTGCTCAAAGTACCTCAGTTGCTCAAAGCTAAACATATACTGTGTATATCGCATTACTTCTATGGCAACTTCTTCGCTTCTAAAACAGTTGAAAGGTTGACCAGGGTAAAACTCTGATTCATCGTCAAATACTATCATACATCTCACACCACTCTTTGCGCCAATGCACTTGCTTAGATTTGCAATCCTAACTTTTGCAACATTGGCTGGATTCAAAAAGAAATTAGATGACCCCTCTTCGATTACATTCCACATTTCGCCTTGAATATCAGCTTCGATAATGCCAACTTGAGGGCAATATATAAGCGCAAAAACACCAAAAGGAGACAAAACTATAGCGTCTATATCCAACTCCTCAAGCAAGGGACTCATACTTCGATACAACACAATATATTTTTTGTTGTCCAATCTGCTTGTAAGTAGCTTGTACGTATTTATAAAAGAACGTTTTTGTCTTTTTGGATTGCTTGTGTTTCCTTTAAAGCGAAATTTGATCAGTTCAATAATTATATAGCCAGCAGCAATAACACTTAGCCACATTATAAAGCGATCAAAATGTCCCTTTTTTGTTTCTTCTACATCGAAGTCCACTGGCGAAGGTTTGTTAGAAGCTTGCTCCACGACGTTTTTTTCTGCGCTTTGTTGATTTTCAGTTGCAGACTCAGCAAAGCTAGACTCATCGATAGTGTCAGAAGGCTCTCTTTGCAGGCGCTGTATTTTTTGCGCTTGCTCTTGCTCTTTGCGAAGCATCACTTCAAACGCTTGTCGTTGGATAGCAACTTGTTCGGCGCATTTTACTGCGCTTGCGAAATCCTGAGCACCATGGTGACAAATCATCGGTTTTTGAAAATAAGCAAGCCACCGTTCACGCGTTTCTTGGTTCTTGTGCGAAGTGCCACCATAAACAACAGCAGGTTGATTTTTTGAGGAAAGGGGTTGTCGATTGGTATCTTTAGGCACTTTACAATACGTCTGAAGGCGTTCCAGTAGCCTTAGCAATCGGGCTTCCTCGCCTTCCTTCAACGTACTAATATGACGCAAAAACTCTAACTCTGCCGTAAAACGCGCGCACTGCCTTTGGTCAAGCTGTTCAGTGCTTGCAACCACACCACCTGAAAATACAATAAAAAACAAAATCCATCTGTTCATCTTCTCTAACCTAATTGTAAAACCAAGACAGACTTAAACCGTCACTTACCTTTTAAGCGTGCCAGACGACATTTATTTTATTGCAAGCATGTTTAGTGCCCACTCCTCCAAAAGTCCATCACTGCTTAATGTAACTAATTTTTCCCTGCTAGGCGCATACATATCTACAATTGTTGCACCTGCATTAAGCGTATCAATTTGCCACGTTCCTATTTCATTACCACTTTTCGTATCCCATATGGTTAAATGGGATTTAGAGGACGAGGTCGCTAAATAAGCACTTTGTTCAATAAATAAAGCTTTACGAAATACTTTGAACCGCGCCATATACTTAAGTTCGCTTTTATCCGCACCATCTAGCAAAGTCGCAATCACTTGATTGTCCAAAGCATCTGATACAAAAAACTCTGAAAAGTCGCGCCTGACAGCAAGGCTCGTCACACGATGGTTAAATTCTTTCGTAAACACAGGTTCTGGTGAGCCAAATTGCCAAAGCGCTAGTTTGCCATCTTGCGCAGCTGTCATTACCATTTCGCCTTTATCATCCCACTGTACATGCATCACAGGTCGAGTATGTGGCGCAAACTGATTATTAACTTGGGTATGTAAATTAGCCATGTTCACCGTGCCATCTGACATAGCAACAACTATTTTATCCATTGTGGGCGCCAATGCGACAGATGTAATATAGGCGTAGCCAGACACCCCATTGAAGCTCACTTTAGTGACAAACTTTTGTTTCGGTAATGACCAAAATTGTAATTCATTGTCCCCGACAACTATGAGCATTGAATTGTCTTGCGATATGACCACTTCCCTGACCAAGTCAGGCATTTTGTCTTTTGGAACAGTAAACTCTCTAACTCGATTACTGGTTTCCCAAACATGCAGAACGTTAGTACCATCAACCGTTACCAGTTTGCTCCCATCGGCAGAAAAATGCCCAATCAGTACACCGCTATTTCCCAACTGATCTAAGGTCCCCTTACTTAATGCAACGTCTTCATCACATCCAACTAGCAACAAGGTGGCAATAAATATAAACAGTCTGAACAGCATGGCTTTAGTCACTCTAATATACGTCGAGATTAAACGACTGGGGATAGTATAGTCATTTATACAATTGTACATCGTAATCTCGCAATTTGCTCGTGTTCAAATAAAGTCATAACACGATGGATGGACTTTTACAGCAAGGTTTAAGCCACTACTTAGGGTTTGCAGCTAACGTGTTGATATCCCAAAACTCAATAATACCATCGCTACTTAAAGTGGTCAGAATATTGTCTTTGTTAAAGTGCATATCCAATATCATGGCGGTTGAAGTGGCGGACTCAATTTCAAATGCGTCAATTTGTCGGCCATTTTTTGCATCCCAGAGTGTCCACCAATACTTGCTGGAACCAGTGGCCAGATATTGTCCACTAGGACTCAATGCCGCAGCCCTAAACCAACGGAATCGCTCTCGGTAATTTAATTTTATTGGCATACCTGTGTCTGAAAACGGCTTGAGCAAATATTGTTCGTTTAGTGCATCAGACACAAATAAGGTCTCATTTAAAGCACCACTTGCTGCACTTGTTACACGCTTTTCTAATGCGTAACTATATTTTGGAGTTAAGGAAGTAACATGAGACAACTTAATTTGTCCGTCATGTCCGGCGGACATTATTAATTGTCTATGCTCCCCCAAGTTTAAATGGCTAATTTTAGCATCGTGTAATTTTGCTTGCTTTGTCAGTTTATTCTCAAAATCAATGAGGTTTAATGTGCCATCAGTCATGCCTGCAAGTACCAACATCGGATTTGCATAGATCACGACCTGCGATATTTTGGCAAATTCTGAGTGGCCCGCTATCGAAAACTGACCTTTTAGCGCATTTTTTCTTAAATCCCATACGCTCAGCTTATTCTCAAAACTGACTGCGAGAAGGCTATTATCTTGTGAAAGGGACAAGTCACTTGCATTGAGCTGATCTACTTCAAACTGATTCATAATTTTAGCTGATGAAATGTCAGAAACCGTCACTTTTCCTCCATATAATAAGGCAGCAACAGTGGCGTCCTGAGATATTACCCCCAGATCGATCGGCGCTTCAGAAAGATGGTTATAGGCATTTTGTGGATCTTTCTTCGGTTCAGAGCATCCAAAAAGGAAAGTTACTAGCACTATAATCGACAATTTTCTATCGTTTTTACCAACGCTTTTCACCTTTGCTCCTTTCACGACAATATGATTCGATATTGATTAGATCAAAAAAACTTAAATTAGTTCATTAGTAACCCGTAACATGGCGAATTGCGCCAAAATAATTGCCCTTTCAATACAAAAGCCAACAAGACATACTACGCTAAAAGTACTATACTTAACATTGAGTAACTAGTAGTATATTTCAATTAGAAATCAGTGTGTTACCAAAATAAACACAATGTTATCTAATCAGCAAGTAGTAACGAGGTTGATATGTGTGCTGCCCCAAGAGCAAGGCAACCTTCAAGAGGAAAGCCTGTAGACTATCAAAGCGCCATGAATGAGACTTTAAGTGCCGAGAAACGCACTGTGTTTGCAAAAAAAGCCAATGCCGCTTACGAACGACGCCACCCAAATGAGGAAAATGAGATGCCGTTTAAGAAAAATAAGGAAGAGAGAAAAACCAAAGCTATTGTGCATAGAATCGAGCTTATTTTGTTACTCATTGTAATTGCCGCAATCGGTATTCGAGTATTATTTATGACAGATTAAAAGCCAACTGCCAGAATATTTAATTGAAAATACCCAACTACGATACCCTATATTGTAGCTGAAGTTTTCACAGCGCCAGTCGCGCGCTTTATTAGAAGTTCAAATCACCTCCAGCTAAACGTTTCCAAATTTAACACAAGAACCATCAATAATTTTCAATTCACACTTGCAAGCGAGCAACGTTATAGTATAACATAATTTCATATTGTTACTTTATAACATACCAAAAGCAGTTGTATTGTAAGGAAACGCGCAAACCCTGCTGAACATAACTCTTATAATTGAAAGTAAATATGAAACACACATATAAACTACTCTCTGTTGCTGTTGCAACGGCTCTACTTACAGCATGTGGTGACACAAAAACAACTATCGTGGAACATGAACCGGTAGTTGAAGAAGTAAAAAAAGATGAAGGTAAGGATCACGACCATGATCACGACCACGGTTCAGTTAGTGCATCAGGTCGCCTGCTAGTTACTTCACCAGATTCTAATTCAATACACATATTAGATGTTGAACATAAAGAAGTGGCAGAAGAGCTGACTTCTACCCATTTCCCGAAATATGTCTATACAACAGCAAGTAGCCGTTATGCAGTTCTTGTTCAATCTGACGACAGTCGTGTTGAGTTTGTAGACGGTGGAATCTGGGAAGAAGATCATGGTGATCATATGCACCCATATGAAGAAATACCTAAATTAAGCAGTGTATCTTTTGATAATGTAAAACCTGCCCATGTAACCAGTGGCGAACACAATACTGCGATCTTCTTTGATGGTGAAGCTGGGCAAACTAACGCGCAAGTAGCCGTTTTCTCAGAAGCATACTTAGGTGGTGATACATCAGCATTTGCTGAAATTGAGTACGACTCTTATATGCATGGCGCAGCTCAAGCAAGAGGTGAATACACATTAAGTACCATCCGCGAAGCTGACTCACACCCAGTGCTACCAAATAAAATTGGCCTTTTCCATAAGCATGATGACCACTTTGATCAAGAAAAAGTGTTTGAAGTAACCTGCCCTGTCTTGCACGGTAGCGCACAAAACCACGAACACGTTAGCTTTGCATGTGGTGACGGCGTAGTTGTTATTACAGAAGAAAATGGTGGGTTTACAGCCGCTAAAATTGCAAACCCAGAAAGCTTTGCTGAAGGCCAGCGCATTGGAACACTTAGAGGCCACGAAGGCAGCCATCAGTTCATTGGAATTGCAGGTACAGATCTTGTTGTTATTGACCCTGAACACAACGAAATTGAAAAAGTTGAGTGGACAATCACAGAAGGACATTCAATTGCAGGTGGCGATTTCAACTATGACGGTTCACACGCAGCAGTTTTAGACTCAGCGGGTGTACTTACTATTTTTGAACAGCATACTGAAAATGATGAGCATCACTGGGAAGTAGCACACACTGTAAAAGTGCATGAACACGAATTAGATGCGTTGCCTGAAGGTGCATCATTCAGACTTACTTTCTCTAAAGCTGAGAATATCGTTTTCGTAGTTGACTCAAGCGCAAAGCACGTATTGGGCTACGACCTTGAAAGTGCTGAATTAAAAGTAGAAATTGAACTAGATTTCACGCCAGACAGAGCTGTTTGGCTAGGTATTGAAAATGGAGGCGAGCACGCACACTAATACTCCCGAGTATCACGTGTATGTCTCTTGATTGTGAGCCAAAGTGCCTTTTTTAAGGCACTTTTTTCATTTAAAGAATTTATATTTTTAGGAAGAACGAAGCAATTTGTAAAATCGACTGACTACACCGTTTGTCCAACCAAACCCTTGCTGCACAATATACTCACCACCCTCGGCGACTTTATTTTTTTCAACGACATTGTATTTCTCTAGTAAACACCCAGTTTGGATAAAACTAGACTCTAGAGTATCGACCCACTTTTGCGCGACGGTGTGTGCGTCTTGATTAAAGCCATAGTTTAACAACCCTTTGACGCCAAACCACTGCAGCGGTGCCCAACCATTGGGACTATCCCATTGTTGATCCGTTTCACACAATGTTGTGACTAGTCCACCCGGCTTAAGGAAATCAGACATTAAACGCTCAGCCATCTCTTGTGCTCTGTCATTTTTCACAAACTCAAAAAACATAGGGGTGACTCCCGCCATAGACTCAATGCTACTTTGGCATTGCGCGCCATGGTCATAATCAAAATACCATTTAGCTTTTGGTTGCCACATGTAAGTATCAATAAGCTTGACACGGGCTTGTGCTTTCTTAATAAAATCTACCTGCTGTGCCTCAGCGCCAAGCGCTTTGTAGCAACGAGATAATTGGCGCTCCATAAAATAGAGTAAACAATTAAGATCTATCGGCACCATTTCTGTAGTTTTGATTGAGTTTAAATCTTTTGAGTTCTCAAGCCAGCGACTACTGAAATCCCATCCAGATTCACAAGCTGCTCGAATATTGCGATAAAAACGCTGTTTTTGTTCTTCTGAAAAGTTTTTAGCGTCCATTACATCTTCGCGATATGATTCTGGTCTTGGAGCAGCCTCATCATCCCAATAGCGATTTAGCACGCCGCCGCATGGCATTTTTACCACCCGACGATAACTATTGTGGCCTTTTTCCAATAGATCAGTACCAGACATCCAAAACTCGTATTCAGACATCAGAGCTTTGGTCACAATAGTGAGCCAAACTTTATCCGCACGTTTAGATTCCCATAAAAGGTCAACCATCAATGCGGTGACAGGTGGTTGGGAACGCGTTGCGTAATAACTTCTATTGCCATTAGGCACATGCCCCAGTTTATCAATTAAAAAGCAAAAATTTGCGAGCATATCTTGTACAAGATCTTCTCGTCCACAGTCCATCAACCCAAGTGCAGTAAAGTAACTATCCCAGTAATATATTTCATTGAAGCGTCCGCCCGGAACGATATAACTTTCAGGCAATGCCAGCAAAGAGCTGGCGTCTTGCGCTTCGCCTTCTCGTTGTAACCTGCTCCACAACACCTCGATATATTGTGAAACATTCCTAAGGTCTGGCAAGGCCTCAAGTTCCGGCTGTGCTCTGAACTTAAAGTGCTTTTTGACAAACGCTTTTAGATCTTCTGGCTTTTTATTGTCATACAAATCGCATACTTGCGGCCAAGAGTTAAGTGGAACAGCATCAGCAAAAGTTTTGCTATCGTTAAAAATACCACTCATTTGCACATCTTTAAAAAGATTGCTGTGCTCAAACTTCATAATTTTCCTCGACTATACTGCTGACGAGCACGCTACCTGCTGAGCACGCTTTTTGAATAAAAATAAGGTTAGTGTAATGACGCCCATGGGGATCAAGGACATATAAAAAGCATGTTGACCACTCATGTATTCAAATACAAATCCGGTTATGAGCGATCCTGTAGTGCCACCTAGAGCAGAGAAGACCACAATCAACCCTGTCATAGCTGCATGTCGGTGTTTCTCTAAACTACTCAACATAATTGAGTTTATGACGGGGTAAATTGGTGCCATCAACAAACCAATTAGTGGCATTAAGTAGGCAGCCAATGGTGCATTGAAGATGCTTGTAACAGGCTCATTTGGCAAGTTTTTAGTCATTGGCAAAGTCAGTATCACTAAAGCAGCCATGCCCACTAAACACACATTTAAAAATACATACCAGTCAACTTTCTTAAGGATTTGACCTGCAAGTAAACGCCCAAGAGCAAGGCTTGCGGCGAAAATACTACTTAGCTGAACACTCACATCCACAGGCAAATTCAAAACTTGATTATTAAAGGTCGGCAGCCACGTGCCCACTCCTTGCTCTATCAGTACATATAAAAATGCACTAATTACAAATACCAAAACAAGCGGTTGGTATGTAAGCCGAAGCATGTCAATGAAATCATTTTTGGGGCTGTGGTTCTCACTTAGCTGCGGCTTTTCAATTTTGGCACTAGATACAAGCAACAAAGTCAGTATCGATAGTCCCGCCAATAGAAAGTATACGTTTAACCAATTGTTTGAGGAGACATCCTCACTCAGAAATGCAGCAAATACCCAGTAACCGCTGAGCACGCCAACCATAAATACACCTTCAATGGTGTTTAATAAGCTTGAGTGTGATTTTGCTGAGTCTGTCACTTGCCCTATCAGGGCGTAAACCGACACTTTAACAATAGCAAATGAACAACCTACAGCAGCAAACAACGCCTTTAGTGCCCAAAAACTTCCCGCAGCAGGCGTAATCAGGCACATAATAATTACCAGCGAAAGCGCCCCCAATAGTGCAATCTTGTATCCTATACGAGGAATGAATGAAGCAACCAAAAAAGAGACAATCGCTATTGGAATATCTTTAAACCCTTCTAGGCTGGCAGCTTGAGCTTTGGTAACACCAAAAGTATTAATGGCTTGCAAGATAACTGTCCCAACACTGTTGAGTAAAATTGCAAATAAAAAATAGCTGGCCGCCATGGCCAATATAATACGCATGTTCTGCATTACTAACTCTTAATTACACTATGATTAATTTAGTCTAGCGTCCAATAACGCTCAATGCAAACGTTTGCAATTTTAAATTTAATGTAAACTTGGCAAGTGATTGTCAAATGCATCTAATACTCTAAGCTGTAGACTTATTAATAAACCTACAGTTTTCTTACTTTTAACTTGATTGGCGCTCTACGAGCGAAATAGCTAATTGACTTGATTCCACTTCTTCCCCAGCAAGCTGCGTTAAAAGCTTTTCAACTAAAAGTTCACCCGCTTTTTGTGTATCTTGTTTGATTGTTGTCAATGAGGGAAAGCTGACATCAGCCATAGCAATATCGTCGAACCCAACAATAAGCACGTCGTTTGGAATACTAACATAACGCTCTTTTAGCGCTTTCATCGCACCCAAAGCTACCATATCACTACAAGCAAATATGCCATCAAAATCAAGGCCATCGCTGCGTAACTTTTGGTTAATGCTGTCATATGCAGCCTGACTTGTGATATCAATTTTCAATAATTGCGCTCGCTCCGTTAGATTTGCGCGCTCGACTACAGAACAAAACCCTTTGTAACGTTCCCCGAGTTCTGCATGTTCAGGCTCGCCTAAAAACAGCGGCTGTTTACAGCCTTTGTCAAGCAGGTGTTGTGTCGCTACTTGGCCACCTAGAAAATTGTCACTCCCAACAATCACGTAGCCAGCCTGAGTTTTGGGATCTCCCCACACAACTAAAGGCATCCCAGCAGAGGAAGCCCGTTCAATAGAAGCCTGCTGCTTACCTTGACCGACAACAATCACCCCATCAGCTCTTCGGCCATCAATGAAATATCCATACCAATCCTCTCCGGCCATGTAAGAATTTGAAAGCAATAGCTCATAACCTTGGCGATTAACGGCCAGATTAATGTCACTCACCACCTTCAATAAGAACGGATCATCAATGGATTGCTCAGTTTCTGCGTCAAGATTAATTAAAACAGCAATGACCTTCGTTTTTTGCAGCCTTAGCCTACTGGCTGCTGCATTTAGGCTAAAGTTATGAGTTTTGGCTAGTTTTTGGATGCGCTCACGTGTTTCTTGCTTGATTAGCGGATTGTCATTCAGTGCTCGAGATGCAGTTGAAGTAGAGACTCCTGCTATTTTTGCTAAATCAGCCAACTTTAGTTTCTTTTGTTGCATTACACATCCATCACATCTTTAAAATACAGGTTATATTCAATCTTAAATATAAATAAGCTGTTGTTATATATAGACTAAAACAATTAACTCAGGTAAACACTAGCTGTATACTCGTAGCCTTTTCAAGCTATTTTCTTATGATATGCCAGCGCCGTCCATCAGTTTCTTAACTCATTGTTTTTAGTATGCCTTAGTTCTTAAACTTAAGTAAAAAATCCTAACAGCGTTTACCAAATTAGGTAAACGCCAAGTAAAAAAATACTTCACAACGCTATTGCAAACGTTTGCATTAAGATCTATTTTAGAATAACGCCAAGTGCAAACCAAATAAAATTATACTGAGCAAGATACCATTATTTGTTCCGTATCGTGGCGAGAAGCAGCGCTGACGTACAGTTAGCCATTATGACAACACATGAACAACCAAGGGAGCAGCTCCTGTGAACTTAGGCAAGAAGTATTCAGTACTTTCAGCGGCGGTAATGTCCGCGTTGGCATTTTCAACCGCAGCTAGTACAGAGCAAAACAAAAAAACTGACGAAAAAGTAGAAACAATCATTATATCTGGTACCCCAGGTGGAATGGGGATCCGCAAAGTAGATGCCGCTTACGCAGTGACAAATGTAGACGAATCTTTAATAGAACGTCTCGCACCTAAAAGCACAGCAGACTTGTTTAAAGCAATACCCGGTGTTTGGGTTGAAAGCTCAGGTGGTGAATCAGGTGCAAATATTAATGTGCGAGGTTTTACCTCAAGTGGTGACGCGCCTTTTTTAACAGTTAGCCTTGACGGTTCACCAGTTTACCCTGCTCCAACGCTATCATTTTTAGAGAATTCATCCATATTTCGAATTGATGAAACCATTTCGATGATGGAAGGCCTACGCGGTGGTCCAAATCCTGTTTTATCCAATGGTCAACCAGGCCTAACTACAAATTTTCGCTTGAAGCGAGGGCAAGCAGACACCGAAGGGACTTTTAAATACACAACATCCGACTACGGGCTGCAGCGCGTTGACGGCGTGCTAAGTGGTGAGCTGAGCGAAGATTTCTACTATATGGTTGGTGGATATATAAAACGCTCATCAGGGATCCGCGATGCTGGATTTACCTCTGAGAAAGGTCATCAGTTTACGATCAAACTAACAAAAGAGTTAGAAAACGGCGAGATAAACGTCTATACACGACAAACTGACGATACCGGTGCATGGTACCTACCGACCCCACTGAATGAGCAAGGTGTAGATGCAGAGTTTACTCAGTTAGGCTCTTTGAACAGACAAGCGACTATTTATGCTGGTAATGGAAAAGCTGATATTGATTTAGCTGAAGGTCGCGGATGGAAAGGCCATGTGTCAGGCGGAAGCATCTCTCTTGAACTAGGTAACGATTGGCACTTTATTGATCGATTCAGTCTTACTCAAGGCGATGCGAACACCTATGGCCTTGTTCCTGGTGGAAATGTATTAAACCTCTCAGATGTTGCCGACAATGGTACAAGCGCCATCGGCGCGGCAACTGGTACTGTTTATAGCGCTGACACTCGGGTACAAGATTATGGCCGCTGGGTTGTACTTAAAGATATTGAAGCTTTCACAAATGATTTGGCGTTTAGCAAAGATTTCGGAAAAATCAGTAGCGCATTTGGTTTATACACTGCAACAACATCTGCAAAAGACTGGTGGAGCTTAGGTAACTCTGCCTACCATGTGCTTGCACAAGGCGGTGAAATGCTAACAGGGATCGCTTGCAATGATTCAACTGAAGGCTGTGGATTCAATTACGATATAAATAGCACTGGTGATGCAACAACTGTCGCTTTTTATACCACTCAAAGCTACCTAGCAACCGACGAACTTACATTGGATTTAGGTTTACGTAGTGAGCGCCATGAAGTTGATTATTCAGTTGATGAAGGTCTAGATGGTAAAATTACCAAAACTGTCGACTATAGCGCGAGAAAAACCTCGTGGACAGTTGGTGCTGACTACAAGCTAAATGATATCAGTGGTGTCTTCGTACGTTTCAATAAAGGTTTCAAAATGCCGTATTTTGACGACTTTAGAGACAATTACGACACGTACAATAGTGGCGACCAACTTATCAAAGAAGTATCTCAAAGCGAGATCGGTTACAAATACATGGGCGAAAACATGGACTTCTTTGCAACACTTTTCGCAAACGAAGTTAAAGGCGAGTCTTTCTCAACCCGTCCCGATCTTCCTGCTAAACGCTTTACCACAGAAGCCCATGGAATCGAGTTGGACTTCAACTATAACCATGACTCTGGGTTTAGCATTAATTTGAATGGTACTTGGCAGAACAGCGAAATTGCAGAAAGCCCGGACAGCACACTAACAGGGAACAAGTCTCAACGTATACCTGATTGGCAACTACGTGTAACTCCAAGCTATGAGTTTGAAGTTGGCGACATGTTCGCAACAGTTTACGGTACCATTTCAGCTGTCGACTCTCGCTTTAGCGATATTCAGAATACGCCAAATGCCGTTTTAGATGGCTATGAAAAAATCGACTTGGGTATAACGCTAGAACCAATGGAGCAAGTTCAGCTTCAGTTATCTGTTGATAACCTGACCGATGAACAAGGCCTTACCGAGGGAGACCCACGAAACCCAGCCGCCGCCAATGGCCGTTATATACTCCCTCGCAGCATCAAATTTAGTGTCGCGTACAACTTCTAAAGCACTTAATTTTGCACGAAGTTAATACGTCGTGCCACCAGAAAACTAACGACCAAAGCCCAGGAGGATCACCTTTTATACTGGGCTTTTTTACACCTTCCTTCTACACTTTAAATGCAAATACCTCTGTAAATGACAACTTTATTTCGACAGCACAATAACACGCTATAAACTCAATTATTGTCGAAAATTTGGAGCTCAATTATGAACATTGAAGAAATTCGAAAAGGTGAGTGGCTAGAATATCATGAACACCCAGTAGAAGTGCTCTCGGTAGACAAACAGCATAGTATGGTAACTGTCTGGGATGAGAAAAATCAGAGCAAAGTGGATTTGCACATTGATGAGCTAAAAGACGACCCTCAATGTCACTGTGACTCTTACTTATACTATTGATTGATAGACCCAAAGTGCCTATTTCTGGCACTCTGGGTTAGTTACCAACTAAAGCGACTCTAGTTGCCACTGTGCATTGGTGTTATGTGCTTTTCCAGCACGCGTCAAGTGAACTTGACTTGTTGATGGGTTTGCCCAAACATACTGCTGCCAGTATGTATTTTTAAGATTGACGGCTGAGCCCTGTCGCTCAAGATAAAACGCAGCTTGGTTTGGTGAAGTCCACAACTTTGCATCACCACTTGAGGTACTCTTGTAGCTCAGGAATAACCTGGCGTTGTCTCGTGTACGAAAGTAAGCTGTATTTGGCGCTGACTCAACTTTTATAAAAGCCAAAGGGGCCTGAGCACTTAAATATAACTCTTGGTTTTTTGCAGTATTTCCACGATCACTGATTGCATGACCATTTAGCATGCTCGTTACTTTTACCACTTCACCTGTATCAGCTTCCAGTTGTGCTGGTTGCCAATCAGCTGGTGGGGTTTTCCAAGTCAACGATCTCCATTTCCAGTTATAAGGCATATTAATTAAAGGGTCATTGACATCTGAATAGCCTTCTTCAGCTTCAATATTGTAAAGACAATGTCTACGCTCTTCTTCTAGCTGAGCAACTCGAGCTAATTGATCTGTCGTGCCAACATTTAACTCCTCCATACATTGAATTAAGGTCTTGCCTTTACCAGACTCACCCGGCGCAAGCACATAAGTATGGTCTCGTTTTGCCTCATCTTCATACCAAGCTAGCATAGCTTGCTCATCAAACGACAACCAATTATTCACTAACTGCTGCGCTTCCATTTGCGCTTTAGCACGGCGCTCTTCCAAAGGTAGGGCCATGGTGCGAATGAATGCAGCCCAAAGATCTTTGCTCGCTTCAAGAGAAACTAACGCAACTGGCTTTATGTTGCTTGGCTTATACGCTTGCCAACCCGTTTCCCCACGCGACTCAGGCTTCCAAATTACGTCACCACTTTGGTAATTTAACGCTTCTTTGGTGTCATGAGTATGCTGCTCTGCACCTTCAGAGCACAGATATGCCTTTACTTGCCATATTTTTTCATAATTATCTGCTGGCAATCTTACAGTGTGTTCAGGACTGAAGGAGTCTTGGAAAAGATGAACTGCTCGACCGAACAAGAAGTAGTTGTGATCAACTTCTACCGCTTGTGCATATCCGCCACCATCCCAGACTTTGATTTTTTTTGACTCAGCTGTGGCTGCATTTATGAAATGATTAATAAACCTAATTTGCGCTCTTTTTGCTGCATTGACACCACCAATACCCCCAATGTCATCATAACGGCGCATAAAGTGGTCTTGTTGCAAATCAGCAGGTTCCTGGGCGACTGCATTAAAACAATTTGGTCCTGTAGGGTCCGTGCTTGCGTTCGTGACATTAAACCCTGCTATGTCAACCCACCTTTCTCCCACTATGGCAGCATAAATAGCATCGTAACCTGACCAATACGTACCATCTTCGTTTTGATTAGATAATATTCTGGCTACTTCTGCTTGAGCTACATTTAACTCAATGGCTTTTGCGAGGCCATTGTTCCAGCCTAGCCTAGGGTCGTCGCTATCAGATACTTTCGTATCTTGACCCATCACTTCAAGTGCTGATGTACGTGTTAGCCATTCATGTCCAATCGGCATAACTCCTGCGCCACCTAACTGAGTGAACGCGGTTGCCGAAGAACAGATAGTCATTGAAGCTAAAATACTGCATAGATATTTGATTTTCATAATTACTCCTTTTAAAACGGAGCAATTTTTACATAAAAATTAAGTTAAAGCTCTATAAAATGAATTTTTTATTATCATTTTGTTACATGATAACAAGTTCAATCTATAAAGCTATCTACCATTAGAACATTAAATCACTGTAATTATTATTCTAATGCCAATTTTACTGCCTTATCGGCATGAACTATGGTGGTATCGTAAAGTGGAAGTTTTGTGTCACCTTTATTAACAAGTAGTGCGATTTCAGTACATCCTAAAATCACAGCCTGTGCGCCTTGTGCTTGAAGGCGAGAAATAATTTCTAGATAAGCATTCTTTGATTCAGCCAAAATTTCTCCAACACATAATTCGTTGTAAATTATGTCGTGCACAATGTCTTGGTCTGATAACTCAGGCACAACAACGTCGATAGAGAACATTTCTTTAAGTCGATTCTTATAAAAAGGTTGCTGCATGGTAAATTTAGTGCCAAGCAAACCCACTTTAGAAATACCGTCTTGCTTCAATTGTTCAGCCACTGCATCAGCAATATGCACTAGAGGTATTGATACATGGGCTGCAACTTGGTCAAAAACCAAATGCATAGTATTTGTACCGATAAGAATGAAATCTGCGCCTGCACGCTCTAGATCTTTGGCTTCTTGCCCGAGCATATCGGCCATAACTTGCCACTCTCCACGTGCTTGCAATTTCGCTATTGGTCCAAAATCAACACTTTTCATCGCTATTTTTGCAGAGTGAAGACCACCTAATCGCTTTTTTACTCCCTCATTCATAAATCGATAGTAACTTGCCGTAGACTCCCAGCTCATCCCACCTATTAGACCTATAGTTTTCAAACTAAAACTCCTGTTTTGATTTCAATTGACTTTCTTCCAACCATTGCGGCTTAAGTGGCAGTGCTTTTAGTGTAATGCTTAGGAGCCACTATTAAAGACCTTATAAAATGAAGAACAATAATGAAACAAAGAGAGTGAAATAAAAAGCCAGAGCCAAACGGTAAATTTTCATTCGGTAAATGTTAAACGGCGCTGTATATAGACAAATTACCCACTTGGAAAGCATGCACTCTCCAAATGGGCATAATTTAGTGGCTTCCTAAAATTAGAAGGAGTACCTATACATCAATGCTGACTGATCAAAATCATCACCTTTAAAATACTCTAAGCTGATGCTGGACGATCCAAAATGCGCTTTGAGTCCACCGCCAAATCGTGCGCCATCTCGTTTCGATACATCTGATGCATCATAATTTTCATACCCTACCTGGGCGAAACCAGAAAGATATTTGTTAAAACTGTGCTCATACTCAGTATAAACCCTTGCTAAGTCGAACTCCGTTGTATTGCTATCAGCTTTTATATCCATTTTTCCAACTTGAGCGCCAATAGCGAATCGACCATTTTGGGATTCATGTATGATATAACCTGCTTCTAACAGGTTTTCATCAAATTCAACATCCGTCTCATTCAGAAAAATACTTAGTGTATCTTTCTGTCTTTTATAGTTAAAACCTACGTAAATACCATTTTCAAACTCATAACCCGCACCAGCCTTATAGCCAGTGGCATCATAATCAGCTTCATCTAAATCTGTTTGAGAATAACCAATTTCTAGATAAGTTTTGCTTAGGTTAGCCGCTTGCACATTGAAACCCAACGTCGCGATTACCGCCAATATTAATTTTTTCTTCATCGTATCTCTCCATATATTTCATGGAGTACATCGTAATACTCTCATCAACTTAAAACCGTAATAAAGAATTATGGAGAGCATCAGTATTCGGCCAAAAAAAACTAAATTTTAGACCTGCCGTTTACATTCATTTACTAAAAGTAGTCTACCAAAGCTACACAAAACATCGACCCAATAAAAAATATATTATTTATTATCATAGGCTTATACTAATATAATGGTAGTCAATCAACGCTTATTCTCATGCTCCAACGTACTGCCCTACACATTACTCTTTAGATTTATTTCAAAGGCTTAGACATGTCCATAGCATTTTTCATCATAAGGATACCTGAATTAACAGCGGTATTTTGGTACTGTACTTTGGATAGAATGAACAAATACAATGCACTTTTTATTGCATTTGGTAAAATAATAATCAATTTTAAAGTTTAACCTGTAATTTTTGCTCAGCAACACTTGTCACGAGCAAGACAAACCTTAGTGATCAATGATGAAAATGTTTAACATCTTTAGCAGCACAATAATACTTGCTAGCGTAGTCGCAATTACTGGCTGTGGCCCTTCTAGCGAAACTGAAAACCCTACCAACAATAGCTCCAATAGTGATTCAAGCTCTACCACACCAAATGGTACTGGAACATCTTCGGACAACAACCCTCAGCCATCCGAAGATAATACTGAAGCTTCAGAAAAAAGCAGAGTCAAGCTAGTCACACAGCGTGAAAGTTGCTCGGGATACGAACCTGTACCTAATGTAGAAGTCCTATTTCATGATGAGCAAGGCAAGGTTGTTGCGATCAGCAAGACCCCTGAAAATGGTGAGTTTCAGGCAGAAATACCTGACGACGCTTTGCACATTTCTCTTATTGAGCCTGCATCTGAAGACCTCGAAGAAAAACGTTACATTCATACCTATCAAAATATTCAAGGTGGGGTTAACTTAGGTAAGATATCATTCACTAAACCTGATTGGTTTAGCAAAGCAAATAATTGTATAGATACCCCCGTTCCAGAAAGTCAGAACAGCTGTCAATCATATAAGCTAGATGTGAGTGAATTGCTAAGCACTTACCCTAACCACAAGCTACAATACGAGCGAACAAAAGACCTCACACTTTCTGCAGAATACGTAAACGGGCGCAATTTTAACGTCAGTTTTTGTGAAAGTGATAAGTCTTTTAACTTTATCGTCTCTTCGCAAGATGGCACTCAATCAATAGGCGCACAATTCTTACCAGTTGCAGGCCAAGAGAGCGTAAAACTGTTGCCTGAGCACTTCACACATCAAGGTGTGAAAGTTGCACCACCCAGTGGCTCATCATTTGCACAAAACAATGGGATCAACGCTTACCAAAAAAATAACCTGACGGGTGAGTATCACACAGTACTTGCTTTTAAGACTGATGAGATAAATTTCATTTTCCCAACAATGTTCGAAAGTCATCACTACAGAACTCAAATGACTGATGCCATTAATTTAGACACTTACTCAATCAGTATGTTCAGCTACTTAAGGTCCAAGATTGAAAACAGTGGCCACTTTGACTCAATGCCTACAGACATTAACTTTGATACAGCTAAACAGTTTGTTTTAGGTGATCTCAATAATTCATTTAGTTTTTCCTTTGATTTCAGCTTGCTCGATGAACGAATAAAAACATCAACATGGTCTTTTGAACTATTTCGCATGTACAAGCAACCTGTTTACTGGCAAGTAAATGGTGGTATCAAAGGACATTTGCCTAAGTTTCAGTTTGGTGATGCACTCGACCTTGAGCAAATAGAGTTTGAAAAGCAAACTAAATTTTCGGTACGACTTAATGGTTATGCACATATGCCAGAACAATTGAACGAATATAGAACTTATAAAGCTGAAACAAACTTTAACCCAAATGAAAAAGAATTTAGTCCATACATAGAGTTAGGATTTGATTTTTTGCCAATTCAAGACTCTGAATAGGGCACTAAATATAAGCTTTAAACTAGTCTAGGACACGAGCATTTCAACAATGACTTAACCCTAGCGACAGTGGCAAGCATACTATTGCTTGCCACCAACCAGATTTCATGTGGCGCAGTTACTGCGCCACTCAATAAATTACAATCCGATTTTATGTCTTAATGTCACTTCGCAAGGATCTCCATCTCGGCCAAAAGCCGATTGAATGAAAAGCTCATCACCCTGCTTTAAGTTAGTTAATATAGCTTTAGTTGTGTCATAACGACGTTTCGCAACTTGATCTTCAAACTTCGTTGAATTGTCTTTATTCACATCATAGTAAATATTACAACCACCCGTAGCACCGGTATTTGTTGTCCAAGTTAAATTTACTGTGTAGTTGGATACACTGTAATTAAATTTTGCATTTTGGTTTTGTGTATACGTGTCGCCCACGGTAACAGTTGTCCAACGCGCTTGAGGCAAACCAGGACGAGGTTGTTCATTGATGCTGACACCAAGTGCAGCTGCTTGGGCAGCAGAAGTAACGGTAAGTGCAGCCAAAACAATTGACGTTTTTAAAATATTCATTCTTAATTTCCTTATAATTCATTTTATTACACTCGGAAGTAGTTTTTCGAGTGCGTCTGCATATTAGGAAAATCAGCACAAATTGTAAAATTACAATTTCATTAAATTAACAATTTCACAACTTAATTACAGAGCTCAAGAATATCCGAACGACTGCATGAAAAAGTAAAAATTCAAAATTATTGTTGTAACCCATTAAAAACTCGAATTAAGTTTTTCAACTACAGCCACAGTTCAGTAAATGAACTCGTTGCATGTTTCTAATTCATCAATGGCTCTGTCGAATTAATCGCCAGCAAAGGAGAAGTATAAACGAAGAGATAAGGATAGACCGACTCATAGAAGTAGAGTGCTTAGCAAGCTCATGAACAGTATATGCTATGTGGTAAGTGTACTCATATGACATTTGTTTTATATAAAAAGCGAATGACTCCACCAGCGTTTACTTGATTCAAAAAGTATAATTGTTACCTTTTAGTCGTTTTGAATGATGCAAAGAGCTTTGCTAATATGATTTTTGCTCGCTTACATTGACGCTAGCCACCGATGAAAGTGAGAATTCAGTGGCTATTTCGCAACCAGTAAGTTAGCAATTAAAGTAAACTTTGGCTTTATCTATAAACACATCAATATCATCACGACTAATACCTGAGTGTGTGACTAAACGCATCCCCTGATAGCCCGGAGTAATATTGATTCCTTGCTCATACATAGCCTTTGAAAAACTTGCAATATCCACCTCTTCGCTAACATCAAGAAATACCAAATTAGTCTGAACTTGATATTTTGAACTGTCAAAACCGGGCAACTCGTTTACCCTTTGCGCTAAATAACTCGCGTTAGCATGATCTTCTGCCAGCCGCTCCACATTATTTTTTAGTGCATACAAACCGGCAGCAGCTAAAATACCAGCTTGCCTCATACCACCACCCAGCATTTTTCTTATCCGACGAGCTTTTTCAATAAACTCCTCATCACCCAGAAGTATAGAGCCAACTGGGGCCCCAAGACCTTTAGACAAGCAAACTGTCATCGTATCAAACTGCTTACTTATCTCTGTTATTTCTACATCAAGAGCAACTTTAGCGTTATAAACTCGCGCACCATCTAAATGTAACTTCAATCCAAACTTTTTAGTAAGTGATCTAGCTGACTTTAAATAATCTAACCCGAGGACTTTGCCACCTATGGTGTTCTCAAGGCTCAACATTTTTGTTTTAGCAAAATGGAAATCATTGGGTTTTATCGCTGCACGAATTTTGTCAAGACAGATTGTACCATCGGCCTCGTTTTCTATTGGTTGGGGTTGTACCGAACCAAGTACTGCTGCGCCACCTGCTTCATACCTATAATTATGCGCATTTTGACCACAAATATACTCCTCGCCTCTGTCGCAATGGGCCATAATCGCTAACAAATTAGCCTGTGTTCCAGATGTAACAAATAAAGATGCATCAAAACCATGAATAGCTGCGCTATAGTGCTCTAATTCATTTACTGTCGGATCATCCCCGTAAACGTCGTCGCCGACCATCGCATTACTCATTAATCTGCGCATGTTTTTACAAGGTAACGTAACCGTGTCAGAACGTAAGTCAATCATAAAGCATCCTAAAATTTGTCTGAGAGATTTCATAATATGGGCAACTTTCGTAAAATAAAACACTCCTCAACTTTTAACACTCCTATTTAATTTTCAAAGCTAAAGCTCTTCAATCCCAAATTGTTGATTTAACGCGGGACATGCCAACTCAGTTGAATCCGATTGCGAGAGGTAATTCTCTAAACATTGGACAGGTGTACCATCCATTTCAATCATTTTTTCAATGCCCGCGGGAGTATAAAATATCAACATTTCAACGCGCTCTTTTGTCTCATTGCGAAACCCCCTTTTCGCTCCCTCTGGGCAAAAAACAAAAGTTCCTGAAGGAGCTGAAAACCGTTGCTCTGCGTCGAAAACGGTTAAACGCCCTTTTAATATGTAAAAAGACTCTTGTTCAAAAGTGTGGGTATGAAGTGGCCCACCTTGGCCTGGCTCCAAGATTGACAACAATAACGAAAAACGTTCTTTGGTTTGTGTGCCTGTTGCTATTGTTCGGTACAAGTTACCAGCCGAAGCAATAAAGTTTTCTTCTGTGGGGTAGGTTAATTCAATTTTTTGTATTTTTGAGTTCATATTCATAGTCCTTTAAATTCCAAAATCTATATTTTCTAAGGCATGTTCTGCGCAACTAAATCA